>CANMFU010000003.1 GCA_947497295.1 uncultured Roseovarius sp.
TGCATCGACGACCTCATGCCGTGGGCATTCCAAAAGCCGTCAAGCTGAAACCCCGGCGGGGCTCAGGCACCGCTTACCACAGACCGGCGGCCGCGCCGCCGCAATCGCCTGCACCTTGATCGAAACCGCCAAACTGAACGGCGTCGATTCGCAGGCATGGCTGGCAGACACGCTCGCCCGCATCCCAGATTACAAAATCAACCGCATCGATGATCTGCTGCCATGGAAAACCGCATCATAGGGGCGGCAAGGCCGGACGCTTACGCTGAAAACGTGGGAATTGCCCGAACCACAGATCATCAATCAACGTTGTGGAGCAGCGCCGTCAATAGCGATATCGTGCGAATAGCCCCATTCTTCAAAGTACGGCTTCCAAGCCTCATGAAGGCGCTCAGCGACTGCCGAATTCAGTTGTGGGTACTGGTTCTTCCGATATCCGCTAATTGAGTCAAGGTAGGCGGCCATCCTTTTTTCCGCATAGGAAAAGTCTGGCAAGTCTAGATTATCATAGGCAAGCCTCATAGTCTTCGAAGGATCCTTTTCAAGTTCCTCAAAGGCTATTTCAGCATATCGACCCTTGAGGATAGACGGCCGATCTTCAAAAAAGCAACGAAACATTTCCGAAAATCCACGGATTGCTTCCGTTCTCAATTCTTCCTTTTTTTCCTCAGCCAATGCACCCATCATCTTGGAAACCATGTTCTCATAAGATTGGAAAATAAGAAATGGGTGGCGACTTATGTGCACGAAACGTGCATCGGGGAATGTCTCTATCAACATGCGAACCCGGGCAGTATGCGCGGGCGACTTGAGGACGATCGGCCGATCATACTTTACCGTCAGCTTTCGAACAAAAAAATGGAGTGCCTCCTTCCATTCCGATCGCTCGCCTTCCGTAGCATCGTGAAACGACAAGTACTTTCTGAGCCGGGGCACTGCCCCTGGATAGAGTTCCCCAAGAAGGGGCGACTTTCGGGTCATCGCGGCCAGCGCAAACTCGTCCTCCGCCGCCGTAAATAGCCCAGCCAGCATGTTGTCCTGCAAGCGAGTTTCTAGAGGTGCTTTCCCAAATCGCTGCAGAGCACGTTCTTCGGTCGAGAGAAATGTGTGCGGGTTGCAGACTTCAAAATGGTTTGGAACTGCAAACCGATCATCGGCAGCAAAGAGATTGTGTAGGTGCGTAGTACCGCTGCGCCAAAAGCCGAGAATGAAGATTGGCGGATGTACATCGGAGCGCTTTACGCGCGCGCTGTAGCATAGTTGCTCCTTCAACCGCTGAGTGGAGTTTCGAGTGGAAACAAGTGTCGCCTTGGCAAAGAATGCCTTCCCTCGCCGCGGCTTGCCGTGTCTCAGGATTAGTTGGAGCCACCCACTCAGGGTCATCCCGCAAACCCACAAGGGGAGCTCTGTTCTCCGAACTCTTTTCACGAAATCTCGCAACCAACCCTCGCTTCAACCCTCCCTCCAAAAACCACTGTCGAAAGGATCACCTCAATTGTCCGCTCTCTCGATCAATTTTAAAGGACTAGCCTAGCAGACTTGCTCTGTCGACCTTTCCTGACCGAAAGACCGTCCTTTTTTGTCGCCCATATTCTGGTGCCCATCAGATTCTAGTGGGCACTAGATTGCCCGCTCACCTGGCTCACACATCCTAGTCCGCCATGGCTCCAAAGGGCGCGCGTGGGGCGCGGCAAGACATGCAATAGAACTCATCCGGCGCAAGTTTGCCCGACTTCTTCCGCATCCGGCTTTCAATGAAACGCTTGAGGTCATGGCCAAGGATCAGATGCGGCTTTTGGCTATCCAGCACCGCCAGCCCCACCGAACGCCATCCGCGCACCGTATGGGCCGTGACGCCCAGCACATCGGCGGCACTTTCATATGTGTATTGTCGATGAATCTTGACCCGGCGCGCCGAAACACGCTTGACCATCAGTCGCGCCCCACCTTCGCGGGTTCAACCCGGTTTGCCTCGGCCCAAGCGTTCAGATCAGCGCCGCGATAGATGATCTTGCGTCCCAAGCGGTAGAACGCCGGCCCCATGCCCTTGTGACGCCACTTCGCCAACTAGTCCCGGTCTCGTCTGTCAGTGGCACCCGGTGATCCACCCCCGTCTTCATGCGGATCGCGGGGCAGGTCCAAAGCCGCGCGTCAAAGTCGATCTCTTCCCAGCGCAGGCCCAGCGCCTCGCCTGTCCTTGAGCCGGTCAAGCAGGTAAACATCAGCGCGTTTGCGGCCATAGCGTCGCGGGTCTTCAGATCGGCATAGAAGGCGGGGACGTCCTCCCATTTCATTGCGTTGTGATGTTTCACCTTGGTTTTAACCTTTGACAAAGCGTGCGCATCCTTGATCGCGGTCACGGGGTTCTCGCCATCGCGGAACCCTTTCGAGCGCGCGACGTCCAGCACAGTCTTGATCCGTTGCGCCAGCCGTTTCGCGGTTTCGTGCTTGTCCGTCCAGATCGGCGCAAGGCACATCATCACCTCGGGTTGGTCGATGCTGTCAATCGGCATCCGGCCAATCTTGGGAAAGGCATAGTCGCGTAGGGTGTTGATCCATTGTTGGCCATGCTTGGCGTTTTTCCACGTCGGCATCCGCTCGATATCGACCTGCTTGGCGAACTCTTCAAAGGTTGGCACCTTTTGGCGCACATTGAAACGCGGGTTCAGCCCCTGCTTGGCCATGCGGCGATATTCGAGCGCCCGCTCACGCGCCTGATTGAGCGTAACGATGTCCGCACCACCCAAACCAAAGTCAGTGCGCAGCGGCGCGCCCTTCTTGTTCTTTTGGCCTTTGACCACCACCCGCACGATCCAGCGCCGCGCGCCGGATGGATCAACCACCAGATACAGCCCATTACCATCACCATGGCGCCCAGCGCCAAGATTCTCGACCAGTTTCTTTGTCACCTTGCCAGATCGGGCCATCCGTAAATACCACATTCCATACCACTCAAGGGACGAATATAAGCATCATCGAAAGAAACTCAGGTCAAACCAAGGACCGCGTCAAAGCTATGCAAACAAAAGAAAAAGGCCGCCAAAGACGACCCATTCAAATTCTAGAAAATGCTAGTCTCGCGGAGCGACAGAGATTCGAACGCGACAATCTGCGCGCTGAAAATGCCTTAATTTTATGGTTATTTCGCCATCGTTGAGGTTCAAGGATGGGTCGAAATGTGTAGCAAAATGTGTAGCAAGGCTATTGCTCGAAGTTTGCGACGTCGAGTGAGAAAGAAAGGTGGCACAGATGGCAGGACTGATCAAGCGCGGACAAACCTGGCACCTGCGGATGCGGGTGCCCAAGCGGTATCTCGCCGTCGCTGGCCGCAAGGAAATCCACCGCAGCCTGGAGACCGACAGCGAGCGCCGTGCGCGCGAGTTGCTGCCTGATGTGAAGGCCAAACTGCTTGCCGAACTCGACCAGATGACGATCATCAGGGCGCGGCCGGACGACGCCGATGCATACCGCGCGGCGCAGAAGATCGCACAGGCCAGAGGCTTCGCCTACCGGCCGCTCTCCGACTTGCTGGAGGCACCTATGGAAGATCTACTGGAGCGCGTGGAGGTGGCGAGTGCCGATCCGGCCACAGAGACCGCCAAGGCGCTCCTCGGGGCTGTGGAAGAGCCCGCTCTACGGCTCTCTAACCTGGTCGATGAGGTCGAGCGCATCGCGGCCCACGACAACCGCTACAAGAGCGAGAACCAGATGCGCCTTTGGCGCAATCCGCGCAAACGGGCGGCTGCCAATCTGCAAGCCGCCCTCGGTGGCAGGGATGTGTTGGTGTCGGAGATCGACCACGCCGCCGCGCTCAAGCACAAGGCGTGGTGGCAGAAAAAAATCGCCGCCGAGAATCTCTCGGTGGAGAGCGCCAACAAGGATTTTGCCAACATGGCCGGGATGTTGCGACGCTACTACGAGAGCATCGCCCAGCCTGATCCCCCATTTCCGTATCACCGGGTCTCATTGAAGGACCGGCACAAGACCGAGAGCCGAAAACTCGAGATTCCCGTGGATTGGATCACCGAGAAATGGTTCGCGCCTGGCGCCTTCGATGGCACCAACGCCGAAGCACGGGACATTCTGCTGATCTCAATCGAGACGGGATGCCGGCAGTCCGAGATTCACGACCTCCCGCCTGGTGCGTTCGTGCTCGATCATCCATTCCCGCACTTCGAGATCAAATTCGAGGACGGGGACAACCGGCGTGAGATCAAGAACAGCGCATCCACGCGGGTCGTGCCCCTGGTCGGTGTCGCGCTGGCGGCGGCCAAGCGCCATCCCGATGGCTTTCCACGCTATCGCGGCAAGAGCACCTACTCGGCGACGATGAACAAACATATGCGCAGCAATGGCCTGCTGCCGTCGCCAAATCACACCATCGGTGGCGTCCGCCATACGTGGGAGAGTCGTCTCCTGGCGGAGACCAAGCGGATGGAACTCAGCGGCGAGATGATGGGCCACAGCGTCAAGCAGATTCGGGCGCGTCCGGTCTATGGCGATGCAATGGCATTGCCAGACAGGCACGCGCTGGCGAAAAGGGTTATGCTTCCAGTGCCGGACCACTTGGCATAGGACTGCCGAAGTAAAATTGCCCGCCACGGCGGCGGCGTTGTCACTGGTGCGTTTCCAACCGCGCACGAATGGTATGCGAGGGACCAAAAATGAAGATTTCAATGGGAAGAGCGATCAAGTTCCGAGAGCAAATCCTCAAGGATCTTCGAAAGCCTTCATGTTTGCTGATATCTGATCGCGATGACACCTATGCGCGGGATATTGAGGAACGGATCAAGGGCGCGTTTGCGTTCTACGTCGATTCCGACGGAGTGAATTTTCTTCAGGAAGGTGTCCAGAAACTTGGCGAGGAAGATTTCTTTTACGCGATTTCCAATGTGCGGCTTCCCTTTGAGTCGATCTGGCTTGAGTTCGACGCGGCAAGCGATGATGGCAAGCACGAGGGGCGCATTGGGGTCCTGGCGGATTTCACGCCAGAGGGATTACGTGTCTTCTCCGCCCAGTTGTTCAAGAGGCCACGAGATAAAGGTTTCTTGATTCACTACCCGGGCTCGGACGTGCTTTTCCGGCGCAACGGACAGGTTGAGATGTCCGATACGCCGGTGGCATTTTATCGGGATGTAGTGACTGAAGCGGATAGGGGCCAGATACGGCGCGGTGTCCCGTTGCGAGACCAGATCGGGACGGACACCGTCCATGAGCGCGAACATGAGGCGGTCAGATATGCCATACGCTGCGTGGCATTGCTCTTGGCGATCGCGGGTCTCCATCGACGGCCAGAGGTATTGAAGATCGAAGAAGCCCGGCTGCCATCCAAGCAGGTCGTCAAACAGTTTGAACGGCGCGGAGAAGCAGCCCCGAAGTATGAACTTTCCGTCATTCGCCTTGGCGAGGAAGGCTATGCCGCAGCGAAGGTTCAGCACGAAGATGCCCGCGCCGATGGCAGGCTCAAGCGGTCGGCACATTGGGTGAGGGGGCATTTGTTTCTCGCGAGGAATGGCAAGCTCACGTGGCGCAAGGCCCATGTTCGCGGCGAGGGAAATCGCATCGTCAAACCCCGCCACGTCACATCATAGCGGATGTCTTCACTGAGGGACCCGCGCGAGTTCAGGAACTTCCGCCCAGAAACGTATTACGCCGCCCGGTGAGGGGCGGCGTGGCTGGTGATTTCGGCGGCTTGGAGGAGGAGGTCTTGGGTCTCTTCGAGCCTGGCGAGTTCGGTGTTGAACCGTTTTAGCAGGGGGAGCATCCACTCTTCGCCGTTGGTGATCTGTCTTGCGATCTGCGTTCTGGCGTTTCGGACCCTGTCGATTTCGCTTTGCAGCGACCTCGTCGGGGTCCGGATGTGGGCGGTTTCGGGAGCCGCTGCCCGCGCGGCGGGTCTGGTCGACATGGCACTCCATACCCCACCACCGCAGGCGCGCGGCTGGTTTCGGGGGCGGGAGGCTGGGTGCTTACATGTCGGGTCTCCAATGTTCGGCCCTGTGATATAGCCAACGCAATCGCGTTTGATTAGCCTCGGGTCTGGAAACAGTGTGTTGCCGGAGCTGTGGCGAGTTTGGCCCCGCGCGCTTTCTGCGCACGGGGCAGCAAAGTCACGCATGATCGTCAGCGTCGGGCTTGACCTGCGCGGCGTTCAGCGCTGCTGCCTTGGCGGCCTCTTCTTCTACCTTCCAGCGATCGATCAGCTTCTGCACGCGCTCTGCGACGCCTGCGGGGGCCTTGTCGTGCTTGAAGATCCGGCGCCGGTTGGTGGCAGTGGCGAGGCAACCAAGTTCGAAGAACATGTCCTCGACTTGCTCGGGGGCTTCATCCTCCAACCCTTCGAGCCAGGCGTCGAAGGTCTCGACGATGGCGGTGCGGGCTTGGCGCTGGATCTTGTCGTCCTTGCGTGCCTCCTTGTCGGCAAGGGCCCCGACCCGTGCTGCGGCCCTATCCATGTGCCTCTGCATCTCGGGGGTCATCTCAAACTGCGGCTTGCGGGGTTTACGAGCGGGTTTCTGCGACAGGAATTTCTTCATTTTCGGTACTCCAGTTTTGCTTTTGCGGTTTCACCGAAGCCTTGGGTTTTCCGCCCGCCGCATCCGGCTTGCGCATAACGTGGATGCGAACAAATCCGCGAATGAATCGGGCGAACACGAAAATTGGCGGGTTGACTGCTATGCTTCTGAAACGATTGGATATGTTTTTTCGCCAAAACTTTTTTCTCTTGCTGTAGAAAGATTCCGAAGATTTATGCGCCCCTTTTTCAGGGGTCGCCGACGCCCGGTTCAGAGCCTTTCGAACGACCTTTCGCGCGCGGATCGAGGGCCATGATTTTCGCGGTGAGCTTGCGCCGGATCTGCGCGATCTTATGGCGCTGTCCGGATGGGAAGTGGCGAACGATCTCGACGATCACATCATCGGCGGCCTTGATCTCGGCGATCTCGGCGGCGATGCGTTCCTCCGCCGCGCGCCTCGCCTTTGCCTCGGCGCTTGCCCGCAGTCGCTTCGCAGCGGTGCGGAAGGCCTTTCTCGCGGCGGCAAAGCCGCGGGTGGCCTTTCGAAGCAGCAAGGCCGATTGTTGCTTCGCGCCGGTATCGACGGGTTCGACCGCTCGCCCGTCCGCGTCGATCTCGCCCGCTGACACCGCATCGGCGAAGGCCAGGATCGCTGCTGCGTCCTCTTCGCGCTCAGCGACATCGCGCTCGCGCACCTCAACCTCAGCGGCCTTCCCGGCGAGGCGCCTCTCTTCTTTCGCCCGCCACTCTGCCGGGCGAACATGGCGCGGATTGACCGGCGGCGTCCGCCCATCGTTCAACGCATCGCGGATCGCCTGCTTGCGCCGTTCGCCGCGCGCAAGGCCGATCTCGCTGAACCATTCACCGACGCTGTCCTGCGCCGCCTCGTAATCCCTGATCAGCGGCTGGGCGGACGGTTGCAGCACCCGGCACTCTGTCCCGTATTTCTTGACCGTTGCGCGCGGCAAGATGACAGCGTGAATGTGATAGGCCTGCTCGTCGAGATCGGCGCGCGCGTGGATCACGTCATCGCCGAAATTCTCCCTGAGCCAGGCCACTGCAAGCTCCTCGAACTGCTCTTCGCGCGCGGTGCTGAACATCTCGTCACTGCTTTCCGTGTGCTCGAACCATTCCTTGTTGGCGGTGAGGATCAGCTCGCGCATTGGGCCGTGGCGGGAGGCGCGCCACGGATCGCGCGGCCCCTCAATGCGGCGTTTCGCCAGATCCTTGCGGCGATTGCGCCGGTCGAGATCCTCGAGTTCTGCCGCGAAGGTCTCGATCTTCATCAGCTCGATCTCTGCCAGGGCTTCTTGCGCCCAAGTTTCGGTGCCGAGCAAGCGGCGCGGTGCGGGTTTGTTGCGGTCGATGTGGCCGAGATCGCCGCCGCGGCGCATGCGATGCGTCTCGTATCCGCCGATATCGCTCGGATCCATGCCCTCGAACCGCAGGACCACCGGGTATTTCTTGCTTGCCATTTTGACCTCCAAAGATTGAGGTCAGGAAATGGGTTCATCTGTTTTTGGATCGGAACAAACAGTCAGCCATAGGCGCGAATGGATGTGCGGAGAGATTACTCACTAAACAGCCCGCACTCCGGCGCCTTCGGCACCTCTGTTCGGCCTGCCGTTCGTCCGGGCGCTGCCCCGGAACCCCGCCCGCCGGGGGCGCCTGTGCAGCGGGCACTCCTGCGCGGAGGGCGGCAAGGTCATCGTTCCGCACCCCCCTTGCATCCCCTGCTCCCGGGGGAGCGTCGTTCCGCACTCCTCCCCCGAACCCCCGCCTGCTCGCAGGGGCTGTTCGCCACGCCCCTGCACCCACTGGCGTCTTCCGACGGGCTGGGAGCATTGCGCATCTCCCAGACGTCAAGCCACCAGACGATTGGTCGGTTAGTTTCGGGTATCAGCTAGTAAGCGCCCCTCTCCATCCAGGGCACGCTTCTTGCGACCCGCTCTGGATGGAGAGAGCGGCAACAGAAATAAATAATCAAACTTAGCCCACGGCTAACCCTTTTCACGCAGTTTGCATTACCGGGCGCCGGAAAATCCGAGAGCAGGCAGCTTACTCGTCATTGGCCTCCATATCTAATACGCTGAAAAACGCCGGCTACGAAATTTTATTTCGTACGTAGCTCAACTTGCCCCACAAATTTTAAAAATGTCGATTTATGGGGTTCTTTCAGTGAGTCCACTACCCCAACAAAATTAGGTATTACCTTAACTACAGATTCATTGGTGACCCTGTCCCTTGAGAAAGCCCCGTCCAGCTGGCTAGAAAGCGACAGGAACATATCTACAATTGGCAGCCATATTTTTTCGCCGTGAGTTGGTGACACATTTCTTTTAAATTGCAAATCTATCCTATTTGATATGGCTTTACCGACAATGGTCTCCATGCATTCCGACGCTGCCCAGACAAGTAAGTAAGCTGAACCCTTCCTGTTAAGGAAGATAAGCGATCTTTCCTCAACTGAGGTTAATCCGCTCGCTTTCTGCTTTTGTCCAAGTGCAATTTTTCGGGAGTTTATGCCAGACAGAAGAGAATAGCAGAATACAATATGCCTAGCAGAAGTTCTGTCGGTAAATATTTGTCGGTAATGTTTTTCATTCGTCCAAAGCTCAGATTTCTTGTCATATGCGGTGACTGGATCACCATGAAACGCAGCTAGAGCCTGCCCGACGGTGTAAGATGGGAGGGTATATTTACTCCTCCTGATGATATCACTTGCCCCACCCCTCCGGCCGCCTTCATATTCGGCGTTTGGAATGGTCTCGAATTCTGATCTTAGTCTTTCCTGTATAGGGTCATTGCTCCTGAAATCGGCTGCTTGAATTTTGTTTTGCGTATTATTGTACTGCACGACGCTTGATACGATCGATTCACGTGCAGATTTGACAAACTTGATGGCAACCTTAAGGTCTTTGGGTGGTGCAAATCCTAAACTTGAGATTGACCCTGTCGTTTGAGCTCCATTGACAATTGACATCCCATATATAACAAGTTTCCTACCAGCCTTCGTCTTTCTACCAAGTTCATAATTCAAGACTACTGCGGTGATCCCGTTATTATAAACGTAGAAGTTTTCAGGCTCTTCCCTTGCTGTGTTTTTTATCCCATTATTTATGTTTGAGTCACTTTGTCGGGAGCCAAGATACCCCCTGAGGTTCGCGGAGAATAAGTCAGTTTGGTGTGTGCTATATAAGCCGCTGAGCCATTCACCGGATACCACAGTGGAAAGCGCACTCCAATCATCACTTTTGACTTCATATGCATCGGGAACAACCGTTTCCAGTCTGTCAGTTACAATAATTGTCCTCTCAGCTTGTGTATATAGCCTCTCCAGAGTTTAACTGCATATCTCATCAGAAAAGACGCTTACATCCTTGCCTCCATCAAGATGCTTCAAGGCGCTTTTTGCTGTTGTTTCTACACCTATCAATTCTTTTTTCACATTTTTCGATGGAGGTAAATTATGGACATACCAAATATGCAGTTGACGCACTTCTCCTTGCGCGACTGCCACTCGCAGTTCCTCTGCACGCCCCTTCAATCCTTCTGGCAGATGTTCGATGTCAGTGCCTAAAAGCCAAGTCACCGCTGTATTTAGATCAGACGCCTTGTTTGAGGGGGCCGCGTCTTTCGCCTTCTGTGACATGTAACACTGTCCGAGCACAGCAATTTGCTTTTCTTTGTCAACATATAAAACGTCACACTTTTTGTCGTCGCCGCCGCCTGTGATGGACTCACTAGCAATCGTTTGGAAGTCGTCCAGCCCGAACCGTAGGTTGATAGCGAAGACGCCGAGAGCATCGCTTCCCAGAGGGAAATCTTCCTGAAGCTGGGAAAATGATTTTTCCCAATTATTTGTAAGCGTCGGAACTGCAATGGTGCTGTCGTTAATAAGAATTGGACCTGATTAGCCTGATTTATGGGGAGCCTAGTGCCTAACCACCAGGGATGCCAGCCCCTCTACTTGCCGGTTTGGGACCGCAGATCCTTATGAAGGTGAGGCCGTTACCTTGAATTTTTAAAAGGGAAGTTACGGCGCTTGGTCATGTGCCTGATTGGATCGATTGCAGGTGAAACATATTCGGACCGGTATCAGTTCTCTTTCTACCCCATCCCTGAAGCTACCACACTGTCAAATTTTGACGAGAGGCCGCCCCCTCGTCGCTCTCCCGATAGGGCTCCCGCTTTGCCGCGCGCTTCTTGCGACGCGCAGCAAATCGGGAGCCTTGAACAAAGGGGTTCCACCGCTGGTGTCTTTTTCACACAGCAAGGAGACCTCGAATGTTTCAATATCCCCAACCCTTTACCCACGATTTCAACTGGAAAGACCTGATCGAGCGCGGCGACGTCGTGAAGTTCCGCTTTCCCGTTGCCGACGAGATCGCCCCGGGCGAACAGCCCAAGCTGCGGCCCTGCCTGCTGCTGGATGTCATCGAGCGCAACGGCGAGACCTTTGTAGAACTCGCCTATGGGACCTCGTCCGATGGTTGCGCAAACCGCGGCTACGAGGTTCTCGTCAAACAGGCCGGTTCCCGCGCGGCTGCTGGCCTCGACAAGCCGACACGCTTCGTCTGCGCGCGGCGCGTCATCGTGCATATCGACCATTCAGGCTTTGAGTGCGACGACGAGAATTTCGGTCCGCTGCTCGGTCGCCTGGATAAGCCTCTGCTGGAACGGATGAATGATATCCGGGCCCGGATACAGGCAGAAGCCGACATCGCCGCGCACTACCGCGAGGAGCGGCGCAGAGAACAGGTTAGGTGGGTGATCAAAGACCGCGGTTTCCGGTAAGGAACCGCGCTCTCGACGCCTCCCCCCACCCATCATCAACAAGGATAAATATGATGAACACCATTACTTTCCCGTCCGGCATCAACATCAGCGCATTGGCCGCCGAATGCATCAGCCTCGCCCGGATCTCGGCGACCGGCATCGAAGAGGATGTGCTGGACCTCGCGTTGCCAGCCACCAAGCAGATCGCAACTGTGCTGCTGTCCAACATCCGCCAAGGAACCCTTATAAACAATGGCGTGCTGACGCTGCTCGAAGCTCTTCTCGACGCCATCGACGATGAGATCGAGGAAGGCACGCGATGGATCACCCGCTACGACCACAGCGAGGAGAATGTTTCCGGCAATACAAGCTGGCAGGAGACAACTTACAGCCCCGAGGCGGAGCGTCTGATTAACATTTTCGTGGTGCTGGAGGAGTTCCACGTCCTTCTCTTGCAGCTCTATGCCACCCTGCAAGCAGAAAAGACGCTGACGGTCCTTCGCGCGGCGTCATAATCCCCACAGCGAACACGCGGACCTGAACACCCGCGTCAGGGCGTGCCGACGAACCTTCTGCTGCACACAGATGTCGGCGCGCCCGCCTTCGAGGCCAAAAAAAGATTGGCGAATCGAGGATTTGTGTAGCAAAATGTGTAGCAAGGAGCGCGGTCCAGTGTTGGAGGGATTCCGCTAACCCACTGATTTTATACTTATTTTCCGGCCATCATGGGCCTAAAAATGGCGGAGCGACAGGGATTCGAACCCTGGAGACGGTCTCCCGCCTACACACTTTCCAGGCGTGCGCCTTCGACCACTCGGCCACCGCTCCGTTGTGTCTCTTTACCGTTCGACATGCACGGTGTTCAAGCGGATAATCGCACGTGCGCCCAGCTTATGCCGTGCTAGCCGTCGAGGTGTAGATAGACGCGGCGGTTTTGGCGGCCTTTCTTTTCGATCTTGCCCAAGCGAAGGCGGCCAATCTCGCTGGTGCGCGCAACATGGGTTCCGCCGCACGGCTGCAGGTCAACCATCTCATCGCTATTGCCGATCTGGATCAGTCGTACGTGCGCGGCGCCGCGCGGTGGCGCGACCGACATCGTTTTGACGAGGCCGGGATTGGCAGCCAGATCAGCATCGGTGATCCAAGTCTCGCTGATCGGCAGATCGTCGTCGATCATGCGATTTAGCCGCGCCTCCAGCGTTTCGCGATCCTCGGGCGCATCGGGCATGTCAAAATCAAGGCGGCTGCGTGTCTCGGCCACCGCCCCGCCAGAAACTGGCAGCGGGATGACAACCGATAGCAGGTGCAGGCCAGTATGCATCCGCATCAAGCGATAGCGGCGGGTCCAGTCAAGGTGCTGCTCGACCCGCGTGCCAACCGGAGGCAGCGCCTGCGGGGCCGCGGGGACCAGCACGATATCGGGAGCGCCGCTGGCGCCTGCACCGCCTTTGACAGTGGTTGCGATCTGCATGGCGCCGCCCGCCCATGTCAAATGCCCGCTATCGCCAGGCTGTCCGCCACCGGTCGGATAGAACAGTGACCGGTCCAGCACCACACCGCCCTCTGCGGTATGCGCAACCACTTGGCCGGGCGCCTCGGACAGGTAGGCGTCCGTGAGGAAATAAGGTGTGTTCATCGATCCGCGTCCCCTGCCCCGCCATCGCCGCCTGAATCATCGACGCGCTGCGGTTCGGCATGCGGCGCGCCCGACATGTCTGATGTGTCAGGAGGCGGCTTGCTCAGCCGGTCGCGGCCTGCACCCACCGCTCCGACAAGGGTCTCGGGATTGCGTAGCCAAATATCGCGCTGCTGATAGGGCATCTCAATGCCTTCCTTGGCAAATCGCGCGGCAATCTCGTGGTTGATGTCCGACGTTACGTTCATCACGAAATTGATGTCGCGCAGGATGAGGCGCACTTGAAAATCATAGGATTCGGTGCCGATACCCGAGAAAATTATGGTCGGTTCAGGGTTCATCAACACCATCGGATGGGCGCGGGCAATCTCGCGCAGGATGCCTTCCACCCATTTGGTATCCGTGCCATAGGCGACACCGACCTTTATGATCAGGCGGCCGACCGTGCTGCCCTTGGTGTAGTTCGTCACCACGCCACTGACCAGATCGGAGTTGGGGATGATCAGGTCCGAGCGGTCAAACGTCTCGATCCGGGTGGAGCGGACCGAAATTTCGCGTACCGTGCCATGCTGGCCATTCACCTCGATCCAGTCGCCCTGGCTGATGGGCCTCTCGATCAAAAGGATGATGCCGGACACAAAGTTCGAGACAATTGTCTGCAAACCGAAACCGATACCGACCGACAGCGCACCGGCGACGATGGCGATGTTGCTCAGATCGAGCCCCGCGCTGGTCACGGCGATCAGACCGGCCAGGAAGATGCCGATATATCCGACACCCGAAACGATGGCATCGCGCCCGCCTGTGTCGATCCTGGTCTTGGGCAACAGCGAATTCTTCAGCGTGCCTTGAATCATCCGCGTGATGACGAAGCCGATTGTGAAGACGATGCCGAGCGTCAGGAAAATCGTCGGCGAAATGGTCAGATCGCCCACGGTGATCCCGCGTGTGAAGTTCAACCACAGCTCGCTCAGATCGGTGACGCGCGCGCCCCAGATCAGCGCGAACAAAGGCAGCGATATCAGCACCAAAAACGACCCCATCAGCATGGGTGTCAGCTCGTCCCCGGCACCTTCGCGGCCCCGCGCCGCAAGGATATAAAGCTCGCGGATAACCTGCTGCATGATCAACAGAATCGTCATCAGTAGCAGTGACATCAGCGACGGCATCAGCAAATTGACGCCCGCCTTGAAATACCCAATCGCAACCAATGCCGGACTGACGACGGCGATGGCCATCAGCACCTTTGACAATAGCCGCGCCAGCCGCTTGCGATAGCTGTCGCTCCCGGCGCCAACCTCGTCTTCCTCGTCCGTATCGCCCAGCGCGGCCTGCGTGTGCTGCGCCAGCAACCGTGCCAGTGGGATCAGCAGTATGCCTGCAAGGACGATGACGGGAAACAATATGACAACGCGCGCCTCTATGGTCCAGCCTTGATCCAGACCGACCCTATAGAGGAAATAGATCACAGCCATGACCAGGCCCAGCACGCCGCCATAGAGCCGTCCGGAACGGCGCTCCTCAGGGCTCAACTGAAGCGGCAGGCGGTTCTCGTCCTGACGGGGACAGGCGCGCAGTGCAGTCCAGCGGACGACCAGAAAGATCAGCACCGGTATTTGCAGCCTGTCCAGCACGGTCGCGCTGTGTGATGCGAAAAGTCCGCTGAAGTCGATTGCGTAGATCAGGATCAAGAGGCCGAAAAACGGAATAACCATCTGGCCCATCGACACCAGAAAACCGACTATCCAGCGCCCGGATGTGGCCGATTGCGGCCGCACCAGACGCATCAGAAATTCCGACCAGAAACGCCCGCGCAGCAACAAAAACAGCCCAACCGCCGCGAGAAGCAGGGTGACCGGCAGCCTGGCCGTCAACTCAGAGCGCTGAGTTTCACTTGCAAGCCCACTGGCGATTTCAGCGCGCATATTTCCGAACGTCGTGGCGAGGGCATTCAGCCCTGCGCCCCAATGGGCCGGATTGAGCGGGGATGGCCCACGCTCGAGCAGTTCCTCGGTCGAGCGCTCGCGCACGATCCGGTCGATGCTCTTGATCATTTCGTCGGCCTTGCTGAAGGCCAGTTGCGCCTGTTTGACCGGCGCGCGCAGGTCTGAAAGCTGTTCGTTCAACGCGGTGCGCTGCGCGGCGATCTCGGGTGCCTCGGACGGCTCACCCTCCGCCGGTGCTGGCCCCAGCGCGCGCAGTTGCGCATCCAGCGTCCCAATCGCGTTGCCGTTGACGTTTTGCGCAGCACCAAAAACGCTGCGCCATTCTGCCAACTGATCGCGCAGACTTTCAAAGGCAGAGGTCGACGCGCGCTGGTTTTCAATCGACGTGATCGCGCGCTGACTGATCGTCTCCCAGCGGTCGTAATCAGGACCGGACGGGGGTTGCTGCGCCGCGACCATGGTCGCCGTCAGCCCAAGCGTCGCCGCCCCCGGAAGCAGGGCAAGCGTCAGGGCTAGAAGAAGATGGCGCAGCAGTGCCATCATTCCTCGAACACTCCGGGGATCGAGCGGGGCGCGCCATGCATCCAGTCGGGCACCGGCAGATCCTTTTCGCGCAGAAATTCGGGGTTGAACAGCTTGGACTGATAGCGCGAACCATAGTCGCACAGGATCGTCGCGATGGTGTGGCCCGGCCCCATTTCGCGCGCAAGGCGGATGGCGCCCGCGACGTTCACGCCGGTCGATGCGCCCATGCACAGCCCCTCGTGATGCAGCAGGTCGAACACGATCGGCAGCGCCTCGTCATCGGTGATCTGATAGGCATAGTCGGGCGTGAACCCTTCGAGATTGGCGGTGATGCGCACCTGACCGATGCCCTCGGCGATCGAGCTGCCCTCAGCCTCAAGTTCGCCGGTGGTGTAGTAGGAAAACAGCTTGGCGCCCATCGGGTCGGCTATGGCCACTTTCACGCCCTTGGGTTGCAGCGCCATGCCGACGCCCGCCAGCGTGCCGCCCGATCCGACCGCGCAGCAAAACCCGTCCAGCTTGCCGCCGGTCTGTTCCCACATCTCGGGGCCAGTGCCCTCGATATGGGCCTGCCGATTGGCAACATTGTCAAACTGGTTGGCCCAGATTGCGCCGTTCGGCTCGGTCTTGGCCAGCTCGTTGGCCAGACGCTCGGAATAGCGCACAAAGTTATTGGGGTTGCTGTAGGGCGCGGCGGGCACCTGCACCAGTTCGGCCCCGGCAAGGCGCAGCATGTCCTTTTTCTCTTCGCTCTGGGTCTCGGGAATGACAATCACGGTCTTGAACCCCATCGACGCGCCAACCAGCGCCAGACCGATACCGGTATTGCCGGCGGTCCCCTCGACGATGGTGCCGCCCGGTTTCAGCGTGCCGCGCTTGATCGCATCGCGTATAATATAAAGCGCGGCGCGGTCCTTGACCGACTGGCCGGGGTTCATGAACTCGGCCTTTCCGAGAATGGTGCAGCCCGTCTCTTCGCTGGCGCGGCGCAGCTTGATCATCGGGGTGTTGCCGACCGCGTCGGCCAGATCCTGTGCAATGCGCATGGGGCGTCCTTTCCAGCGTGAAAACATGGGTCCACATTTAGGCGCGATAGCCCGCCAACTCAAGCCAATGCGCGCAACCGGTCCCGCTGCCGCGCCAGCCAGAGCAGCGACAGGATCAGCGGGCCATTATCGGCCTCGCCCGTGTCCAGCAGCGTCATGGCCGCATCGAAATGCAACACATGCAGGCGGATATCCTCAGCCTCGCTGTCCAGACCGCCATAGCGGGGCAGATCGTCCGGCAGATCGGCGATGCCCACGAAATTGTGAAAGTATTCTGTAGAATAGCCCGGGGTGCAGTAGTAGCCGCCGACCCGCTCCAGCCGCGTCAGGGTCAGCCCCGCCTCCTCCATGCATTCGCGATGCGCGGCCTCTTCGGGTGTTTCGCCGGGATCGACGCGGCCCGCCACCGGCTCCAGCATCCAGGGTCGGGGATCGCCGCGCCCATAGGGGCCGATGCGAAACTGCTCGACCAGCAGCACGCGGTCGCGCAGCGGATCATAAGGCAGCACCAGCGCCGCATCCGTCGCTATGAAAACCTCGCGGCGCAGTGCATCGCTCATTCCGCCCTGAAACGTTGGATAACGCAGCACGCGCGCCTCGGTGCGGTAAAACCTGGCATGCAGAACCTCGGTTTCAATCGCCTCGATGGCCCCCGCGCCGGTATCGCTGCGCAGTTTTGCCGGAACGCCGGTCGCCGCCAGATGCGACGCCGCCCGCGCGCGGATCATCGGCATCCGCCGGGCCAGATCCTGAGGACTGCACGTGCCGAAATATCCCATCGCCTCGGTCGCGGCGCGCCGGCTGATCGCGCCCCATCGCCGCGCCCAATCGTCAAGATCAAAGGGTGCGCCAGGCTGCCATAGCCCCGGTTGCGGAAAATAGACGCTGGCGCAGTGCGCTGCTCCGTCGCTGCGTACGCTGACCTTGCGCAAGTCATAGCCAAAGCCGCCCTCATAGAAATCTAGGCGCTCCACCTCTTGTGGGGACAGATCCTTTAGCAACAAACCTTGCGCGTCCGCGCCATTCTGCGCCGTGACAGTCGGGAAAATCTGCCCTTCGGCCCAGGTTACCGCATGATCCGGCAGGATTGCCGGCTGCATGGACACCGCATCCGCGCGCGGCCCCAGAACGATCCGCAGCAGAACGATATCACGCAAGGTGCCATACAGGAAAAGCGCGTTCATACGGTCAGGTCCAGCGCCGCGCCGCATACTCGGCCAACAGGCCGCAGATCATTCCGCCAACCAGCAGCGTGGCGATAAGCGCCGGATCGACCAGGAATCGCGCATAATCCAACGCATTGCCGAAAATGGCGACCAGCGCCTCGACCGGGCCGTCGAATTTTTGTTCCAGTGACTGCTTGAGCATCAAGTTGAAGCTCTGGACAAAAAACGCCCAGATGATCAGCGCCAAAACTCCGGTCAGGCCATTGGCCAGCGCTTCGGCGTATCCACGCCCCGCCCGGCTGCCGATGACGAACCATCCGCACAGCACACCCAAGGCGACGTTGACATAATTGAACCAGCCAAAGGCGGTGTGCGGCGGCATCAGGGGGCGGACCATGTCGGACCCGATCCAGCCCAGCACGCCCAACGCGATCGCCGCGACCAGGCGGGCAGCAGTCGGCAGGGTGCGTATCTTTGGCATGGCTTATCCGGGCTTTGCGATGGTGATTTGCGTGACGTCGCAATTTCCTGCATGAAACGATCCGGCGCAAGAGGTCAGATAGAAATTCCACATCCGCCGGAACCGTTCGTCAAATCCGAGGGCTGCAACGCTGTCCCACTGATCGTTGAAACGGTCATGCCAGCGGCGCAGGGTCTGGCTGTAGCTTTCTCCGAATTCCATCGATCCGGCGACGGTCAGACCTGCGCGCTCGACCTCTGCGCGCAGGGCGGCAGGGCTGGGCAGCATACCGCCCGGAAAGATGTATTTCTGGATGAAATCGACGCCGCGCCGGTAAACGTCCCAGCGCGCATCGCTGATGGTGATGATCTGAAGCGTTGCGCGTTTTCCGGGGTGCAGCCGGTCGCGCACGGTCTCGAAATAAACCGGCCAATATTGCTTTCCAACCGCCTCGAACATCTCGATGCTGGCGATGCCATCATACGTGCCACGCTCGTCGCGATAATCCTGCAACTTGAAATCCACCAGATCCGAAAGTCCTGCCTTTTCAATGCGCTCTTGCGCATAGTTCAACTGCTCCTGACTGATCGTGAGCCCCGTGACTCTCAAACCACGCTGACTGGCCGCATATTCGGCAAAGCCGCCCCAGCCACAGCCGATTTCCAGCACGTGTTCGCCCGGCTGGACCTCCATCCGGTCCACCATCGAGGCGTATTTCGCCGTCTGCGCCTTCTCCAGGCTTTCCTGCCCGGTCTCGAACAGGGCGCTGGAATAGGTCATCGTCTCGTCCAGCCAGAGGCTATAGAAATCATTCCCCAGATCATAATGATGGCTGATATTGCGCCGTGCCTGGCCTCTGGTGTTGCCGCGCATCCAGTGGCGCAGTCGCTCGAACGCGCGCACAAGGTTCATGCCAGGAAAGCCGTCATAGACATCCTCATTGTCGGTGCAGATGAAATCCATCAGCGCCTGCAAATCCGGGCTGCTCCACCAGCCATCAAGGTAGGCATCGCAGAACCCCAGATCGCCCTCACGGATCAGGCGCGCGAAGACATCGGTATTGTGCAGATGCACCTCGCCCACAGGGCCGGGATTGGGCCCATCGGCGCGAAACACCCGGCCGTCGGGCAGCACGAAATCCAGCCGCCCGCGGTTGATCCCCTTGGTTTTTTCGAACACCCGCGCAAAATAGCGTGGCAGGTTCTTCTGGCCGTCCGTCGAAGTCAGAATCATATCGTTTTTTCCGTTTCTTGGCCGATCTCGAATATCGGCAATGTCATCGCAACGCGCATCAGAACGACCGGTCCTGATACGCGCTCAACGCCCGGTCGCGCCCCTCCGGCAGCGTCACAACGGGCGCGGGATAGTCATCATCCGCTGACAGCCCCCAACTGTGCGGGATCGCGTCATAGTAGCTCAGCGCGGATTTGCTGGGCTCATCATTGCCTTCCGCGATCCACGCACGGGCGTAATGTCCCTTGGGATCGAACTTTTCCAGCTGGGTTTCGGGGTTGAAGATGCGAAAATAGGGTGCGGCGTCCGGCCCCGAGCCTGCCGCCCATTGCCAGCCCATCGCGTTGCTGGCGATGTCCCAGTCGGTCAGATGGTCGTCAAACCACGCCTGCCCGATGCGCCAATGGGTCATCAGGTGCTTGGTCAGGTAGCTGGCGACGATCATGCGCGCGCGGTTGTGCATTCGGCCCGTCACATACATCTCGCGCATCGCGGCATCGACAAAGCGGATGCCGGTGCGCCCCTGTTTCCACGCCATGACTTCGGGCGTCCCGCCATCCTCGTTCCACGGAAAATCGTCCCACTTTTCGCGCCAGTTGCGCGTGGCAATCTGCGGCGTGTGGTAGATCAGGTGATAGGCAAATTCGCGCCAGACCAGTTCCTTGACCCATGTCTCGGCCCCCGTAGCGCCCTCGTGCAGCGCGCGCACGCCCGCGTGCCAGCATTGCGCCGGGCTGATTTCGCCAAGGGCGAGGTTTCCCGACAGGTTTGAGGTGCCGTCGATACCGGGCAGATCGCGGCGTGTTTTATAGCGGTCGATGCTGTCCTCGATGAACCACGCCAGCCGGTCCTGTGCGGCCTGCTCGCCTACCTGCTGATACGGCAGGCAAACCTGCGCGCCCCGGTTCATCGCCGCGCCCATCTGCCAGTCGGCCAGATCGTCGCTGGCGGGCCATGCGTCGGGCGCTTTCAGACCACCGGGCGCGGACAGCGGCGCGGCAACGTCGCGATCCTTCACCGCACGCCACATCGGCGAATAGACCTTGTAATACCCGCCCTCCTTGGTCTCGACCGTCCAAGGCTCGAACAGCAGATGGCCCGAATGGCTGCATGCATCCACGCCGTCCTCTTTCAGCGCCGCCTTCACTTGCTTGTCACGCACGATGGCCTCCGGGTCATAGAGTCGCGACCAATGCACCGCCCCTGCCCCCGTCTCGGCCACCAGACGCTGCAGCACCTCCAGCGCGTCGCCGCGCCGCAGGATCAGGCGGCTTCCCTTGGCCTCCAGCGTTTGGGCGATCCGCTCCAGACCCAGACCCAGCCGCCACTTCGGCGCGGCGCCAAGGCTGGCAACCGTGTCATCGAGAATAAAGACCGGAATGACCGGTCCCCCGACATCCAATGCGGCGCGCAGGGCGGGATGATCGCTCAGCCGCAGATCGCGGCGCAGCCAAAGAAGGGTGGGTTTACTATCGCTCATGCCGCCTCCGGGCCAATATGCATCCGGGGGGAACATAGGGCGCGGCGCGGCAGATCAAAGCACGTCGTCCAGCGCGGTCAGAAGCTGATCGATTTCGGCCCGGCTGGTGTAGTGCACGAAACTCAACCGCAGCACGCCATGGTTTGGATCAACGCCCATCGCACGCAGGGCGCGCACGGCATAGAAATCACCGCCTCCGGCCATGATGCCATGCGCCGCTAAGTCACCTGCCACCTCCGCGCCCGGGCGGTCCAGACGCACAGCGACTGTGGGCGCACGGCCCTGCGCACTGTCCGGGCCCAGCAGACGCACCGAATTGCGCGACTTGAGGTAATCCAGCAGCGGTGCCAGCAGCACTTCCTCATGGCTGCGCATCAGATCGTGCACGCCAGCGGCGCGCGCTGCCGCGTCTCCGTTCAGCCCGTGGTGATCCGCCAGCGCATCGATGTAGTCGGCCATCCCTGCGCTGGCGGCCACCTGCGCATGATCCGGCCCAGCGGGGGTAAAGCGTTTGTACAGGCTGGAGTCGTTGAAATAATGTCCCTGATTTGGCAGTTGCATCCCCAGCTCGCGCCGAATGGTCATGATGCCCTGATGCGGCCCGTAGGTCTTGTAGGCCGAAAACAGGTAAATATCCGGCCCCATCAGCCCGATATTTGGCAACCCGTGGGGCGCGTAGCTGACCCCGTCCACACAGACAAAAGCCCCCGCGGCATGGGCCAGCGCGGTGATCTCGACCACCGGATTGACCTCGCCCACCACGTTCGAGCAGTGCGGAAAGCAGACAAGGCGCACGCGCTCGTCCAAGAGTTCCTCCAGATCGGCGGGGTCCAGATGGCCGCTGTCGGGGTCAATCTGCCATTCGCGGATCTCGAACCCCTCATCGGCCAGCCTGCGCCACGGACCGGTATTGGCCTCGTGATCCTGATTGGTGACGACGATCGCATCCCCGGGGCGCATCCACTGCGCAAAGGCGCGCGCCAGAACATAGGTGTTCTGCGTGGTCGAGGGGCCAAAGCTCAGCTCGTCGGTATCCACGCCCATCATCGCGGCAAGACGCGCACGCGCCTCGTCCATCTCGGCGCCGCCCAGCGTGGACGCCTCGTAGGGTGCATAGGGCTGCACCTTGCGCTGGCGATAGAACCGCGTCAGCCGGTCAATGACCGGCGCGCAGGTGTACGACCCACCGGCGTTCTCAAAAAACGCCTGCCCCCGCAACGGCGCCTCACTGAAGGCCGGGAATTGCCCGCGCACGAAATCCAGATCCAATGTGGTGCTCACTGCCGCTCTCCGCTGATACCTTTGCGCAGAAAACAGCAAAGCCCCCGGTCGCGCAAGCGCCGGGGGCTGTGTCCTTGTTCCAGCGGCCGCTTTTTCCTGTCAGGACGGCGGCGTCTTTGCCTTTTCCAGCCGAAGTCCTTTGAAGATCGCCCAGCACATCACCAACAGAACCAGCGTGAAGGGCAGACCCGTTGTGATGACCGCCGATTGCAGCGCTGCAAGGCCACCGCCGATCAGCAGCACGATAGCCACCGCGCCCTCGAAAATGGCCCAGAACACCCGTTGCGTCACCGGCGCGTCCACCTTGCCGCCGGCCGTGATCGTGTCGATCACAAGGCTGCCCGAGTCCGATGAGGTGATGAAGAACACCACAACCAGAATAATCCCGATCGTCGAGGTGATGGTCGCCAGTGGCAATTGGTCCAGCATATAGAACAGCTTCAGCTCCAGCGCTGCATCTTTGGCCAGGGTATAACCGTCATTGACCACCTGGCTGATGGCAACACCGCCAAAAACGCTCATCCACAGCACGCAGACCATGCTGGGGATCAGCAGCACGCAGATCAGGAATTCGCGCACAGTCCGGCCCCGGCTGACGCGGGCGATGAACATGCCCACAAAGGGCGACCAGCTGATCCACCACGCCCAGTAAAACGCCGTCCAGCCCTGCACGAAATTGGTGTCATCGCGTCCGAACGGATTGCTGAGCGGGATCAGGTTTTGCAGATAGGCCCAAAGGCTGTCGGCAAAGAATGTCAGCAGGATAATCGGCCCACCGACAATCAATGTGAACAGCAGCAAAATACCGGCAAGGCCCATGTTGATTTCCGACAGCAGCTTGACCCCGCCATCTAGGCCCCGCACGACCGAAATCAGCGCAACAGCGGTGATACCCGTGATCAGCAGCACCAGCAGCAGGCTGGAATCGGCAACGCCGCTTTCCTCGGTGTTGCCATATGTGATGCCCAGCAGGCTGCGCGTGCCCTCCGCCGCGTCGCCCGATCCATAGAGAAAGGTCAGGCCAGATGCCGCCTGCTCGGCCCCGAAGCCCAGCGATGTAGCAAGGCCGAACAAAGTGGCGAACACCGCCAGCGTATCAATGACATGGCCGGTCCAGCCCCAGACACGTTCGCCGAACAGCGGATAGAAAGCGGAGCGCAGAGTGAGCGGCAGCCCCTTGTTATAGCTGAACAATGCCAGCGCCAGCGCAACGACCGCATATATCGCCCAAGGGTGCAGGCCCCAGTGGAAAATCGTCGCTGCCATGCCCAGACGCGTTGCCGCCGCCGCATCGCCGCCCGCTGCGCCCAGCGGCGCCCAATCGGTGCGCAAGTCGCCCTCTACGGTTGTCCCCGCGAGCGACGTATCAAAATGGCTCATCGGCTCGGACACACCAAAGAACATCAGGCCGATGCCCATACCAGCGGCAAACAGCATCGCAAACCAGCCGATATAGTTGTAGTCAGGCGTTGCGTCCGAGCCGCCCAACCGGATCGAGCCATAAGGACTGAAAATCAGGAATAGGCAGAACAGCACAAAAATATTGGCCGCACTCAGGAAAAACCAATCAAAGCGTGTTGTGACAAAGGTAAACGACCATTCAAACGCTGCATTCGCCTGATCAGGCAACGCCAGTGCGAAGAACACAAAGCCCATGATCGAAATCCCGGCCAAGGCGAACACGGGGTTATGAAAGTCCAGACCGAAAGGCCCGATAGATGCTGTAACATTGTCCTGACCTACTTCGTAATTCGTATCGATCAGGTCTGCATCGCCCTCTGGTGGCGGAATTCCCTGTTCCCCCGATAAATCGGACATGAGGATTCCTTTCTGTTCGGAGGGCAGAGGGGCAAAAACTTTAAGTATTGTGCCCTTCCGGACCTCTGGTTTTTATCTGGTCCGGCGGCATTTTTGCAGCCGTCTAATCATTCAGTAACAAAAGTAAATGGTGCGTGCCAACCGCCAACAGCAAAAATAGTTCCATAAAACGACCGGAAATTCTCAACTGCGTCATCCCAGAATAACGGTCTGGGCAGCCACGGCCTCTGGTGGGTGACCCTAAGCCAAAACGAAATGCACCACAAAAAAGAGCGGCCCGCGTCGGGCCGCTCGTGATCATTTTAAACGTGTTGCGACGCGCAAACCTGCGTCAGTCGTCCTCAAGCGTCAGCGCAACAAAGCGTGGCTGACCCGCCGAGCGCACCAACAGCAACAGCGATTTTCGTCCCGCCTCGCGCGCATCGTCAATCCTGTCTTCCAGATCATTGACCGTGGCAAGCGTCTGCTGCCCTGCTTCGGTCAGGACGTCGCCTGCCCGCAGACCTTTCTCATAGGCCTCCGACATCGGGTCGATATCGCTCACCACAAGCCCGGTAGCGTTATCGGCAAGCTCCAGTTGGGCGCGCAACTCGTCGTCCAGTGGGCTAAGCGTCATGCCCATCATTGTCTCCGGCTCTGGCGCGGAACCCGGTCCACCGCCCGGCAGCGACGTGCCCTCGGCATTTTCGGCATCCTCGCGGCGGCCCAGCGTCACCTTCAGCGTCTGGGTGCCACCATCGCGGAACACCAGAACGCGCACCGATTTGCCAACGTCGGTCTCGCCGACCTGACGCACCAGCTCGCGCGTATCCGGAACCTTGACCCCGTCAAAGGACATTATCACGTCACCGGCCATCATGCCCGCTTCGGCGGCGGGGCCAGTGGGAACGTCCGTGACCAGCGCGCCGGTCGCGTCGTCCAGGCCCATTGCCTCGGCCACATCATCCGTTACGTCCTGGATACGCACGCCCAGCCATCCGCGCCGCGTCTCGCCAAATTCCTGCAACTGATCGACCACCCGCTTGACCACGTTCGACGCCATCGAAAACCCGATCCCGATCGACCCGCCATTGGGGCTGAGGATCGCAGTATTCACGCCAACAACGCTGCCATCCATATCGAAAAGCGGCCCGCCAGAATTGCCACGGTTGATCGCCGCATCGGTCTGAATGTAGTCGTCATAAGTACCTGAAAGCGCCCGGTTACGCGCCGAGACGATGCCCGCGCTGACCGAGAAGCCCTGGCCCAGCGGATTGCCCATCGCCATGACCCAATCGCCAACCCGGGCGTTGTCGCTGTCACCAAAGCTGACAAAGGGCAGCGGCTTGTCCGACTCAACCTTGAGCAGCGCAATGTCGGTCTTGGGGTCCGTGCCAATTACCTTGGCCTCCAGCTCCCCGCCCTCGTAAAATTCGATAATGATCTCATCTGCGGATTCGATCACGTGATTGTTCGTGACGATATAGCCGTCCTCGGAAATCACAAATCCCGAGCCGAGCGCCGAACTGCGCCGCGGGCGGTCGCCACCGTCGCCCTGATCGCGGAACTGTCGAAAGAAATCCTGGAACGGCGATCCATCAGGCACCATCGGCACCGGGCCTACACCCTGAGCCACCGTGGTCGAGGTCGTGATATTGACCACCGCCGGGCTGAACTTCTGCGCCAGATCGGCAAAGCTTTCGGGCCGTGCATGGGCCGCAATGGCCTGCGCCATGATCAGCGCCGCGGCCAGCATCGTCAGGGCCAGCGCCCTGATTGCGCCGACCTGCGATATGGTTGCCGTTCGGATATTATCTTTCACTGCCGGTTCTCCTCACTTTGTATTCAACCTGTGTATTCAACCTGTCGCCGGGCGCGTGCCCGGTTTGCTAAGGGTAACTTAGGGACTGGTACGCACGGTGCAAATGGTTGCTGGCTTTTTCACGCGAAGGTGACAGCAAAGCGAGCCACTTCATGCACCCAAAGTCTTGCCCAGCCAAACCAGAAAAACACCTGTCGCCAACGCCGCGAGGCCCAGCAAACGCCGGGCCTCGGGTGGAATGGCGCGCAGGGCGGCCAACATTTCTTCGACGATGCGCGGGGCCAACGCGTATATCAGCCCTTCAACGATCAGCACCAGCCCAAGGGCAAGCAAGCCGACCGCAAGCATTACTCTGCCGCCGCTTCGACGTTATCCGTTTGGGCTTCCCCGGTTTGAGCGTCCCCGGTTTCAGCCCCCGCTTGGGGCTGATCGGTGCCGGGCTGCGGTGTCTCAGGCGCGTCCTGCGCCGCCCCCTCTGGCGCACCGCTGTCCGCCTGCGATGCGGACGCAAAAGAGCTACCGGCATTATTGAAATACCGGAAGAAATCGCTTTCCGGTGACATAACGATCGACGAATTGCGGCCTTTCAGCGCCATGCGATACGCATCAAGCGAGCGGTAGAATTCAAAGAACTCTGCGTTTGCGCCAAACGCCTCGTTAAAGATCGCGTTGCTCCTTGCGTCAGCCTCGCCTCGGGTGATCTCGGCCTGACGCTTGGCGTCCGACACCAGCTCGACCTTGGTACGGTCGGCCTGTGCGCGTACGCGCTGTGCGGCCTCGTTACCGCGCGCAATCTCATCGGCCGCCTCGCGTTCACGCTCGGCCCGCATCCGGGCGAAGGTGGCGTCAAGGTTTTGCGCGGGCAAGTCTGTGCGCAGCAGGCGAACATCGACAACTTCGAGCCCAAGTTCGCGCGCCTCGGTGATCGCCGCGTTGCGGATGCGCAGCATCAGCGTCGCACGGTCCGAGCTTAGGATATCGTTCGAGCTGACCGAACCCAGCACCTCACGCGTCTGCGCGCGCAGGATCGAATCCAGCCGGCTTTCGGCGAATGGGATACCGCCATCGCCCACCGCCTCGCGGAAGCGACGCACGTCGGCGATACGGTAGCGCGCAAAGGCATCTACAACGAGCCGCCGATCGTCCAGCGGCGTCACTTCCAATGGTTCCATATCGCGGCTCAGGATCCGGTCGTCATATCGGACGACCTGCTGGATGAACGGGATCTTGAAACCAATCCCCGGCTCCTCCTTCACATCTATGATCTTGCTGAATTGCAGCACCAGCACCTTTTCGCGTTCGTCGACGATGAACACAGACAGGATGCCGATCACGGCGGCCACTGCGATGACAGGTATCAAGAAAGCTGTTTTACGCATGATTATTGACCTTCCGAGTTCTTGCGCAGCTCGTTGAGCGGCAGGTAGGGTACGACGCCCTGGGCGCCGCCGGACTGGTTCTGGTCCAGAATGATCTTGTCCATATCGCCCAGAACCTCTTCCATCGCTTCAATGTAAAGACGCGTGCGCGTTACCTCCGGGGCCTTGTCGTATTCGCCCAAGACGGCGCTGAACCGGCTGGCCTGACCTTGGGCCTCGTTTACCACGCGGGCGCGGTAACCTTCAGCCTCCTCCAGGGTCTGTGCGGCCTGACCGCGCGCTTCGGCGAAAACGCGAGCGGCGTATGCGTCCGCCTCTTTTTCCAGTCGGTCGCGCTGCTGCGCGGCGGCCTGCACATCGCGGAAGGCGTCGATCACCTGTATCGGTGGGTCGGCCTTGTCAAAGTTGACGCGGATGACGTTCAGACCACTGTCGTAGCTGTCCAGTGTCAACTGTACCAGATCCCCCAGCCGCTGGGCGATCGAGCCACGGTCGCGGTTCAGGATCGGCGCCAGTCGCGACTGCGCGATAATCTCGCGCATGGCAGACTCTGATACGGCGCGGATTGTCGCCTTGGGATCGCGCAGGTTGAACAGGTACATCGCGGGATCGTTGATGTTCCAAACCACCTGAAAATCAATATCGACGATATTTTCGTCACCGGTCAGCATCAGCCCCGCTTCGCTGCCGCGATCGCTGACGCCGATATCTTCGTTGCGTTCCGAGGTCACCGCGACCTTTTCGTAGGTAATCAGCGGCCAAGGCGCCAAATGCGGCCCGGAACCGGTGGTGCGGTGGTATTCGCCCAGAAACAATTCGACAGCGCGCTCTTCGGGTTTCACAGTGTAAAAGCTGGCAAACAACCACAGGCCAACCAGACCCAAAAGGCCCAGAATAACAGTTCCGCGCGTAATCGCAGGACCGCCGCCGCCATCGCCGCCGGGGCCACCGGTGCCGCCGGACCGACCGCCGCGACCGCCCATCAGGACGCGCAGCTGGTCCTGGCCTTTTTTCACCAGTTCGTCGATTTCCGACATTTGCCCACCGCTGGGGGGACGGCGTCCATCGCCATTGCCATTTTGGCCCTTGCCATCATCGTTCCCCGAGCCGCCCCCAGAGTTACCGCCGCCGCCCCATGGGCCGCCCGACTGTCCCGCCATGTATACAAATCCTCTTAATGTCCCTGCCCGCGCCGCCTGAGGCGCTGACCTGTTATAAACTGTATGGTCCGGGGGGAAATTCAACCCGACCTCGCCCATCTTGTTCCGCTCAGCTGGTGCGAACGGGTGATTTCATTGTCACCAATTCTTCCGCCATTGTCGGGTGCACCGCGCAAACGCGGTCGAAATCCTCTTTTGTCGCGCCCATCTTGACCGCGATGCCGACCATCTGGATCATCTCGCCTGCGCCGGGCGCGACGATGTGACACCCCATGACGCGGCGGGTTTTCTGGCTGACGACCAGCTTCATCAACACGCGGTTGCTGCGCCCGGCAAAAGCTTGTTTCATCGGCCGGAAGGAGGTGCAGTAAATCTCAACCGGCTCGATTGCGCGCGCATCTTCCTCGCTCAGACCCACAGTGCCAACCTCTGGCTGGGTAAAGATCGCGGTCGGGATCAAGTCGTGATCGACCGGCGTTGGCTTGCCGTTGAACACCGTCTCGACAAAGGCCATCGCCTCGCGGATCGCCACCGGCGTCAGGTTCACCCGATCGGTCACATCGCCGATGGCATAGATCGACGGCACGGCTGACTGGCTGTATTCGTTGACCTCGACCTGCCCGTAACGGCCCAGCTTTACGCCCAATGCCTCCAGCCCCAAGCCATCGGTGTTCGGGTTACGGCCGGTCGCAAAGAACACCTTTTCGAACCATTTTTCGGTGCCTTTGGTAGATTTCACCACATAGCCGCCGCGCTCGGGCTGAATATCCAGAATGTTGGTGCCCAGATGCAGGTCGATGCCGTTCTCGATCATCTCTTCGGACACCAGCCCCCGCGCCTCGCCATCAAAGCCGCGCAGAATCTGCTCGCCGCGATAGTACTGCGTCACGTCAACGCCCAGACCGTTGAGAATGCACGCAAATTCACAGGCGATATAGCCGCCGCCAACCACGAGCATACTGCGCGGCAACGTGTCCATCTCGAAGATGTCGTCGCTGACGATCCCATGTTCGGCGCCCGACACTTCGGGGCGCACAGCCGCGCCGCCGGTGGCGATCAGGATATGTTTGGCGGTAAAGCTCTGGCCGCTGTCCAGCGTGACGGTATGAGCATCGCTGAGCGTGGCGCGCGCGTCGTAGGTCACGACGTTGCTGTTTTTCAGAAGGCTGCGATAGACATCCTCCAGCCGGTCCAGCTCGGTCGTCAATGTGCTGTGAAATCTGGACCAGTCAAAGCCGCCCGCATGCACGGTCCAACCAAATGCCTGCGCATCGCGCATCTCACCGGGGAATTCGCTGGCGTAGACCATCAGCTTTTTCGGCACGCAGCCGCGGATGACGCAGGTGCCGCCGTACCGGCTTTGCTCAGCCAGTGCCACGCCGGCGCCGGTCGCGGCCGCCACGCGCGCGGCGCGCACACCGCCCGAGCCGCCGCCAATCACGAATAGATCATAGTCGAACGTCATCTCTGCCCCTTGCCTGTCTTGGATCCGATCACGTGAGATCAGTCCATCATGTCTTTGAAAAGGTTTTCGGATTCCACAAATTCCACTCGATCATGTTCAATGGTGCCTTCATTGATGTCACGCATCTCAACCCGTCCGTCGCCATGGCCGATCACCACAATATCGCAGATATCGATAAACAGGCCGTTCTCCACGATCCCCGGTATTTGGTTCAAAACCATGGCCAACTGGCGCGGATTGCCGATCCGGCCCAGATGCAGATCAAGGATATGATTTCCCTCATCGGTGACAAACGCATGACCGCCATTCATCCGCAGCGTCACATCGCGCCCCATTACATCGACCGATACCAGCATTTCCTCGATCAGTGCGCGGGTGGTCTGCCAGCCAAACGGAATAACCTCCACCGGCAGGGGAAACGCGCCCAGCGCGCCGACTTCCTTGGCTGCGTCAGTGATCACGATCATCTGGTCGCTGGCGGTCGCCACGATTTTCTCTTGCAACAGCGCGCCGCCGCCACCCTTGATCAGGCTCAGTTCGGCATCGAATTCATCCGCGCCGTCGATGGTCAGGTCCAACCATTTCGCCTCATCCAGACTGATCACCTCGATGCCGACCTCGCGGGCCAGTTCGGCGGTGCGGGTGGATGTCGGCACACCCCGTATTTTCAGCCCATCATTGCGCACCAAATCGCCCAGACAGCGTACCATCCACGCAGCAGTAGACCCTGTGCCCAGCCCGACACGCATGCCGTCCTCGACATAATCAACCGCGCGCTTGGCGGCGACGAATTTGGCCTTGTCGATGGGCGACAATTCTCCGGTCATGGCAGCGACTCCGTAGTGTTTTGCGTGGTTATAGGGAAGATGGCCGCAAGGTGCGAGAGGCAATGGGCCGCAATCGCGCCGTGTGATTTGCGTTCTGCGCCGCATTGCAGGACAAATGGTATGGTGAAGGCGCGAATCCCGCGCCCGCCGCCACGCCGGAGACACTATTCATGACCCGAGGCCCCAGATCCGACAGGCCCCTGCCACGCTGGCTGCGCCGAGAGGCGGCGCGCATCGCGGGTGGTCCGGACAATGCGGCCCGGCGCGAATTTCTGGCACAGGCCACCGCCTTTGGCGCCAGTGCCAGCGCGGCTTATGCGCTGATCGGCCTGCCAACCCCGGCCAACGCGCAGCAGCCAGGCGACAGTGGCGCGCCCATCGGCGGGCTGAACAAGGCGACCCGCCCCGGACAGGTGCGCATCCAGATGTTCGTGCATGATCTGGGCGATCCGCGCAGCTTTGACTGGTTTCAGGCAGCAAACGTGACGCGCGGCTGGCTGGAATACCTTGTCAGCTATGAAAACGACGGCACTTTCCGCCCCCGGCTGCTGAAGGGCTGGCAGATCAGCGATGATGCCGCGCATTATACACTCTATGTTCGCCAAGGCGTGACATGGAATGACGGCAGCGCCTTTACCGCCGCAGATGTGGCGCGCAACATCGCGCGCTGGTGTGACCGTACCGCGCCGGGCAATTCGATGGCGACACGGTTTGCCGTGCTGATCGACCCGGACACCGGTCAGGCGATCAAGGGCGCGATCAACGCGCCGGATGCCCATACCGTCACGCTGACCTTGCCTCGTCCGGATATCTCGCTGATTGCCAGCATGGCCGATTATCCGGCGGCCGTCGTGCCGCCGGGGTTTGACCCCGATACGATGCTGGAAAACCCGGTCGGCACCGGCCCCTATCTGCCCGAAGAATTCGTACCCGGCCAGCGCGCCGTGCTGGTGCGCAACGATGCCCATGCCTGGTGGAACGCAGGCAATGGCGCCTGGATGGAGCGGATCGAATTCGTCGACACCGGCACCGATCCCGCCTCGGCCTATAGCGCCGCGCTGGCGGGCGAGATCGACATGACCCACACCGTCGAGGGCAGCTATATCGCAGCCTTTGATCAGCTGATCGGCTGGCGCGCGCATGATATCCGCACCGCGGCAACGATCACGATCCGTGGCAATCAACTGGCCGAGGTAGAAGGCCGTCGCCCCTACGCCGATATCCGCGTGCGCCGCGCGCTGCAACTGGCGATGAGCAACGATATCCTGCTGGAGCTGGGTCACGGTAATCGGGGGGAAGTGGCAGAAAACCACCACGTCTCGCCACTGCATCCCAGCTATGCCCCGATGCCGGCGCCGCAGTATAACCCCGCGCAGGCCCGGCAACTGATGAGCGAGGCCGGTATGCTGGATTTCGAGCACGAGCTGATCTCGCTCGACGACAGCTGGCGCCGCAACACTGCCGATACCGCCGCCGCCCTGCTGATTGACGCAGGTCTGCGCGTGCGCCGCACCATCCTGCCCGGTCCGCGCTATTGGGAGGGGTGGAACACCTTCCCCTTCAGCTCGACCGACTGGGGCCATCGCCCGCTGGCGGTGCAGACCTATGCGCTGGCCTACCGCTCGGGCGAGCCGTGGAACGAATTTGGCTGGGCCAATTCCGATTTCGACACCCTGCTGCAAGAGGCGCTGGCGACGCTCGACATCGACGCGCGGCGCGCCATCATGGCCAAACTGGAGGCGCTGGTGCGCGAGGACGCCGTGACTGTGCAGCCCTATTGGCGCACGCTGCGCAACCACACCCGCACCGGCCTGCGCGGGGGCGGTCATCACATCGGGTTTGAAATCCGCCCGGCCGAATTGCGCTGGACCTGAGCCGGCACCGGGCGTAAGGGGCCGATGCGCTGCCTGCGTCCAGACCCGTTCCGCGAAAGACCCCTACATGCGTAAACCCATTGCCACGCTGCCGATCCCCGAGTTTGTCATACTGCTGGCCTTCATGGTGTCGATCACGGCGCTGGCGACGGACATCATGCTGCCTGCGCTGGATGTGATGGGCCATGATCTGGGCGTGGATGATCCCAATTCGGTGCAGTTGATCGTGTCCTCGCTGTTTCTGGGCTTTGCTGTGGGTCAGGCGCTGGCCGGGCCGCTGTCGGACAGTTTCGGGCGCAAGCCGGTGATCTATGGCGGCTATATCATCCTCATCATCGGCTGCCTGATGTCGCTCTTTGCCGCCAGTTGGGAGATGATGATCGCGGGCCGCGTCCTGCAAGGCTTTGGCGCCGCCGCGCCGCGGATCGTGACGATGGCGCTGGTGCGCGACGGGTACGAGGGGCGCGCGATGGCGCGGATCATGTCCATCGTCATGGCGCTCTTTATCCTTGTGCCCACCATCGCGCCGGCGCTTGGGCAGGTCGTGATCTGGCTCAGTGGGTGGCGTGCCACCTTCGTCGTGCTGATTGTGCTAGCGATAGGCGCCTGCCTTTGGTTCGCGCTGCGCCAGCCAGAAACGCTACCCCAATACGAGAGGCGCGCCTTTTCCGCCCGCAGCATCGGTGCGGGCCTGCGCGAGATCATGGCCTCGCGCGTGGCGGTCGGGCACACTGTGGCGCTGGGGCTGATATTCGGCGTGTTCCTCAGCTATCTCAGCACGGCGCAGCAGATCTTTCAGGTGGCCTATGACACCGGCGCGCTGTTCGCGCTTTATTTCGGGATGGCGGCGCTGACCATTGGCGGCGCGTCGGTCGTCAATTCCTTGCTGGTAATGCGCATGGGCATGCGGCATCTGACGCGGCTGGCGCTGATCGGGCTGTCGGGGCTGGCCTTGCTGTTCGTGATCCCGATATATCTATGGGACGGCACACCCCCGCTGGCGCTGTTCATGGTGTGGCTGATGGCATCGTTTTTCTGCGTCGGCATCCTGTTTGGCAACCTGAACGCCATCGCGATGGAGCCTTTGGGCCATATCGCAGGGCTTGGCGCCGCGCTGATCGGATCGTTGTCGAACTTCATCGCGTTGCCGATTTCGTTCTATATAGGTCATCAGTTCAACGGCACCGTCGTGCCGCTGGTACTGGGCTTTGGCATAGTGGGCATCCTCGCGCTGTTTGCGGTCAACTGGGCGGGACGCGCCAGCCCTACACCCAGCCCGCAAACTGGTGCATAAGACAGGCAAGCAAACCGATTCACCAGCGCCACAAGGACACCAGCCATGCATGACATCCGTGCGATCCGCGAAAACCCCGCCGCCTTCGACGCCGCCCTGACGCGCCGCGGAGGGGATGCCGCATCTGCCACCATTCTGGCACTGGACGAGGCGCGCCGCGCCCGCATTTCCGCCGCCGAAACGGCGCAAGCCGAACAAAACAAGGCCTCCAAGGATGTCGGCGCAGCCAAAGCCGCAGGCAATGATGCCGAATTCGAACGCCTGCGCGCGCTGGTCGGCGAGAAGAAGGCCGAGATCGCCGCGATGACCGCCGAGGCAAAGGCGCTGGACGCCGAGCTGACCGACATGCTGCTGGGTCTGCCCAACCTGCCGATGGACGATGTGCCGGACGGCGCGGACGAGGCCGATAACGTCGAGCTGCGCCGCTGGGGCACGCCTGCAACCTATGATTTTACACCGAAAGAGCATTACGAGATCACCGGCGTCCTGCCCGGCATGGATTTCGAGGCGGGCGCAAAACTCAGCGGCACGCGCTTTGTCGTACTGTCAGGCGCCGTTGCACGCATCCACCGCGCACTGGCGCAGTTCATGCTGGATACCCATGTCGATGAAAACGGCCTGCTGGAGACATGGACGCCGGTTCTGGTGCGCGAGGAAATGATGGTCGGCACCGGGCAGCTGCCGAAATTCGGCGAGGACAGCTATCAGACCACCGATGGCTGGTGGCTTGTCCCAACCGCCGAGGTGCCGGTGACAAACCTTGTCAACGGTGAGGTGGTCGACGAAGCCAGCCTGCCCCGCCGCCACGTCGCGCACACGCAATGCTTCCGCTCCGAAGCGGGCAGCGCGGGGCGTGACACCTCGGGCATGCTGCGCCAGCACCAGTTCGAAAAGGTCGAGATGGTCAGCATCGCCCACCCCGACACCAGCCGGGACGAGCTGGACCGCATGACCGCCTGCGCCGAGGGCATTCTGGAAAAGCTGGGCATCCCCTACCGCACCATCGTGCTGTGCACCGGCGACATGGGGTTTGGCGCGCGGCGCACCCACGACATCGAGGTATGGTTGCCGGGGCAGGATACCTATCGTGAGATCAGCTCGGTGTCGGTCTGCGGCGATTTTCAGGCGCGCCGGATGAATGCGCGGTTCAAGCCCGCCGATGGCGGCAAGCCGCAATTCGTGCACACGCTGAACGGCTCGGGGTTGGCTGTCGGGCGCTGCCTGATCGCGGTCCTTGAAAACGGCCAGCAGGCCGACGGCGCGGTGCGCCTGCCCGAGGCGCTGCAGCCCTACCTGGGCGGAAAATCGGTGCTGAGCGCCGAGGGCGTGCTGGTCTGACGACCTATTCGCGCTTGACCCGGGGAATGGCGCGCTAAGTCGCAAATCGGGCGGCCTGCAACCGCCCGAATAGAAGGATGCCGCCATGTCTGCGATCGTGATGCCTGTTCTCGTGCTGCTTGCCGCCCTCGCCTTTGCCCTGTCGCCGCTGCTGGCGCCGGGCTTTGGCGGATTTGATGCAAATCAGTTCCCCATTCCCCAAGTCGATCCGCCGGTGCAGCCGGCCGGATATGCCTTTGGCATCTGGGGGCTGATCTACCTTTGGCTGATCATCGGCGCGGCTTATGGCGCCTGGAAGAAGTCGACCGACACGCGATGGGCACCGATGCGCCTGCCGCTGATCTTGTCACTGGTGGTGGGCGCGACATGGCTCCCGATTGCACAGACCAGCGCAGTCTGGGCGACAATCCTGATCTGGGTGATGTTGGCGTTCGCCGCATTTGCGATACTGCGCGCGCCTCAGGGTGGGGGCACAAATGCGTGGCTGGGCCGCGCGCCTGTTGCGCTTTACGCAGGCTGGCTGACAGCAGCTTCGTCCGTATCGCTGGGCCTGATGGCCGCGGGCTATGGCGTGATGGGCCAGATCCCCGCCGCCATTCTGTCGTTACTGCTGGCGCTGGTTCTGGCCGTGCTGATCGCGCGCAAACGCCCCGATGCTTTTGGATATTTGGTCGGTGTGATCTGGGCGCTGATCGCTGTATGCGTGCAAAACTGGCAGGGCGGCGCGACGGCGGTACTGATCACCGCCGCCATGGGCGCCGCATTGCTCGCTGCTCTTGCCATCGGGAACATCAAGCGCCCCTGACGCCGCAAGCCTGACACGCTTGGTCGCGAAAAATTGCCGCCCTATTTCGGCGGTTTGCCCAGATGTTTGCGCAGGCTGGACGGGCCGGCCTTCTTCTTGGCCTTGTAGGGGTTCTTGTCCGACTGGCTGCGCATATAAAGGCGGATCGGCGTACCGGGCATGTCGAAATCCACGCGCAGGCCGTTGATCAGATAACGCGTATAACTTTCCGGCAGCTTTTCGGGATGGCTGCACATGACCACAAATCCGGGCGGACGGGTCTTGGCTTGCGTCATGTAGCGCATCTTGATCCGCTTGCCGCCGGGCGCGGGGGGCGGATGTGCCTCCAGCATGCCGGTGAGCCAACGGTTGAGCTGCGCTGTGGTGACGCGGCGATTCCAGACGTCATGTGCCTTTTCCACCGCCGCGCGCAAGCGGTCCAGCCCTTTGCCTGTCATGGCCGAGACGGTCACCATCGGCGCACCGCGCAGTTGCGGCAAGAGCCGCTCGAACGATTCGCGCAGATCGCGCAGTTTTTGCTGCTTTTCCGGCTCCAGATCCCATTTGTTGACGGCAACGACCACGGCCCGCCCCTCGCGCTCGGCCAGATCGGCGATGCGCAGATCCTGCTGCTCGAACGGGATCGCGGCGTCCAGCAGAACAATCACCACCTCGGCAAATTTCACCGCGCGCAAACCGTCGCTGACGCTGAGCTTCTCCAGCTTTTCCTGCACGCGCGCCTTCTTGCGCATGCCCGCTGTGTCAAAGATCCGCGTATGCAGCCCGTCCCATTCGATCTGAAGCGATATGGCGTCGCGGGTGATCCCCGGCTCGGGCCCGGTCAGAAGGCGATCTTCGCCCAGTATCTTGTTGATCAGTGTTGATTTTCCGGCATTGGGCCTGCCGACAACAGCGATCTGCAAAGGCCTTTTCGCGGTCGGAACGCGCGGCGCGTCCGGGTCGTCATCGTCAACCGGGACATCCACGTCAGGCGCATCAGCCGCGGCGCGTTCTTCGAACCCGTCAGCCAGCGGCATCAGGATCGAATAAAGATCGTTCAACCCCTCGCCGTGTTCGGCGGACAGGCGGATAGGCTCGCCCAGCCCCAGCCCGTAAGCCTCGATAACGCCCGCATCGGCGGCGGAGCCTTCGGCCTTGTTGGCCGCCAGGATCACATGTTTTGACCGCTTGCGCAGGATTTCCGCGAACACCTCATCGGTGGGCGTCACGCCGGTGCGCGCGTCGATCATGAACAGGCAGATATCGGCCATATCGACGGCCCGCTCGGTCAGTTTGCGCATGCGCCCTTGCAGCGATTCGTCTGTCGCCTCTTCCAAACCGGCCGTGTCGATCACGGTAAAGCGCAGATCGCCCAGACGCGCCGCGCCCTCGCGCAGATCGCGCGTAACGCCGGGCTGGTCATCGACCAGCGCCAGACGCTTGCCGACAAGGCGGTTGAAAAGCGTGGATTTGCCCACATTCGGGCGCCCCACGATAGCGAGGCTGAAAGTCATTTTGGCGCTCCGAGACGGATCAAGCCGCCGTGTTACAGCAAACCGCGGTCAGCGGAAAGCGTGCAGTTGGCCGTTCGTGCCCACGACATACAGAACACCGCCCGCGACGACCGGGTTCGTCGTGGCGCCACCCGGAACCGCGACACTGCCGCGCAAAGCGCCCGAGGTCGGATCAAAGAACCGCAGGTAGCCGTCATTGGACGCCACGACCAGTTGGCCGCCCGCCATGACGGGACCGTAATGGGCAAAAACCTCGGCTTGACGCTTGGGCTTGTCCTTGACGAAGAAGGGCAGTTTTGCGCCCCAGACGCGGCTGCCATCGGCCGCGCGCAGGCGTACCAGTTCGTTCTTGTCCGAGACAAAGAATATCGAATCATCCGTCGGCCAGACCGGGTTCATCGGCCCCTCATTTGCGGTCCAGAGGCGCTGGCCATTGGCCAGTTGCAGCGCTGCGATGCGACCCGACTGATTGCCGACATAAACGCGGTCGCCGTAAATCACCGGGTCACCGGCAATCGTGTTCATCCGGCTTTGGGCCAGGCCGACGCGGCGCCCGGCGATAGAGGCATCCCACATCCGCAGACCGCCTTGGCGGAACGCGCCCTGCACCTCGCCCGAGCCGAAGGCAAAGACGGCGTATTTGTCCGACAGGGCCGGCGCGGGGCCGCCCAGTATGTTATTGATATTGGGCGTGGCCACCAGCCGCCATTCGATGCGGCCCGTGTCGGTGTTCAGCGCCCATGCGGTTTCGTCGCCCGCGACGATATAGACCAGCTTGCCCATGACGGTCGGTGTGGCTGTGCCGGTCTCCAGCAGTTCCTGCTGCCAGATCGTGCGCCCGGTGGCCGGGTCCAATGCGGTAATGCGGCCAAACCCGGTCGATGCGAAAACCTTGCCGTCACCATACGCCAAGCCGCCGCCACTGCCGTCTTTGGGCGAATCGGTCGCCGGAACAAGATTGGCGGTCCAGAGGGCGGCGCCGCTGGTGCTGTGTGCGCTGACCTGCGCGTTGGCGTCCATCGCAAAGATGCGCCCGCCCGCAACCACCGGATCTGCCGTGATGCGCGCGCGCGCGCTGTCGCCCGCGCCGATGGAGGCCGACCAGATCCGACTGGGCGCCGCGCTGAGGCTGGGATGGGCCGCACGCGTGGCGGGGGTGCCAATCCGCTGGGTCCAGCTTGCGTTCACGGATGCGCCCGGCAGGCGCACAGGCGCTACCACGTTGGGGCCAGCCGCGCCGACAACCTCGCTTGCCGCTGCTTCGGCCTGATCTGTGACCAGTACCTCGCGCAAGCCTTCGCGCTTGCCCGGCAGGATCACTTGTTTTTCGGAGCAGGCAGCCAGAAACATCGCAGACGCGACGAGGCCAATGATCGTTCCATTACGTGTCACCGCGGGCATTCCTCTTTTCGTCTTCGCTTGTGCTGCAAAATCCACGCATTGGCTTATTCGCCAGTTGCGGTGTCTGCGGCGCTGTCCTGTGCGGTGGCATCATCGCCGGTTTCCGCATCTGCGTCTATCAGGGCCGGATCCACATCTGCGCCCAGCGCTACAATCACTTGTGTCGCTCGGCGGCGCAAGCCCGGCGTTGCATCCGCAGCGCCAGCAATATCGCGAAGGCGATCGGCTGCCGCGCCCCTGTCGCCTTCCTCGATGTCGAGATAAGCCAGCTGTTCTTCGGCCAATAGTCGCACCACACCCCCGCCCAGCGCCAAACCGTCCAGTTGCTGGCGCCGCGCGTCTGCGTCCATGCCTCCGCCCGGAATCATCACAGCCTTCAGCGTGGCGATCTGGCGATATATGGACGAGACGTCCTGATCTTGTGCGATACGCAGCAGGCGCTGCTGCGCGCCGTCGGGATCATCCTCCAGCGCTTCGGCGGCGGCCAGCATGGCGATCACGGCGCGGCTGCCCGGTCCGGCGGCGGACACCTTGTCCAAATCAGCCGTGCGGGCGCTACTGTCGTCTGCTTCCATAGCGGCCATCATGGCATCGCCCAGCGCCTCGGCCTGTGCGCGGTTTTGGGCCTTTTGCCATTCATTGTAAGCGGCGCCGCCGACCAAAACGATGACCGCAAGGATCGCGATCCAGCCATAGCGGCGCATAAGGCCGAACAGGCGATCACGGCGGACCTCTTCGCTGACCTCTTCGATGAAACTGTCGCTGTCACTCACTGGGGGCGCCTGCCTTGCCTTGCTGCGGTTTTGCCCCTCTTAGCGTGTCATGCCGCGCCTGCCAAGGGCCGCGCGCCGCGCGGCTTTTCGCGCAAGACGGCCAGAGGGCGATCCGATCTGTATCAGGGACCGTATCAAGGGTACAAGAAACCTGTGACGCCGCGCACAATCTGCGCTATCAGCGCGGGGAACTGTCTAAGGGTGTTTCATGCGTCTGTTTTCGATCCTCGCGGCGATCGCCGTGTCGCTGGCGATCTACGCCTTCGTTTTCGAACGTGAATGGCTGACCAACACCCTGCGCCTGCAATCAAAAACCGAAGCAACAGCACCTGCGCCAGACGGTGCCGAACAGAGCGCGCCGGGCACGATCGGCGTCATCGCCATCCACAGCCGCGCGCAGAACATCGACAGCGCCGTGGTGCTGCGCGGCCAGACACAGGCCGACCGGCAGGTCGAAGTGCGCGCCGAAACCTCGGGCAAGGTGATCAGCGCCCCCCTGCGCAAAGGCAGCTTTGCCGAGGCGGGTCAAACGCTTTGCCGCCTTGCCCCGGGCACACGCGATGCTGCTTTGGCCGAGGCCCGCGCCCGCCGCTCAGAGGCAGAAACGCGCGTGCCCGAAGCGCAGGCGCGACTGGCCGAGGCAGAGGCGCGGCTGGCCGAGGCGCAGCTGAACAATACCGCTGCCACGACGCTGGGCCAAAGCGGTTTTGCGTCCGACACGCGCGTTGCGGCCACGCGCGCCGCGCTCAGCGCCGGAGAGGCGGCGGTTCAGGCCGCAAAATCGGGGCTGGACGCTGCCCGCACCGGGATCGAAGGCGCCGAGGCCGGCGTTGCCGCTGCCGAGGAGGAGCTGGCTCGCCTCGATATCACCGCACCGTTTGACGGCCTGCTGGAGACGGACACAGCCGAGCTGGGCAGCCTGCTGCAACCCGGCGCGCTGTGCGCAACCGTGATCCAGCTGGACCCGATCAAGCTGGTCGGCTTTATCTCAGAGGCAGACGTCGCCCGTGTCGAGCTGGGCGCAGACGCGCAGGCGCGACTGGTGGGCGGCCAGAACGTCAGCGGCGCCGTGACCTTTGTGGCGCGCGCGGCCGACCCCGAAACCCGCACCTTTCGCATCGAAATCACAGCCGAAAACGCAGATTTATCCCTGCGCGACGGTCAGACCGCCGAAATAGTGATCGCCTCGGACGGTACGCCGGCGCACCTGCTACCGCAATCGGCGCTCACCCTGAATGACGAGGGTACGCTGGGCGTGCGCGTCGTCACTGCGGATAGTGCCGCCGATTTTGTCCCCGTAGTACTGACCCGCGACACTGCCGAGGGTATTTGGGTCACGGGCCTGCCGGACGCCGCCGATGTCATCGTGATCGGGCAGGAATATGTCGTCGCAGGCGTGCCGGTCGCGGCCAGCTATGAGGACACTGCACAATGACCGGCATCGTCGACTGGGCCGCCAGCCGTGCGCGCATGGTGCTGGCCTTTATCGTGCTCAGCCTGCTGGCCGGCACGCTGGCCTATGTCGGCCTGCCCAAGGAGGGCGAGCCGGATATCGAGATCCCGGCGCTGTTCGTCTCGGTCATCTTTCCGGGCATTTCCGCCGAGGACAGCGAAAAGCTGCTGGTCAAGGTCATGGAGACCGAGCTGAGCGATCTGGACGGGCTTAAGGACATGACCGGCACCGCCGCCGAAGGTTATGCCGGTGTCGCGCTGGAATTCGAATTTGGCTGGGACAAGACCCGCGTCATGGCCGACGTGCGCGACGCGATGAGCGCCGCCGAGGCCAAATTTCCCGACGGGGCCGAGAAATATTCACTGACCGAAATCAACTTCAGCGAATTTCCGATCCTGATCGTCAACCTCACCGGCAATGTGCCCGAACGCACCATGGCGCGCGTCGCAAATGACCTTCAGGACCGCCTTGAGGGGCTGGAGCCGGTGCTGGAGGCCGGTATCGCCGGCAACCGCGACGAACTGGTCGAGGTGGTGATCGACCCACTGCGCCTGGAAGCCTACGACATCACGGCGGGCGAGCTGATCAATGTGGTGCGCAATAACAATCTGCTGGTCGCAGCTGGCGAGCTGCGCAGCGAGAACGGCGCCTTTGCGGTCAAGATTCCGTCGTCGTTCGAGGGCACGCGCGATATCTATAACCTGCCGGTCAAAACCAACGGCGACCGCGTTGTCACGCTGGGCGATCTGGCGCAGATCAACCTGACCTTCGAGGACCGTGCCGGCACCGCGCGTTTCAACGGACAGAATACCGTTGCGTTGCAGGTGGTCAAGCGCAAGGGCTTCAACATCATAGACACTGCCGCACAGGTGCGCAGCAGCGTGGCCGAAGCGCAGGACGCATGGCCCGAGGGGCTGAAGGCTGCCGTGACCGTGGGCGCGTCGAACGATCAGTCGCGCACCGTCGGTTCGATGGTGCGCCAGCTGGAAGGATCGGTGCTGACGGCCATCGCGCTGGTGATGATCGTAATGCTGGCGACGCTTGGCATCCGCCCCGCGCTGCTGGTGGGGTTTGCCATTCCGACATCGTTCCTGCTGTGCTTTGCGCTGATGGCCGTGATGGGCATCACCATCTCGAATATCGTGATGTTCGGCCTGATCCTGGCCGTCGGCATGCTGGTGGACGGCGCGATCGTCGTGGTCGAATATGCCGACCGGCGGATAACCGAAGGCTCGGGGCCGATGACAGCCTATGTCGAGGCCGCAAAACGCATGTTCTGGCCCATCGTCAGCTCGACCGCGACAACGCTGTGTGCGTTCCTGCCGATGCTGTTCTGGCCGGGCGTGCCGGGGCAGTTCATGGGGATGCTGCCGGTCACGATGATTTTCGTTCTGTCAGCGTCCCTGCTGGTCGCGCTGGTCTATCTGCCGGTTCTCGGCGGTGTCACCGGGCGGCTGGAAAACTGGTTCAACGCCCGCACCGCGCAGATCGCGGACGGCTGGTGGCTGTGGCATCTGGCGCTGTTTCCGATTGCGGCGCTGGCTGTGGCCACCGCCGGTGCCGCCGTGCCGACCCTGCTGTCGCTGGTGCAGGCCACCTTTGCCGCCATGGACATGTCCGCAATTCTCGGATCGGTCATTCCGTCGCTGGCCACCGCCTTTGCCCTACTGGCCCTCGTGGCCGTGCTGGGCGCGTTGGCAGTGGCTGGCGTCATTGCGATCCTGCTGGGCCTCATGGCTGGCTGGCGCCGGGTCTCGGGCGCTGTCCGGCGCATCGGCATGCGGGTGCTGCCACGCCGCCGCGAGCGGGTGCGCGCAGGGTATCGGCGCAGCCCGTTCGGCTGGGCGATCCACGCCATCGTGGGCAACCCGGTCATGCCGCTGGTCGCCTTCGGCGCCGTGTTCATCATCGTCGGCACGACGCTGATCTTTTACATGAACAACAATAACGGCACCGAATTTTTCGTCGAATCCGAGCCCGAGCAGGGTATTGTCTATGTGCGCGCACGCGGCAACCTGTCGCTGGAGCAAAAGGACGATCTGGTTCGCCAGGTGGAACAGGTCGTGCTGGCCGAACGGGGCATCGAATCAGCCTTCGCCTTTGCTGGCGATGGCGGGCTGAACAGCAACACCGGCGGCGCGCAGCCGCCCCGCGACACTATCGGTCAGGTCCAGTTCGAAACCACCGCATGGGAAGACCGTCCGACCACGACCGAGCCTTGGCTCTGGGGTTTTTGGAACCGACAGATCAGCGATCCTGCGGTCGATGGCGATCTGATCATCGAGGATCTCACAACCAAACTGAGCCAGATTCCCGGCATCAAGATCGAGATTCTGGCCCAGACCGGCGGCCCCGCCTCGGCCAAGCCTGTGCATTTGCGCCTCAAGAGCGACAATTGGGCGCAACTGATGGCAGCGACGGAAATCGTGCGCAAGAAATTCGAGGCGACGAAAGGGCTGAGACTGGTTGAAGACACCCTGCCCCTGCCCGGCATCGACTGGCAGATCGACGTCGATGTCGAAAAAGCCGGCCGTTTCGGCGCCGATGTGGCCACCGTCGGCGGCATGGTGCAACTGGTCACGCGGGGCCTGTTTCTGGACACGATGCGCGTGCCCTCCTCGGACGAGGAGATCGACATTCGCGCCCGCGTGCCGGAAAAAGACCGCGTTCTCAGCACTCTGGATACGTTGAAGGTGCGCACCGATCAGGGGCTGGTGCCGCTGAGCAATTTCATCACACGCCAGCCGGTCGAGAAGCTCGCCCAGATCGACCGGATCGACCAGACCCGGTTTTTCGACGTCAAGGCCGCCGTCACGTCCGGCATGACCGTCGCCACCATCAGCCCCGACGGCACCGAGACGACCCAACCGCTGACCGCGAACGAGCGGATTGCCCACCTGACCGAGTGGCTGGAGAGCGGCGCCCTGCCCACCGGAATCGCGTATGAATGGACCGGCGATCAGGAAGATCAGGAGGAATCCGGTGCCTTCCTGCAAAAGGCGTTTCTGGGCGCCCTCGGCCTGATGTTCATCATCCTGCTGGCGCAGTTCAACAGCGTCTATAACGCGGTTCTGGTGCTGCTGGCGGTGGTGCTGTCCACCACCGGCGTGCTGATCGGGATGCTGGTGATGGGGCAGACATTTTCGATCATCATGACCGGCACCGGGATCGTGGCGCTGGCCGGGATCGTGGTGAACAACAACATCGTTCTTATTGATACCTATCAGGAATTCAGCCGCTATATGCCCCGAATCGAGGCGATCACCCGCACCGCCGAGGCGCGTATCCGGCCTGTTCTGCTGACCACGATCACGACCATGGCGGGCCTTGCGCCGATGATGTTCGGCCTGTCCTTGGATTTCGTGAATGGCGGCTACAGCTTTAACAGCCCGACCGCGCTGTGGTGGAAGCAACTGGCGACAGCGGTGGTGTTCGGCCTGGGCATCGCTACCGTTCTGACGCTGATCTTTACCCCATCGATGCTGGCATTGCGGGTCTGGCTGGCCACCTATGCCGGATGGCTGGCGCGTGCGGCGGCAGCGCTGTCGATGGGCCGCACCAGCCGTGCCGCGCGCGACTGGTCGCTGCAACGCGCCGCACGCGGCAAAGCTGCACCTGAAATTATCTGGGACGATGGCAGCCAACCGGCAGCGCCCTCGGATTACATGAATGTTGTGGGGAAGGATCTGCAACTGGATGATCTCAAGCGCATCCTGAAGGTGCGCAGCAGCCCTGATGAGATAGAAGAAAACACCGCAGAGCATCCGAAACGGCCGCTCCGCGCCGCAGAATAAGTATCCAGTGGCTTGCGGCGTCAACGCCCGCGCGCGCGGGTGACATCGTCCAGATCAGCCCACCAATCAGCATAGCTGCTGTCTGCCGGGGTGTTCCCGGCCTCGTCCGGGGCGCCGCCATCCCACCAGACCGGGCCGCGTTCGCCCAGACGGATCTTGGCCGCATCGACGGCGGCGCGCGCCGCGCGCATGGCCGCCTGATCGCTGCCTGCCTGCATGGTAGCACGGCGCGCCTGCATCAGCGCCTTGATACCCGCGCGGCGGGTGGTGTCATCCAGCGCTGGGTTCGTGCAGCGGTTCAGCCGTCCGCGCGCCACGAAATAGCGGCCATCAGGCGTGTGGGGCCGGTCCTTTCCGGCCATCAGGCGGCCTCGTCGGACTGCTGGCGCCGCCAAAGCCCCGCATAGTGTCCGCCCGCCTCCAGCAGCCCGGAATGCGTCCCATCCTCGACGATATGCCCGTCATCCAGCACGATGATGCGGTCCGCGTCCGCCACGGTGCTAAGCCGGTGCGCAATGATCAGAACGGTGCGGCCCTGCCCTGCGCGTGCCAGCGCGCCCTGAATGTCACGCTCGGTCGCGGTGTCCAGCGCGCTGGTCGCCTCGTCCAGCAGCAGAATCGACGGATCTTTCAGCAGGGTGCGGGCGATGCCAACCCGCTGCTTTTCGCCGCCCGACAGTTTTAGCCCGCGCTCGCCCACGGTGGTGTCGTAGCCGTCCGGCAGCGAAACGATGAAGTCATGGATCGACGCGGCGCGCGCAGCCTCGATCACTTCGGCCTGTGTCGCATCCTCGCGGCCATAGGCGATATTATAGCCGATAGTGTCGTTGAAGAGGACCGTGTCCTGCGGCACGACGCCGATCGCATTGTGCAAGCTTTTCTGCGAAACGCTGCGCACATTCTGCCCGTCAATCAGCAGCGCGCCCTGCGACACGTCATAAAACCGGAAGAGCAGACGCCCGATAGTGGATTTGCCCGACCCGGTCGGCCCGACAATGGCAACGGTCTGCCCCGGCTCGGCGGTCAGGCTGACGCCCTTGAGGATTTCGCGGTCCGCGTCATAGCCGAAATGCACATCGCGCAGCTCGACTTTGCCGCCGGTGATTTTGAGAGGCGCTGCGTCTTGGGCGTCCGACACGTCAGGTGCCTGATCCAGCAAGCCAAACATCTCGCCCATATCGACAAGGCTCTGGCGGATCTCGCGGTAGACCGTGCCAAGGAAGTTCAGCGGCATGGTGATCTGGATCATATAGGCGTTGACCATGACGAAATCGCCCACCGTCAGCGTGCCGTTCTGCACGCCGATGGCGGCCATGACCATGACGATCACAAGGCCGGTCGTAATCAGCAGCGATTGGCCGAAATTGAGAACCGAAAGCGAGTATGAGGTACGCACCGCTGCGCGCTCGTACCCTGCCATGGCGACATCATAGCGCGCCGCTTCGCGATCCTCGGCGCCGAAATATTTGACCGTCTCATAATTCAGCAGGCTGTCGACGGCCTTCTGGTTGGCATCGGTGTCCTGATCGTTCATCTCGCGGCGCAGTTTCACGCGCCATTCCGTCACCTTGAAGGTGAACGCGACATATAGCGCGATGATGACCACCACCACGACCAGATACCAAAAATCAAACGCCGCCCAGAGAATGATACCGACGAGGAAAAGCTCAAGTATCAGCGGAAAAATCGAGAAAATCAGGAAGCGTAACAGAAAATCCACGCCTTTGACGCCGCGTTCAATGATGCGGCTCAGGCCACCCGTCTTGCGGCTGATATGATATCGCATCGACATTGCATGTATATGGCGGAACGTGCGCAGCGCCACTTTGCGCAGCGCACGTTGGCCCACCGGGGCGAACAGCGCGTCGCGCAACTGTTGCAGGCCCACGTTCATCAGCCGCGCCACGCCATACGCAACGGTCAGCCCGATAGCCCCGGCGCCCAGCGTCCAGGCCGCGTCTGCGCTGGCGTCACCTGACAGCGTATCGACCGCTGCCTTGTAGAAAAACGGCGTGCCAACCGCGATCAGCTTGGCCGCGAACAGAGCGGTGAGGGCCAGCACCACGCGCCGCTTGACCCATGCGCCGCCAACCTTGGGCCACAGATAGGGCACGACGCGCATGATCGTCGCCCAGCCGGAGGCGTGTCTTTCGGTATTTGTTTGCGGGGGCTCGGCGGAAAGGGGGCGCATGACGGCTCTTTTATCTGGTGCAAGTGACACCAGATAGGCCGTGGACGCCCGGATATCCAGCGCAAGCGCCCCGCGGCCCCTGAATACCCGGTGGCTGGCGTCCGTATTTGAGTATTTTCAAGCTGTTGACAGTGTCAGTCGGGCAAGGTGAAGACCTGTCCGGGATAAATCAGATCCGGGTTGCGGATCCGCTCTGCGTTGGCCTCAAACACACGGACATAGAGCAGACCTTCGCCATATGTCTCGCGCGAGATCGCCCAGAGCGTATTGCCCGGCTGCACGGTCATCACGCGGATCGTCTGGGGCTGGGTATCTGCGGCGGGCGTGTCCTGATCGGGCGCGCCTGTGTCCTGCAATTCAGCCAGCAGCGTGCGGTCTTCTCGCTTGAAGGGGGTCTCGACGCGGCTGGCGACCGTGCCGCTGGGTGTAAGTTCGTCAATGCGCAGGGTGTAGACGCCAGCATCGACCTTTGGCAGGGACATGCGCCACGTGCCATCCACCGCGATGGGCGACAGGGTTATGGGGCGGTTGTCGAGGTAGACGCGCACGCTGCCTTTGCCCACCGCGCGCCCGGCAAGCTGAACGCCACCGTCGCTTGAGTAGCTGATCGTATCGAGCGCGACGTTGGACAAAACACGCGGTGCGGTTTCCGTATCTGGGGCTTGCAGAACCCTGGCGCCATCGGCATCGGTCATCATCACGATCTTAGACGCGTCGCCGGACACCTGCGACGTAGCGGTGCCTGAACCGGTGTCTGCGGCTGCGACTGCATCGGCGGTATCCTCTTCCGGCTGGGGCGCAGCGGTGTCCGCCGGGTCGATACCCTCCGGCTCTGGCTGTTCGGAGGCGACCTCTACGGCGGCAACTGCTGCGGGGGGCGCTGGTGCGACGACAATCTGCTGTGTGCCCTCAATCTGCGTGCGGTCATCTACATAAAGCATCCGCAGCGACAGAACGCGCGGACCCGTCGCGTTCGGCAGGCTCAGAAAGGTTGCGAATTTGCCGTCGCTGCCCGGTGTCGCAGTGCTGTGCACTGTGCCATCCAGCAGGATCTGTATGGTCCAACCGGGCGCGGCCTGTCCTGCAACCAGCGCTTCGCCGTCGGGCTGCAAGCGAAAGATGTCGATTTGCGGCGCAGGCGGCGTTTCAGCGGCTTGCCCGGTGGTTTCTGCCAACTGCGGCGCTGGCTGGCCATCAGGCACGGGTTGCAGCGCGGCACTGTCGTGCGAGCTGTCCAGAGGATCGCCGTCATGCTCTGTTCCAGGCCCGATGAGGCCGGCCAGATAGAGCGCCACGACGGCCAACACCGCGACACCTGCCGCAATGGCAGCTTTGCCTATGCGAGCATCGCGGGTTGCTGACGGATTGGTCATGCTTCCGGCCTCCGATCCCTGCCGTGTGGCGCGCAGAACGCCGCCTTGTTGCCTGAACCTACCAACAGCGGTATCACCGGTCAAAATAACAAGTATCAATAGGCAGGTCTAACATGCGCACTCCGTCAATCTGTGTCTTTTGCGGCGCACGTGAGGGCGCGCGCGCCCGATATGGCGCTGCCGCGGACGATCTGGGGACCGCGCTGGCACAGGAACGCTGGCGGCTGGTCTATGGCGCGGGCGATGTCGGGCTGATGGGGCGCTGTGCGCGCGCAGCAATAAAGGCGGGCGGCGCAACGCTGGGTGTGATCCCCCACCATCTGGTCGGGCTGGAGGCAGATGCCGGTGCGGACCATATCGTGACCGAGACGATGCACGAGCGCAAGAAGGTCATGTTCATGAACGCCGATGCGTTCCTGCTGCTGCCCGGCGGCGCCGGATCACTGGACGAGCTGTTCGAGGTGCTGACGTGGCGCCAGTTGGGACTGCATGAAAAGCCGGTAATCCTGCTGGACATCGACAACTATTGGCGTCCTCTGACCGCATTGCTGGAGCATGTCGTGAACGAAGGCTTTGCCGGGACGGACCTTTCGGGCGGTTATATGACCGTACCGGACGTGCCTGCCGCCCTTGCCGCCTTGCGCGCCGCCCTGCCCCGGCGCAGCGACGAGGCAGTGTAGATCGCCAATGCGGTCCAGATCATGGCAAAGGCGATGGCATGCCACAGGGTAAACGCCTCGCGGAAGATCAGCGTCGCCACCAGAAATTGCAGCGTCGGGTTCAGATATTGCACCAGGCCGATGGTCGCCAGAGACACCCGGCGCGTAGCGTACGAGAACAGGATCAGCGGAATGGCCGTCAGGATACCAGCAAAGGCCAGCATCAGTGATGTCACAAGGTCCGTGCCGAAATGCCCGTCGCCGCGCGAATGGACCACCGCCAGGAACGCCAGTGCAAAGGGTGTGAGCATGGCCACCTCGGCGGTGACAGAGACGACCGGGCCAATAGACAGGCTTTTCTTGACCACGCCATAAAGACCGAATGACAGCGCGAGCACCAGCGCCACCCATGGAGTGACTTGCAGCCCCACAGACAGGACCACTACCGCGCAAGTCGCCAATCCGACCGAGATCAGTTGCGCGCGGTTCAGCTTTTCCCGGTAAAAGATCGCCCCCAGCAGGACAGCGGCAAGCGGAAAGATATAGTATCCCAGCGATGCGTCCGTGGCATGCCCCAGCTGGATGGACGAGATGAAAACAAACCAGTTCAGCGAAATGACAAACGCTGCGAAGGCGACGATCGCAAACGAACGCCTTGTTGCCACTGCCGCGGGGAGCGCTTTCAGGCGGCCCTGAAACAGCAGGACGATGACAAAGAAAACAAACCCCCAAAACGTGCGGTGACTGAGAATTTCAATGGGGGGCACATGGTCGAGCACCTTGTAATATATGCCGGACAGGCCCCAGACGGTGCATGCGCCAATCATGGCAAGGACGCCCTTTGCCTCGTCTGTCATGCTGCCCGCGCCCCTTAAACATGTGTGATGCCTGTCTAGCTGCATATCCCAGCCGCATAGGCTTAGGAAGGGGCGCGGTCCACCATTGCCCCAGACGGGTGGGAACCTGTGCCAAACGCTAGATCTGGGCGAGGTGTTTCTTGATCATCTGCTCGACCTCATCCAACGGATGATTTGTCAGATCCTTATCAATCTCGGCAATAATCTTGTCCGTGACTTCCTTGTGCAACTCGCCGCGCAGGGCGCCCAGTGTTCTTGCAGCGGCGACGATCACTATGTGATCAAATGCGCCCCGATGTGCCTGTTTGTACAGACGATCCGCCAGATCGCTTGCAAACCTTTCCTTGGCCAGCTCGTGCCAGTCGGTATCGTCAAAGGCCGACCGGTGGCCCGGACCATTATCGGCCATGCGGCCCGGTCTGTTGGCGGACTGGTCGATGTCCTTGGGATTGTCCTGCTCGTCGATGCGTACGACATTCAAATCGGGCGCCTGAGCGTCCCCATCATTACGCAGAAACAGCGCCTTTTCACCATCGCACACCAGCACCCACGTCCCTGTTTTCAGCTCAGCCATGTCGTATCCTCCGTTTTCATTGTATCCGCAGAAGAAAAACAGCGCGGCGGCCCATGCAGTTCCTCCCGAACACAAAAAAGCCCCCGCTGGAACGCTCCACCGGGGGCCGACCTCTTGGGTAGACGCAGTTTACATGCGGCTCGCCACGTTTTCCCAATTCACCAGTGAACTCAAGAAGTTATCCAGATACGCAGGGCGCTTGTTGCGGAAGTCGATGTAATATGAATGCTCCCATACGTCGCAACCGAGCAGGGCAGTTTGACCAAAGCAGATCGGATTCACACCGTTTTCAGTTTTCGTGACTTTCAGGCCGCCATCCTTGTCCTTGACCAACCAAGCCCAACCCGAACCAAACTGACCACCGCCTGCAGCCGAGAATTCCTTCTTGAATTCGTCGACGCTGCCAAAGCTGTCCTTGAGCGCGGCTTCCACTTCGGACGGCATGCTGGGCTTGCCGGGGCTCATCATTTCCCAGAACTGGTTGTGATTCCAAAGCTGGCTGATGTTGTTGAAGATGCCGGACTGGGCTACGGCGTTTTCGTCGTAGGTACCCTTGATAATTTCTTCGAGGGATTTGCCCTCCCATTCTGTGCCGGCGATCGCCTTGTTACCGTTGTCGACATATGCCTTGTGGTGGATGTCGTGATGGTACTCCAACGTCTCCTTGCTCATGCCGTTACCGGCCAGAGCGTCGTGAGCATAGGGAAGATCAGGAAGTTCGAATGGCATGGATTAGCCCCCTTTAAAGTGCAAATTCAGATGGCTCCTAGATGGTAGCCTTATTACCGCAACGTCAAGGGTGTCGGTAAGGTTCCAGCCGCGCAATACAAAGAGGCTTGCGCGTCGGTCCGGCAGACAAATAAAACCCCCCGCACCAGTATCTGGCGCGGGGGAATTTTCCTGCCCAAAGCAGGGTTTATCGCGCCATGTACCGCACTTCGCTGCCCGGCGCGGTGGCGCCTTTCAACAGGTCGAACACATACTGCGCGACCGAGCGGAAACAGACGATGCGTGCCTCTCCGGTATCAGCCATCCACACTGCGGCCGGCACCTGCGCCATGCGCGAGCGGCGGAACTGGCCGATCTTGAACGCAGCAGGCGACAGATCGACCGGCATCAGCTTGGCCAATGCCTCGCGTACCAGCGCATCGTCGCCGCTGACGGCGAACATGCAGCGCGCGTCCGAGACGTTGACCGCCATGTGATGCGCGTCCCCCATCCCTTTGGTGATCTCGGCCAGCTTGGCGTCGGCGTCGGCATAGGGCACGACGATCAGCAGCTCGTCCGGTGACATCCACGCGGCAGAGCCCGCATCGCTCAGGCTGATGTGGCCCGCGCTCGGCATGTCGCCGCCTGCAGCGGTTTTCACGGCATTCTTGATGGCAGCCGCCGACAGATCACCGCGCAGGGTGATCATGCCTTGCAGGCCCATATCGCGGACCGTGGCGAACCCGGTGGCGCTGGCGCCGTTCAAGGCGCTGACTGAATTAGACATTCTGCTTCTCCCCGTCCTTGTCGAAGAATACCGGATCAACGATTTTCGCGCGCATCACGGTGCCGTCAAGGCGCGGGAATTCCAGCACCTCACCCATCCGGTCCGGCCCGTTCAGCACCAGCCCCATGGCAATGCCACGCTCCAGCGTGGGCGAATGATAGGTCGAGGTGACCCGCCCTTGCGTCTCGCGCTGGCCATTGGCGTTCTTGCCTTCGGCGGTGGCATAGGCCCCATCGGGCAGCACACCGCCATCGACGGTTTCCAGCCCGACCAGCTTCCACCGCGTCGGATCGGTCATATGGCTGCGGGCCTGCGCACGCTTGCCGATATAGTCGTCTTTCTTCTTGGAAATCGCCCAGTTCAGCCCCAGATCCTGCGGGATCACGGTGCCGTCGGTCTCATCCCCCATCATGATAAAGCCCTTTTCGGCCCGCATGATGTGCAGCGCCTCGGTGCCATAGACGGTGATGTTGGCAGGCTGCCCCGCCGCCAGCAGCGCATCCCACAGCGCCCGGCCCTCGGACGCCTTGACCGCGATCTCATAGCTCAGCTCGCCCGAGAAGGAGATGCGGTAGGCGCGCGCCGCGATCCCGCCCAGCGTGATGTCCTTCCACGCCATGAACGGCAGCGCCTCGCCGCTGATGTCGTCGCCGGTCAGTTTTTCCAGCGTTTCACGGGCACGCGGGCCGACGACGGCGATCTGGGCATATTGCTCGGTCAAGTTGGCGACGTAGACGTCCCAATCCCACCATTCGGTTTGCAGCCATTCCTCCATGTGACCATGGATCGACTCGGCCCCACCGGTGGTGGTGTGGCACAGGAACGTATCATCGTCGATCCGCGCAACCACGCCGTCGTCGATCAGAAACCCGTTCTCGCTGCACATCAGGCCATAGCGGCAGCGCCCCGGCTTCAGCGTGCTCATCATATTGGTGTAAAGCATGTCGAGGAATTTGCCCGCGTCCTTGCCCTTGACCACCAGCTTGCCCAGTGTCGAGGCGTCCAGCATGCCGAGGCTGGCGCGTGTCGCCTTGACCTCGCGGCTGACCGCCTGCTCGATGGTTTCGCCCGATTTCTGATAGGTATAGGGGCGGCGCCACTGGCCTACAGGCTCGAAAAACGCGCCGTTTTCCACGTGCCAGTCATACATCGGCGTCTGGCGGATCGGCATGAACCTTTCGTCACGCGCCTCGCCGGTGATCGAGGCCATCGAGATCGGCGTATAAGGCGGACGGAACGTGGTCGTGCCGGTCTGCGGAATGGGTTGACCCAAAGCATCAGAAAGGATCGCCAGCCCGTTGATGTTGCTGAGCTTTCCCTGATCCGTTGCCATGCCCAGCGTGGTGTAGCGCTTGGCATGCTCGACCGACTCGTAGCCCTCTTGTGCGGCCAGTTGAATATCCGACACCTTGACGTCGTTCTGATAATCCAACCACGCTTTTTGACGCTTTTTGACGCCTGCCCCTTGCGGCATCATCCAGACAGGAGCCATCCGCGCCTCGTCGATATTCTCAACTTCGGGGACGGCTACGGCATCGCCGGTATGGCCTGCCGCCTTGGCCGCAGCGGCGCCAGCGGAGGTTGCATCAGACAGCACGTTGCCCAGGGACAGCGCGCCATTGGCCGCGCCGGCGGGGGTCACGAATGCCTCGCCCTTGGCGCCAGTCGGCGCATTGTCCACATCCGGGCGGAAGGCGGCTGTCGCCTCGTCCCAGATCAGCTTGCCGCCGCAATGCGACCACAGATGCACCACCGGCGACCAGCCGCCGGACATGGCGACGGCGTCGCAGGCGATCTCTTCCAGCACGGCGCCCTCGCCGGCCTGAGAGCAGACACCCACACCTGTTACGCGCTTGCCGCCCTGAACCGAGGATACGCCGTGGCCCATCAGAACGCGGATGCCGAGCCCTTTGGCTTCGGCCATCAGCGGGCTGTCTTGGGTCGGCACACGTGCGTCCAGGATCGCAGGCACGTCCAGGCCGTTCTTCTTAAGGGTGATCGCGGTGCGATAGGCGTCGTCATTATTGGTAACGACGACCGTGCGGTCGCCGATTGAGACACCGAAATCGACGACGTAGTCCCGCACGGCGGACGCCAGCATGACACCCGGAATATCGTTACCGGCAAAGCTGAGCGGGCGTTCGATGGCGCCTGTCGCGGTCACGATCTGCGCGGCGCGGATGCGCCACAGGCGATGGCGCGGGCCCTTGGCTGCGGGCTGGTGATCGCCGACACGCTCGTAGCCAAGCGCATAGCCGTGATCGTAGACGCCCGCGCCCATGGTGCGGTTGCGCATCGTGACGTTGTCCATCGCGGCCAATTCCGCCACGATTTCATCCACGAACTTATCCACAGGCTGGCCGCCCACGGTGCCGCCATCGACCGGCGCGCGGCCGCCCCAATGGGCGGTCTGCTCGATCAGCAGAACCTTGGCGCCGGTGGCACCCGCCGCGCGGGCCGCTTGCAGGCCGGCAACGCCGCCGCCGATGACCAGCACGTCGCAGAAGGCATAGAAATGCTCGTAAGTGTCGGTGTCACGCTGATCGGGCGCGCGGCCCAGGCCAGCGGATTTGCGAATGATCGGCTCGTACACGTGCTTCCAGAAGGGGCGCGGGTAGATGAACATCTTGTAGTAGAAACCCGCGGGCAGGAAGCGCGACAGCTTGGTGTTGATTGCGCCGACGTCGAAATCGAGCGACGGCCAGTGGTTCTGCGAGGTGCAGGTCAGCCCGTCAAACAGCTCGGTCGTGGTAACGCGCTGGTTCGGCTCGAAATCCGCGCCGGTACCCATGCCGACCAGGCCGTTCGGCTCCTCGGCGCCAGAGGCGACAACGCCGCGCGGGCGGTGGTATTTGAACGAGCGCCCGACCATCATCTGATCATTGGCCAGCAGCGCAGAGGCGATTGTGTCGCCCTCGAAACCGCGCATGCGTTTGCCGTTGAAGGTGAAATCGATCTTGCGGCCCTTGTCCAGAAGGCGGCCGCCATTTGCCAGACGTGTGCTCATGACGATACCTCCGCGCAAAGTGATATGTTGGAATTTTGAGTATTTTTACCAAGATGAAGCATCATGCGAATTCCCTCCACGACCAGCCGGGGCGTTTGGCCGAGATCGCGTCCTTGATGGATTGCGGCGGCTGAGTGGTCTGGGCGGGATATGTGCCATAGACTTCCAGCGTGACGGTGTCGCGCGCGGCGTGGAACCACTTGCCACAGCCGTTGTTGTGGCGCCAGCGTTCCAGGTGGACACCCTTGGGGTTCACCTTGGAGAACAGGTAGTCGTGAAACGCCTCGTCGGTCGAGCCTGGGCCGAAGCGCTTCAGATGCGCCTCGCCGCCGCCGTGAAATTCGGTTTCCTCGCCAGTTACGCCGCAGCAGGGGCAGGTCAGGATCAGCATGTTTTGCCTCCGGTATGATCAGCGCCGGGCGCGGTGTGTCGCGCGGGGCGAATGTTCTGGGAAATGAGTTTGGCCATCAGTGTGCTACCCCGGCCGCGACGCTTTCATCAATGAAGCGGCCCTCGTAGAAGCGGTTCAAACCGTATGCCTCGGTCAGTGGGGAGTGGCCCTTGGCCATCAGTTCGGCAAAGCCCCAGCCGGAGCCGGGGATCGCCTTGAACCCGCCGGTGCCCCAGCCGCAATTGACGAACATGCCGTCGACGGGGGTTTTGCTGAGGATCGGCGAACGGTCGCCGGTGACGTCTACGATGCCGCCCCATTGGCGCAGCATTTTCAGCCGCGCGACCATCGGGAAGGTTTCGACCAATGCGCGCACGGTTTCCTCGATATGGTGGAAGGCGCCGCGCTGGGTGTAGTTGTTATAACCGTCAGTACCGCCGCCGATGACCATTTCGCCCTTGTCGGACTGGCTCATGTAGCCGTGGACGGTGTTGGCCATCACGACCACGTCCATGCAGGGTTTGATCGGCTCGCTGACCAGCGCCTGAAGCGAGACTGACTCGATCGGCAGGCGGAAGCCGGCCATATCGGCCAAGTGGCCCGAATGGCCTGCGACGACAACGCCCAGCTTGTCACAGCCGATGGTGCCGCGCGTGGTGTTGACGCCCGTCACCTTGCCGCCGGACTGCTCGATCCCGGTGACTTCGCATTTCTGGATGATGTGCATGCCCATGTCGCTGCACGCACGGGCGTATCCCCATGCGACCGCATCGTGGCGCGCCGTGCCGGCACGTTCCTGCCAGATCGCGCCCAGAACCGGGTAGCGGGGGCCGTCGATATTGATGATCGGGACCAGCTGCTTGACCCGCTGGGGGCCGATATACTCGGTCTTGACGCCTTGCAGCGCGTTGGCATGGGCCGTGCGCTCGTATCCGCGCACTTCGGCTTGGGTCTGGGCCAGCATCATGACGCCCCGCGGGCTGAACATGATGTTATAGTTCAGGTCCTGGCTGAGCGTCTCATAGAGGCTGCGGGCCTTTTCGTAGATGGCGGCCGACGGGTCCTGAAGATAGTTCGAGCGGATGATGGTGGTGTTGCGGCCGGTATTGCCGCCGCCCAGCCAGCCCTTTTCCAGAACGGCGACATTCGTGATGCCGAAATTCTTGCCCAGATAATAGGCCGTCGCAAGGCCATGGCCACCGGCACCTACGATAATCACATCGTATTTCTTTTTGGGTTCGGGTGACGCCCAGGCGCGCTCCCATCCTGTATGGTTGCGAAGCGCCTCACGGGCGACGGCGAAGGCAGAATAACGTTTCATGCGCGGTCTCACTTTTGCGATGGATTCGCGGGTGGCGACGGGAATGGACTATTTATGAGGCCAGCGCCGCGTGATCCTTATACACGATGCGGCACGAGATGTGCAAAATGCGACGGCGATGCGGCACAGGTGCCAACCGCGACATTTGGCACCATGTGCGCCTGCCCGGCGCATCGCCCCTTTCGCCGGGCGGCGCGCGCCGTTATGTGGACGGCATGACAGGAGGAATGCCATGATGTTCTGGGCTATCGCTGCGACTTTGGCGCTGGTGTCCAGTGGCCTGATTGCCGCCGCTTTGCTGCGCGGGCGCAAACATGCAGTGCCGCATGCGGCGTATGATCTGGACGTCTATCGCGTGCAGTTGAAAGACGTCGACAAGGATCTGGCGCGCGGCGTCATCACCCCTGCCGAGGCCGAGCGTGTGCGGACCGAAGTATCGCGGCGCATTTTATCCGCTGATTCGCAGTTGCGTCAGGCCGGCGCTGGTGTCACGCAGCCCGGCGGCGGCGCTTCCGTGCTGGCCGTTGTGCTGGCGGTGGCGCTTACAGCAGGGGCGCTGGCTGGATATCTGGCTCTGGGTGCGCCGGGATACCAGGATATGCCACGCGGCGCGCGGTTGGCTGCGTCGGACGCGGCCCGCGCCAACCGGCTGCCGCAGGCCGAGGCTGTGGCGCGCTTTGGCACGCCCGAAGCGCCGATTACCCCAGGCGAAGATTTCGCACAGTTGATTGAGCAGCTTCGCGCCGCTGTTGAAAAGCGTCCGGACGACGTGCGCGGTCTTGCACTGCTGGCGCGCAATGAAGCGGGCCTTGGCAACACATCGGCGGCGATTGACGCACAGACCCGATTGATCGCTGCGCTGGGTGATCAGGCGGCCGGCGGCAATTACGCGTTCCTTGCCGATCTGCTGATCACTGCCGCAGGCGGCTATGTCTCGAAAGAGGCGGAGGCCGCGCTGCGCACCGCGCTGTCCAAAGATCCGGCCCAGCGCGAGGCACGCTATTATCTGGGCATTTACTACGATCAGGTCGACCGGCCCGATGCCGCGTTCCGTACGTGGGAGCAGTTGCTGCGCGACAGCCCGCCGGGCGCGATCTGGGTCCAGCAGCTGCGCGACATGACGGCGGGCGCGGCAGATCGCGCTGGCATCCGCTATACCCTGCCCCCATTGGGCGCATCGCCCGGCCCCGCGTCCCCCGGTCCCAGTGCCGCCGATGTCCAGGCCGCAGGCGACATGACCGATGCGGACCGCCAGCAGATGATTCGCGGCATGGTCGACGGGCTGATGGGGCGGCTTGCCGAACAGGGCGGCCCGCCCGAGGATTGGGCGCGCCTGATCTCTTCTTTGGTTATTCTGGGCGAGGCAGAGCGCGCCGCCGCAATCCGCGATGAGGCGCTGAGTATTTTCCAAGACGACCCGGAGGCGCTAAAGAAGATCCGCGCGGCAGCCCAAAGCAACGACCCCCAAAGCCGCGAGACGGCGCAGTGATCTTTGAGGACCTGACCGAATATGTCGCCGCCCTGCCCCCGGCGCATGGCTTGATGGGCCTTGATCTGGGGGATAAGACGATCGGTGTGGCGATATCGGACCCGCGTTGGTCAGTCGCCAGCCCGCATGAGACAGTGCGAAGGCGCAAATTTGGCCTCGACGCAGCCCGCCTGCTGAAAATCATCGCCGCGCGCGATATCGGCGGCGTCATTCTCGGCCTGCCGCGCAACATGGACGGAAGCGAAGGGCCGCGCTGCCAATCGACCCGCGCCTTTGCACGTAATTTCAGCCGCCTGACCGACCTGCCGATCGGGTATTGGGACGAAAGATTATCGACCGTTGCCGCCGAACGCGCGCTATTGGAGGCGGATACGTCTCGAAAACGTCGCGCTGAGGTTATCGACAACATCGCCGCATCGTATATCCTGCAAGGTGTGCTGGACAGGATCGGGCACATAAGGAGCGTGCAATGATGGACGGCGACGATAATCTGGCAGCCCAGCCCCCAGTCTGGACACGGGACGAGGTGCAATCGCCCTGCGTGCAGATTTGCGTCGTGCATCCCGAAGCGCGGATTTGTACCGGCTGCTTGCGCAGCATTGACGAGATCACCCGTTGGTCGCGGATGACAGATGATGAACGCGCGATGATCATGGACGGACTCCCCTCACGCGCTGTTCTGCTACGCCAAAGGCGCGGTGGGCGCGCCGCCCGTCTGGGGCGCGCCGACTGAGTTTGAATGGCGCCCGATGCGCGGCGGCAAAGTCAGCCCTTGCTGCTTGCTTCTGCCATATCCGAGCACGTTACCGGTCCCGCGCCTGTCGCCTCATTACGCAGAGTTGCCTCTGCGCCCTTTGTCCACCATTCGCGCGCCCCGGATACATACCGCGCGCCGGACCCCGAGATTACGTTGACGAAAATCAGGTCATCTCCTGCCAGCCGGATCATCGCCAGCGCATTGGCTCCGATGTTGATGTATTGCACATTCAGTTCTGTTCCATCATTGCAGGAATAGCGGATCGAGCGTAGCTCGTCCTGCGGACCCATTTTTAACGACAGCGACAAAGGCGCGCCAGCCAGTGCCGGCGCGGCCCCCATTGCCAAAACAGCCACCAAAGCCCAGCGGGCAAAGATCGGGCGAGGCATTTGGCCGGTCGATATGCGCAAACTGCGTAACATGGTCATGGATGTTGTCCTTCCTATCTCGAAAACAGGGTGCAAGGCCCTGAACACGCAATGCGCGCACGATAGGCGCGCCGCTCGCTTTCATCAAGCAGATCCCGCGCCGCAAACACTGACGTGGCGTCAGCGTACCGACAGCCATTCAGCGCCCAGCCCGCTGAATTCCGGGCGAAAATACGCAATCATACGGCCCTCTTCCGGCGCATCTGCACCATCCGCCCAAGGCGCGACGCCATGCAGCGCCAGACGATGAACCAGCGTTGCTTCGCCGACCTGTGCGGGCAGTTCCACCCGCTTGCAGCGGTCAAAAACATCCCTGCGCGCATTTTGGTAAATATCGGTCAGATCAACCTCGCCCCACTGCGCGGGCGGCGTGCCCTCCAGCGCGGCCACAAAGGCGGTGCGCATCACCTCGTGGCTGCCCTCCCACACAACCAGAGGGCTGGCGTCATCGCTTGCATTTGTCAGCGGAACGCCAAGGATATAGGCGTGGCGCTCCTTCAGCATCCGCGCGCGGCTTGCGCCAATCGCCAACAGACCGTCCACATGCGCCGCGTCCCTGCGCAGGCGATAGCCAAAGGCCGCGTCCGTTTCGTTTGCGCGCGGGCGTGGATAGCCCGGATAGATCACCGACACCTGCCCCGCATGCAGCGGCAGATCACCATAGAGCACGCGCGCCGTATCAAAGGCCGGCCCTGTCAGCGGGCCGCTGCCTGCCACCGCGCCGCTGGCGTCATTGGGCAGCGTATCCACCCCCACAAACCATGTTCCACCGCATTGCAACCACGCCTCCCGATGCGCCGGATCGGCCATGCGCGCCAGTGCCGCCCTGCGCGCCGCGCCTGCCCATGCCGCCATCGCCGGATCATGACCAAACCGAGCCCAGCCCTTTTGCAGCAGACCGCTTACCATCCCATCGCCTTACGCAGCATGTTCAGCGCGATCAAGATCAGAAAAATGCCGAACATTCGTTTCAGCGGCTTGGCGTCCATCCCGTGAGCCAGCCGCACGCCCAAGGGCGCCGTCAGCAACGTCATCGCAATAATGATGACAAAGGCCGGTATGTTGACAGCGCCGACAGTCAGCAACGGACGCCCCTCAGGTGCGATATCCAGCAGCAGAAAACCGATGACCGACGGCACAGCAATGGCGGCGCCAAATCCGGCGGCCGTCGCAACGGCCCGGTGCATCGACACTCCATGAAGGCTCATCAGAGGCACGCCAAAACTGCCGCCGCCGATCCCCATCAGCACGGACAGAAACCCCACGATTGGCGATATCACCGCGCGGAACAGCCCCGTCGGCATTGCTTCGCCCAACCGCCAATGCGCCCGGCCCAGTAACATGTAAAACCCGACACACAGCGCCAGCCCGCCAAAGATTGCCTGCAGTGTGCCGGACCGCAGCCCCGCCGCCACGATCACCCCCAGAACGGCGCCCAACGCAATGCCCGGCGCCCATGTGCGCAAAATCTGCCACTCTACCGCGCCACGGCGGGCGTGCGACAGAACCGACCGCACAGAGGTGACAAAGATCGTCGCCAGCGATGTCGCAAGGCAGATCTGCATCAGCTGCGGGCCGCCATAACCCAGCGTCTGGAACGCGTAGAAAAATGCAGGCACCAGAATGATCCCGCCACCCACACCCAATAGGCCGGCCAGAACGCCCGCAAACGCGCCAATGGCCAGCAGCATGGCCGCCATGGCCAGCAGCAACATAGGATCAGGCATGACGGTGGCTCCTTGTTTTGAGGGAGTTAACCGGGTTTGCCGCTGCGCTGCAAACGGAAATCAGGCGGCGCGCGCAGCGGTCACTGCGATCAGGGCCGCCTCGATCAATTCGGGCCCCGCGCCGTGGCGGTGCGCGCCCTCCGACAGCATGCGCCGCCACGCCCGCGCCCCGGGGCGCCCGGCAAACAGCCCCAGCATATGCCGGGTGATCTGGCTCAGCCGTCCGCCTGCGGCCATATGCGCCTCAATATAGGGCAGCATCGCCTGTACGGCTCGTTCGGCGGTGCTATCAGGCGCCTGTGCGCCGAAAACCACGCGGTCAGCAGCGCAGAGGATATCGGCAGGCTGCTGGTAAGCCGCCCGCCCGATCATCACCCCGTCCAGCCCGGAATCCAGAAAACCGAGCGCTTTATCCAGAGAGGCAATGCCGCCGTTGACCGATAGATGCAGCGCCGGAAATTCGGCCTTCATCCGACGCACCAGCGCGTAATTCAGCGGCGGAATATCGCGGTTTTCCTTGGGGCTTAGCCCGTCCAGCCATGCCATGCGTGCGTGGACGGCAAACCGCGTCACTCCCGCCGCCGAAACCCGGGTGATGAAATCGGGCAACACATCACGGGGCACCTGATGGTCCACGCCAATCCGGCATTTCACCGTGACCGGCACCGAAACGACAGCCATCATTGCTGCGCAGCATTCGGCCACCAGATCCGGCGACTTCATCAAAACCGCGCCAAACGTGCCCGATTGCACCCGGTCGCTGGGACAGCCAACATTCAGGTTGATCTCACCGTAACCGGCAGCCGCCCCCAGCCGCGCCGCCTGCGCCAGCTCGGCCGGATCCGACCCGCCAAGTTGCAGCGCGACAGGGTGCTCGGCCGCATCGAAGTCCAGCAAATGCACCGCCCCGCCCCGCACCAGCGCAGGCGCCGTGACCATCTCGGTATAAAGCAGCGCGCAGTGCGACAACTGCCGGTGCAAGTAGCGGCAATGGCGGTCGGTCCAATCCATCATCGGCGCGACGGATAAACGGGATGCGTTGAGAACATTATATTTTTTATCTTTATCAGCCATTTATCGCTCAGCCATCCGTCCCATTCTTGTCTCGTATGTTGTAATTCGCGCCCATTTTTGGCATAGTTTACAACAAATGTTGTAACTCAGGCCTCATGTTGTAACCCCATGGGTACCATCATCAAGCGCAAGCGGAAAGACGGCTCCACTTCCTGGCTCGCCCAAATCGCGATCCGGCGAGCAGGAAAGACGGTTTTTCGCGAGAACCGTACCTTCGAGCGCCGCTCGATCGCCGCAGCCTGGCTCGAGAAACGCGAGAAGGACTTGGCGAAACCCGGTGCGTTGGAGGACTTCCGCGCAGGCGACCACAAACGCCGTGATGTAACCCTCGCCGATGCCATAGATAAATATGTCGATGATAGCGCAAAGGCAATCGGTCGGACCAAGTCCCAAGTGCTCAAGAGTATTAAGAATTTCGACATCGCATCCAAGCCCTGCGCTGAGATCGACAGCGCGGACATCGTCGCCTTCGCACAGGAAAAACTGAAATCGGGTGTGACACCTCAGACGGTGTCAAACTACATGTCGCACATGAGCGCCGTCTTCACCGTTGCTGGACCCGCCTGGAACTATCCCCTGGACGAGAAAGCAATGCGTGACGCCCTGATTGTCGCGAAGAAGCTCGGCCTGACCCAAAAGAGCCGACATCGGGACCGGCGGCCGACGTTGGACGAGCTTGATCGACTGATAACGCATTTCCTCGACCGGTCGATCCGACGCCCCTCCTCCGTACCGATGCACCGCGTCATGGGTTGGCCGACTCGGCGGAGGCCGACCATACGCTGCGTCTGCGAAGGCTTCGTGCCAAAACGGCAGAAGCGGCTATTCAAGCCTGAATAGATCGAAACCCGCATGCCGGGCGGCAAACCAAGGTCCACTACGTGCGGAAAAGAGGCTTTGCAAAGTTGTGATATGCGTTACAAGTCAACGCTCTTAATCTACTCGCGGATTGAGCAGATTCCGCAACTGAAGATCTGAGTCCGAGGGGGCAGAGGAAACAGGGTTAGATCGACATAAAAAATGCGTCAATCTCTACATCAAATGTATATACTTCCTCTTGGAATGAAAAATCTTCCGATCAAGTAAGCGGAATCAAACGAGAAAACTATGAAAAATAAGGACGGGCGCTGGCCACCTGAAAACGTCAGCCTTTGCTTAGCTTGCTCAAAACATCCTGAAGTCATGGAGCTGGTCAATAGTGACCTCGCTGAGGGAGCTTGCGGTTTATGCGGCTCCGATTCAGAATCAGTATTTAATCTTGAAACATTCGAAAAATTGCGAAATTTGATCCGTGCTCTGATCCGATTGTATTTTGACGAGGATGCATACAACCACCATTGGGGAGGGTCATCGGTCCACGAATTGCTATCGATTCAAAAAAAACCCGATTGTATCGATAGCTTCATCGGACACTTACGTTGATGAATTCATCTATCGCGTCCAGGAAGAAGGCGATGTTTATCCCGCTTCTGATAAAGGAATTTGTTTATACGCGGGTCATGGCGAAATGGGGAGAGAACTACAGTTTTCAATTTCCAACACCAACCACACTTCTTTGCGCAACATTGAATATCGACTTATCCGGGAGAACTTTCATCTTGTTGAGGCTGACATGGGGTGTTTATTGATCAAATCATAGACGACCTTGCATTCAGCATACCCGAAGGTGATCTTTGGTTTCGTGCCCGAACCGGCGTCAAGAAATCTTATACCGAGATGGGAAATTTCCAGATTTCGCATATCGCTGTTCCCTTCAAGTTTGATGAAATTGGTGCGCTTCCGCCGCGTTCGGCCTCGCCCGGCAGAACCAATCGAGAAGGAGTTTCTGTTCTTTAACTTGCGAATGAAATTGAAACGGCTGTAGCAGAGATCAGACCTCACCCTGGTCATATGATTTCAGTTGGTGGGTTTCGTGCTGCAAGGTCCCTGAAAGTCGCTAACTTCGATCCTCCAATCGGCAATTTCAGCTCTTGCGACGAGAGGCTCGATTTATTTACCGATATCTTTCATGTTGGTCAACTTCTTGGCTCACCGGTTATTCCTGAAGAGAGATACAAATACGCCGCAACGCAATTACTCGCAGACATACTCATTCGTCGAGGCTTCGACGGCCTTAAGTTACGGAGCTCGGTCGGGATCGATCAAAATATTTGTATTTTCGATCCGCAAGTTTTTGAGCTTGATGAAACTAACTCTTTTGTAAAGCAGGTCGATAGTTTGCATTACGTATTCTCAAACATTCTAACCTCTCCCCCTCCCGACGAATAGAACCGGGTGCAGACGCAAACAGATTTGATTGGTGCTGAGGTTGGAAAAATGGTCTGCTAAGCCCTGTGTTATTGTGAGATATTAAGGATTTTGAGAGTGCCTGCGATACCTTTGGCGGAACGCGGACATTCGCTGCGCCCTGGATGACGGCAGCTGTGCGCAGAAAGTGAAGAACGCGTAGATTGGCTCCGCTTGACGTATACTTGAGTTAAGATTCGGGCTTGACTGCGTCCTCTTCGATCATGCCAATAATCGCGTACACAACCTCATCAATAAATCCATCTTCCTCATTCACGTTACTAGGCCAAGTTTTATATAGCGTTTCATTTAGAAGAGGGTACTTTTCATCCACTGCGAAATATGCCGATTTGATTGGCAAAATTCGGCCTTTGCGTGATATATTCATTGAAATAGACGAATTTAGCTCTTTATTCGTCCAACCATTTTTCGCAAAAGTTTCTGTAAGATACGGCATGAAGAAGCGAGATTTCAATAGGCCATGATTAACCTTTTCCACGATAGAGTCGCCCCACTTAATAGAGCTCTCGTCAAAAAAAACTTTCACTCCCTTATTGACTAATGCGTCATTTAGCTTCCGCACATGTTCCTTGTCCTCACTTGCATGCGACAGAAAGACATCACACTCTTTTTTCATGTCGGCCAATTCCTCTACCCACTTAATATCTGTCAGGCCAGCGTCATGCGCTTGAAGACAAAGCTTCGCCAGAACGGGGTCAGACGCGCCTCTAACCTGCTTTATGTGTGCGAGCCATCCCACAATGTGCTTCTTGAGCTGTTGCTCATCTCCTGACGACCACGTTTTTGAAGCTTCTTGAAAACTAATTTTTTCACTGAAAATATGATCAGCCGCAGGCGAGAGATGTCAGTTCGCCTGACGTTGACGCGTTCATTTACAGTCAGGCCGGTAACCACCTGTCGGTTATTCGGCATCATAAGCCTTGTCTTCTGATCATTAATCACGAAGCCGGATGTACGAACGGCATCCTTCAGCTGGTCACCCAATGTTATTTCGCGCCCATCTTCATTGTCAAAGAAGTCTTTGACAATGCTTTTCGGAACTGCTTTCTTGCTAGAAGAAAAGGTTATATCATCAGAATACCGAGTATACTTTATCTTTTCTGATCTGGCTATCTCAAGAAATTTCCGATCCAAGCTGTTGGCAATTATATTGGCGAGTATTGGTGATGTACTTGCTCCTTGTGGCAAGCTTCCTTCGAATGTGCAGATCCGAGCAAGAATGGTCGAAACACGTGGGTTAAAGCCAAAAAGTTTTGAAATAAAGAGCCCCCGAACCCTCGCAAAAGTTATGGAGGGAAAGAAATCCTTGAGGTCAATATTTAAAATCCATCTCTGATTATGATGGTAAGCTGCATTGGAAACGAACGATGATCCTTTAACGAAAGCCTTTACATGTGGTCCGAGATTGTAAACCTGCTTCAGAAGAGGGGTCAGCCGATCTTGAGAAAGCGCAAGCCCCCGTAAGGGCATCGCTATTTGTCTATCGTCACCGCTCTTCTTGGGTATGCTGAAAGTCTTATAATATTTTTCATCATCACAATGCTGTATGACGTAAAAAAACTTTTCTGGGTCTAATCTAAGCGCATGTGCTACATCCTTAACAGAATGAGCGATCTTAAGCTGAAAAATCTGCTGATCCAGTTCGTTCATTGTCTACCCAGTTTCTGCAGCTCGACCCTCGCTCTTTACCTCGTGTCGGGTATTCCGCATGTCGCACGGGCGACGCCGCGCGATTGTGTACTGACATTCTAATAAGCAGCCGTGGATTCAACAGCCCCAAGTAGAGGGTCGAGCTGCCATCGTGCTCTCATGACTATCGAGATCATTAAAGACCCAGCAATCAAGTTATCTCATCACGTTGCCTAAATACCCCGGACATCGACCTTAAAAGCCAACCACCCTTCGTCTCGCCGTAACGCCTCATGCTGAGCCGCGCATGATACTCGTATACAAGTTGACTCCGGTCATCTGCTGTGAGCGTCACGAATGACGGTATGGGCCGGATGCCACTTCTTCATGCGCCTTTTACACACGACCTTGGTGATCGACCTTGTCCCAGAATGCGTGTTTGCGTGGGTCCGTACGCCGTAGGTCCTGCACAAAGGCATCGTGGCTTTGAAAGACGCCGTAATCCGCGATTGCCATATCGGCCTGGGCGCAGGAGGCGAGGTGCCGGGCGGCATGGCGGTAGCGTTTGGCGCGGTTGTTTTGAAGGGCAAAGGTGATCATCGAGCGCCACACCAGTGTGGCGGCCAAGGGATGTTCGGACCTTAGCAACTCGGATATGGGGGTCAGAACTTCATAGGCATTGCCATCCAGCTCTGCGTGACGGGACAGTATCACGTCAGTGGCAAGCCCGGCATCGGGCCAATTCAAAAAGAAGATGAGCCCCTGGAGCAGGTCGGGATGGGTCCGCACATGGGTGCGGGCATCCAGCAGCGCCTCATCATCGTCGAAATCGGGCAGGCGTGAGAGATAGCGGCGCAGAGTCTCCGCGCAGACGTATGGTTCGGCTATGAATACATGCGCCGCGCCAATATTGAGGGCATGTTCCGCTGGGTCACAACCACCGCCGCGGCGTCTGGTAAGATCTCGCCACCTCTGGCTATTGTCGGCCGCAGCCCCCCGCTGCGGCCGGTTTTGCGTGCGGCGGCGCGCGTTTATTGCATCTAGTGCAATAGTGAATGACGGATTATCCCTGTTCCAAGGCAGACGCGGCGCCCCTAGTTTAGCGTCAGACCCCCGGCGCAGCACCCCCCCCGCCATTGCGCAATCGGCCTGTTTCGAGACGACCAAAAAAGGAGACCGCAGATGACCCGCCGCCCCCTTGAGAGCGAATGGGCGCCGCGCATGCTCAGCGTGTTGCGCATCGCCGCCGGACTGACTTTCCTGTGCTATGGCAGCGAAAAGATCCTCGGCTTTCCCGATGGGCGCGCGCCCGAGATGTTCTCGATGTCCTGGACTACTGGCGTGATTGAGCTGATCACCGGGGCGCTCATTGCCCTCGGCCTTTTCACCCGCCCCGCCGCCTTCATCGCCTCGGGCACGATGGCCGCCGCCTATTTCGTCGCGCATGCACCGCAGAGCGTTTATCCTTCGGTCAATGGCGGCGCGGGGGCGATCCTCTTTTGCTTTGTCTTTTTCTACCTCATCTTCGCAGGCCCCGGCCCGTGGAGCATCGACGCCGGGCCCGGCCAGCCCAGCTGAGCGCATCCGCGCATTTCACACACCCTCAGGCAACCGCCTGACCGATTTCAGGAGATACAAGACCATGGGACTTCTCATCGACGGCGAATGGCACGACAAATGGTATGACACCGACAGCACCGGCGGCAAATTCGAGCGCAGCGAGTCGCAGTTCCGCAACTGGGTGACGGCCGATGGCAGCGCCGGGCCGACCGGCAAGGACGGTTTCAAGGCTGAGGCGGGGCGCTATCACCTTTATGTCTCGCTCGCTTGCCCCTGGGCGAACCGCACGCTGATCCTGCGCAGCCTCAAGGGGCTGACGGACGCGATCGGCCTTTCGGTCGTCAACCCCTACATGGGCGATCATGGCTGGACGTTCGAGCCCGACCCGGGTGTCATCCCTGATCCCGGCGGCGCGGATTACATGTATCAGGTCTATCTGCGCGCCGATCCCGAATATTCGGGCCGCGTGACCGTGCCTGTCCTTTGGGACCAGGAGCGCGGCACCATCGTCAGCAACGAATCCGCAGACATCATCCGCATGCTCAACTCGGCCTTCGACGGCATCGCCACCGAAGGCACCGATTACAGCCCCGCCGCGCTGATGGACGAGATCGACGAGATCAACGCACTGACCTATGACGCGGTGAATAACGGTGTCTACAAGGCCGGTTTCGCCACCGATCAAAAGGTCTACGAGGGCGAGGTGCGCAAGCTTTTCGATGCGCTCGATACGCTGGAGGACCGGCTGGGCCAGCAGCGCTATCTGGTCGGCGACCGCCTGACCGAAGCCGACTGGCGGCTCTTCACCACGCTCATCCGCTTTGATCCGGTCTATCACGGGCATTTCAAGTGCAACCTGAAGATGCTGAAGGATTACGACAATCTTTGGAGCTATACGCGCGAGCTGTATCAAATCCCCGGCGTCGCCGAGACAGTGGATATGGATCACATCCAGCAGCATTACTACCGCAGCCACGGCACCATCAACCCGAACGGGATCGTGCCTGCCGGGCCGGTGCTGGACCTTGAGCAGCCCTCGACGCGGGGCTACTGAAACACCGGCCCGCTGACGCGGGCAAAACAAAAGGCCCTGCGGGAGCGATCCCGTAGGGCCTTGCCGTTTGCGCTCTGGCCAACGGCGCGTCAGCCGTCGCGCACGCCTTTCTCAACCCGCTCGCCGATATTTTGATCGACGTTGCGCCAATACTCGAACGCGCGTTCCAGAACCTTGTCCGACACGCCGTCCTTGAGGTGGCCGGTGATGTTGTTCACCAGCCGATCGCGCGCGGCGTCGTCCATCACGTCGCGCACCAGCGTGCCGGCCTGACCCCAATCATCGTCATCCTCGCGCAGCGTGTAGGCCTGGCGCACCATGTCACCATCCGCGTACCAATTTCCCGCGTCGTCGGTAAGCGATGGATCCGCCGCCGGGCCGCCGTAGGAGTTGGGCGCATAGACCGGGTCAGTTACATTCTCGGTCCGCATCGCGCCATCCTTCGCGTAGCTGTGAACGGGCGATTGCGGCTTGTTCACAGGGATCTGGCGGTAATTGGCACCCAATCGCGCGCGGTGCGCGTCCGAGTAGGAAAAGCCCCGCGCGAGCAGCATCTTGTCCGGGCTGAGGCCGATGCCGCGCACCAGATTGTTCGGCTCGAAGGCGGCCTGCTCGATCTCGGTATGGAAATCGGTCGGGTTGCCGTTCAGCGTCAGCTTGCCCACCTCGATCAGCGGGTAGTCGTCATGCGGCCAGACCTTGGTCAGATCGAAGGGGTTGAAGCGGTAGGTCTTGGCTTCCTCGAAAGGCATGATCTGCATCTTCAGCGTCCATGTCGGATAGTCCCCATCCCGGATCGAATTGAAGAGATCGCGGCGGTGATAGTCGCCATCGGTGCCGGCCAGCCGGTCGGCCTCGTCTCCGGTCAGGAAGTCGTTTCCCTGATCGGTCTTGAAGTGGTATTTGACCCAGAATTTGTCGCCGTTCGCATTCACCCACATATAGGTGTGGCTAGAAAAGCCGTCCATGTGACGCCATGTCTTGGGGATGCCCCGATCGCCCATCAGCCAAGTGACCTGATGCGCGGATTCCGGCGACAACGTCCAGAAATCCCACTGCATGTCATGGTCGCGCAGACCATTATCGGCGCGGCGTTTCTGCGAGCGGATGAAGTGCTGGAACTTCATCGGATCGCGCATGAAGAAGATCGGCGTGTTGTTACCGACCATGTCGTAATTGCCTTCCTCCGTGTAGAATTTCAGCGAGAAACCGCGCGGATCGCGCCATGTGTCGGGGCTGCCCCGCTCGCCCGCGACGGTGGAAAACCGAGACAGAACGTCGGTTTTGACGCCCGGCTGCAGGAAGGCGGCGCTGGTGTATTTGCTGACGTCATGCGTCACCTCGAAATGGCCAAAGGCACCGCTACCCTTGGCGTGGGGCTGGCGCTCGGGGATGCGCTCGCGGTTGAATTGCGCCATCTGCTCAAGCAGGTAATGGTCGTGCAGGACGATCGGACCATCGCGTCCGACCGTGAGGGAATGCTCATCACTTGCAACGGGAATACCCGCATCGGTCGTTGTCGGTTTCTTGGCGTGATCGGTCATGCTCAGCTCTCCTTCGTGACGTTTAAGTGCGTAAACGCATCAGGATGCCGTTGGATCCATGGCCAGAGGGGGCGACACCGACATTCGGCCTCCGGCACAGAATACACGTCACTTTTCCCAAGGCAGATCCCTGCATGTCGCAACCAGATGCTCGACCAGCAGGCGCAGACGCGTCGATTGGAACCGGCTGGGCGGAAAGACCGCGAATATGTCGCGCCGAGGCGCCGTGGTGAAGCCCGGCAGGATCGCCCGCAAGGCGCCGGTCTCGAGGTGTTCCGCGGCATAGAAGATGGGAAGGATGGCAATCCCCACCCCCTGCAATGCGGCACTGCACAGCATGTCGCCCGAGTCGGTGCGAAAGCCCGCGCGCAGGCTGATCTGCCCGGCATTGCCGGACGCATCCAGATAGCGCCATTCGTGCACGCCGCTATTGCCGGTAAAGGCCAGGACGTCGTGATCCGTCAGATCGGCAGGCCGGTCCGGCATGCCGTGTTCGGCCAGATAACCGGCACTTGCGCACAGGACGAACGGACAGCCGGCCATGCGCCGCGCGATCAGCGACGTATCGGCCAGCGCACCGATGCGCACGGCCAGATCGACTCCCTCGCTGGCCATATCGACGAACCGCTCGTTCAGGCTCACGTCCAGCTCGACCTCGGGATAGCGGGCGGCGAATTCGGCGATAGCCGTGCCCAGATACTTGATCCCGAAATTCTGCGGCAGGCTGATCCTCAGCGGCCCCTTGGGGCGTGATTTCAGCTCAAGCGCCAGCTCTTCGGCCTCGCGCAGATCCTGTAGTGCGCGCGCCGCCCTGTCATAATAAAGCGCGCCTTCTTCGGTCACGGTCACGCTGCGGGTCGTCCGGTTGAGCAGTTTGACCTTCAGATCCTGCTCAAGGTTCTGAACCTGCTTGGACACCGCCGAACTGGTGATCCCCAGCGCCCGCGCTGCCCCGGCAAAACCGCCCGCCTCGACCACGGCGACAAAGACCCCGACGCGCGAGATATGGTCCATGCGATTATCAACCTTTTGGAATGAATGAACTGACAAAGTCCTATATTATCAAGCGATGCTTGTCATGCGATATGAGTGCCAGAGCAAACACATTCGGAAGGAAAGACAATGACACATTCCGCAAACCTCGCTTACGGCGCCACCATCACCCGCATCTCTCTGGGCAGCGTCCTGCTGGCCCACGGTTTTCTCAAGCTGCTAATCTTTACCGTGCCCGGCACGGTCGCCTATTTCGGCAGCCTCGGCCTGCCCGCCATCGCGGCCTATCTGACCATCTTTGCCGAACTGGCCGGCGGCACCGCCATCCTCCTCGGCCTCTACACCCGCCTCGCTGCCCTTCTGTCGATCCCGCTGCTGCTGGGCGCGGTCTGGGCGCATGTGGGCAATGGCTGGGTCTTCAACGCCGAGGGCGGCGGCTGGGAATTCCCGCTGCTTCTGGTGGCCCTCGCCGTGGCCGTCGCCGTGCAGGGCGGTGGCGCCTATGCGCTGCGCCGCCTGCCGGTGATCGACGGGCTCATCCCGCAGGCGCTCAAGGCGTAACATGCCGCCGCGCCCGCCCTTGTGACAATCGCGCAGGCGGGCGCGGCAAAATGCGCTAAGCTGCTGCGGCAGTCAGCACCAAACGCGAAAGGATCACGCGACATGACACGCATCTTGGGGATTTCCGGCAGCCTGCGCGCGGGCTCGTTCAACACTGCGCTTTTGCGCACCGCGCAGGGCCTCATGCCCTAGGGCGCCACCTTGGAGGAAGGCAGCATTCGCGGCATACCGCTCTATGATGCGGACGAGGAGGCGCAGGCGGGTATCCCCCCAGCGGTCGAGCGTTTGAAAGAGCAGATGGCGGCCGCCGATGGCGTGCTGCTTTTTACGCCCGAGTACAACAATTCGATCCCCGGCGTGTTCAAGAACGCGATCGACTGGACCAGCCGCCCCGCCAGCGATATCGCCCGCATCTTTGGCGGCAAACGGGTGGCCGTGCTGGGCGCCTCGCCCGGCGGGTTCGGCACGATCCTGTCGCAGGATGCCTGGCTGAGCGTGCTGCGCACCCTCGGCACGCGGCCCTGGTATGAGGGCCGGTTGATGGTGGCGCGGGCGGGCGGCGTCTTTGACGAGGACGGGCAGATGACCGACGGCGCAATGCGGGACCGCCTTGCGGCGTTTCTCGCCGGATTTAGCGCCTTCGCCGCCGCGCGGGACAGCTGACGCCACTGGAACCTTTGCCGAGGCGATCCGTTTCCCTAGCACGCGGCACATTGGCTGCGTCAAGTTTCACGCCGGATGCGCCTTCGCCGGATCCGGCAGTCGCCTTTGCGCCTTGATCGGCGCGAACGATATTTAAATCTGAGGAGAACACTCATGCCCACACTCTACACGATGCCCGGAACCTGCTCGCTCGCACCCAATATCGCGGTGGCCTGGCTGGATGCGCCGGTCGAGGTGCATACAATGGCTTATGGCGGTCACAAAAAGGCCGACTATCTGGAAATCAACTCCAAGGGCAAGGTGCCCGCCGTCAAGTTTGACGATGGCGATGTGCTGACCGAGGCGTCAGCGATCCTTGAATGGCTGGGCGCCGCGCATGGCAAGGGCACCTATGGCCGCGATACCAAACTGGGCCGCAAGGAGGCCGAGGCGCTGTCCTACATGACATCCGAAATGCACGCGACCTATGGCGGCCATTTCGGCCCGCAGAATTTCGCCGAGAGCCAAGATGCCGTCGAGGAGGTCAAGCGCAAGACATATGAGAAGTTGGCCAATCAATACAAGCATCTGAACGACGTGCTGAACGCGAATGGCCGCGAGTGGTATCTGGGCAAGCGCAGCTTTGCCGACACGTTCCTTTATGTGCTGGAACGCTGGATCGAGCAGACGCCGCTGTCAATCGACGACTATCCTGCGCTCAAGGATCACCGTGCCCGGATGGAGGCCGACAAGGGTGTGCAAACAGCGCTGAAGCGGCAGGATATGGAGCCGATCGGGTAATGGCATCCGCCAATGGAAAAAACTGGCCGTCTCTGCCTTGGTCTGGCTGGGCAGAGACATGCGCCGCGTTGCATCTGTGGACGCAAATGCTGGGCAAATACCGCGTGGCGCATACGCCATGGGTGAACCATGCGTGGCATTCGGCGCTTTATGTCACGCCGCGGGGGATGACGACCGGCCCGGTGCATGAGGCGGGCGGCTGCGTGACCCTGACGCTCGATTTCGCCGATCACCGCCTGATTGCCGAGGCCGATGGCGGCGCGCGCGAGACCTTCGCGCTGGAGCCGATGAGCGTTGCGGAGTTCTACACCCGCATCAAACGTGCCGTCGAGGCTGTTGGTGGCACGTTTGACATTCACGGCGCGCCCAACGAGCTCCCAGATGCGGTGCCCTTCGCCGAGGACACCGAGGAACGCCCCTATGATGCCGACGCCGCCGTGCGGTTTCACAAGGCGCTTCTGCATATGGTGCCAGTTTTCGAGCGGTTCCGCACCGGCTTTCTGGGCAAGGTGTCGCCGGTCCATTTCTTCTGGGGTTCCTTCGATCTGGCGCTCACCCGATTTTCGGGTCGCACCGCGCCGCTGCACCCCGCGGGGATCCCCAACTTGCCCGATGCGGTCGCGCAGGAGGCCTATAGCCACGAAGTATCCTCCGCCGGGTTCTGGCCCGGTGGCGGCGGCGTGGATGAGCCGATGTTCTATTCCTATGCCTATCCCACGCCCGATGGCTTTGCAGAGTATCCCGTTGAGCCTGCGGCGGCGCGCTTCGACACCGGTCTGGGCGAATTCCTGCTGCCCTATGCCGATGTCATCGCCAGCGACGACCCCGAGGGGATGCTGATGGCCTTCCTGCAATCCACCTACGCGGCTGCGGCGGACACGGGCGATTGGGACCGCGATGCGCTGGACTGCGAGATCGGCATACCCGGCAAGCCGCGCCCGCTGCACCGGCCAGATTGAGCCATGCGTTCAGAGGCTGCACACCGTCTGGACATGCTCCTCGAAGAAGTCGGAGAAGGTCGCGACCCTCAAGGGAAGCTGGTTGTAGGGCGGATAATAAAGCGTCAGCCAGATTTCGGGCAGGCTCCAGTCCGGCAGCACCTGCACCAGCCGCCCCGCCTCCAGATCGCGCGCCACGATGAAGCGCGGCAGCAGCGCGATCCCCTCGCCGTTCAGCGCCAGCCGCGCCAGTAGGTCGCCGTTATTGGCGCTGAACGTGCCCTCTACCTTGTGACTGCGCTGCACCGATCCGCGCGTCAGCTCCCAGATCTCCTCGCGCGCGTCCGCCGCGTAGCTGAGGCAGGCAAAGCTGCGCAAATCCTCGGGCGCCTTTGGCAACCCATTCGCCGCGACATAGTCTGTTGAGGCGACCAGCACGCGCGGCACCTGGCTGATCTTGCGCCAGATGGTCGACTTGTCACTGGGCGGGCCGGAAATGCGGATGGCGAGGTCGAAATCCTCCTCGACGATATCGACGAAACTGTCCGACAGATGCACGGCAACATGGGTATGCGGGTGCAGGGTGGCGAATTGAGTCAGCACCGTCGGCAGCACCATGGCCCCCAGCGACATGGGCGCGCTGATGCGGATGCTGCCTGCGGTCATGCCCTGCGCCTCGCGTGTCTCCTCGACCGCGCGCGCCAGATCCTGCGCCAGCGGCGCGACTCGCGCGGCATAGAGCGCACCCGCCGAGGTCAGCGACACCCGCCGCGTGGTGCGCACCAGCAGTTGCAATTGCAGGCTGTCCTCCAGCGCCGCAATCGTGCGCGTGACCGACGCCGGCGTCATGCCCAGCTGGCGCGCCGCCCCGGCAAAGCTCTCAAGCTCGGCCACCGCCAGAAAAACGCGAATGGATTCCAACTCTCCCATGCGGTCATTATTACATCATGCGCAATGGTGAATGCAACATTATAACTGTTCATGTGAATGGTGCCCTGCCTTATGTTCAAGCTCAAGCTAGATCACCAGCCAAGGAGGCCGCCATGCTTACCCAGATCAAAGGCCTGCACCACGTCACGTCGATGGCGGCGGATGCCCAAGAAAACAACGATTTCTTTACCAAGCTGCTCGGCATGCGCCGGGTCAAGAAAACCGTCAATTTCGACGCGCCCGACGTCTATCACCTCTATTACGGCGACGAGAGCGGCACGCCCGGCTCGGTCATGACCTATTTCCCCTTCCCCCACATCGCGAAGGGCCGCCGCGGCACCGGCGAAGTCTCCGAGACCGCCTTTTCCGTGCCTGTGGGCACGCTGCATTACTGGCGTGAGCGTCTGTCGCTGGCCGGTGTGGAAGGCGTCAAAGCCGATGAGCAGTTCGGCGAGGCACGGCTGCGCTTTCATGGTCCGGACGGCGACGGCTTTGCGCTGGTCGAGGTGGCGGGCGACACGCGCGCGCCATTTGACGGTGGCCCGGTGCCCGCGGGCAAAGGCATTCGTGGCTTTCACGGCGTCACCATGCGGCTGCGCGACGCGGACGCCACGGCGCAGCTCTTGGCCTTCATGGGCTACCGCGAGATTGTCCGCGAGGGCGCGCTGATCCGAATGGGCCTTGAGAACGGCAATGGCGCCGATGTCATCGACCTCGAGGCACTGCCGAATGAGGGCCGCGCCCGCGAAAGCGCCGGATCGGTGCATCACGTCGCCTTTGCCGTCGAGAACCGCGAGGCGCAGGCCGAGGTGCGCCGCGCCCTGCTGGATGCTGGCGCGCATGTGACGCCGGTCATCGACCGCAATTATTTCTGGGCGATCTATTTCCGCACCCCCGGCGGGGTGCTCTTCGAGATCGCCACGAACGAGCCCGGCTTTGACCGGGACGAAGACCCCGCCCATCTGGGCGAGGCACTGAAACTGCCGGACCAGCATGCGCATCTGCGCGCCCGGCTGGAGGGAACATTGCCCGCCTTGGCGGATTGAGTTCCCGAAGATCGTGGATCACTTAATTGAAAGGAGACTGAAAATGTCCGTCAAACTCGCAATCATTTACTATTCCACCTACGGCACCAATCACCAGATGGCCGAGATCGCCGCCGAGGCTGCCCGCGAGGCGGGCGCCGAGGTTCGTCTTCTGAAGGCGCCCGAGACCGCGCCCCAATCGGTCGTCGAGGGCCAGGACGCCTGGAAGGCGCAGGCCGAGAAGACCGCCAACATCCCCGAGGCCACCGTGGACGATATGGAATGGGCCAACGCCTATCTCATTTCGGCGCCGACCCGCTTTGGCGTGATGGCGAGCCAGCTGCGCGCCTTCATCGACACGCTGGGCGGCATCTGGGGCAAGGGCGGTCTGGCGAACAAGCCGGTCACGGCCATGACCTCGGCCCAGAACGTCCACGGCGGGCAGGAGACGACGCTGCAATCGCTCTACACCACCGTGATGCATTGGGGCGGCTTCGTTGTGGCGCCCGGCTATACCGATGAGGTCCTCTTCAAGACCGGCGGCAACCCGTACGGCTACAGCCACACGGCGGGCGAGGAGTTCTCGGACGACGCGAAGGCCGCGATTGCCCACCAGACCCGCCGCCTCGTCGAGGTGGCCGGAAAGCTGGCCTAAGCGCCGCAGATCCGCGCATCGCCCTGCCGCAGCAGCAGACATTGCGGCAGGCATCACCGCTTGAGCAGCCTGCGCCGGACAGGACACGACAGGGACAAGGTTCCGTCGGATCGGGCACACCGCAACCAAAAGGAAAACTGATATGAAATCGCTGAAAAAATCACTTCTCGCCGCCCTCGCGGGGGCCTCAATGATCATGCAGCCGGTCGCCTTCACCACCGCGGCCTATGCGCAGGAAGCCAAGCCGCTGCATCTCGAAGGCCTGTCGAAAGAGCCTACCGAGGCGGCAAACGCGGCGCTCTATGATCCCACCGACGCGGTTCTGCTGCTACTCGACCATCAGACGGGCCTGTTCCAGACCGTCAACGACATCAGCATCGAAGAGCTGCGCCGCAACACCATGGCGCTGGCCAAGATCGCCCAGCAGGCGGATATTCCGATCATCTACACAGCGTCGGAGCCGAACGGCTCGAACGGCCCGCTGATGGATGACCTCGCAGAGCTGCTGGAGGCCGATGAGGACGCGCAATATATCGCGCGTCAGGGCGAGGTCAGCTCGTGGGACAACGCCGATTTCGTCGAGGCGGTCGAGGCCACGGGCCGCAAGACGCTGGTGATCGCCGGTGTCTGGACCAGCGTTTGCGTCGCCTTCCCCGCGCTTCAGGCGACCGCCGAAGGCTATGACGTCGTCGTCGTCATGGACGCGTCGGGCGACGTGAGCAAACTGGCTGCCGATGCCGCCATGACCCGCATGGCCGCTGCCGGGATCGCACCCGTCACGACCAACACCATCCTGAGCGAGACGCACCGCACATGGAACCGCCCGGACGCGGCCGACTGGGGTGCGCTCTATGGTGAGGTCTCGCCCGGCTACCACGCCGTCACCGAGAGCTTCAACCGCGCACAGGAAGCGGCCAAGTCGGCTGAATAAGCCACAGGCGCCCAACTCATGACAAAGGCGGTCGCGCGTCAGCGCGGCCGCCGCGCACCCCCCGAAACGGAGGAAACCATGCCGATATTCAGACACACCGCCCTGCGCAGCGTGGCGCTGAGCGCCCTGATCGCAGGCACGCCCGCCCTGGCGCAGGACCAGCAGGCCGCCGATCTGATCGTGACCAACGCCGGGATGGTCTTCGCCGGCGGCGAAGCGTCCTCGGACACGACCGCATTTGCCGTGCGCGATGGCACCTTCGTCGCGCTGGGAAGCGATGACGAGATCGACGCCTATCGCGGCGACGAGACCCAAGTGATCGACGCAGGTGGCCGCACGATCATTCCGGGCCTCAACGACTCGCACTCGCACCAGATTCGCGGCGGGCGTTTTTACAATCTGGAGACCCGCTGGGATGGCATCCCGTCGCTGAAGGAGGCGCTGGAGCGCATCCGCACCGAGGCGGGCCGCGTGCCCGAGGGCGAATGGGTCCGCGTCATCGGCGGCTGGTCCCCCTTCCAGTTCGAGGAAGAGCGCATGCCGACCGTGGAGGAGCTGAACGAGGTCGCCCCCGACACGCCCGTCTTCGTGCTCTATCTCTACAGCAAGGGCTTTCTCAATCAGGCCGGCGTCGAGGCGCTGGGATACACGCCCGAGACCGAGACCGCAGACGGCAGCCGCATCGAATTCCTCGACGGCGGCGGCGCGATCTTGCACGCCGAGCCTAACCCCTCGATCCTCTACAAGACCATCGGCGCTCTGCCGCAGATGTCCGAGGAGGACATGGTCAACTCGACCAAGCAATATTACCGCGAGCTGAACCGCCTCGGCCTCACGTCGTCCATCGACGCGGGCGGCGGCGGGCATGTCTTCCCCGAAGATTATGTCGGCTCGAAAAACATCGCCACCAATGACGGCCTGCCCCTGCGGATGAGCTATTATCTCTTCGCGCAGGATCCGGGTGGCGAGGTCGCCGAGTTCGAGACGTGGATCGCGAATAACGAGGTTGGCGTCAATCAGGACGTCCATCTGGACCATGGCTACGAATTGGACGGCGGCGGCGAATTTCTGGTTCACAGTGTCGGTGACTGGGAAAACTTCCTCGCCCCCGCGCCGGACATCTCGGAACGTGAGGACCCCCGCGGCGATCTGCACGAGGTCACCAGCCAGCTGGTCGAGGCCGGATGGCCCCTGCGCCAGCACGCCACCTACGGTGACAGCGTCGCGCTGATCATGGACGTGTTCGAGCAGGTCGCCGAAGAGCAGGGCAAATTCGCCCCCCGCTGGGCCATCGACCATGCCGAGACGGTGCGCGAGACGGAACTGGATCGCATCAAGGCCCTCGGCGGCGGCATCGCCATTCAGGACCGAATGGCCTTTGCCGGGGAGTATTTCGTCGAGCGCTACGGGGCCGAGGCGGCCCGCGCCGCGCCCCCGGTGCGCAAGATGCTGGATATGGGCATCCCCGTTGGCGCCGGCACGGACGGCACCCGCGTCAGCAGCTACAACCCCTGGCCGTCGCTCTACTGGCTGGTCACGGGTAAGACCGTAGGCGGTCTGGAGCTGTGGGACGACGCCAACAAATTGACCCGCGAAGAGGCGCTGAGCATCTTCACCTCCGGCAGCGCGTGGTTCTCGCAGGAGGAAGGCGTCAAGGGCAAGATCGAGGAAGGCATGTATGCCGATTTCGCGATCCTGTCGGATGATTACTTCACCGTTCCCGAAGAGGACATCATGTCGCTGGAGGCGGTGCTGACCGTGACGGGCGGCAACGTGGTTTATGCGGATGACGCCTTTGCCGAGTTCGCGCCTGAGGCCCTACCCGAGGTCAGCCCCGACTGGTCGCCAGTCGTGACCTATCAAGACACGCTGAGCGCACGCTAAGCCTTGGCCGCCGCGCCTGCCCCGGCGCGGCGGCATCGTCCACATGGGCGGAGTTTTCGCCCGCAAGAGACCGGCAATGACGGTCTGCCCGGTGCCACGTCTCAAAGGAGAGGATACCATGACCAAGACAGTCTCTGCCGCCATTCCCGGCCTGCATCACGTCACGGCCATTTCCGGACCGCCGCAGGACAATCTGAACTTCTGGGTCGGCACGCTGGGCCAGCGTCTGGTCAAACGGACCGTGAATTTCGACGATCCGGGCACCTATCACCTCTATTACGGCGACGCGGATGCCGCGCCCGGCTCGATCATGACGTTCTTTCCCTTCGTCGATGCCGGGCCGGGGCGCGCAGGCGCAGGGATGGCCTCCGCCGTCGCCTATGCTGTGCCGGATCTGGACAAACGGATGATGGACCTCGCTGGGGCGGCCGTCGATTTCGAAGGCCCGTTCGAGCGGTTCGGCGAGCGCGCCATCGCGCTGCGCGATCCGGATGGCTTGCGCGTCGAGATCATCGAGGGCGGGGCCCGCGACGAGGGCTTTCATTCGGTGACGCTGTGGCTGGACGATCTCGCCGCCACCGCCAACGTGCTGGAGGCGATGGGCTACGAACGCGTAGCCGATGACGAAACCGCGACCGGCGGCACCGGCGGGACGGGGACGCGCGTGCGCTACCGCTCCACCGACCCTGAACGCGGCTCGGCGGTGGATTTGATGACATCGGATGCCCGTTCTACCGGGCGGCCCGGTGCGGGTACGATTCACCACGTCGCATTTCGCGCACGTGACGCGGGCGAACAACTGGCCTGGCGCGAGCGGCTGGCGGCGATTGGCATGCGGGTGACGCCCGTGATCGACCGGCAGTATTTCGATGCGATCTATTTCCAGACGCCCGGCGGTATCCTCTTCGAGATCGCGACCGATCCACCGGGTTTCGCGGTGGACGAGGATCCTGCGCATCTGGGCGAGGCGCTGAAGCTGCCCGAGGAATACGAGGCGCACCGCGCCCGTATCGAGCAGGTGCTGCCGCAGATCCGGGTGCCGTCATGAGTGCCAGGATCGGAGGCCGTACGGGCGGCACCGGCCCGCACTCAGGGCAACGGCTGGCTGTTGCCGGCGCCCCGCTCAGCCGTGCGCGGCTGGCTGTCATCATGCTGCACGGGCGGGGCGGATCGCCGGAGGACATGATCGGGCTGGCCGATCACCTCGCCTTGCCGGACCTTGCGGTGCTGGCATCTGAGGCGGCGGACCGCTCGTGGTGGCCGGACTCGTTCCTCGCCCCGCTCAGCGCGAACGAGCCGGGGCTGGGCAGCGGGCTGAGCGTGGTCGAGGCGCTGCTGGAGGGTCTCGCATCCGAGGGCTTTGGACCGGAGCGCATCGCGCTGGTCGGCTTCAGCCAGGGCGCCTGCCTCGCCGTCGAGGCGGCGGCGCGGCACGCGCGGCCGTTCCGCGCCGTCGCGGCCCTGTCGGGCGGGCTAGTCGGAACCGCAGAGGCGGGTGGCGCGCCGCAGGACGATCTGTATGGTCGGCCTGCAAAACGCTTTGACTATGACGGCCGGCTGGACGGCGTGCCCGTCCTGCTGGGCTGTCACGAGCGCGACCCGCACATCCCGCTTGCCCGTGTGCGCAAAAGCGAAAGCGTACTGGGTGCGATGGGCGCAGACGTCGATACGATTGTCATTCCCGGCGCCGGTCATGGTATCATCGCAGATGAGGCCGCCTGGCTGCGCAAGCATCTGAATGATGCCACATGAAGGAGGGACCGATGAGCGACAGGATCGAGATCACGCTTGAGGAAGGTGAAACCAAAGGGCGCTACGTTACGGTGGTGGATGGTCACGAGGCGGAAATGACCTATTCCCGTCTGGGTGGAACCACCATCATCATCGACCACACCGGCGTGCCCGATGCCCTGCGCGGGCTGGGCGTGGGCCAGGCCCTCGTGCAGCGCGGCGTCGAGGATGCCCGTGCCAAGGGTCTGAAAATCGTCCCTCTCTGCCCCTTCGCCAAGGCGCAGATCAACAGACACCCCGAATGGCAGGACGTCCTGAACGACTGACGCCTCTGCCCCCATGCATCCACCAGAAAGGACCACCCCATGAGCTGGAGCCCCTGCCCCGATCCCGTCCCCGGAGACCGCGAGACAACCGACGCCATCGAAACCCTGATCGTGCCGCGCGCCGTCGATCTGGGCGAGATGGAGGTGCGCCGCGCGCTGCCCTCGACGAAACGCCAGATGGTCGGCCCGTTCATCTTCTTCGACCAGATGGGCCCTGCCGAATTCCTGACCGACGAGGGGATCGACGTGCGGCCGCACCCGCATATCAACCTCGCCACGCTGACCTATCTGTTTGAGGGGCAGATCCATCACCGCGATAGCCTCGGCACCGATATGGCGATCGAGCCGGGCGCGGTGAACTGGATGAAGGCGGGCCGCGGCATCGTCCATTCCGAGCGCACCGCGCCTGAGCGGCTGAAGACCGGCCAGCGCCTCTTTGGCATTCAGACATGGATGGCCCTGCCCGAGAATGAGGAGGAATCCGATCCGGCCTTCATGCATCACGGCAAGACGGATCTGCCCATGGTCGAGGCCGAAGGGCTGAAGGCGCGGCTGATCGCCGGATCGGCCTTCGGCGCGACCTCGCCGCTCAAGACCGCCTCCGATACGCTCTATGGCGATGTGACCCTCGCGCCCGGCGCCCGCGCGCCGATTGCCGCAAATACCGAGGAACGCGCGCTCTACACGATCAAGGGCAAGATCGAGGTGGCGGGCGACGTATTCGAGCCCGGTCAACTGCTGGTACTGCGCCCCGGCGACGAGATCACCGTCAAAGCCCTGCCCGACGGGACCGGCGATCATGCGCGCTTCATGCTGTTCGGCGGCGCGCCGATGGAAGGGCCGCGCTATATCTGGTGGAATTTCGTCTCGTCACGGGCGGACCGGATCGAGCAGGCCAAGGAGGAATGGGCGCGCGGCCGGTTCGAGACCGTGCCAGGCGACGAGGAAGAGTTCATCCCTCTGCCCCAGGACAACACCAAGCCACGCCGCGCCGTTGGCGGAGTGCATTACCCGTGACAGCACGCATTGCCCTGCCGGTCGCCGCCGCCCTCGCGGTGGCGGCCGGCACCTCCGCCCATGCCGCAGGCCCCGCCGGGCAGCCGGCCCTTTTCGGCCTTGTCGGCATGGAGCTGGCCTTCCTCGAGGCGCTCATTCTGATCGCGCTGGCCTGCATCTGCGTGCCGCTGTCGCGCGCACTGGGGCTGGGCACGGTGATCGGCTATCTCGCCGCGGGGGTCATCGCGGGGATCGGCCTGCCGATATCTTTCGCCCGTGAGCCCCGAGAGCTTTTGCACTTTGCCGAGTTCGGCGTGGTCCTTTTCCTCTTCGTCATCGGGCTGGAATTCCGCCCTGCCCGCCTGTGGGAAATGCGCGGCACCATCTTTGGCCGCGGCCTGTCGCAGGTCATGGCCTGCGCGGCGCTGCTGACGGTCGCAGCCCTCCTTTATGGCCTCGACTGGCGCGCGGCACTGATCGTGGGTCTTGGCCTTGCGCTGTCCTCGACCGCGCTGGTCATGCGCGGGATTGACGAGAGCGGCGAACGCAACACCCCTTTCGGACAGACCGCCATCGCGGTTCTGCTGTTCGAGGATCTGGCCATCGTGCCCTTCCTGCTGCTGGTCACGCTGCTGGCGCCATCGGGCGCAGAGGCGACGCTGGCGGATAACGCCTCGGCGGTTGCCATCGGTGTCGGTGCCATCGCACTCCTGATCGTCATCGGACGCTATGCGCTCGACCCGATGTTCCGCGTCATCGCCCGCACCCGCACGCCCGAATTGATGACGGCGGCCGCCCTCGGCGTGGTGGTCTTTGCCGCGCTCATCATGGCGTCGGCGGGTCTGTCTTACGCGATGGGCGCGTTCATCGCCGGGGTGATGCTGGCCGAATCCTCCTACCGGCATGAGATCGAGGCGGATATCGAGCCGTTTCGCGGCCTCTTCATGGGCCTCTTCTTCGTCGCGGTGGGCCTCTCGCTCGATCAGGGGGCGGTGGCCGAGAATTGGCTGGTGATCCTGCTTGCCGTGCCGGTGACGGTCGCGCTCAAGGGGATCGGGGCCTACGTCGTCAACCGCGCCTTCGGCACGCCGCACGCGGTTGCCCTGCGCATTGCATTTGCCATGGGGCAGCACGGCGAATTCGGCTTTGTCCTATTTTCCGCTGCCAGTTCCGCGCTGATCCTGCCGGGGGACGTGGCCTCAATTGTGGTGGCGGTCGTCACACTGTCGATGGCCGTCTCATCACAGTCCGAGCGCGCCTACCGCCTGGTCATGGGGCGGGGCGAGCGCGAGGTCATTGACGAGGATTACTCCGACGCCCAAGGATCGGTATTGATCATCGGATTTGGCCGCGTCGGCCAACTGATCGCGCAGCCCCTGATCGCAGAAGACATCACCGTGACGCTGCTGGATCACGACGCGGACCGCATCCGCGAAGCCAAACGTTTTAACGAGCGGGTGCATTTCGGCGTTGGCACGCGGGCCGAGGTGCTGGAGGCGGCCGGAGCGTCAACTGCGCGGGCTATCGTGGTCGCCACGGATGATCCGGAAACGACGCTTCGCATCGTTCAGATCGCGCAGCAGCGGTTCCCGAACGCGGCCCTTATGGCGCGCGCGCATGATCGCATCCACGCGGTTCGGCTGGCCGGCGCCGGGGTGCCTGCGGACGCGATTATCCGCGAGACGCGGCTGTCTGCCCTCGCACTGGGCGAGGTGACATTGCACAGCCTTGGCTATTCCAGAGAAGAGGCCCGCGAGGTCATCGCGCGAGTAAAGGATCGCGACACGGCACGCCTCGCCGAGCAGATCGTTGCCGGCCGTGATGCAGACGCGCGCGATGCCATCGTTGCCGCCATCGCGCCCGAACCGCTTGGCCGCACATCCGAGGGTATCTCGACGACAGGCACAGATACGTAAGGACAGCGTGATGCAGGTGGCATGGAGCTGGTTCATCACCCTGCCGTCAAACGGAACCGGACAATTTCCAGAAGGTTGAACCCTTAGAGAAAGGAAATTCAAATGTTTTCACTGGCTGACAAGACAATGCTGGTCACAGGTGCCGCTGGCGGCATCGGCACCGCGATGTGCAAGGTTCTCGCCGGTCTCGGTGCGAGGGTCGCGCTGACGGATCTGGAGGACAGCGGAGGCCGGGATGCCGCCGCCGAGCTGGGCGATCAGGTCACCTTCTATCCGATGGACGTCACCGATAGCGGCGATATCGACAAGACGATGGACCGCATTGAGGCCGATCTTGGCCCGCTGTCGGGTGTTGTTGCCAATGCCGGTATCGCACCCACGGGGCCAACGATGGAGTATTCACAGGAAACATGGGACAAGGTCATCGCCATCAACCAGACCGGCGTTTTCCTGACCGCCCAGCAGGCCGCACGGCGGATGGACAAGCACGGCGGCGGCGCGATGGTTCTGACATCGTCCATCGCCGGTATCTCGGTGGTGCATCCCGAGCGGCACATTGCGTATGGCGCGTCCAAGGCCGCTGTTGCGCATATGGCGGCGCTGATGGGCGTGGAATGGGCAACCAAGAACATCCGCGTCAACGCATTGGCGCCGGGATATGTTGATACGTCCATACTCGACGGCGTGAAAAAGGACGATCCCGAGATGTTCGAGGAATGGGTTGCCGCAATGCCGATCAAACGCGTCCTGTGCCCCGAGGAAATCGCCAATGTCGCGGCGTTCCTTCTGTCAGACGCGGCCAGTGCGATCACGGGCGCTACGATCGCCGCCGATGGTGGCTATTCAAAGGCGTGACAGCCGCGTGACGACTTATCGCCTTGCCGGTCGCTAATCTGCCGGGAACGGCTTTGGCCAAATGGAGCATCCCATGACCACAATATCCGACAGCCACGACCGTTACGGGTTTGTAAGCCGCATCCTGCACTGGGGCATGGCGGCCCTTTTCGCGGCCCAATTCCTGTCCGCTGGCCTGCATTACGCGCTGCCTCGTGATCATCCGGTGCGCGACTTTTTCTGGAGCTATCACTACACCGTGGGCGCAACGCTGTTCCTGCTGGTTCTGCTGCGGGGGATCTGGGGATTGGCGAATATGCGGCAACGTCCCACGCATCCGGGCCTTATCGGCCGGGCAGCTGTTGCCGGGCATCTGGCGATGTATGTCCTCATGGTGGTCGTTCCGTCGGTAAGGCTCATCGCCGCCGCCGGCAGTAAAAGCGGGTTCAGCTATCTCGGCATTCAGATATTCCCCGCCCGCGATACCGAAGTCGCGTGGATGACCTCCTTGGCCGAATGGCATGGCGAAATGGGCTGGATATTGGCCTTTTTGATACTGGGCCACATCACGATGGCAATCGGATGGCATCATCTGATCAAACGTGACGGCACTCTGGAGCGGATGACAGGCAAATAGTGTCAAACCGTCTGTGCCGAACATCGCGACATCCGAGATGCGGATCATCCCTTTCCGGATTTTCAGAAATGACTGCCACCAGATGGCGCGCATGATCGAGAGGACTTAAAACATGGCAGAACAAATAATCGAACTGACCGATGACTTCTGGAACATCCGGGGCGATTTGCGGATGGCTGGGATCCTCAATGTCGGCACGCAATGCTCCCTCGTCAGGCTGGGCGAGGGGCGGTTTGTCTTTCTCGACAGCTATACGCTAACGGGCGACATCCGCGAGCGTGTGATGGCGCTGACCGATCAGGGCCGCGCGGTCGAGGCGGTGCTGAACGTTCATCCGTTCCATACGCTGCACTGCGCGCAGATGGCCAAGGATTTCCCCTCGGCCACCTTCTACGGATCTTCCCGCCATGCCGTGGAAGTTCCAGAAGTGTCCTGGGCGCCCGATAAGGTCGAAGCCGATGCCGTCCGTGCACGCTACCCCGAGCTTGCGTTCTCACTGCCGGACGGCATCGACTACATCAGCGATATCGACGGGGTCCACGCCGGATCGCTGCTGGTCTTTCACCCGCCCAGCGGGGCGCTGCATGTCGATGATACCTTCAACGTCCTGCCCGTGCCGGAGATCATGCACAAAGTCTTGCCGATCCCGCGCATCGCCTTCCACCCCAAGCTGGAGGATGCCTTGGACAGCGCCCCGGATGCCGGCGCGCGTTTCTGCGACTGGGCCGAGCGGATCGCGGCGGACTGGTCGGCAACGCGGACGCTCTGCGCCGCACATTCCGCGCTCAGCCGTTTCGAGGACGGTGCATTTTCGACAGCCCTGCGCGCGACGATCAGCAAGGCACGGCCCAAGCTTGCCAAAGCACGCGCATGACGCACCCTCACTGGCCTATGGCGCGCGGATCCCATCGCGCCCTTGCAACGCAATTCGGCACCGATCGCGCGGACCTCATGCAGTGGGTGCTCACCACCGGCGATCCGCTTGCCGATCCGGTTGCGGCCCGCATTGCCGAAGACGATCAGGCCTTGGCAAACGCACTCGACCGGGGGCTGCGGAACGGGCTCGCCACGCTCGACGAGCCGGACCGCGAATTGGCCGCCTAGCTGGAGGATATCGAGCAGGCTGTCGCCGAGGTGGATGACGATCTTCTTGCCGATGGCGCGAGAGGTTTCTGGACGATGTCGCCCGCGGTTCACGTCATCTCGCTCAGCGTCGGATCGCTGATCCGTGTCTACGAGTCGCCCTCGATCGCTGCCGTCCTGTCGGGGACCGGTCGGCTTGTCGACGCGGCCGATGCACGCTTGCGCGAAACGGCGAAATGGCTGGGCGAAGCGATGCTGCCCGGCGCATTGCGCCCCGGCGCGCCGGGCCATGTCGCGACGGTCGGGGTACGCATGCTGCACGCGAAAGTCCGGTATTCCATCCGCAAACCCAAGGCAAAATCCAGCCACTCTCGGCAGATTGCTGCGCAATCGCCTGCCGGGCTATGGATGGCACCAGACCATGAAGAACCGGATCGTGCTGGAAAACGACTACCTGCCCGGCGATCTCGAACGCCAGATCGGGGCCTTCGCCGATTACTACACCAACCAGCGCTACCACGAGAGCCTGAGCAACGTCACACCCGCCGACGTCTACTTCGGCCGCGACAAAGCCATTCTCAGAGAAAGGAAAAGGATCAAGACGCAGACAATCCGCCACTGCCGCTTGCAACGTCAAAAACAAGTCGCATACTCAATCACACAAACGAGCCAGAGCCTCCAATGCTCAAACCGCTCTCATGTCCCGTTTTATATGACGACGGACAGGTAAGGCGCCAACAACAGGTGCAACACATTTCGTTTGCAGCGGTTTCGGGCAACGAAATAAGGGGCTTCAGAATCCTTGGGGCACTATTCATCACGATGCTCAAGGTACGAATCCCATATCCCAAATCTCGCGTAGCTTGCCCTCGTCGCTCCCGACCCGCTCCTGCCGTTCAGGTAAGCTTCCGATGCAGCAGGGCCGCGTGAGAGAAGACTTACGTTACCGTGCGGTCATTTTATGTTAAGATGGTATCATTCAAACACTACTCGCTTTGGGAGTGTGCCATGCAGACGTTCATTACCCTGTTCGCATTAGTGCTTTTAGCTATTGGTGGGCCAGACGAGGTTGCGACCTGCTCTATCACAAACGTACAAAGCGACCAGGTTCATTGCTGCAAGCTGCCCTCCGGGCAGACCTGCTGCGCTGAGACGCTCGATGAGGACGGGAAGGTCGCGGGCTGCGGTTGCAGCCCATGACCGGCCTTCACGCGTCCCGCTCCGCCGTCTGCCTGCTGGCGGGCTTTGCCACGAGCCTGCTCTCTGGGCAAGCCACAGCGCAGAACATCAAAGACAAGTTCAACCTCATCCTAACGATCCGGGACCACTCTTTCCCAAACGAACCCCGGTTTGAGACGCCCTACGTCCGGGTCTACGTGACCGACGATTCCAGTGAACCGCACGTAAGCGATTCCGACAACATTCTGACCCGAACCCCCCAGGGCGACTTCAACGGAAAGACCTATGTGTTCCGCGACGAGATCGGTGACGGAGACCAGATCCGCGCATACGCCCATATCTTGGTCTCGGCGCTCGACAGCAAGGACGGGCAGGACTATTTCCCGGTCGATCCCCGCCCCCTTCGCACGCGGTTGCAGGCAGAGAATCTCGGCTCCGCGTTGGAACCCGAGGTCCGACTCGACCGACGAGAGAAGCTGGCCGAGATCTACCGCGCTGAGCTGAACGGCATCCTGCGCAGCAGTCAATTGGACGATGCATCCTTCCGACAGGCTTGGGCGGCGGCGTTGAGCGCCATCGAATACGACCCACGGCTTGACAACTACCTGCTGGCCGTCCGCGTCATCCGCGCGAACCTCTCGGTCGCGGGCAGCACGCTGGTAGCGACGCCCTCAACACCCGACGACCTCATGGCTTTGGGCGGGTTCTCCGAGCTCTCGTTCGAGGATAGGTGGGCGGTCTACCTCGACCTGCTCGACACCCTCTCGCAGGCGCCAGAACTCTCGCGGCGCTACGGCTCCGCCGGCACAGTGCGCGAAGCGGGCATCCAACTGGGCACCGAAATGCTGGATCACATCGATTTCGCGGACTCGGATCAGACAGCCCTGTCCGTCGTAAAGGTCTACCAGATCCTCGCCACGCTCCACGCCGCATCCAACGACTGCTTTTCGGTGACTGAGAACGCGGCCGAGGCTCTGCGCAATGCCGAGGCCATCGAGATGTCGTGGGCGGTCCAGCGGCGGCTGTTCCTGGAATGGGGAGACTGCCTCGAACGTGTGTCCGCGTTCGGCGACGGGCGCAGCATTGAAGAGTTTGTGGCAGAGGCCTCGACCGACGACTTCGTGCAGGATCTCTGGAGCGCCTATCGGACCGCCGGGGCCCGAGTTGAAAGCCGCCTGCGCTTCGCCACCAGCGATGCCGACCGCCGTATCGCTGATCTTCTTATTATCGCTAACCGCATTGAAGAAGGGAATTGACCATGAACACGCCTCCGCGCCGTCAACGAATCAAGGCTCGCAATATCGGGCTTGACCAGTCGACGAAGCGCTTCGTCGTCTATTCCACCGTAATCGTAAGCTCGATCATCGCGCTCTGCGTGATCTTCGTCGTCGCGCTCATGCCGATCTTCCGGTCCGGCTATACCATCCCCGATGTCCTCAAGAACTGGGGCGGACTGATTATCGGTTTCTATTTTGGCTCCTTCATCACGCTATTGAAGGACTGGTCTCAAGAGAATGTCGATGCCTACCGTGACGATGAGGAATAGACTGGCCACGCTGGTCCTGCTGGCCGCCGCGCCCGCGGGCGCGCAGGAGTTCGTGGTCCCCTTCGACCGCGATTACGAACCGCTGTCCTACATGTCCGAAGGCACGCCGATGGGCTTCGACATCGACCTCACCAAGGCCATCGCGACCGAGGCCGAGCTCGAGATCAGTTTCACCCCGGCGGATTTCTTCTCGATCCAGATGGGGGGATGGCCAGAGGATTGGGCTTTCGCCGTCGCCTCAATGTCCCGCAACCCCGCGCGGGAGGAGCGCTTCGACTTCATCGGACCCTATTACTACGACACCGTCGTGTTGGTCTCTGCCGACGACGGAGTGGACGGCTTTGCCCCGCCCGCGCCCGGCGCCCGGATCGGGGTCTGCCGGGGCTGCATTTATCGGGCCGCGATCTTGGGCGGATACGTGGAACTCGATCCCGGGTCCGACATGGCCGGCGACGAGGTCGAGATCATAGACTTCAGCACGGATACAGACGCTATCCAGCAGTTGCTAGTCACCGATGACATCGGGGTCGACTATGCCGTGACCAGCGCCCACGTAGCCGAGCGCTTTCTCGACGCGGGCTTCCCGGTGGAAATCTCGAACTATCAACTCTTCGTCACGCCCGTCTGGATCGTGGTGCCCAAAGGACGGGATGAGATCCGCGCAGCGGTGAATTCAGCTTGGCTGTCCCTGCGCAACCAAGGAAAGGTCGAACCGCTCTGGGACGCTCATCTGAAGCGGGACTACATCAACCCGATCACGATCCTGGATCTGAGCGGTGACGTAGACGGCGACGGTGATGGCGAATGAGCACCCGATTGCTCATTTTAACAGGCCTGCGAAGTCGATGAGGGACGCGAGCGTGCCACGCGGGTCGCTCGCAACTGCCGCCTGCGGCAGAGGCCGCGCCGCAGAGCTCTGCGAGCATATGCGTGGTTCTGTACGCATCTCGATGCATGGAGGGGACGCGTGGGGCCAAGCATGCGGCAGGCGCATGTCGGCGGCGAAAAGGTCTTCGTGGATTTTGTCGGCGGGTACGATCGACATTGTCGATCCCGACACCGGTGATCCGGCCCTTGCTAAACAATCTGAACACGCGGCTCATGCGCAATTACGGGGCCAGCCGCGCCGATCTCCTTATGAGCCGGATACCTGCGATCGTAATGGTCTGACGCCCTAAAGGACGTTCCGCACGCAGCCATGCACGCTGCCGACGGTATCCAGCATCGAGCAGGTGTCCCAGGTGATTACCGCAGCCCCCGGACCGGGTTCTGATACCGCACCGTCGTCGCCGTTCGCGCGAGCATCACAACCGGCTTGTTTTGGCGGCGCCCGCCTGGCGAATAGACGGGCTGGCTAGTCTGACATATGCGAGCCATCCAGCACCCGGCCCAGAACAAAATCGGCCGTCACCTCCTCACCGCACACCAGCATCGCGGCCAGTTCACCGCCCAATATCTGCGGGGCAATCACGACGTCGGGCTGAACAAGCCGGATACGGCTGAGATTCGCGGGATCATTGACAGCACAGACCGTGCGGCCCTTTCCGCCAAGATCGCGCACAGCAAGGATTGCGAATGCGTTTTCGGCGTCTTCTTCAAACATTGCGAGAATTGCAATGGCTTTGTCGCAGCCCGCAGCCTGAAGGGTCTCCGCGTGACCTGCATCCCCGATGACGATGTCATCGTCGCCTGCCGGGTCGCTAGCGGGCGCATCCCGCAAAACGCGTGTCACCGGCTGCCCGCGCGTTTGCAACTCCCTGTAGGTATTCTGCGCGAGGGCGGAATTTCCAAGAACGACGATGTGATTTTCCCGCTTCATCTGCTTCTCTTTCTGGTTTGTGATGCGCTCGACGCTTCTGCGGAGCAGTGGGGTGGCGATCGCGGTCAGCGATGTCGCGAAAACGGCAACGCCGAACACGATCAATGAGATGGTGAATATCCTGGCCTCAAGCGTCCGCGGGGTAATCTCGCCATATCCCACGGTGCTCATTGTCACCAACGAATAGTAGAACGCCGTAAAGAGGTCTTCGATCGGCGGATCGAAATCGGCGCCGAAATGATACGATCCATATGTGGCGTAGGAAAACAGCATGAAGATCGAACTGATCGAAAACAGCGAACTGGCAGCCAGATTTGCGTGCCGGAAAGCCCCCGCCGAAACCGCCAGAACCATCGCCACCAGAATGAGGTAGGCGAACAATGCGGGTGGCCATGCCTGTCCGGTAATGTAGCCGTCAATGACGGCTGTCACGATCAGGATCAAGGCCATGATCCACGCCACACGCGAGTGCGAGAGCAAACCGACCGAGACGATCAAAAGGCCGACGCCGATAATGATCGGTGCCAGCAGGCGGGGCGCGATAGTGATCCTGCCATCCAGAAATTGCGTGTAGAGCGATGCCCAATCTGCGCCGATCGTGGCGTAGATCAGCCATGCCGCAGCAGAGAAAACCAACAGCGTGACGGGAACATGGGGAAACCAGACCGGGCCGCGCAATGTCTTGTAGATCCTGCGCGACTGGATGCGCAGCTGCGTGACGGGATGAAAGCTCAGCATTTTGACAAGCCGTTTGTTTTGATCGTCAACGCGCGCATGGTACCTGCCTACAACATCGGGCGTGTGGCCGCGACGATATTATCGCCAGATCCCACTTCTCCATGCCCATGCCGACCTCGACAGCGAGGTTGAAAATGATGGCTCAACCACAAAAAGCAACGCCAGATCTATCCATGTCCGTTCAGAACCCGTGTCCCACGGCGTCACCAGAAAGTCTTTCGCGTTCAAATGGCGGGAGTCCTAATGTGTCATGGACGAACGTGCCGGATCGCATTTAGAACATCTGTGAAAGTGCCAAAAACGTCTGAAGTCGCTGCTGGGTCGTTTACTTGTATGGACAGTTGCGGCCGTTGCGCGCTGGTCGCTGCGCACACGTATCGCATCGCCGTTGCTCCTTCACATGGCTGCAGGCGCTCTGATGATACCCGTGATTCTGATCGAAATTTACCTTGTGCTTCATGTTGCGGGCCGAAGACGGCGGGCGTTGCCTGTCCTGGGCGGTACAGGCCTTGGCGATATCGGACTGGGCCGCGCGTCTCGCGATGGTGCCGAAAGCTCTCTGGCCAGCATCCTGCTCAGCGTCCGCAACCCTGATCGGACGGTCAACTGGATCTAGGGTGGCGCGCATCGGGGCATCGTGCGGAACCTGAGCATGCGCACCACGGTCCAGCTTGGTCGCCGGGCGAGCGGCCTTCCACCAAATGGTCCAACAGGTTCTTGTCGACGCTGATCGGTTAATATCTTTTCACAGCAGTAAGCTCGCGAAAGCACAAAATTCAGGATAGTCTCAAAGGTGGTGCCGCAAAGCGGTGAGGTCAAACCCTACAGGTCCACGCAACTTGGACCTCGACGCGACCTGAAGTGCTACCAAGAGGAATTGAGCCGGTTAGCTGGCTAATCTTACCTATCCAACGGTTTCCAATCAGATTTTCCGGCTGGTAAAGCATGTGATCCAAAGCCTTGATACATCCCGTTTCCCGCTCAAGCCTCTCAGGCTGCCACTCTCCATTCTCGGGCACCATCACGCTGATCGTGCTGCATTTCAGGCGCTGCTATCAATCGCCAACCACCGCGTGGCCCGCTGTTTCAAGCGGTTCAGACGGCTCCGCACCCTCTGAATCGTCGGCGGCGCTTCACGGCCTGACGCCTGCCACCCCCGGACAGTATCGCAGGCTTAAATGGGAAGCTTGGGATCAAAAGCGAACACTCAAGAGGGGTTTCTAGCCGCCAAGCCGAAAGCCAGGCACGGTTCAATCGCCGCTTAGTTTACTCCCAGAAGGCCTGGTAAAAATCACGTCGTTCAAGGATTGCTCAAGGATCGCAGTTTCTGCTCCGTGAAGGTCTTGCAGCATGCGCGACAATTCACCACAGGCCGAAGGTTTTTCAGAACATGGGCGGCTGGGTGGGTCAGGATTGTTCGTGCCTGAGCCGGAAACGCCCAACGACAGGTCCAGATCCCGCGCCAGATCTGCGACCGTCGTGACGTGAAGGTCGCGCAAGAGCCCGATCCGCTCGTCTTCGGTGAGCAGGATGTACCCTGAAGCGTGCAAATTTTCAAAAAGCTCGTACCGCAGGTCAAGCGGGATCGCGTCCTGCAATTGCTCCTGCGACGCCGTCTCTCCGTTTCGGGCGTAGCGGGCAAGGATCGACAGGACAGCCACGGCCATCTCCAGTTTCAGGGCCGGGGACGGGGCCAATTCCTCATTGAGAAACGCGTCGCGTGTCTTCCACCATTCCGGCAATGAGGCGGCGAAAACGGCCCCCAGAATGACGGCGCTCCAGGACAGGTAGAGCCAGAACAGAAAGATCGGCAGGATTGCCACCGCGCCGTAGATCGTCTCATAGGTCGACCCCCGCGCCAGGATACTATCGAAACCCCACCGAAGCACCTGAACGCCCAAACCCGCGATGACGCCACCGACGGCTGCATCGCGTAGCCGGACCGGCCGCGCCGGAACGATCTTGAACAAAAGCATGAATGTCAGGGATTGCGCAATCAGCGCAAAGAACATGCCCAGCGTCGGAAGCGCTTTTTCGGTCTGTTCCAGCCCGACACCGCTGCGTGCCCATTGCGTCAGCGTGGTGAACGTGCCGCTTGTCAGGACAAAGCTTGCCCCCAGCAGAAGCGGACCAAGCGTCAGGACTGTCCAGAAGGTCAGAACCCGAACGCCGATCGAGCGGGGCTTCTGAATCCGCCAGATCTGATTTAGCGTCGCCTCAATAGTCCACAGAAGCATGACGGCCGTTATCGCCAACGCGATGATCCCAAGAACAGTGAGATTGGCCGCATTGCGCGAGAACTCGGCAAGATAGTTGCCGACCTCGGCCCCGAATTCGGGGACGAATATGTTGAAAAACAACTCCTCCATCCGCTCTCTGGCCGGGTCGAATGTTGCGAACCCCGACAGGATGGCAAACGCGATCACCATGAGCGGAACAAGCGCCAAGAGGGTCGAAAATGTCAGCGCGCCGGCCAGAAGGGTCATCCCGTCGGCAATGAATCGCCGCGCCGCATAGGCGATCAAACTCGTCAAATCGACAAGGAGCCTTGGCACTTTTTCTGCTACTTGGCGTATTTTTCGCCGAACACGGTCAGTCATCCGCAACACATAACAGAAAAGCGCGCGGCGGTAACACGATAGTATTGCCCCACAAGACGTAGGAACGCCGACCTTTGAAGAGGCGCAAGCTTGATCAAGCGCGGCAATTGCTAGTCGATGCACGCCGGGGCAGTGGACATGTAGCGCCGCAAAACACCCCATTCTGCCAGGCGTGTCATCCTTGCTGGCGTGGTCTCTGATCAGGGTTCTGTCACAACGTGATCGACCGGCACCAAACCTTGGTGGATGGACGTATTTGGAAGCAGCGCAGCTGGTGGACAACATATTGGTCTGTGTCGTCTCATCTTGGACCTGTCCCGCTTTCGTGCGGCCCCAAATACTCGGCTAGGCCACTGCCCTTTCGAAGGCGCAAGCTTTGCCAGCCCAGTTCACAATAGCGGCGTCGCGCATTGCAGAGCACGTTTACATAGTCCAAAATGCCAACCTCAGCCTTGCGGCGGGTCTCCTCCGGGGTGAAAGTGCTGGTCCTCGACGTCATCATCGACCTCGGATCGAGCCTGTTCAGGAGCTCACCGTAGCATTTGGCGGGGCCGGCCCAATATCGAAGAAGCCATCGCGATCGGCCCGGAGGCGCCTGCCCTTGCGTGGCTGGGCATCTTCGGACCCGGGATCGCCAACGGCATGATCCCGGGCGGGCCGCAAGTCGGCATGGCGGCTTCAGAAATGACACGCATGCAGCCAACGTTTCCGCTTGCCTTCAGCGTCTGCCTCCTGATCGGTGCCGACGCGATTTATATCCTGCCGCGATAAAACAAGCTATCGACGTTGGCAAAACCCGAGCATGAGTGATCATGCCTGGTGAGATGCCGCATCCGGTCTGGTGTCATGTGAACCGACGCTTTTTGGTCGTGCGATGTCGCAGGAAAAAGCGCACCATTTCCCGTGAGGCATCCGGACCTGTGGGATCAGTATAACCTCCGGCCGCGTGTCCGCCGGACCAGGCATGCCCGGATCCGTGAACGACCCAGTGTTCCGTATATGGCCGCCCCCTGCCCACACGATGCACCGTGCGCGTAAAGTCACGGCCTCCTGCAACGTGAGTTTTCTTTTCCGTCCGGTCAAGATGCTGATAAGGTTCCAGCGCCCGAATGGCGATGAAACGTCCGTTGCGGGGGTTGATGACCTTGTCTGAATCGCCATGAAAAATAATAGTCGGCATCTGGACATCGTGGCGCCGACCTGGGTCACCGCTCTGCATTGCTCTTGGCACGGACGCTGAATCATGCGCAGCCCCTACAGCCAGACCGGAATGGACACCAACCGCAGCAAATATGTCGGGATACTCCGTCGCCAGAATCAATCCCGCCGCCGCACCAGCTGACAGCCCCGCGACATAGACCTTGGCAGGATCGGCGTTCCAGTCAGCGATGATCTGACGCGTCATGTCCGCGAGCAAAGCCGGCTCTCCCGCGCCGCGTTTCTGATCGCCGCGTCTATACCAGTTCCAGCACCGATAATGATGCGCGTCGCGCGCCTGCGACGGATAAAGGACAAGAAAACCGAACTCCTCTGCCAGCGTGTTCATCCCGGTACCACGGGCGAAATCGGTTGAGGATTGCCCGCACCCATGCAGCATGACGACCAAAGGAAGCGGTGCCGATGCGGTTCTGGCAACGGCAGGCACATAGAGTTTGTAGGCACGGGCGCCAAATACAGTCTCGTGCGATCCGTCCTTGAACGATGCGCCTCGCGGAACGCGTGCCTGCGACCGGGATGTCGCCGGAACGGGCGTTCGCGCTTTAGCACTGGTATTTCCGCCGCTGGACGCAGCTTTGGTAGAAGGCTTTGCAGGCTTGTTGCCACGTCTTCCGGATTTTTTGACCGTGCGTTTCTTTGGTTTGACAGGCCCAAGGATCGTGTCCCACATGTCGGCGATTACGGAAACGCTCGCGCGTCTCAGTTTACGTTGTGTCTTTGCACGGGCGCGTCTGAACGGATCGTGCATCTGACCTCACAAATTTGGAAGGGTTTGGGGATCAAAGAAAAAAGCCGGAGTTCTCAGTTTCGCAGCTTGCCAAAGACTGCACATTGACCATTGCATGTCTGAATTCGAACTACCGTCATGCCCGATTGGTTCATTCGCAAATTTACTTTTTCGCGATGGTTGACGGCAAAGATTGTCCATAATCCCACCGTCACCGACCAGAGCAACGCGGTCGCGTTCGGCACGATCACTTGGTACTGCGTCAATCATAGGCCATTTCGGTGCGCTTGGGATCTCCATAGCTGCGGTCGACTACAACGACAAACGCGCCCTCCATCATCCTAGCCTGTCGGTTCGAAAACCGCCCTTACGCAGCAATAATGCGGACCCGATCGTTTGCCCATCCCGCACCAATCAGGCGAACTGGCGGCTTGCGACCCTTGCGCTTTCGATCCGGGATCAGCTTTTGCCCGCCCCATCCAGACGCCCCTTCGATCTGGTGGCACAGAGGGCGTAGACCGTGAACGCGAGGAAGCCGAAGCCAAGGATCAGCTCGAACGGTTCCTGCTCCTTGCCGGATACGAACCATGAGGACATCAATTCCCCTATACTCATGCTCGGGGGGATGTCGTAGAATACGGGAACCAATTCGAAATAGACGTAAAGCATCGCCGGAAGCAGGAAGTACAGGATCAGCGCGACCGGCGCCGTCAGAAGCTCCACTGCACGCGGGGCGCGATCGCCAAGGAGGAACGTCGCAAGAAGACGGCCGAAAGCCCCATATAGTCCGACGGCTATGAAGGCGAAGTGCAGCGGAAAGTGACGCGTGTTATGTAAGTTGAATTCCTGTTTCTGATTGACGTCCAGCAGTGCCGCGGGCGTTTCAAAGTCGAAAACCCGCTGGCCCCAACTAGCCTCTTCACCGGCAATCAGCAAAAGCACCGCGGCGAACAGCAGATAGGCCACAGAAAAAAAGCGCTCGTCGGGCCACAGACGGATGGCAGCGATCCCCGCGAGAAGGGCCGCAACAACGTAGACCAGGACCGTGAGCCACTCTACCGGTCCGTCTTCCCGGATCAGCCAGTTATACCGGCCGGTGTCAGCCGCCTTGCTTGCAAAGATGAATGCCGCTGCAGCCAAAGGAAACAGGGCCACCGCAGCGATGAATAGTGATGGCATGCGATGTGGGCGTGATCGCGAAGATACGTAATTTGGCAATCCAAAATCCTCATCTGTGGCCTAACATCCCACAAATGGCATGCCATTTGGTACCAAAGTTGCCCGATAAGGGCTGGAGATCAAGTATTTTCGACGCTGAGAACGCGCGAAAACACCCGAAGACAGGGCGGCTCCTGTCGTAAATCCACGCTAATTTGACCGCGCTGCGAGGTTTTTCAGCCCGGTGGACTGACCTGTCGAACCACGTTCCCTCAGCCCGGGGAAAGACGGCGGTCACGCGCATATCAAAGGGGTTCGCAGCCAGCAGTTTACGCCAAGGCTAGAGGCGCAAACGCGCTGAACCATAGCAGTCGGGCAGGCTCAGACAATTGGCGAACACCTTGCAGAGAACGCCGAGTGGAGTGAGTTGCAGGGATAATCCAAAAGAGCTGTTTGCTTGGCACCTGTATCCGTCAGGAGACCAAGCAGCGCTCGGACCGCTTTGGCGACGCCAAAAGCGGGCGCTGCTTAGGCCAGGCATAAAATCCGGTGCGACACTTTTGATCTTCAATCGGGGCTTGGCCGGGGCGCCGATGGGCCGTAGATTGGACACCAGCGTGCGGTTCAATCCCGCCAAAGGACGAGCGCGGCGCCAGATCCCGACCCGGCCACCATTCCAAAACATGGTTTTCAGATCAAACCAAAAGAGGCCGCAGCCAGCATTATGTCACACATTCAGGACCGTCTAAATATTGTCTTGGTGTCAATTGCGCTGAGCGGACTTGCGGGCGGTCTGGCGCTGTGGGCCGCCGGGCAGCCGGACTGGGCCGATATCGTTTGGATCGCCGGGGTTGTCCCGGTATTGGCCGCGCTCGCCGTCGAAATCATCCGCAGCCTGTCCAGGGGCGATGTCGGGCTGGATATCGTTGCCGCGCTGTCCATGACCGCAGCGCTGGTTTTCGGCGAAACGCTCGCGGCGGCGGTGGTCGCGCTGATGTATTCCGGCGGCACCTTTTTAGAAAGCGCCGCCGAACGCCGCGCCCGCCGCGAGATGAGCGATCTGCTGTCGCGGGTGCCGCGATCCGCAACGCGGCATGAAAACGGCGCGCTGGTCGAGGTGGATCTGGACGACATTGCCCCCGGCGATCTGCTGCTGATCCGGCAGGGCGACATCGCCCCGGTGGACGGCACGGTCGAGGGCGATGGCGCCGTCCTGAACCAGTCGGCCCTGACCGGAGAGGCGATGCCGGCCCGCCTGCCCGGCGGCGGCGAGGTGATGAGCGGCTCGACCAACACCGGCGATGCGTTCGATCTGCGCGCCACCCACCGGGCCGCCGACAGCACCTATGCCGGGATCGTCCGGCTGGTCGAGGCCGCGCAGAAATCCAAGGCGCCGATGGTGCGGCTGGCGGACCGCTATTCGCTGGTGTTCCTTGTGGTGACAGTCGTCATCGCCACCGCCGCGTGGTGGTTCAGCGGCGATCCCATTCGCGCGGTCGCCGTGCTGGTCGTGGCTACGCCCTGCCCGCTCATCCTGGCGGTGCCAGTCGCGCTGGTGGCCGGCATGTCGCGCGCCGCGTATTACGGCGTGCTGATCAAGGGCGCCGGCCCGCTGGAGGCGATGGCCCGGATCCGGTCGGTGATCCTCGACAAGACCGGCACGCTGACGGACGGACGCCCAAGGATTGTGGCCATTGAGGTGCAGTCAGATCTGTCCGAAGACGAGATCCTGTTTTTTGCCGCCGCGCTGGATCAAGCGTCGAAACATCCCATTGCGCAGGCCATCGTCACCGCTGCTCAGGAGCGCGGCATCAACCTGCCTGTTCCCGAAAGCCCGGTCGAGGTCCCCGGCGCGGGAATCACCGGAATGGTGGGTGGCCTCCGCGTCGCCGTGGGCGGCGCAGATTTCGTCATCCGGCAGGTCGCGGCGGGCCACTCGGACCATCCCGCCACGACCGAGGCCGAGGTGACGGTGGCGGTTGCCGTCGACGACCGCCTGGTCGGGCATCTTGTCATGGCCGACATGCTGCGCAGCGGCACGGGCGGCTTTCTGGCCGGGCTGCGCAGGATCGGCATCGCGCGCATCCTGCTGGCCACCGGCGACCGGCAGGCGGTTGCCGATGGCGTCACCGCAGGGCTGGATCTGGACGAGGTCCACGCCCGAATGACGCCGGATCAAAAGGTGCAGCTGGTGCTGTCAGAGCGCGATCGCGGCCCGGTAATGATGGTCGGTGACGGTGTCAACGACGCGCCGGCGCTGGCGGCGGCCGATGTGGGCGTGGCCATGGGTGCGCGCGGAACCGCCGCGTCCGCCGAGGCAGCGGATGTGGTGCTGCTGGTCGACCGGCTGGACCGCCTTCTGCCGGGGCTGGAAGTGGCGCGCGGCGCGCGGCGGATCGCGCTGGAAAGCGTTTTCGTCGGTATCGGGCTGTCCATCCTCGGCATGATCGCCGCCGCCCTTGGGTATCTCAGCCCGGTGCAGGGCGCGCTTCTGCAGGAAATTATTGACGTGGCAGTGATCCTGAACGCGCTGCGTGCGCTCAGGATCGTACCGAAGGCTGCGGCCTGAGCGATGCCAGCGCACTGCCCTCGACCCCGATCCGCCCCAGCACTATCGGGGCAACGGTAATCTCAGCCACGACGAACGTATAATTGGGATAATGCAGCTATTTCAAACGGCCCGCACGTGAGCAGCCGCCCCGGCAGTAAGATGATGCGCGTCGTCCAGCGGCGGCCCAGTGTCACCAGAATTTAGACGCTCAAGATCTGCAATACGGCCAATGCCGCCGGCCAGCCCCGGATACCGCATGATCGTAGCCGGACAGCAGCAGGCTGGCGATCCAGAGGCTGTGCATCGCCACCATAACCGGATAATGCCCCGCGCCCGCCTGATGGGCACCGCGCGCCATAAGACGCGCGGTCTTCAGACGGGCGATGATCAACTCGCCCGGCCTTTGAAGGACAGTGAACGCGAGAAATCGAAACGTCGCCATCTCTATCACGCGGCCGGCGCCTGAACATGCATCGTCGAGTATGACGCGGTAAAGCCGGGGCGTGGCGCGCAGGCCATCATCTGGCCTGTGGTCCCAGCATCCAGACGGCCCGGCCCCAGCACCAGCGCGTCTTTGATCGCCGCAATCACCTTGGCGCCGCCCGGATTGCAGACATACGGGGCGATCTGGCCCTGACCGAGCCCCGCCGCCTTTAGCGCGCCATGCGTCGCCTGCGCCTCCAGCGCCGGAGTCGCGATATCGGTCGTTAAAGCCGTGACGACGCAGTCGACCTCTGCGGCTGTCCATCCGGCCTCCAGCAAGGCCGCATTGGCGGTCTGAATGAACAATGCGCTTGCGCCCGACATGAAGGCGTCATTTCGGCCCCTCCAGCCGTGGATTTGCGAGAACCAGTCTATCGCGGCAACCGAAGGACGCCGGTTGATCCCGTCGTCTCGAACGTTTTGCCAAGGCGCAGGACCTGCGGGTACTTGTCGCCGAAGATAATGGCGGCACGGTCTGCAACCTCGGATTGATGCAGGCAAAATGGCGGCAAAGCAATCGAAGGGGCGTGCAGACAGATGGGCATGACAGATCCCTTTGGCGTTGCGGCCCGATCCACCTTCGCGCCAGCCCGGACGGTCAGTCAGGCCAATCCGCCGAACCAGCAATCGAACAACGCGAATGCCGACGTCAGTTCACAAGGAGCTTTCTGGAGGCCAATGGGCAGTGAGCCACCCAAGCTATTTGCCCAGAATAGCTTACGAACACTTTTCAGCCATGCGTCACACCCTGCCCAGTGCGCAACGGGCGACTGGTATCGCCCGCTGCATCTGTCATCACAGCCCGTATTGCTCGCGGGCGTAGTTTCCCAAGCCAACCGCGTCGAGCTTGCTGAGCGGGGCGAGGAAAGTCACCTGGATCACGCCGGGCGCGCGGCCAATCTCAACCGCGCCGTTCACGGTGGCACGGTTGCGGATCTCGGCCACGGTCACGTCCAGCAGCCTCGCCGCGCGCGCCAGACCGTTTTCGATGGCGTCATTCAGGTTGGCCGCTGTTCCAATGACGGAAATCGGCGCCAGCGGCTCGATCTCGGTCACGCCCCATCTTTCTGCCAGACGCGCGCCCTTGGCATTTTCTTCGGGGCTGAACGGCTTGGCCATGGGCGGAAGATCTTCTTCCAGCGGGAAAAGAACCGGGCCGTCTAGTGGATAATCTTTCACCACTTCGACCTGCAAGGTCACGCTGCCCGATACGTCCATGGTATGCCCGGCAATCTCGCCATCGCCCTGCCCGGCATGCATGTCGCCCATATAGACGCCCGCGCCCTTCACCTTTACTGGGCAGACCAGAATGGCCCCGGCGCGCACCGCGTCGATATCCATGTGGCCGTCGGTCTTGTGCTCGCTCAGTTGCTCGGCCGTGATGCCGTATTCATGCGGCGCCCCGACAAGGAAGGCACCGAAATCGCCCGCATTATGGCTGTCGGGCATCGGCATTGATGGGCAGGTGCCCAGTTGCCCCATGAAGGGGCGCATCCGTACCAGCGTGCCCGGCATGTCCGACGGTGCGTAGTTCAAAATCGAATGCTGGCGGCTGGCATCGGGCAGCGCCGAATAGTGGTCGGCCTGCATCGCAATCGTCTCTGCCGCCGCCTTGGGCAGGGTCAGGCCCACGCTATGGGTGTCGTCGAAGGTGACGGTGTAACCATGCACGATCTCGAACGGGGTGACCGCATTGCCGCAGGCATCGCATTTCACCGAGCTCTGCCCGATGCCCTCGATATGCGTTTCGGGCCACACGGTATCGCAGACCGGGCAGCGCGCAGCGACGTAAGGATCGCCCAGGCAAAACCCCTCGGGCGAGCTGTCATGGCCTGACGCCGTAGCGATGGAGGTTACGGTAATGTCGCGGATGCGGATGGCAACGCCGTCGCCTACCTCGGCGCCATCGACATAGACCGGCTGCGTTACCTCATGCCCGCCGCGCAGGCGCGGCGTGATCATCGGGCCCCAGCAGCCCGGCGCGGTATTGGCGATGATGGTGCCGCCATCCTCGACCGGGCCCAGCATGGGCGCGTCCGGGTCCAGAACGCTATTGGTGAATTTGTCCACGACAACGCTGCGGTGCGTGGGATCGTTTGGCTTGATACCGTCCGGCATGGTGTCCTCCGCTATGTTGCTATTTCCTGAACTCAGCTTAGTTTGCATTTTTCAGCAGACAAGGCGCGATATGACGCGCGGCTTGTCTGATCGCAAAGCACGTAGAATGGCAGGCAGATGATATGGAAGTGAACTCTGACTTCTCACAGCGCATTTTGGTCCATTCGACCGGGCTGCCATGGCAGGCCTCGCCCTCTGCCGGAGTGTCGCGCCGGATGCTGGACCGGATCGGCGGCGAGGTTGCGCGCGCGACCAGCATCGTGCGCTTTGATGCCGGTCACAGCTTCGCGGCGCATACCCACGGCGGCGGCGAGGAATTTGTCGTGCTGGAGGGCGTGTTTCAGGACGAGCATGGCGATTATCCCGCTGGCACCTATGTACGCAATCCTCCGACCAGCAGCCACACACCTCGGTCTGATGCAGGCTGCACAATTTTCGTCAAATTATGGCAATTTGACCCCGATGATCGCGATCAGTTCCGCAAGGACATGCGCGCTGGGTTGGGTGACTATGGCGACGGCGTGCAGCGTGCCGAATTGCACAAAAATGCACAGGAAACCGTCAGCTATGTCCAACTGGCCGCCGACACTCCGTTTGACACAGACGCTGAAGGCGGCATTGAGGTGCTGGTGCTGGACGGATCGGTGACAGAGCAGGGCGACATCTTGCAACAAGGATCGTGGCTGCGCCTGCCCGAGGGCCAGTCCATCGTTGCAACCGCGGGCGGGGATGGTGCAGCGCTGTGGATGAAAACGGGTCATTTGCGCCATGTTGCCGCGCCCGATGCGTGACGGATTGGGCGGCACCCGCGCCAGTCGGCGCTGCTGGACTGGGTCACTGCGCCGGACTCGAACCAGATCCGCAGCCTTGAGGCGATCGCGATGAGGATGGCCGATCACGCACTCAGCCGGTATGGCCCGCTTGCAGAAATCCGCGACGCATCGTGACAGGACGGCAATCCTGGCGCAACTTCGCGTCGGTTGGGGCCAGAAGCCGCCGGATGTCTTACCGCGCCCGCGCCTGCCGGATATAGACCCACGCAATTCGTGATATGACCGCCCAGACCATGATCCGCAGCGTCATGGCGGCAATGGTGCGCGTCTCATATGCGCCGCCTTGCTGGATATAAATGCCTAAGGCCGCCATCACCAGAAACGTCACCGCCAGAATGGCCAGCGAGATCCAGACGGCCGAGCGTTCCTGCCGCAGCAAACCGACACCGGCGAGGATATAGACGAACCCAGCCATGAAATTGAACCGCAGCACAAATGGCACCACATCGCCAATTGCCGCATCGCTGGCAAAGAGCGCACGCCCGCCGGCGAACACCGTCAGCGCGCCGAACACGATAGCGACGAGAGCCGTGATTTGCAGGGTGCGATTGCCCGAGTTGGCTTTTGTCATGTCATCTGTCCTCAGTTATTGTCCAGTCGTCCGCCCTGCAGGCAACACAGCGTATCAGACCTGTTCTGTGCCACTTCACCATGGATCGTCGCGATGCAGGCACCCTGTCCGGCGGTCAGCTTGCGCAGAAAACTCATTACGACACCAGCCCGCGTGCTGTCGAGAGCGATAGCGGCGCGCGTCATCCGCTTGCAGGTACAGCCGCTATGCGCCTTAGTCGGACACTTTTTTGACGAACTGGAATTTCAGACCCATCTGGCCGATGCCCGGAACCTTGCAGTCGATATCATGATCGCCGTCCACCAGCCGGATACCACGCACCTTGGTCCCGACCTTGACCACCGACGACGATCCCTTGACCTTGAGATCCTTGATCACCGTCACCGTATCGCCGTCGCTCAGGACATTGCCGACGCTATCGCGCACTTCGGCCGCCTCGTCTGTCGGCGCCTCCGGCGACCATTCATGGCCGCATTCCGGGCAAATCAGCAACGCGTCCATCTGGTAACAAAAGGAAGACGCACATTCAGGGCATGGAGGCAAGGCTTGGGTCATGGCCCGGCTATAGCCCTCCTGCGGGCCCATGGCCAGACCGGGATTGACGGTGCCCGGCGCATTAAGACGCAAGGCAAGACATTAGCTATTGGCGGCCAACACGATTGCACTCATACACCACCTGTGCCCACCCGACATTTCATCACGTTCTGGCATCATCTTCGATATGCCCCATTGCTGTCTGCGCTGACCATTTCCCGGCGCCGCAGCTTTGACGCGCGGGTGCGCGCCTTCGGCAATTTCATCGGCTTTGCCGCGCGCTGGTTTCCGGTGGCCAGGCGCAGGCTGGACCGCGAGCTGATCCGCGTGGTGCCCGACATGCCGCGCCCCGAGAGGATGAGGCTGTGCCGCAATATCGGCAGGAACATGGGCAAGACGCTGTTTGAAATCTACAACTGCGCCGAGTTTCAGAAACTACAAAACCGCATCACCACCTCCGGCCCCGGTCTTGGCGCGCTCGAGGCGGCGCGCAGCCAAGGCAGGGGCGCGATCATCGTGTCCGGGCATTTCGGCCAGTGGGAGGCCATTCGCGCCGTGCTGAAAGCGCGGGGAATGGAAACCGGCGCCGTGTACCGCCCGCAGGCGAACCGCCATTACCAGCGCCGCCTGCTGGCGGGGATCGAGGCAGGCGGCCTGCCCATCATGGCAACCGGCAAGATCGGCACCAAGGCGCTGGTCAGTCACCTGCGCAAGGGCGGATTCATCGCCATCCTTCTGGATGAAAAGGTGGCTGACGGTGTGCGCATGTCCTTTCTGGGGCATGACGCGCTGACCTCGCTGGCCGCGGCGCGGCTGGCGCTGAAATATAATCTGCCGATGGTGCCCGCCTACGGCACGCGCATAGGCGATGGCAGCAATTTCGCCGTCGAGTTTGAGGCGCCCATCCCGCCCAGCGACGCCCTGACGATGACGCAGGCGTTCAACGACAGCCTGTCGGCGCGCATCTTGGACAAGCCCGATCAATGGTACTGGATGCTGCGCCGCTGGCACGGGCTTTAGCCGCGCAGGTCCCTTGGCGGTGGATACCTCACCTCTCGGAGCCAGCCCGCTTTATGACGCATCCTTGAGTACACCCAACTGCGCACCTTCCAACAACATGACCGTGTCGGCGTCCTGCTTCTGAAACCCAAGCCTGTCATAGACAGCGCGCGCGCTGGGGTTATCCGCGTAAACCGTCAGCTTCAGAAAGCGCGGCGCGCCCCAGATCGTGTGGGTCAGCGCCGCTGACAGCAGACGCCGCCCCATGCCGCTGCCGCGAGCGGCCTCGGCCACCCACAGATCGCTGACGTACAGCCCCGGACCGCCGTGGATGGTCGAGAAAACCGGCATCGCCAGCAGCGCGCCGGTGCCGTCTGCGGCCATCAGGCCCAGCGCAAAGGGATGCGGTCCAAACAGCGCGGCGCCCAACGCCTCTGCATCCGCGCGATGCGCATCACCCAGATGAACGGACAGATGGCGCAGCCCGGCGTGGAATGCGGTCATCGTCTCAGCCGTGACGGTTTGAATGATCGGCGCGGTCATCGGATCGCCACCGCATCGCCGCCCTTGAGGTGCAGCATCGCGCGCGCTTCATCGGGGGCGGCGATGTCGCGGCCCAGATCCTCGACAATGCGGCGGATCTTGGTCACCTGCTCCGCGTTGGTTTTGGCCAAAGTGCCACGCGATATCATCAGCGAATCCTCCAACCCGACGCGCACATGTCCGCCAAGGATGGCCGACATGGTAATCAGCGGTATCTGATGGCGGCCAGCCGCCAACACGGAAAACGTATAGCTGTCGCCAAACAGCCTGTCGGCGATCAGTTTCATATGCATCAGGTTTTCCGGGTCCGGGCCGATCCCGCCCAGCACGCCGAACACGAACTGGATGAACAGCGGCGCCTGGGTCAGCCCGCGATCCACAAAGTGTTTCAGCATATAGAGGTGGCTGACGTCGTAGCATTCAAACTCGAACCGCGCGCCGCGCTTCTGGCCCATCTCGTGCAGCACATGCACCATGTCACGCGGCGTGTTCTTGAAGATCAGATCGTCGGAATTCTCAAGAAACGGTTTTTCCCAGTCATATTTCCAGTCCGTAATCCGCTCTGCCGCCGGATAGAGCGCAAAATTCATCGTACCCATGTTGAGCGAGCACATCTCGGGCTCGGCCTGCATCGGGGCCGCCAGCCGCTGCTCCAGCGTCATCGTGGCGCTGCCGCCGGTGGTCAGGTTCAGCACCGCGTCACAGTTCTGCTTGATGCGCGGCAGGAAGGCGTTGAAATGTTCGGGACTGGCCGAGGGCCGCCCATTCTGGGGATCGCGCGCATGCAGATGCAGGATCGCCGCGCCGGCCTCGGCGGCGCCGATGGCGTGCTCGGTCATCTGATCGCCGGTGATCGGCAGATAGGGCGACATTGACGGTGTATGGATCGATCCGGTGATTGCGCAGGTAATGATGATCTTCGACATGGAGCTACTCCGCTGCCAGCTTGGGCATCTCAGCCATGAATTGCGCCAGCGAACGGTCCAGCATGTCGGTCATCTCATCGAGCTGCGCCTCGGTCACGATCATCGGCGGGCAGACGAGGAAATGATCGCCCGATGCGCCGCCCCGCGTGCGACGCGAATAGATGATCAGACCGTTGTCATAGGCGATATCGACCAGACGGGAATGGGCATTTACTGCCGTCGGCAGCGGCTGTTTCGTGCCGCGATCCGCCATCAGCTCGAACGCGGTCAGCAGGCCCTTGCCGCGCACGTCGCCAATCAGCGGGTATCGCTGCATCAGCCCGGCCAATCGCTGCGCCAAAGCATCCCCCATCTTCGCCGCATTGCCGACCATGTCCTGCCGCGCGATTTCGTCCAGAACGGCAGAGCCTGCCGCGCAGGCCAGCGGATTGCCCGCATAGGTAAACCCGTGGATGAAGCCGCCCGCGTCCATCACCGCGTCGACCATATCACCCCTCGCGATCATCGCCCCCAGCGGCGCATAACCCGCGCCGAACCCCTTGGACAGGCAGATGAGGTCGGGCGCAATATCCCAATGTTCGGCGCCAAAGAACGCGCCGGTGCGCCCGCCGCCTGTCATCACCTCGTCATGGATCAAGAGCACGCCGTATTGCGTGCAAATCTCGCGGATGCGCTGCATGTAGCCTTCGGGCGGCACTAGCGCGCCGGTGGAGGCGCCGCCGACAGGCTCGACGATAAAAGCCATGACCGTTTCGGGGCCTTCATCAAGTATTTTCTGCTCCAGCATGTCCGCATAATACCAGCCCGTCGCTTCATTGTTTGGGTCCAGCCCGTCGAGATAGGCGCGCGGCGCGGGGATTTTCGGCATCCGCTGCATCATCGGATCAAAGGGCGCCGTCATGGTGGACATGCCGGTGATGGACAGCGCCCCCAACGTGCAGCCGTGATAGCTGGGAAAGCGCGAAATGACCTTGTAGCGTTGCGCCTGTCCTTGGGTCAGCACGTATTGGCGCGCCAGCTTCAGGCAGCTTTCCACCGCTTCCGACCCGCCAGAGACAAAGAACACCTTGTCCAGCCCGTCGGGCGTCAGCGCCGTAATCTTCTCGGCCAGTTCCTCCGACGCCTCGGTCTGGAAATGCAGGCGGTAGCCGAAGGTGGATTTGTCCATCTGCGCGCGCATCGCGTCGAGTACGGCAGCGTTGGAATGGCCGATATTGGACACCATCGCGCCGCTCGATCCGTCGATGTATCGCTTGCCCGAGACATCCCACATGTAGATGCCATCTGCCCGGTCCAGAACAGGGCGGGGCGATTTGGTCTGGTAGAACAAGTTCGACATTGGGACGCCTATCTAACGGCTGAGATGTTTGCGCAGGAAGTTCTTGGTGCGCTCTTCCTTCGGGTTCTGGAAAATCACGCTTGGCGGCCCCTCCTCGACCACCACGCCCTGATCCATGAACAGCACGCGGTCGCAGACGCTGGCGGCGAAATCCATCTCATGGGTGACGATGATCATGGTCATGTGCTGCTCGGCCAATTTTTTCATCACGAGGTTCACCTCCTCGACCAGCTCGGGGTCCAGCGCCGATGTTGCCTCGTCGAACAGCATGACCTTGGGCTTCATCGCCAGCGCGCGGGCAATCGCGACGCGCTGCTTCTGCCCGCCCGACAGGCGCGAGGGGAACACGTCGATCTTGTCCGAGAGGCCCACATTGGCCAGCTGTTCCTCGGCCAGTTTGTTGGCGTCGGCAGTTGACATGCCCTTGAGCATCTTGGGCGCCAGAGTGATGTTGTCGCGCACGCTCAGATGTGGAAACAGGTTGAAATGCTGGAACACCATGCCGATGTCCTGGCGCACCTGATTGACGTGCTTTTCATACTGGCGATGCGGCAGTTTCTTGTTGATCTGCACGCCCTCCAGCCAGACCTCGCCCGAGGTGAGAGGATCCAGCTCGTTGATCGCGCGCAGCAGCGTGGATTTGCCCGACCCCGAGGGGCCGATGATCGCGACGATCTGGCCGCGCTCGACAGTCAGGTTGATGTCCTTGAGAACCTCCAGCGCGCCAAAGCTTTTGGCGGCGTGGCGGATATCGACGAAGGGGGTATCGGACATGGGAGGGCTCCTTAGCGCTGGGCCGCGATGCGGCGCTCAAGGCGGCGCAAGACGGCCTCAAGGCACAGGTTGATGACATAATAGCAGGCAGCGGCGGCGATATAGAACTCAAACGGGCGATAGGTGCGGCTGATCGCCTGCTGCGAGGCCAGCGTCAGTTCGGCCACCCCGATCACCGACACCAGCGCCGAATCCTTGAGCAGCGCGATCATGTTGTTGCCCATGGGGGGCACCACCGCCTGCACCGCCTGCGGGATCACGATCCGGCGCAGCGTCTGGCCGCTGGACAGGCCCAGCGTGCGCGCGCCCTCATACTGGCCCTTGTCGACCGCAAGGATCGACGCCTGTATCAGTTCGGAATTATAGACCGCGAAATGCAGGCCCAAACCGATGACGCCGGCCACAAAGGCAGGCAGGTCAATGCCGATCTGGATGAGGCCAAAATAGATCAAAAACAGTTGCAGCAGCAACGGCGTGCCCATGAACAGCCACGCAAACAGACGAAACGGCAGGCGGATCGTCCAATGGCCGTATAGCGCGATGACGCCGAACACGATTCCGCCGAAAAAGCTGAGCAGACCCGCGCCGATGGTAATGGCGACGGTCCAAGCCATGCCCAGCAAAAGGACGTCGAAATATTCGGGGATGACGGTGAAATCAAGACCCATGGCGGCCTCCTGCCTGTGTGACGTGCGCGCTCATACGATCTGCGCCCGGCGGTCCAGCCACTTGATGCCCTGGCCGGCTGCGTAGATGATGATCATGTAAAGAATGCCGGCGATCAGGAACATCTCGAACGGCTTGTAGGTCGACCCGATAAAGCGCTGCGCGGTATAGGTCAGCTCGATCACCGAAATGGGTGCGACCAGTGCCGTGCCCTTGATCAGCGCGTTGATGTTGACGCCCAGCGGGCGGATCATCATGCGCGCGGCCTGCGGCAGGATCACCTTGCGCATTGTCTGCCCCTTGCTCATGCCCAGCGTGCGCGACGCCTCGGTCTGGCCGCGGTCGACTGATACGATGGCGCCGCGGATCGTTTCGGTCATGTAGGCGCCGATATTGACGCCCAGCGCGATGGTGCCGGCGGCGAACGCATCCAGCTGGATGCCGATCTGGGGGCCGCCGAAATAGAGCAGGAAAATCTGGATCAGCGCGGGCGTGCCGCGAAACACGCTGACATACCCCGCCGCGATCCAGCGCAGCGGCGCCAGCCGCGACAGGCGCATCGACGCGCCCAGCGTGCCGCAGGCAAGGCCCAGCAGGCAGGTCAAGACCGATAGCTGCAGCGTAACGACAGCGGCCTCTATGAAGAAGGGGTAAACGCGCAGGATCAGGTCGATGTCCAAGGGCAATCTCCGATACTATGAAACCGCACATCGCGGGCGGCGACACCGCTGTGGCGCGGCTTCAGGGACGAACGCGCCAGACGCGTGGGGGTGGGCCCGCCGGACGCACCGGCAGGCCCATGACATCAGCGGATATCTCCGCCGACCCACTCATTCGCGATTTCCATGTAGGTGCCGTCCTCCATCATGTCGTCCAGCGCCTTTTGCATGGCAGCGGCCAGATCCGGGTTGTTCTCGCGGATGGCGATGCCTGCCGGAAGCGGCTCGGCGGTGGGGTCCGCAATCTCAGCCAGATCATACTGACCGCTTTGCATGGCCAGGATGACGGGGATCCGGTCGTTCACGATGACGTCGACACGGCCGTTGGTCAGCTCCAGCAGCAGTTCGGGCAGGCCTTTGTAGGTCTTGATGTTGTAGCCCTGCGCGCTGGCCCATTCCTCGTTCGTTTCGCCCAGCGTGACGCCGACAACCGCATCGTCCAGCTGCTCCATCGTGGTGATGTCCGAGCCTGCATTGGTAAAGATCGCGCGGCGGGTCTGGTAGTAGGGGCCGACGAAATCAATCACCTTGTCACGCTCTTCGGTGATCGACATGGAGCCGACGACCGCATCGTATTTATTGGCCAGCAGCCCGCCGATGATGCCGTCCCACGCGGTGGTGACGATCTCGGTCTCAAGGCCCATACGCTTGGCAATCTCGGCGCCGATGGCGGGGTCGAACCCGACGACCTCATTGTTTTCGTTGACGAAATTGAAGGGCGGATACTGGCCCGTCATGGCGATTTTCAGAACGCCGCGCTCTTTGATACCTTCCAGCTCGTCCGCGAAGACAGGCTGCATCATCACGACCCCCAGCAGCGCGGCGCTGCCCATCAGGACCGTGCGGCGCATCGTCTTGGATGTCATTGTCATATTCTGTTTCTCCCGTTGAATATTGTCTGTTCCAGGCTGCGGCACCCGGCAGGTGCGCTCTTTGGGCCTTGCAAAGAGGTTTGCACAGGCACCAATCATCATGCAAATAAATAAAGGCAATGGCCCGGATTGAGAGGATCAATGATGCGCCCTTATGAACAACGCTTTGTGTGGAATCTGGACTGGAACCTGCTGCGCACCTTCATGGTCATGGTCGAACAGGGCGGAATCACCCCCGCCGCCACGTTTCTGGGGCTCAAGCAGCCGACCATCAGTTCGGCGCTGAAACGGCTTGAGGCGCAGGTGGGCAAGCGGCTGGTCAACCGCTCATCCACCCATTTCAGTGTGACGCCGATGGGCGAGGTTCTCTACCGCGAGACCAGCACGATCTTCGGCTCGGTCATGCAACTGCCGATCCTGCTCAGCGGCGCCGAAGATGCGGTGACCGGCCAGATCACCATCGCGCTGGCCAGCCATATCGCCTGCCCGCATTTCGACGCCGTGCTGGAGCGGTTCAACGCCGCCAACCCCGACGTGACCTACACCCTCAGCATCAATGAGAGCGAGGAGGTGATCACGCGGGTCGAGCAGAACCGCGTGTCTTTCGGCCTCTGCCTGGTGTCCCACAAGCGGCCCAAGCTGAATTACCGCGTGCTCTACCGCGAATATTTCGGGCATTACTGCGGGCCTGGGCATCGCCTGTTCGGCAGGACCGGCTTGAAGCTGTCCGATCTGGAGGATGAAGTGGCGGTGTCGTTTCAGACCGATAGCGCCGCCGGACCGCTGTTCGAACTGGCGGGCCTGCGTGCCCGCGCCGGGATGCGCCCGGATTTGAAGGGCGTGTCCTCCAGCCTGTCCGAGGTGCGGCGCATGATCATGTGCAATATCGGCATTGGCGCCCTGCCCGTCCACGTCGCGGCGCGCGATGTTACCGCCGGGCGGCTCTGGCAACTGCCGCCCGCCACCAATCTGCCCGCTATCGACATCCACGTCGTCACCAACCCCGCGCGCAGCCAGAACCACGCCGAGGCTGTGCTGTCGCAGATGTTGATTGATCAAATCACCAGCATCTCCCTGCCCGAACGGTCCTACTCCTGACACCTGTGCGCCGTTGACACTGCCGCCGCGCAGGCTACTAGTTATGGCAACCCCCGGAGGGATCTCATGACCAACAGAACACTTCTGCTGACCGGTGCCAGCCGGGGCATCGGGCACGCGACGGTAAAGTCGTTTCAGGCCGCAGGCTGGCGCGTGCTGACAGTCTCGCGTACCGCATTCGATAACCGCTGCCCATGGCATGCCGGCGCCACTGACCATTTCCAAGGCGATCTGGCCGACGCAGAGGCGCGCGTCGATCTTGTCTCGCGAGTGCGCGAAACGTTGGGCGGCACCGGCCTTGGCGCGATTGTCAACAACGCCGGCATTTCGCCGAAGGGCGATCGTGGCACCCGCCTTGGCATTGCTGATACCGCCGATGAAGTCTGGCATCAGGTATTCAACGTCAACCTCTTCGGCCCCGCCGCCCTGATGCGTGACCTCATGCCCGAACTTCAGCAGGCGCAGGGCACGGTGGTCAATGTCGGCTCTATCGTCGGCAGCCGCGTGCATCCCTTCGCAGGTGCCGCCTATGCCTGCTCCAAGGCGGCGCTGGCCGCGCTCACCCGCGAGGCGGCGGCGGAATTCGGGCCGCGCGGCATTCGCACGAACATGGTCACCCCCGGCGAGATTGAAACCGAAATCCTGTCGCCGGGAACCGAGGAAATCACGCGCACCATCCCCCTACGACGCCTTGGCCAGTCCGAAGAGGTCGCGCGCGTTGTCCTTTTCCTGTGCTCAGCGCAGGCATCCTACGTCAATGGTGCGTCCATCGACGTCAACGGCGGCCAGCACGTTTAAACCACCGCTTTGTGCAGGCCGGCAAAGCCAAAAACGGGCCATAGCTTTTCTTGGTAAAAATACCCAGAACACCCGGTACATACGTGCACACCACACGAATAGCCCGCCACCCATCCCCCGCCGCGGCAAGAACTGTACGCTAAAGCCCAGCCTCCAGCCGGTCCAACACCCGTGCCAACATGGCATCACAAGCATCCAACTGCGCGGCGTCAATATACTCGTCTGGCTTATGCCCCTGTGCCATATGCCCCGGCCCGCAAACGGCGGTGGCGATGCCCAGACGGTTGTGAAACAGCCCGCCCTCGGTGCCGAAATCCACCTTGACCGCAGGATCGTCTCTGCCCGTCACGTCGCGAAGGAACGCGACGATGGCGGAATTCAGCGGCGCCTCAAGGCCGGGATACGTATTCGTCTCGGCAAAATCGATAGCCACCTGTGGATGGCTGCCACGATAAGGCGCAACAATCTGCGCCGCGTCCCTTTGCAACGCGGCCACGATACCCGCAGGATCATCGGCCGCAATGTTGCGGATCTCAAAATCCAGCGTGCAGTGATCTGGCACGATGTTCAGCTGAACCCCACCACGCATAATCCCCGCGTGAAGCGTGGTGTAGGGCACCGAATACGCCGCGTCCTTGCGCCCGTTTGCAGCAATATCGGCCTGCCGCGCGCGCAGGCACCCCATAAGGTCAGCCCCCAGATGCAGCGCATTGACGCCCTCGGGCGCAAGCGCCGAGTGGCTGGCATGGCCGGTGCAGCTGGCGCGCAGGGCCGTTTTGCCCTTGTGACCGGTGGCAATTGCCATCCCCGTCGGCTCGCCCACGATGCACAGGCTCGGCTTGATGCTTCGCGGCTCCAGCGCGTCGATCAGGCTGCGTACACCGACGCAGCCAATTTCCTCGTCATAGGAAAACGCCAGATGCAACGGCGTTTTCAGATCGCGCCCGGCGGCCAGCCGGGCGGCGTGAATGGCCGCGGCAACAAATCCCTTCATATCAGCCGTGCCTCGCCCGTAATAGCGCGCGCAATCCCGCCGCATCTTGAACGGATCGCTCGACCAAGCCTGGCCTTCGACTGGCACCACGTCGGTGTGACCCGACAGCATCACTCCGGGGCGATCCCGCGGGCCGATGGTGGCAAACAGGTTGGCGCGAGCGCCGTCCTGGGTGCCGACAGTCTCAAATTGGATGCCAACGTCGCTCAAAAGCTGGGCGATGAAGGCGATCAGATCCAGATTGGGCGTGCGGCTGATGCTGGGAAAGGCGATCAGCTGGTCCAGGATATCAAGTGTTTTCATTATCTTAATGACCTCCCGGCACGCCGTAGCTGGGCGCCTGGGACGGATTCAGCGCCCGCGAGACATATGCCTCCATCTCGGGCTTCCACCGCTCCCACAGCGCGCCAAGCGCATCTGTGGGGCCGTCATCGCGCCAGTCGATACGCAGATCGGCAACGGGCCACGCCACGTCCCGCGCCAGCAACATCCCGGCAGAATGCACGCTGCCCTCTTTGCCGCCGGCATTCAGCGCCGCCTGCATGGCAGCAACTAAACGGTCGCCAAGGGGCTGGCCAGGCGTCCGATCAAACACCTCGACCATCGCATTCGGCACCGCGTTGGAGGCCAGCATATTCCCCGCAGCGACGACACCCTCGCCGACGATCACATGATGCATGCCCAGCGTATGTGCGCCCGAAAAATGCGCCACTCCGCCCCGTCCATCGACCAGCGCAAGCTGGCGATACTCCAGATGCGGCGCGTCCTTTTTCAACGCCTCCAGCGCATCCGTCGCGGACATTCCCTGCTCCATCAGGTCCTGGCCCTTTGGCCCAGGGCGCGGGTCGGTGATGGTCTGTGTCGACACCGCCCCAGCGCCTGCGCACACATGCGCGGCAACGCAAGCCGAAGAGGAGGCCACGTCGACCCCGATCATACCAGTGTCAGCGCAGCCGGCAGATATGGAAAATGTCATATCAGGGTTCCTTTTCAGGTAGCTTTTCAATCGGGAATGACTGCGGTGACTTCAGTTTCGACAAGCCATTCGGGCCGCGCCAGCGCAGACACTACGATACCGGTCAAGCAGGGATGCACCCCTTTCAGCCACTTGCCCATTTCCTGATACGCGGCCTCGCGGTGACGGATATCGACCAGATACACCACAATCCAGCAAACATGCGCCATTTCGCTGCCCGCCTCCTGCAACAGCGTATCGATAGTCTCCATAGTCTTGCGCGTCTGCGATACCGCGTCGCCGATACCGATGTTTTCGCAGCCGCCCAGATCCTGCGCGACCTGACCTCGCAAGAATACCATCGTGCCACGCGCAACCCAGCCCTTGTGACAGATCGTTTTCCAGCTTCTGCTCGGGATAGGTGTCACGAGTGTTGAACGGGCGCCGGGGTTTATGGGTCATCCGGATCATTCCTTATGTGGCTCTGCGAGGCAGACGACAGCCACCGAGATATCGGACCATACCGCAGTTGAGGCACTCAGCTAGCAACAGACAGCCAGACGCTTCCAAGATCAAGCATAGACCTAAGACGACATCGTATGATTGTCTCGAAACGATGCGATGATCTTTATTTTGCGCCGTACATCGTAGCCAAGACCGATCGTATAATGCCGCCTGCGCTTGGTTTTGCGCCGCCGATGCCAGCGAAAGCGTGCCGCATCCGTGATATCGTTATTTTTGCGCATCCGACGGACGGCTCAGCACATAGGTTGCTGCGCCGCCCATGCAGATGGCCTGAATCGCAATCAACTGCCACGCCAACCCGCCGACAATCGACCCCAGCAAGACAATCGCCATCACCGTGCAAGCCATCGCCTTGTATCTGGGCGCGATCACGCCGTGCTCTTCCCAATCCAGAATGATAGGGCCAAAGATACCGTTGCCCGCCAGCCACGCCCGCAGGCGCGGCGCGCTGCGGGCAAACGCAAAGGCCGCCAGCAGCACAAATGGCGTTGTCGGCAGCACCGGCAGGATCACCCCCACAGCGCCCAGCGCCAATGAAACCGCACCGACACAGACCCACAGCGCGCGCAAGACTACGCCGCCCGGGCGGATGCTTTCATCGCTGGAATGGGGTGGACCTGAAGGCATGACGTCCCGCATTATCGCCGATACACGTAGGTGTGATCTAGCGCGTTCACCTCAAACTGACCAGCCCGGCCTGCCCCCCGACAATCACAATCTTTGCGCGCCCGCGTGTTTTTTCTTGGCAAAAATACCCAAACACTACGGCCAGATACAAATGCGGGCGCTGATTGGTGCGCGCGCCGTCACGCAGACTTCAGCACCGATGCCGGCCGCTCCCCTGCGGCCCAATTTCGCGCCGCAGACCCAAACGCTTCGAATAAGGGGCGCGAAACCGGGTCCAGGGCCGCGTTCCACTCAGGATGCCACTGGACCGCCAGCGCAAATCCCGGCGCATCGGTGACGTGGATCGCCTCGGCTGTTCCATCGGGCGCATGCCCATCGACGTGGATCCGCGTCCCCGGCGCGTTGATGCCCTGCCCGTGCAAGGTATTCGTCATCACCTGCCGCGCACCGACCAAGCGATGAAACAGTCCGCCCTCCGAAAAGGTCACGACGTGGCGCAGCGCGAACTGCTCTTCCAGCGTTCCATCAGGGGGCATGCGGTGGTTGTCACGTCCCGGCAGGTCGCGGATTTCAGGATACAACGTGCCGCCCATCGCGACGTTCACTTCCTGAAATCCGCGGCACAGTCCCAGGATCGGTTGGCCCAGCTCGACGCACGCCCGGACGAGAGGCAACGTCACTGCATCGCGGGCCATGTCAAAGGCGCCATGCGCATCGGTCGGCGGCTCGCCATAACTCTCTGGATGCACATTGGCGCGCCCGCCGGTCAGGATAAAGCCATCGCAGACCTGCATCAGTTCCTCAACGCTGACCAGCGCGGGGTCAGCAGCAATGATATATGGCATCCCGCCTGAAACCTGCGCCGCAGCGTCAAGGTTCATTCGGCCAACAGCATGTACCGGATAGCGATCGTCGATTACATATTGGTTGCCGATGATACCGATAATAGGGCGTCGCATAAAAGCCTGCACATGAAGAATGATTTCAGTACATCTTGACCTGCGTGCCAGGTTTTTCAACCCCTGCACCGCCCTCGGTCATGTCACTTTGGTCGCTTTCGGCCTTTGCCGGCGACACCGATCGCTGCAATAATGCACCTCGTCCCACACAGCCGACCATTTTCGCCTCCATGTGAAAGGGCGCCCGCACGTGGCACAAATCTTGCTCGGCAGATCGCCCTTGGCTTTGTGTTTCAACGGCAAATCACTCTACAGGTCTCAAATAAGGGCATCCGCGACAAATTTACGTGCGAACTGGCGCCTACCCCAAGATTGGCTGCGATCAATCTGCTTCCGGCTGTGCCGGTATGGTGCTTTCAGGCAAGTCTGTGCTGATGCCGCCCTCGACGCCACCTTCCGACGATGGATCGTTCCCGGCAAAACTCAGCCATGACACCAAGATGAACAGTAAAACGACGGCAAAGATGACGACCGCGATCATTCCTATAATTGGCGTCTTATGGGCTGCTTTCTTAGTCTCTGTGTTGGTGTCGGGTGCCGACATTCTAAATTCTCCGCGTAGCTTCGTTGCGCGCCTTGCAGCGCCGATTATGGGCATTGAAGCCCACTGCGTATGTCCTTAACTCTGTCGTCAACCAATAGGTTCCGACCGAAAAGGACGCATCATGCCCGCCGCCCCAGCAGACGCCGCCCCCCAGACCGTTCACTTGTCCGACTATACCGCACCCAACTGGCTGGTTCGGGACGTGCATCTGACATTCCGCCTTGATCCGACGCGTACGCGGGTGCACAGCCGCATCACCTTTGCGCCCAATCCAGACGCAGACTCCCGCGATTTCGCCTTGGATGGCGAAGACATGAGCCTGATCCGCGCCTGCATCAACGGCAGCGAAGTGTCGCCCGACGTCACGCCGCACGGCCTGACCTGCGATGTGCCTGACGCTGAATTTGTCTGGGAGGCCGAGGTCGAAATCAATCCATCGGCCAACACCGCGCTGGAGGGGCTCTATATGTCCAGCGGCATGTATTGCACCCAATGCGAGGCCGAGGGCTTTCGCAAGATCACCTACTACCCCGACCGCCCTGACGTGATGAGCGTGTTCACCGTGCGCATCGAGGGCGGCGAGCCGGTGATGCTGTCCAACGGCAATCCGGTGGCCGTTGGCGACGGCTTTGCCGAATGGCACGATCCCTGGCCGAAGCCCGCCTATCTCTTTGCGCTGGTCGCCGGTCGGCTGGTCAATCATCCCGGCAGGTTTACCACCATGTCGGGCCGCGAGGTCGAGCTGAACATCTGGGTGCGCCCCGGCGACGAAGACAAATGCGCCTTCGGCATGCAGGCATTGAAGGATTCTATGCGCTGGGACGAGGAGGTGTATGGCCGCGAATACGACCTGGACCTGTTCAACATCGTCGCGGTCGACGATTTCAACATGGGCGCGATGGAGAACAAGGGGCTGAACATCTTCAACTCCTCCTGCGTTCTGGCCTCGCCCGAGACATCCACCGACGCCAATTTCGAGCGGATCGAGGCGATCATCGCACATGAGTATTTCCACAACTGGACGGGTAACCGGATCACCTGCCGCGACTGGTTTCAGCTGTGCCTGAAAGAAGGGCTGACGGTGTTCCGCGACGCGCAATTTACCAGCGACATGCGCAGCGCCCCGGTCAAACGGATCGAGGATGTCATCGCCCTGCGCGCCCGCCAGTTCCGCGAGGATAACGGGCCATTGGCACATCCGGTGCGGCCCCACAGCTTTGTCGAGATCAACAATTTCTACACCGCCACGGTCTATGAAAAGGGCGCCGAGCTGATCGGCATGCTGAAAACATTGGTCGGGGATGATGCATGGGCCAAGGCGCTGACGCTGTATTTCAAACGCCATGATGGTCAAGCCTGCACGATCGAGGATTGGCTGAAGGTTTTCGAGGACGTGACAGGCCGCGATCTGGCGCAGTTCAAACGCTGGTACGAGGATGCCGGCACCCCCCGCCTGTCTGTCACGGACAGTTATCAGGACGGCACCTATACGCTGACGTTCAAACAACAGACTCCGCCGACCCCGGGGCAAGAAAACAAACCGCCACGCGTGATTCCGATCAAGGTCGGGCTTCTGGGCCAGAATGGCGGCGAAGTGCAGAAAACCCGTGTGCTTGAGATGACCAAATCCGAGCAAAGCTTTGAATTCTCAGACCTTTCCGCGCATCCTATCCCCTCGATTCTGCGCGATTTCTCCGCGCCGGTGATCCTGGAGCGCGAGACGAACAACGCCGAGCGCGCCTTTCTTCTGGCGCATGACACCGACCCCTTCAACAAATGGGAAGCGGGCCGCGCCCTGGCCCGCGATGGGCTGCTGGCAATGATCCGCGATGGCGCCGCGCCCGATGCCGCCTATCTGGAAGCGGCCCGTCTGATGGCGCTGGACGACACACTCGATCCGGCGTTCCGCGCGTTGGCACTGGGCCTGCCCAGTCAGGATGATCTGGCGCAGGCGCTGTTCGAAGAAGGTGATACGCCCGATCCACAGGCGATCTTTGACGCTCTCGAAGCGTTGAAGGAGGCGCGCGCGAGCGCCATGAAAGATGCCGCGCAACAGCTTTATGCGCGGTATCAGGTCACCGCCCCCTACCGCCCGAATGCCGAACAAGCCGGCGCGCGCGCGCTGGCAAATTCGGCGCTCGCGATGATCACCCGGCGCGATGGCGGCGCAGCGGCGCACGCACAGTTTGATGCGGCGGACAACATGACACAGCAGCTGGCGGCCTTGGGAAGCTTGTTGCAGGCAAGGCGCGGCGATGCCGCAGTGCAGGCGTTCTACGACCAGTGGCAGCACGACCGGCTGGTCATCGACAAGTGGTTCGGCCTGCAAATCGCGATGGCGGATCCGGCGCAGACGGTAGATGTGACAGAGCGTCTGACGCAGCATGCTGATTTCACTATGAAAAATCCAAACCGCTTTCGCGCTACACTGGGGGCGCTGGCAGGATCACCGGCAGGATTCCATCACGCATCGGGCAAAGGTTACAAACTGCTGGCCGATTGGCTGATCAAGCTTGATCCGCTGAACCCGCAGACCACTGCCCGCATGTGTTCCACCTTCGAGACATGGCGCCGCTATGATGAAGTTCGGCAACGCTTGATACGCGCCCAACTGGAAAGGATTGCAGATCAGCCCAGCCTCAGCCGCGACACCGCCGAAATGGTCGGGCGCATTCTAAAAGCCTGAAGTGTTTCACCTTGATCGTGTGCCGCTCACGTGCTGCGAAATGGGTGCGGCGCACATTTGTCAGCGTTCGACCCTGCCACCACGCGCCTCGACGGCTATCGGGCGCAGCGGCGGACGGGGCGAGCTGGTGACGGCGCAATAATTCTGGCCGCGAAGCCATGCTGCCATTTCGCTCCGCTTGCTTGCATCACGCAGCGGCCCCCAGTCGGCGGCGACCCCACGCCAGCGCCCGTCTTTGAGCGCGATGGCGCTATCGCGCGTCACCGTGCGGGCCATGATGCGGATTGCGCAACTCAGGTTGTCGCCCCCATCCGTCAGTGCCCCGCCCGACCGGGCCCGGCAGCCATAGCTGCGCGCGGTACCCGGCAGGATTTGCAGCAAGCCATACCATAGCCCGCCGCCGCCCACTGCCTTGGCCCGGTAAGTGCTTTCGTATTTTGCCAAAGCCGAAAGGAACCCCACCCAGAATGCACGCCGCCGGGGCGCATCTGCCGAGGTATATCCAGGGCACCACGTCGCAATATCGCGTGGCACTTCGCGCACAAGTGGGTCGCCATGCTGCGCCAGAGCCGACAGCGCACTGCGCGTCCAATCGGCACCCGCCGGGCGGTGGTCCCAACGCGCCGTGGGGATAACGACAGTGCGCGCCACCGGCCGAGTTTCTTCCCCCGCATCAGTTTCCGTTTCAGCAAGACCGCCGACGGGGGCGGACAGGCTCAGCATCAGGATAACAAGGCAAAGGGGCAGCGGCTTCATGGCTTATTTTCGCTGAAACCTGCGCGTCAGGCAATCCCAGCCCAGCATCGCAGGCAAAATATGGCGCAGCGCCGTAGGATGGCACGCGCGCCCGCGTTGGCGATTGTCCACGGCTTCTCCCTCGCTCAGACATGATTTGGCCCGATTGCGGCGCCACAACCAGAGAGACCGCCCCACCTCACGAAGGTTGCCCGAAAATGTCTCGTTTTTTGATCAACGCCGCCAACCGTTTGTTAAAAAGCACAAAAACTGCGCAGCCAAGCCCCACAGTGCAGCAGGATCTGGATCTGCTCAGCCGCCGGATCATCCTGCCATCAATGCCCGTCACCGATGAAGAAATGGCCCGCGCCGCGTTTCAGGATCTGGGCCAGAAACTGGCCCGCCAAGAAATGTGGGAGGAGTTGAGCCAGGAAATCCGCGAGGCAGACAGCCGCCGCTCTGCCACGCCCGGCGGCGAATCGGCCGCGCTGTTGCTGGCCTTCGGGGCGCGCGGAGACGTTGTCGCGGGCGCCGAAGAGGCGCTGCATGACGGCGTCGCGCCAGCCTCAGACGGGATTGATGCGCTGGAAACTGTCTGCTTAGAACAATGCGGCGATTACGCCATCGCGCTGATTGTTGCGCTGGCCCATATCGATCTGGGCTGGGCATGGCGCGCCGACCCTCTGCGCGGCGACCTCGTCGAAGCGCAGAAGCAGGCACAGGCGCATTTAGATCGCGCCGCGGATATCCTTGAGCCGCATTGCGGCTTTGCCGAAAATGCGCCCTCGCTAGCGGCCGCTCAATGCGCACTGATGAGCGGGCTGGCTGATCCGCGCGAGGCGCGTATTGCGGACCATTTTGAAGACCTGATCGACCTTGATCCCGCCAGCCCGCGCCACATGCGTGCGTTGGGGGCGGCGCTGCTGCCCGCCAGACAGGGCAGCTACCGCGAGCTGGAGCTGGAGGCGCGCCGCACGGCCGCGCGCACGGGCGACATCTGGGGCGCAGGTGCCTATGCGTGGGTTTATTTCGACGCACTGGCGCTGGATGCGGGCACACTTGGATCGGTGGACCGGGTGTTTTTCATCGACGGTCTGCGCGACATACTGCGCCGCAGCCCCGATCAGCATACCGCCAATCTGCTGGCCGCCTTCTGCGCTGTGACCATGCGCGATGATCCGGCCTCAACGCAGGTGCATCCTGCCGCCCGCACGCAGCTGCGCGATTGCCTCAGCTGGATTTTGCGCGATCATCTGCACGAATTGCATCCCCTGATCTGGACGCAAGCGCTTCACCGCCCCGGCGCGGCCGCATTGCCATCGCGCCGTGCGCTGATCACCGAAGGACGCCAGACCGCCCTGCGCGCTATCGCAGCTCAATTTGCCGAAGACATCTCTGGTGGTAAATCCATCGCCTTTTCGCCGACTGGAATGTACCTGCTTCCGGCGCTCTAAGGCACGCGCCCCTCTTGCCCCAACGCGCGCCCTGCCCTAGAACACGGGCGATCTGACCAAAGGACGCCCCCCATGCTGGACCTGACTTATGAGACCCCGAAACCGCGCGTAATCGCCGGCGCCAAGCATGACTGGGAGCTGGTGATCGGCATGGAGGTCCATGCGCAGGTCGCCTCGAACGCCAAGCTGTTTTCAGGCGCGTCCACACAGTTTGGCGCCGAGCCGAATTCGAACGTGTCGTTCATCGACGCTGCCATGCCCGGCATGCTGCCTGTCATCAACGAGTTCTGCATTGAACAGGCGGTGCGCACCGGCCTTGGCCTCAAGGCGCAGATCAACCTGAAATCGGCGTTCGACCGCAAGAATTACTTCTATCCCGACCTGCCGCAGGGCTATCAGATCAGCCAGCTTTACCACCCCATCGTCGGCGAGGGCGAGGTTCTGGTGGACATGGAGCCGGGAATCGCACGGCTGGTGCGCATCGAGCGGATCCATATGGAGCAGGACGCCGGCAAATCCATTCACGACATGGACCCGAACATGTCCTTTGTCGATCTTAATCGCACGGGCGTCTGCCTGATGGAGATCGTCAGCAAGCCCGACATTCGCGGCCCCGAGGAGGCCGCCGCGTATGTGCTGAAAATGCGCCAGATCCTGCGCTACCTTGGCACCTGCGACGGCAACATGCAGAACGGCAACCTGCGCGCTGATGTGAACGTCAGTATCTGCCGCCCCGGCCAATATGAGAAATATCAGGCGACGCAGGATTTCTCGCACCTCGGCACGCGCTGCGAGATCAAGAACATGAACTCGATGCGGTTTATCCAAGCCGCGATCGAGGTGGAGGCCCGCCGCCAGATCGCCATTGTCGAGGCGGGCGGCGAGGTGGTGCAGGAAACGCGCCTCTATGACCCGGACAAGAACGAAACCCGCTCCATGCGCTCCAAGGAAGAGGCGCATGATTATCGCTACTTCCCCGATCCCGACCTGCTGCCGCTTGAGATCGAGCAGGACTGGGTGGATCGCATCAAAGCCACCCTGCCCGAATTGCCGGACGCCAAAAAGGCCCGCTTTGTGCTGGATTTCGGCCTGTCGGAATATGACGCCTCGGTGCTGACCGCCGAGGTCGCCAATGCCGCCTATTTCGAATCCGCAGCCAATGGCCGCGATGGCAAGCTGGTGGCGAACTGGGTCATCAACGAGCTGTTCGGCCGCCTGAAAAAGGAAGGCGCTGACATCACAGACAGCCCTGTTTCCCCGGCGCAGTTGGGCGGGATCGTCGATCTGATCGCATCGGACGCGATTTCCGGCAAGATCGCCAAGGACCTGTTTGAAATCGTCTATACCGAGGGCGGTGATCCGGCGCAGATCGTCGAAGATCGCGGCATGAAACAAGTGACCGATACCGGCGCAATCGAGGAGGCGGTGGATCGCATCATCGCCGAAAACCCCGCGCAGGTCGAAAAGGCGCAGGCCAACCCGAAACTGGCCGGCTGGTTCGTCGGTCAGGTGATGAAGGCCACCGGTGGCAAGGCAAACCCGAAGGCCGTGAACGACATCGTCGCCGCCAAACTGGGCCAATGACCGTCGCCGCTGCCCAAAACGGCCCGGCCATGTCGGACTGGATGACCATTCGGCCTGAGTGGATCGACTTTAACGGCCACCTTAACATGGCCTACTATAATGTGCTGTTCGATGATGGCATCGACGACATCTACCGCCTGATCGGCTTTGGCGCCGATTACGCGCGCACCCGCGGCATGACCACCTATGTCGCTGATTTTCGTGTGCGCTACTTGCGCGAATTGCACGAAGGCGACCGCGTGCGCTGTGCCTTTTACCTGCTGGATCACGATTCCAAACGATTTCACTGCTTTCAGGAGTTGTTCCACGAAGATGGCTGGATGGCTGCCACGGCCGAGGGGCTGACGCTGCATGTCGATATGAACGGTCCGCGGGTGGCGCCCATGCCCGCCGACATTGCGGCTAATGTTGCGGCAATGCAGGCCGCCCACGACCTGCTGCCGCGCCCTCACGGCGTTGGACTGCCCATCGGAATTCCCCGAAAAACGTAACGCCCCTTTCAACCTGCGCCCGGCGCGCTTAGGTAAGACGCCACCACGAGCAGAACGGAGCCCGCAATGGCGCATTTCGAATACAAGGTCATTCCGGCCCCTACAAAGGGCCAAAAGGCCCAAGGGATCAAATCACCCGAGGCCCGTTTTGCCAACACAATTGAAGGGTTGCTGAACGAACAGGCCGCCGACGGGTGGGAGTATCTGCGTACCGACATCCTGCCCAGCGACGAGCGGTCGGGCCTGACCGGGACGCAGACGCTTTACCGTACGCTGCTGGTGTTTCGTCGCTGCAAGGGCGGATCTCAGCATGCTGCTGACGATATGATTGCGTCCGCCCAAGAGGTTGCCGAGGCTGTATCGCAGGAAAAAGCGCCCCAGCGGCGCGAGCCGTCGCTTGCCCCGGTCCGGCCGACACGCGGAGATCCCGCGCCAGCGCCGGAAACGCCAGCGCCCGAAACGCCAGAGCCTGAAACGCCCAAACCCGACACACCCGCGCCGGATCCCGACACACCAGACCCGGACGCCCCTAAGCCCGGTACACCCAAACCCGATTGAACTCAGGCTTCGACCTCAATCGCCAAGGCATGAATCCGCCCGATCAGGTCAGGACCGATGGCCGCATGGATGGCGCGGTGGCGCGCGATGCGCGACATGGGCGCCAATTCGGGCGCCTTGATACGAACACGAAAATGCGATTGGCCGCCTTCTGGGTATCCGGCATGGCCGCGGTGCGCTTCGCTTTCGTCAATGACCTCAAGGATCTGAGCATCAAAGCTCTGCTCCAGCGCCGCGCGGATTTCTGCTGTCTTATCCATAATATCGACCGTAGCCCCCTTCAATTCGTGCCCAATTAGATTAGAGTATCCGCTTCGACTCGCATAGAGGTGCCAGATGACCAAATCAGATCCCTTTGGCTTCGACATGTCCGTTTCCTCGGCCAAGAAGAAGAACCCCCGCGGCAGGCGCGGAATGTCCGGTGCGTCCGAGACCTCGCAGCGCCAATGTGAACATGCTGGCTGCGAGAACCCCGGTCTCTACCGCGCTCCAAAGGCGCCCGATGTGCTGGATGAATTCTTTTGGTTTTGCCAGGAGCATGCCCGCGAGTACAACCTGAAATGGAATTTCTTTGACGGCACCACAGAGGCGGAGATGAACGCGCAACTGTCCAAGGACAAGGTGTGGGAGCGCCAGACCAAGGCATTTACCGACCCCGAGGCGCGCGCGTGGGCCCGGCTGGGCATTGAGGATCCGCATCAGGTGCTGGGTGGAAATGCTACCCGCAATCCCGGCAAGGAAAAGGCCGGTGGGGGCAGACGCCTGCCCCCGACCGAGCGGCAGGCCATCGACATTCTGGAGGCCAAGGACACCATGACAAAGGCCGAAGTGCGCAAAAATTACCGCGCCCTGATCAAGGTGCTGCACCCTGATATCAACGGTGGCGACCGCAGTCAGGAAGAGCAGCTGCAACAAGTCATGTGGGCCTGGGATCAGATCAAGAACAGCCGGAATTTCAAATAGATGCGGGGCGCGCCTGCATATCGGCGCCAAGCGCGGCGGGTCTGGCGTTCGGGTCTGCGCGCTGCCGTTATCATGCTGGTCGCGATCGTTGCCAGCACCGGCCACGCTACTGCCATGGTCAGTCACTCGGGCGATATGAGCATCTCCGACGCGTCTCAAATTGCGATGGCGTGCTGCGACGAGGCCAGCGGCACGCCCCATGCGACACCCGCCTGCGGGGCGTTTTTTGCACCGGATCAATTTCAGATCCCACAGCCAAACATCCATATGGCAAGACGCACTGCGCCCAGTATCGCCCCTGCGCGACATGGTCAGACGCTGGCGCCGCCTTTGGACCCTCCGCGATACAGCAAACAGATCTGACACTGACTAAATGCTGTTATCAAACGGAGTACTCTCATGAAACTCATGCAAAATCTGGTCGCTGCTGCGGCTTTCTCAATCACCTTGACGGCGCCCCTATGGGCTGAAGACAGTGCGAATTCCATGGTCGTGACCAAGACGCCGAGCTGCGGCTGCTGCACTGACTGGGCCGATCTGGCTCGCGCCGAAGGCTATGACGTGGAAGTCATTGAAAATGCCGATTACGGCGCGATCAAGCACGACCACGGCGTGCCTGCGGGCTTGTCCTCATGCCACTCCACGCGCATCGGCGGCTATGTGGTCGAAGGGCATGTGCCCTTTGCCGCGCTGGCCAAGCTGTTGCGCGAAAAGCCCGCCATCAGCGGTATCGCGGTACCCGGCATGCCGATGGGCTCGCCTGGTATGGGCGACGATCCCAGCGCGCGATTTGACGTGATGTCGTTTGGCGGTGACGCTGCCGAGGGCGAAGTGTTCTACCGCGCCGGCGAATGATCGCTACGCTTTAACACAAATGCGCCCGGCGGAGGCATCCGCCGGGCGCATGTTGCGTCGTGAATCAGTAAGACTTTACAGCAACTTAGCGTCTAACGTAATTTCTGCCGTCAATAGTTTGGAAATTGGGCAGTTCTTTTTCGTCGCCTCTGCGACCTCTTGAAAATCCGCCTCGCTGATTCCGGGGATCTTGGCGCTGACGTCCAGATGCACCTTGGTCACGGCAAATCCGCCATCAACCTCGGACAATGTCACATTGGCCTTGGCGTTGATCTCATCGGCTTTCAAATCCTTCTCGCCCAGCCCCAGCGACATCGCCATCGCGTAGCAGCTGGCATGGGCCGCGCCGACCAGCTCTTCGGGGTTGGTGCCGGGCGTATCCTCGAACCGCGTGTTAAAGCCGTAGGCATTGTCCTTGAGCGCACCGCTTTCGGTGCTGACATGGCCCTTGCCGGTTTTCAGATCGCCTTTCCAAACTGCGGAACCTGTGCGTTGCATATCATTCTCCTATTGTTATCGCGCTTTTCAAATCGTGAACGGGCCGCCGCGGCGACCCTTCTGAGACAAAACGCAATCGCGCCAGATTGGTTGCATCGGTTCAGGCCGCCGCAAATTTCAGGCTGACGCCGTTCAGGCAATGACGCTTGCCTGTAGGTGCCGGACCGTCGTCAAAGATGTGGCCCAGATGACTGCCGCAGCGGCTGCAGTGGCATTCAGTGCGCACGGAAAAGAACGAGCGGTCTTCCTTGGTGCCGATCGCGCCGTCCTTGGCCTTCCAGAAGCTGGGCCAGCCGGTGCCGCTGTCGTACTTTGTGTCGGACGAATAAAGCGGCTGGTCGCAGCCCCGGCACAGGTAGGTGCCGTCGTCATAGACCTTGTCCAGCGGCGATGATCCGGCGCGCTCTGTCGCCTCTTCGCGCATGACAGCGTATTCCGCATCGCTCAACATAGCGCGCCATTCTTCCTCGGTACGCATCACTTCGAATTTGCCCTCGGCGCGAGCTGGCGCACCCATGCGTCCGAAAATCGCTGCCGACCCGGCGGCAATAGCAGCGCCGGTGATGAAATGTCGTCTGTCCATGTGTTCGCTCCTCATGCGGTGCGCGGAGTGCCGCGCGGCTTTGACGTCAATCTGAAACCAACAGGCCCAGCTCGCAAGAGCCGGGCCTGCCAGATCACCGGATCGTGTGGTTTTGTGCGCCCTTACTTGGCGGCGGGCAGGATCACGGTATCGACAACGTGGATGACGCCGTTTGATTGATCGACATCCGCGATGGTGACGGTGATCTTCTGGCCCTGCTCGTCCTCCAGCATGATCATACCGCCGTCATAGGTCGCATTCAGCTTGCAGCCGCCCAGCGTGGGAACGATATGTGCGCCGCCGTCATCGTCGATCATGCCCATGATCGCGCCCGACATCGCATCGGCGCCGACAACGTGGCAGGTCAGGATCTGCGTCAGCTGGTCCTTGTTCTCGGGCTTCAGCAGGTTTTCAACCGTGCCCTCGGGCAACTTGGCAAAGGCGTCATTGGTGGGGGCAAACACGGTGAACGGGCCTTCGCCCGACAGCGTTTCAACCAGACCGGCAGCCTTGACCGCGGCGACCAGCGTGGTGTGATCGGCCGAATTCACCGCATTCTCAACGATGTTCTTGTCCGCATACATTTCCGCGCCGCCAACCATCGGATTTTCGGCATGGGCGCCAGTGGCAAGGATCGCTGCGGTGGCTGTGGCGGTCATCAGTGTCTTGAAAGTCATGGATTTCTCCCTTGGGTGTGAAGGCGGTATCGCCTGTAGACCCCCCAACTCACGCAAGCAGGAACGGCAGAGTTTCAAAACAGTGATAATAAATTTCGGCACGCCGGATCAGGCAGGTGTAATTTTGCCACTGGCCAGGACTGTTCCCGTCGGCGCGCCGGTGGGCGATCCGCCGGGCGGCTCGTCGGAAACTGCCAGCAGTCCGCCGTTAATTTGTGCGCGCAACTCTTCCGCGACATTCAGCCGCGCGGTGCCGCTATCGGGCAGAATGCCCAGCGACACGGGCTCATTGCCACCCGCGATCAGCCACAGCTCCAGCGCGCGCCCGGTCGGCGCCGTGCCGGCCAGCCGCTCAATATACAGCAGCCCGCCATCCGCGTCATAACTTGCAGCCAGCATCAAAGAGCCGTCTTCGGCGGCGATACTGGCCGTGTAGCCCGGCAATTCCGGCTCGCCCGTCAACAGCCCGGCATTCACCACCAGCAACACGGCAACCGCTGCGGCAACCGCGCCGCCCACCAGCCAGCCAAGCCCGCGCCAACCCGCAAACGGGCGACGCACAGACGGCGATGCAGCAAAGAGGTCAGCGTCGATCCGGGCCTTGAGCGCGGCGGGGGGCGCGACCTCTGGGATTCCATCGGTCAGCCCGGCGAACCCCTCTGCCCATCCCGCATAAAGCGCGCGAAGATCTGGCTCGCGGGCCATGCGCGCCTCGAACTCTGACGCTTCATCTACAGGCAGCAACCCAAGCGCGTATTCGCCCGCAAGGATGCGGTCTGCGTCCTCGTCATATGGGGGCTGGCCGGTCATCGGGTCAAACATTCCCTTAGTTTCAATAGGCTACGGCGCAACCACGTGCGCATCGTGTTCAGCGGCACATCGAAATGCGCCGCCAGATCGGCATATGTTTCGCCGCCCAGATAGGCGCGGCGCACGGCCTCAGCCCGGTTCGCGTTCAATTCGCCCAGACAGGCGGCGATCTGCGCGCGCTCGCCACTTTGCATAACCTGCTCCTCCGGTCCCGGGGCGGTGTCGGCCAGCGTCTCGGCCAGTTCCAGGCCCGGCTGAGCATCGCGGCGGCGGCGAAGGCGGTCAATCGCCGTGTTGCGCGCGATGGTGATCAGCCATGTCATCGGGCTCAGCCCATTGACGCGGTAGCGGTCCGCGCGCCGCCAGATCTTGACGTAAACCTCCTGCGCCACCTCCTCGGCCTCGGTGCGGTCGTCCAAGACACGCAGGCAGATGCCGAATAGTTTCGCCGATGTCTGCATATAGAGATCCGCAAACGCTGCGCGTTCGCCCATCGCAGTGCGGGCAATCAACTGTTCCAGATCTTCATGTGTCACGGTGGCGCTTGGCTCGCTAACTGTCGGTCACGCCAAAAAACAGCGCATCCGGTCACGGTATAGGAGGGCGCAGGTGCGAGACCAGCAAATCTTTCCTTTCCCTTGCCCTTGGCAAAGATATGTTGCACCACATGTCGCAATGGAACGATGCTAAATTGAGGACCCCGACATGGCCGATGGCATGATTGACGCGACCGCGAGACCGACCGAAGACATCGATGTGCGCGAGGTGTTCGGCATCGACACGGACATGCACATCAAAGGCTTTGCCCAGCGCACCGACCGCGTGCCGGATAATGACAGCACCTATAAATTTGACCGCGACACGACGCTTGCGATCCTTGCAGGGTTTTCCCACAACCGCCGCGTAATGATCCAGGGCTATCACGGCACCGGCAAATCCACCCATATCGAACAGGTGGCCAGCCGCCTGAACTGGCCCTGCGTCCGGGTGAACCTCGACAGCCATATCAGCCGGATCGACCTGATCGGCAAGGACGCGATCAAACTGAAGGACGGCGTGCAGGTCACTGAATTCCATGAGGGAATCCTGCCTTGGGCCTTGCGCAATCCGACCGCCATCGTGTTCGATGAATATGACGCGGGGCGCCCCGACGTGATGTTCGTCATCCAACGCGTGCTGGAGGCTGACGGCAAGCTGACATTGCTGGATCAGAACGAAGTGATCACGCCGAACCCCTATTTCCGCCTGTTTGCCACCGCCAACACCGTTGGACTTGGCGATACGACCGGCCTCTACCACGGCACCCAGCAGATCAATCAGGGCCAGATGGACCGCTGGAGCCTTGTTGCCACGCTCAACTATCTCAGCCACGATGCCGAGGTGGCGATCGTGCTGTCGAAAAACCCCAACTACAACACGGCCGCAGGACGCAAGACGGTCAGCCAGATGGTGACTGTCGCCGATCTTAGCCGAACCGCCTTTATGAATGGTGAATTGTCCACCGTGATGTCGCCGCGCACCGTGATCGCCTGGGCGCAGAATAACAGCATCTTCCGCGATGTCGGCTATGCTTTCCGTCTGACGTTCCTCAATAAATGCGACGAGCTGGAACGCCAGACAGTCGCCGAATTCTACCAGCGCTGCTTTGACGAGGAACTGCCCGAAAGCGCGGCAAACGTCAGCATGGCGTGATGCAGGTTTGTCGATTCCGCCTATATGCGGCCGTTCTCGTTGCGGCGGTTTCACTTTTTGCCAGCTCTGCACAATCGAAAGAAAGTAATAGCGTCAATGTGAGGGAGGACTGGGATCATTCTTTGGACCCATCGGCGACTATGTCTAGATGTGCCGGCTTTGTTCTCGCGGTCGGCATTTATCGGAAAATCGTAAAGCGCAATCCTGTCTATGGAGATAGCCCCAAAGAGGCAGAGAAATTTGAATGGGCGTCCAAACTCAAGTTGAGCCCCCCAGATCCCCAAGGGTGGACCGAACTCTATATGGATGCCTTTGGAGCAGTGACCGTGCCTACCGTCCTTCCCAACAAGCGCTTTTACCAGCGGGACCGCACAATTTGTGAGCCACTGCTGGCAAGCCCGTGACTTGTCCCATCCGATTTATTGAGCCATCTTGATCCCCATGAAAAAACCATCCGACAACCCCGCCGATCCGTTCAAGAAAGCCCTCGCCGAGGCCACCAAGGTGCTGGCTGGTGATGCTGATCTGAATGTCAGCTACTCGGTCGATCCTTCGGGCGTCTCGGGCGATGCGATGCGCCTGCCTCAGGTCAGCCGCCGTATGACCCGCGACGAGGTTCTTCACGCGCGCGGCACAGCCGATGCGCTGGCGTTGCGGCACAAATACCACAACGCGAAAACTCATGCGAAATACGTTCCCCCCGGCGCCATGGCCCGCGATATTTACGAGGCGATGGAAACGGCCCGCTGCGAAGCTGTCGGCGCGCGCGCCATGCCCGGCACCGCCAGCAATATCGACGCCAAGATCGCCGCCGAGGCCGCGCGTCTGGGGTTTGATCAGATCACCGATCCGGCCGATGCACCGCTGCACACCGCCGCCGGCTATCTCATCCGAAACTTGGCAACGGGGCGCCCCCTGCCCCCCGGCGCGCAGAACGTGATGGAGCTGTGGCGCGGCTTTATCGAGGGTGAGGCCGGTGCGACGCTGGAGAATCTGCAGGACAATCTGGCCGATCAAAGCGCCTTTGCCAAATTCGCGCGCAAGGTGATTGAGGATCTGGGCTATGGCGACCAGCTTGGCGATGATCCGGACGCCGAGGATGACGACCTCGACGACGAGGCCGAAGAGGAAACCGGCGAGGAAGAGCCAGACAGCTCTGGCCAGGACGACAGCGATACAGACGATGCCGACGCCGAGCCCGAGCAGACCCAGGAGGACCAGCAGGACGCATCGCAGGCGCAGGTCAGCATGGACGATATGGCCGATCAGGAGTCCGGGGAAGAGGCCGATCTGCCGGACGGCGACGCCCCGATCGAGCCGCCCGCGCCGCAGCCCTTCTCCGACGCCGACCCCAATTATCAAGTCTATTCCACCCAGTTTGACGAGGAAATCCACGCCGAGGATCTGGCCGACCCGGTGGAATTGGATCGCCTGCGCGCCTATCTGGATCAGCAGCTTGAGCCGCTGAAAGGCGCCGTCAGCCGCCTTGCCAACAAACTGCAACGCCGCCTTCAGGCGCAGCAAAGCCGCTCGTGGGAGTTTGACCGCGAGGAGGGTATCCTTGACGCAGGCCGCCTTGCGAGGATCGTGGTCAGCCCGACGACGCCGCTTAGTTTCAAGGTGGAAAAGGATACCGAATTCCGCGACACCGTGGTGACGCTGCTGCTGGACAATTCCGGCTCGATGCGGGGCCGCCCGATTTCCATTGCCGCAATCTGCGCCGACGTTCTGGCCCGCACGCTGGAGCGGTGCAACGTCAAGGTTGAGGTGCTGGGCTTTACCACCCGCGCGTGGAAAGGCGGGCAAAGCCGCGAGGCGTGGCTGGCCGATGCGCGCCCGCAATTGCCGGGCCGTCTGAACGATCTGCGCCACATTGTCTATAAATCTGCCGACAGCCCAATGCGCCGCACGCGCCAAAACCTTGGCCTGATGATGAAAGAGGGCTTGCTCAAGGAAAACATCGACGGCGAAGCGCTGGAATGGGCGCATCGCCGCATGATGGCGCGCCGCGAATCGCGCAAGATCCTGATGGTCATCTCGGACGGCGCGCCGGTCGATGACAGCACGCTGTCGGTCAACCCGGCCAACTATCTGGAAAAGCACCTGCGCGACGTGATCGCCATGGTCGAGAAACGCAAGGCGGTCGAGCTATTGGCGATCGGCATCGGCCACGACGTGACGCGCTATTATGACCGGGCGGTGACCATCACCGATGTCGACCAATTGGCCGGCGCAATGACCGAACAGCTTGCCGCGCTGTTCGACAGTGATCCGCGCGCACGCGCCCGCGTGATGGGCATACGAAAGGCCATGCGATGATCCAGACCTTTACCGACAAGGCCAGCCCCGAACAGGGACCGCCCCGCCTGAAACTGTTGCGCGCGGCGATGGTCTGCGCAGACCTCAATGGCTGGCTTGTGCCCCGCGCCGACGTGCATCAGGGCGAATATGTCGCGCCGGGGGATGAGCGTCTGGCATGGCTGACAGGCTTTACCGGCTCGGCCGGGTTCGCCGCGATCACGGAAGAAAAGGCTGGCGTTTTCGTCGATGGCCGCTACCGCACCCAGGCGCGGGTGCAGACCGATGCGGGTGCATTTCAGCCCGTCAACTGGCCCGAGGTCAAGCTGGCCGACTGGCTGCGCAGCGCCCTGCCCGATGGCGGCAAACTGGGTTTTGATCCATGGCTGCACACGCACAAGGAAATTGCCGAACTGACAGATGCGCTGGCAGGCAGCAGCATCGGCCTTGCGCCCGACGCGAATCTGATCGACGCTCTCTGGCAGGACCGCCCCGCCCCGCCCACCGGCGCGATCACCGCCTATCCTGACGAACTTGCCGGTAAAACCAGCGCCCGAAAACGCGCCGATCTGGCCGATAAGTTGCGCGAAGCGGGCCATCGTGCTGCCATCCTCACCCTGCCTGACAGCATCGCATGGCTGCTGAACATTCGCGGCAATGACATCCCGCGCAACCCGATCCCGCACGCCTTTGCGGTGCTGCATGACGATGCACGGGTCGAGTTGTATGTGCACCCCGCCAAGCTGAACACCTTGCCGGACAATTGCACCACGGACGGTGTCACCGCTCATCCCGATACCGGATTTTCCGCCGCACTGACCATTCTGCTCAGCCCGGTGCGCGTCGATCCGGCCAGCATCCCTGTCGCCATTGTCACCGCGCTGGAAGAAGCGGGTATCACCCCCGCCTTCGCCGACGATCCCTGCATCCTGCCCAAAGCCTGCAAGACGGACGCTGAAATCGCTGCAACCCGCGAGGCGCATCTGCGCGACGGCGCGGCGCTGGTCAATTTTCTGACTTGGTTCGACGCGCAGGCACCTGGCACGATCACCGAAATCGACGTTGTCACGCGTCTGGAACAGGCACGGCGGGATACCGGCAAGTTGCTCGATATCAGCTTCGAAACCATCGCAGGCTCCGGCCCCCACGGCGCGCTGCCACATTATCGCGTGTCCGAGACATCCAATCGCACACTGATTGACGGCGATCTGCTGGTCCTCGACGGCGGCGGCCAGTATCTGGACGGAACCACCGACATCACCCGAACCCTGCCAGTGGGCAACATCGGAGCGGACGAACGCACCGCCTTTACCCGCGTGCTGCAAGGCATGATCGCTATCAGCCGTCTGCGTTTTCCCAAAGGGATCGCCGGACGTGACATCGACGCTATCGCGCGCTATCCGCTTTGGCTGGCCGATCAGGACTATGCTCATGGTACCGGCCACGGCGTCGGCGTCTACATGTGCGTGCATGAAGGCCCGCAGCGCATCAGTCGCGCCAGCGAGGTCGCGCTCGCTCCCGGGATGATCGTGTCGAACGAGCCGGGCTACTACCGCGAAGGACATTTCGGCATCCGCATCGAAAACCTGCTGGTCGTGCAGCCCGCCGCCCCGCTACCGGGCAACGATGCAGCGGATAGTGCTGCGGAAAAACTGGTCTTCGAGACACTTAATTTTGTGCCGTTAGATCGCCGCCTGATCCAACGCGACATGCTGAGCGTTGCGGAAATTGCGTGGATCGACGCCTATCACGCCGATTGCCTCGCCAAAATTGGCCCCCGCCTCGGCCCCGATGCCAAAAACTGGCTGGCCAGCGCCACGCAGCCCATCTGACTTGATCACCATCGCAGAACTGGAAATCCCGCCGGAAACACGCCACTGTGCGAGCAGCGAGTCAGGAAGGCACATAATGACAGAGATAACGATTGAGAAAACCAGCGGCACTTGGACCGTTCGCGCAGGCGGCGCCGTCATCGGCGAAAGCCGCAACGCATTGAAGTTGACCGAAGGCGACCGTGCACCCGTCATGTATTTCCCGCGCGCCGATGTCGCAATGGCATTTCTCGACCCTAGCGCGCACAGCACCGTCTGCCCGGCCAAAGGGACAGCCAGTTACTTTTCGATCATCACGAAAAGCCGGACAATCGAAAATGCCGCATGGTGCTATGAAGCTCCAAACGCCGACGTGGACCAGATCAAAGACCACATTGCCTTCCACACCGGCGATCTCGTCGCGGTCGAACGGGTGTAACTCAACCCATTCTTTCTTCTTGCTGAAAATATCCTGGGGGGAAGAATTGATTTCCATCGGAAATCAATGCGTGGGGGGCAAAGCCCCCCAACTGCTCTGCTCCCGCCCTAACCGTGGTCTTCGCGCGATATGGCAGCCAGTGCCAGGTTGAACGCCTTTAACGCGTCCACATGGTACAGAACGCCCTTGTACTCAAGCGGCGCGCCCTCCTTTGGCGCCGATACGACCGGCACATAATTTACCGAATGCGCGTCGAAAACCGGCATCGCGGTCTCCAGTGTCGCGCCAATGTCCAAATGAATCCCTTTGTCGATCATCGCGCGAACGACACTCTCGGGCGGGGCGCTGTCATCACCTGCCGGGCGCATCAGGCCCGTGACGGCTGTCATCGACAGAAGATACGCCTGCGGACCCTCGGCCAGGTGAACGCCGCGCCGCTTGAGCTGGGTCAGGAAAAATGACCGTGTCACCAGCCGCGTGCCCAGCGCCGTGGAGGTGGACACCGCCATCATCACGGCAAGCCCGGTTTGCCAATCGCCAGTCAACTCGAACACAATCAGCGTCGTGGAAATCGGCGCGCCCAGCACGGCGGCGGCCACGGCGCCCATCCCGGCCAGCGCATAGATCCTGTGCGCGCCAGACACATCCGGGAAAACCGACGTCGCGATCAACCCAAAGGCCAGCCCGGTCAGCGCGCCCAGCATCAGCGAGGGCGAGAATATCCCGCCTCCCATCCGTCCGCCCAGTGTGATCGCGACCGCCGCCACCTTCAGGACGGCAAACACGATCGCTTCATTCAGCAGCAGATCGCCCGTTAGCGCCGCCGACGTTGTCTCGTAGCCGACGCCAATGATATGCGGAAACGCGATGGCGACCCCGCCCAACATCCCGCCCGCAATGGCCGGGCGCAACCAGCCGGGAACATACAGACGGCGGCACAGAACATCGCCCAGATCCTCGGCAAAGAAAACCGCCCGGATCAGGACCGCAGCCACCACCCCGCACACAAGGCCCAGCAGCAAGAAGGCTGGCAATTCGATGTAGAATTCGAGCGCAGGCGCCACAGGCACATCGAATTCGGTGATATCGCCAAATTCCATCCGGTTGATGACCGTACCCGCCACGCTGGCGACGGCAATCGGCGCAAATCCGTTGACGGTGAACCGGCGCAGCACCACCTCCATTGCGAACAGCGCGCCGGCGATGGGCGCGTTGAACGATGCGGACACTGCCGCTGCCACCGCACAGCCCAGCAGATCACGCCCCGTCACGCCATTTGCATTGATCCGGACACTGATCCATGTAGCGATCACGCCCGCCAGATGCACAACCGGCCCTTCGCGCCCAGAAGACCCGCCCGCGCCCAGCGTAATCAGCGACGCCGCCGCCGAGGCAATCCCGGCCCGAATCTCTACCCGGCCATTGTCCAGCGCTGCGCCGGAAATGACATCTGCTACCGCTCGCACCTTGCCGTCGGGCGTGAACCAATTGAGAATAATCCCCACTGCCAACCCGCCAATGATTGGAATGACAAGGATCCAGTACCACGCCAGCGCCTCGGCAAAGGTATAGAGGCGCCGGGGGTCGTCGACGCCATAAAGCAGCACCTGCAGCCAATCGATTCCCTTGCGGAAAAACAGCGCAGCAAAGCCGGCAGCGATGCCGATCACCAGCGCGATCAGCCAAAACTGGAACTGACTGGGCCCGCGCGCGCGCAGCACTTGCCATGCATGACGCAGCGCGCGCCGCATATCCGACAGCGTGCGCGCGGTAAAAGACGGGTCAGGCGTGCTCATGGCTCAAGTCTGGTCCCAAAGGTGCGGGTGTCAGGGTGCGACAATCAGGGCATCATGCCCGCAAGGCCTGCCCGGTCGCAACCCAAACCGGTTCTATCGCAATCCGGCGCCCGCAATAACGATCCATTAGATGGCTTCCCGCCAGTTTTGGTCTGTTAGCGCGGGCAACAGACCAAACTAGGGACGCGTTCGCAAACAGCATTCGCGTGCCAGAACCGCGCTGTCTGATCGGGCGGCGCTGCGCATGCCTGCGCACTGGCTCCTGGAGTTGCGGGTCGTCTCATCGGGCCCATCACTGCATCTGATGCGTTTTGGCCATGTGGCCGATGTACAGCATAATTTTCGGCGCATGTCCGGCGATTGCCGACCGCAAACGCGCCGTCCGCATGAAACTCGTATTAAAAGGCTTGCTCTGCCGACCAAGGCCAGTAAACGTGGCGTCATGCTGTCGCGTATCCTAAACCTTTTAAAGGGACATCCCTCGGACCCGTTGCCGGAGCCGGACGCGCGCCTTGCTTTGGGGGCATTCGTGGTGCGCGTTGCCAAATCGGGCGACGCCGATGAGACGCCGCTGATAAACCGCATCGACGCCCTGCTGGCGCGCCTGAACGGGCTGGGTCCAGAAGATGCCGCCAAAATGCGCGCCACATGCGAAAAAATCGAAGCCGAGGCGCCGTCAACGCGTAAATTCGCGCTGTTGATCCGCGAAACGGTCAGCTTTGAGGCCCGTATCGAAGCGCTGGAAGCGCTGTGGCAGGTGATGCTGGCCGATGGCAAGCCCAGCGCGCCGGAATTGGCCGTTATCACCCAGATCCGCGAAGCACTGGGGTTGAGCAAAGCCGATTGCGAAGCCGCGCAGCAGCGTGCGGCGCCGCTCTGAGCTCCATCACTCCGAAGCCCTTCACGAGTTTAGTGTTTTGACCTCGCCGTGCTGCGCGATATATAGCAACCATGATAGCAGATATTCTCAAGCGCCTCAGCGGTGCCGACCCCACCCCCATGACTGAAACCGATGCGCGACTCGCGCTGGCATCCCTGCTGGTGCGCGCGGCGCGCACCGATGGCGTCTATGCTCCGTCCGAGATCGACCGCATCGACCGCATTCTTGCCGCGCGCTATGATCTGAGCGCCGCAGACGCTGCCAGCCTGCGCGCGGAAGGCGAACAGACCGAGGCAGACGCGCCCGATACGGTCCGCTTTACCCGCGCGATCAAGGACGCCGTCCCGTACGAAGACCGAATCAAGGTGATCGAGGCGCTGTGGCAGGTTGTTTTGGCCGATGGCGACCGCGCCGATCCTGAAAATGCCCTGCTGCGAATGACCGCCAGCCTGCTGGGTGTCAACGACGTGGACAGCGCCAACGCGCGTCAACGGATGCAGGCCGCCAAGGATTAGACCCCGGTGATCGCCAGTCTGCCGATGTATGACCATCCCGAAACCGCGCAGACACTCGATATCCTTTGGGCAGAGATCGGGAGGCGTCTGCCATTTGATGCGCCAGCCGCTCTTACCCGCAGCGGTGATCCGTGGGATCACTGGACGGATCCCGACCTCGTTTTGTCGCAGACCTGCGGTTATCCCTACCGCGCGCGCCTGAGCGACAGGGTACAGTTGATCGGCGCGCCTGATTGCCTCCTGCCCGGTTGTCCGCCCGGTTATTACAATAGCGTTTTTGTGGTGCGCACAGGCGATACCCGGCGTGGGCTTGCCGGTTTTGCGAGCACCCGCTTTGCCTATAATGACCCGCTATCGCAGTCGGGCTGGGCGGCCGCGCAGAACCATGCAGCCGCGCATGGCTTTGCATTCACGCCGCACGTTTGCACCGGCGGGCACCGCGATTCAGCCAGCGCCGTTGTCGAAGACCGCGCCGATATTGCAGCCATCGACGCGCTCAGCTGGCTCCTGATGCAGCGCCATGACGCCCACGCCGCGCAACTGCGGGAAATCGCGCGCACGGCGCCTACGCCTGCCTTGCCATTTATCGCCGCGCGCCGCCGCGAAGCATCCGTCATCCGTGACGCGCTAAAGGGGGGCATCGCAGCCCTCACCCCGGCGCAGCGCGACACCCTTTCGCTGCATGGTCTGGTCCAGGTGCCCAAGGCGGCGTATCTGGCGGTGCCAAACCCGCCCGCACCTTAGTTAGCCACAGTCCAGCAAAACCTATTACAGCACACAGACTGCTCATTGAATCGCGCGGCACTTTTTATCTTTTTACGTGCCGATGGTCCCGCCCGGAAAACCTCTTGCCCACCGATCCGCCTGTTGCTGATACCGGGGTATTTCCGCGGCGCCCGTTCGTCTGTTCCCAGCCCAAAGCCTGTTGCCGCATCGCCGAACCGTCTGCCCAGTCCCGCCTGCCCACCATGCGCCGCGCATCGTCTGGGCAACGCTGATAATATCCAGATTGCCAAGATAGAAGTCGCGTTGCCAGCCCTTTCCACTGCAGAAATGGTGGCCCGGCTGTCCACGGATATGGCGCGCAATGCGCGTGACGATACGCCGGGCGCATGGCCGGATGGCGCAAAGGTCAACCTGCGCGCCGCCGGGGCGAATTCCAACCGAGGTGGCAGATACCTAAGGGTGTATTTGGTCCACCCAGCCTGCACGAACAAAGCGATTTTATGCTTTCCACGCAACGGCGCTGGTGTTTTTCTGCAGTCTTCCCGCGCGGCAGCAGCGCAGCGATGCGCTGTATTACGCCAGATTTTCCGCCGGAAAAAGCGTTCAACCCTTTCGCGCCCCCCCATCTTGGAGAGTTTTTCACCGCGCTCATGCTGACGGTCACCGACATCTTGGGCCTGATCAACTTGCCCCCGGAACCGGCATCGGCCGCACCGTGGCGCGCCAGATTGAGGTTGCGCCCGAACCTGATCCGGTGAATCACTCCCGCCAAAGAGAAGGAATTACGTCATGGAAATCGGAAATTTCGCCACATTTCGCGTGGCGGCCTGCGATCTGAACGGGCAGATGCGCGGCAAGCGGATGCCTGCCAGCTACTTTTCCGGTCTGGACAAGGACGGTGTTCGCATGCCGCTGTCAGTGCTGAATGTCGACATCAAGGGCGCCGATATCGAAGACAGCCCGCTGGTATTCGAAACCGGCGATGCGGACGGCATCATGCGCCCCACCTCGCGCGGGCCGGTGCCGCTGCCGTGGCTCGACAGCCAGCAGCCGCTAGTGCCGATGCAGATGTATCTGGAGGACGGCACGCCGTTTTACGGCGACGCGCGCCACGCTCTGGCCCGCGTGCTGGACCGCTACGCCGCGCGAGGCTGGCAGGTGATGGCGGCGACCGAACTGGAATTTACCCTTGTCGATGACAGCGGCAAACGACTGAAACATGTTCGCGATCCGCGCAACCGGCGGCGCATCGACGCGTCCGAAATCCTGTCTCTGACACAGATGGACGCGTTCGATCCGTTCCTGTCCGCCCTCTACGAGGCGTGCGAGGCGATGGGGATCGAGGCGCAGACCACCACCTCCGAGGCCGGTATCGGTCAGTTCGAGATCACGCTGAACCATCAGGACGCGATGCGCGCCGCCGACGACACATGGCTGTTCAAGGCGCTCATTCGCGGCCTCGCCCACCGGTTTGACTGCGCCGCGACGTTCATGGCCAAACCCTTTGCGCAGGACAGCGGAAACGGCATGCACATGCATTTTTCGGTACTTGATGCGGAGGGCAATAATATCTTTGATGATGGCGGCCCCAAGGGCACCGACACGCTGCGCCACGCCATCGGCGGCTGCCTGGCCGCGATGCAAGGCTCGACGCTGGTATTCGCGCCGCACGCCAACAGCTATGCGCGAATGACGCCGGGCGCGCATGCGCCGACCGCGATCTGCTGGGCCTATGAGAACCGCACGGCGGCGATCCGCGTGCCCGGCGGATCTCCCAAGGCACGCCGGATCGAACATCGCGTTGCGGGCGGCGACATCAACCCCTATCTGAGCTTTGCCGCCATTCTCGGTGCCGCATTGGTGGGAATCGAGGACGCGATGGACCCCGGCGCGCCGCTGACCGGCAGCGCCTATGGCAAGGATCTGCCGCAACTGGCCAGCGATTGGAGCACCGCCGTCGATCTGTTCGATGCAGACCCCCTGCTGCCACGTATTTTCGAGCCGCGCCTGATCCGAAACTACGTGCTGACCAAACGGCAGGAGATCACCGTCATGGGCGAGATCGACGAGTCCGACCATTGGAAAACCTATCTCGACAAGGTTTGAATTGCCTTGTCTTTATCCCCTTGCCCGGCAGCTTTGGCTGGGTTACGCTTTAATTTGATCAAATTATGAGGCAACCTGTGACCGCCCCCCACCCCTCGCTCACCCCCGAGCCCGAGATGACGACTATCGGCATCCTTCTGACCGGCCATTCGCCAGATGAAATCAAGGCCGATCTGGGCGACTACGACGACATGTTCGCCGATCTTCTGAAGGGCCACGGCCTGAGCTACCGCACCTATGCTGTCGTTGACGGCGAATTCCCGGACCGCCCGGACGATTGCGATGGCTGGCTCATCACCGGCTCCAAACATGGCGCCTACGAGCCGCATGACTGGATCCCGCCGCTGGAGCAGTTTATCCGCGACGTCTATGCGGATGGACGCCCGATGGTCGGCGTATGTTTCGGCCATCAGATCATCGCCCAGGCGATGGGCGGCAAGGTTGAAAAATACGAGCAAGGCTGGGCTGTCGGACGGCATGAATATATTATTGACGGCCAGCCGATGGCGCTGAACGCGTGGCATCAGGATCAGGTGACGCAAATCCCTCCGGGCGCGACGGTGATCGGACGCAACGAGTTTTGCGACAATGCCGCGCTGCTTTATGACGACCGCATCCTGACCATCCAGCCGCATCCCGAACACACAGACGAATTTTTCAGCCGCCTCGCCGAAAGCCGCGGGCGCGGGCTGGTCCCCGATAACGTTCTGGATGCCGCAATCGCGCAGGTCGGCCAGCCGACACAACACCAGACCATGGCGGACCGCATGGCCGCCTTCCTGAAAAGAGGTGCCTGAATGGCCGATTGGACTGAAAATCTGCCGCAAGCGGCGCGCGAATATCTGGAGGGCAAACGTCTGGACGAGGTAGAGTGCATCGTCTCGGACCTGCCCGGTATCGCGCGGGGCAAAGCGCTGCCTGCCTCGAAATTTGCCAAGCAAAAGCACTTCCACCTGCCGGATTCGATCTTTTTCCAGACCATCACAGGAGACTGGGGCGAAGCTGCGGGCGAGACGGGGTTCATCGAACAGGACATGGTCATGGTCCCCGACATGACCACCGCGAGCGCCGCGCCCTGGACCGGGGACTGGACGCTTCAGGTGATACATGACGCCTATGACCGCGACATGAAGCCGATCCCGTTTTCACCCCGCAACGTCTTGAAACGCGTGGTCGAGGCCTATGCCGAACGCGGGTTGATCCCTGTCGTCGCGCCGGAAATGGAGTTCTATCTGGTCGCCCGCAATACCGATCCCGGTCAGGCGATTGAACCGATGATGGGCCGTTCGGGCCGCCCGGCCGCCGCGCGGCAGGCCTATTCGATGACCGCCGTGGATGAATTCGGCCCGGTGATCGACGACATCTATGACTTTGCCGAGGCCCAGGGGTTCGAGATCGACGGCATCACCCAGGAGGGCGGCGCCGGCCAGCTGGAAATCAACCTGGCCCATGGCGACCCGATCAAGCTGGCCGATGAGGTGTTCTACTTCAAGCGCCTCATCCGCGAGGCAGCGATGCGGCATAATTGCTTTGCCACCTTCATGGCCAAACCGATCGAGGAAGAGCCGGGCTCGGCCATGCATATCCATCATTCGATACTGGATGCAAAAACCGGCAAGAACATGTTTTCGAACGACGACGGTACGGAAACGGACGCCTTCTATCATTTCATCGGCGGCATGCAGCGCCATCTGCCCAGCGCCATCGCGGTGCTGGCCCCCTACGTCAATTCCTACCGCCGCTACGTCAAGGATCACGCGGCGCCGATTAACCTGGACTGGGGCCGCGACAACCGCACCACCGGCATCCGCGTGCCACTGGCTGGCCCCGAGGCGCGGCGCGTGGAAAACCGGCTGGCCGGGATGGATTGCAATCCGTATCTGGGGATTGCTGTCAGTCTGGCCTGCGGCCTGCTGGGCCTTGAGGAGCAGCAGATGCCCGAGGAAGAGTGCAAGACCGACAGCTATCAGGGCGACGGCGACGTGCCGCAGGTCCTGGGCGATGCGCTGGACCTGTTCGAGGAAGCGCCCAAGCTGCATGCGCTTTTGGGGCCGGAATTCGCGCGGGTTTATTCGATTGTGAAACGCGCCGAATACGAGGAATTCCTTCAGGTCATTTCCCCGTGGGAGCGTGAACATCTCCTTCTGAACGTCTGATTTTATGGCCTTGAATCTGCTGCACAGCAACGACCGCGCCGGGGAATATCCGGCCAGCTGGTATACTGCCACCGCAAAAGCCCTGACCGAATTCGCGCCCCTCACGGGCAAGGCGCGTGCCGATGTGGTTGTGATCGGCGCAGGCTATACCGGCCTGTCGGCGGCGCTGCATCTGGCCGAGGCCGGGATGGATGTGGCTCTGATCGAGGCGCAGCGCGTCGGCTTCGGCGCGTCGGGTCGCAATGGCGGCCAGCTGGGCACCGGTCAGCGCATGGAACAGACCGGGCTGGAAAAGCTGGTCGGCAGGGACGACGCGGCCAAGCTGTGGGATATGGCTGAGGATGCGAAGAACCTTGTTAAATCGCTGATCGCAAAGCATGAAATCGACTGCTATCTGGCACCCGGCGTGGCCCATGCTTGCTTTAGCGCCAAGGAGACGGCGCATGAACATGCCTATGCCGATCATCTGGCCGACCGGTACGGCTATGACCAGATTCAGAAGTTGGATGCGGGCCAGATGCAGGCGCTTTGCCCCTCGCCCGCCTATCACGGCGGCGTTCTGGACATGGGCGCGGCGCATCTGCATCCCTTGCGCTACGCGTTCGGCCTTGCCCGCGCTGCCCGCGCCGCTGGCGTGCGGATCTATGAGCGCAGCGAAGTCACGAGCATTGATCAGGGGATCCGCCCGACAATCCACACCAAGGGCGGCCAGATCAGCGCCGATCACGTCATTCTGGCCTGCAACGGCTATCTTGGCGGGCTGAACGGCAAGGTTGCCAGCCGGGTCATGCCGATCAACAATTTCATCGCCGCGACCAAGCCGCTGGGCGATGACGCCGCGCGCGTTCTGACGCAGGATGTCGCTGTCGCCGACACTAAATTCGTGGTTAATTATTTCCGGCTGAGCCATGACAAACGCCTGCTGTTCGGCGGCGGCGAAAGCTATGGCTACCGTTTTCCGTCTGACATTGCCGCGCTGGTGCGCAAGCCGATGGTCGAAATTTTTCCGCACCTGCGCGACGTGCAGATCGATTATGCGTGGGGCGGCACGCTGGCGATCACGATCCGGCGGATGCCCTACCTGGTGCGGCTGGCGCCGAATATACTCAGCGCGTCTGGCTATTCGGGTCACGGCGTCGGAACGGCGACCCATGCGGGCGCGCTGATGGCGCAGGCCGTGCGCGGTCAGGCAAGCGGTTTTGACACTATGGCGCGCGTTCCGGTCACGCCCTTTCCGGGCGGCCCCGCCCTGCGCACGCCGCTGCTGATGCTCGCCATGACGTGGTATGCGCTGCGCGACCGGCTGGGCGTCTGAGCTTCAAAAAATCGCGGCGACGTCATACATCACAGGCTCGAAGCTGCGGCAGAGGCTGTGAATCTCGCGGTTGCGGCGGCGCATTTCATCGCTGCGAAGCATCGCTTGAAAATCCTCGCGGCGCTTCCACTGTGAATAATTGGCGATACGCGTCTGCGCGTCGTTGATATGCAGACCCGCAGCGATAAAGCCGGGCTGCTGCGAAATGAATTTATCATAGGCATCAGTCAGCGCTTCGAGCAGGTCCTGCGCAGTGCCGGGGGTCATCTCGAACGTGGTCAGGACGGTCTGGTGCGGGCTGGGAAACTGGATCTGGGGCATGGGAATCCTCCTTTGTGACATTTCAACCTAGCACCGGAGCGAGAGCGCGCAAAGCGGCAGACGATTAACCATTCGTTTACCAAGTTTAGCGATTGTATCGCGATGCACCCGGCCCGCGCCCTGACATTTACCTTGTGTTGCCTGCTGGCGTGGCTCGCCGCCGATAGCGCAAGCGCGGGCGCGTGGCTGCGCGCCGAGGGCGACGGGTTTGCTTCTTGGAGCCTCAAGATACAGCACGGGGCCGAGACCAAGCACTATAGCACGCTTTATGCCGAATACGGTCTAAATCCAGACTTGACCGGGGGCTTTGATGTCGGCAGCGACGAAGCGAGCGGCTACAAAGCGCTGGCTTTTGTGCTGATGCCGCTTCAGCGCGACACTCTGCATATTGCATTCCAAATGGCCGCGGGCGTCGTCGCAGGTGATCCTGCGCTGAGGCCGGGACTATCTGTCGGGCGTGGGCTGAAAATCGGCGGGCTGGACGGCTGGACAAATTTCGATCTGCGCGCAACGATCATCGACGGCGACGCGGATCTGGAGCTGGACGCGACGCTGGGCCTGACGATTTGGGAAGGGACCAAGATGATCTGGCAACTGCAACAGGGCGGCCAGCCGCATGAGCCCGATTTCTTGCGCGCTACCGCATCGGTCGTATGGGAGATCGCCCATGGCCGCCACATTGAGGTGGCGACAAGCACCGGCCTGATAAATGCCGAGGATTTTGGTATCCAGATCGGAATCTGGCAGGCATTCTGACGGGGAAGGATCGCGCTTTTGATGTGGTCCGAATGAAGCCGGGTCGATCGGAGTCGGTGGCAGAGTGCCGCTCACAATATTGCAAAAATGAGACGCGCGCATCTCACCAGTTTTAGTACGGCTTACACCTACAGGGTCCCTTCCGGGCTACAACGGTTTGCGGCCAAGTGACGCTGTCTGCACTTTCGCGGTGTGAAATTCAGCGGGTTTATATGCCGCACACTGTTATTGTCTAAATACTGGCTTAGTTTTAGCTTTCGCGCGTCCACCCATTTCGTTTAGAAAAGATGAAATGTCTTTTCGGATAAGGTGAAATATGACTGAGAGCGCCCTGCCCCCAAACACATACGACGCCGAGCCTATTCCCGAGACCGCGCGCGCGGCAATTGACGAGATGCTGCAATCGGGTGATCTGTTTCGCTATACTGCGGCCGACGCGTCGCCCGTTGCACTGCTGGAGCGTGAATTTGCGCAGGCCATGGGATCGCGATACGCGCTGGGAGTGTCCAGCTGCTCGGCCGCGCTGTTCCTGTCGCTGAAGGCGCTCGACCTGCCACGCGGTGCGCGTGTGCTGATCCCGGCATTTACGTTTGCTGCCGTGCCATCATCGGTCATGCACGCAGATTGTGTGCCGGTGCTATGCGAGGTCGCGGATAATTACCGCATCGACTTGGCCGACTTCGAGGAACGGCTGGATGACGATATCAGCGCTGTAATCATCAGCCACATGCGCGGCCATACGTCCGACATGGACGCGATCATGGCGCTGTGCGACGCGCGAAATGTCCCGGTGATCGAGGACGCGGCACATTCGCTGGGCACCACGTGGCATGGGCGCAATATCGGCACGATCGGGCGGATCGGGTGTTTCTCCTTCCAGTCTTACAAGCTGCTGAACGCGGGCGAAGGCGGCATCATGATCACCGATGACGCCGATCTGGTTGCGCGGGCGATCATCATGTCGGGCGCGTATGAGCACAACTGGGCCAAGCATCTGGCTCATGGCGACAACGCCCTGAAGGATGCCTTTGACCGCTGGCAGAACAAGCTGCCGCTCTACAATCTGCGTCTGAACAATCTGAGCGCAGCGATCATCCGGCCCCAGCTGGACGAGATCCCACGCCGAGTGCGCGATGGGCGTGCCGGGCATGATTACGTTGCCAGCCTGCTGGAGCAAAGCCCGTTCTTGACGGTTCCCGCGCCGCTTGTGCCAGAAGAACGCGCGCCGGATTCGATTCAGTTCAATCTGGTCGGCATGGACGATGCCGCCGCCCTCGCCTTTGCGGAGGCTGCGGCACAGCGTGGGGTCAAGGTGCAGATTTTCGGCCAAAGCCGCGACAACGCCCGCGCCTTCTGGAACTGGCAGTTCATTCCAGGCGATGTGCCAGAGTTGCCGCAAACGCGCGCCATGCTTGCGCGGGCCTGCGACACACGGCTGCCGGCCCGCCTGACGCGCGATCAGCAGAATGCGATTGCCGAGGCGATTCTGGGCGCTGTTGAGGATATCATGGGACAGGTGCCAGCCTATGGCACGTGATCGTGCGTGACCGCTGGCGACAGCGCCAGTTGTACCGGAAAGGATTTGGGTATTTTCACCAAGAAAATGCCAGGGTGGGGCGCGCTATAGCACGGTCAGTTCACTTTTAAGGAAGGGGTAGCGCGCCAAGGCGGGAGTGACTATCGCCTCTTGCAGGATCGGTTTCAGCGTGGCGGCGACATCGGCGGGCATGGATTGCAGGATATCCTTGCGCGCTGTCAGTGTGATGACGCGCGTCAATGGCTGGAACGGCAGAGGAAGCACGTCGATCTGATCGACAAAGCGCCGCGCGCGCATCAAAGCCAGAGGCGGCAGAATGGTCCAGCCGCTGCCCTGCCCAACAAGCGCCAGAATGGCATGGTAGCTGTCCAGCTCGAACCGATGCGGCAGTGCTACATTCTCACGCGCAAGATGAGATGTGATGAGGCGGCCCATATAGTGGGCTTGGGTGTATTGCACCAATGGCAGGCCGCGCAGCTGGGTCAGCAGATCAGCGCCCGTATCAACCACACCGCGCGGCGCGGCGACAACAAACCCTTCGCGCAGCACAGGGTGGGTTTCCGCCCATTCAGGGGCCGCGCCCAGCTGTGCCGCGACAATTACATCGAGGTTGCGCGCGTCCAGACGATCCTGAAGCATGTGGCTGGCGCCAGTTTCAAGCTGAAAGCGACAGCAGGTCAGGCGCGCTGCCATGTGCGTTAGCAAACGCGGCGTGACGTCCGCCTCGAAATCTTCGATCATTCCCAGACGAAAGAGCGTCAGTGACGTCAGATCTGATGCCGCAAGTTCGGCGCGGGCTTGTGCGGCCTCGTTCAGGATGACCTGCGCGCGCCGGTGCATGATCTCGCCCGCGCGGGTCAGGCGCAGGGGGCGCGCGCTGCGCTCCAGAAGAGGCGCGCCGACGGCGGATTCAAGATTGCTGAGCTGCTGGCTGATGGTCGATGCGCTGGCGCCGAGGCGCCGGGCGGCGGCGGAAATCGAGCGTTCATCAGCAGCGGCCATGAACACCTCGATTCCCCAGAGCGTGATCCGGCCCGGGCTGCCAGCCATGGCAGGTTATTTACCCATGCGCGCAAGTTGCTGCTGAAGCGCGGCCAGCTGTGCCTTGATCTCGTCAAGGTCGCGGCCCTCATTTGCCTCGCGCTTGTCTTTGGCAGGCGTGGCGCCAATGCCGCCAAGCCCGCCGGTCATGGCCTTCATGAACGCCTCTTGCTGGATACGCATCGCATCCATGCCGGGCATCTGTGCCAACGGGTTGGCCTTGGTCATGTTTTCCAGCAGTTTCGACTGCCCGTCGCGCAGCATCTCGAAGCTGGCAGCGAGGAATTCGGGAACGATGCTGCCGGCCTGCGTGGTATAGCTTCGCACCAGATCATTCAGGACATTGATTGGCAGGACATTTTCGCCGCGGCTTTCGTGATCGGCAATGATCTGAAGCAGATATTGGCGCGTCAGATCGTCGCCCGATTTGAGGTCAATGATCTGCACATCGCGCCCGTCGCGGATGAACTGGCTGATATCATCCAGCGTCACATAATCGGACGTTTCGGTATTATAAAGGCGGCGGCTGGCGTAGCGTTTGATCAGCAGAGGCTTGTCTTTGTTGGCCACGAGCGGCTCTCCCAGTAAAATGCAGCGGTGCAGCAAGCCTAATCGCTGCGCGTGCAAAAAGAAAGGGCGAGCCGCATAGCGGCCCGCCCGATTGATATCGCACCCTCAGGGAGGAGAAAGAGCGCAATATCTGCTGCGAATTACTTCGCGGCGCTACCGGCCTTGGAAGCTGCCTTGGACATGTCCTCGGTTGCTTTCTTGACGGCTGAACTTGCTTCTTCCTGCATGTCGCGGCCTGCGGACATCAGCAGTTCCATTGTCTCGGTCTGGACCTTCTTGGCGACTTCAGCGAAGGCGGCCATGTTTTCGGCTGCGACTTCGGCGTTGGCAGAAGCGAAATCGCTCATTGCCTTGGCGTAGTCGGCCGGATCGGTCTTGGCCTTGGACATTTCGGACATTTTCGCCAGGGTCGACTTGGTCCATGCGGTCTGGATTTCGGCCGACTTTTCAGCGGCGCTCAGCGCAACGCTGGACAGTTTCTCGCCCAGAGCAGCCTGGTTTTTGAACGTGTCTTCCATCGACTTTGTGTCGACGGGGAATGCGCCCATCATGTCTTTCATCATTGTGTTCATGTCTTGTGCTTTATTAGCCATGGTGTAGTTCCTTTGCTATGTGCGGGACCTACCCGCTGTTTTGCGTCTGACACCAATATGCATGCTGCAGCGCGGCATTTCAACCCCTTTTTCTGCACTGCAGCATCTATAAGCTACATCTCTCGCCAAGGCATTGACGTTACGTAGCTTTCAGCGCACGGCGCGTTGGCGTACGTAATCCCCCGGCGCATCTGCGAGCGCTGGATGGGCCGAATCACCGGGCTGCCGCGCGGCAATTTCAGCCCCGGACCGTGGGCGGAGCCATGCCTCCCAGCGCGGCCACCAGCTGCCTTCGGTGAAGCTGGCGGCGTCCTTCCAAGTGGCGGCGTCGCCGGACCAGTCGCCATTGGTGTAGTGGCCGTATTTCTTTTTGCTGGGCGGATTGACGATCCCGGCGATGTGGCCCGATTGCGAAACAATGAACGTGCGGTCCTTGGATCCAACCTTTTGCATCCCGCGGTAGCAATCCTTCCATGGGGCAATATGATCAGTCTCGCAGGTGACCGCCATCAACGGCACGTCTATATCCGACAGACGCAGCGTTTCGCCCATCAGCTCAATCCCGTCTCTCGCAAAGAGGTTCTGCTGGCAAAGACCGCGCAAGTATTGCATCGTCATCCGGCCCGGCAGGTTGGTGCCATCGCCGTTCCAATACAGCAGATCAAAGGCGGGCGGCGCTTCGCCCAGCATATAGCTGCGGATCGCCGGCTTATAAATCAGATCGTTCGAGCGCAGGAAGCTCATCGTGCGACCCAGAATGAAGGCGCGCAAGATGCCTTGGGCCTCGACCTCTGCCTCGATCCCGTCGACGAAATCATCCTGAAGGAAGGGGGTAAATTCACCCTGATTGTCGAAATCGGTCAGCGCCGTAAAGAAGGTGGCGGAATTGATGGATGTATCGCCCCGCGCCTTGAGCAGCGACAGCGTCAGGGCCAGCGTGGTGCCGGCGATGCAATAGCCAACGGCATTGACCTTGGGCGCGCCGGTGATGCTGCGGACCTCGCGGATGGCGGCCAGATAACCCTCTTCGATGTATTTTTCCATCCCGACATCGGCATAGCTGACGTCGGGGTTGATCCACGACACGATGAACAGGGTATAGCCCTGCTCGGTCACCCATTTGATCAGGCTGTTTTGCTCTTTGAGATCGAGAATATAGAATTTGTTGATCCAGGGCGGAAAGATCACCAGCGGAATTTCGCGCACTTTTTCGGTTGAGGGCGCGTATTGGATCAATTCCATCATATCGTTGCGGTAGACAACTTTGCCCGGCGTAGTTGCAATATTACCACCCAGCTCAAACGCCGACTCGTCGGCCAGACGCACAACCATCTCGCCGTTATTGGCCTCAAGGTCGGCAACCAGATTTTCCAGTCCCTTGACCAGACTTTCCCCCTCGGTCGCCACGGCCTTTTCCAGCGCATCGGGGTTGGTGCCCAGAAAATTGGTCGGCGCCATCATGTCGATGATCTGGCGCGAGAAGTAGTTGAGGCGTTTTTTCTCAACCGGGTCCAGATCGTCGACCTTGGCCACAGCATCGGCCACGGCCTGCGCGTTCAGCTCGTATTGCTCGCGGATCAAGCGAAAATAAGGGTGAGTGGACCATAAAGGATTTTCAAACCGCTTGTCGCGCGGCTTGTCTTCGTCCTCTGGAGCGGGCGCGCCTGTCAGCATCATTTGCTGCGCTTGCATAAACTGGCGCACCGTTTGGCCCCAATACTCCAACTGGTGCTCATATAGCTTGGCAGGGTTGCCCAGCACCTCGGTCCAATAGGACGTTGCCGCCTTGGCAAACAGGTCTTTCGACGGCCCGCTCAGCGTAGGATTAGCCGGGCTGCGGTTGGACAAAGCGGCGAGAAAGCGCTGCGACAGCGCGTCGACGCGGGCCAGATTCTCCGCCATCCGATTAAGGATTTCTTCCTGATTTTCGTCCGAAGCTTGTTGATCCGTTGCCATTTTAATCATTTCACCCTAAGTTTCTGCTACGCAGCATTTCGTCGCCACGTTTCGGCCAGGTCGGCCCGGCGCACGCGGCATGTATAATAGGGCACATCGCCCTGAAGGAGTCTTATGCGTTACATGGCCACCTATGACATGATGGAAACAGTGCGCAACGCCAATCAATGGTTAGGGGCAACCGCCCTTTCGTTCGCATCCTATCCCATTTTCAGCATGACGCCAAACCCTGCATTTCAGTGGATTTCTGCGTGGGGCGAAGTAACCGAACGTACCTTTGATCGGATGGTGACAAAACCTGATTGGGGCATTCGAACGTTTACCTGCGATGATGGCAAGGATCATCTGGTCAGCATCGACACCATCGTCGAAAAGCCGTTCGGTAACCTGATCCAGTTTGCCGTTCCGGGCCGCAAGCCTATGAAACGCCGCATTCTTCTGATCGCCCCTATGTCGGGCCATTACGCGACCCTGCTACGGTCCACCGTCAAGAGCCTGCTGGTCCATTGCGAAGTGTTCATCACCGATTGGCACAATGCTCGCGACATTCCCGTCAGCGCCGGCAAGTTCGATGTCGAAGATTACACTATGTATCTGGCGGAATTCATGCGTGAAATGGGTCCCGATACCCATGTGATCGCGGTCTGCCAACCTGCCCCTCTGGCACTGGCCGCCACCGCGCTTCTGGCCGAAGACCATCCCGAAGCGCAGCCGCGTACGCTGACGCTGATCGGCGGGCCGGTCAATCCGGATGCGAATCCGACCGAAGTCACCGATTTTGGCCGCCGCGTCACAATGGGCCAGCTTGAGGGCACGATGACGCAGCGCGTTGGGTTCAAATACCCAGGCGTAGGGCGCATGGTCTATCCCGGTCTGCTGCAACTTGCGTCGTTCATTTCGATGAACAGCGAAAAGCATACCAGAGCGTTCAGCGACCAGATCGCGCGCGTGGCCAAGGGTGAGGGCGGCGATCACGACCGGCACAACCGATTCTATGACGAATATCTGGCCGTCATGGATATGCCCGCTGAATTTTACCTCTCCACGGTCGAACGTCTCTTCAAAGGGCTTGAGATCGCCAATAACGAGTTCACCATAAACGGCCGCCAAATCGATATCGGCAAGATCACGACCGTTGCGGTCAAAACGGTCGAAGGCGGGCATGATGATATTTCGGCCCCCGGACAGTGCGTTGCCGCGCTGGACCTGTTGACCGGCGTTCCCGCTGAGAAAAAAGCCAGCCACGTCGAGCCTGACGCAGGTCATTACGGCATCTTCGCCGGACGCAGCTGGCGCAACAATATCCGTCCGCTCGTCCTGGCATTTATTGACAGGAACAGCGGGCAAGTGGCGGAGAAGGCACCTGCACCGCAGGCTCCGGCTGCCAGATCTTCAAACGTTGAGCCATCCAAGGCCGAAACGCCAAAAGCTCAAGCGCCAAATTCTGCAGCACCAAAGCCTCAAGCTCCAAAGGCCGCAGCGCCAAAGCCTCAAGCACCGAAAGCTCAAGCGCCAGAGGCCGAGGCAGCTAAGCCTGAGACAGCTAAGCCTGAGGCGTCTAAGTCTGAGGCGTCCAAATCTGAGGCGTCCAAATCTGAGGCGTCTAAGTCTGAGGCGTCCAAATCTGAGGCGCCTAAGTCTCAAGCGCCCAAGACCAAGACCGCTGATAAATCGGCGGCACAAGACACACCTGATGCCGCCAAATCCGGCACGGATGACACCAAACCTGCGACAAAGCGGTCAGGCAAGTCTGCCGCAGCTTAAGCGGCCGGTATAGAGAAAATCAGTCCCTGCCCCCCGCTTGGGCGGGGCCTATCGCAGCACCAACGGCTGTCGCAACCAGCCGCGCAGCGCTTCGGTCGTTGCATCGGGCTGCTCCAGCGTTGGCAAATGGCCCGCGCCCTCTATCAGGCTCAAGTGCGCGTAGGGAATCAGCTCTGCCAGAAAGCTACTGCGCTTGACTGCCGAAATGCCCGCATGTTCCCCGCACAGCACGAGCGTCGGCACCTTGCAGCGGCGAAGTTCGGCCTGATAATCACGGCGTCGTTGCATTGCGCGGATCTGCCGCGTGATCATATCGACACCCAAATGATCGGCCATGTCGCGCACCAGTGCAATTACATCGGCGCGCATCGGACCGGGGGCCATAGCCTCGGGTCTCATCAGTCCATCAACCATGCTGTCCATTTTGCCCGACCGGCCCTTGATGATGACCGGCTCCAGATCGGCGGCAGATTGCGGCGTCTCGGCAAAGGCGTTGGCCCCAATCAGCGCGATCCGCCCCACCCGGTCGGGCGCGCGGCGCAATAGCTCCATCGCAACGGTCCCGCCAAGGCTCAGCCCGACGACGGCGAATTTGCGCGGCAGCACATCCAGCAGGTTCGATGCAATCTCCTCGATCCGGTCGCCTGCGATGGGGGCGATGGTCACGGCGTGGCTCTTGCTGAACGCGGCCAGCTGCGGGCCGAAGACGCGTGCATCGCACATGACGTCCGGCAGCAGAACAAGGGCCTCGTTCATGGCTTTTCCTTTCACGCAGTGGGGCTTGGCGCGCACAGTCGCACACGCCGCGCCAGCGTCAACCTGCAGATGCTCAGGTGGGGGTGACGATGCCGCGAAAGAGCGGGAAATCGGAATAGCGCGCGCGCCGCGCATCCGGGCTTTCCCCCGGCGCGGCGCCTGCGCGCAACAGCAGACCCCGCGGCGCAATGTAGCTGGAAATCGTGCGCAGCGGCTTGCTGCGCCACGTTAGGTTCATCGCACAAAGCTTTGGAAAGAAGTATATTTCTGAATATTCTAAGTGGTCATGAAGCCACCACGCCAGATCACGCCAGTCGCGTCCCCGATCATATTGATCTGCAAACCATGGGATAACAAGCGACGTACAGGCCCCCGGCGCGGCGCCTTCAGCGTCCCAGATATGCGAGCCCCGATTGGCGGCGTTCCGCGCACAGTTCAGCCCATGGTCGTTGCCAAACCGGTTCAGCGTCGGCGAGCGATAGCCCGAGCGGATCGCGATACGCCCAAACGTCTCTTGCAGCGGGTCAAGAAGCGCCGTGCACAGCGCCCGGCCATTGGCGATGGCAAGGTCGGGGCGTTCGGGAATGTTGGGGATGCCGTGAATGTTTCCAATCTCGGAATACAGGAAATCACGCATGTAAAAATGCGGACTCAGCCGCACGCGCCCCAGATCCTCCAGCCCCCGCATCGACCGCGGCGCGCGCATCAGCCAAGCGCCCGTGCCGTCACCTCGTCCAATGCCGCCTCAATCAGTTGCAGGCAATCCGGCGACGAGAAGCTGTGATCGGCCCCATCCACCAATGTCAGCCGTAAATCAGCCCCCTGCGCATGGTCCAAAAGCGACAATGCTACGGATACATCCACATCATTATCTGCAGTCCCTTGCAAAAACCGAACAGGAAAGGGCAATTCCAGCGGCTCGCGTAGAACCAGATTTTCTCGCCCGTCCTCGATCAGATGGCGGGTGATCGTATAGGGCGCGTCATAGTCGCTGGGTAGAAAAATGCGCCCCTCCCGCGTCAGCTTGGCACGCGTGATGTCGTTCATTCCCGCCCACATGCTGTCTTCGGTGAAATCGGGCGCGGCCGCGACAGTCACAAGGCCCGCCACCCGATCAGGCATCTGACGCGCAATCAACAGCGCAATCCAGCCCCCCATAGACGAGCCGATCAGGACCTGCGGGCCTTCTGTCTGCGCCTCGATCACAGCGACCGCATCGGCGGTCCAGTCGCTGATGCACCCATCCTCGAATGCACCCGAGGATGCGCCGTGTCCTGAGTAATCCAGCCGCAGGAACGCCCGGCCCTGAGCGCGGGCCGCCGCCTCCAGATGCACAGCCTTGGTGCCCTGCATGTCGGACATGAAACCGCCGAGGAAAACGATTCCCGGCCCTGTGCCATCGCTGCGATGGCAGGCAATGCGCCGCCCCTGCGGGGTGTCCAGATAGGTTGGCTGGGGATCTGGCAGAACGCGTTTATCCACCGACATACGGCGTTTTGCTGGGGCGGAAAAACACCTTTTGATTGTGAAGCCTGCCCAGCAATTCGTCAATTTCGCGGATTGACCGCCCCGCGATGGGCGCATCGGCCTCGGGGCCTTCCGGCATGCTCAGCCGCCGTTTGGCCTGACGCAGCGCATCTTCGATCAGCGCCATATCGGCCACGGTCAGTTCGATGTTGGGATTGTAGTGGGTCATTTTCGGTCTCCTTTAAGGGCATCGGCAAAACCAGACTACTATCGCATTGCGCCATCGCCAACGGCAATCGTATGCGGCGCCTTGACAGCCACGCAGGGCGGCGGCAAAAGGGCGGCTCACCCGCAACCGGGCGCACGCGTAGGCGCCAAACCGACGAGGAGCGCCAAAAATGGCCCAAATCTCCCTTACATTTCCCGATGGCAACGCCCGCGAATATGCGCTTGGCGTCACACCCGGCGAGGTGGCCGCCGATATTTCCAAATCCTTGGGCAAAAAGGCAATCTCGGCCAGTGTCGATGGCCAGCACTGGGATCTGCAATGGCCGATCAACGCCGATGCCGCCATTGCCATCCACACCATGCAAGACGAGCCGCAGGCCGACGAGCTGCTGCGCCACGATCTGGCGCATGTCATGGCGCGCGCCGTTCAGGAAATCTGGCCTGACGTCAAAGTCACCATAGGCCCGGTGATCGACAACGGCTGGTATTACGATTTCGACCGCAAGGAGCCTTTCACCCCCGAGGATCTGGGTCTGATCGAAAAGAAGATGCGCGAGATCATCGCCGCGCGCGACCCTGTGCGCACCGAGGTCTGGGACCGCCCCCGAGCTATTCAGCACTACACGGATGCGGGCGAGCCCTTCAAGGTCGAGCTGATCGAATCGATTCCCGGTGACGAGCCCCTGCGCATGTATTGGCACGGGCATTGGCAGGATCTGTGCCGTGGCCCGCACCTTCAAAACACCGGCCAGCTGCCCGGCGACGCGTTCAAGCTGATGAGCGTGGCCGGCGCATATTGGCGCGGCGATTCCAAGCGCGAGATGCTGCAGCGGATCTATGGCGTGGCGTTTTCCAGCAAGGAAAAGTTGAAGGCGCACCTGCACATGCTGGAGGAGGCCGCGAAGCGCGACCACCGCAAGCTGGGCCGCGAAATGAACCTGTTTCACATGCAGGAGGAAGCCCCCGGTCAGGTGTTCTGGCATCCCAATGGCTGGACGATCTACACCGAATTGCAGGACTACATGCGCCGCAAGCAGCGCGCTGGTGGCTATCAGGAGATCAACACACCCCAGGTTGTCGACCGCAAGCTGTGGGAGGCATCCGGCCATTGGGACAAATATCAGGACCACATGTTCATCGTCGAAGTCGAGGAGGAGCACGCCCGCGAAAAGGCTGTGAACGCCTTGAAACCGATGAACTGCCCTTGTCACGTGCAGGTGTTCAATCAGGGTCTGAAATCCTACCGCGACCTGCCCCTGCGGCTGGCTGAATTTGGGTCGTGCTCGCGCTACGAACCGTCCGGCGCGCTGCACGGGATCATGCGGGTGCGCGGATTCACGCAGGACGACGCGCATATTTTCTGCACCGAGGACCAGATCGAGGCCGAATGTGCGCAATTCATCAACTTCCTCGCCGAAATCTATGCTGATCTTGGTTTCGAGCAGTTCGAGATCAAATTCGCTACCCGCCCCGAAGTGCGCGTCGGCACGGACGAAAGCTGGGACCATGTCGAAAGCGCTCTGGAGGCCGCGATCAAGGCAACGGGCCGCGACTTCACGCTGGAGCCGGGCGATGGCGCGTTCTACGGGCCCAAGCTGGATTTCTACCTGACCGACGCGATTGGGCGCACATGGCAATGCGGCACGTTTCAGGTGGACCCAAACCTGCCCGAGCGACTGGGCGCGACCTACATCGCCGCCGATGGTTCCAAACAGCGGCCCTACATGCTGCACCGCGCCACTTTGGGCAGCTTCGAGCGGTTTATCGGCATCCTGATCGAAGAACACGCCGGCAAGCTGCCCTTCTGGCTGGCGCCGCGTCAGGTGGTCGTTGCGTCAATCGTGTCAGAGGCGGATGACTATGTGCAGGAGGTCGCCGCGGCCCTGCAAGCCGCCGGGGTGCGCGCCGAGGCGGATGTGCGCAATGAAAAGATCAATTACAAAGTACGCGAACATTCTGTTGGCAAAGTGCCCGTGATCTTGGCCTGCGGCCACCGCGAGATTGAGGATCGCACGGTGTCGCTGCGCCGTCTGGGCGAAAAACAATCGAGCGTCCGGCCCTTGGCAGAGGTCATTCAGGACTTGGGCCGCGAGGCTACTGCGCCCGACCAGCTGTAACCAAGCAAGCAGCGCAGCGGCAGCTCAGGCCGCTGCGCTGCGCGCGCAACGGCCAGCGCCCGGCGCAATCGTTTCACGTATTCAAACCTTCCGGGCGATTGTTTGTGTCGGCGCCCTGCTCCAAATGCTGCACGCGAGACGCACCACGAAGTGCCGGATTTCGGATTAGCAAATCACCGCTGATATACTGCCGCATAGCGATGCGTTTCCGGGACTGACGGCTCGGGCGGTCCTTGCCCCTGCTTTGATGGCCTATTACCGGGGCACGCGGTCTGGCCAAGCTTGGGGAACTGGCTGCTCGGGCCGTTCTGGCCGTCGTTCGGGGCACGCGCACGGATCTTTCCGCGCGCGATCGGCAGCTTGGTCATGCTGTAATCCGCCACTGAAGCCTTCGGCCGCTCTGGATATTCAAGGTGTTCGTACTGCTTTTCCGGGGCGCAGCCCGCCCTGTCGCTGTACCGTCTGGTCGAGCATTGGTTGCAGATGCGTCAGGGCTGACGCAGCGCCGCCTGCACGTCCTTGCCCCATCCCAGATAAAGCGTGCCGCTGGCGTCGATCAACGGTCGCTTCATCAGGGCCGGATACTGCGCGATCAGGTCCAGCGGCGCACCGGACCGCGCGGCGTCAGGCAAGTTGCGCCATGTAGTTGATCTTGTATTAAGAAGCGCATCACCGAACTGCGCCAGCGCGGCAGACAGCGTGCCGTCCGGCACCGGCGCATCGCGCACGTCCTGTAAGGTGGCATCAGGCAGCGCCTTGGCCGCCTTGCGGCAGGTGTCACAATTCTTCAACCCGTAGATAATCATCTGGTCCTCAAAATCCGTCGTCATCAGCGGTGGCACCCGGCGATTGTCCCATCGATTCGCAAGTGATGCCAGCCACTTCGACATGCAAGCCGGTCTGGCCCAGCTGAAAAAGGCGGCCCGCAATTGGGGCCGCCCGGAAATTCTGTCATGAGTATGTTACTCGGCTTTGGCCTTTTCGTCACCTTGCTTCGTTTCGGCCCCACCGCTCATGCCCGTATCGCCCGGCATACGCTCTAAATCGACGGGCACATCCAGAACCATTTCGCCTGCCTTCTCGAAGGTCAGTGTAACGGACACAGTCGCGCCTTGCTCCAACGGCGATGTCAGGCCCATCAGCATCACATGTTTGCCGCCGCGCTCAAGACTGACAGTTTCTCCTGAGGGCAGATCAAAGCCCTCTTCGACATGCATCATCTTCATTACACCATCGTCGCTTTCCACATGCGTGTGGAGCTGTACAAGCTCTGCAGCAGGCGATGCAGCACCTATCAAGCGGTCAGCCTCGCCATGGTTGACGATCTGCATGAACGCCGCGCCAGTTTTGGCTGTGGGCGAAGCGCTGCGCGCATAGGGCTGCGCGATTTCGATGCTTTGCGCAAAGGCGGGCATGGCAAAGGCGATTGTCGCGGTAGCGGCGAGCGTACGGAATGTGAAAGACATCTGTCTCTCCTTTATATAATCGGCTGTTGTGGGAGGCAGTACAGGTCAGCCCGCGCCCGGTGGCGACCGGGCCGAGGGGCGCACGCCCGCCAGTGACGTGGCATGCGCCGTGACCCGTTGAACGGCCAGCCGCGACATGCGGGGAAGATAAGGCGCTGTTGCCTGCGGCAGACAGACATCACCCAACGCCATCATCACGCAGTCCGGGCAGACATGCGCGGTGTCCAGCGGTGTGCCGTCCGGCCCCGCCAGAACACGCACCGAACCATGGCCGGTGCAGATGTCCATAACGCCCGCCGACCCCGGCGCCACGCGCAATTGCGCCATCGCCTGCCCGGTCAAGGCCAAGGTCAGCGCGAGCGCGGCAGCTGCTATTATGTTCAGGTTTCGGCTCATACACCAAATATGCCCGGTCGCCGCAACATAGGGAAGACCGCAAAGCGAAACGGCCCCGTCACAAGTGACAGGGCCGGGTAAATTCCTTGCGACATTTCATCGCAGAACAGGAAATCGAAGATCAGGCTGTGGCAACCTGTGCCTTGGCGATCTCTTTTTTCACCTTCAGCGCCGATGGCGACAGTTCGACATCCTTTGCCTTGGCCAGAAACGCATCCAGACCACCGCGATGGTCGACGCTGCGCAGGGCATGCGCGCTGATGCGCAGTTTGATGCCGCGGTTCAGCGTTTCGGACTGCAGGGTCACATCGTTCAGGTTCGGCAGATACCGACGCTTGGTCTTGTTGTTGGCGTGGCTGGAGTTATTGCCAACCATCGGGCCTTTTCCGGTCAATTCGCAGCGGCGCGACATGGTGTCATCCTCGTCTTACAGGTGAAGGCCAGTCGGCCCTTGTTTAGGCGATTCGGGCTATAACAGCGCAGAACCGACGGACGCCGCACAAAGGCCGCGCCCGAAATTATGTTGCCGGTGAGTAGGCGGAATCGGCCCGCCCGTCAAGAGCCACGCCCGCGTTTTGGGCCTCGTGGCGCCAAAAGAGATTTTATGCCTTCGGCGAGGATATTTTCAGCAAGAAGAAGCACAGGCTCAAGTTCGTCAAGCTACCCGGTTTTACGGTCGGCGCGTTGGCTATGATGTGGCGTTCGATGCGCCGATCCGATCCAGCAGGGCGGCCGCGGCGATAGCAGGCGTTGTTTGCCCCTGTGCCACCTCGTCACCCAACTCTCGCAGGGCGGCGCGGGCATCCGCGGTCTCCAGCCGCGCCAGAAGTCCCTGGCGCACTTCCTCCTGAAACCAATACCGCGCCTGCGCCGCACGCCGGGCCGTCCAGTGCCCGTTTTCGCGACGCCAGTCGGTCAGGGCCTGCATTTCGCTCCAAGCTTCCTCCAGCCCGGTATCTTCGAGCGCCGAGACCATCATTGCCTTGGGGAAACCCTCGGGATCTTGTGGGCGTTTGCGCATCAGGCGCAGCGCACCGGAATAGTCGGAGCAGGTGCGGCGCGCTGTCAGTTTTAGATCGCCATCGGCCTTGTTTATCAGGATGATGTCGGCGATTTCCATGATGCCACGTTTGACGCCCTGTAATTCGTCGCCGCCGGCGGGCGCCAGCAGGAGCACGAAAAGATCAGACATTTCGGCCACGACCGTTTCGGATTGTCCGACCCCCACCGTTTCGATCAGAACGACGTCGAACCCGGCCGCCTCGCACAGCGCCACCGCCTCGCGCGAGCGGCGCCCGACGCCGCCCAGATGCGTCTGGCTGGGAGATGGGCGAATAAAGGCGTTTGGATCGCGGCTGAGCAGGTCCATCCGCGTCTTGTCACCAAGGATCGAGCCGCCCGATCGCGCCGAGCTGGGATCGACCGCCAAAACCGCGACGCGCAGCCCCTGCGCGGTCAGCATGCCGCCGAATCCCTCAATGAAGGTCGACTTACCCACCCCCGGCGTGCCCGACAGACCGATGCGCAGCGCCTCGCGCGGGGTGCCGTTTGCGCCCTTCAGCGCCTCCAAAAGCTGGGCCGCGGCGGCACGGTGATCGGCCCGGGAGCTTTCAACAAGTGTAATCGCCCGGGACAGCGCGCGCCGATCCCCTTTGACAATCCCGCTCTCAAGCTGTGCAATGTCGATGGTCATAGCTGCTCTTGTCCTCGTCTTCGGCCCGAATATCTAACGGCATACTTAACCGCTCACCTATCTGCCGTGCCGGGTGGGGATTTGTCCAGCCCGCTCGCAGACCCAATCACAAGGCCGTCCAACCCCATGCGCATCGCTGTCCTGGCCCTTTTCGTCCTGTGCCTGCCCCCCCATTTCGTCTCAGCCGGGGATACCCGTAGCAGCTATGACGTGCGCCTGCTGGGCGTCCCCGTCGGCCAGCTGCGCCTTGCCGCACGCGAGGACGGCGCGCGCTACGCGGTGACCTCGACCTTCGCCACCACCGGGCTGGCGCGCATCGTAGATGCCAGCTTCGGGCTGAGCGCGCAGGGAAGCATTACAGCGGACGGGCTGGCGCCGACCAGCTATGACGAGCAGATCGATACCGGCAGCCGCCGCTCGACCGCGCAGCTCAGCTATGCGGGGGGCGTGCCGCGCATCACCGGCGGCACGGTCGCGGCCAAAGTGGCAAGCGATCCGGATGCGCTGGACCCGCGGGCGCAGACGGGCAGCGTTGATCCGCTGACGGCCCTTTACGGTGTGCTGCGCGACAGGCCATTGCCGGGACTCTGCGATTACAGCGTGATCATCTTTGATGGCGCCCGGCGCGCCGCTCTGACCATGTCGGGCGGCCGCGACGAGGGCGGGCGCGTCACCTGCACCGGCGCCTATACGCGGCTGGCCGGGTTTTCCGCCTCCGAGATGAGGCGCCAGAGCGCTTATCCGTTTTCCATCACTTACAGTCCTGTCGGGGATGTCATGCAGCCTCAGACCCTGACAGTGCATTCGGGCTATGGCACTGCCGTGCTGACGCGCCAGTAAATGACATCTGGCCTGCCCATCACTGACGCGCTGCCCGCATTGATCGATGCCCTGCGCAGCCGCGGCCGCGCGGTTTTGCAGGCGCCACCCGGCGCGGGCAAGACGACCCTCGTGCCGCTGGCCCTGCTGGAGGCCGGGCTGGCGCCAGGCCGCATCGTCATGCTGGAGCCGCGCCGTCTGGCCGCGCGTGCTGCGGCCGAGCGCATGGCGCAGACGCTGGGCGAGGAGGTCGGCCAGACCGTTGGCTACCGGGTGCGCGGCGAAGCGAAAGTGTCGAAATCCACGCGAATCGAAGTCGTGACGACCGGCATCCTGACGCGCCGGATCCAATCGGACCCGGAACTGGCGGGCATCGGCGCTGTGATCTTTGACGAATTTCACGAACGCAGCCTCGATAGCGATCTGGGCCTTGCGCTGTGTCTGGAAATCGCGGGCGCGCTGCGGCCCGACCTGCTGCTGCTGGCGATGTCGGCCACGCTGGACGCCGCCCCGGTGGCGGCACTGATGAGGGATGCGCCGCTGATCACGTCACAGGGTCGCGCTTATCCGGTCGAAACACGCTGGCTGGATCGGCCCGTGCCCAAGGCACAGCGATTCGACGCGGCGCTGGCCGATCTGACCTGTACCGCGCTGGAGCAAACAATTGGCGGCGTGCTGGTCTTTCTGCCGGGCGAGGGGGAAATCCGGCGGCTGGAGGGCTTGCTGAGTTCGCGGGTGCCGCAGGGCTGCGTCATCCGGCCCCTCTTCGGCGCCATGGATTTCGCCGCCCAGCGCGCCGCAATCGCCCCCGAGGCATCGGCGCGCAAGATCGTGCTGGCGACCTCCATCGCAGAGACATCGCTCACGATTGAGGGCATCCGCACCGTCGTCGATGGCGGCCGCGCCCGGCGCGCGCGGTTCGATCCCGCCTCTGGCATGGCGCGGCTGGTGACCGAGCCGGTATCGCGCGCCGAGGCGACGCAGCGGCAGGGCCGCGCGGGCCGCGTCGCGCCCGGCGCCTGCTACCGCCTGTGGACGCGCGGCGAAGAGGGCGCGCTGGACGCTTTCCCCCCGGCGGAGATCGAGGCGGCTGACCTTGCCCCGCTGGCGCTGGAGCTCGCGCTGTGGGGCGCCGCGCCCGATCAGATCCCGCTGCTGACCCAGCCCAATCCCGGCAGTTACGGCGAGGCACAGGGGCTGCTGGCGATGCTGGGCGCGCTGGACGCTAGCGGCCATATCACCGCCCACGGGCGCACGCTGGCCGCACTGCCGCTGCATCCGCGCCTTGCGCATATGCTGGCGCTGGCCGGGCCGGAGGCGGCGCCGCTGGCCGCACTTTTGGCCGAGCGCGACCCGCTGCCGCGCAGCGCGCCCGCCGATCTGGCGCTGCGGCTGAAGGCGATTCGCAGCCCCAAAGGCCCGCACCCCTACGCGCCCAGCCGCGCCGTTCTGCAACGCATCACGCATGAGGCGCGGCGCCTGCGCGCTGTTGTGAAATCGTCCGGTGGATCGCTGAGCGATGCCGAAATGGCCGCCCTCGCCTATCCCGACCGCATCGGGCTGCGCAGGCCCGGCGACGCGCCGCGCTACCTGCTGTCGGGCGGCAAGGGTGCGGTTCTGGACGCTGCCGATACGCTGGCCAGCCAGCGGCTGATCGTCGTGACGGACACCGACGGCAACCCGCGCGAGGCACGCATCCGGCAGGCCATCGCGCTCAGCGATGCGGGTTTGCGCAACCTCTACAGCGCGCAAATCGACTGGCACGACGTCTGCGTTTGGTCGCGCCGCGAGGGTCGCGTGCAGGCGCGCCAGCAGGAACGCTTTGGTGCGCTGGTGCTGGAGGATCGCCAGTGGAAAGACGCGCCGTCCGAGGCAATCGCCCGCGCCATGCTGGATGGTGTGCGCGAGATCGGCCTGATCTGGAGCGATCCCGCCCGCCGCTTTGCCGCGCGCGTAGCATTGGGGCGCGCGGCCGGGATTGACCTGCCCGATATGACCGATGCCGCGCTGCTGGACCGGCTGGAGGTCTGGCTGCTGCCCTATCTGCGTGGCGTGAAATCGGCGCCGGAGTGGCGCCGCTTCGATATGCTGGAGGCGCTGCGCGCCCAGCTGGACTGGGACACGATGCAGGCGCTGGATACCTTGGCCCCGGCGCGCTTTACAACGCCGCTGGGCCGCGACATTCCCATTGATTACGGCGTCGATCCGCCCGAAATCCAGCTGCGATTGCAAGAGATGTTCGGCCAGACCAGCCACCCGATGCTGGGCCGCACGCCCTTGCGCGTGACGCTGCTGTCGCCCGCGGGCCGACCCCTTCAGACGACGCAGGACATCCCCGGTTTCTGGGACAGTTCCTACGCCGATGTGCGGCGCGACATGCGCGGGCGCTATCCGCGCCACCCCTGGCCCGAAGACCCAAGGCAAGCCGATCCGACCCTGCGCGCCAAACCGCGGAAATAACGGACCGCGCCTGAGCTGATTCGCAGCAGCTTGATTTGCAAAAACGCCCGCCGCGCGATAGATTGTCGCATCGCGTATAACAAAAACCACTAAGCGGTGAGGCAATCGACATGACGAATCCATTGAAAAAGGCATGGACAGAACTGGTGCAGCCCCTTTTGCGCCGTCCGCGTGAACATCAGGTGGCAGCGCTATGCTGGCGCGAGGCCGAAGGCGGCGGCATCGAAGTGCTGCTGATCACCAGCCGCGACACCGGACGCTGGGTCTTGCCCAAGGGCTGGCCCATCGAGGGGCTGACCGGCCACGAAGCCGCCGCGCGCGAGGCATGGGAAGAGGCCGGTGTCACCGGCGCGCCGCCCTCGCCTGCGCCCATCGGAAGCTATGATTACGGCAAAACCCAACAGTCGGGCTATGACCTGGCGGTCGCCGTGCAGGTTTACAAGCTGCATGTGCACGACGTCTCGGACAGCTTTCCCGAATCCTCCGAGCGCCGCCGCGCCTGGGTCAGCCCCGCCAAAGCGGCAACCATGGTCCGCGAGCCGGGGCTTCAGAACCTGCTGCGCGCACTGTGACGCGGCGCTGGACTGCCACGAAAAATAGTCAATCTTTGAACGCGGCTGGGATATTCATCCACGAATGCGCCCCTCCCAAGGCATTTTGCCATTCCGCTGGCTCCGGAGGTGTGGCAGAACCCGCGCGACACTCACCCGTTTCCCGCACTTTGCGTTTATACGGATAGCTCTGAAGGACACGCGGGCGCTACAGCCCCCCGCGGCGACACATCAAGGCGGACGCATTTTGGCCAAGACCCCCGATACTCGTAACTGGAGCACGATCGACAAGGATCTCAGCCGGATTTCCCACGTGGAAACGGCAGCTGCGTACGTCGCCCGCCCGCTGGTAGCCACCGGCGTTGCGCTGGCGTTTATCGTGCTGGCCGGGCTGGCCGCTGCCGTTTTCTTTGCGCAGACGCCGACCGCCAGTATCGTTATCGCCGCCGCCGTGTTCGGCGCCTACATGGCGCTGAATATCGGTGCCAACGACGTCGCCAACAACATGGGCCCGGCAGTGGGCGCCGGGGCATTGTCGATGGGCGGCGCCATCGCCATCGCCGTGGTCTTCGAAAGCGCCGGCGCGCTGCTGGCAGGCGGGGATGTGGTATCGACCATTTCCAAAGGCATCATTGATCCCGCCGGCGTTGCCGAAACGCGCGTGTTCATCTGGGCGATGATGGCAGCCCTGATATCTGCGGCGCTCTGGGTAAATCTGGCGACCAAGATCGGCGCGCCGGTTTCGACCACACATTCCGTGGTTGGCGGCGTCATGGGTGCAGGCATCGCCGCTGCCGGATTTTCGGCCGTCAACTGGCCTATAATGACAGCTATTGCCGCAAGCTGGGTCATCTCGCCGATGCTCGGCGGCATCGTCGCCGCCGCGTTCCTCGCCCTTATCAAGAACCGCATTCTTTATCAGGATGACAAGATCAAGGCGGCCCGCAGGTGGGTGCCGATCTTGGTCGGCATCATGGCGGGCACGTTCGCGTCCTATCTTGCGTTGAAAGGCTTCAAGAGGCTGATCGACATCGACATGCCTGCCGCCCTTGTTATCGGGGTGGTTGTGGGCGTAGCGACATGGGCCATCACGCACCCGATGATCGGGCGAAAATCGCAAGGCATGGAGAACCGTAATAAATCGGTAAAGGTGCTGTTCGGGCTGCCGTTGATCTTTTCCGCCGCGCTTTTGTCCTTTGCCCATGGGGCCAATGACGTGGCTAACGCGGTCGGCCCGCTGGCGGCGATCGTGCATGCAGTGCAGGCCGGAGACGTGGCCGCCGATGTGGAAATTCCCACTTGGGTCATGGTCATCGGTGCGCTCGGGATATCGTTCGGGCTGTTCCTGTTCGGGCCGAAACTGATCCGAATGGTCGGCAGCCAGATCACAAAACTGAACCCGATGCGCGCCTATTGCGTCGCGCTGTCGGCGGCCATGACCGTCATCGTCGCCAGCTGGCTGGGCTTGCCCGTCAGTTCGACCCATATCGCGGTTGGCGGTGTCTTTGGCGTCGGCTTCTACCGCGAATGGCACATGGAGCGGCGGCGGCGCCAGAACCTGACAACAGACACTGACAGCCCCAGTATCGAACCGGACGAGCGGCGGCGCCGCAAGCTGGTCCGCCGCAGCCATTTCATGACAATTGTTGCAGCATGGGTCATCACCGTCCCCGCCGCCGCGCTTATGTCAGCCGGCATTTTTGCTCTACTGAATCTGCTGCAATAACCACCCGCGCTCGCTGTGTTCCGCGCTGTACTAGCGGATCTGTCAGCCGAACCGTCTGCCCCCGGTCAGGACAGACTGTCTGGCGCCACCGGTACTCTTTCGTCTTTCCAGAATTACCCAAAATGGCAACGCGGCGCCAAGCTTTGAGCGCCGTTGTCTCAACCGGACACATCCATCGCCGGTGCGCTCAAAGCCCAGGCGCCGTTAAACACCTAAGCACCAGCGCATGACTGCCTTTTGAGCATGCAGCCGATTTTCGGCTTCGTCAAAAACCACCGAGTGCGGTCCGTCCATGACCCCGCTCGTCGCCTCCTCCTCGCGGTGGGCGGGCAGGCAATGCATGAACAACGCGTCTGGCTTGGCGGCGGCCATGAGTGCGCTATTCACCTGATACGGACGCAGCATATTATGGCGCCGCTCCTTGGCAGATTGGCTGTCATGCATGGATACCCAGGTATCGGTCACGACCAGATCCGCGCCTTCGACGGCCTTGTGAGGGTCGCGTTCGATAGTGATCCGCACGCCGGCCGCGCGGGCAAGTTCTATGAATTCCGCCTCGGGGTCCAGTTGCGCCGGGCCGGTGAAGGTCAGGTCGAACCCGAACTGCCCTGCCGCGTGCAGGAACGACGCGCAGACATTGTTGCCGTCGCCGGACCAGACCACCTTCTTGCCCGTGATCGGGCCGCGATGTTCCTCGAAAGTCAGGATATCAGCCATGATCTGGCAGGGATGCGTGCGATCGGTCAGGCCGTTGATGACCGGCACATCCGCATATTCCGCCATCTCGATCAGGACCGATTCATCGAAGGTGCGGATCATGATCAGATCGACATAGCGGCTGAGAACTCGGGCGGTGTCGGCAATCGTCTCGCCGTGGCCCAGCTGCATTTCCTGCCCTGACAGCAGCATGGTCTGCCCGCCCATCTGCCGCACGCCGACATCAAAGCTGACCCGGGTGCGCGTCGACGGTTTTTCAAAGATCAGCGCGACCATCTGCCCTTCCAGGGGCTGATCGTCGTCGGGCGCGCCGCGGCTGCGCCCCTGTCGGGCGGACTTCATCGCAGCGGCGCTGTCGATAATGCTGCGCAAGGCCGCAGGGTCAGTTTTATGGATGTCGAGAAAATGATTCATTGTCGGTCCTGATTGCCAGCGAAACGGGGGCTGTCTGCCCCCGGACCCCCGAGGATATTTTCAGCAAGAAGAAAGTGCGGCCGCGGCTTTGTCGAGGCGGGTGAGCGCTGCGGCCATGTCGGCCTCGGAGATGTTGAGCGGGGGGAGGAGGCGAAGCACGTTGTCTGCTGCCGGAACCGCGCAAAGCGATTGGGCATAGCAGGCGTTCAGGACATCGGTGTTCGGCAAGTTGCATTTAAGGCCCAGCATGAACCCGCTGCCGCGCACTGCCTGGAAAACGTCCGGATGGGTGGCAACCAGCGCCTCCAGCCGTTGGCGCATGTATCCGGCGCGGGCGCGCACGTCCTGAAGGAAATCTTCATTTGCGATCTGGTCCATCACGGCGCAGCCAACGGCGCAGGCCAGCGGGTTGCCGCCATAGGTGGAGCCATGCGTGCCTGCGATCATAGCCGACGCCGCGTGTTCGGTGGCCAGAACCGCACCAAGCGGGAAGCCACCGCCGATGCCCTTGGCCACCATCATGATATCGGGATCAATTCCGGCCCACTCATGCGCGAAGAGCCGCCCGGTGCGGCCCATGCCACATTGCACCTCGTCCAGGATCAGCAGGATGCCATGCTCGTCGCACAGATCGCGCAGCCCCTTGAGGCAGACATCCGGTAGTGGGCGGATGCCACCCTCGCCCTGCACCGGCTCGATCAGAATGGCGGCGGTGCGGCACGTGATCGCGGCGTAGAGCGCATCGTGATCGCCCCAAGGCAGATGGGTGAAACCGGGCAGCAGCGGGCCAAATCCCTTGGTCATCTTCTCGGACCCCGCCGCGGCTATTCCGGCGGCGGAGCGGCCATGGAAGGATCCTTCGAACGCGATGATGTCCGTCCGCTCGGGCTGGCCTGCATCATGGAAATGGCGGCGGGCCATTTTCACGGCCAGTTCGCACGCTTCGGTGCCGGAATTGGTAAAGAAAACCGTATCAGCGAAGGTTGCCTCGACAAGACGGTCGGCCAACTCCTGCTGCGCCGGGATGTTATACAGGTTCGACGTATGCCACAGCTTCTGCGCCTGCGCCGTTAGCGCCGCAACCAGAGCCGGATGCGCGTGGCCCAGCGCATTGACCGCGATCCCGGCACCCAGATCCAGAAAACGCCTGCCATCCGCTTCGATCAGCCAGCTGCCCTCGCCTTCCACGAATGTCAGCGGGGCGCGGTTGTAGGTCGGCAGGATGGACGGGATCATGGCAGTTTCCTCGGGTTGAAGCCGCTAGAAGTGACTCAGGCGGCCTGCACTGTCAATTGGGTCGCTTCACGCCTTGAGCCGGTAGCCACGGGCGAACAGCACCAGCGCAATGCCGCTGACCGCCAATGTAGAGCCGAGCGAGACAAGCGCACCCAAGACAGGCGCGCTATCGGACACACCCAGCACCGCATAGCGCACGCCGTCGATCAAATAAAAGATTGGATTGAAATACGTGATTTGTCGCAAGCCCGCAGGCAACGCATCAACCGAGTAGAAGGTGCCCGACAGGAACGCCAAAGGTGTCACGACAAAGTTTGTGATCGCCGCCATCTGGTCGAATTTGTTCGCATAAATGCCCGCAACGATGCCAACAGCCCCCATGAAGGCCGCACCGACGATGACATACCCCAGCAGCATCAACGGATGCTGCGGAATGATGCCCAGAAACAGCGCCAGCCCCAGCGAGATTGCCATCGCCACGAAAACGCCGCGCCCGATGGAGCCGACCAGATACCCCACCACCAGTTCGGCCGCGCTGAGCGGCGGCATGAGCGTGTCAACGATATTGCCTTGCACCTTGCCAATCACGATGGAGGAGGAACTGTTGGCAAAAGCGTTCTGGATCACTGTCATCATCAGAATGCCCGGCGCGATGAAGTGCGTGAACGGCACGCCCATCACATCGCCACGTGACGGACCGATGGCAATCGTGAAGATCACCAGAAACAGCCCCGCCGTGGCCAGTGGCGCCAGCAAGGTCTGGGTCCAGACTGCCATGAAGCGCTGCATCTCGCGCGAGCAAAGGGTGGCAAGGCCCAGCCAATTCACCCGCCCGAAGCGGCGTGTGCCCATATTTGCAAAATCGTGCATGATCGTCTCCTGATCTGTGCGAATTGGCGGGGGTGCCGTGCGCTGTGGTGTCTGGGTGCCTTGTAACTCAGGCGGGAGTGATTAGAATAGGGCACTCAAGAAATTTGCAGGGCGGCGCCATCTCATGCGAGCCGCCCTTGGTTATAGGAACCTGCCCATGTCCTGGAGCGATGATCGCGTCGAACTGCTAAAGAAAATGTGGGGCGAAGGCCAGTCGGCCAGCCAGATCGCCAAGGAATTGGGCGGTGTCACCCGCAACGCCGTTATCGGCAAGGTCCACAGGCTGGGCCTGTCAAACCGAAATGGTGGCAGCTCGTCCGCGTCAACGGCCAGCGCGGCCGCGGCAGAGGCGCAGGCAGGCACAGCGCCAACAGCGTCCAAGGCATCGCCGCCCCCCGCGTCAAAGCCTGCCAAGTCGGCCGCGAAGCCCGCAGCCAAGCCAGCGCCGACCCCCGAGCCGGAAGAAGAGCGCGCGCCCGCCCCTGTTGTAACGCGCATCAAGCCGATCATTCCCGCCGGGCAGCCTCTGCCGCCGCAACCTTCGGCCAACGAGATCGACCCAAAGGCGCTGGCCAAGGTCAGCGAAGTCGAGAAAAAGGCGAAACGGCTGTCATTGATGGAACTGACATCACGCACCTGCAAATGGCCGGTAGGCGATCCGGCAACCGATGACTTCTGGTTCTGCGGCCTGCCGTCCCAAGCAGGCAAGCCCTATTGCGAGGCGCATGTCGGCGTTGCGTTTCAACCGATGAGTGCGCGCCGCGACCGGCGGCGCTGAGACGGGTTTCAGACAGGTAAGGACTGGCCGCGCCATTCCGTGCCACAGGTCACAACCTGTGCAACCTGCCGGCCCAAAGGTCGGCAGGTTTTTGTTTCTACGCCCTATTTTAAAGCGTTTCGCGAAAAACCTGAATCACAGATTTTCGTGAAACGCGCGCGCCATATCAGCGTTGCGCGCGTTTCGCCTTTATCTGATGCCTCAGGTTAAAGTCGAAACGCTTTAGACCAAAATCTGTGTCCTCAGCAGAAACGGACGGCAAGGTCGAAATTTGCGCGCGCAGCACGTCCATCGGCGTGAACTGTTTGAGGATTGGCCGACAAGACCAAAATAGAAGGCGCGCGAAATCTTGACCAAACGGACGAAAGAACCCGACAAGATGGCGAGCCTCAGCAACCTTACGCTTGCGCAAGTATACCCGCTCGTGTCGGGTAACCGAATCTCAACTGCTGCGGCGGTCCCGACTGGACTTGTCCCACTTTCGTGCCGCCCGAAATGATCGTTTAGGCCAATTTCCCGTCGAAGGCGCCGGGACTTTTCCAACCCAGAGGTGAATGGCGGCGTCGTGGGTTGTAGAACCCGTTTATGTACTCAAAGATGGCGACCTCAGCCTTGCGGCGCGTCTCCCAACGATGCGTCCAGATCAGCTCTGCCTTGACGGGTTTGAAGAGTGTTTCGGTAGCCGCGTTGTTGTAGCAATTTTCCTTACCACTCATGGACACGCAGAAGCCATGCTGCCGCAAGACATTTGGTAATCGTGCAATCAGTATTGGCTGCCGCGATCAGTGCGATGGATGCAGCCTTCGGGTGGTGACCTAAAGCTGATTGCCATTTTCAGCGACCTGCCTACACGTCCGCTTGCTTGTTTGCGCAATGCGCACCGCATCTTGGCAAAACTAGTCTGTCCGTTTCAATCCCATAGCTCGTCTCCTTTATTGCAGTAAGTTCTATCAAACGAGCGGCATCGAACCTCGACAGGTCCAGCGGATCCCAAGCGCGATTCCGATGAGGTGCAGCTAGCGATCCTGCAAGCAAGGAAAGGCTTGCAGCCTGTCGAAAAGAAGATGGATCGCCGCCGCGATGATGGGCCGCCGCTCGCGAATGTTTCAGCGTCTCTCTCCCAGCACTGGCTGTTTCCCGTCACTTCGATATGGAGCAAGCTACGAGGCCGATAGATCACCGCTGGAAACAGGGCCCCAGCATTATTCAAAAAGCTTGAAAAGCTCTTTGGCTGCGCGTTTTTTGACGTCGTCCTTGATTGCATCCTCAACAGATCGACCCTCGTCAACCTTCACGCCAAGTTCCTTTTCGAGAAATTTATCAACTTCCCTTTCCACTTCCTCGCGGGCCTTTTTCTCCAGCTTCTTGCGCTCTTCCTTGAAATTAAGATCAATAGCCTTTTCCAGATCGGGCCGGATACTGGGGCCAGACCACGGGCCACGAATGCGCACCGGAATAGCCAGACCCCGCCTGTTTTCGCCCTGCAGCAGCACCGGCGTGAACAGATAGTCGATGTCGCGCGCGCCAAGGCCGATGCGGCCCTTGCCGGTGGCGGTGGCCAACGGCATCGACATGGCCAGATCATCGCCGCGCATGTTGCCGTCCTTGATTGCAAAACTGGCGCTGACCTCATCAAAGACGGTGGTGCCGCCGCTGCCGTCGCCAGTACGCATCAGCCGGTCCAGATCAAAGCCACTGATGACGCCGCGCCCGGTGGCCAGCTTGAGGTTGCCGCTGAGGCTGCGCATGATCGTGTCGACCGACTGGCCGACGCCGAGGAAATCGAGGCTGGCGGTGCCGGTGGTTGCAAACCGGGTGATCCCTGCGGCATCGGTCAAAAGCCGCTCCATATCAATTCCGCGCGCGGTCAGATCGCCACCGACCGATAGGCCCGACCGGTTGTTGGCAACAACCTGCCCGACAATGGTGCCGCCATAACCTTGCAATTCCTGCAACTCGGCAACGGCGCGCGCCCGGTCCACGGTCAAAAGAAGACGCGTGGCGCCAAATTTGAATTGCCCCAGATCGAGACTGCTGGCGGTCAATGCAATATTCGCATCCGCCGCGCCCAATGCGCTCGCGTCGATGGGCGCGGTGGACCAGCCGGCGCTGGCGGGCTGAGAGGAGCCAGCGCCACCGCCACCACCTGCGGCCTCACCTCCAGTCAGACCCGTCAGATCTAATGCGCCTGCATTCAGCTGCGCCGTGATGCGCGGGCGCGCGGCGGAGGTGATGACATCCACCGCGCCGGTCAGGCTGTTGCCATCCAGTCCCAGCGAGAGATCGCGCAGGGACAGGCGGAGATCCTTGGTCACGCTGATCTGGGCATTGATCTTGGCGGACCGTCCCAGCCCCTTGGGCGGGGTCGTTGCAGGCAGGCCCAGTGCGGCCATGAAACCTGCGGTGTTGCTGATATCTGCTTTCAGTTGCCCGTCCAGCTGCGGGGCGGTCGTGGCGCGGCCATCGACGGTGAAGCTTCCGCCGCTGGTGGAAACCGTCACTTTGACAGGCGATACGGCGCCTTCCAGAAAGGGGCCAACCGCGCCCAGACGCCCGGTGACGCGCACGTCCTGCCCCGCAGGCCGCAGGACCCCCTCGAAAGTTCCCTCGCCCGCGTAGGTGGGCCAGCGCATGTCCAGATCCATGCCCTGCATCTGCTTTCGCGAGCCCGACGCGTGGTCAATATAGACCACCGACGCATCGGTGATCAGCGCCCGGTCCAGCGTCAGCGCCAGCCGGTCGGATTTAGGCGCCGCTTCCGGCGCCGTGCCCCCCTGCTCGGATGAGGCAACGCCAGCAACGCCGATCTGCCAGTTGCCGCGCCCATCCTTGCCGCGCTCGATCACGATGCGCGGCTGCATCACCTCCAGCCCGGTGATGCGGATATCGCCCCGGATCAGTGCCATTGCATCGACGCCCAGCTTGAGGCTATCGGCGCTCAACATAGGGCCGCCGGTACCCCAGTCCGCGTTGGCGATGGTCGTCTTGCCGGTGCTGATTCCCAATACCGGGTAAAAGCTGATCGAGGTGTCCCCGGTCATCGTGACCTCGCGGCCGGTCATATCGCTGATCCGCTCGGCAGCGATGCGCGCGATGCGCTCGCCGGGCAGAAAGAACAGCGCGCCAACGGCGATCAGGACCGCGACAAGGATGAACCCCAGAAGCTTTAATAGAAATTTCATGCGATTGCTCTTTGCTCTGCTCTTGTGGCCAGCGGGACTGCGGCCCTTTTGCATCTGAGTGTAGGCCTGCGTCTGTGCGCCCGCAACAGTTTGCCCCTTTTGCAAAGGCCATGATGCGTCTATATGCGCCGGATGAGCATCAATCCTCCCGATCTGCGCCCTGACCTTGCGCGCGCACGACTGGCGCAAGACCCCAAGCGCGACGGCCAGCCGACCATCGGCATGGTGTCGCTGGGCTGTCCCAAGGCGCTGGTGGACAGCGAGCGCATCCTGACGCGGCTACGCGCCGAGGGTTACGGGATTTCGCCCGATTATGTCGGCGCAGATGCGGTGATCGTGAACACTTGCGGGTTTCTGGACAGCGCCAAGGCCGAAAGCCTGAGCGCGATTGGCGAGGCGCTGCGCGAGAATGGCCGGGTGATTGTGACGGGCTGCCTTGGGGCCGAGCCGGACTATATCACCGGCGCGCATCCCCGCGTGCTGGCCGTGACCGGACCGCATCAGTATGAGCAGGTGCTGGACGCGGTGCATGCCGCCGTGCCGCCGCAACCTGATCCGTTCATCGACCTCTTGCCGAAATCGGCGGTCAGCCTGACACCAAGGCATTACTCTTATCTAAAGATTTCCGAGGGTTGCAACCACAAGTGCAAGTTCTGCATCATCCCTGACATGCGCGGCAAACTGGCCTCGCGCCCGGCACATGCGGTGCTGCGCGAAGCGGAAAAGCTGGTGGAAAATGGTGTGCGCGAGCTGCTGGTGATCTCTCAGGATACATCGGCCTACGGCGTCGATATCAAACACGCCGAAGAGCGTGGGCATCGCTCCCATATCACCGACCTGGCGCGCGATCTGGGGTCGCTTGGCGCGTGGGTGCGGCTGCATTACGTCTATCCCTACCCGCATGTGCGCAACCTGATTCCGCTGATGGCGGACGGGCTGGTGCTGCCTTATCTGGACATTCCCTTCCAGCACGCGCACCCCGATGTGCTGCGCCGCATGGCGCGCCCGGCGGCGGCGGCCAAGACGCTGGACGAGATTGCCGCATGGCGCGATGTCTGCCCCGACATCACGCTGCGCAGCACCTTCATCGTCGGCTATCCAGGTGAAACCGAGGCCGAATTTCAGACATTGCTGGACTGGCTGGACGAGGCGCAACTGGATCGGGTGGGGTGTTTTCAGTATGAAAACGTCGCCGGAGCGCGGTCGAACGATTTGCCGGATCATGTGCCTGACGGGGTCAAGCAGGAGCGCTGGGATCGCTTTATGGAAAAAGCTCAGGCTATTTCCGTGGATAAATTGACGGCCAAGGTTGGCTCTGTACAAGAAGTTATTGTCGATGATATCGACGAGGACGGCATTGCCACCTGCCGGACCAAGGCGGATGCGCCCGAGATCGACGGCAATCTGTTCATTGATGAAGGCACCGAGGATATCGCCGTGGGCGAGATCATCAGCGTACTAGTTGATGAGGCGGGCGAGTATGATCTGTGGGGCACGATCGCGTGCTAGACGGGCTTAGCCGGTAAACGCCGCCAGCCACTCATCCACGCAGGTCTGCACATGGCGGAACCTGTCGCCGCCCAGGTGCTTGCCGCCATACCACCGGGTGACGACGATCAGCTGGCCGGTCACCTCGGCGCGCTCCAGCATGCGGATGATAACCATCCCTGCCCCGGCTTCGCCATCATCGCCCTTGAGGGGCGTGCCGTCCTCCAGCAGCACCCCCCATGTATTATGCGTGGCCTTGGCGAATTTCTTGTCGCGCTTCAGATCCTTCAGGAACGCATCGACATCTTCGCGCGTCGCGGCGGGACCACCGGAGACCGCATATTTCGATCCCCGGTCGCTGATAATGCCGGTCAGTTGCCGCATCAGAGGCTGGCGTCAACCCGCCGCACAGTCTCGATCCGCTTGGCGTTGGGCGGGTGCGTCCCCAGGAAACGGTCGCCCGGATCGGCGATCTGGGTAAAGAAGGCCGCGCCGCGCACCGGATCATACCCGGCGCGGCGGGTGATGATTGTGCCCAGCGCGTCGGCCTCCAGCTCGTAATCCTTCGAATAGGTGCGCGCGCCCAGACCCGCGCCCAGATCGGTCGCACTTTGCACCGCGCCCTGACTTGCCCCGGTGATGGAGGCAAGACCGCCCAGCAGGATTGCGCCGGCCATCGCATTGTTGCGCTGCCGGTCAAGATGGCCACTGATGTGGTGCGCTGCCTCATGCCCCATTACAAAGGCCAGCTCGTCGCGGTTGCGCACTTCGGCGATCAGGGAAAGGTTGAACGCCAGAACCGGGCGCCCCTGCTTGTCCACTGTCTGAAATGCGTTGGCGGGCTGGCCGGGACGGTCATCGACAACGATCCGAAAATCGCAATTGACGCCGGTCGTCCGCGCGCGGCATTCCTGCTCGGCCACGGGTTCAACTGCCGCAACCACGGCCTTGAATTCGGACAGATTCGCCGATGTCGGCGTCGAAATGGTGGCTCTGGGCGGCGCCGCGCCGGGCTGCTGCTGGGGCGCAGTGCCGGACACATCGCAAGCTGCCAGCGCCAGAACGCATAGGAGCGTCAGTTTCCGCATGTATGATCTCCGATCGACTATTTGGGACAGTTTATCTGCGCTACCGCCGAAGGACCAGCAGCTTTGCCGGCTGCTTGCAAGGCATCGCCGATGGAGTCAGACTACATCCAACCGGGCGGCTGTGGGGAGTTTTGCAAATGTTCTCAATCGAACATGAATTCGACGCAACGGTGATCACGCTGGTCGATGATTTCGCCGCTTCCGCCACCGGCGGGGCTGCTGCACCTTTGCAAGAGGACGTCATAATCAACGCATTCGAGGAATGCGTTACAATCAGTCAGTTTGACCCGCGCCAGAATGAAATGCGCACCATCACATTATCGATGTCTCAGCTGCGTGATCTGCGGGCGGCGCTAAACTTGCCCGAGGGCGTCTATACAAGGTCGCCGCCGGGCTGAGCCCCCTTGACCGGGCCACACCGCACCCCGACATAAGGCATTGGACTACACTGGAGGTATGACATGCCCGACGCCAATCCCGAAGCGCTGGATTTTCTGCTGACGCGCCGCTCGCGCCCGGCCAAGACGCTGGGCCTGCCGGTGCCGGACCGCGCCGAGCTGATGCCGCTGCTGACCGCCGCCGCACGCACGCCCGATCATGGCAAGCTGGAGCCGTGGCGCTTTGTCGTGCTGGGCCGCGCGGCGCTGGACCGGCTGTCGGCTGCTGTCCCCACCTGCGATGCCGCTCAGGGGCTGGACGACAAGGCAATCGCCAAGGCGCAAAAGCAGTTTGACGACGCCGATCTGGCCGTTGCCGTGATCGAGGTGCAGCGCCCCTCACCCAAGATTCCCGCCATCGAGCAGACATATTCGGCCGGCGCAGTCTGCCTTGGGCTGCTGAACGCGGCGCTTGCCGCTGGCTGGGGCGCCAACTGGCTCAGCGGGTGGCCCAGCCACGATCCTAGCTTTGTGCAGACCACGCTGAACCTGACCGCGGCTGAGCGCGTCGCTGGCTTTATCCATATCGGCACCGAAAAAGAAGCGCCGCCCGAACGTCCCCGCCCCGATATCCAAGCCATCACGACCTGGGCTGACGCATGATATTTTCCAGCTTTGCCAAGGCTTTGGCACAGATGGGCGACAAACGGTTTCGCCGCGTTCTGTTTTTGGGCCTGGCGCTGACCATTGCCCTGCTCTTTGCCGCCTATGCCGCCGTGTTGATGCTGGTCAGTTGGCTGACGGGCGATGTGGTAACTCTGCCGCTGATTGGCGAGGTGAGCTGGGTGGACGACCTGCTGGGCTGGAGCAGTCTGGCCCTCATGTTGGTTATGTCGATATTTTTGATGATGCCGGTCGCCTCGGCGATCACGTCACTGTTTCTGGAGGACGTCGCCGCCGCAGTCGAGGCGCAGCATTACCCCCAGCTGCCTCCGGTACCACGCCTGCCATGGATGGACACGCTGCGCGATACGGTTTCATTTGTGGGCGTGCTGATCGGCGCCAACATATTGGCGCTGCTGCTATACGCGGTGCTGCCCTTTGCTGCGCTGGCGATTTTCTGGGCGCTGAACGGGTTTCTTCTGGGGCGCGAGTATTTTCAGCTGGCCGCGATGCGGCGGCTGGGCCGGGCCGGGGCGCGCGATCTGCGCCGCCGGCACTGGCTGCGGATCTGGCTGGCGGGCGTGCTGATGGCAGTTCCGCTCAGCGTGCCGCTATTGAACCTGTTCATTCCCATTCTGGGCGCAGCCACATTTACCCACCTAGTCCACGCTCTTCAATCGGGCCGGGTCCGAAACGTGTGAACAGGTCAATATCGCTCAGCGTGATCTGACCGGACACTATGATCCACGCTGTCAGCGCCCACAGCGCCAGCGCAACGCCCGTGGTGATCAGCGCCTTTTTCTTCAGGTCGTGGCGCTGCGGCGATCCTCCATGGGTGCCGGGGACGACATCGCCGGACTCGTCCTGCGTTTGCAGCCGAATCGGGATCGCGACCAAGAATGTCATCCACCAGATAACCGCATAAAGAACCAGACCGGTGACAGGGCCCATCAGACCTCCTCCAGCTCGATCAGGCAGCCGTTGAAATCCTTGGGATGCAGGAACAGCACCGGTTTGCCATGAGCGCCGATCTTGGGCGTGCCATCCCCCAGAACCCGTGCACCGGAAGCGGTCAGACGGTCACGCGCGGCAGTGATGTCGTCCACTTCATAGCAGATATGGTGAATACCGCCCGAGGGGTTTTTCTCCAGAAAACCGGTGATCGGGCTGGATTCCCCCAAAGGATACAGCAATTCGATCTTGGTGTTGGGAAGATTGATGAAAACCACGGTCACGCCGTGGTCAGGCTCGTCCTGCGGTGCGCCCACATCGGCGCCCAGCGCACCGCTATATTGCGCGATCGCGGCGTCGAGGTCTGGTACGGCGATAGCCACGTGGTTGAGGCGTCCGATCATGGGCTGTCCTTTCGTTAGGGGCGTCGCCCATCTTATCGCGCGCGCGCAGGGCCATGGCAAGCGGGCGCTGTGACGCAACGCACCTGCTCAAATGTTAAAAATTTGCGAGATGCGTTAACCCTGCGTTAGCCAACTCTGCGTAACTTTTGGAATCAGTGCTGCCAGAAGGAGACACGCGCATGGACGATCTGCCCGGACTAACCCCGATCATCAACCCAACCGCCGCGCGCCCTTTGCTGGGCATGACAATCCTGGTGGTCGAGGATAGCCTTTACGCCTGCGATGCGATGCGGCTGATGTGCCTGCATTCGGGCGCGCGTATACGGCGGGCTGATTGCCTGCGATCGGCCCGGCGCCACCTTTCGGTGTATCGTCCGTCGGTGGTGATCGTGGATTTGGGCCTTCCAGACGGCTCGGGGCTGGATCTGATCGAGGAATTGGCCGCCGCCGATCCGAGCGTGACGTCGATCATCGCCACCAGCGGTCTGGACGGGGCCGAAGCGCGCTCAATTGCGGCGGGCGCAGCCGGGTTTCTGGCCAAGCCACTGACCAATCTGGGCGTCTTTCAGCAGGCCGTGCTGGCCACCCTTCCGGCAGATCGCAGGCCGTGCGGGCCGCGTATCCTGCGCAACGAGGATGTGTGCCCCGATCCGCTGGCCTACCGGGATGACATGATGCATGTGTCAAACCTGCTGGACGAGCATCCCGGCGGCCAGGTCCTTGCCTACGTTGCGCAATTTCTGGGCGGCGTTGCACGCTCGGCCGATGATGACCAGTTGGCGCTGGCCGCTGATGCTTTGGCAGATGCCGGTCGCAGCGGAGCCGCGCTGAACGTCAGCCTCGCTCAGGTCGCCGGGCTGGTTCAGGAGCGTCTGGCGGAGCGTGTGGCGATGTAAATCTCTTGGCGCCCAAAACGTCATGTGACAGGTACAGCGCATCCCTGTAGTGTTTTTTAAGGGCCGCGCGGGCGCAACTCCGCAGCCTAGGAAGGGGCGCCAGATGCCATTTCCATCCCGAACTGGCCGAAATTCGTTTTGGCTGCGGTCTGGCGCCGCGCAGCCAACAAAGGCCGAAGCGCCCTGCGTCAGTGAGCGGGATGATGGACAGGCTAACCGGCCCGGACACCATCGCGAGCCTATTGCCGATCCCGTCGACTGCAGCCTATCTGCCGGTGCTAGCCATGCTGCAACAAAGCCGCAAGGAAAGACGCAAAGCCAAAAGCACGCATGCTGAAGGCGCCGCACGGAAGGCCTATCGCAACCAAATGCGCCGCGCGCGGCAGGACGCCGCCGGGTGAACCGGCCAGATGCTGATGCGCCGCGCGCTGACCGGCGATGGCCTGCGCGAGAGGCTGGCAGCGTTGTGGGCCGATCATTTCACCGCGCGGGGCATTGATGGCATCTGGCCCGGCGCGCAACTGCCCTATATCGAGACGGCGATTCGCCCGCATGTTGGCGGTAAAATTTCGCACATGCTGCGCGCGGTCGCGATGCAGCCGCTGATGCTGCGCTACTTGGATCAGGGCAAATCCGTCGGCCCAAACAGCGCCCGCGTCCAGAAGAAAGGCGTCGGCGGCCTGAACGAGAACCTCGCCCGTGAGGTGCTGGAACTGCACACGCTGGGCGCGGGCGGCCCCTATGGCCAGAACGATGTCCAGGCGTTGGCCAAATTGCTGACAGGGCTGTCCTATGACGTGAAACGAGGCTTCTCGTATCGCCGCAGCTTTGCCGAACCGGGACCGCATGTCATGCTGGGCCAGCCATTTGGCGGTAGCGTGCCAGGGCTGAGCCATATAACCGACGCCCTCGACATGTTGGCGCGGCACCCGGCAACGGGGGCCCCTCTGGCTCGCAATATGGCGGTCCATTTTGTGGGCGCCACCCCGGATCCGGACCCGACCCGCGCCATGGCAACGCGCTATGCCCAAACTGGCGGCGATCTGGCGGCGATGACCCTCGCCATGCTGGAGCATCCCGTCGCGCGGGCGAATGGGCAAGGTAATGTCCGCCGACCCGTCGATTTCATTGGCGCGGCACAGCGCGCGCTGGATCTGGCGCCGCAGGTCATGCCAGGCGACAACCTCAGGCAGATGCGCGCGCTCTTGCTCGGCCCGATGGAATTGATGGGTCAGCCGCTCGACGCTCCGCCCGGCCCCGATGGCTGGCCGGAAACGGATGCCGAATGGATCACGCCGCAGCGTCTGGCCGCGAGGCTGGGCTGGGCAATGACTGTGCTGTCGCAACTGCGCCGCACCCTGCCCCATCCGCAGGATTTTGCTCAAACCGCACTGGGCCGGGCTCTGCCCAAGCCCGTGCGCCATGCCGCCGCCCGCGCTGAAACACGCGCCGAGGGGATCGGGCTTGTCCTGGCCTCCCCTGCTTTTCAGAGGGTCTGCGCCATGTCCGCCGTCAACCGCCGTCATTTTCTGGCCCGTTCAGCCGCGCTGGGCTGCTCGCTTGCCGCCAGCCCGCTGATCACGCCGGTAACGCTGGCCAGCGCACCGGTGGATGCGCGCCTTGTCGTCATCATCCTGCGCGGCGCGATGGATGGGCTTGCCGCGCTTCCGCCACTGGGCGATCCCGATTTAGCCGCGCTGCGGCCGGAGTTTGAACAGCCGCTGCATCTGACTGAGTTTTATGGCCTCCACCCTTCACTATCGCCTCTCATGCCACTGTGGCAGAAATGACAGTTGGCCGCAGCGCATGCGGTCTCCACCCCGTATCGGGACAAGCGCAGTGATTTCGACGGTCAGGATTTGCTAGAAGCAGGGACGGAAGTGGATACTCTCGGGCGCATCCGCGACGGCTGGCTCAACCGGTTGCTCACCTTGATGCCCGGCGCACAGGCCGAAACGGCCTATGCGGTGGGTCGCGGGGGTATGTTGCTCCTTCAAGGGGCGGCGTCAGTGGTCAACTGGTCGCCCGATACCGCGCTGACGCTCAGCCCCCAGGCCGAGCGTTTGCTCGCCGAAATTCTGCACGATGATCCCCTGTTTCGAAATGCCGCCGAGGAGGCAGTGCTGCTATCCCAAGGTGCCAGCGAAATCGGTGCGGACGGCACCACAGACATTATGACCGCCGTGCAGGACAGCAGACCGGCACGTCCCGATGCCATCGCTCGCTTTGCTGCCGAACGGCTGCGCGGGCAGACGCGCATCGCTGCCTTTTCTCTGACCGGGTTCGACACACATGCGAATCAGGCCCGCGGCCTTCGCAAGGCGCTGGCGCGGCTGGCCGAGACGATCACGACGCTGCATGATCGGCTGGGGCGGACCTGGGACAGCACTGCCGTTGTGGCCATTACCGAGTTTGGCCGCACTGCGCGGCTGAACGGATCAGGCGCCACGGATCATGGCACGGCGGGTGCAATGCTGCTGGCTGGCGGCGCGCTGCGCGGCGGACGCGTCATCGCGGGCTGGCCGGGCCTGCGTGAGGCCGATTTGTATCAGCGGCGCGATCTGCGTCCGACGCGCGATCTGCGCGCGGATCTGGCATGGATAATTCGCGGCCTCTTCGGCACCGACATCGCCGCGCTGGAGCGCGTCGTTTTCCAAGGGTTGGAGATGGGCGCCGATGCGGGCCTGATCCTGTAACAAAGCGCTTTCCCTGCGCGGCCTAGCATCTATGATCGGCGCGGACCCTTATGTGAGGCATCCCCCATGACCGACCCCCGCCCGCGCGGACCCATCGTCGAAGGCTGGACCCCGCCATCTGTCCCGGAAAATCTGACGTTTGATGGCACACATGTCCGGTTGGAGCCGCTGGACGCCGACGCACATGCGGCGCTGCTGTTTCAAGAGTTCGATGGCCATGATGCCGTCTGGGACTATATGCCCGCCGGGCCATTCCCATCGTCGTCGCAGTTTCACCGCTGGATGCGCGATATGACCGCATCCCCCGACTACATTTTCTTTGCAATCTACGACAAGGATCGCGAGGCGTATGGCGGCTTTGCCTCTTATCTGCGGGTGAAACCTGCCGCCGGGTCGATAGAGGTTGGATATATCGCACTGGCGCCGCACCTCCAACGCACGATTGCGGCGAGCGAGGCGATGTATCTGCTTATGTCATGGGCGTTTCGCGCTGGATATCGGCGGTATGAATGGAAATGTGATGCGCTGAACATGCCGTCGCGCCGGGCTGCGCAGCGCCTGGGGCTGAGCTATGAGGGGATTTTCAGGCAGGCGACCGTCGTCAAGGGGCGCAACCGGGATACTGCCTGGTTTGCCGCCATCGATGCCGATTGGCCCGCGCTGGACGAGGCGTTTCGCCTGTGGCTGGACCCGTCGAATTTCGACGCGGGCGGGCGGCAGAAATCATCGCTCAGCGATCTGACGCGACTGGTACGCGTATCCCAGGACCCGGCCCTGGGGCGCCAGACGTAAAAAAGCGGAGGCAACACGGCCCCCGCCCATCGTTTCAGTCACTTACGACCAGATTACTCCTGCGGGATCACGCGCAGGCCAAGTTCCATCAACTGATCCGAGGTCGGCCCGCTGGGGGCGTTCATCATCAGATCCTCGGCGCGCTGGTTCATCGGGAACATGATGACCTCGCGGATATTCGCCTCATCCGCAAGCAACATTACGATACGGTCGATACCTGCTGCACAGCCCCCGTGCGGCGGCGCGCCGTACTGGAACGCCTGTACCAGCCCGCCAAACCGGGAATGCACCTCGGCCTCGTCATAACCGGCCTTCTCGAACGCGGCGATCATGACATCAAGACGGTGGTTGCGGATTGCCCCCGAAATCAGCTCATAGCCGTTGCAAGCCAGATCATACTGATATCCCAGCACTTTCAGCGGATCACCTTGCAGCGCCTCCAGCCCGCCCTGCGGCATCGAGAAGGGGTTGTGCGAGAAGTCGATCTTGCCGGTTTCCTCGTCCGCCTCATACATCGGGAAATCCACGATCCACGCAAAAGCAAAGCGGTTTTCGTCCGTCAGTTTCAGCTCATTGCCGATCTCGGTGCGCGCCTTGCCCGCGACGCGTTCGAATGCGGAGGGTTTGCCGCCTAGGAAGAATGCAGCGTCGCCGACAGTAAGGCCTAATTGTTTCCGGATAGCTTCCGTCCGCATAAAACCAATATTTTTGGAAAGTGGACCGGCAGGCTCAACAATAATACGTTCTTCCCAACGTTCGTCTTCACCTGTCGGCACTTCTAGCGCTATCCAGTTCTCGCCAGCGGCGAGAGCCCCGGCGTGAGCTAGTGCGGACATCTGCGGTTGGTCTTTTCGAACCCAAATTTTCCCCTCCCGCCAGAAAATATAGCCCATCCCCGGCAACCCTTCCCTTTGCGCAAAGGCATTCATGCGGTCGCAGAACTTGCGGCTGCCGCCGCCGGGCGCGGGAATGGCGCGGATTTCGGTGCCGTCCTGCTCCAGCAGCTTGGCAAAGATGGCAAAGCCGGAACCGCGGAAATGGTCCGAGACGACCTGCATCTTGATCGGGTTGCGCAGGTCGGGCTTGTCCGTGCCGTACCACAGGGCAGAATCGGCATAGCTGATCTGCTCCCACTCGGTATCGACTTTGCGGCCGCTGCCGAATTCCTCGAAAATGCCCTGAATGACCGGCTGGATCGTGTCGAAAACGTCCTGCTGCTCGACAAAGGACATCTCCAGATCGAGCTGGTAGAAATCCGTCGGCGAGCGGTCGGCGCGCGGATCCTCGTCGCGGAAACAGGGCGCGATCTGGAAATACTTGTCGAAACCAGACACCATGATCAGCTGCTTGAACAGCTGCGGTGCCTGCGGCAGTGCGTAGAATTTGCCGGGATGCAGGCGCGACGGGACCAGAAAATCGCGCGCACCTTCGGGGGAGGACGCGGTGATGATCGGCGTCTGGTATTCGCGGAATTTCTGATCCCACATGCGGCGGCGCATGGAGGCAATGACATCGCTGCGCAGGGTCATGTTCTGCTGCATCGCCTCGCGGCGCAGGTCCAGATAGCGGTGCTTCAGGCGGGTTTCCTCGGGGTAGTCCTGATCGCCAAAAACCATCAGCGGTAGCTCCTTGGACGCGCCCAGCACTTCGATATCGCGAATGAACACCTCAACCTCACCAGTGGGCAGCTTGGGGTTTACCAGCGCCGCATCCCGCGCCTTGACGTTACCGTCGATGCGGATGCACCATTCGCTGCGCACAGCCTCGACCTGTTCGAACACGGGGCTGTCGGGGTCGCAGATCAGCTGCGTCATGCCATAGTGATCGCGCAGATCAACAAACAGAACGCCGCCGTGATCGCGGATGCGGTGGACCCAGCCGGAAAGGCGCACAGTGTCGCCCACATTCGATTTATCCAAGTCGGCGCAGGTATGGCTGCGGTAGGCGTGCATCATCAGATCCCCTTTGGCGGCCCCGTTTGGGGCTGTCGCGTCTTTGGGCCGATACACATGCCCTGCGCCGCAAAGTCAAGGGGCGGGGCCTGTTCAAGCAGGTCTGGTACCGCAGGCACGCACACCTGCGGCGAGTTTTCTTGGAGCCCGGCGGAACCCAACGTCATTTACTGGCGTTAAGTCTAAATCGTTCGCTTGATCCATCACTTGTCATGCGGGTGCCGCGATCTTGCCCGCGAACTTGGGAGAGAGATATGTGGAGCAAGGCTCTTGACCGTTTTCTGACGGGTCTTATCAGCCAGGGCCGTCTGAGCGTCACCTATCCGGACGGCAGTGTCAAAGACTACGAAGGCGCCGCCCCCGGTCCGCAAGTGGCCATTAGCCTGCAAAACCCCAGTCTGCCGCGCCGCATCATGCTGTCCCCGGAAATGGCGGTGGGCGAAGGGTACATGGACGGTCAGCTGACCATACAGGGCGACGACCTGGAGGGATTTTTGCGGCTGAGCATTGCAAACATGGCTGCGCAGGGACGCACCTGGATGCATCATCCGGTGAGCATTCTGCGCTATCTCGGGCGGCGCGCGCAGCAGTTCAATCCAGCGGGACGCTCGCGCGAAAATGTGGCGCATCACTATGATTTGTCGGGCGCGCTGTATGATCTGTTTCTGGACGAGGACAGGCAGTATTCGTGCGCTTACTTTACGCATCAAGACATGTCCCTGGCGAGCGCGCAGGAGGCCAAAAAGGCGCATATTGCGCGCAAATTGCTGCTGAGACCGGGGATGCGCGTACTTGATATCGGCTGCGGCTGGGGCGGCATGGGCCTTACTCTGGCGCGTGATTACGGTGCACAGGTACTAGGCGTTACGCTGAGTACGGAGCAGCACAAGGTAGCAGACGCGCGCGCACAGGCGGAAGGTCTGGAGGATCGTGCCCGTTTCGAGCTGATAGATTACCGGGATGTCGGCGGCAAATTTGACCGGATCGTGTCGGTCGGGATGTTCGAACATGTTGGCTTGCCGCAATACCGAACGTATTTTGGCAAGATAAACGATCTGCTGACCGAGGACGGCGTCGCGCTGGTGCATACAATCGGCCGCGCCAAACCGCCGGGCGTGACCAGCCCGTGGATATCAAAATATATATTTCCGGGCGGATATGTGCCATCCATGTCGGAGATGACCGCAGCGGTCGAACGTTCGGGCCTGATCACGACCGATCTGGAGGTGTGGCGCCTGCATTATGCCGAAACGCTGCGCCACTGGTATGATCGGTTCATGGTCCGCATCAGCGAGGCACGCAAGCTGTATGATGATCGATTCTGCCGGATGTGGCGCTTTTACCTGAAGGCAAGCGAGCTGACCTTCCGTCTGGACCGGCAGGTCGTGTTTCAGGTGCAATTGTCACGGCGTCAGGATGCGGTGCCGCTGACGCGGGACTACCTTTACAGGGCCAATAGTTAAATAACCCGCGACGAAGTCGAAGGAAACTTCAGTAACTAAGACTGGACAAGCTCGGCGCGGATCAGTCCGCGCAGGGCATTGCCAACATAGAAGGCGCGCGCATCCTTGATATCCTGCGGTGTCAGGCGCATGGGGCGCGCGCGCCCCTCGGCAATCAGCACCTCGCGCCCGATACCGGGCAGAAGGCCGCAGGCGCGCGGCGGGGTCAGCAGCGTATCTCCGGTGTCGATATAAAGATTGGTAATCGCCCCCTCACAAAGCGCGCCGCCGGTGTTCAGGAAAATCCACTCGTCAATGCCAGAGGGCAGATCGGCGCGGGCCTTATCGTAAAGCGCGCGCTGCGTTGACTTGTGGCGTAGCCAAGGATCTGCGGGATCTAGCCATTGCGGATGAATCGCCACTCGCCATCCAGCACCGGGATCGAGCGGTTGAAATACGGTAGCCGTCACTGTGGCCTGCCCAACAGTGTCCACTGTCAAACGCAGGCGCAGCGGTCCGTCGCCGGTGATGCTGTCCAGCGCGGCGTCCACCCCCTGCGGCGCAATCCCCAAGGCGCGCGCCGAACGGCGCAGCCGTGCCATGTGGCGGGCGCGATGGGCGACGCCTTTGCCGGGCATCCACAGCATCGTCTCGATCAGTGCAAATCCGCGATCCGCGGGCGCGCAAAGCGGCTTTTCCACAGCGCCTCCTCATATTCGGCCTCGGCCGTGCTGTCATAAACGACTCCGCCGCCGACATTCAGCGTCACGCGCCCGGCGTCCAGCAGCAGCGTGCGAATGGCCACGTTGAATTCGGCGCGCCCGTCCGGCGCGGCCCAGCCGATGGAACCGCAATAGATGTCGCGCGGCTCAGGCTCCAGATCGCGCAGCACCTGCATGGCGCGCAGTTTCGGCGCGCCGGTGATCGACCCGCACGGAAACAGCGCTGTAAAGAGCGCTGCAAGGCCGGTATCGGGCACGATCTGCCCAGTGATCAGTGAAGTCATCTGGTGGACGGTGTTGTAGCTTTCAACCGTGAACAGCTCCGGCACAGTGACGCTTCCGGGGGTGCAGACACGGCTGAGATCGTTACGCAGAAGGTCCACGATCATTAGGTTTTCGGCGCGGTTCTTCTCATCGCTGGCCAGAAAAATCCGGCGGCGCGCATCTTCGGCGGGATCGGCGCTGCGCGGCTGGGTGCCCTTCATCGGGCGGGTCTGGATGCGCCCTCCGGCATCGGTGCGAAAAAACAGCTCGGGCGAGCGGGACAGAAGCGCCGGCAGGCCCGGCTGCTGCACCAGCGCGCCGTGGCGCACCGGCTGCGCCGCGACCAGCGCGGCATAAAGCGCGGCAGGATCGCCCGTTGCCGTCCCCTCCAGCGGGAAGGTCAGGTTGGCCTGATAGAAATCACCGGCGCTGATATACTCATGAACCCTCTCGAACGCGGCGCCATAGCGTGCGGCATCCCAGCGGGGTTCAAACTCTGACAGGGTGCCACCCGGCGGGGGCAGGTCCGGCGCCAGCGTGGGCGCATCATAGACCCCGAACGCCATCAGCGGCAGGCGGCGGCGGGCGGGCATAAGCGGCTGAAGGCGCGGCTCCAGCGCATAGCCCAGCTCATAGCTGGCATAGCCAGCCAGCCAGGCACCTTCTGCGCGCGCGCCATCCAGCGCAGCCAATGCGCCCGGCACATCGCCTGCGTCCTCGGCAAGGATCATCCGGCGCGGCGCTGCGAACAGGCAGGCACCCTCCCCGTCCGGCCCCACCGGCCCATGATCGAAGCGAATTTCCACCTGACACTCTCCTGCACAGCCTGCCGACCTGCGCGCTACCTAGTGCGTTTCGCGGCCAAGTGAAAACAGAAGTTGAATTTCACGCCCCGCCGAAGCGCCCCAAGCCCCTTGCGCCGGCGGGCTGCATGGATATAACCGCCAGCAATTTGCGCGCCCGCCCTGTGCACTCTGCCCCACGCGATGCGATGCGGCGCTCCCGGCGGGCCTGCGCAACCATAGCTGCCAAGCGGGGACACCGGATATGCCAAAGCGCGACGATATTTCATCCATCATGATCATCGGGGCCGGGCCCATCATCATCGGGCAGGCCTGCGAGTTTGACTATTCCGGCGCACAGGCCTGCAAGGCGCTGCGCGAGGAAGGCTACCGGGTGATCCTGGTCAATTCCAATCCGGCGACGATCATGACCGATCCCGGCCTTGCCGATGCCACCTATATCGAGCCGATCACCCCCGAAATCGTCGCCAAGATCATCGAAAAGGAACGCCCCGATGCGCTGCTGCCCACGATGGGCGGACAGACCGGCCTGAACACAGCGCTGGCCGTGGCCGACATGGGTATTCTTGAGAAGTTCGGCGTCGAGCTGATCGGCGCCAATCGCGAGGCCATCGAGATGGCCGAGGACCGCAAGCTGTTTCGCGAGGCGATGGACCGTCTGGGGATCGAAAACCCCAAGGCCACAATCGCCAACACCATGCAGGAATGCATGGATACCATTGATTACGTTGGCCTCCCTGCGATAATTCGCCCCGCATTCACCCTTGGCGGCACCGGCGGCGGCGTGGCCTATAACCGCGAGGATTACGAGCATTACTGCAAGACCGGTCTGGACGCCTCCCCGGTGGGCCAGATCCTGATCGACGAGTCGCTCCTCGGCTGGAAAGAGTTCGAAATGGAGGTCGTGCGCGACAGCGCCGACAACGCGATCATCGTCTGCGCCATCGAAAACGTCGATCCGATGGGCGTGCATACGGGCGATTCGATCACCGTCGCCCCTGCCCTGACCCTGACGGACAAGGAATATCAGGTGATGCGCAACCAGAGCATCGCCGTCCTGCGCGAGATCGGCGTCGAGACTGGCGGATCGAACGTGCAATGGGCGATCAACCCAGCCGACGGGCGCATGGTGGTGATCGAGATGAACCCGCGCGTGTCGCGCTCCTCCGCCTTGGCATCCAAGGCGACCGGTTTTCCCATCGCCAAGATCGCGGCGAAACTGGCCGTCGGCTATACGCTGGACGAGCTGGACAACGATATCACCCAGGTGACGCCGGCCAGCTTTGAGCCGTCGATTGACTATGTCGTGACCAAGATCCCGCGTTTTGCCTTTGAAAAATTCGCCGGGTCCGAACCGCACCTGACCACCGCGATGAAATCGGTCGGCGAGGCAATGGCAATTGGCCGCACCATTCACGAGAGCCTGCAAAAGGCGCTGGCGTCCATGGAGACGGGCCTGACCGGCTTTGACGAGATCACCATCGAGGGCGCGCCTGACGCTGCCGCCGTTACCCGCGCGCTGGCAAAACAAACCCCCGACCGCATCCGGGTGATCGCGCAGGCCATGCGCCACGGGCTGAGCGACGACGATATTCACGCCGTAACCATGTACGATCCGTGGTTTTTGGCCCGCATCCGCGAGATTATCGAGGCCGAAGAGGACGTGCGCGCCAGCGGCCTGCCCTCGGACGCCGCCGGTCTGCGCCGCCTCAAAATGATGGGCTTCACCGATGCGCGCCTTGCCATCCTGACAAGCCAGACCGAAGCCGCCGTGCGCGCTGCGCGCCGCAGTGTCGGCGTCACCGCTGTCTTCAAGCGGATCGACACCTGCGCGGCAGAATTCGAGGCGCAGACCCCCTATATGTACTCCACCTACGAAGCGCCGATGATGGGCGATGTGGAATGCGAAGCGCGCCCCAGCGATGCCAAGAAAGTCGTCATTCTGGGCGGCGGCCCCAACCGGATCGGCCAGGGGATCGAGTTCGATTATTGCTGCTGCCACGCGTGCTATGCGCTGTCGGATGCGGGCTATGAGACGATCATGATCAACTGCAACCCCGAGACGGTCAGCACCGATTACGACACCTCGGACCGGCTTTATTTCGAGCCGCTCACGTTCGAACACGTGATGGAAATCCTGCGGGTCGAGCAGGAAAACGGCACGCTGCATGGTGTGATTGTGCAGTTCGGCGGGCAGACCCCGCTGAAACTGGCCAACGCGCTGGAGGATGAAGGCATCCCGATCTTGGGCACTTCGCCCGACGCCATCGATCTGGCCGAGGATCGCGAGCGGTTTCAGGATCTGGTCAACCGTCTGGGGCTAAAACAGCCGGTGAACGGCATTGCGTCAACTGACGCTCAGGCCTTTGCGATTGCTGAAAAGATCGGCTTTCCGCTGGTCATCCGCCCGTCTTACGTGCTGGGCGGGCGCGCGATGGAAATCGTGCGCGACATGCCGCATCTGGAGCGCTACATCGCCGAGGCGGTGGTGGTGTCGGGCAAAAGCCCAGTGCTGCTGGACAGCTACCTTTCGGGCGCGATCGAATGTGATGTCGATGCGCTTTGCGATGGCGAGAACGTCCATGTCGCCGGCATCATGCAGCATATCGAAGAGGCCGGCGTGCATTCCGGCGACAGCGCCTGCTCGATCCCGCCCTATACACTGGATGCGGATATCATCGCGGAAATAGAGCGGCAGACAGTCGCGCTGGCCCGCGCGCTGAAGGTGGTCGGGCTGATGAACGTGCAGTTTGCGGTCAAGGATGGCGAGATCTACCTGATCGAGGTGAACCCCCGCGCCAGCCGCACCGTGCCCTTCGTGGCCAAGGCGACGGATTCGGCCATCGCCTCGATTGCCGCGCGCCTGATGGCTGGCGAGCCGCTGAGCAATTTCCCGCATCGCGGCGATTATCCAGCAAACGCCACCCCCGGCAGCCTGCCGATGGCCGACCAGATGACGCTGGCCGACTACGCGATGCCGTGGTTTTCGGTCAAGGAGGCGGTGATGCCCTTCGCCCGCTTCCCCGGTGTCGATACGATCCTGGGCCCCGAAATGCGATCCACCGGCGAGGTGATGGGCTGGGACGTGAGTTTTGCGCGCGCCTTCCTCAAGGCGCAGATGGGCGCGGGCGTGATCCTGCCCGAGGGCGGCGCCGTGTTCTTTTCAATCAAGGACAGCGACAAGACAGCGCAAATCGTCGAGGCGGCGCGCATCATGCTGGACATGGGCTTTTCCATTGTCGCGACGCGTGGCACGGCGGCGTTCCTGGCCGGGCAGAACCTGCCCTGCACCACCGTCAACAAGGTTTACGAGGGTCGTCCTAATATCGTCGACATGCTCAAGAACAACGAGATCGCCGTCGTGATGAACACGACCGAGGGCGCGCTGTCGGTCGAGGACAGCCGCGAGATCCGCTCGGTCGCGCTATACGACAAGATCCCGTATTTCACGACAGCAGCCGCGTCGCTGGCGGCCGCGCAGGCAATGCAGGCGCGCGCCGAGGGCGATCTGACCGTGATGCCGCTGCAAGGTCCCACCGCGGCCTGAGATCATCCTTGCAGGCGATTTTCAGATCGGCTGCAAGGAGACCGTTCACAGTGTATAACACCCGGAAACATTCGGTAATCTGCGTAATATTGCCGTGCCGTTGCGCAAATGGCACGGCGAAAATTTAAACATTCAATATCAAGTGCTTACGTCTTGGAATTAAAGCCATTCCTGCAACGCACGCCAGCCATGCAGCCATTGCATGTAATTTTACGCAACGCGGGATTGCTTTCCCAAAAAAGATAGGTATGTGCGGATCAAGGCACCGCGTTGCGGCGCCCCCCGAAGACGGACACGCAGCACTGAGGAGGCACCTATGACCCGGGATCAACTGAACCGCGAACTTCGCATGCATAGTGCCACATGGCCTGCTGTTCTTGTTGTCTATGGCCTGATTTTCGGAACCATGGTTCTGTCCGCGATGTCGATGACCTGACACGCAGGTCCCGGCCAGATCAAGCCCGAGGTGGGCGAGGCTGGACCATTCAACAGTTTCAGCAATACAGCGGCGGATGGGGTTCCTCCATACGCCTTACCCCAATTTTGGATCAGGGTCCGGAGCGCCCCTGTCCTACGGCCAGAAGCGATACAGCCATGACCAGAGATCAACTCAACCGCGAACTGCGCGCGCACAGCGCAAACTTTCCTACCGTGCTGATTGTCTATGCCGTCATTGTCGGCACGATGATCATGACCGGAATGGCAATGCTCTGATCCCACGAGAGATCACCAAGACAAATGGCCAGTCAAAATAATACGCGGCGGTTGGTATCCCATCCGCCGCTTTTCTTTTGACCCAAAGCTGCAGTCATGCGTCTGAGGGCATGATCTTGTCGTCTTCGGGGTCGATCTGCTTTGATGCTGACTCTCCCAGGTTTTCGAGGCCCCGCTCCTCTAGCAGGGTGGTCAGCCAATCGGGGTCCATCTCTGGAACCGAGCTGAGCAGAAGGTCGGTATAGGGATGGTGCGGCGGCTTGAACATCTCGTCCTTCGGGCCTTGCTCCACCACTTTGCCATTCTGCATCACCACCACCTCATCGGCAATGGAGCGCACCGTTGCCAGATCATGCGTGATGAACATATAGGCCAGGTTCAGCTCGTCCTGCAGGCGATCCAGCAGGCGCAGGATGCCCTCTGCTACAAGCTGGTCCAGCGCCGATGTGACCTCGTCGCAGACGATGAAGCTCGGCTCGGCCGCCAGCGCGCGGGCGATGCCGATGCGCTGTTTCTGACCACCTGACAATTCGGGGGGATAGCGGTTGTAGTATTGCGACGGCTCCAACTCGATCAGGTCCAGCAATTCATCCACCCGCGCCTTCAGCGCCGCACCTTTGAGGCCGGAATAGAACCGCGCCGGGCGGCCGATGATTTCGCTGATCTTGACCTTGGGGTTCAGCGCGGTGTCGGCCATTTGATAAATCATCTGGCACTGGCGCAGCTGTTCCTTGTTTCGGTTGCGGTAGTCGGCCGGGAACGGCTCGCCCTTGAACAGCACCTCGCCCTTTTGGGGCGGCAGGAGCCCGGTAATGACGCGCGCGGCGGTGGACTTGCCAGAGCCCGATTCGCCCACCACAGCCACGGTCATCCCCTCATAGATATCAAAGCTGATGTCATCGAGGATCTTGGGACCAGCCGAGTAGGCGGCGTCGACATTCTTGACCGAAATCAGGCAATCGCGTCCCTCGCGGCTGCGCTGCGGAGATTTGAAGCTGCGCACGGCCCAGAGGGATTTGGTGTATTCTTCCTTGGGATTGCTCATCATTTCGGCGGTCGAGCCTTCTTCGACTTCCTCGCCCTTCAGCAACACCTTGATCGTGTCGGCCATCTGCGCCACGACGGCAAGGTCATGCGTGATGTACAGTGCGGCAGTGTCGAACTGATCGACGATGTCACGGATCGCGGCCAGAACCTCGATCTGGGTGGTCACGTCCAGCGCCGTTGTAGGCTCATCAAAAATGATCAGGTCGGGACGGCAGGACATCGCCATTGCCGTCATCGCACGCTGTAACTGACCTCCGGACACCTGATGGGGATAGCGAAACCCGATCTCATCGGGGTTCGGCAGGCGCAGACGATTGTATAGATCAATCGCGTCCTCCTGCGCCTCCATCCGTTTTTTCAGCCGGTATTGCAGCGGGCCTTCGGTGTGCTGATCGATGATCTTGTGTGCCGGGTTGAACGAAGCCGCTGCCGATTGCGCGACATAGGCGATGCGATTGCCGCGCAGCGCGCGCCGCTCGCCTTCGGTCGCGGTTGTCAGCTCCATCCCGTCAAATTCGATCGACGAATCCTCGGAAATGCGGGTGCCGTCCCGGGCGTATCCCATCGCCGCGGCGCCGATGGTGGATTTGCCCGCACCCGATTCACCAATCAGGCCCATCACTTCGCCCCGGTGGAGGGTGAGGTCGACACCCTTGATGATGTCGACCCAGCTTTCATCAGAATAACCCTGAATTTTAAGGTTCCTGATTTTCAGCAGAACGTCTTTTTTGGTCTTGTCATATGGCATGCGTCTTTACTCCTTCAGTCCCGAGGACCGGTGCAGCATCCAGTCCACCACGAAATTGACCCCGACGGTCAACAGCGCGATGGCGGCGGCTGGTATAAGCGGTGTGATTTCGCCAAATGAGATCAGCGTTGCATTCTCGCGCACCATCGATCCCCAGTCGGCCGTGGGCGGCTGGATACCAAGGCCAAGGAACGACAGGCCCGCAACCAGCAGGAACACAAAACAGAATTCGAGGCCGAATTCGGCCACCAGCGGCGCGGTGGAGTTTGGCAGGATCTCGCGCCGGATCAGATACCATGTGCCCTCGCCGCGCAGCTTGGCCGCCTCAATATAGTCCATCACCACAACGTCACCCGCAACCGCCCGCGTCAGGCGGAAAACGCGCGGCGCATAGATGATCGACACGGCAATGATAATGACCGGCATCGACGGGCCAAAGATCGACAGCATAAGCAGGGCAAAGATCAGCGACGGGATCGACATGATCACATCCGCAACCCGACCCAGGAAATTGTCCAGAAACCCGCCCTTGGTTGCCGCCAGAAGGCCCAGAAACGCCCCGACAAAGAACGCCAGCAGCGTGGCCGTCAGCGCCAGTCCGACCGAATTGCGCGTGCCATAGATCAGGCGGCTGAACATGTCACGGCCCAGCTGATCTGCGCCCAACAGCATGTTTTCATCCGCCGGTGCAAAGGCCGACGCGATCACCTCAGCCTCGCCAAAGGGGGCGATCCACGGGGCAAATATGCCCGCGATGGCATAGGTGAAAATGACGAACATGCCAAATGCGGCGGTCAGGGGTGCGGTGCGCAACTCCTTGGCCATCTCGTTCGAGACGATGATGATCACAAACTCGCGGAACGCGTAGGACACCATCGCCGCCAGCGCGATGGCTGCCGCGATAGCCGCGATGAATTTCAACGCATCTGCGCCACCGATGATGCCCACGATGAACGATACCAGCGTCAGCGAGAAGACCAGCAGAAAGGCCGACCTTTGGTTATAGAACGCTGCCAGGCAGGACGCGATCAGGAGCAGCGAATAGTATGCGATTACAAAAATGCTCATATCTCGTACTCCCTTATTTCGGATGCCGCAGGCGTGGATTGGTCAGAATTGCGCCCACGTCTGCCGCAAGATTGAGCAAGATGAAGGTCGCGGCGAAGATCAGGCAGCACGCCTGCACCACGGGGAAATCGCGTTTGCTGACCGCGTCGACCAGCGCCTGACCGATGCCGGGATAAACGAACACCACCTCGACCAGAACAACGCCGGTGATCAGATACGCAAGGTTCAGCGCGATCACGTTGATGATCGGTGCCCAGGCGTTGGGCAGCGCGTGTCGCACGATGACCCTCCAGGGCGGTACACCCTTCAGTCTGGCCATCTCGATATAGGGTGAGGCCAGCAGATTGATGATGGCGGCCCGCGTCATGCGCATCATATGGGCCGTCACGACCAAAACCAACGTCAGGGCTGGCAGGAACGTCCGCTCCAGCAACTCCCAGAACGACATGCCGTCGCTCAGGCTGGCGATGGCGGGGAACATGCCCCACTTGACCGAAAAGAACAGGATCAGGATGTAGCCCAGAAAGAATTCGGGGCTGGAAATCGACGTCAGCGTCAGCACGTTGGCCACCCGGTCAAAGATCGAGTTGCGCAGAAGCGCGACAACCACACCAAGAGTGATGGCAAAGGGCACGGCGATAACGGCAGCATAGGTGGCCAGGAACAACGTATTGCGGAACCGTTCGCCGATGACGCTCATCACCGTTTCCTGGGTTACGATGGATCTGCCGAAATCGAGCATCACAGCCCCTTTCAGCCAATCGAAATACCGTACGAGCGCGGGATCATTCAGTCCCATCTGCTCGCGCAGATTTCTGACGTTTTCCTCGGTCGCCCCCTGGCCCAGAACCGCCTCGGCGATGTCGCCGGGCAAGAGTTCGACCATGAAGAAGATGATGACTGAAATCACAAGTAGTATGACCAGTCCCAGACCGAGCCGTTTCGCAACCAGCCCAAGTATGTCGCCCATTTATCCCTCCTGCTGTTGTTCCGTCACGTTACCGCTAACACAGCGAGACCCGGATTAACAGTTCATCGCCATGCCTGTTACGATGCTGCGTAGGTGCATGGCATTGATTTTGGCCCAAAATCCTGCGCCGTGGCGCAATTGGGCGCGCAGGCCCGGCGCCGCAGGGACGCCGGGCCGGTTGCCGTATCGTTCAGCTTTCGAACCACCAGCGGCTACAGGCCCGATAGCCGTCCAGTTGCCAGGCGTTAGTGTATTCGCCTGTCGTGCCGATGTTCTTGCGCTTGCCGTAGACGAAGTTCATCCAGTACGGAATCACTGTGCCGCCATCATCCTTGGCAAGGATCGCCATGTCGCGATACATCTCGGCGCGCAGCGAATCGTCCAGTTCGGACTTCGCCTGATCCAGCAGCTTGTTGAATTCCTCGTTCTGCCAGTGCGATTCGTTCCAGGCCGCGTCATCCTTGTAGGCGAGGCTGTACATTACGTCCGGCGTCGGGCGGGCGCCCCAGGCGACCATGCACCATGGCTTCTTCAGCCAGACATCCGACCAGTAACCGTCATTGGGCTCGCGCGAGACCTTGATGTCGATGCCTGCCGCCTTGGCATGCTCGGCATAAAGAATGGCCACATCGACCGCGCCCGTGGCGATGGAGTCCGCGCTGCTCAGCGTGACAGAAAGGTTTTCCTTTCCGGCCTTTTTCAACAGCGATTTGGCCTTGTCGGGGTCGTATGTCCGCTGCTCGATGTCGTCTGGATAATACGGCATCGCCGGCGAATGGTGGAAATCGTTCGCGACACTACCGGCACCGAAGAGAATGGTCTCGACCATCTCCTCGCGCTTGATCGACAATTTCAACGCGTTACGCACATCGACGTCGTCAAACGGCGCCACGTCGCAGAACATCGGCATTGTTACGGTCTGCGCCGACGGCACGTTGATCACGTCGACCTCGGGGTGACGCTCCAGCAGCGTCATGGTCTTGTTTTCCAGCCAGCTTGTCGCGTCCGCATCGCCGGTGACCAGCGCGGTCTGGCGCGCGTTGGGGTCGTTGATGAACGTCACCTCGACCGCATCGAAATAGGCGCCTTCGCCATGCCATTCGTCATGGCGTGTCAGCGAGGCGCTTCGGCCCGGCTCCCAACTGTCGAGCCTGTAGGGACCACAGCCATCGCCCGATTTCCAGTTGGCGGTGCCGTCCTCGCCCCGCGGCAGGATGACCAGATGATAGTCGGTCATCAGCCAAGGCAAATCGGCGTTGCCGGCCTCCATCTTGAAAATGACGGTGTCGTCGCCGTCGGCGACAATATCCTTGATGCCCGTCATCAGCGCCTTGGCGGTCGAGGTGCTGTTCTCGCCGCGGTGCAGGTTCATCGAGGCGATGACATCTTCGGCCGTCACCTTGCCACCCGAATGGAAGGTCGCCTGGGGGTTTAGCTTGAACGTCCATTCCGAGGCATCGTCGGAGGCCGACCATTCTGTCGCCACGTCGCCTGCAAGCGTGCCATCGGGCATGATTTGTGTCAGGAAGGCGCGGAACGTGTGCGACAGCATGATCTCGGCGTTGGATTCGTAAAGGCCGGGATCGTGGCTGTCGCCCGAATTGCCGTCATGTTGCGCGAGACGGAAAGTGCCGCCACGCTTTGGTTCGGCCCTTGCGGCGGTACCCCAAAGCCCGGTCGCGGCGCTGGCGGTGACGCCCGCAGCCATGGCGTAGTTCATGAATGATCGGCGCGAGACGCGCCCCTCACGGGCAGCCTCTGCCAGTCGGTCCAGCATCATCTGTGTATTCGGATTTGTCATGTCATCTCCCTAATTTCGGCTTTTGTCTGGTATTAGGCAGGCGGCCAGTGTGGCCAGCCACCTGCAAAAGCTTGTGCATATTGCGACCAGCAAGCGGGCCCGAAAGCGACGTGTTGTTAACAAAACACGAAAGACACCTTGCATCCACAATTTTCTGATACGCAATGATATTCTCGGTTCGTTGCCTTTGGTGAAACAAATTTGCACAACATGGACAGCAAGCACATTTTTCGCAAAATTCCTTCCACACGCAGCACCGTCTTGGGTCACAGAAACCCGGCGCACTCTGCGCCGGGTCCAGTTGCCCCGCCAACACGGTACTTTAATGCGCTCAGCCCGAGAACCACCAGCGACTGGGGCCGCGTGCGCCGTCCAGCTCCCAGCTGGAGGCGAGGTTTTCCCCGGTCGAGACGTTGCTGCGCACTGCGTAAACGAAGTTGTTGAAGAACGGGATGATCGTCCCACCATCGTTGCGCGCCAGCAGCGCCATGTCGCGATACATCTCGCCGCGCAGCTCGTCGTCCAGCTCTGCCTTGGCCTTGAGCAGCAGCGTGTTGAACTCCTCATTCTGCCAGTGAGATTCGTTCCACGCAGCATCGTCCTTGTAGGCGAGGCTGTACATAACGTCGGGCGTCGGGCGGGCGCCCCAGCTGACAGCGGTAAAAGGCTTTTTCAGCCACACATCCGAATAGTAGCCATCATTCGGCTCGCGCACGACATTGACGTTGATGCCCGCCTTCTTGGCCTGCTCCGAATAGAGAACGCACATATCGACCGCGCCGGAGAATACCGAATCGGCCGTGCTGAGATTGACCGTGACATTCTCGGCGCCCGCTTTTTTCAGCAGCGATTTGGCCTGATCAGGGTCATACTCGCGCTGCTCGATCCCCTCGGGAAAATAGGGCATTGCCGGGCTGTGGTGGAAATCATTGCCTTTCGTTGCCTCGCCAAAGGCGATCTTCTGGATGATTTCGTCGCGGTCCATTGCCAGCTTCATCGCGTTGCGCACGTCCACGTTATCGAAAGGCGCGGTATCGCAGAACATCGGCATGGTGATCGCAGCGGCAGATGGCACGCTGAGGATGGTGATCGACGGATCGCGCTCCAACAGGCTCTTGGTCTTGAGGTCGACCAGCGAAATCGCATCGACGTCCCCCGTTACCAGCGCGGTCTGACGCGCGTTCGGGTCATTCAAAACCAGCATTTCCAAAGCGTCGAAATACGCTCCGTCAAGATGCCAGCCATCATGCCGCGACAGGCTGAACTGCACGCCCCATTCGGCATTGTCGATTTTGTAAGGCCCGGACCCATCGCCCGATTGCCAGTCAATCCCGCCACTTCCATCGCTGGGGCAAACGGCAAAGTGGTAGTCGGTCATCAGCCACGGCACGTCCGCATTGCCGGCATCCAGTTCGACCACGATGGTATGATCCCCGTCAGCACGAATGTCCGTCACCGACGACAGCAGCGTTTTTGCTGCCGATGTCGATTTCTCGCCTCGGTGGAAATCCAGCGAATTGACGACATCCTCGGACGTGACCGGCTTGCCGCTGTGAAAGGTCGCATCGGGCGTAATTTCAAACGTCCAGACCGACGCGTCGTCATTCGGCTCCCACCCGGTGGCCAGATCATTGCCCAATGTGCCATCCGAATTGATCATCGTCAGGTAGCTGCGGTACTGGTGCGCCAGATAGATCTGCTGGCGGCTGACATAGGTGCCCGGATCGTGGTTATCAGATGAATTGCCGTCATGGACGCCAAAACGGAACGTCCCGCCCTTTTGCGGGGCGGCCTGCGCTTTGGACGTCCAAATCGTCCCCGCTGCGCTGGCGCCTATACCAACCAAGGCTGAATTGTTGATGAACGCACGGCGAGACATGCTGCCGGTGCGGGCAGCGCTATCCAGCGTGTTAGACAGGTTGGACTCGATGATTTTCGACTGACTATGTTTGGTCATTCATATTTCTCCGTATTTTTAAATTTGGACTTTTCGCGTCACTCCCGGTCGGCCCGCAAGGGCGCCAACAATAGCGAAGACCACCGGCGATGCCGATAAGGCCGCGCGCATCTGCGCGATCCCGGTAGATCCAATTGCGGGGGCGATTGCCCCGCTATGGGATGAGTGCAAAGCATATAGCTTGACTGCGACATACCCTTAGGGGAACATGAAAACCCTCGAACTGCCAGCAAAAATCGTCGGAAATACCTTATTTATAGGGGTTGACCATAGGCGGCCTAGCCCTGTCACAGCGAAACTCAGCATTTTGCCAACTGTTTGAACCGCCATAATTGTCGGTTGAAGATCATTTTCAACCGTGAGAACCAATCCGCAGGCCCTGACCGCCGCTATTCCCGCTTGAGCCGAAGCTTGGTAAAATAATCCAGACGCTTCTTCAGCTCGCGCTCGAATCCGCGCTCGACCGGCTGATAAAGAACTGGACGCTTCATGGTTTCGGGGAAGTAGTTCTGCCCCGAAAAGCCGTCCTCTGCGTCATGGTCATAAGCATAGCCCGCGCCATATCCCTGCTCTTTCATCAGCTTGGTCGGGGCATTCAGAATATGCTTGGGCGGCGGCTCGGATCCGGTTTTCTTGGCCTCGCGCATCGCGGCCTTAAAGGCGGCATACCCGGCGTTCGATTTTGGCGCCAGCGCCAGATACGTCACCGCCTGCCCCAGCGCCAGTTCGCCTTCGGGGCTGCCCAGACGCTCGTACGTCTCCCACGCGTCCAGACAGACGCGATGCGCATGGGTGTCGGCCAGGCCGATATCCTCGACGGCCATGCGGGTGATCCGCCGCGCCAGATAGCGGGGATCCTCGCCTCCCGTCAACATGCGCGCCAGCCAGTACAGCGCCGCGTCGGGATCCGAGCCGCGCACGGATTTGTGCAGGGCCGAGATCAGGTTGTAATGCTCGTCACCCGATTTGTCGTATTTCGCCGCGCGCCGCATCAGACGGCTGGCAAGGCCCTCGGCGCCCAGCTTGCTGGTGATCTTCCACGCAGCAATCTGCTCGATCAGGTTCAGCAGCGCGCGCCCATCGCCATCGGCCATTTCCAACAGCGCCTCGCGGGCGAGGCCATCCAGCGGCAGCGCTCGGCCCATCTCGCGTTCGGCCCGCTGCGCGAGGCGTTCGAGGTCCGACAGCGCCAGCCGCGTCAGCACCAACACCTGGCTGCGGGACAAAAGCGCCGCGTTCAGCTCAAAACTGGGGTTTTCGGTGGTGGCGCCCACCAGCAGGATCGTGCCATCCTCCATGAAGGGCAAAAACCCGTCCTGTTGCGCCTTGTTAAAGCGGTGGATCTCGTCAACAAACAGCAGCGTCCCCTGCCCGTTCTGATGACGATGCCGGGCCTCCTGAAAAACCTTTTTCAGGTCTGCTACACCGGAAAAGATCGCGCTGATCTGGATAAAATGCAGGTCCGTTTCATCGGCCAGCAGCCGCGCAATGGTCGTCTTGCCCACGCCCGGCGGCCCCCAGAAAATGAGGCTACCAAGGCTGCCAGCCGCCAGCATCACGCCAAGCGGCGCCTCGGGGCCCAGGACTTGTTCCTGCCCGATGACCTCGCCCAGTGATTTAGGGCGCAAACGGTCTGCCAGCGGACGGTGCGCCTGCACCTGCGGCTCTGGAACAGCATCCCCGGTATCGAACAGATCCGCCATCCGCCTACAGCCGGAATCGCATTGTCAGCCGCCGTTGCCCGCGTTGCACATCCAGCGCCAGCCGCCCCCGCGCGCGCTCCAACGCGGCGCTGACCTCTGAGCTGGTCGCGACCGCGATGCCATTCACGCCCAGCATGATATCACCCGCGCGAAGCCCAGCCCGCCCGCCGATATCACCCGGATCAACGACCAGAACGCCGCTGGCCAGCGTCAGCGGCAAGTCATATTCGGCCATCACAGCAGGGTTGATCGTGCTAAGTGTCACGCCCGGCACAGCCGCGCGCGCGCTGGTTGTCAGTGTCGCGCGCGGCGGCATCTCGGGTGCAGGTTGCATCGGAACGGTGACATCGCGCATCCTGCCGTTCTGCACAGCCGTCACGGCCAGATCCGCGCCAATTCCCGCAACGGTCATACGATAAATCATCTCGGCGGGGCCGCTGACCTCCTGCCCATCCACGGCGAGAATCACATCGCCCGGCGCCAGACCAGCCGCACCAAAGGGGCTGGCCGGATGCAGATCCGACAGGATGACGCCGCCGGACCGCTCCAATCCCAACCCCTCGGCCATGTCATAGGTTACAGGCTGGCCCGACACACCGGCCCAGGGGCGCTGGAACATCGTCTCGCCCGCGCGGGCCTGTGCCACGAATTGTTTAACCAATGTGGCCGGGATGGCAAAGCCGATGCCGTTCGAGCCACCCGAACGGCTGAGGATCGACGTATTGATCCCGATCAGTCGGCCTTGGGTGTCCACCAACGCACCGCCCGAGTTGCCGGGATTGATCGGCGCATCGGTCTGGATGAAATATCCGCGCGTGTTGCCTGTTACCGTGCCCGAGCGGGCAAGGCCCGACACGATCCCGCTGGTGACAGTCTGGCCCACGCCAAAAGGGTTGCCGACAGCCAGCGCCAATTCGCCCACTTCGACGCTTTCGCTGTCGCGCAGGGCAAGCGCGGGCAGATCCTCGGCGCCGGTCAATTGCAGGATCGCCAGATCGCTTTCCTCATCCGCCAGCAGAACCGTCGCGTCATATTCGCGCCGGTCGTTCAGTACGACGCGGATGTCCGTGGCTTGCCCCACCACATGATAGTTCGACACGACGATGCCATCCTCTGCCAGGATCACCCCCGAGCCCAACGAGTTTTCCACGCGTGGCGGCTGTGCGCCAAAATTCTGGAACAACTGGCCAAAGAACGGATCGTCCGTGAAGGGGCTGGCACGCCCTGCGATCACGCGGCGGGCGTAGATGTTGACGACGGCAGGCGTCACCGTCTTGACGACGGGCACAAAGCCCAGTTGGATTTCGGCCTGACTGGTCGGCACCTGGGTGTCGCTCAGGGCGGGACCGCTGAGCACCAGCAATGCAATGGCAATCGGTTTGAGCATCGCGCGTCTCCGAGATCTGTGCCTGTCCGATATGCGCGCCCCGGCGCTTGATTGCAAGTTTGCCCCGAGCGCCCTGACATGCAAAAGCCCCCGCCGATCCGGCGAGGGCTTGAAAATCTCCGGCCCTTGCGAGGCGATGATTCAGTCTTCGTCCATCGACGCCAATTCGGCAGCGACGCGTTCCTTGTCGCCCTTGCCCTTGGCGGCAGGATCGCGGTCGACGAATTCGATGATCGCCATCGGTGCCATGTCGCCATAGCGGAAGCCGGCCTTCAGAACGCGGACGTAACCGCCCTGACGGTCCTTGTAGCGCGGGCCAAGAATGTCGAAAAGTTTTGCGACATACTGGTCCTGCTTCAATTGGCTGGCAGCTTGGCGGCGGGCGTGCAGATCGCCGCGCTTGCCCAGCGTGATCATCTTTTCGATGATGCGGCGCAGTTCCTTGGCTTTCGGCAGTGTTGTCTTGATCTGCTCATGTTCGATGAGCGAGCCGGCCATGTTCGCCCACAGCGCCTTGCGGTGCTCATGGGTGCGGTTCAGGCGGCGGTAACCTCTTGCGTGACGCATTTTCTATCTCCTACACGTATTTTGCTTTGTCCGGCGGCGTGATGCGTGTCAGGCCGCTCTCCTTGGGGCTTGGGGCCCGGTCGTATCAGCAGGCCGGGCGATATGGCCCGACCTGCGAATTTTCAAAAGGCGTCTTCGAATTTCTTCGCCAGATCCTCGATATTGTCGGGCGGCCAATCCTCGACATCCATGCCCAGATGCAGGCCCATGCCCGACAGCACTTCCTTGATCTCGTTCAGGGACTTGCGACCAAAGTTCGGCGTGCGCAGCATTTCGGCTTCGGTCTTCTGGATCAGATCGCCGATATAGACGATGTTGTCGTTCTTCAGGCAGTTTGCCGAACGCACCGACAGTTCCAGTTCATCAACCTTCTTCAGCAGAAGCGGGTTGAACTCCAGACCATCGTCGTCGTCCTGGCGGCCGGCGCTTTCCGGCTCGTCAAAGTTGACGAAGGTGCTGAGCTGATCCTGCAGGATGCGCGCGGCATAGGCCACGGCGTCATCCGGTGTGATCGAGCCATCGGTTTCGATTTTCATCGTCAGCTTGTCATAGTCCAGAACCTGGCCCTCGCGGGTGGGCTGAACGTCATAGCTGACGCGGCGGATCGGGCTGTAGATCGCATCCACGGGGATCATGCCGATCGGCGCGTCCTCGGGCTTGTTCTTTTCGGCGGCGACATAGCCTTTGCCGGTGCCAATGGTCAGTTCCATGAACAGGTCCGCGCCCTCGTCGAGGTGGCAGATCACATGCTCGCGGTTCAAAATCTCGATGCCGCTGCTGTCCGAAATGTCACCGGCGGTGACGATACCCGGACCCTTGACGTTGACCGACAGACGCTTGGGGCCTTCGACCTCCATGCGGATGGCGACGCCCTTGAGGTTCAGGATGATGTCTGTGACATCTTCGCGCACGCCTGCGACGGAGGAAAACTCGTGCAGTACGTTGTCGATCTGAACGGCCGTGATTGCCGCGCCTTGCAGCGACGACATCAGCACACGGCGCAGCGCGTTACCCAGTGTCAGACCAAAGCCGCGCTCCAGCGGTTCGGCTGTGACAGTTGCCTGACGCAGCGGATCATTACCCGGCTTGACGTCCAGCTGTGTCGGCTTGATCAACTCAGCCCAGTTCTTGTGGATCATGTGTCCCTCCATACCAGTCCTGCCCGCATGTCCGACGGCCAGAACGCCCGAGGTTTAAAATGACGACAAGAGGGGCCACGCGGACATGCGCGGCCCCGCTTGAAAAACAGACCTCAGACGCGGCGGCGCTTTGGCGGACGACAGCCGTTATGCGCCATCGGCGTCACGTCACGGATCGACGTCACGTTCAGGCCGACAGCGGCCAGAGCGCGCAGCGCAGACTCGCGGCCCGAACCGGGGCCCTGCACTTCGACTTCGATCGTGCGCATGCCGTGTTCCTGAGCCTTCTTGCCCGCATCTTCGGCGGCCATCTGTGCGGCGTAGGGCGTCGATTTGCGCGACCCCTTGAAACCGCACGTGCCGGCGGAAGACCATGCAATCGCGTTGCCCTGAACGTCAGAGATCAGGATCTTGGTGTTGTTGAAGGACGAATTCACATGAGCAACGCCGGTGGCGATGTTCTTGGAAACCTTCTTCTTTGTGCGTTTGGTATCGCGTGCCATATCAGGTGCCCTCCCTTATTTCTTCTTGCCGGCAATGGCCTTTGCAGGGCCTTTGCGGGTACGGGCATTGGTGTGGGTACGCTGGCCACGAACCGGCAGGTTCCGGCGGTGGCGCAGACCACGGTAGCAACCAAGATCCATCAAACGCTTGATGTTCATCTGCGTCTCACGGCGCAGGTCGCCCTCGACGGCCAGGTTCGCGTCAATATATTCGCGCAGCGCAACCGTTTCGGTATCGCTCAGCTCATTTACGCGGCGCGTCTGGTCGATGCCGACCGCGTCGCAGATGGTTTTTGCGGTGGAATGACCGATTCCGGTCACGTAGGTCAGGGCAATGGGAACCCGTTTATGCGTCGGGATGTTGACGCCGGCGATACGTGCCACGTGCATATTCCTTTTTCGTTGCGGGTCCGTAATGCCGGACCCTTTTTTCACAACGTAGGCCACAGGCGCATGACGCCCGAGCCGCAGCTGAATTCAGGTAATCGATTCGATATGAGGCAGCCCCATGGGAATCAAACCCCTCGCGGGATGCTGCTGGTTAGGGGGAATTGGGTCGGGCGTCAAGGGCCGAGCGGGAAACTAAACCGCCCTGCCCAAATCACGCCGATGTGCCCTGTGCATCACCCCTGGAGAATTGCGGCAATACTGCGCTGCACGTCATCAACCGGACCCAGCCCGTTGATGCTGCTCAGCATGTCCTTGGCGTAGTAATAGCCGATCAGCGGCGACGTTTTCTTGTAGTATTCCATGAGGCGGTTGCGCAGCGCCTCCTCGTTGTCATCCGCACGACGGATGAATTCGTGCGCTTCGCCGCATTTGGTGCATACACCGTCCGCCGGGATCGGCTTGGTGTTGTCGTTGTAAACCTCGCCGCAGTTCGAGCAGGTCGACCGGGCGGTTATGCGATCCACCAGCGCCTCGTCATCGACCTGCATTTCGATCACAGCATCCAGAGTCTCGCCGCATTCGGACAAAAGCTGCCCCAACGCGTCCGCCTGCGGAAGAGTGCGCGGAAAACCGTCAAAGATAAAGCCGCCGCCCTTGCCGCCTTCCAGCTTTTCCCGGATCAGGCCGATGACGATCTCATCTGTCACCAGCTCGCCCCGCGCCATCACATCGGCCACGCGTTTGCCCATCTCGGTGCCACTCTCCTTGGCTTCACGCAGCATGTCGCCGGTGCTCAGCTGGATCATGTCGCGGGTGGCAACCAGATGGTGCGCCTGTGTGCCCTTGCCCGCGCCCGGCGGTCCGAGAAGTATGATGTTCATTTATTTCCGTCCTGTCCCTTTGCGACGGGCGCGCCGTTTGCCCTTGCCGCCAAGCTGTGATTTTTCAATCAGCCCTTCGTATTGATGTGCCAGAAGGTGACTTTGCACCTGCTGGATCGTGTCCATCGTGACCGACACGACAATAAGAACCGATGTGCCGCCAAAATAAAAGGGGATCGCGAACTGCGCGCGCAAAATTTCCGGCAGCAGACAGACAAGGGCCAGATAACCGGAGCCAAGGACAAGGATACGGCTGACGACATATTCCAGGTATTCCGCAGTCCGCTTGCCCGGACGGATGCCGGGAACAAAGCCGTTCTGGTTCTTCAGGTTCTCCGCAACCTCATCGGGCTTGAACGCCACATTATAGGTGTAGAAATACGCAAAGAACACGATCATGCCGGTAAAGAACAGCAGATAGAGCGGCTGACCGGGGCCGAAATAGGCCAAGATCGTCGACATGATCGGGCTACCGCCCTGCCCGCCCGAAAACGTGCTGATCGTCGTCGGCAAGAGCAGCAGCGACGAGGCAAAGATTGCCGGAATCACACCTGACGGGTTCACCTTGATCGGCAGGTGCGAGGAGCCGCCGTCATAGACCTTCATCCCCACCTGACGGCGCGGATACTGGATATGCACTTTGCGCAAGCTGCGCTCCATGAATACCACAAAGCCGATCACGACGACCACCATCACGATCACGCCGATGATGACAGCAGGGCTGATCGCGCCCGAGCGACCGCTGGCAAAGAACTGCGCCAGCGCAGCAGGAACCTCGGCAATGATGCCGACGAAGATGATCAGAGAGATACCGTTACCGATACCGCGCGCGGTGATCTGTTCGCCCAGCCACATCAGGAACATGGTGCCGCCGATCAGCGTGACCATGCACGACACGATAAAGAACAAGCCGGGGTTGGTGACCAGATCGCCCGACTGAAGGCTGACGGCCAGACCATAAGATTGCAGCGTGGCCAGCAGCACAGTGCCATAGCGCGTGTATTGGTTGATCTTCTTGCGCCCGGATTCGCCCTCTTTTTTGAGCTGTTCCAGCGAAGGGACCATCGCCGTCATAAGCTGAATGATAATCGAGGCCGAGATATACGGCATGATGCCCAGGGCAAAGATACCCATCCGACCCAGCGCACCGCCGGTAAACATCGACAGCATACCGCCAATGCTGGCGCCAGCGCCCACCATGAACTCACGCAGTTCGGCACCGTCAATGCCGGGGACGGGTATCCACGTGCCAAGGCGGTACACGACCAGCAGCATGAGGGTGTAAAGGATGCGCTTGCGAAGATCGGTGGCCTTGCCGAGCGCTGCCCAGCTGGTGTTGGCCGCCATTTGTTCTGCTGCAGATACCATTCGGGTCTCTTTCGGAATGACAACGCCGCCGACAGCTGTTTTCCAGCGGCCCGGCGGCGTGTTTTGAAAAACTAGGGAATATGTAAGCGGCGCGGGGGCCGCTCACAACCTCTTATTCAGCCGCTTGTGCCGCCGATGCGCCGGTCAGCGTCAGCGAACCGCCCGCTTTTTCAACCGCCTCGACCGCCGATTTGGACGCGCCGGTGACTTCCAGAGTGATCTTGGAGGTCACGTCACCCTTGGCCAGAACGCGCACGCCGTCCAGTTTGCGGCGCACCAGACCGGATTCGATCAGCACGTCCTCGGTGATGGCGCTGCCCGCGTCCAGCTTCTTGTCATCGATGAATTTCTGGATCAGGCCCAGATTGACCACGGCAAACGCCTTGCGGTTCGGCTTGTTAAAGCCGCGCTTGGGCAGACGCTGATAGAGCGGCATCTGGCCGCCCTCAAAGCCCTTGATCGCAACGCCGGAGCGCGATTTCTGACCCTTGATACCACGGCCACCGGTCTTGCCCATGCCCGAGCCGGGACCACGGCCAATACGTTTTTTACGCTTCGTCGCGCCTTCGTTATCGTGCAGTTCATGCAATTTCATGTCGCTTCTCCTTATGCCGGATGCGGCCCCCAGCGACGGGAGCGGCCGAACGCGGCTTGATTGATAGACTCGCGGCGCGGTTCGCCACTTGCGGGCGTATAGACTTCTGCAATGCGCAATGCAAGCGTCCGAGTGCTTTTCTGGAAGCCCGATTGTCTCGTTTGGCTCTAATCAAGCCAGCCCGAAACCCACCCTTTCAGGCTTGACCACTTGCCGGAGAAGTCGGGGGACTCGAGGTTCGAAACCCAATCCGTAGAGCCATCATATGCTGCTACCGCAGTTTGCCAAGCGGCACGTGGTGAGGTCTTTGTCGATTGCCAAATCTCTTCCTTGGTGGGCACCTGCAGGCCACAAACGTAATCTCTTCCGCCGTCACTTGCTGCATCAGGGTTCAACGAAACTTCCAGATCATACAGGTCACTCATTGTGTCACACGCAGATTTAAGCTCATAGCTTGTCGCCGCTGCAATAATGGCAATTCCATAAAACGGGATGCTCTCCCCTGCAACACTGGCCAAGTTCGTGGCTGCGACTCTTTTTGTCCGCGCCTGAAGGCTGCCATTCACCTGTGCAACGGCAGCTTTGGTCGACATCTTTTTTCCACGGAAAGAAACTCGAAGGTCATCTTTTAGTTTTCTGTTCTCGGCCTCCAGGGAGGTCAGTCTTGTCGTTGCCAGTTGATTGTTCCTGGTAAGGCGTGTATTATTTCTTTCCAGTTGATCAATAGCTTTAGCCTGATTGTTCGACTTGATCCTCATTTCGTATAGTTCGTTTTCGAGACCACTTTTGGTCGCCAAGAAAGTGCTGGATGCGGAGGCGAGGCCGGTCGCGGCGCGAATGGCGGCTGTGGTCACAGACGCAACCAATCCACTAGTGTGACTTAAAATGAGAAACGCGAGCATCAAAAGAAACACAAGTAAGGTCGCGGTTCGGCGAACAAAATTCAATAACAGAAAAATTACCTTCACGATGCCCTCCAGAACCTCATAGGATACGGATTGCGTCATTAGTCTGATGTCCGCAACAGAATATCCGGAGGATATAAAAAAGCCCCCGGCTTTCACCGGAGGCTCTGATATCTGGCAGAGAGCGGGAATTACCCCGCCACGCCGTCAACCTTTTTCTTCAATAATCTCCACCATGTGCGGGATCTTGTTGATCATGCCGCGAACACTGGGCGTGTCCTCCAGCTCGCGCACGCGGTGCATCTTGTTCAGGCCCAGACCGATCAGCGTTGCGCGCTGGTCGGCGGGGCGGCGGATGGGGCTGCCCACTTGCTTGATGACGATAGTCTTGGCCATTGATTAACCCTCCTGCGCGACGGGCGCCTGTTCGCCCTTGGGGCGGGGCGCGTCGGCTGTTGCCATGATGTCCGCGACCTTCTTGCCACGGCGCTGCGCGACCATGCGGGGGCTCGACTCTTTGGTCAGGCCGTTCATGGTGGCGCGGATCATGTTATAGGGGTTCTGGCTGCCGTTCGATTTGGCGACGACGTCCTGAAGGCCCAGCATTTCGAACACGGCACGCATCGGACCACCGGCAATGATACCAGTACCTTGCGGTGCGGAGCGCATGATCACCTTGCCGGCGCCATGGCGCCCTTCCATGTCGTGGTGCAGCGTGCGGCCCTCGCGCAGCGGCACGCGGATCATGGCACGCTTGGCGGACTCGGTCGCCTTGCGGATGGCCTCGGGGACCTCCTTGGCCTTGCCCTTGCCAAAGCCGACGCGGCCCTTCTGATCGCCTACAACGACCAGCGCCGCAAAGCCGAAGCGCTTGCCGCCCTTGACGGTTTTCGAAACGCGGTTGATCGCGACCAGGCGGTCGGCGAATTCGGGAGTCTCGTCACGCTGGTTGCGACGGCCTCCGCCACGGTTGTCATCTCTTGCCATGCGGCATGTCCTTTTCAAAGCGGCGCGCCTCGCGCCAGATAATGTCAATCCAGGTGGGCAAATGCGCCCCCGGATCATCGAGGCGGCCCCTTGGGCGGGGCCGCCTACGCTGCGTTTAGATCTTCAGACCGCCTTCACGCGCCGCGTCGGCCAGAGCCTTCACCTTGCCGTGAAACAGGAAGCCGCCACGGTCGAAATACGCCTCTTCGATACCGGCTTTCTTGGCGCGTTCTGCGATCGCCGCGCCCACTTTGGTGGCCGCTTCGATGTTGCATTTGCCGACCATGCCCAGATCCTTTTCCAAGGTCGAGGCCGATGCCAGCGTTACGCCGTTCACATCGTCGATCAGCTGAACGCTGATATTCTTGTTGCTGCGGTGAACGCTCAGGCGCATGCGCCCTGCATTCACATTGCGAAGTTTGTTCCGAACGCGCAGGCGGCGTTTCAGAAACAGTTTTCTTTTGCTGTTTGCCATCTACCCGTTCCTTACTTCTTCTTGCCTTCTTTCTGGAAGATATACTCGTCTTTGTAGCGAATGCCCTTGCCCTTGTAGGGCTCTGGCGGACGCCAGTCGCGAATATCAGACGCGACCTGGCCGACGAGCTGCTTGTCCGTGCCTTCGACCACAATCTCAGTGGGCTTGGGAACGGTAACGCTCACACCTTCCGGAATTTCAAAATCGACGTCATGGCTGTAGCCAAGCGACAGCTTGACGACATTGCCCTGAAGCGCCGCACGGTAACCAACGCCGCGAATTTCCAAATTTCTGGTGAAATTCGCGTGGGTGCCGTGAACGACATTCGCCACAACACTGCGTGTCATGCCCCACTGCTGGCGCGCGCGCTTGGATTTGCCGCGCGGTGTGATGGTGATGTCACTGTCGTTGATCGTGATGGTGACATCATCGGTTGCAGTAAAGCTTTTGGTTGCCTTCGGCCCCTTGACCTCAAGCGTCTGGCCGCTGAGCGACGCAGTGACACCTGCTGGCAGGGGAATGGGCAGTTTGCCGATACGAGACATAAAACAGCCCTCCTTAGAATATCGTGCAGAGCACTTCGCCGCCGACATTGTGGCTGCGTGCATTTGCATCCGACATCACACCCTTGGGGGTGGAGACAATCGACACACCCAGGCCCTGACGGACCGATGGGATGTCCTTGACGCCCAGATAGACGCGACGACCGGGCTTGGAGACCCGCTTCATTTCGCGAATGACGGGGGCGCCATCGAAGTATTTCAGGCTGATCTCGATAGCCGGGTGGCCATCCTTGCCAGTCGCTGCCTCAAAGCCGCGGATGTAGCCTTCGTTCAAAAGCACGTCGAGCACACGCTCGCGCATTTTGGACGCAGGTGTCATCACCGAGGATTTGCCGCGCATGGATGCGTTGCGGATCCGCGTGAGCATATCGCCGATAGGATCATTCATATCAAATCTCCCTTACCAGCTGGATTTCACGAGGCCCGGAGCCAGGCCGGACTGGCCCAGTTCCCGCAACGCGATACGCGACACTTTGAGCTTGCGGTAATACGCATGCGGACGGCCTGTCAGCTGGCAGCGGTTGTGCAGACGTGTTGCACTGCTGTTGCGCGGCAGATCGGCCAGCTTCAGGGTCGCGCGAAAACGCTCTTCCATCGGCTTGCTCTGGTCGTTGATGATCTCTTTCAGCGCGGCCCGCTTGGTGGCGTATTGCTGAACCAGTTTCTGGCGCTTCTTCTCGCGCTCGATCATTGATTTTTTAGCCATAACTCTCTCTCCCGCTGCTTCAGCTGTTGAAGGGCATGTTGAAGTGCTTCAACAGTGCCTTCGCTTCAGCGTCGGTTTTCGCCGTGGTTGCGATGATAACATCCATGCCCCAGGATTCGTCGATCTTGTCGAAGTTGATCTCGGGGAAGATGATGTGCTCCTTGATGCCGAAGGCGTAGTTGCCGTTGCCATCAAAGGATTTGCCCGACACGCCGCGGAAGTCGCGGATACGGGGCATCGCGACCGTGATCAAACGGTCGAGGAAGTCATACATGCGGGCGCCGCGCATGGTGACCTTGGTCCCCAGCGGCATATCTTCGCGAACGCGGAAGCCGGCGATCGAGTTCTTTGCCATCGTCACGACGGCGCGCTGGCCTGCGATCGTGCTCAGGTCATCCTGAGCCGACTTGGCCTTCTTGGAGTCGCGAACGGCCTCGGCACCGCAGCCGATGTTCAGGACGATCTTGTCCAGACGCGGGATCTGCATGTCGTTGGTGTAGCCGAACTCTTCTTTCAGCTTCGCCTTGATCTCGTCCCGGAATTGCGCGCGCAGGCGCGGGGTATAAGCTGCTGTATCAAGCATCGATCACGTCCCCCGTGGTTTTTGCGACGCGCACCTTCTTGCCATCCTTGACGTCAAAGCCGACGCGGGTCGGTTTGCCGTTGGCATCCAGCAGCGCGATGTTGCTCAGGTCGATGGGCATCGCCTTGGGCAGGCGGCCGCCTTGGGCGGTCTGGCTCTGGCGGGTGTGGCGGATGGCCATGTTGGCACCGTCGACAACTGCCTTGCCGGCCTTCGGGTCAACAGAAGCGATAGTGCCTTCCTTGCCCTTGTCCTTGCCTGCGATCACGACGACCTTGTCGCCCTTCTTCAGTTTGGCAGCCATGGTTACAGCACCTCCGGAGCGAGCGAGATGATTTTCATGAACTTCTTGGCACGCAATTCGCGCACAACCGGCCCGAAGATACGGGTGCCGACAGGCTCGCCTGCGGTGTTCAGGATGACGGCGGCGTTGCCGTCGAACTTGATGGAGGTGCCGTCTTCACGGCGCACTTCCTTGGCGGTGCGTACAACGACAGCCTTGCGGACGTCGCCTTTTTTGACGCGGCCCCGCGGGATGGCTTCCTTGACCGATACGACGATAATGTCACCGACACTCGCGTAACGACGCTTGGAACCACCCAGAACCTTGATGCACTGAACACGGCGCGCGCCGCTGTTGTCAGCAACATCCAGGTTTGTCTGCATCTGGATCATTTGGTTTCTCCCGACCTACCGGGGGGCGATGCGGCCCTTGCCCCGGGGTTTCGATTAATTGGAAAGGTTTCGAAAGGCTCAGCCCTCCAGAACCTCCCAGCGTTTCGTCTTGGACCGCGGCGGGCATTCGATGATGCGCACCTTGTCACCCACTTTATACGTGTTGTTCACATCGTGGGCACGGTATTTCTTGGACTTCCGGATCGTCTTTTGCAGAACCGGGTGCTTGAAGCGGCGCTCGACCGAAACCGAGATGGTCTGAGCGTTGGCGTCGCTTGTCACGGTGCCAGAGAGGATACGTTTGGGCATCTTGCAGGCTCCTTATTCTGCTGCCGCGGCTGCGGCTTTCTCGTTCAGGATGGTCAGCACGCGGGCGGCGCTGCGACGTGCAACGCGCATCTGCGACGCATTCTCCAGCTGGCCGGTGGCGGCCTGGAAGCGCAGGTTGAACTGCGCCTTTTTCAGATTCGCCAGCTCTTCTCGCAGCTGCTCTGGTGTCTTCTCTCGAAGTTCTTTGGCGTCCATCGCCTTGCTCCTTTCAACATCACTGGAGGGCCCTTGCGCATCATTTCATTCGATACGCTTGGTCACCCTGATTCCGGTGGAGATCCTTGTGATCTGGCGCGTATAGAGGGGCCGCGCGCCCGGCGCAACCCCTGTCTGCAAAAGGGTCTCGCCACGCCCTGTCCGCTGCGCTATCACAATGCCCATGTCAGATATATCATCTCTTTTTGTCACCCGCCTGTACCGCGCCGCGCTGCGCGAGCTGGGCAAGCCCATCGACGCCGCCGAGCTGGAAGCGTCCTGCTGGTCCATCGCCGAGGATGACGAGGCCGGGCAGGAATGGTGCGAGGATAACGATTATCCCGGCTACACCTCCTACGCGTCGCTCGACGATCTGCCCTATCGCTTTCCGATCTTCCGCGATCTGGTCAAGGTATTGGACAAGCACGTCGCCACCTTCGCGGACGATCTGGAGTTCGATCTCGGCGGCAGATCGCTGAAACTCGACAGCCTGTGGATCAACATTCTGCCCGAAGGCGGCACGCATGCCTCACACATCCATCCCCATTCGGTGATTTCCGGCACGACCTACGTGACGATGCCCGAGGGCACCAGCGCGATCAAATTCGAAGACCCCCGCCTGGCGATGATGATGGCCGCCCCGCCCCGCCGCAAGGAGGCGCGCGATGACTTGCGCACGTTTACGTACCTGACACCCGAGGCCGGTGACGTCCTGCTATGGGAGTCGTGGCTGCGCCACGAGGTGCCAGTGAACATGTCCGAAGGCGATCGCATCAGCGTGAGTTTCAATTACGCGTAGGGCTGATCGCGCCGCCCGTATAGTTTTGATTGAACCATCCCCTATCCGCCGCGTTAGCCTTTTACTTAGCCAGGAGAAGCCCACTGGAACCGGTCACCGTTCTTATCACCCAGCTGCGCGATATCGCGCGCAGTACCATCGCGCTGCTGCCGCATCTGGCCGTTGCGATCATAGTAATCTTTCTGACATGGATCGTCAGCAAAGTTGCCACATCAGCACTAAAGCGCATGTTGAAGCGCACCCGGCTGCGCCAAAGCCTGCAAGAACTGTTCAGCCTGCTCACCTCGATCGCGGTCTGGGTGCTGGGCATCATGATCGCCGCCGTCATCCTCTTCCCCGGCCTGACCCCGGCCAGCATCCTTGCGGGACTCGGCATCGGATCGGTCGCAATCGGATTTGCCTTCAAGGACGTGTTCGAGAATTTTCTGGCCGGAATCATCATCCTATTCCGCCGCGAAATGCGGATCGGAGACCACGTCGAATGCGAAGGCATTGAAGGCCAGGTTTCCCACATCGCCATACGCGAAAGCCATATCCGACAGACAGATGGCCAGTTGGTGATCGTTCCCAATTCGATCCTGTTCAAGAATCCGGTGACCGTTCGCACCGACAAGGACCACCGCCGCGTCACGGTGATCTGCGGCGTTGCCTATGATGTTGACGTCGATGAGGCCCGTACGGTCATCACGGAGGCAGTGCGCGGATGTGATACGGTGATCAGCGACAGCAAACCGATCCAGATCTTTGCGCAGGAATTTGCGTCATCCTCGATCAATTTCGAGGTAACATGGTGGACCGGCTCCAAGCCCGTCGAGGTCCGCACATCGCGCGATCAGGTGGTGTCAGCCGTCAAACGCGCGCTGGACGACGCCGGGATCGAGATCCCGTTCCCCTATCGCACACTGACATTTAAAAAGCCGCTGCCGTTGCAGAAGGCGTCGGGTCGCGAAGAGGCGTAAGTGCGTTCCCTCGTGGTACCACGGCATTTGATTTGTCGCGTGCCAAGAGCGGTCGGCAACGAAGCGCGATTTAGGACGCATATTTACACATGTGAGGTGCCACGCGGGCCACGTGCTGATATCGGAAAGCTGGCTGCGGCATGACGTGCCGGTGAATATATCCGACGGGGATCGGATCAGCCTGAGTTCTATTTATGGGTGGGCTTGAAAAGCCTGACGTCATATACTTTCTTTATTTGCTCAGGAGACTGTTGTGGAGATTATTGTTGTTGTTGTGATACTCGCGCTGGTCATCTACGCTATTGTCAAACTGGCCGATCCGCCTGACAGGTATCCGCCGCCGCCCTCCGACAGCAATTACACACCGCTTTCTTCGGGAAGGTCCGACCCGCTCCTCAGATCATCCGCGCCGCGCCAGCGACGCAAAGCCATCGTCTACGACGAAGCCAAGCATCCACCGCCGCCCGAAATTCCGACAACGCGTCAACTTAAGGGCCGGGCATGGGTCATCGACGGCGACACCATCGTTGTTAACAAAATCAAGGTTCGCTTGGCCGGAATCGATGCGCCGGAACTCAACCAACCCTGGGGACAGAAATCCAAATGGAAGATGGTCAATTTATGCAAGGGCCAGACAATCCGCGTCGAACTCACAGGTGACACATCGTATGACCGTCTTGTTGGAGTCTGTTATTTACCGGATGGACGCGATATCGGCGCAGAGATTGTAAGAGCGGGTCTGGCGCTTGACGGCGGTCACTTTTCAAAGGGTAAATACGAACATCTCGAATGCCCGAATATGCGCCAGAAATTAAAAAACTACGGCCGCTGGCGATAGCCCATTTGTAAGCTAAGCAGCAAAAACCGAAAAAGGGAAAACCCCCGTCGATTTCTCGACGGGGGTTTCCCTATTCTCACAGTGGTGAATTTCGCGTAGCGAAAATCACCAGTCCTCGCGCTGGACCACCCGCGTCTTGATCGGCAGCTTCATCGCCGCAAGGCGCAGGGCCTCGACGGCGATTTCTTCGCTGACGCCGTCCAGTTCGAACATGATCCGGCCCGGCTTGACACGCGCGGCCCAGTAATCGACCGAGCCTTTACCTTTACCCATGCGGACTTCGGTAGGCTTGGACGAGACTGGCACATCCGGGAAAATCCGGATCCAGACGCGGCCTTGGCGTTTCATGTGGCGTGTCATCGCGCGGCGGGCCGCTTCGATCTGACGCGCTGTCACACGCTCGGGCTGCGTGGCCTTCAGGCCGAACGAGCCGAAGTTCAGGTCAGACCCACCCTTGGCTTCGCCCTTGATGCGGCCTTTGAACTGCTTGCGGAATTTAGTGCGTTTTGGTTGTAGCATCTGTCATTCCCCCTTAGCGACGGCCACCAGCACCGCGAGGTGCCGGACCGTCCTGAAGTTCCTGGGCTTTCCGATCACGCGCGCTGGGGTCGTGATCCATGATCTCGCCTTTGAAGATCCAGGTCTTGATCCCAATGATGCCGTAGGCGGTCAGAGCCTCGACATGCGCGTAATCGATATCTGCGCGAAGCGTATGCAAAGGCACGCGGCCCTCACGATACCATTCAGTCCGCGCGATCTCGGCGCCGCCAAGACGGCCGGCCAGGTTCACACGGATGCCGAGCGCACCCATGCGCATGGCGTTCTGCACTGCCCGCTTCATCGCACGGCGGAAGCTGACCCGGCGCTCCAGCTGCTGGGCGATGCTTTCACCCACCAGCGCGGCGTCCAGTTCGGGCTTGCGCACCTCGACGATGTTCAGGTGAAGCTCGCTTGCCGTCATCGCCGCCAGCTTCTTGCGCAGTGTCTCGATATCTGCGCCTTTCTTGCCGATGATGACGCCGGGGCGTGCTGTGTGAACGGTCACGCGGCACTTCTTGTGCGGACGCTCGATGACGACGCGGCTGACGCCAGCCTGCTTGCAATCGTTCTTGATGAACTCGCGCATGGCCAGATCTTCGAGCAGCAGATTACCGTAATCCTTGGTATCCGCGTACCAGCGGCTGTCCCAGGTGCGGTTGATCTGAAGGCGCATGCCAATCGGATTGACTTTGTTACCCATCAGGCTTGCTCCTCAACTTGGCGCAGTTTGATCGTGATTTCCGAGAACGGCTTGCGCAGGGCGCCAAACCGGCCACGGGCGCGCGGGCGGCCGCGCTTCATCACGAGGTTCTTGCCGACATAGGCTTCGGCCACGATCAGCTCGTCCACGTCGAGATTGTGGTTATTCTCGGCGTTGGCGATGGCAGATTGCAGGCACTTGCGCACGTCTTCCGCGATCCGCTTTTGCGAGAAAGTCAGGTCCGTGAGAGCCTTGTCCACCTTCTTGCCACGGATGAGCTGTGCCAAAAGGTTCAATTTTTGCGGGCTGGTACGGAGCATGCGCAGTTTTGCCATTGCTTCGTTATCGGCCACGCGGCGGGGGTTCTTTTCCTTGCCCATGACTTACTTCCGCTTCGCTTTTTTGTCGGCGGCATGACCGGTGTAGGTCCGTGTCGGCGAATACTCACCGAACTTCTGACCGATCATGTCTTCGCTGACGTTGACAGGGATATGTTTGCGACCGTTGTAGACGCCGAACGTCAGGCCCACGAACTGGGGCAGGATCGTCGAGCGGCGCGACCATATCTTGATGACTTCATTACGACCGCCCTCACGCGACGCTTCGGCCTTTTTCAGGACGTAGGCGTCGACAAAGGGGCCTTTCCATACAGAACGTGCCATATCTTAGCGGCCCTTCTTCTTGGCGTGACGCGAGCGGATGATCAGCTTCTGCGACGCCTTGTTCTTGTTGCGGGTACGGTAGCCCTTGGTCGGCTTGCCCCATGGGGTCACCGGGTGACGACCACCCGAGGTCCGGCCCTCACCACCACCATGCGGGTGATCGATCGGGTTCATGACGACACCGCGCACAGAAGGACGCACGCCCTTGTGGCGCATGCGCCCGGCCTTGCCGTAGTTCTGGTTCGAGTTGTCGGGGTTCGAAACCGCGCCAACCGTGGCCCGGCATTCCTGACGCACCAGACGCAGTTCGCCCGAGCTGAGGCGGATCTGCGCGTAGCCACCATCACGACCGACGAACTGGGCATAGGTGCCTGCCGCGCGTGCGATCTGGCCACCCTTGCCGGGCTTCATCTCGATATTGTGGATGATCGTACCGATCGGCATGCCCGAGAATGGCATGCAGTTGCCGGGCTTGATGTCGACCTTGGCGCCGGAATAGATCTTGTCACCGATCGCCAGACGCTGAGGCGCCAGGATATAGGTCTGCTCGCCATCGTCATACTTGACCAGGGCGATGAACGCGGTCCGGTTCGGGTCATATTCGATCCGCTCGACGGTGGCCGCGATATCGACTTTGTTACGTTTGAAATCAACGATCCGGTAGAGGCGCTTGGCCCCACCCCCGCGACGACGCGATGTGATACGTCCGGTGTTGTTCCGACCGCCCGATTTCGACAAACCCTCGGTAAGGGATTTGACGGGGCGACCTTTGTACAGCTCCGAACGGTCGATCAGCACCAGCCCGCGCTGGCCCGGCGTCGTTGGCTTATACGACTTGAGTGCCATGCTTTCTGTCTTCCGTTTAGCAAACGGCGGATGTGTGTTCCGCCTATGTAGGGTGGGACTGGCCCACCATGGGTGTAGGCCCCCGTAGGTGCCCGGCTAGGTCGTTCGAATGAACGAAAACGAAGCCCCGGACGAATCCGGGGCTGCGGTGATAGGGTCGTGTAGGGGAGAGCGCCGCCAGGGTCAAGCGGATGATGACCGATAGCGTGGGAATAGCTCCCTGCCCGCCAAATCCTCCATTCGCAACCGGATCACCGGCGAAACAGGCACTGCGCAGCAAGCTGCCGGTCATGGCAATGCCCGCTTCCAAGGACAAACGCTTACAGGTAAGTAATGCCTTGATTTCGATTTTGATCTCCATACTGCCCGATCCAAGTCTTGTCTTGGTCTGAACACTCCAATGCACCCGTTTCGTCAGAGCTGATATCAGATCTACGACCGCACATTCCCGACCAACTTCTGCCAACCGAACAACCATCGGCCCCAGCAGCCCACCACAAGGAGCAAGCCTAGATGTTGCTACGCGTCTCGCTGATCGTTGCGATTCACTGTGCGGTCGCCGCGCCCGCATGGGCGGCCACTTGCACGACATCAATAGACGGCACTCTGCATGAGATTGAATATACTGTGTCCAAGCAGGATACAGTTTACACTGACCAGTCTGTCCCAAAAGCGGAATTGAAGGGCAACACATCCCTGCGGGAAAGGCTGTTCGGACGTTGGGGCGAGGTCGATTGCCCGGCCTATCTGACGCTGAGGGAATTCACCCCCGATCTGACCGATGCCGAGCGCAAGCCGTTTTGCCTCGTCTATGACAAAGACGCAGACACCTACACCGGGTTTTCCGAAGGTGACCGGAATGCCTATCTGATCTGCAAAAACCCCAGGACATTTTGCGAGCGCGTCAACACCACCAAGGTCGAGGCACAATCCCTTGCACGGATCGGCCTCGACGCGGCGCGCCGCACTGCCGTGACGACGGCGCAATCGGCGCTTTATCCGGATGTTGGACAGATCATCAGTCATAGTTCCGGTGCGTCGATCATGAAAGGCACCGGCGGCTTTATCGCCAACGCCTTGGGCGCCACCGGAACCACGATTGGCGCCGCCCTGTCCGCCCCCGCAGTCGTTGCCACCGGCGCCGTGACACTGGTCGGCGTGGGAGGCGCTATCTACTTCTGCCGATAGCAAGAGGCCGCGTGGTGGGTGTATTCGGGTGAGACGCTATCGCAATTCGGAGCGCTGTTGCTGAGACGGTTTCACGCGTGGCACAAGTGACTGGTCCATATCCGGTGTTACCAGCAGATGATAAAAGATTTAGCGAGCCATAACCCCTAGCCGACACCTTGCCCGTCCCCGAGCCGGGCGAGCGTCTGACCGGGGGCTGGCGCTGCAACGCTCGGGCGTGGCACTTTATCCCCGCCAAGCCCTTTCACCCTTCATCAGGCAGCACCCGGCCGCCAAGGCGCCAGACCGCGGGCCGGTCAGGCGCTCGCCCGGCGCGCTACGCGCGCTGTTCTGGCGGGTGGCCTCATTGCATGAAAGTTCCGTCGTTCGGCGTGTACAGGCGGGCAATGATACGAGAATAAATGACCTCAAAAACAGACAGCACTATTTTCGCCTAGCGACAACGAGCCGAAAACTAGGAAATCATAGGCAAGGATAACGGTCCGTACAACGTACAGCGAAATTGTATGTGAGGTTTTCTGTGTATTGGGTCAAAAACAGACCAAGTTGGGAGCTGGTAAACGCTCTGTTTATGGATCATTAGTGAGCAATGGGCGAATTTATTGCATTTCTTGTTCTTCTTGGCATCGCTGGGATCATTCACCTCGTAACCGGGCCCACGCCGGGCGTTCAGCTTATCGACACGAACAAAGGTGACGTCGTATCTGTAGATAATATTGCGACTATCTCGACACTTGGGGACAGCACTGTTCATGCCGTCTTAATCCGTCAAAGCGGAAATATCTATCGAGACTTAGGGACATACAATTCAGCGGAGGCGGCGCTCACTGAGATTGCAAAATCGTTTCGACGCGCCAAAATAGATGAAGTACGCGTGACCCATTCTGACGAAAACGCCATCGCGGTATATCGCCGTATTTACAACTTCATCGGGCGTGCTGAGGGTAAGAAGCTGGCAGGCGCGCGAATTGTTCGCGTCGGTGAAAACCGCGAACAATGGTTGACGGCCTGAGGTAAACAAGCCACCCCACCATGAATCCCCTTTCGTCGCTTTGATACAAAGTTCTGTGAACTGCTTGCTACTCCTATGGAATATGTGCGGAAACCTCGTGGTCCGTTGCCGCCCATTACAAATCATCAATCTGACTCAGGCGTGGCATTCGTCACATCAACCTGCATCGCCACGATCAAGAAACCCCGGCCACTACAGCCGGGGTTTTCAAATCTTCAAGCCAACTCAGACTTCAGAGACCTGTGGTTACATCAATCGTGTTGCCTTCTTCCAGCGTCACATACGCCTTCTTGACGTCTGCGCGGCGGCCCATCTGGCCACGGAAGCGCTTGGCCTTGCCCTTGGTGATGGTCGTGTTCACGGCCTTCACCTTGACACCAAAGAGCGCCTCGACGGCCTCCTTGATCTGGGGCTTGTTGCTGGCAATCGCTACCTCGAAAACCACTGCGCCATTCTCGGACGCCATGGTGGCCTTTTCGGTTACGACGGGCTTGCGGATCACATCGTAATGTTCGGGTTTCGCGCTCATTTGAAACGTGCCTCCAGTGCTTCGACACCCGCCTTGGTGATCACCAGAGTGTCACGCTTGAGGATGTCATAGACGTTTGCGCCCATCGTCGGCAGGACGTCCAGACCGTCGATGTTGCGGGCGGCCTTGGCGAAGTCTGCATCGACCTCGGCGCCGTCGATGATCAGTGCGCGCTTCCAGCCCAGATCCTTGATCTGCTTGGCCAGAGTGCCGGTCTTGGTGGCGCCCGAGATGTCCTCGATGATCACCAGCTCGCCTGCGCGCGCCTTGGCGCTCAGGGCATGCTTGAGGCCAAGTGCGCGGACCTTCTTGGGCAGATCATGCGCGTGGCTGCGCACAACGGGGCCCTTGTAGATGCCGCCGCCGCGAAAGATCGGAGCCGAGCGCGCGCCGTGGCGTGCGCCGCCGGTGCCCTTCTGGCGATAGATCTTCTTGGTCGAATACTTGACCTCGGAGCGGGTTTTTACTTTGTGCGTACCGGCCTGTGCCTTGTTGCGCTGCCAGCGGACGACGCGGTGCAGGATGTCGGCACGGGGGTCCAGGTCGAAGATGTCTTCGCCCAGATCGACCGAGCCGGCGGTGCTGCCGTCCAGTTTGATCATGTCGAGTTTCATGCTTCATCATCCTTCTTGGTCTCGTCCAGAGTCTCGCTCTGGTCGCCAGCTTCGGCTGCATCCGCTGCGATCTGCGCCTCGGCCTCCTGCTCGGCTGCGGCTTCCTCGGCGGCTTGCGCTTCAGCTGCTGCTGCGGCGGCTTCTGCTTCGGCTGCGGCTGCGGCTGCGGCTGCCTCTTCGGCGGCTTTGGCGGCGGCTTCTGCGTCAGACTTCAGCGCGGCGGGCATGATGGCGTTCTCGGGGAACGGCTTTTTCACCGCGTCCTTGATCGTCACCCAGCCACCCTTGGAGCCTGGAACGGCGCCCTTGACCATGATCAGGCCACGGTCTGCGTCGGTCTTGATCACTTGCAGGTTCTGCGTGGTGATCCGGGCCGCGCCCATGTGGCCGGCCATCTTCTTGCCCTTGAAAACCTTGCCGGGATCCTGGCACTGGCCAGTCGAGCCGTGCGACCGGTGCGAAATCGACACACCGTGGGTCATTTCCAGACCACGGAAGTTGTGACGCTTCATGGCACCGGCAAAACCCTTACCGATCGAGGTGCCGCAGACGTCCACGAACTGCCCTTCAAAGTAATGGTTGGCGGTGATTTCTTCACCCACGGCAATCATGTTCTCAGGCGCCACGCGGAATTCCGCGATCTTGCGCTTGGGCTCCACGTTTGCAGCGGCGAAATGGCCGCGCATGGCCTGCGAGGTCCGCTTGGCCTTGGCCGAGCCTGCGCCCAGCTGAACAGCTGAGTAGCCGTGGCTGTCGGCCGTGCGCTGAGCGACGACCTGAAGTTTGTCCAGTTGAAGAACGGTCACAGGAACCTGCCGACCATCTTCCATGAAAAGACGGGTCATGCCCATCTTCTTTGCGATAACGCCAGAGCGCAACATAATCAGTGCCCCCCTTAGACCGAAATCTGAACATCGACGCCGGCGGCCAGGTCGAGCTTCATCAGCGCGTCCACGGTCTGCGGTGTCGGATCAACGATATCCAGCAGACGCTTGTGCGTGCGGATTTCCCATTGATCGCGGGATTTCTTGTTCACGTGGGGACCACGCAGAACGGTGAATTTTTCAATCTTGTTCGGCAGCGGAATCGGGCCACGGACGGCAGCGCCCGTGCGTTTCGCGGTGTTGACGATTTCCTGCGTGCTGGCATCCAGTACGCGGAAATCGAACGCCTTTAGCCGAATGCGAATGTTCTGGCTTGACATGTATTTAGCCTTTCGCGGCATTGGAGTTGATAGGAGGGAGGCCAGACCATCCAGCCTCCCTCGTCGAACCCTTGGGGCGGGCTCTGCAGCCCGCCCGGAGTAAGTGTTCCGAAGTCTTATTCGGTGATCTTGGACACGACGCCGGCGCCGACAGTACGGCCGCCTTCACGGATGGCAAAGCGCAGACCTTCTTCCATCGCGATGGGGGCGATCAGCTCGACACCAAAGCGCAGGTTGTCGCCGGGCATCACCATCTCGGTGCCCTCGGGCAGCATGACCGTGCCGGTGACGTCTGTTGTCCGGAAGTAGAACTGCGGGCGGTAGTTGGCGAAGAACGGCGTGTGACGGCCACCCTCTTCCTTGTTCAGGATATAGGCTTCGGCTTCGAACTTGGTGTGGGGCGTAACCGACTTCGGCTTGCACAGAACCTGACCACGCTCAACGCCTTCACGGTCGATACCGCGCAGCAATGCGCCGATGTTGTCGCCTGCTTCACCACGATCCAGCAGCTTGCGGAACATTTCCACGCCTGTGCAGGTCGTTTTCTTGGTGTCGCGCAGACCGACGATCTCGATTTCGTCGCCAACGTTGATGACGCCACGCTCGATTCGGCCGGTCACAACTGTACCACGGCCGGAGATCGAGAAGACGCCTTCGACGGGCATCAGGAAGGGTTGGTCAACCGCACGTGCCGGTGTCGGAATGTACTCGTCGACAGCTGCCATCAGCTTCTTGATGGACTCTTCACCAATCTCGGGATCCGTGCCGTTCATTGCCGCCAGAGCGGAGCCTGGGATGACAGGAATGTCGTCGCCGGGATACTCGTAGCTGCTCAGCAGCTCGCGGATTTCCATTTCGACCAGTTCCAGCAGCTCTTCGTCGTCGACCTGATCGACCTTGTTCATGTAGACGACCATGTAGGGGATACCCACCTGGCGGCCCAGCAGGATGTGCTCGCGGGTCTGGGGCATGGGGCCGTCAGCCGCGTTCACAACCAGGATCGCGCCGTCCATCTGGGCAGCACCGGTGATCATGTTCTTGACGTAGTCGGCGTGGCCGGGGCAGTCAACGTGCGCGTAGTGGCGGTTCTCGGTCTCATACTCGACATGCGAAGTCGAAATGGTGATGCCGCGAGCCTTTTCTTCGGGCGCGCCGTCAATTGCGTCATACGCTTTGAAGTCGCCGAAGTATTTTGTGATTGCAGCCGTCAGCGTGGTTTTGCCGTGGTCAACGTGACCGATGGTCCCGATGTTCACGTGCGGTTTGCTGCGGTCAAACTTTTCCTTGCCCATGATATGGCTCCTCTTTTTTCAAGTCAGGTGGTGAGCACTATGCCCACCCTACAGGTTGGGTAGGGCGGGGATGTTCCCCGCCACCCGGATTAAGCGAATTTGGCCTGGATCTCTTCCGAGATGTTGCTCGGCACGGGGTCGTAATGCGAGAACTGCATCGTGAACTGCGCGCGGCCCGAAGACATGGAACGCAGCGTATTGATGTAGCCAAACATGTTGGCCAGCGGCACGTTACAGTCGATCGCGATGGCGTTGCCGCGGTTTTCCTGTCCCGAAATCTGACCGCGACGCGATGTCAGGTCGCCGATGATCCCGCCTGTATACTCGTCAGGCGTGATGACCTCGACTTTCATGATCGGCTCAAGCAGCTTGGCGCCGGCTTTGCGCAGCCCTTCGCGCATGCCCATACGGCCCGCAATCTCGAACGCCATGACGCTGGAGTCCACATCGTGGAACTTGCCGTCGATCAGGGCGACCTTGAAGTCGATGACCGGGAAGCCCGCGAGCGGTCCGCTGTCCATGACCGAGCGGATGCCCTTTTCGACGCCAGGAATATATTCCTTGGGCACCGCACCACCGACGATGCGGCTTTCGAAGGAGAAGCCTTCGCCTGCCTCTGTCGGCGAAATGATCAGCTTGACCTCGGCGAACTGACCCGAACCACCCGACTGTTTCTTGTGGGTGTAGGTATGCTCGACCTCGTGACCGATGGTCTCGCGGTAGGCCACCTGAGGCGCACCGATATTGGCGTCGACCTTGAATTCACGGCGCAGACGATCCACCAGAATGTCGAGGTGAAGCTCGCCCATCCCTTTCATGATCGTCTGGCCCGATTCCTGATCGGTTTCCACGCGGAACGACGGATCTTCTGCTGCGAGACGCGCGAGGCCTGCCGACATCTTCTCCTGGTCGCCTTTGGTCTTGGGCTCGACCGCGATCTCGATCACCGGATCGGGGAAGGTCATCGTTTCCAGAACGACCTGCTCTTTGACGTCCGACAGTGTGTCGCCGGTTGTCGTATCCTTCAAGCCCGCCAGTGCGATGATGTCGCCGGCAAATGCCTCTTCGATCTCTTCGCGCTGGATCGAGTGCATCATCATCATACGGCCGATGCGCTCTTTCTTGCCCTTAGTGGTGTTCTGGACGGTATCGCCCTTCTTGATCTTGCCCGAATAGATCCGGGTGAAGGTCAGGGAGCCGACGAAGGGGTCATTCATGATCTTGAACGCGAGGCCCGAAAACGGCATGTCATCATCCGCGCGGCGCGGGATGTTGCGCGTCTCAGTCTCGTCATCGGGGCTGAAGCCCATGTAATCAACGACGTCCTTGGGGCTGGGCAGGTAATCGACAACCGCATTCAGCAGCGGCTGAACACCCTTGTTCTTGAACGCCGAACCGCAGAGGATCGGAACGAAGGTCAGCGACAGCGTACCCTTTCGGATCAGCTTACGCAGCGTATCTTCGTCAGGCTCGACGCCTTCCAGATACTGCTCCATCGCGCCGTCGTCCATTTCGACGGCGCATTCAATCAGATGCGCGCGCCACTCGTCAGCCACATCCTGAAGGCTTTCGCGGATCGGGCCGCGTGTCCAGCTTGCGCCCAGATCTTCGCCGCTCCAGACCCACTCTTCCATGGTGACCAGATCGACCGCGCCTTCAAGGTCGCCCTCGGAGCCGATCGGAATCTGGATCGGTGCGGGCGTGGCGCCTGTCCGGTCCTTGATCATCTTGACGCAGTTGAAGAAATCCGCGCCGACCTTGTCCATCTTGTTGACGAACACGACCCGCGGCACTTTGTAGCGGTCAGCCTGGCGCCAGACGGTTTCTGTCTGAGGCTCGACACCCGCGTTTGCATCCAGAACCGCAACCGCACCGTCGAGCACGGCGAGCGAACGCTCGACTTCGATGGTGAAGTCAACGTGGCCAGGCGTGTCGATGATGTTCATCCGGTACTTGGTTTCGGACGTGCCTTCGGCGGTTGGATCATTCTGGCGCTGCCAGAACGTGGTGGTCGCAGCCGAAGTGATCGTGATGCCACGCTCCTGCTCCTGCTCCATCCAATCCATCGTGCCGGCCCCGTCATGGGTTTCGCCCATCACGTGGTTCTTGCCTGTATAGAACAGGATCCGCTCGCTGCAGGTGGTCTTGCCTGCATCGATATGGGCCATGATGCCGAAGTTACGGTAGCGTTCTAGAGCGTAGTCGCGTGCCATGGGGCTGCTTCCTCAGAGTATCTGTTTTACCAACGGTAATGGCTGAAGGCTTTGTTTGCCTCGGCCATCTTGTGAGTGTCTTCACGCTTTTTGACGGCGCTGCCGCGGCTGTTGACGGCATCCAGAAGCTCGCCTGCAAGGCGCTCTTCCATCGTGTGCTCGTTGCGCGAGCGGCTGGCTTTGATCAACCAGCGAATCGCCAGCGCCTCGCGCCGCTCGGGGCGGACTTCGACGGGGACCTGGTAGGTCGCACCACCGACGCGGCGCGAACGCACCTCGACGGACGGCTTGATCAGGTCGAGCGCCTCGTGGAACACCTCGATCGGCGCGCGCTTGATCTTGTCTTCGACGCGGGTCATCGCGCTGTAGACAATACGCTCGGCGGCAGATTTCTTGCCATCGATCATCAGGTTGTTCATGAATTTTGTCAGAACCCGGTCGCCATATTTGGCATCGGGCAGAACTTCGCGCTTTTCGGCGGCGTGACGACGGGACATCTGTTAATCCTCTTACTTCGGGCGCTTGGCGCCATATTTCGAACGGCGCTGCTTACGGTCTTTGACACCCTGAGTGTCCAGAACGCCGCGCAAAATGTGATACCGCACACCGGGAAGGTCTTTGACACGGCCCCCGCGGATCAGAACAACAGAGTGTTCCTGCAGGTTGTGGCTCTCACCCGGAATATAGCTGATGACCTCAAAGCCGTTGGTCAGACGCACTTTGGCGACTTTCCGCATGGCCGAGTTCGGCTTCTTCGGGGTGGTTGTGTAGACGCGTGTGCAGACGCCGCGCTTTTGCGGGCAACCCTGCAAATGCTGCGATTTTTGCGCTCTTACTTTTGGTTGCCGCGGCTTGCGGATCAACTGTTGGATCGTTGGCATTCCGGTTCTTTCCCCGTCTCTCAACACATGTGTGTGCACAGGTCTTACCTGTGCGGTTAATCCATGCCCGCTGCGCGTCCGCAATAGGCAACAACCGCGACCCGTACCCTTGATGGTGCGGACGCGGCGAGTTTCCAGAGGATCGGGACGGCGGGCGTCCGGATCTTGACCACTTCAGTTCTGATATCGGCAGACGAGGCGACCCCCAAGCCGGATGAGGGGCGTATAGGGGGAGTCGGAAGGCTTGTCAACAGCGCCTAGGGGCAGTCGGCCGGGGGCTTGCCGGGCTGTCGCCACCGCATATTTGCATGCCGATTACGGGTACCGAAGGGGTCACTGCTCACCCGCGCACCACACCGCCATCAGCGTGCCGCTTGGTGCGCGAAATTCAAATCGCCGCCCACCCGGAAAATCAAATATCTCGCGCGTGATTTCGGCCCCAGCTGCGCGCACCTGCGCCAGCGCGCTGTCCAGATCACCCGCCTTCAGCACGATCAGCGGCGCTGCTTGCGGCGTACGCTCAATCCCACCACCGATGCCTGCCCCCTTGATGTCGCGATAGTCCGGACCGTAGTCGACAAATTCCCAGCCAAAAGCCGCGCCAAAGAACGCCTGTTCGCGTTCCATATCCGGCGCGTAGAATTCCACATAATCCACGCTCAGCTTGTCTGTCATATCCTCCTCCGGGCTTGCGGTCTGTGCTATCAGACCGCCTTGCGGCTGCCTTGTCTTGTCTATGACCGGCTGGCATTGTCGCGTCAACGCAACTTGGACAGGATCGCACAGGCAATGGACAAATCCAAGATGCAGGTCATCGGCCTTTGCCGGTTTTCCTACCCCGCGCTTGGCGGTTTCCAGATCGAACATGACACGCCCGAGGACCGCGCCGCGTTCCTCTATGATCCGGTGCGGATGGAAGAACGCTTTGCCACGTTCCAGAACCTCACCTTGCCCCCTTTACTGGCGCAGACAGATCCTGATTTCACCCTCGCCATCGTCGTCGGCAACGCCATGCCCGAGAAGCTGCTGACGCGCCTGCTGGATCTGGTGCAGGACATACCACAGGCCGTCGTCCTCCCCCGCGTACCGGGCCGGCACCGACAAGTCATGTGCGAGGTCATCAATCATGTGCGCGAAGACCGCCCGCTGCCCTCGCTTCAGTTTCGCATGGATGATGACGATGCCGTCGCCGTCACCTTCGTTCAGCGCCTGCGCGAGGCGGCGCAGGATCTTGGGCCGATGCTGGCGAAACACCGCTATATAGGGCTGGATTTCAATCAGGGCCACATTGCGCGGATCGGACCCAAAGGCATCCACGCCAAACCCACGGTCGAAACGCTCTGGACGCCTGCGCTGGGAATGGCCGTGGCGGCGGGTGCGTCGCGCGGGATCATGAATTTCAGCCATGCCAAGCTGGGCCGCGTCATGCCAGTCGTCACCCTGCCCGGCGAGGATATGTATGTTCGCGGCCATAACCAGTTTAACGACTCGCGCCAGAAGGAGGGGGTCAAGCCCGTCCGCCTGCCCCTGCTGGACGCCGCTGGCGAAGCTGCGTTTCTGCGCACATATAACATCGACGCGGATACCGTCCGCGCATCCTATAGATAGGACATCCCATGCGCGTGATCGGCGTCTGCCGTTTCTCCTACCCGGCCCTTGGCGGCTTCAAGCGGATGCATGACAGCGTGGCCGAGCGCGAGGCATATCTCTACGCGCCCGCCCGCATGGCGCTGCGCTTTGCCCATTTCGAGACGTTGACCCTGCCTTCGATCCGCGCGCAGACCGATCCCGATTTCACCTTCCTCATCGTTATCGGCCAGAACATGCCCCAGCAGTGGCTGGCGAAACTGCAATCCCTTTGCGCCACGGTGCCGCAGGTCAAGATCGTGGCACGCGAACCGTTGAAGCATCGGCTAGCCCTGCAACTGGCCATTCAGGACGAGTTGGGCGAGGAACGCCCCGAAAGCCTGCAATTCCGCCTTGATGATGATGACGCGGTCGGCGTCGATTTCGTCGAGCTGATCCGCTCGGTCGCGCGCCGCACCAGGCGGCTGCGCAAGCGCGAGCCGCGCACGGCAATTGAATTCAACACCGGCTATTCGGCCACCTTGTCGGCAGATGGCATCATCGCCGAGGACGTCATCAGCTCGTTCTGGGCCTGCGGATTGGCGGTGCATTTTGCACAAGGCGACGCGCGCACCATCATGAACTACGGCCATCATAAACTGCATCACGACATGCCGTCGATTATCCATCCGCGCCCGCCGATGTATATCCGCGCCAAGCATACAGACAATGACAGCGCGGCCAAGTTCCGCCCCCGCAGGTTGAAGCCGCTGACAGATGCGCAAAGGCAAATCTTCAAGGATCGCTTCAACGTGAACGAAGAACAGGTACGGGCCGTCTTTTCCGCCCTAGACGCGCCTCGCGGTACAGCGTGAACAGACCACTCGCGACCACGATCGCCGCGCCAACCAGCACGATGGGCATTGGCCAGTCGCCAAAGACCAGCCACCCCAGCAACAGCGCCCAGAGGATCGCCGTATAGCGGAACGGCGCGGTAAAGCCGATATCGCCCACCCGCACCACCATAATCGAGGTCAGATAGCCCCCCACGATCAGCGTCGCCGCGCCGCCAATGGTCAGCCAGTCGGCGCGCTCCAGCGGCGCCCATTCGCCGCCCAGCGCGCCCAAGCCGAACACAGCCATGACCGACACCGACGTGGCAAACGTAACCAGCATCGAAGATGTCTCGCGGCTGAGGCTGCGGGTCGCCAGATCACGCAGGGTCAGGCACCCGACCGCCGCCAGCCCGTAGAGTGCGTAGCTGTTGAACCCGTCTGCGCCCGGTCGTACGATCATCATGACCCCGACGAACCCCACCAGGATCGCACCCAGCCGCTGCACGCCGATCTTTTCGCGAAATACCAGCGCGGCAGTCAACGTGATGGCCAGCGGAAGCGCCTGAAGGATCGACGTCACATTCGCCAACGGCATGTGGTACAGTGCCGTCAGGAAAAAATAGGTGCCCGCCACCTCGCCCAGCACCCGCAGAAAAATAGCCCCCGCATCGCGTCGCGAGACGCGTTTTGAAAACGCCCCCATGCGCCATGCTATCACGGCAACTGCCGTGCTGGTCAGGCAGCCACGCAGAAAGATCACCTGAAACAGCGGCACATGACCCGACAGCGACTTCATCAGTGTGTCGTTCAGGGTATAGGCCGCCATCGAGGCCATCATCAGCAGCGCGCCGATCGTATTTTCAGACAGGTTCATGCAGGCATTTGCGCAGGCCGATTCCCCTTGGGCAAGCCCAAAGACGCCGCAGCCCTGTCAAACCGCATAGAGCGCGCTGAAGGTCTGGCCGAACTGGCTGTCGATCAGTGGCATCTGCGCCGAAAACGCGATGCCGCGCCGTCATGCCAGACCCACATCCATCGTTGGCACACCCGGCTTGGTCAGGGTGGTGAAGACGCGCTTGGCTTTGGGAAAAACGGCGGCAATCGCCTCAGGCAAACCTTTGAGGCCATCCACGACGGGGATGGGACTGTCCTGAACGCCCCGGCTCTTCAGCTCGTTTATCACCGTCAGTCAAAATTTGGCGCCCTCGCACTGGACGATCCAGAGGCCCAGAACCTCGCGCACACTATCGCGTAAGAAGCCCACGGCCACATAGACGACCTTGCTCTTGACCATGCGGCTGTCGGCATCGCGAATTTTGACCTCTAGCGCGTCAAAAATGATAATCGGATGCATCCGGTCCAGCGTCCGGAATCGCAACTCTCGGACCTCGTCCAGAACGGCGCCGGTGACGCGGCTGATCAGGTCCTGCGAGACCTGAAGGTCATAGACGTCCTCAAGATAGGCCGGATATCACGCACAGTCAGACCGGCCGCGTAGCGACCGATGATCTTGTCATCCATTCCGTCAATCGGTGTCTGGCCTCTCTTGACCGGTTCGGGCTGGAAGTTGCCGTCCCGGTCAGGGGGAACCGAGATCGGCATGTCGCCGTCCTGGCCTTTCAGGCGCTTGGCTGATGTGCCGTTGTGCCGGTTAGGTTGGCTCGGTTGGCGCCTCTTTGCCGTCCTCATAGCCCAGATGGGACGTCAGTTCCGCACCCAACATGCGCTCCGTCCGCCTGATCTTGAGCTCTTGCATCAGCCCGGTGTCGCCAGGCCGATCCTCAGGCGGCTCGCAGCCTTTCAGAAGTTCGTCGTGTAATTCCTTGGAAATCGTCATCGTCCTTGCTTCTCTCAGGAAGCATTGATCGAAGCGCAGTTACTCAGAAGATCGGACACTCTCGTCCTGCTCCGTCCGATCCTCGTAGACTGGCCGATCGGTTGACAAAGTGACAAGAGCGACCTCGTCCGCTTAACCGACCATCACGGTTTGCGGACATCCCCAAAGTTCAAGCTGGCTGAAGCTCATTCGCGCGCCCCGTCATCGGTGGATCCCAAGTTGTCGAATTATTCGATAATACAACCTCACGAAATTGAAATTTACAAAGGTTAACGACCGGTGCAGTCTCTATGCTGAATGCTGAACAGCCAAGGGGGAGATGCGGCATGCGCGAGATCGTCGATCTGAATTGCGACATGGGCGAAGGGTTCGGCCACTGGTCCTATGGCGACGCACCAGACGAGGCGTTGATTGAGGTCATCAGCTCCGCCAACGTCGCCGCCGGATTTCACGCAGGCGACCCTAATTCGATGAACCGCGTCGCCGCACTGGCCAAAGCGCATGGCGTGGGGCTGGGCGTGCATCCGGCCTATAAGGATCTCCAAGGGTTCGGACGCCGTCGCATCGATGCCGCCGCCGATGAATTGGTCAACGACATTCTCTACCAGATCGGTGCGCTGCGCGAATTCGGGCGTCGCCACGGCGTGACACTTCAGCACGTAAAACCGCATGGCGCCCTTTATATGGAGGCCGCCCGCAACGAGGAGCTGTCGCGCCATCTGGTGGAAACCTTGCGCCAGACGAGCCCCGATCTGATCCTGTTCTGCATGGGCGCCTCGAAAACCTACGAGGTCGCCACGCGTCTGTCTCATCCGGTGGTGCGCGAGTTTTATTCCGACCGCGACTATGGTGACGATGGTATGATCGTCTTCACCCGCAAGCCCGCAGCGATGGACCCCGAGGCACTCGCGCGCAAATGCCTGCGCGCCTGTCAGGAGGGCACCGTCGAGACGGCCAGCGGCAAAAGCATCGAGGTCGCGTTTGAATCGATCTGCGTTCACTCCGACACGCCCGGCGCGCTGGATATCCTGCACGCGATCCGCACGGCGCTGAAGGACAACGGCATCACCATCGCCCCCGCCCGTGATGTTCTGGCGCGCGGCAACTGAGATCATCCAATCAGGAGACAAAACCATGGCCAACATTCAATCCCCGGTTCCCGGCACCTTCTATCACCGCCCCTCGCCCGAGGATGCGGCGTTCAAATCGCCCGGCGACAGCGTTGCCGTGGGCGACACGATCGGGCTTGTCGAAGTGATGAAATCCTTCATCGAGGTGCAGGCCGAGGAGGCCGGCACATTCGCCGATTACGCGGTCGAGAATGAGGCCGCCGTGTCGGCTGGTGACGTGCTGGCGACGTTGAAATAACGTGAGCATCCAGCGCCTTTTCATCGCCAACCGGGGCGAAATCGCGGTTCGGATCGTGCGCGCGGCGCAAAGCTTGGGCATCCACACCATCCAAGCCCATTCCGAGGCCGACGCCGATATGCTGGCCGTGCGCATGGCCGACGAGGCCGTATGCATCGGCCCGGCGCAGGCTGCGAAATCCTATCTGGATGTGGCGCGCGTCGTGCAGGCAGCCAATGATGCAGGCGCGGATGCGGTGCATCCCGGCTACGGCTTTCTGGCCGAAAGCCCCGGCTTTGCCCGCGCGGTCGAGGCGGCGGGCATGATCTTTGTCGGCCCCTCTGCCGACACGATCGAGCGGATGGGCGACAAGGTTTCGGCCCGGCAGGCCGCCGAGACGGCCGGCGTGCCGGTTGTCGCAGGCTCGGACGGGCGCATTGACGATATGGAAGTTGCGGCCAAACTTGCCGACCAGATCGGCTATCCTGTCCTGATCAAGGCATCCGCAGGTGGCGGCGGGCGCGGCATCCGCATAGCCCAGACGCCGGGCGATCTGGCCAAACTCGCACCCCAAGCCCGGCAGGAGGCACAGGCCGCCTTCGGCGATGGCGGCATCTATATCGAAAAGTTCATCCCCCAGCCGCGCCATATCGAAGTGCAGATCATGGGCGACGGCACCGATGCGATCCATTGCTTTGAGCGCGAATGCTCGCTCCAGCGCCGCCGCCAGAAGGTGTGGGAGGAGGCGCCGGCCTTCGATCTACCCGAACCCACGCGCGAGGCGATGTGCGCGTCCGCCGTTAATCTGGCCCGTGCCGTGGGCTATCGCGGCGCAGGCACCGTTGAGTATCTCTATGACGCGGCGTCGGATGAGTTCTATTTTATCGAGATGAACACCCGCATTCAGGTCGAACACCCGGTGACCGAAATGGTGACCGGCCTTGATCTGGTTGCCATGATGATCCGCGTCGCGGGCGGCGAGCCGCTGCCGGTGGTGCAATCTGACATCCATCGCAAGGGCCACGCCATTGAGGTACGGCTGAACGCCGAGGATCCGCTGAACAAGTTCATGCCCTTCCCCGGTGTCGTCGGCACGCTTGACCTGCCGATCTCGGATGGCATCCGCGTCGATCATTTCCTTTACGAGGGCTACCAGATCCCGCCCTTCTACGACTCGCTCATCGGCAAGCTGATCGTCCATGCCGGGACGCGCGAGGCGGCCATAGACAAGATGGCGAGCGCGCTGGACGCCATACAGATCGGCGGACTCAAGACCACCATCCCGCTGCACAAGGCGCTGGCGAAATCGCCGGACGTGCGCGCAGGCCGCGTCCACACCCAATGGCTGGAGCCGTGGCTGGACGCAGGCAACCTCAACAGCCAAACAGGAGGAGCATCGTGAAGACACGGTATTCATACGGCGGCGACGAGCATATCTTTGTCGAGATGGATGAGGAAATGTCGCTGGACGCCTTTTTCAAATCACTCGCCATGAGCAATGCGGCGAAGGACGCCAACGTCGACGGCGTGCGCGAAATCTGCCCGGCAAATGCCTCCTTTCAGGTGCGGTATGATCCCGACGTGATCGCCCCCGAAAATATGATGGCTAAATTAAAAGAGTTTGAAGAAAAGGCCATCAACGCCGAAAAGCGTCTGGAGACGCGGATCATTGAGGTGCCCGTCTTCTATCAGGATCCGTGGACACACGACTGCGTCATGCGCTTTCGCGAGCGCCATCAGGACCCCTCGGGGACCGATCTGGACTATGCCGCGCGCATCAATGGCTATGACAGCGCCGAAGCATTCATCGAGGCGCACCACAGCGCGCCATGGTTCGTGTCGATGGTCGGGTTCGTGTCCGGCCTGCCTTTCCTCTACCAGTTGGTCGAGCGGGAAAAGCAGCTTCAGGTGCCCAAATACCTCAAGCCGCGCACCGACACGCCCAAGCAGACGGTCGGCTATGGCGGCTGTTTCTCCTGCATCTATTCCGTGCGCGGCGCGGGCGGGTATCAGATGTTCGGCATCACCCCGATGACGATCTTTGATGCCGATCAAAAGGTCAGCTACCTCAAGGACTTCATGGTGTTCTTCAAACCCGGCGACATTGTCAAATGGAAGCCGATCGACCGCGCCGAATATGACCGCATCCTGAAGGGTGTCGAGGACGGCACCTATACGCCCCGCATCGCCGAGGTGACCTTCGATCTGGAAGATTTCAACACCGACATGAACGTCACCAACGCCAAGCTGATGGAGGCTCTCAATGACGTTTGAAGTGATCAAACCCGGCCTTTTGACCACCATTCAGGATCTGGGGCGTCCGGGCTACTTCCACCTCGGCATTCCCGAGGGCGGCGCGATGGACCGCGCGGCGATGCGCATCGCCAACATGCTGGTCGGCAACCCCGAGGATGCCGCGGGGCTGGAGGCGGTGTTCATGGGGCCGGAGCTGAAATTTAACCACGATGCACTGGTTTCCGTCGCCGGGGCGGAAATGCCCGTATTCGTCGATGGCGAACCGCGCGCCTGCTGGGCGTCCTTTGCGGTCAAGGCAGGCCAGACGCTGAAATTCGGCTACCTGAAAACCGGCGCGCGTATCTATATCGCCATCGCTGGAGGCATCGACACGCCCCCGGCCCTTGGCAGCCGGTCCACCTATCCCATCGGTGCGCTTGGTGGCTTTGAGGGGCGCGCACTGGCTGCGGGTGACACCGTGCCGGTCGGCAAGGCGCCCGCCAACGCCAAAGAGCGAACGCTGGATCAAAGCCTGCTGGCGACGCAGCCAAAACCGGCGGAATTGCGCGTTTTGCCGGGACTCTACTGGCACCGTCTGACGAAAGGTTCGCAACAGCAGTTCTTTGACGACGAATGGAGGGTCGCGCCCGAGGCCGACCGCATGGGATACCGGTTCCGCGGCGGCCATTCGATGGAGTTTGTCGAGCGCGAGCAGCCTTTCGGCGCAGGCTCGGACCCGTCGAACATCGTTGATGGCTGCTATTCCTACGGCTCGATCCAGATCCCCGGCGGAACGGAGCCCATCGTGCTGCACCGCGACGCAGTGTCGGGCGGCGGGTATTTCACCATCGGCGCGGTCATTTCCGCCGATATGGATCTGATCGGACAGCTCCAGCCCAACACGCCGGTCCGGTTCCGGCAGGTCGACATGACCGAAGCGCTGGACGCGCGCCACGAACGCCTCGCCCGGCTGGAAAAGATCCGCGCGACCCTCACCTGAGGGTCGCGCCACAATCAAAAGAGGCGGGCAAAAGCCCGCCCATAAAAACCAAGGGAGTATCGACCAATGACCAGGAGTTTGACCAGACTGACACTCACCACGGCGCTGACAGCGGCATTCTTGCCGGGCGCGGCGCTGGCGCAGGACGCGTGGTTCCCCTACCCCGCCGAGGAAACGACACCAGCGTTTGACGCGGGTGGCACGCGCAGCGCCGTGACCTACGAGGCGCTGGACAAGTCCGAAAAGGCATGGAGCATCTGCGCCGTTCTGCCCCATATGAAAGACGCCTACTTCCTCGGCGTCGACTATGGTCTGGTCGAAGAGGCCCGCCGCCTTGGCGTCAAGCTGAACGTGACCGAGGCGGGCGGGTATACCGAACTGGCCACCCAGATCAGCCAGATCGAAGATTGCGTCGCAGGCGGCGCCGATGCGGTGATCGTCGGGGCGATTTCCTTTGACGGTCTGAATTCGGTCATCGCCGAAGTGGCCGGCAAGGGCATTCCGGTGATTGACGTGATCAACGGCGTTTCGTCGCAGGATATCGCCGCCAAGGCGCTGGTATCGTTCAACACGATGGGCAGCGAGATCGGCAAGTATCTGGCCGAGAAGCACCCGGCAGGCAGTGATGAGGTCACTGTCGGCTGGTTCCCCGGCCCGGCCGGCGCCGGTTGGGTCGAGGCGGCAAATACCGGCTTTATGGCCGCTGTCGAGGGGTCCGCCGTCACCGTGCTGGAGCCGCGCTATGGCGACACCGGCAAAGAGGCGCAGCTGAAGCTGGTCGAGGACGTGCTGCAAGCCAATCCCGAGGTTGACTATATCGCCGGCACCGCCGTGACGGCAGAGGCAGCGCAAGGCGCCCTCCGCTCGCGCGGACTAGCGGAGCAGACCGGCATCCTGGCCTTTTACCTGACGCCCGGCGTCTGGACGGGGATTGAGCGGGGGTTCATCACCGCCGCGCCGGCGGATTCCATGGTAATTCAGGCGCGCATGGCGGTCGATCAAGCCGTTCGCATCCTTGAGGGCAAGGACGTGATTAAGCATGTCGGCCCCAGGATATTCGTCATCAATCAGGACAATATCGCCGAGACCGACCGCAGCACCGTGCTGCCCCCCGAAGATTTCTCGCCGGTCTTCTCAGTCCAATAACCTGAACCCAGCCGCCCGGCGGCTCCCTTCAAAGCGCGCATGCAATAATGACTGATACCCCCATGATCCAGACACGGCGCCTGACACGGGTCTACCCCGGCGTCGTCGCGCTGGAGGATGTTGATTTCGACGTGATGGCGGGCGAAGTCCATGTGCTGTTCGGCGAGAACGGGGCCGGTAAATCAACGCTGATCTCGCTGCTGGCGGGGGCCAACATTCCGTCGGAGGGCGAGATTTTGGTCGACGGCCGCAGAGTGCGCTTTGGCTCGGTCGCGGATGCGCAGGCGGCTGGCATCTATACCGTCTTCCAGGAATTCTCGCTGATCCCCACTATGACAGTTGCCCAAAATATGTTTCTGGGCCGCGAGCCGGGCTATGGCCCGTTTACAGACCACCGCGCCATGCGCAATGCCGCTCAGGCGCTGCTGGACAGTCTCGGCTTTGATGTGCCGACGGGTGCGGTGGTCGCGCATCTCAGCCGGGCGCAACAGCAGATGGTCGAAATCGCCAAGGCGCATCGCGGCGACCCAAAGGTGCTGATCCTGGACGAGCCGACGGCGTCGTTGACCGACCGCGAAGTTGACCACCTGTTTAAGACGATCCTGCGCTTGCGGCAGCAGGGCGTTGCGATCATCTATATCTCGCACCGCATCCACGAATTCGAGCGTATCGCAGACCGTGTCACCGTGCTGCGCGACGGCGCCTGTATTGGCACCACCCTGATGGCCGATACCGACGAGGCGACGCTGGTCGAAATGATGGTTGGGCGCGCGATCCGCGACATTTATCCCCAGATAGCTCACATGGCAGGCCGCGTGCTGCTTGAGGTGGAGAACCTGAACGCATGGGGCGTGCGCGGCGCGTCCCTGACCGCCCGGCGCGGCGAGGTGCTGGGAATCGCCGGACTGGTCGGCTCGGGCAAATCGCGCCTGTTCCGCGCACTTATGGGTATCCAGCCGGTTCGCAGCGGTACTGTCCGCTGGAAGAGCGCGGATATCACCGGCGTTCCCACCCGGCATATTATGGCTGCGGGCATCCATTACCTGACGTCTGATCGCAAGAGCGAGGGCCTGGATCTGGCCAAGAGCGGCTGGCAGAACCTATGCATCGACCTGATGATGGGACGCGACACGCGCGGGACGTTCATCCGGCCCCGCGCGCTGCGTGACGCGGCCGCCGACATCTTCGCGACGGTCGAGCTGCGCGAAAGCTATCGTCCGAAACCCGTCGTGCAACTGTCCGGCGGCAACCAGCAAAAGGTGCTTTTCGCCAAAAGCCTGGGCCATGAAGCCGAGCTTTACATCTTTGACGAGCCGACAGTCGGCGTGGATATGGGGACGCGCGCGGCGATTTACGGATTGATCCGCAAAATTTGCCTCTCGGGCAAGGCGGTGATCGTGATCTCATCTGATCTGCCCGAAGTGCTGAATCTTGCGCACCGCGTGCTGGTAATGGCCGAGGGCCGTATTTCCGCCGAGCTGACCGGCGATCAGCGCGCAGAAGATAACGTGCTGCGCCATTTCTTTGACGAAACAGGAGAAACCGCATGACGCCTCCCACCGGCCCGGATGCTGCGCCGCAGGACAATCTGCTGAAACGGGTGTTTATCCGTGTGGGCGTCCTGCCTTTTTTCCTTGGGATTGCGTTGATTGTGTTCACCATCCTGTCGGACAAGTTTCTGACGGTTCAGAATCTGGTCAATGTGGGGCGTCAGTCGGTTTATCTGATCCTTGTGTCGCTGGGCCAGATGCTGGTGCTGATCTCGGGCGGCTTCGATCTGTCGGTCGGTACCGTCATCGCGCTCAGCTCGGTCGTGTCGGCAACTGTGATGGTGGCGATGGTGCCGGTATTCCCCGATGCGGTCTGGCTGGCGATTGCAATTGGCGCGCTTGCGGGCTTCGGCGCCGCCATCGTCGTCGGCGGGATTAACGGCATTGGCGTCGCCGTGTTCGAAGTGTCGCCCTTCATCATGACGCTGGGCGTCTCGTCGGTCGGCGCGGGTCTTGCGCTGTTCCTGACGGGCGGTATCCCGGTGTCCGGCCTGCCCTACGCGTTCGGCAACGTCTTTGGCTTTGGCCGCCTCTGGGGCATTCCGGTGCCGGTGATCGTGGCGGCGGTCTGCATCGCACTGATGTGGGTTTTCATGTCGCGCACCCGTCTGGGCGCGCAGATCTACGCCGTGGGTGGCAATATCAAGGCCGCGCATCTGTCGGCCATCAACACGCGCCGGACGCTGATGATTGCCTATATACTGTGCGCGCTGATCGCCGCGCTGACCGGCCTTTTGCTGACCGCGCGGATCGAATCCGGCGAGGCGAATCTGGGCGGCACCATCGCACTGGAATCCATCGCCGCCTGCGTGATCGCGGGGGTTTCACTGCGCGGCGGCCTGGGCCGGGTCGAAAACGTGGTTCTGGGCGGATTCTTCATCATCCTGGTGCAGAACGGCATGAACCTGGCGCAGGTCAGTTCCTATATGCAGATGGTCCTGCTGGGCACGCTTCTTATCCTCGCCGTAATCTTCGATCAGCTTCGATTCCGCATGATCATGCGCGGGCGCTGACACTGCGCCGCGACCGCTTGTCGCAGATCGCGTGCTAAGTCGTTTAATGTGGGCGCTGGGTGGAACCGTAGCGCCTCGTGCTGCGTAATAGTGTCAGAGACCGCGGGCGGGGTTTACATCCCTTCCCTGCGAAGCGACCTAATCGAAAGGACATTACATGACAGAGAAGTTCACAGACTACCTCAGCGACAACGCCCGCGAAGCATCGATCAACCACCTGAACACCTCACTCGCGACAGGTATCCAACTGCAACTGGCGTTGAAACAGGCGCATTGGAATATCAAAGGCCCCAGCTTTATCGGAATTCACGAGCTTCTGGACGAGGTTCGCGCACGCATGGACGAACATGTAGACGTAATCGCCGAGCGTATTGTCATCTTGGGCGGCACCGCCGATGGAACGCTGGAAGGCGTCGAAAAGAATGGCAAGCTTGACGGTTACCCACGCGATGCGGTCCACCAGGACACGCACATCGACGAGCTGAAAAAGCGGATGATGCAATTCGTGACGCTGGTACATGAAGGCATGAAAGAAGTCGGCGACGCGGGCGACGAGGAAACTGCAGACCTCTACACCGCCGTCAGCCGCGGTGTCAGCAAAGATGCATGGTTTATCGGCGGGCATCACACTGCTGCCAAAAAGTAATTCGCTTTAGTTTGGTAACGAGTTTCAAGGGGCTGGCCGAATGGCCGCCCTTTTTGTTGCCCGCAGCGTTACAGCAAGTGCGTCGCAGTAAAGGCGAGCAGAAACCCTACTGCAGCAATTGGCCCTGAGAGGGCATGAATTTCGTCAAATGCTTCGGGAATCATCGTGTCGATCAGCATGACAAAGATCGCTCCGGCGGCAAAGGCAGTGGCTGCCGCAATCCAGAACGGCGCCAGCGATCCGATCACGGTATAACCCAGAAACGCCGCACAGCTACACGCCAGCGTGATGGCGATCCAGATGCCAAAAATATAGGCAGCCGATTTGCCTGCCCGTTTCATTCCGATGGTACTGGACAGTCCTTCGGGGATGTTTGAGATCACGATTGCCAGCAGCGTCACCAGCGCCACGCCTTCGCCGTCCAATAGCGATATACCGATCGCCGCGCTTTCGGGAATACCGTCCAGCAGTGATCCGATGGCGATGGCCAGCGATGCGGCGGCACTGGCAGCAGGAGCGCGGCCCGAAACCTTGCGCTCGCGTGCGCCTGCCCGCGCAAGTACGGCGTTTGCCAGCGCATAGAGCGCCGCGCCGCCGACAAAGCCGGTAACAGCGGCGCCGGTGCCGCTGATGCTGAACGCCTCGTCCATGAGGTTGAACGCCAGCGCCGACACCAGCACACCGATCCCGAACGCCATAATCGACGATGCAAGCACGGCAGGCAGGCGCAGGAAATATCCCGCAGCGGCACCCACCAGCAGCGCACCACCCGCAACCAGTCCCCATAGGGCCGCCTGCACTCCCACTGGGATCAGCTCCATCAAAACATACCTTTCGACGATGCTGCGCAATATCGCGCCAAGTTTGATCTGGCACAAGGTCTGCGCCGCACAGTTGTGCGACAGCATCCACATGGAACACATGGACACACTTCGCGCACTGGGTCTCTTTGACGCCCGCGTGCCCCGCTACACCTCGTACCCGACGGCGCCGGTCTTTTCCCCCGCCGTGGGCAGTTCGTTTCAGGCCGATGCGCTGGCCGCGTTGGACCCAGGCCAGCCGGTGTCGGTTTATCTGCACATCCCCTTCTGCGAGCGCTTGTGCTGGTTCTGCGCCTGTCGCACGCAGGGCACCAAAACGCTCAGCCCGGTCGAGAGCTATATCGGCACGCTCGAAGCAGAGTTGGAGCTGGTGGCCAAGACGATCCCCGCAGGGCTACGCATGGGCCGACTGCATTGGGGCGGGGGTACGCCGACGATTCTGCCTCCACATCTGATCCATCGCCTTGCCCGCGCGGTCAAGGCGGCCATTCCGCCCGCTGCCGATTGGGAGTTTTCGGTCGAGATCGACCCGACCATGGTGGATCGCGCCAAGATCGACGCGCTGGCCGCCGAGGGCATGAACCGTGCCAGTATCGGCATTCAGGATTTCGACCCCGAAGTGCAGGCAGCCATCGGGCGCGAGCAACCTTATGACATCACCCGTGCCTGCGTGGACGATCTGCGCGCTGCCGGCGTCACGTCGCTGAACTGCGATTTGGTCTATGGCCTGCCCCATCAAAGCGAGGCGCGCATCGTCGATACCGTCGCCAAAGTTTTGACGCTTGGACCCGAACGCATCGCGCTGTTCGGCTATGCGCATGTGCCATGGGTGGCCAAGCGGCAGAAACTGATTGACGAAAATGCCCTGCCCGATGACATGGCCCGCCACCGTCTGTCCGAACTGGCGGCCGAGAAATTCTGCGCCGCCGGGTTCGAACCTATCGGCATCGACCATTTCGCCCGCCCGGGCGACGAATTGGCGCTGGCCAAAGATGAGGGGCGTTTACGGCGCAATTTCCAAGGATATACCGCCGACAGCTGTGCCACGCTTATTGGCTTGGGCGCCTCGTCCATCTCGCGGTTGCCCGATGGCTATGTCCAGAACGCCGCCGCGACCGCAGCCTATATCCAGCGGATCGAGGCCGGACAGCTGGCCGGCGCGCGCGGGCATGTGATGAGTGCGGATGATCTGATGCGCGCCGATGCGATTGAAATGCTGATGTGCGAGTTTGTCATCGACCGCGCGGCCCTGCATGCACGCTATGGCGAATTGACCGCGGGCCTGGACAGCGATCTGGCGCAGATAGCCGCACGCTTTGGCGCATTTGTGACGCTGGATGACAAGGCGCTGACATTACTGCCGGAGGGTCGCGCACTGACGCGGATCGTCGCCAGCGCGCTGGATGCGCATATGCCCGAAGGAGTGCGGTTCAGCCGCGCGTCCTGACCGCGCAACAGCCGCGCCGTTGAGAATTACGCGGACGACCCGGTGTCGTCCGCTTTTTTCACTCCCAAACTGTCGCGGCTTGTGCTGCTACGCAGTGTTTTCAGCACGGTGCCGTCCGCGGCACAGGTCAGGCGCACCCGCCGCGCACCATACCAGAACGTCAGCCGGAAGTTTCCCGCATCGGCGCCTGTGCCTGTCTCGAACTGGCTGGTAATTTCACCGGCGCGCATGGCGGCTGCCACATCGGCGGCAGGCAGATCGAACAGCTTGCCCAGATCGGCCGCATCTATCACTGCGCCTTCGCCATCGCGCGTCACCTTCATCGCGGCCTCCATTGAGTTTCGTCACACACGCGGCGTGTGCTGGTCCGGCTCGAACTCCTGTACCCTGAAACGAACCTGCATGACATACCAGTCGCCGTCTTCTTCGTTAATGACGAGGCGGCCATCCAGTTGCGCAGAAAACGCCTGAATCAACTTTAGCCCCAGACCCTGCTCAATTTCGCCGTCAACACCCGCCATCACGAAGTTCGATATTTCGAACACGACCATATCCGGCGCTTCGGGGTCCGGGAACAAGCGGACGCGGATTATGCGGCGACCGTCCGGACCGGCGCTGCCGTATTTCAGCGCATTGGTGAAGCCTTCGGCGGCCAGCATGGCCATTGGTCCAGCCTGATCAGGCACCAAAGTAACCGGCTTCAAATCGAAATCGACATCCAGCGGCGCTGAGACGTTGCCGCCCAGTGTTGCCAACTGACGCAGCAGATCGTCCAGCAGCGTATCGACGCGCACCTGGCTCACCATCGGCGTCTCGTACAAGCCCCGATGAACGGCGGCGAGGCTGGTCAGACGGTCCTGCACCTTGCGCAGCGCAGTGCGCGTGCCCTGCGAAGGTGCCGCACGAGCCTGCATGCTGAGGATCGACGACATCAGTTGCAGGTTGTTTTTAACCCGGTGGTGCACTTCCTTGATCAGCACGTCGCGCTCGTGAACCGTGTTTTCCAGATCGGCCTCGTCCCGGATAACCTTCTGCGCCATGATGGCAAACGTCTCGCCAATTTCGCGCAGCTCACTGGGGGCGCTGTCCAATGCATCGCTGCGGAACACACGGCGCCCCTCGGCAAAGTCGCGCATCTGGCGGCCGAGAATACGCACCGGAAGAATTACCTGAAGGCGGATCGCAACCAGCGCCACAACCAGACTGATCAACCACATCAACAGCGGAAATAGCAGCGTCAACGTCGAGAACGCCCGATCGCGCATCTGCGGTCGGGCCGGGTTCCAACTGCCCAAGGCATAGGCTTTGCCTTCGATGATGGGCACCACGGCAAATTCGCGCAGCGCGCCTGTCTTCGTTTCTTCCGTAAATAATTGTTTTCCACCGCCGACAAGATCCACGAGCGAGGTGTCTGCTGGCAAAAATGCGTCTATTTGGCCGGTCGGACGGTCCGCAGTCAAAACTTGTCCCGCATCGTTAAAAGTAACCAGCACGGCGTCTTCGGACATGCGGTCAGCCCTACGCTGCGCAACCAAATCTTCGGTCAGCACAGACAGGTTGACGAACCCCTTGAACACGCCCTGCTCGTTGAAGACTGGCTGCTGCACAATCACCACCGGCTTGCGGCTGGCCCCGCCCGACGCGTTGAAACTAATAGTAAAAGTGCCCCGCTGCATTGCGTTTCGCAGACTTTCGACTTCGCTGAAGTCGTAGGAATTTCCAAAATTATTGCACTGCGAGCGCCGTTCGTTATCGACAAACCCCAGGAAAACAACCCGGTCGTTACGCGAGCTGGAATAACGCATCAGGTCGGTACATAGGGCATCCGTCGGCCCCATCACGACCAACGCGTCCGCCAAACCCCGCGTAATACCTTGGGCGCTTTGGATCGCCTCACGTTCGGGCTGAGCAAGGCGGGAGGTCTGCGCGCTGAGACTTGCGCGATATGTATCGCGTGCCGTATCGACCGCACGCTGCGTCTGCGCGACAGCAATGATGCCCAGTGGCAATAGCGCAAGGGTCAAAAGCAGCGCAACGCGCGGTAAAAGAGCATTTCGCCGGCCCAAGGATTGCCACCCTTGTTCGGGCGTCGCCTCTCTTTCCGCACGAAGCTGGTCCATTGTCAAATTGAGCCTGAGCTACGACTTATTACAGCAATTGTCGCTTGATCGGTCAGTTCCATCGCCTCGTCCTCACGCATGTGCAGCAATTCGGCCAGCCGCTTGCGCCCACGATTGGCGCGACTTTTGACCGTGCCAACAGCACAATTGCACATCTTGGCCGCTTCTTCATAGGCAAAGCCTTGGGCACCGACCAATATCAAGGCCTCGCGCTGCTCAGCGGGAAGCTGTTCAAACGCGCGCCGAAAATCAGTCAGGGCCAGATGGCCGTCATGGGCCGGTTTGACCGACATCCGCTCGGTCATGGCGCCGTCAACGTCGGCGACTTCGCGCTTGGCTTTGCGGCGCTCGGAATAGAACGTGTTGCGCAAAATGGTAAAAAGCCACGCACGCATGTTGGTGCCTACAGTGAATTTATCAATATTGGTCCACGCCTTGACCACGGTATCCTGAACCAGATCATCGGCGCGGGCCATGTCACGGGTCAGCGACAACGCAAACGCGCGCATCGGTTTGAGATGCGTGATGATTTCATCGCGCGGATCAAGCGGCAGGCCACTTGCGTCAACATTTTTCCGTGTCATTTTCGGCTGTCCTGCTCGCGCAATTGACGCAGAAGATCCTCGAACCGGTCCGGCACGCTGTCATCGAGCATGTCATCATAGACACGCCTCAGACTTTCATCGATCTGGTCGCGTTTCGGTCGCGCCTGCGGCGTATTGCTGCCACTTGGATCCCCGTCACTCTTGCCTGTCGTCATCACGTCTGCCAATTCATAGTTTGTCGCCTCAACCGTCACTGTAGAGATGCCGTTTTATTAACCCCACTTGGAACCGAACGCAGATGCTGCGAGTTGGTTCCGCACATACACCGAAATATATCGAACGAATACGGAGCAACAATGGGTACTTCTGACACACAGCCGGATTTCTCTCAGCAGATTGCGCACCACCTTCCCTATCTGCGGAGGTATGCGCGCGCGCTAACCGGCAGCCAGACAAGCGGTGATGCTTTTGCAACGGCAACGCTTGAGGCGATCTTGGAGGATCGCGCCGCTTACGCCCATGATCCGTCGCCGCGCGTGGCATTGTTCCGCGCGTTTCGTCTGGTTTGGCAAAGCGCCGGTGCCCCGGATACTGGCGACGCGGACACGCCATCCATCCGCAAACTGGAGACAGCGGCGCAAGATCACATGCGCTATTTGACCCCTGACACACGACAGGCGCTGCTGCTCAATTCGATTGAGGAATTCAGCCCTGAGGAAATTGGCGCTATCATGGACATCAGCGCGGCAGACGCCGAGGATCTGATAGCAACAGCGCGCAAGGACATCGAAAACAGCATGTCCGGCGACGTCCTTGTCATCGAAGACGAGGCGATCATCGCGATGGACCTGCATAGCATTGTCACGTCCATGGGCCACAATGTTACCGGTATCGGCCGGACACGCGATGCCGCAATTGAATTGGGTCTGCAAAAAACACCCGATCTCATACTTGCTGACATTCAACTGGCCGACAACTCCAGCGGGATCGATGCGGTAAAAACGCTGCTGGATCAGATAGGCGAACTTCCTGTGATTTTCATCACCGCGTTCCCCGAGCGCCTGCTAACCGGCGACAAGCCGGAGCCAGCTTTTGTAATCGCAAAACCCTACAGCGAAGATCAGGTGCGTTCGGCTGTCAGTCAGGCGATGTTCTTTTCGTCAACGGAAACGCTGAAGACCGCTTAAGTCTGATCTGATCACATAAGCAAAGCCGCCGACATATCCTTGTCGGCGGCTTTTTTGCGTTAGCGTTTGGATATTGAGGAGTTACCCCCGTCAGCACGGTGGCGTTAACGCGGCCCCCTGCCCTGAAACGCACGGGCCAGCAGCGCGATAACGAACAGCACGATGAAGATAAAGAACAGGATCTGCGCAATTCCAGCAGACGCCGAGGCGATGCCGCCAAAGCCAAATACGGCGGCGACCAATGCAACAATCAAGAAAACGACGGCCCAGTACAGCATAATGATCTCCTTCTATAATGAGGTTTCTACAATTCAGTGGTGTAGATTTACGTTGTTCTCTCGAAAACGCCTCACCTTTCATCAGGGTTCCGGCGCACTGGGAAATATCCATGGGAACCAATCAAGGGCGGTTGCGTTTCAGTGACTGACAGACGTTCAAGTTTCAGGAGACCAGAGAATGGCACAGACAAAAGTAACTACGCCCGACAGCGATGACCTTAACGCGCAGATCGCCACATTGCGCCAGGACATCGGCGCGATCACCGAAACCTTGGGACAGATGGCCAAGGCCCAGCGAGACAGCATGACAGACGCCGCCCAAAAACGGTTTGACCAAGCGCGCGAGCGAGGCGCCGACGCTGTGTCCGCAGCACAGGCGCAAGCGAACGCTCTGAACGCACAGGCGCATGACTTTGTGCAGGAAAAGCCAGCGTTGTCACTGGGTATGGCTGCCGCACTCGGCTTTGTCGTGGGCATTTTGTCCACATCACGCCGCTGATTCCCGATATGGGCCTCATATCAGCAATCAAAGACCGCTCGGCGCGCGCCATAAGGCGCGCGCTGATCGGCGTCGTAGGCGGCATTTTTGTCGCCGTAGGGGTGGGTTTCTTGACCTCGGCTGCGTGGATAATGCTTGAGGATGTATACTCTGCCTTGGCAGCTGCGCTCATCCTGGCAGGTGTTTACATTGGCATAGGGCTGATAGCGTTCGGCATAGTCTCATCGTCTGCCAAGCGTGAGGTCAGCGCTGCGCCCCGTTCACCACTGAACAATCCGACCACCCCGCCTAATCCCGGCGCAATGCCGCCGTTGGCGGAGGCCTTTATTATAGGTCTCAACGCTGCAGCTGCTGCGCGGGGGCGTGGTCCGGCTGGCAGGTAACGTCCACCGCCCACGCGCTTAGTCGCTGCGCTCTGCTTCCCGGCTAAGGTTATCTGCCACAAAGGCGCCCCGCTGGCCCATCGGTCTGGCGGGGCCGCGCGTTGTATCCTTGCGCTGTTGCAATTCCAGCTCTGCGTTCAGCGCTGCGCCCAGCAAACAGACGAACGCACTGAGGTAGAGCCACAGGAGCAGCACGATAACCGCCCCAAGCGATCCATAGATTTTGTTATAGTTGCCGAAGTTTTGCAGGTAGACGGTAAATGCCCATGTCGCCAACGCCCACAGCACGGTAGCGGCAATCGCACCTGGTGAAATCCAACTTGCGCGCGCAACGCCGCGGCGATTGGGCGCGTATCGATAGAGAAGCCCCAATGCCAGCATCACAGTACCGATGGCAACCGACCACCGCAACGTCCCGGCCACGAGCGTGGCCATAAACCCCAGCGGCAAGAAGCTGAGCATGATTGGTGCAACAACCAAAGCCGCAAAACAGGCCAGCGCAAGGCAGATCATCGCGGCCGTAAGGCCGAAGGCCAATACGACATGCCGCAAACCGCCGCGGTTTTTCTCGCCATAAACCGAGTTTAGCCCCACGATCAGCGCGCCAATCCCTGCGCGAGATGACCACAGAGCGACAGCGACAGACAGCAAACCTGCCCAGCCCAGTGTCGTCGCGTCAGCCGCTACCAGTTCGGCCACGCGCGCCGTCAACAAATCAGCGACCTCATCGGGCAGAAGTGTCGTAAATTCCGATACTTGCCCAGCCACAAGGCCGGGATCGGCCACAAATCCCCACAGCGCAATCAGCGCGGCAATCGCGGGAAACGTCGCTAAGATGCCATAGAAACCGATGCCCGAGGCGATCAAGTTCAGATTCTTTTCGCCGATCAGCGCCCAAACGCCTTTGAGCGCAGGCCAGATACCAATCGGAACCCGGGCGCTGCCTCGTTGGCGCTGCTGCATCAGGTGTTGCCTCGCGCGGCGCGAGGGCCGAAAATTAGCCAAAGAATGAACCCAAGGATGGGAAGAAGCAGGACCAGGACGATCCACAGCACTTTTTTGCCCCCCGACGCCCGCGAGCCGAAGATCGAAACGATCGCCCAGACATCGCAAATCAAAACGATCAGGCCGCCAACGCTGGTAATGTCTATCATGGCTCAATCCTTTGTATTCAGGCTTAAAAAGGCCGGGGATTACCGCAGCGAAACCTGTGTTGCTATTGATTTTGCAGACGCCAAAAGAAACGTGTCGTCGCAAGCTTACTCGCTCAGATGGCCAGATACGCCGGTTCCGTTCAGGTGCGTCCACGGTTTTTTATCTGACGGATGCGCGCTGGGGCCGCCGGGCCGGAACCAGATCAGGATGCCTCCGCCGTCCAGATCGCCATCCAGTTCGTTTCTGACGATCTGGCGTGGCAGGTGGATCTTCAACGCACGCGCCTCGTCCCCCACGCGCCAGGCACGGTCCGTCGTGATACAGTTGGCCTCAAGCCCCGCGTAGGATGTAGCCGGCTCGACCTTCCTCAAAAACCCCAGGCCCTGTGCCACCCCTTCACCGTTCAGTGAAACACCGCCGCTATCCAGAATTTTCGGGCCTGAATTGCGCGTCATAACCGATTGGCTGGCGCTTTCGGCCCAAACCCCGCAGATCCCGGTGCGCCCGCCGATGTTGCGCGCATCCACCGCAACCGTGATACCACCTGGCGAAGTAAACGTACCACCGCCCAACGTAGGATCAGGGCCAAGCGTTGCCCGCCCCGCTGGCACATTCGGCGTACATGCGACCAGCCCTGTCAGGCAGGTCGCCGCAAATAGCTTTGCTAAGGTTGATTTCATATGGATCACCTGGGGTTGTACTGACTTTAACATAGTCGTGCTGAGCGCAAGATCCAACCACGCCGTCCATCAGGCGCTGGCCGCAAACTCTTCGGTTTCCCGCAGCAACTCGGGATAGTATTTTTCCAGCGTTGGCAGGAACGCGGCGCGGATACGGCCCACCTGCGCGGGGGTCAGATCGTCCTTCCAGACCCCCGCCCGCCCTTTGGCAAAAAAGCTGGTCATACCTTCGGGGCGCTCGGTAAAGCCCAGCTCGCGCTCTTGTTTTTGCATGTTGGCAAAGGTCGTCGCCTTGACCGCGCGGGCCAGTTTGGCCGCATCGACCTTCTGGCCCAGAAATACCTCCAGAAGTCCTCGGATCTCTTTTCCGGGCTTTCTGAGCAAGTCCTCATAGCGGATCACACGGCGTTTCAGGCCCGGCGCATGCGTCCAGGACCAGACATGATCATCCCAACGGCCCATCACGTCAAAGATGCCATTCGGCGTTCCCATGACGGTATCAGGATTCATCATCCGGTCGATTGCGGTGTCGATATCGGCCGATTGGTGGCGTGCAAAACTGGGGGCCAAGTCGAATGGATTTCGGATGAGATAGATCGCCCCAGATGTCACCTCGTCCGGAATCACATCCTGCCCGGCGATGCGGATCGTCTGGCAATGCGTCTTGACGAAATGATGATTGGGCCGTGACTGCGCAATCAGCCGCAGAGCTTGCGGGCGAATACGCATCCAGTCCGCCAGATCCGCGCCTTTGTAAGGCCCGCCATTGGCGGCATCAAAGAAATCCTGCCGCACGTCCGCGGTGGTGAAATTACGCAGGTTATTGATATCGGGCGCCTGCCCCGGCGGCATGAAGTAATGCGCCAGAAGGCTGCGCATCCATGTGTTGCCCGATTTGGGATAGGACGCGATCCAGATGATACGTTTGAAATTGCTCATCTCACAAATACCCGAAACGCTTCATCGTATCGCGGTGATCGGTTTTGATCTTTTCCACCAGATCCTCGGTCAGCGCCTCTTTCCAACCGCCCGCCTTGCCGGAGGTAAAGAACGTCTTGCTCTTGCCCGGGTTCTCGGCAAAGCCGCTCTTGGCCTCCTGCCCCTTCACCTCGTCGAAGCTGGCAAAGCGTATGGCGCGGTCCAAACGGTCGTCGTCCAGCGGCAGGCCCAGATGCTGCACCATCGCGCCAAAGGATTTCTCGGGCTTGGCCAGCATATCCTCGTAGCGCAGCACAAGGCCGGGATAGGGCGCATCGCGGGTCCAGCTGTTCACATGCTCCGACCAAGTCCCAAGGAACTGCCAAACAGCAGACTCGTCGCTGGCGTTTGCATTGTCGCTGCGTCCGATCGTCTCGACCGCCTGCGCGACATCCGTGCCGTAATGGCGCGCGTAGGACAGGACCATATCCAGCGGGTTGCGCAAAATATAGACAGAGGAGCGGGTGTATTTCGCCGGGATCAGCTCAGTTCCCAAGGCGGCGCCGCGAATATTGTGGGTCTTGACCAGATTGACGTCGGCGCCGTTGCCGATGATGCCGCGCAGCACCGCATCGCGCAGACGCAGCGTTGTTGGGACATCATTCAGATCAACAGACGCATCCCCCGCGACCATACGGTAGGTCTTGGTGATGGAATCGCCCATGGCGAAGCGGTGGACATTGTTGATAGAGACCGGTTCTTGCTGATTGGCCAGGTAATTGGCGAGGAATATCCGCGCCCAAGTATTGCCCGATTTCGGGTAGGAGGCCAGCCAAACGATGCTCGCCTTCGGCACAGGTCGCTTCGCACCAGAGGCTGGAGTGGTCTTTTTCTGGGGTTTGGTCATCTGTCGCGCCTGCTGCCAAGTTGCCTATCAGCCCCGCAAATAAACGAACGGGAGGGGCGTTGCCACCCCTCCCGCTTATTTTCGTATCAGCCAGTCTTAGAAGGACAGGTTGATGCCTGTGCCGATGACTGTGCCGTCGACTGTGCGGCGCGCGGCGCCAATATCGCCGTTGTTGGAGTCAACCTGAGCGATGTAGATATCCCAATCGACGCCCGGGCCCAGATCGCGGCTCGCGCCGAGACGGTAGGCCTCATAGTCGGCACTGCCGGTTGCTGTTGTGACTTCGCCTTGGTAGGTGACGAACTCGACAGCCCACGGGCCAGCGATGTCGTAGGTCACGCCCAGGTTCCAGCCTTCGCTGTCGTTGCCGTAGGCGCCGCCAACCGTGGTATCGACACCACCAGCAGAACCGTTGTCGTTCTCTGCGTACGAACCACCGACGGTGAACGCGCCGAAGCCAACCTGCGCGCCAATGCCCCATGTTTCGGGATCGGACACACCGAGGATTGCCGAGTCAGCCGTGCCATAACGCGCCGCCAGCGTGACGCTGGTCGTGCCGAATGTCTGGCTGTAATTCACACCGATGTCAAAGACGTCGTTCAGAGTGCGGCTGCGGTCGAAGCTAGCACCATTCACAGCGTTGACGGTTGCGTTCGGCGCGTAGGAGACGCCGACTGTCAGACCGTTGAAGGACGGTGTGTAGTAGGTCAGGCGCTGAGCGTCGTTGTTACCCGCAACTTCTGTGAAGGACGACAGGCCAGCCTGACGGAAACCGCCCGGATATGCTGCGTCGGCGCCAGCTCCACCGCTGAAGGGAATGAACGACGAGATCGAAGGCGAGTTGATCGCCATCGACGTCACGACGGGTGCGCTGGTCATCAGCGAGTAACCGGCGGAGTTCTCGGAACCGACAACGATACGGCCCAGCGTGTCCGAGCTGATCGTCATGTAGGTTTCGTCGATGTATGTGTTCGAACCCGAAGTACCGGCGGCATTGACATTCGTCGACTGGTTCTCACCCTCGAGCTGAACGTTCACACCGAAGGTCAGGCCGTTGTCCAGCGTGATCGACGGGGTGAAGATGATCTCGGTGCTGGAATGCATGAAGACGCCGTCACGGTCTTGATTGACTCCGGGTGCGCGGAATGCGCTGCCGCCAACGTCGGCGTAACCGATGTGCTGGCTCATGAAGCCGCCGAATGAGACGTCCCATTCCTGGGCCGCGGCAGGTGCCGCCATGGCAACGGTCAGGGCGATTGCGCTGGTGCTAAGCAGATGCTTTTTCAAGGTGTGTCCCTCCTCAGAGTAGCAGGAAATGTTTGTGTCATGATCCGCCGCCTCCCGATGTGAACGCGACTTGAAGCATCTAATGCGGCTTTTTGCCCGTCCGGTCAACGAACCCAGCCCCCCGGCGGACGTTGTAGCCCGTCATGTGACGAATTAGGCACACAAATGCGACGCAACACAGCCCGAATTCAGCGATTTCCTCTTATTTTAACAAGATTCCGACCTTCAGGTGTACCGGCTGCGATTCCACTCAGCACCATTACGATCGCAGTCCGGCGAGGGTGAATCGGCCTGCCCAGCTGGCGAAACCTGCGTCCTGCACCACCAAAACCATACCGATTCCACGCTTGCGCGCCGTGTTGATTTGGACTTCGTCCTCGAATCGCGCATTCTTCTGCTTCAGGCGGATTGCACCACACCAAAATATCCCGACCGGCCCCGTCCCTGGATCCCGTAAACCTCAAGGAGCGCAGCATGCAAATACCTGACCGCCAGCCCGGCACACAAACTGTCAACATGACCCACTGGACCCAGCGCACACAGCTTGCCGCCGCATTTCGCTGGACCGCACGGCTGAACCTGCACGAGGCCGTCGCAAATCATTTCAGCCTTGCGGTGAACGAGGATGGCACTCAATTCCTGATGAACCCCGATCAGGCGCACTTCAGCCGCATTCGCGCGTCCGATTTGCTGCTGCTGGATGCGAACGATCCCGATACGCTGGACCGCCCGGGCGCGCCCGACCCTACCGCGTGGGGACTGCACGGCGCCGTACACCGCCACTGCCCCCACGCGCGATGCGTCATGCATGTGCATTCCATCTTTGCCACCGTGCTTGCCAGTCTGGCCGACAGTAGACTGCCGCCCATTGATCAGAACTGCGCCACCTTTTTTAATCGGTACGTGATTGACGACGGCTATGGCGGCCTTGCTTTTGAGGGCGAAGGCGAACGCTGTGCTGCGCAGCTCAGCGATCAAAGCAAGAAGGTGATGATCATGGGTAACCACGGCGTACTGGTGCTGGGCGACAGCGTCGCCGACACGTTCAACCGCATGTACTACTTCGAACGCGCAGCCGAGACCTATATCCGCGCCCTGCAGACAGGCCAGCCGCTTCGCGTGCTGTCAGACGAAATAGCCGAAAAGACCGCCGGCGAGCTGGACGGCTATCCCGGGCAAAGCGATCGCCACCTGTCCGAACTGATGGGGATACTGGACGATGAGGGATCAAATTACGCAACCTGACGAGGCTGCGCGCCAATGTCAGCGGCGCGCCTGGACGTAAGCTGCTCCAAGGGTATTTGGGCCAAGAAAAAATGCCCCGGCAAGCGCGTAGAATAGGCTGAGGACCACGCTGGGCTGTCTGGACACTTCATTCCGATTGTGGCGGTATGGACTTTCATCTTTCCCCAAATACTTCCGCCGGAGGCTTCGATCATGACAATGACATGCACCGCCACACAGCTGATTGACGACGACCGCACGCGCGTGACGCGCTTCGACTTCGAGCCGGGCCAGCAGACCGGCTGGCACACGCACGGGATGGATTACGTGATCACCACGCTCACAGAGTGCAAGATGCGGCTGGAGTTGCCGGGTGGCGAGGTAAAGGCAAACCACGTGCCCGCCGGAAGCGTCTACAAGCGTGTTGAAGGAACCGAACATAACGTGATTAACGAAGGCGACGCCCTCATGTCTTTCGTTGAGGTCGAACTGAAATAAACTAAGCGTCGACTTAGCCAATCGCCGGACCCTATTGGCTAAGTCTACGATTCCAAACGCCTGAATGATCTTATGGTCTTGCGAGAGGTCATGTCAGCTGCTGGATATGGACGCCAAGGCCCCGATGCCTCGGCGCCCTCAATGGTCGGCCCGCCACCTCCTGGCCACGCGACGGTCCGCCCTACAAGCCATCCACTGTCCGGCCGTGGCTAACCTACGAAATACGAGAGCGTTCGCGGAATCACTTCGAAGCTCTTGGGCCGTGTCGGAGCGTTTCGCGATCCATAGAACCCAGCGGCCAATGCCGATCGGCGCTCCACGCAATTCTGGCTCCGCATATACAATATATGAAGCAGGTTTGAGGCCTCACACGTGAGCAGAGCGAACACAGTCAGCGCTTGCAACCCTCAAGCCGCCTGCCTGCATAAAAACCGAAGAACCCGCTATTCTGGCCAGGTTTCACTCGATGACTAGCAATCTCAGCTGCTTGAGGCGTAATTTTTCGGCCTCTTCACAGCGCGCCAAAACGACTGGTATTCGGTTAATCTCTGCAAGCAGTCAGTTGTCGTGCCGCACGGAAGTGGCACCGCACAGTTAAAACTGGTGGATAATCCTTCGGCAAAAGCCGCAAAGCGCACCCGCCTGCGACATCACACCCGATCGCGTTCCAGACAGCGCAAAGGCCAACCTCCCTTTGGTCATTCAGGGCGATCGCCAGCGAGAGGGACGGGTGCGGCAATCGCCCAGTCACCATCGCATAGGTCCCTTGAATACCGATGCTTGCTACGCTCTTGGTGTCCGCCGGTCGATTCAGCCCAGGCCATCTCGATCTTTGTTCAGTTTCGCAACAAAACCGGCACATACCCGGCTGAAGTCACCCCAGCAATTTCCAATCGACACTCAAATATTGAACCGCAGCGACAGGCAGGACATGCCGCCATCCAGCAGGGCGCAATCGGTGTTGTCGATGGGCCGCACATTAAACCCCTCTTGCGTCAGCATTTCAGCCGTCTTCGGGAAACCGTCCGGCATGAGTATCACGTCGTTAAAGCGGATGGCGTTGGCCGCCGCTTCCTCGCCGTCTGGCAGATGGAGCACGCGATAACCTTCAAAGCAGCCGCTGGCATCCAGCAGTTTTGTCGACAGGATCGTTTCCGCGTCGAGCAATGAACAATCGGTCTTGAAATGCAGAACGCCGTCGGGCGTCTGTACTTCGCGCAGGGGATGGCCCCATTCGTCCAATATCTTGCGCAGCTCGGCCACGCCCTCGGCATCAGTGCGGGCAGAGAGGCCGACAAGCACTTCGCGCCCGGTAAACAGGATATCGCCGCCCTCGATGTGGCCGGGGCCCTCGATGTCGCGCAGATCTTCGAACAGGCCTGCCAGCGTGGGCCGCATCTGTGCCACCTCCCCCATGCGGCTGGCGGCGCCGGGCCGCATCATCACGGCACCTCCGGGCAGGCACAACGCGGTATCCTCGACGAACAGCGCATCGGGATAGTCCTCCAGCGCGTCCAGCACGATCACCTCAGCTCCAGTGCTGCGCAAGGTGGCAACATAGGCATCATGCGCTGCCTGCATACGTTCCAGATCAGGCGCACCGCGATCCTGCGCGCGCAGCCCGGCTGTGACGCTGGCGCCAGGCCGACGGCTGACGGCGTGCGTAAAATGGATGGCGGGGTTGGTCATGGTGGTCCTCCTCAGGAATTGGCTGCCAGCGCTGCGCCATGGCACGCGGCGGCATGGGCAATGATACGCTCGCAGGCCACCTCAAGCGCCGCATCGGGTGCGGTCAGCGCAACGCGCACCCACGAATCCAGCGTTTTGCCGAACGAAGTACCGGGCATTACAGCGACACCGAACTTCTCCAGCAAATCAAAAGCATAACTTTCAGCATCCATGCCGGTTGAGGAAATGTCGATCAGCGCGAACATGCCCGCTTGAGGGCGGCTGACAGTCAATGCGCTTTCCCCCTCCAGCCGCTGCGCCAGATAGGCTGCGCGCGCGGCAAAGCGCCCGCGCATTCCTGGCGCCACGGGCGACGGCGCCGACACGGCGGCGGCAGTGGCATCGGCCAGAAAAGGCTGGCTGCCGAACAGCATGGTTTCGGACAGCGACAACAGATTTGATGTGAATTCCGTGCTGCCGATCGCCCAGCCGCTGCGAAACCCCGGCGCGGCGTGGCTTTTGGAAATCGACGACACCACCACCGTGCGATCCGCCAGATCCGGCTCGGCCAGCGGCGAGGCGAAGGGGACGCCGTCAAAAATCAGCTCCTCGTAAACCTCGTCTGAGATGATCCAGAGGTCATGCTTGCGCGCCAGGGCACCAATCTCACGGATGTCCTGCTGCGTCAGCACCGCGCCGGTTGGATTATGCGGCGTGTTCAGCAAAATCGCCCGGCTGCGCGGCGTGACGCGCGCTGCGATATCGGCAGCGCGGATACGAAAGCCGTTTTCGGGGTCCAGCGGCACCGGCACCATCGCAGCGCCGCTCGCGCGGATGCAGCCCTCGTAGGTGGCGTACATCGGATCGCCCACCAACACCTCGTCACCTGCCTCGACCAACCCCATCAAGGTGGTAAACAGTGAGGTCTGCGTGCCGGGCAGGCACATGACCTGATCGGGCGTGATCTGGCGCCCGGTCGATTCGGTATAGCGCTGCGCCAGCGCCGTGCGCAGGCCCGGCTCGCCCATGCCATTTGAATAGCCCATGCGCCCGGCGCGCATGGCGGCCGCGGCATTGTCCAGCAGTTCGGGTCGCGGCGGCACGTCTGGCTCGCCAATCGTCAGCTCGACAATGTCGCGCCCGGCCGCTTTCAGCACGCGGGCGCGGAAGTGAACCGCCCATTTCGCACCACCAAGGCCCGCGAGCCGCTGCGTTATGCTTGCGTATTTCATGGTCAAGTCCCCTTTCATTTCTCATGGGCCGCCGTCAGATCCAGCCCGAGCATTGCACCGACCGATCCCAGTCCGATCTGTGTCAACTCATCCGCGCCAAATGCCTCGGGCAGCAGCCCACCCTCAAGCCACAGACCGTCGATCACCGCGTTACAGGCGATGGCGTGGCGGCGCAGGTCAGCTGTCGCAGCGGGGCGCCCGGCCTCGGTCAGCGCATCTGCAATCAAGCCCTGAAGGTGGTCGCGAAATTCTGCGTAGGTCGCCGCGTGCGTGTCGCGCATACGCCCGCCTTGCTGCACATAGGTCAGAAACCCTGCCCACAGCGTCACCGCCTGCGTGCTCGCCACCGGCGGGCGCAGGCCGGTAGCGATGAATTCGGCCAGCCGCGCCGCCGCGCTCTGCCCCTGTGTATGCGCATCCTGCCCGCAGGTCGCGCGGGTCAGATCGCTCATGTGTTGCGCGTAGGCGGCGCTCAGCAGCGCATCCTTTCCGTCGAAATAATGCCCGATCAGACCCGGCGTCACCCCGGCGCGCGCGGCAACGGCGCGAATGGTGGCGGCGGAGATCCCCTCTTCGGCGATGATGGCCAGCATCGCCGCGATCATCGCCTCGCGGCGCAGGTCCGGGCCGATCCGGCGAAATATCTTGCGTTCGGGCGTCATGCGGGGCCTGCTGATTGAGGTTTGCGGCACGTATTGCGAGATGTAGTAATTATACAGTTGCACAATTAGCCAGAATCGGAATTACTATCAAGTCAAGAATGGGGAGCATTGCATGAGTTCGGCAGAGGCCGCAGCCTTGAGGGGCACCACCGATACCGCGTCCGAAGAGGCGATCAGGGTCGAGGATCTGCACAAATCCTTCGGCGATCTGAAAGTCCTCAAAGGCGTATCTCTGACGGCCGCGCGCGGCGATGTAGTGGCGATCATCGGCGGCTCGGGCTCGGGCAAATCCACAATGCTGCGCTGCATCAACTTTCTGGAAACGCCCAGTTCCGGCCGCATCATCGTCGGCGGCGAGGAAATCGCCATGAAGTCTGACGGCAGCCCCGCAAAGCCGAAACAGATCGAGCGGATCCGCACCAAGCTGGGCATGGTGTTTCAGTCGTTCAACCTGTGGACGCACCGCACCCTGCTGGAAAACGTCATCGAAGTCCCCGTGCATGTGCTGGGCATCCCCAAACGCGAGGCGACCGCCCGCGCGATGGAATTACTGGGACGCGTCGGCCTTGCCGAAAAGGCAGACAGCTATCCTGCGTTCCTGTCCGGAGGCCAGCAACAGCGCGCCGCCATCGCGCGCGCATTGGCTGTGGACCCCGCCGTCATGCTGTTTGACGAACCGACCAGTGCGCTGGACCCCGAACTGGTGGGCGAGGTGCTGACCGTCATCAGCGATCTGGCCGCCGAAGGGCGCACCATGATCCTCGTCACGCATGAGATGAAATTCGCGCGCGAGGTCGCCACCCACGTCATTTACCTGTCCGAAGGCCGCATCGAAGAGGAAGGCCCGCCCGAAGAGGTGTTCGGAAACCCGAAATCCGAGCGCCTGCAACAGTTTCTCAGGACTGTCGCATAACCACGGCGGTCTTGGCGAAAAACCGACAAAACAAAAAACCAAACAGGGAGATTTACAAATGAAACTCAGGACCATGCTGGCTACAGCCACAGCTGCCGCACTGCTGGCCGGGGGCGCCGCTGCCGCCGAAACCGTCAAGATCGGCATCGCCGCCGAACCCTACCCGCCCTTCGCCTTGCCCGACAGCGCCGGCAACTGGTCCGGCTGGGAGGTCGAGATCGCCAAGGCCATCTGCGCCGCGCAGGAAATGACCTGCGAGATCACGCCGACCGGCTGGGACGGCATCATCCCCTCGCTTCTGGGCGAACAGATCGACGTCATCATGGCCTCCATGTCGATCACCGAGGAACGCGCCAAGAAAATCGACTTCACCGATCATTACTACAAGACGCCGGCCGTCGTCGTGACCGCCAAAGGATCGGGGATCACCCCAGACGATGCCGGGCTGTCGGGCAAGATCCTCGGCGTTCAGGCCTCGACCACGCACCAGACCTACGCGCAGAAGCATTTCGAGGACAGCGCCGCCGAAATTCGCGTCTACCAGACGCAGGACGAGGCCAATCAGGACCTTTATTCGGGCCGCGTCGACGCGATTCAGGCCGACAGCATCGCCATGGCGGATTTCGTGAACAGCGACATCGGCGCTTGCTGCGAAATCGTCGGCGCCGTCGCGGATGACGAGGCCATTCTGGGCAAGGGCGTGGGCGCGGGCGTGCGCAAAGGCGACGACGAGCTGCGCGAGCAGCTGAACGCCGGCATCGCCGCGATCCTTGAAAACGGCACCTATGACGAGATCACGCAGAAATACTTCTCCACAACGATCTACAGCAAGTAAGCACACCCCTTGGAGCAAGCGCTTGAACTTCTGTCACTTTCGCCCCCCGGCTGGGGGGCGAATCTGCTGCGCGGCTTGGCAGCATCCATCCAGATCGCGCTGGGGGCCTTTGGCTTTGGCCTGATCATCGGGTTCTTCGGCGCGATGGGCAAACTCTATGGCAGCCCTTGGGTGCGCGACCTGCTGGAGGTCTACACCACCGTTGTGCGCGCCGTGCCCGAACTGGTGCTGATCCTGATCCTCTATTACGTCGGCACCGACATCATCAACAATATCGCCGCCGCCATGGGGCGCGGCCCGGTCGAAATCAGCGGCATCGCCGCCGGCATCTGGGTGCTGGGCGTGGTGCAGGGGGCCTATTCCACCGAAATCCTGCGCGGCGCGATCAAGGCGGTCCCGCCCGGCCAGATCGAGGCGGCGCGCGCTTTTGGCATGCCGCGCGGCCTTCTGGCGCGGCGCGTGACGATCCCGGCGATGACGGCCTTTGCGATTCCCGGCCTCGCCAACCTGTGGCTGATCGCCACCAAGGACACCGCCCTGCTGGCTGTCGTCGGGTTCTCCGAACTGACGCTGGAAACGAGGCAGGCGGCGCAATCCACGCGCGCCTATTTCACCTTCTTCCTCGCCGCCGGATTCCTTTATCTGATGGTCACGCTCCTGTCGGGCGTGATCTTTGGCCGGATCGAAAAATGGGCGCGGCGCGGCCAGCCATCGCACCGGAGCGCGTCATGATCCGCGCGATGCTGATTCCCCGCCGCCTGATCATGCTGGGCTTCTTCGCGGCCTTCGTGATCTGGTGCGCCGTCACCCTCGACTGGTCCTGGATCCCCGCCTATGCGCCCCTTGCGCTCAGCGGGCTGTGGGTCACGATCTGGCTGCTGGTCGTGTCGCTGGTGCTGGGCTTTGCGCTCGCCGTGCCGCTGGGCCTCGCCCAGGCGATTGGCCCTTGGTATCTGGCCGCCCCAGCGCGGGCGTTCTGCACGGTGATCCGGGGCACGCCGCTCTTGCTGCAAATATGGCTACTCTATTTCGGCCTTGGCTCGCTTTTCCCGCAATTCCCATGGATCCGCGAATCCGAGCTTTGGCCCTATCTGCGTCAGGCATGGCCCTATGCGATCCTGTCGCTGACCCTCTCCTACGCCGGCTATGAGGGCGAAGTCATGCGCGGCGCCTTCGCATCGGTACAAAAGGGCCAGATCGAGGCCGCGCGCGCCTTTGGCATGCCGCGGTTCACCATGTTCCGCCGCATCTGGCTGCCACAGGCGATCCGTCAGGCCCTGCCGACGCTGGGCGGCGAGACGATCCTGCAACTCAAGGCAACGCCGCTGGTCGCGACCATCACCATCGTCGAGCTATACGCCGTCGCCGCCCGCGTCCGGCAGGACACGTTCATCATCTACGAGCCGCTTTTGCTGCTGGCGGTGGGCTATCTGCTGATCGCGGGCGTCATCACGCTGGGCTTTCGCTGGATCGAGGGGCGCGGGCCACGGATGTAGCCGCCCCTCCACCAAATACATGCCGCGTCAAAATAACTTGTTGCAAGTCACTCTCAACTGGATTGACTATTGCGAGTGGTTCGCATTTACATTACGCCAGATGCAACCCACGCAGGAGCCTGCACATGAAGATGCCCATGAAATGTTTTGCAGCCACCGCCATAGCGGCTGCGCTGGTGGCCACCGGCGCCATCGCCGACGACGGCGATCGGATGAAAGTCGTGACGACCTTCACCATCCTTCAGGACATGGCGCAGAACGTGGCCGGCGATCACGCCGAAGTCGTCTCGATCACCAAGCCGGGGGCCGAAATTCACGGCTACAACCCGACCCCTCAGGACATCGTGCGCGCCTCGGATGCCGATCTGATCCTCTACAACGGCCTCAATCTGGAATTGTGGTTCGAGCAGTTCCTGAACAATCTGGGCGACATCCCTTCGGCAACGCTGACAGACGGTATTGCGCCGATCTCGATCTCGTCGGGGTCCTACGAGGGCAAGGCGAACCCCCACGCATGGATGGGTCTGGACAACGCGCTGATCTATATTGACAATATCTCAGCCGCGTTCGCCGCGCATGACCCCGGCAATGCCGACCATTATCAGGCCAATGCAGACGCCTACAAACAGCAAATCACCGCTACTGTGCAACCTCTGCGCGACCGCATCACCGGTATTGACGAGGGCGACCGCTGGCTGGTGACCTGCGAGGGCGCGTTCAGCTACCTCGCCCGCGATTTCGGCCTGAAGGAACTCTATTTGTGGCCGATGAACGCCGATCAGGTCGGCACGCCACAGCAAGTGCGCGGCGTCATCGATGGCGTGCGCGAGCATGGAATCCCCGTCGTGTTCTGCGAAAGCACCGTCAACACCGACCCGGCCAAACAGGTCGCCCGCGAAACCGGCGCAAGATACGCTGGCGAGCTATATGTAGACAGCCTGAGCGAGCCGGGCGGCCCGGTGCCCACATATCTCGACCTGCTGCGAGTCGATGCCGAAACCATCGCGGATGCATTGGCGCCGCAATCGAACTGAACCATATTCTGACGGGGCACTAACGCCTCAATTCTGACAACAAGGACACCCACATGCGCGAGCAGATATCGACCGATGCGGACATCTCTGCCGACCCGGCAGGCGGCATCATGGCGCGCGATGTGACCGTCACCTATCGCAACGGCCATACCGCCCTGTTCGATGCCACGTTCGAGATCCCGCGCGGCACGATCACCGCGCTGGTCGGGGTCAACGGCGCCGGAAAATCCACCCTTTTCAAGGCGATCATGGGCTTCGTGCCGGTCGCGCGCGGTGAAATCCGCCTGCTGGGAAAATCGGTAAAGGACGCACTGCGCGAGAACCTCGTCGCCTATGTGCCCCAGTCCGAAGAGGTCGACTGGACCTTTCCCGTATTGGTCGAAGACGTCGTGATGATGGGCCGCTACGGCCATATGAGCTTCCTGCGCCGTGCCAGCGCCGCCGATCATGCGGCCGTCGAACTGGCGCTTTCCCGCGTCGGGATGAGCGATTTCCGCAAGCGCCAGATCGGCGAGCTCTCCGGCGGCCAGCGCAAGCGCGTTTTCCTCGCCCGCTCCCTCGCGCAGGATGGTCAGGTGATCCTGCTGGACGAGCCGTTTACCGGCGTCGACGTCAAGACCGAAGAGCAGATCACTGCCCTTCTGCGCGAATTGCGCGATGAGGGACGTGTGATACTGGTATCCACCCACAACCTCGGATCGGTCCCGGAATTCTGCGACCGCACCGTCCTGGTCAAGGGCACGGTGCTGGCCTACGGGCCGACCGAAACGGTGTTTGTCCGCGAAAACCTCGAATCGGCGTTCGGAGGTGTCCTGCGCCACTTCACTCTTGGCGGGGACGACCTGCATGACGACGACGACCCACGCGTGCTGCGCATCATCACCGATGACGAGCGGCCTTTTGTCTATTATGGCGCCAAGAAAAAGAAGGACACCAAACCAAAGGCGGATGACGGCAAATGATCGACCTCCTGCTTGAGCCGTTTTCCTACAATTACATGTTCAGCGCGATGTGGGTGTCAGCGCTGACCGGCGGCGTCTGCGCGTTCCTGTCCTGCTATCTGATGCTGAAAGGCTGGTCGCTGATCGGCGATGCGCTGTCGCACTCGGTCGTGCCGGGCGTTGCAGGCGCCTACATGCTGGGCCTTCCCTTCGCGTTGGGCGCGTTCCTGGCTGGCGGGCTGGCTGCGGGGGCCATGCTGTTCCTTTCTGGCCGCTCGGGGCTCAAGATCGACGTGATCATCGGCATCATCTTTACCTCTTTCTTTGGTCTCGGCCTTTTCATGGTGTCACTGTCACCGATGTCCGTCAGCATTCAGACAATCATCATGGGCAATATCCTGGCGATCACGCCCGAGGATACCTTGCAACTGGCGATCATCGGGTTTGTGTCTCTGGCTGTCCTGCTGGCCAAGTGGAAGGACCTGATGGTCGTCTTCTTTGACGAAAATCACGCGCGCAGCATCGGCCTGCGGCCCGAGCTGTTGAAGCTTGTCTTTTTCGCCCTGCTGTCCGCCGCCATCGTTGCGGCCATGATGACGGTTGGTGCGTTCCTGGTTATCGCGCTTGTCGTCACGCCCGGCGCAACTGCCTATCTGCTTTGTGACCGCTTTCCGCGGCTGATCGTGGTGTCAGTTTTGATCGGCACCGTCACCAGCTTTGTCGGCGCCTATGCCAGCTATTTCCTGGACGGAGCAACCGGCGGCATCATCGTGACATTGCAAACGCTGGTCTTCCTCGCTGCGTTCTTTTTTGCCCCCAAACACGGCATGATCGCGGCTCGCCGCAAGGCACGCGCAGCACTGGCGGGGGGGCCGCCAGAACCTGCGGCCATCCGCAAGGAGGTCCAGCCATGACGGACACGCTGCTTTTGCCGTTTCAGTTCCCCTTTATGCAAAACGCATTTTGGATCGCCCTGCTGGTCGCGCCTCCGACAGCGCTTCTGTCATGCTTCCTGGTACTCAAAGGCTGGGCGCTGATGGGCGATGCCGTCAGCCATGCGACCCTGCCTGGTATCGTGCTGGCATGGATATTGGGCCTGCCATTGATCGCCGGTGCCTTCGCGGCCGGCATGTCCTGCGCGCTGCTGACAGGCTATCTGTCGCATAACAGCCGGGTTAAACAGGACACGGTAATGGGCGTCGTATTCTCTGGCATGTTTGCAGTCGGCATCATCATGTACACATCCATTGAGACGAATGAGCATCTCGATCATATCCTGTTCGGAAACATGTTAGGCGTGGGCCCGCAGGATCTGTGGACATCGGGCCTGATCGCGCTGCTGGTGTCCGGGCTGCTGATTGCCAAGTGGAAGGATCTGCTGCTTCATGCGTTCGATCCCGCCCAGGCCCAAGCTTCGGGACTGCGCACGGGCGTTTTGCACTATGGATTACTGGCCGCGTTGTCATTAACCATCGTGGCCACGCTCAGCTCGGTCGGGCTGATCCTGGCCGTGGCGCTGCTGGTCACGCCCGGTGCGATCGCATTTCTAACCGTGCGCAGTTTTGGCGCGATGCTGTGGGTGTCTGCTCTCGTCTGCACTGCCTCGATGCTGCTGGGCACCTATGCAAGCTTTTATATCGACTCAGCCCCTGCCGCGACGATCGTATTGATACTTACGTTGATCTTCTTTCTCGCTTTCTTCAGGCGCATTGCCGTCATGCGGCGCACGTCACGGATGACGACAGAAGCGCAGCAATAGCAGGCGAACGTGCCTGTGGACAGGTCGGGAATCGGGTATTTTCACCAAGAAAAAACCAAAACTGACGCTTTCAACTTTCCAAACATACTCAAACGCGCGCGCGGTGATGCGGCCTCAGTCAAAGGTTCCAGCAACGCGTCCCAGTAACATGAACGCTCGCGCCGTGCGTGTGTTCGACAGATCTGAGATGTCGTGGTCGTCCGCCGATTCGGCGAAACTGCTGAACATCTGGTCAAATCGGCGCAGGAAATGATGCGCGGCATCGCGGAAGATCGGATCGCTCTTCATCCGCGCCGCCGCCAGCGCCAGCGACGAGCGGTCGCGGATACCGCCCAGCGCTGCGATGGCGCGCCCGCGCGCGCCGCCGGCAAAATTACGCCAGATTTCTGGGCGCGCCATGTCTGGACGTAGATCATCCATGTATATGCCATCCTGGCTGAGCAGTGTCAGCACGTCCTGCGCCGCCTGTATCAGTTGCGCGGTCGGGCGGTCCTTTAGCGCACGGCGCAGGGACGCGAACCCTGCCTTGTCTTCGGCCGTTTCGGGAAAATTCAGCGCACGGATGAAATCGCTGCGCTCCAGCGGCGGCAACATGTCCTCGGCCGGGGTGCCGAGCGGGAGCGCCACCTGTGCGTCCTCGCGTGCCGCCGGACGCACAGCTGCGGTTCGCGCCGGCGGTGGCGCCACGGGCTGGGGACGTGTCGATGAGAATGTCGCCAGCGCTGTTTCTGTCTTGCGCTGCGCTGCTGCAATCTCGTCCAGTTTGCGCGCGACTGACATGTCCGCCCCTGCCTGCGGTTTCTGCGCCTTTGCCTGGGTTATGTAAGCTTGGCGTATCCCTTCGATCGCAGCATGCAGGCGTGCGCTTTCCTCGCGCATGATCCGCGCTGTGCGCGCAGCAATGGCCGCGACCCAGATCATTGCGACCGGAAGGAAGATGACAAGTGCAGTCAGCACTAAGCCAAGCGCGCCTTCGCGCATTCCTGTTCCCAGTACCACAAAAAACAGCGTTGCGGCCAGCAGCCAGACCCCTGAAAGAATCAGCGCCGCCCATTCGACGCCAGAGAGCTGTTCGGAACTACCCGCAGGAACCGGCGTCTGCGCGCCGCCGGTGTTGAAGCCGGTCGATTTGGGCGACATTTTCATACACCCGTCATGGGACCGGATCGGTCAGACATACGAGATCTTCAGCACTTCATAGGCGCGGTCGCCGCCCGGAGTATGCACCTCGACGCTATCGCCCTCTTCTTTGCCGATCAGGGCACGAGCAATGGGCGATTTGATATTCAGCAGGCCCTTTTCAATACTCGCCTCGTGTTCACCGACGATCTGCCATGTCTTTTCCTCGTCGGTATCCTCATCAACCAGCGTCACGGTGGCGCCAAATTTGATGGCGCCAGACAGTTTCTTGGGATCGATCACCTCGGCCAGGCCAAGTGCCCCCTCCAATTCCTTGATGCGGCCTTCGATAAAGCTCTGCTTTTCGCGGGCGGAATGGTATTCGGCGTTTTCTGACAGATCGCCATGCTCGCGCGCCTCTGCAATGGCGCGGATGATCGCCGGACGCTCAACAGATTTCAGTTGTTTCAGCTCAGCGCCCAACGCATCGTTGCCTGCGCGTGTCATCGGAAACTTTTCCATGTCTTTCCCCAGTCCGCGGCGCCGGGCGATGCCACACCTGCCGTCCTAATAGTTTCAGCCCGTCCAAGGATGACCTCAGTGCGCGCGGCTTTGCAATAGTGCATCGCCGGCACACACGCAATCGCACCTACCTTTACCCATGCCGCAACAAGTGACAAATTGCCGTTTTGCACATCTGCCACAGTCGTGTTTGAATTGACGACGGGCGCGACCACGCGATAGTGAGATGCGCAACTATATTGCCCGCCAACCCCTGCGCGGCCATTGAAAGGATGATCCGAATGTCCCAGACGACGCGCGAGACGATGGAATATGATGTGGTGATCGTAGGCGCCGGCCCTGCGGGTCTGAGCGCCGCGATTCGTCTGAAGCAGCTGGATCCTGATCTCGAGGTCGTCGTGCTGGAAAAAGGTAGCGAGGTGGGCGCGCATATCCTGTCGGGGGCTGTGTTGGACCCCGTCGGCCTGAACCGCCTGATGCCGGACTGGAAAGAAAAGGGCGCACCGCTGGACGTGCCGGTCAAGGATGACAACTTCTACCTTCTGGGCGAAGGCGGCAAGCTGCGCGTACCCAACTTTCCCATGCCCGGCCTTATGAGCAACCACGGCAATTACATCGTCAGCATGGGCAATGTCTGCCGCTGGATGGCCGAACAGGCCGAGGGCCTGGGCGTTGAGGTGTTTCCGGGCATGGCCTGCTCGGAAATCGTCTATGACGAGAATGGCACGGTCAAGGGCGTCGTCGCCGGTGAATTTGGCCGCAATCCTGACGGCACCGAAGGCCCGAATTACGAACCGGGGATGGAGCTGCACGGCAAATACGTTTTCCTTGGTGAGGGCGTGCGCGGATCGCTGGCAAAGCAGGTGATGCAAAAGTTCGATTTGTCCGCAGGCCACGAGCCGCAGAAATTCGGCCTCGGAATGAAGGAAATCTGGGAGATAGATCCCGAAAAGCACCGCGAGGGCAGCGTGACCCACACGATGGGCTGGCCTCTGGGCAAGAACGCGGGCGGTGGATCATTCATCTATCACCTTGATAACAATCAGGTCTATGTCGGTTTTGTCGTCCATCTGAACTATAAGAATCCCTATCTTTATCCCTACATGGAATTCCAGCGGTTCAAGCATCACCCGATGGTGGCTGAGCTTCTGAAAGGCGGCAAGCGCGTCGCGTATGGCGCGCGCGCGATCAGCGAAGGCGGCTGGCAGTCGATGCCCAAGATGGTCGCGCCGGGCGTGGCCCTGCTGGGCTGCTCGGTCGGGATGGTCAACGTACCGCGCATCAAGGGCAACCATAACGCGATGCTGTCGGGCATGGCCGCCGCAGAGGCCGCGCATGCCGCAATCAAGGCAGGTCGGCAGGGCGATGAGTTATCTGATTACGAAACAGAGGTACGCGGCGGCGATATTGGCAAGGATCTGAAAAAGGTCCGTAACGTCAAACCTCTATGGTCCAAATTCGGGCTGGGTACGTCGCTTGCCTTGGGTGGCATGGACATGTGGACCAACAGCTTTGGCTTTTCCCTGCTTGGCACGCTCAAACACGGCAAGAATGATGCCCAAGCGACCGAGCTGGCCGAGAAGCACAAGCCGATCGACTATCCCAAACCGGACGGCAAGCTCAGTTTTGACCGCCTGACCAATGTCAGTTTCTCGATGACAAACCACGAAGAGTCCCAGCCCGCACATCTGAAATTGACGAATCCGGACATTCCGGTCGATTTCAATTTGCCTAAGTATGCTGGACCGTCTGCCCGTTATTGCCCCGCAGGGGTCTATGAGTTTATCGAAGAGGACGGCAAGCCGCCGCGCTTTCAGATCAACTTTCAGAACTGCGTGCATTGCAAAACTTGCGACATCAAGGACCCGGCACAGAATATCAACTGGACCACACCGCAGGGCGGGGACGGGCCAAACTATCCCAACATGTAAGCGGCGCCTAAACACGCTAAAGTCATTGAACGCCCGGCGGCGATATGCCGGGCGTCATTGCCCTCGGCCCTGCTGCGCATTACGTTGCGCCGACATATGCATGCAAAAGCAGGGACCGCGCGCGTGACAATTCGTTTTCTGATTATTCTGGCTCTTCTGGCCCCAGCCTTTGCGGTACCTGTTGCCGCCAGCGCAGACGAGGCCGCAGGGCCCTATCTGGCCACCCGCGCCGCCCGATTTGACAGCGATTACGCCGCCGCAGCGAAATACGCGCTGATGGCGCTGAAATCTGACCCGGATAATCTGGTGCTTTTGGAGAGCGCGGTTGGCTCGCTATTGGCGACAGGTGAAGTCGAAAAGGCTATCCCGATCGCCAAACGCATGGATGAGGCGGACATGCGCAGTCAGGTGGCGCAGATGGTGTTGCTGGGCGATGCGGTCGTGTCCGGTGATTTCGCCACGGTCCTCCGGATGATTGACGCCGAAGAGGCTGTCGGCCCATTGGCAGATGGCCTGATCGGTGCATGGGCAACGCTGGGCACCGGCGACATGGGCGCCGCGCTGGAGAAATTTGATGCCATCGCCGCCGAGCCGGGACTGCGCAGCCTTGCGATCTATCACAAGGCGCTGGCGCTGGCGTCGGTTGGCGATTTCGAGAGCGCGGACAAGATATATTCCGGCGACGTCGATGGTCCGATGCAAACCACCCGCCGCAGCGTGATCGCCTGGGCCGAAGTTCTCAGCCAGCTTGAACGCAATGAGGATGCGATCAAAGTTCTGGACGACACCTTCGGCACTGATTCTGATCCGCAAGTGGCAGATTTACGCGCAAAGCTGGCTGCGGGAGAACGCCTGAACCTTGGCCGTATCGAAACTCCGCGGCAAGGCGTCGGTGAAGTGTTCCTGTCACTGGGCATGGCATTACTTCAGGACACCAGCGCTGATTACGTGCTGCTTTATACACGGCTGGCTGAGTATCTCGATCCAAACGACGTCGATGCGATAATCATGACCGGCGAGCTGTTGGCACAGCTTGGCCGCTATGAGCTGGCCAACGCTGCGTTTCAGCGTGTGCCGGAATCATCGCCCTCCTACTATACCGCCGAGTTGAGCCGCGCCGAATCCTTGCGCAGTTCCAGCGACTTGGCCGGCGCCATTGATGTGGTTGCCAGTTTGCGCGAAAGCCATCCGGCAATCGCATTGGTGCATGCATCTGCCGCTGATCTCTACCGCCAGAATGACCAATTCAAAAAGGCGGTTGAGGCCTATGACGCCGCAATCACGCTGTACACTGCGCAAGGGGATGCGCCGTGGTTCGTTGTCTATTCCCGCGCCATCAGTTATGAACGCCTTGGCAAATGGCCTGAGGCCGAGACCGATTTCCGCCGTGCGCTGGAATTAAATCCTGGCGAGCCGATGGTGCTGAACTATCTGGGCTATTCGCTGGTCGAGCAACAGATGAAGCTGGACGAGGCGCTGGATATGATCGAGCAGGCCGTTAAGGCCGAGCCGGACAGCGGCGCCATTGTTGACAGTCTGGGCTGGGCGCAATTCCGGCTCGGCCGCTACGACGAGGCGGTCGTCAATCTGGAGCGGGCGGCGGAACTTTACGCCGTCGATCCGGTAGTGAACGATCATCTGGGTGACGCGATGTGGGCCGTAGGCCGGCAGACCGAGGCCCGGTTTCAATGGCGGCGAGCGCTGTCGTTGGTGGACAAAGACAAACCGAACCCGGACGTCGATCCGGACCGAATCCGCAAGAAGCTGGAGGTCGGGCTGGACAGGGTTCTTGAGGAAGAGGGCGGCAAGCCCCTGAAAGTGAACGACAATGAAGGATGAATACATGGCTGACGGCAACCACAGCGACACCGCCGAAGTTTTTGCCCCGGCCAAGATTAACATGACCCTACACGTCACCGGCAGGCGCGACGATGGCTATCACCTTATTGATTCGCTGGTGATGTTTGCTGATATCGGAGATCGGGTCACAGTGCGCCGCGCCGATACGCCTGCGCTCGACATGACCGGTGCCATGGCAGGCAACACGCCGAAGGGTGATGATAACCTCGTTTTGCGCGCCGCCCGCATGATGGACACCAACGCGCATATCACGCTTGAAAAAACCTTGCCGGTAGCGGCCGGCATCGGGGGTGGGTCCAGTGATGCAGCCGCAACGCTGCGCGCGCTGGCCGACCTGACAGGCAAGCCGATCCCCGACGACATTCTGGCGCTAGGGGCCGACGCTCCCGTTTGCTGCGTCGCCCCCGCCGGTGCCGCCCGGATGAGCGGTGTGGGCGAGATTGTTGTTCCAATTCCGAACCTGCCCGAATTGCACGCCGTGCTGGTTAACCCCAACATCCCCGTGATGACCGCGGAGGTTTTCCGGCGCCTTGCCAAGCGTGACAATCCCCCGATGCCCGACCCGATTCCGACAGGTATCGAGGCGGGACCGTTTATCGAGTGGCTCAAGGAGCAGCGCAATGATCTGCAAGAACCCGCTATCGCCTGCGAGCCGGTGATTGAGCAAGTCTTTTCAACGCTGGAAGTCACACCGGGCTGCATGTTGACGCGCATGTCGGGATCGGGCGGAACTTGCTTTGGTCTCTATGCAGATGCCGAAACGGCCGCCAGCGCAGCTGGCCGATTGCAAGAAAGCCACCCCGGTTGGTGGGTCGCTGTCACGCGCCTGAACGCGTCCTAACGATACGTTGAACCAAAACAGCGCGCGGTTTAACCCGCGCGCATCGGTGTCTTAGGCGATACGCGACACCACGTAGTCTGCCAATTCTGCCAGCAAATCACGCACCGGATGTTCCGGCAGCGAGCCAAGGCTCTCATTTGCCTTCGCCGCCCAGGCCAGCGCATCATCGCGGGCTGCATCCAGCGCGCCGTGGCCCTGCATCAATGCAATGGCATGCTCCAGGTCGCCATCCTTCTGGTCACCCTTCTCGATTGTGCGACGCCAAAAATCACGCTCGGGTGCGTCTGCCTGCGCCAGGGCCTTGATGATCGGCAGGGTCAATTTCCGCTCGCGGAAATCATCTCCGATATTTTTTCCGGTCGCAGAGCTGTCGCCCTGAAAGTCCAGCAGATCATCTGCGATCTGAAATGCAACCCCCAGACCGTCGCCGTAATCATACAGCGCACGGCACTGCGCATCAGAGGCCCCGGCAATCACACCGCCAACCTCGGTCGCCGCTGAAAACAGCGCGGCAGTTTTGCCTCTTACGACCTGCAGGTAAATATCTTCTGTCGTGGCCAGATCTCGGGCCGCCGTCAGTTGCAGGACTTCGCCCTCTGCGATTGTGGCAGACGCGTTGGCCAGAATATCCAACACTCGCAGACTTTCCGTCTCGACCATCAACTGAAATGACCGCGCGAACAGATAGTCACCCACCAGGATGCTGGATTTGTTGTCCCACAGCAGATTGGCTGTCGCCCGGCCGCGCCGCTGACTGCTTTCATCGACCACATCATCATGCAGCAGGGTCGCGGTATGAATGAACTCGACCGTCGCTGCCAGCTTCTCGTCGTTGTCGCCGGAATAGCCGCAGATTTCGGCGGCAGCCAGCGTCATCATCGGGCGCAGACGCTTGCCCCCTGCCCCGACCAGATGCGTCGTTACCTGAGGAATTCGCGGCGCGTGACGCGATTCCATCCGCGCCCGGATCAATCCGTCGACCGCCGCCATCTTGGCCTCGAACCGGGCGGCCAGCCTATCATGTGGTTTGCTCAACATCTGGTCCACATCTATCCCGTCCGTGTCTGGCGTGCCTCGACAAGATCGCTGCGCGCGCTTAGATCAAACAATATGAAACAGTTATTGCGCACCACCGATATGGCAACCATTGCTTTCGCCCAGGCCCTGCTTCAGGGCGAGGGTATAGACTGCTTTGAAATGGACGTAAATATGAGCGTTTTAGAGGGTGGCATCGGTATTTTCCCTCGTCGCCTGATGGTTCATTCCGATGATTTCACCGATGCCGCAGAGACGCTGCGTGACAATGGCATCGAAGTATATGACGGCCCGTAATCGGACCAAATCGCGATGGCCCCGGCCTGCAACCTACCCGCGAGTTGCAGAGTGCCCGGCCAGCGCCTTGGAGCCTCGCCAGACTCTATCGGTCGCGCTGCGCTGATGGGTTGCAAAAGTTATCTGCATTATTCTGCCAGCATGCTGCGCCTGCAGCGTGACAGACGTGCCAAAATGTGGTGCACTCAAAACGTGACGTTTCGAAAACTGAAGAGAGGAGTGCTTTCATGAGTCTGGCTTCGCACATTGAGGAACTGAAAAGAAAACATCAGGACCTGTCGACCAAGGTGGATAACGCGCAACGCGCGCCGGGTGTAAGCACCCTTGACGTATCTGAGCTGAAAAAACAGAAATTACGCCTGAAAGAGGAAATTGAACGTCTTTCCGGCAACTAACTGCTGATAATTCCAGCTAGAATGCACAAGGCCGACGCAAATCGCGTCGGCCTCTTTTCGTTGCAAGTCGTATTGTCAGACGAAAAACTGAGCGCCATTGGCCGAGATGGTTGAGCCGTTGATGAAGCCCGAACCGTCAGCCGCCAAAAAGGATACACAGCGCGCAATTTCCTCTGGCTCGCCCAGACGACCTGCCGGAATTTGGCCGATGATCGACTCGCGCACCTTTTCCGGCACAGCCATTACCATCTCAGTCGCGATATACCCGGGGCAGACTGCGTTCGCAGTAATGCCAGCGCGCGCGCCTTCCTGCGCAAGGCTTTTGATAATGCCCAGATCACCCGCTTTGGTTGCAGCATAATTGACTTGCGCGAACTGCCCTTTTTGCCCGTTGATCGAGCTAATAACAATCACGCGCCCAAACTTGCGTTCACGCATGCCGGGCCACACAGGGTGGATTGTGTTGAAAACGCCGGTCAGGTTGGTGTCGATAACCTCACGCCATTGATCGGGCGTCATCTTGTGAAAGGGCGCATCGCGGGTAATGCCGGCATTGGCGACGACAATATCGATCGGTCCCACGTCCTTTTCCACCTGCGCGATGCCAGCGGCGCTTTCATCGTAGTCCGCAACGTTCCACTTGTAAGTCTTTATTCCCGTCTCGTCGGTAAAGGCCTTTGCTGCTTCATCATTGCCTGCGTATGTTGCCGCAACGTCGCAACCATCCGCCTTGAGTTGCTTTGCAATAGCGGCCCCGATGCCGCGTGTTCCGCCTGTGACAAGTGCCGTTCTAGCCATGGTTAGTATCCCTCTGTCTTTTGATCTTCGTTCCAAAAACCAGTAAGTCTGTTACCTGATGAAGTGTCAACGCGCAATAATGTTGCGCGTACAATTTGCGCTCATATCTTTGAGGCCGGGCGCACAACCGCCCAAGATCGTCCAAGGCCATGGCCCCAAATTTAAGGGCACCAAATTGGGAATTTTCGACCAAAAACAGTTAAAGAGGGGCTCCAACTGGGATCAGACCATTACAGCAAATGTTGAAAGCCGGCGGAATCGCTCTGCGGGCTTTTTCCGTGTGCGCGGATGAGCCTATGTCGGGAATCTACTCGTTCACGGACCGAAGGATTCCCAATGCCCTCTCTCAGGGGTTTGTCTCCGCGATGCAAGCAGGCTGGTTTCCAGCGCTTGCGGCGTTTGTCGGCTGCACCATTATTATCGCGAGAGACTTCTATGAGCTGCCGTATCTCAGCGCGACGCGAGCGATTGATCCGCAATGTCGAAAAAGCGCCCGAGGCCGAGCGCGCGATCTTGGCCTATCTGATCTCATCCAGGCGCCCAGATTAAGCGGCCAGCTCATCACTTGGATCGCGAGCGGACATTGGCCAGGCGGGCATAGTCCTCGTTGGATAATCGGCGGATCTGGCCAAGGGCATTCCCGAAACCCCGGACAAAAGAGACTGCCCTGCCGCGACGGTGTAGTTGCGCATTTCGTTGGTCATCCTCTTATCGACGCTGGCAACTGCGACCTCAGCGTTGCGCCGCCATATCTCTGCGACAAACGCCGCTTGAAACGCCTGCTGCGAGCCGCGGTCGTCATCGATCACCATCAGGTGCGGCACATACGCCCCGGAGAGCATCTGCTGGACCCGAAAGGCGTGGACATACTAAGAGGATGTCATAGCACACGAGGACGCCCTGATGGGGCAGCTGGTAGAGATCGGCCTTCTGCCGTTTCTTGAGGCGCACGAGGTATATCTGCAACTGTGTCTTCGTCCAGATGCGCGCATGTTGGCGAAACGCGACCGAGAGGCTCTCCTCGTTGGCCGCGAGGGCCTGCTCCTCGGCCGGATCCATCGCCATCGTGGGGTCGAATTGGTACGCTGCCTCTATGATGAAACCGGAGCGGTGATGTGCCGTGCAGAGATGTTGGACTGCCACTGGCGTCCGTTTGCGCTTTGTCGGCCAGTTCAGCATCAGCGCCTGGCTGTCCGTGGCGAACCGCGAGCCGACGTCTTGGGGGTCAACTCGAGGAGAAATCCTCACGCTGCGCGATGACACCGTGAATCCGGTCGTGGAAGGGGTCGATCTTGTCGTTGAGATCACGGTTAATTTGCAGATCATCGACAACGACACGTCGTTGCACAGCATCTGGAAGTCCACCCGGCTCTTGTCGCTGCGCAGATGTCGGCGCGCCTGCTTGTTGATTGAGACGGTCTTCGAGCACAGACGGCACTGGAAGCGCGGATCGCCATTGCCATTTTGCCGAACCGCCGACAGATCTCGGGATACGCCTCGGGCTCCATCCCCTGCGCGAAGCATCCCGGCCTTTTGCAGGAACGCACCGTTGGATCAGGCTCCTGCGCTTGCTTGAGACGCCCGTATTCTTCAACGATCGCACGGTTGTTCTTTACCCGCGAGGACGTGTTGCAGGTTGAGCATTGAAAAACTTTTCATACTTTTTGCCTGTGACCTCGCCGCGCAAGACGCCCGGCGGTGCCGGTGGTTCCCGGCCTGGCGGCTTGAATGGGTCGGGATGCACGCCGAAGCTGTTGCAACAGGGTTGCGGCAGAAGTCCAGATCGAGGCCCTAGAAGGCTTCAGGAAGCCTCCGCTCCAGAAGCAGATTTTCTGTCTAAGATATTATCGAGCCAAAGCTCACCTGATCTCTCCATCTGAGAAGGCGTCAAGTGTCGTGTCTGAGAAGGAATGTTGGCCACAGCGTGGCCAACAGAAAACTTATTTCAACATTTGCCGTAACGGGCTGGCCACTGGGGGCGCCCTTTGCGGTCACATCGCCGGGCACTGGTAGCAACAGAGCACCAGAGATTTATGTTGACCCGCCCGAGTCAGTCGCGCTCTACGCACATGGCAACGCCCATGCCGCCGCCAATGCACAGCGTGGCGAGGCCCCTCTTTACGTCGCGGCGCTTCATTTCAAACAGCAGCGTGTTCAGAACGCGGCAGCCTGAGGCCCCAATCGGGTGGCCGATGGCAATTGCACCGCCGTTCACGTTTACGATAGCCGGATCCCAGCCCATTTCCTTGTTCACGGCGCAGGCCTGAGCCGCAAACGCCTCGTTCGCCTCGATCAGATCCAAATCCTCAACCTTCCAGCCGGCTTTCTCCAAAGCTTTGCGGCTGGCGTGGATCGGACCTACACCCATGATAGAGGGGTCGAGACCTGCGGTAGCATAGCTGGCGATACGGGCCAGCGGTTCGATCCCACGCTTTTCGGCGTCATCGGCGCTCATCAATAGGGTCGCGGCAGCACCATCGTTGATGCCGCTGGCATTGGCTGCCGTGACGCTGCCGTCCTTGGTAAAGGCCGGGCGCATCTTCTGCATGGCCTCGATCACAGCGCCGTGGCGGATGTATTCATCCTTGTCGATGATCGTCTCACCCTTGCGCGACTTGACGGCGAAGGAAACGATTTCGTCGTCGAATCGCCCAGCCTTCTGCGCCTCTTCGGCCTTGTTCTGGCTGGCAAGCGCGAATTCATCCTGCGTCTCGCGACTGATTTGCCATTTTTCAGCGACATTCTCGGCGGTCTGACCCATGTGGTATCCGTTGAAAGCATCCCACAGGCCATCCCGAATCATCGTGTCGATCATCGATAGGTCGCCCATCTTCTGCCCCGCCCGCAGATGCGCCGCGTGCGGGCTGAGCGTCATATTTTCCTGACCGCCAGCGCAGATGATGGCGGCATCGCCCAGCTGAATGTGCTGCGCGCCCAATGCAACCGCGCGCAGGCCCGACCCGCACACCTGATTGAGGCTCCAAGCTGAGCTTTCCTGAGGCAGACCAGCGTTGATATGCGCCTGGCGCGCCGGGTTCTGACCTTGAGCGGCCGTGAGAACCTGGCCGAGGATCGTCTCGGATACTTCGGCTTTGTCGATGCCCGCGCGAGCGACGACAGCCTCCAGCACGGCAGCGCCCAGATCATGGGCTGGGGTGTTCGCGAACGCCCCTCCAAACGATCCGACGGCAGTGCGCGCGGCTGATGCGATAACGACATTGGTCATGGAAAATCCTCCGACAAGATGTTGTCAGGCATCAGAGCGCATCGACCTTTCGTTGACGCTATCCGCTACCCATTGTCCAATTGCATATCCCATGACTTTCAACGCGGCAACCACGACGGTGGTGTCCTTTCCGCATCATGCGGAGGCACGGCGCTTCTCTGGCGTCAGCCAGATCGGTTTGATGGAGGGCGCACCATAGAAATAACCTTGAAGGCAGTCGATGCCGATCGCGGTCAGATACGCCGCATCGTCGGCCCGCTCGACGCTTTCTGCGACGGTGAACATATCGAACTGGCGGGCAATGGTAGCCAAGGCTGTAGTAAGCACCTGATTGTCGGCATCCTGCGCAATACCACGAATGAACTGGCCGTCGATCTTGAGAATATCAAAGTAGAAATCCTTGAGATAGCGAAAGGAAGTAAATCCCGCGCCAAAATCGTCCAGCGCGAAACTGATACCACGCTGCGAGAGATCTGACATGAAACCGGTCACCAGTTCGGGGACCAGCATCGCCGAACTTTCGGTGATCTCCAAAATCAGCCGTTCGCCCACCGTTGGATCAGCATCCAGGCCGCGTTTGAGTATGCGCATCCAGCGGCTATACCCGATGGACCGGGCTGACATGTTAATCGACAATCGCAGGGAATTGTGCATTGACAGGACTCTGATCCCCTTTTCCAGCGCAAGGCAGTCGATAACGCGCCCGGTTTCGGTCGTCTCAATGGCGCCTATAAATTCCTTGGCGGGGATGATTCGCCCGGTACTGTCCAGCACGCGGATCAGCCCTTCGTAAAAAGCGACGCGATCCACCTGACCTGCCGGGACGACAGGCTGAAAGGCCAGCATCACCTGTTTGTGCCGCACAGCATCCTCAACCATGGCAAGAGTTGTCTGATCTCGCGCGGAGATCGCGAATGACAATGGGTCCTGATGACCTGCGGGTACATCGGCCCATTTTGCCTTCTTATGATCCGTCATGCGTCGCTCCGATTTGACTGTCGCCTAATTTGCGCCCCGTGAGCTAAGGAAGGCTTAAAGTAACAATTTGAAATGATGGAGCGCGCAAAATGTGCAGGCGATGCGACTGGGCCGGGCCCGAAGAAATCTATGTTGCCTATCACGACACCGAATGGGGCGTGCCGGAATGGGACAGCCGTGCCCTGTGGGAAAAGCTGATACTCGATGGGTTTCAGGCCGGGCTAAGCTGGATTACCATTCTGAAAAAACGCAATAATTTCCGCGCTGCATTTGCTGATTTCGATCCGGACATCATCGCCGGATGGGGGGAGGCTGACGTTAAACGGCTGCTGGATAATCCCGGCATCATTCGCCACCGAGGCAAGATTGAGGCCGCGATCACCAACGCACAAGCCTGGCAGAAGATCGAGGCAAACCAAGGTTTTGATACCTTCCTGTGGGACTATGTCGATGGCACACCGCTGCAAAATTCATGGTCCTGCCAAGCGGATGTGCCCGCGCATACACCGCTTTCGGCCCGGATTTCCAAAGACCTCAAGAAGCACGGTTTTAAATTTTGCGGTCCAACCATCGTCTACGCATTCATGGAGGCATGCGGTCTGGTCAACGACCACCTCACCTGTTGTCCGCGCCATTCCGAAGTCGCCGCGATGGCATCTTCGTTGCTGGCCGGATGAACACATTTCTGCCACATTGGCAGGTGTTGTGGGTGGCGGCGACGCACCCTCAAGATGTGGGATCAATATCTTGCCGCCTAGATAAACATGAGTGAATTGAATGCTTTATTTGGAACAAATCATGTGATACTTTACCAGTAATCATAAAAGTCAGTCGAAAAAATTCGGCGGCGCGAGGCAGTAAAAAAGAGTAGTTCCATGAAAAATCGGAACAGACAGTCCATGCGGCTGACCCTGTGGGTATTCGCCACAGTCTGGATGTTCGTGATCGTCCCGCTCAGCGCGGCGGCGGCACCCTACGCGGCATATGTCGTGGACGCCCGATCGGGTAAAGTGTTGCATTCAGAAAATGCAAACGCGCGATTGCACCCTGCATCTTTGACCAAAATGATGACGCTTTATATCGCATTTGAAGCAATCGAGCATGGCGAGATTGGTCTGGACGACGAGGTGGTCATCACGCGAAACGCCGCAAATGAGCCGCCCAGCAAGCTGGGCTTGAAGGCAGGCCAGAAAATCAAACTCCGCTACCTGATTCGCGCCGCGGCGGTAAAATCAGCCAATGACGCCGCCACCGCAATCGGCGAGGCTCTTGAGGGTTCTGAGGCTGCCTTTGCCCGCCGAATGAACCGCACAGCGCAGGCATTGGGCATGTCGCGCACCACGTTTCGCAATGCCCATGGCCTGACCGAAGAAGGGCATCTGTCCACCGCATATGACATGACGATTCTGGGGCGGCATGTATTTTACGACTACCCCGGCTATTACAACCTGTTCTCGCGCATCACTGCCGATGCCGGCATGAGCAAGGTTTATCACACCAACCGCAAACTTCTGCGCGATTATTCCGGCGCTGACGGGATCAAGACAGGCTACACACGCGCGGCCGGATTCAACCTTGTCGCCAGTGCCGAACGCGGTGGCGAGCGGATCATTGCAACAGTCTTTGGCGGCCGCTCGACCGCCACGCGCAACGCGCGCGTGGCCGAGTTGCTGGATCTGGGATTTCGTCAGGCCCCGACCCGCGTGGCGGTAAACCAGCCGCGCAAGCCGGCCTATATGGGCAAGGGCAGTACCCAGGTAATCCGGGTCGCAGGCGACAGCGAAGAACAGGGCGTTGCGGGCAAAACCGTGCGTCTGGTGACAGCGGCAGCGGTCAAGGTCAGCCTGCGACCCCAATCGCGGCCAGCGCCGGAGGTGCCAGATATGCCTGTGCTGCTAGCCTCGCAGGATGATATCGAAAAGGCGCTCATGGCCGCGCAGGAGGTGGATGTTGCTGCCGTCGTCGCGCCAGAAGTCGCGCCGCAGCCTACCGCAGTTGCTGAAACCGCCGTTCAGGTGGCCGCAGTCACGGCAGCCCCGACACCCGCAACACCTGCTGCGATCAAGCCGATGCGGCGCCCCAGCGATCTGACTCTGGCCAGCCTTCAGGTCCCGGCCGAGGATCCGGTACAAGAGGTCGTCACGCGCATTTCCACGTCGGGCGGACGCAATTGGGGCATCAATGTCGGACGTTACCCCAGCCAGTACAAGGCGCAGAAAATCCTTCTGAAAACTGCTCTTAGCGAGATCAGCACGCTCGACGGATCGCTGCGCAAGGTTGTCGCAAGGTCAAACGGATATGACGCCAATTTCATGGGTCTCACGCGGGAAACAGCCGATCTGGCCTGCCGCAGACTACAATCGCGCCAGGTCACCTGCTTCATGATTGAGCCGGGCTAAGACGCAACGCTCTTGGACAACAGCCAGGCGCGGGGGAAACCTCGCGCCTTTTTATATGCTACGCCTTTGCAAAACAGTTGCGCCGACGCCGCCGGAAAACCGCCGACTGGCGCGGATCACGGCTTGGGGTGGTCGTCCCATTCATCCGACAGGATGCGGCGGCTGTCGCCCTCGGGGTCGTCATATTGGTTGCTACGCAGCGTATATACGAAGGCAACCAGCCCGACACCGCCCAGCAGCAGCGAGATGGGGATGAGATAGGTCAGAATATTCATGTCCGCCCCTTTAGACGCAGTGCATTGAGTGACACCACGACCGAGCTGGTGGACATTGCCAGCGCCGCGATCAGCGGCGTGGCCAGACCTGCAACCGCCAGTGGCACGGCAATGATGTTGTAGAACGTTGCGATCTGGAAATTCTCGCGGATGCGGCGCGTGGCGCTTTGCGCGATGGCGCAGGCATCCGCGATGGGAGACAGATCGGCGCCCAGTAGCACGATATCCGAGGCCGCGCGCGCCGCGTCCAGCGCGCTGGCAGGCGAGATCGACACATGCGCCGCGCTCAGCGCCGCCGTATCATTCAGCCCATCACCGACCATCAACACCTTGTGGCCCTCGCCAGACATAGCGGCAATGCGGCTCGCCTTCTGCTCGGGCAGCGCCTCGGCTTGCCATTCGGGGATGCCCAGCCGCTCGGCCATGGCCTGCACTGCCGGGGCGCTGTCGCCTGAGAACAGCAGTACCTGTTTGCCAGCATCCTTCAATGCCGAAACCGCCTCGGCGGCGCCGGTTCGCAGCGTGTCTGCAAATGTCAGCGCCACAGGCATTTCCTCACCGATCTTCAAGTAGGCAGCGGTCTGCGCCAGCGGGTCAGCGCCGGTCCAACTCGCGCGGCCCAGACGCACGCACCCGCCCTGCCATACCCCCTCTGTGCCGTATCCGGGCACTTCCCGGATCGCGGTGACATCCGCCGGGGTCACGCCCAGACGCTGTCCGGCCTCGACAACTGCGCAGCTCAAGGGATGAGATGACCCACCCGCCAAGGCCATGGCAATAGCCAACGCATCCGGCTCCAGTTCTTCGGCAGCCTCCAGCGTGGGCGTGCCGGTGGTCAGTGTGCCGGTCTTGTCAAAGACGACCGTGTCCACCTCTGCCAACCGCTCCAGCGCGGTGGCATCCTTGATCAGCATGCCGCGCTTGAACAGCCGCCCGCTGGCCGCTGTCGTCACCGCAGGCACGGCCAGCCCCAACGCGCAGGGGCAGGTGATGATCAGCACGGCGGCGGCGATGTTCAGCGCGGTGCGCATGTCGCCGGTGCCAATCAGCCAGCCAAGGAAGGCCAGCGCCGACAGGATATGCACGCCCGGCGCATAAAGTTTGGCGGCCCGGTCGGCCAGCGAGGTGTAGTTGGCGCGCCCCGCCTCGGCCATGGCCACCAGATCGGTCATGCGGTGCAACGACGTATCGGCGCCCACGGCGGTCGCGCGCAGAGTCAGCGGGCCGGTCAGATTCATCTCACCGGCCGAGACGTGCTGCCCCTCGCCCGCGAAGACCGGCGTCGTCTCCCCGGTCAGCAGCGAACGGTCCAGCTCGGAAGTGCCATCCTCGATCACGCCATCGACGGGCATGCGTCCGCCGGGGCGCACGCGCACCAGATCGCCCAGCCGCAGCTCTGCAACAGCCACCTGCGTTTCGGTATCACCGTCCAGCCGCCACGCACGCGGCACCTCAAGCGCTGTCAGTTCTTCGGCAGCAGAGCGGGCGATGGCGCGCGTGCGGTGATCCAGATAGCGGCCCGCCAGCAGGAAAAATACCAGCGTGAGGGCGGCGTCGAAATAGGCATGGTGCCCGCTCAGCGCCGTCTCCCAAAGCGAGGTGCCAACCGCCAGCAGAATGGCCAGAGTGATCGGCACGTCCATATTCAGACGGCCGCCGCGCAGCGCATGCCACGCATTGCGGAAAAACGGCTGGCCCGAAAAGACAATCGTCGGCAACGCAATGGCCGCCGAAATCCAGTGGAACATATCGCGCGTCGCGTCCGCCGCACCCGACCAGACAGCAACCGATAGCAGCATGACGTTCATGCTGGCAAAGCCCGCGACGGCCAAGCGCATCAACAAATCGCGCCCGGCCTTGTCGGTGGCGGTGGCCCGCAAGGCGGCGGCGTCCAGCTCGTGCGCTTCGTACCCCAGCCCCTCGACCAGCGCGATCATGTCGGCCACGTCCACCTCTGGCGCAGCGGTGATGCTGGCCCGCCTCAGGGTCAGATTGACCCGCGCGGCGCTCACACAAGGATGGGCCATCAATCCACGTTCAACCTTGGTGATGCAGGCGGCGCAATGCACGCCGGGCACCGAGAGCATGAGGCGTATGTCACCTTCTTGCGCAGCTCGCCCCGAACCAGCCAGCGACGACGCAGCAGGCCCGGCCGCACAGGCCGGGCAGGCAGAAAAGGAGGGGCGCAAGGCAGCCGTCATTTCTTTTGCAACACCACGCGCTGTTGGAATGCAGTCCCGTCAGGCGCCACAGCCTCCATCCGGATATTCCAGTTGCCCGGTGCCAGATCAACAGGCGCCAGATAAGCTGTGCCGTTGAAGGTAAAATCGGGCGAGACATCATCGCGGACATGCGTGGCACGGCCTAGCACCGCGTCCAGCTGCGCCACTTCGACAGGCGCACCACTTGCGCCGGTGATCGCCAGCGTCAGGACGCCATCGTGATGGCTGGCATCGACCGACCATTCCAGCGCCTCCTGCGCATCGCGGCGCGCGTCAAATTCCTGACTGGCAACGTATGAATTGCTGACTTCCAGCCCAGGAAAGGTGTTGACCGCGCTGTAGGCCAAAAACAGATTAACGCTGATAATCACGCCAAACGCGGCGACAAAGCCAATCAGCACGTGTCGACCGGTGATCTCGCGCTGCGCCATCATCGGCCCCTTCCGTTAAAGATCGTGTCCTTATAGGCCCGCTCGCCGCTGACCGTATCCTCGACCCAGATGCGCAAATCGCTGCGCTCGTCCGTGGCCGGCTCTGTGCCCGAGGGCGCCTCAAGGTAGACCCGCTGGTTCAGCGTGCTGTCTGCCGGCACAACCACATTGGACCCCACGACCCCTTCGACAACCAGCGTCACGTCCGGGGCGCCGGTCACGGTCAGGTTATAATCGCGCGCTTCGCCGTGTTTGTTCAGCAAACGCACTTCATAGGTGTTGCGGATCGTCCCGTCCGACATGGTCACAAAGGTCGGGTTGCGCACCGGCGCAACCGTCATGTCAATGTCCTGCCGGATAAACAGCGCAAACACCAGGCCAAAGCCCACAGCCAGCCACAGCACAGTATAAAGGATCGTGCGGGGGCGCAGGATATGTTTGAGAATGGGTTTCGGCGGATTGCCTGCCCGCTCGCTTTCCTCGTCGGTCAACGCCATGTAGTCGATCAGGCCGCGCGGCTTGCCGATCTTGTCCATGATCTCGTCGCAGGCGTCGATGCACAGCGCGCAGGTGATGCACTCCATCTGCTGGCCATCGCGGATGTCGATGCCCATCGGGCAGACGTTGACGCAAGCCATGCAGTCGATGCAGTCGCCCGGACCCTCTGTCGTGCCCTGAATGCCAGACGGCAGCCCCGGATAGGGCGTGGGCGCATACGTCGCCTTGCCCGGTCCGGCGGCGCGGCTCATCTGCTCGGCCTCGACGGCTTGCTCGGCGCTGCGACGGCGCACATTGCCTTTGCCGCGCGGCTCCCCGCGCCATTCGCGGTAGGCAACAGTCAGCGTGTCCTCGTCCAGCATGGCCGACTGGATGCGCGGCCACGGGCAGGCATAAATACAGATCTGCTCACGCGCAAAACCGCCAAAGAAGAAGGTGGTCGCGGTCAGAATTGCAATGGTCGTGTAGGCAATAGGATGCGCGTTCAGGGTAAACAGATCGACGAGCAATGTTGGCGCATCGGTGAAGTAGAAAACCCACGCCCCGCCCGTTGCCACCGCAATCACCAGCCAGACCAGCCATTTGGTGAGCCGCAGGCGCAGCTTGCGCGCGTCCATCTTTTCCTGCCGGTGCAGGCGCAATCGGGCGTTGCGATCGCCCTCAATCCAGCGCTCGACCAGAATGAACAGGTCAGTCCACACCGTCTGAGGACAGGCATAGCCGCACCAGACCCGGCCAAGCGCCGAGGTAAACAGGAACAGGCCCAGTCCCGCCATAACCAGAAGGCCGGCGACAAAGTAAAACTCGTGCGGCCAGATTTCGATCCAGAAGAAGTAAAAGCGCCGGTTCGCAAGATCAATCAGAACCGCCTGATCGGGCAGGTTTGGACCGCGATCCCAACGGATCCAGGGGAACAGGTAATAGATACCCAACGTCACACCGAGAATGATCCATTTCAGATTGCGGAACTTGCCATAGACCTTTTTGGGGAATATCGGCTCGCGCGCCGCATAAAGGCTGGGCGGCGGTGTATCGGGCTGAGTGTCGGTCATGAGACTGATCTCCGGGGGTCATTTATTCGCGTGTTGTGCGCAGGCTTTTTTTGCGCTGCTTTGACTTCCATCAAATATAGCACCTTGCAATGCCTATTATCTTGGCGTTTCACGATTGGCCATGCGGCCTTTGGGCGCGCAACCAGCGCAGGAATGCCTTGGCTTGCGGGCGCATGACACCCGCCCGCGTAACGATAAAGTAGCCCGTCTGTCCGGTTTCGCTAAACAAAATCCGCAGCCGTCCTGCCGCAACTTCCGCATCGACCGACGACGTAGTCAAAACGGCGATACCGTGTCCCGCACGCACCCCATCCAGCATCAGATTGCCGGGAACCTGCGTGACAGAAGTGCCGCGCAGCTTTGCAAGGTCACCGCGAAACATCCACTCGGACGCAAAGCTGGCGTGCAGTTCAGTCAGCCAAGGGTAGTCCAGCAATTCCTCAAGCTGCGTGAACTCGCGATCCCCTACCAGCGCGGGCGCGGCGACGACGACAATCTCGGAGGGCAGCAGCAGCTCGGCCTCCAGCCCCGGCCAGTGACCCAGGCCAAAGCGGATGGCGATGTCCACGCCCCCAGGCGCCGGGTCGGCCCGCTGCGGCGAGGGATGTATCATCAGATCAACGCCGGGATGGCGTGCCTGAAAATCCCCCAATCGCGGCATCAGCCAACTGGACGCAAATTGCGGCGTTACCGATATCTGCAAGGGCCGCTGCGCATCCGCGCCCGTCATCGCCGCGACGCGCTGCGCGATGGCGCCAAAGCCTTGGATCAGCGTCTCGGCCAAATGCTGCCCGTCGGCGGTCAGCGCCAGACTGCGCCCATCCCGCTGCGTCAGGGCCAGACCCATATGCGCCTCCAGCAGCTTGACCTGCTGGCTAATCGCGGCGTGGCTGACATTCAGCCGCGCCCCTGCTGCGCTGGCCGAACCTTCCTGCGCCAGCGCAGTAAAGGCGCGCAGTGCGGTCAATGGAGGGAGAGCATGCCAATCCATATGTAAGTTCACCTTACAATCCAGAAATGTTTCAGACTGGCATCGTATCCACCAAAGGCCCATATGTATAGAGCAACACAAACTTGCGGAAGGAACGCACCATGCTGAATATCTTTGCGAAATCTATCATGACCGCTACCCGCAACCCCGCGCCACAGCCCAAAGCACCCCAAGCCTATCGCGCAGAGGCACTGGCCCGCGCAGATAGCAAGGCGGACGCGCAGCCTGCCTAGCGGTGTCGCGACTGAACCGCTTTTCCGCACGCCCGAACGGGCAGCGCACAGCAAAAAGGGCCCCTCGGAGCCCTTAAGTTGTTACAAACCACAATTGTCTAAATTGGCGCCGATCCAGCCCGAGACGCGCGAACAAAGCGGCCCGGATCGGCGCCCACCTGCACGCCCTGAAGCGCGCAAGTATCTTAGGGACAGGGCGATTACTCGCCGCCGCCAAGCTGGTGAACATAGGACGCCACAGCCGCGATCTGGGCTGCGGTCAAACGTTCGGTCCAGGGGGGCATCACGCCAAACCGGCTGTACTCAACCGTTGCTTTCAGCGTGTCGTAATCCCCGCCATAGAGCCAAATCGCGTCCGTCAGGTTCGGCGCGCCCTGCTCGCGATCGCCGGTGCCGTCTTCCATGTGGCAGACCGCGCAGTTATCCATGAACACCGTTTCTCCAGCCGCAACCTGCGTCGCGTCTTGCGGAGTCTCCGACAGGGACATGACATAGTTCACGACCTGATCAATCTCGTCGCGCTCCAGAATATCGCCGAAGGCGGGCATTTCCGAATAGCGCGCATCGGGATCATCTTCGTTGCGGATACCGTGGGCGATGGTGGTGTGGATCGATTCAATGTCGCCGCCCCACAGCCAGTCATTGTCCAGAAGGTTGGGATAGCCAACCGCCCCTGCCGCACCCGAGCCGTGGCACTGTGCGCACCACGTCTTGAACACCGCGCTGCCGGCCGACGTGGCATAGCCCGACAGTTCGGGATCGGTGGCGATGCTGCCCAGATCCGCCGAGGCAAGGCGCGTGTTGATCGCGTCATTGGTTGCATTCACGCGGGCAATATCCGCCTCGACATTGGCGCGCGTTGACCAGCCCAGCAGGCCCGTCGTTGCCGATTTGATCCCCGGCCACGCGGGATAGGCGATGGAATAACCGATGGCCCAGACGATGGTGACGTAGAACGTCCACAGCCACCAGCGCGGCATCGGGTTGTCGAATTCCTGAATTCCGTCCCACTGATGGCCGGTTGTGCTGGGATCTTCCTGGGTCTTTTTCGGTGGCTTTGCCATGTCGCTCACGCCTCCTTTGAGGGGTCTTGCGCACGCGGGGGCGCGGGTTTGTCTTCATGCCGGAACGGAATATTCGCGGGCGATTCGTATGTTTTGGACGCGCCGGGGCGGAACACCCAGAAGCAGACGCCGATGAAGAACGCAAAGAGTGCGATCAACATCCAGCTGTCGGCAAAGGCGCGCAGGAACGTGTAGGATTCCATTGCCAGCCCCCTCTATCGGCTTGCGACGGGCGTGAAGGTCGAAAAGTCGACCAGCGTGCCCAGCATTTGCAAATATGCAATCAGCGCATCCATTTCCGAGATCCCTGGCTGGGCGTCAAAGTTACGCACTTGTGCGCCCGGATACCGCTCCAGCATGTCGTCATAGTCGCCGAAGGGATCGACCTGCACAGCAAAGTCCAGCGATGCGTTCTCGATCATCTCGTCCGAGTATGGAACGCCGACAATGCGGTGGGTTTTCAGAAGATCGCCCACATATTCGCCGTCGATCATCCGGTTCGCCAGGAACGAATATTTCGGCATCAGCGATTCGGGAACTACCGATTGCGGATCCATCAGGTGATCAACATGCCAGTCGTCCGAGTACCGGCCTCCGACACGGGCCAAGTCCGGCCCCGCCCGTTTGGACCCCCATTGGAACGGGTGATCATATTGCGATTCCGCGGCCAACGAGTAGTGACCATACCGCTCCACCTCGTCGCGCATCGGCCGGATCATCTGACTGTGGCACAGATAGCAGCCTTCGCGCACATAAATGTCGCGTCCGGTCAGCTCCAAAGGGGAGTAGGGGCGCATGCCCTCTACATCCTCGATGGTATTCTCCAACCAGAAGAGCGGTGCAATTTGCACGATCCCCCCGATGCTGACCACCAGAAAGGCGAAGATGGCCAGCAGCGTTACGTTACGTTCAAGGATCTTGTGTTTGTCCAGAAGTGCCATGTTCCCAGCCCCTCCTATTCTGCCGCGACGACGGAGTTGGTGGCCTCAACGGCCGGGCTCCGACGAATGGTCATGTAAAGATTGTAGCACATCACCAATGCGCCGCTCAGGAACAGCACGCCGCCCAGACCGCGAACAACGTTCATCGGGAATTTGGCAGCAACCGTGTCGGCAAAGCTGTTCACGAGGAACCCGTTTGCATCCACTTCGCGCCACATCAGGCCTTCCATGATGCCGCTGACCCACATGGACGCCGCATAAAGGATAATGCCGATGGTCGCGAGCCAGAAGTGCCAGCTGACCAGCCGCAGGGAATACAGGCCCGAGCGGTTCCAAAGGCGCGGCACCATGAAGTAGAGCGCGCCAAAGGTGATCATGCCGTTCCAGCCCAGAGCGCCGGAATGCACGTGGCCAATCGTCCAGTCGGTATAGTGCGACAGCGAGTTGACCGCACGGATCGACATCATCGGACCCTCAAAGGTGGACATGCCATAAAAGCCGATCGAGATGACCATCATGCGAATGATCGGATCTGTGCGCAGCTTGTCCCAGGCGCCCGAGAGCGTCATCAGACCGTTGATCATGCCACCCCAGCTGGGCATCCACAGCACAATGGAAAACACCATGCCCAGCGTCGTCGCCCAGTCAGGCAGCGCCGTGTAATGCAAGTGGTGCGGACCCGCCCAGATGTAAATAAAGATCAGCGCCCAGAAGTGAATGATCGACAGCTTGTAGCTGTAGACCGGACGTTCAGCCTGCTTGGGAACAAAGTAGTACATCATGCCAAGAAAGCCGGCGGTCAGGAAGAAGCCAACGGCGTTATGGCCGTACCACCACTGCGTCATCGCATCCTGCACGCCCGAAAACAGCGAGACGGACTTGGATCCAAAGACGCTGACCGGAACCGCCATGTTGTTGACGACATGCAGCATCGCAACCGTGATGATGAAAGCCAGATAGAACCAGTTCGCCACGTAGATATGCGGCTCGCGGCGCTTGACGATCGTCCCCAGAAAAACGGCGAGGTAGGACAGCCAGACAACGGTCAGCCACAGATCGACATACCATTCTGGCTCGGCATACTCGCGCGATTGGGTCGCGCCGAACAGATACCCGGCCGCGGCCAGCACGATGAACAGCTGATAGCCCCAGAACACGAACCACGCCAGATTGCCGCCCCACAGGCGCGCGGCGCTGGTACGCTGGACAACATAAAAGGACGTGCAAATCAGCGCGTTGCCACCAAAGGCGAAGATGACAGCCGATGTATGCAGTGGGCGCAGGCGGCCAAAGTTGCCGATACCTTGCAGAAATTCAAAATTGAGCCAGGGAAAGGCCAACTGGAATGCAATGAAAGTGCCTACCAGAAAGCCGACGACACCCCAAAGGGCGGTCGCAACCGCCCCGGCGCGTATCACGCCGTCCATATATTCCCCCGACAGATCGACCCGATCTACCGGCTCATCCGTGGTTCGCAGCACCCACAAAAATGCGGCACCCGCAGCCAGCGCAATCGTTATCGCATTGACCAGATAAGCCAAATCGCGGGCATAGTTTGCCGCGATCAAGGCTAGAAAAGCGATCAATCCCAGCACGATCAGCTTTAGATAATTCGTCATTGTCAGTCCCTTCGTCCTCTTGTCCGTGCGAATCGAACGGCGAATCACACGCGCGCGCCCAGACTTGCGTCGTATCGCCTGCTGAATTGGCCCAATCCTTGATCTGCATCAAGGGTTAGATATTCGTGCCAAATTTGATGCGGATCAAGTATCGCAAGCTTGCAGTCATATAGAGTTGCACAGCGCGCCCCGGCGCGCAACGCGTCGACCCGTCGCATCAATACCCTGCAAGGAGCGCTCAATGCCAATTAAATCCCTTTTTACGGTGCTGACAGATCCCGCATTGATCGCACCCGCACTTGATGCCGCTATCGTTCTGGCCCGCAAGCATGATGCCAATCTCGATATCATGTGCATTGGCGTTGATGCCTCACAAATTGGATATTTCCACGCCTCCGCCTCGGCGGCTCTGGTCGAGCAGTGCCTTGCCCGCGCGCAGGATCGCGCATCCGAGATCAAGACTGCCGCAGACGATTATATGAAAAACAGTGGTGTTCATTGGTGCAGTCAGATCGAGGTCGCACCGATGGCCGACATGGGCAGGCGCATCGGCGCCGAGGCGCGCTTTGCCGATCTGGCCGTGCTTCCGCAACCCTACACCGACGGCGCCGGAGGCGAGGTGGAAGCCGCAGCCGAGGCCTGCCTTTTCAACGGTCGCGTGCCGACCGTCATCATCCCCAAGGGCGTCGAGATGCCCGCCGCGCCTGAGCGGATCATGATTGCATGGAATGACAGCTTTGAGGCGATGAGCGCGGTGCGCAACGCCCTGCCGATCCTCAGCCAGGCCGCGCAGGTACATGTTGTCATCGTCGATCCGCCGGTTCAGGGCCCCGACAGGTCCGACCCGGGCGGACGCGTGTCGCAATTTCTGGCGCGCCACGGCCTGAATGTCGAAATCGACGTGCTGGCGCGCACCCTGCCCCGCGTTTCGGATGTTCTGATGCGCCATGCGGTCGATATGAACGCAGATCTGATGGTGCTGGGCGCTTACGGCCGTTCGCGTCTGAGCGAGGCCATGTTTGGCGGCACCACGCGCAATCTGCTGGAAAATGCACATCTGCCGCTGTTCATGTCACGCTGACAGAACATCCCGGCACGTGCGACCGCTCCCGAAATCAGGCGCCTTACGACATCAAAGCCTGTGCATCGCTGCCCGCCTCATTCATCAGGCGGGCGAAATCAGGCACCGTGACATGGCGTTTGCTTTTCAGGGAAATGACGTTGTCGCGCCGAAGTGCGGAAATCTGGCGGCTGACCGTCTCCAGCGTCAGGCCCAGATAATCGGCCATCGCCTCGCGGGTCAGAGGAAGATCAAACACTGCTTGCCCCTGCGACCCCGACAAACTGGACAAGGCGCTGCGCCGTGCGATGATCGCCAACAGAGATGCGATCTTCTCGCGTGCGGTCTTGCGGCCCAGCACCAGCATCCATTCCCGCGCGGCGTCCAATTCATCCAGCGTCATTTCCAGCAGCCGCTGCGAGATGCGCGGCGTGTCGTGAATGATCTGCTCGAACGGGCGCTTGCGGAAACAGCACATGACCAGATCGCTGGTCGCAATCACATTATACGGCGCCTCATTCCTGCCCGGTCGTCCGACAAAATCGCTGGGCAGAAGCAGACCCACCATCTGAGTGCGCCCATCCTCCATCGTCTGGGTCAGCGTTGCGATGCCGGAGATGACCGACCCGACAAAATCCATCCGGTCACCGGACCAGATCACCGTCTGGCCGGCCTGAAAGCTACGATTGTACTTGATCCGGTCCAGCTGCTCCAGCTCGCCGGGGTTACAACGCGCACAGACAGCGCGATGCCGAATTGGGCAATTCCCGCACTCTTGGGGGATCTGAAGAAACTTATCTACAAGCATGCGCGCACACTCCCCCGGTCCGAGCCGATGTCAATCAATCGTTTAAAGTAGGTCGTTACCGCCTGAAAGACAACTGATGCTTGCCTGCAAGTTGGCGGGCCGTCCCCCTGCGGAGCGCCGCCCCGATGCGCGCCGCATCCTATCCTGCCGGATTAACCGCCGCACGAAGCAGACTGCGGGCGTAGTCGGTTTGCGGCCGCTCGAACAGATCCTCGGCATCGCCCGCCTCGATTACGTCGCCCTGTTTCATCACGATGATCTTGTGGCTCATAGCACGCACGACGGTCAGATCGTGACTGATAAACAGGTATGCCAGCCCGTATTTCACCTGCAAACGGCGTAAAAGGTCAACAATCTGCACCTGCACCGTCATGTCCAGCGCGCTTGTCGGCTCGTCCAGAACCAGCAGCTTGGGACGCAGAATCATCGCGCGGGCGATGGCGATCCGCTGGCGCTGCCCGCCCGAAAATTCGTGCGGATAGCGGTCCATCACGGCGCGGGGCAGCTCGACCTCGTCCATGACATCGCCCACCAGCTCGCGCGTGGACCTCTTATCCTCGCGTCCGGCGGGGTTGCCATGCACGCCAAGCCCTTCCGATATGATCTCGGCGCAGGTCATGCGCGGCGACAGGCTGCCATAGGGATCCTGAAACACGATCTGCATATCTGCCCGGTGACGGCGCAGCTGGCGCGTTGACCAGCCGCGAACATCCTCGCCCGCAAAGGTGACGCTCCCCTCGGACCCGATCAGCCGCATGATCGCCAGCGCCAGCGTGGTCTTGCCCGATCCGGATTCGCCCACAATCCCCAGCGTTTCGCCCGCGCGCACGGTGATGCTGGCCGCGTTGACCGCCTTTACATGGCCGACCGTCTTTTTGAGAAAACCCTTCTGAATTGGAAACCAGACCCGCAGATCTTCCGTCTCGACAATGACCGGTGCTTCCTCTGGTACAGGCTTGGGCCGACCGACCGCCTGTGCATCCAGCAGCTTGCGCGTATAGGCGTGCTGCGGATGGGCGAACACCTCGGCTGTTAGACCTGCCTCGACGATACGGCCATCCTTCATCACGCAGACCTTGTCGGCAATGCGCCGCACGATGGTCAGATCATGGGTAATGAACAGCATCCCCATGTCACGGCTTTTCAGATCCGCCAGCAGGTCCAGAATCTGCGCCTGAATGGTCACATCCAGCGCCGTCGTCGGCTCGTCCGCGATCAGGATGTCTGGGCCGTTGGCCAATGCCATCGCGATCATCACGCGCTGACGCTGCCCGCCCGACAGCTGATGCGGGTAGGCGTCCAGACGGCTTTCGGGATCGCGGATGCCGACCTCGGTCAGCAGCTCGATGATGCGCGCGCGCGCCGCGCCACCCTTCAGCCCCTGATGCAATTCCAGCGACTCGGCCAACTGACGCTCCAGCGTGTGCAGCGGGTTGAGCGACGTCATCGGCTCTTGAAAGATAAAGCTGATGTCGTTGCCCCGCACCTTGCGCAGCTGGCGCTCGGACGCGCCGATCATCTCCTGCCCATCATAGCGTATGGACCCGCCCACTTTGGCGGAATCGCCCAGCAGCGACACGGTAGAGAGCGCGGTCACCGATTTCCCCGATCCGCTCTCGCCCACCAGCGCGACCGTCTCGCCGCGGTCCACGGTAAAACTGACGCCATGCACAGCCTGCACGGTCTGGCCATCTTGCCGAAACGCGACGGTCAGATCCTCGACTTCCAGAAGGCTCATTGAAACGTCTTTCTGGGATCGAACGCATCGCGCACGCCTTCGAAGATGAAGACCAGCAGCGACAGCATGATCGCGAAGGCGAAGAAGGCGGTGAATGCCAGCCATGGCGCCTGTAGGTTATTCTTGGCCTGCAGGGTCAATTCTCCCAGCGACGGCGACGAAGACGGCAGGCCGAAGCCCAGGAAATCGAGGCCGGCCAGCAAGCTGATCGTGCCGGTGATGACGAAAGGCAGCATCGTCAGCGTCGCAACCATCGCGTTGGGCAGCATGTGCCGGAACATGATCCGCCCGTTGCTGACGCCCAAGGCTTTGGCCGCGCGCACATATTCCAGATTGCGCGCGCGCAGGAATTCGGCCCGCACCACGCCCACCAACGCCATCCAGCCAAACAGCACCGTGATCGCCACAAGCAGCCAGAAGCCCCGCGGCAAGATCGCGAAGAGGATGATGATGACATATAGCTGAGGGGTCGCCGCCCATATCTCGATAAAGCGCTGGAATGTCAGGTCCAGCCAGCCGCCAAAATAGCCCTGCACGGCCCCCGCCGCGATCCCGAGGATCGATGCCAGCGTGGTGACGATCAGCGTGAACAGCACCGACAGGCGGAACCCGTAGATCACCCGCGCCAGCACGTCGCGCTTGGTGTTGTCGGTGCCCAAGAGGTTCTGCGCATTGGGCGGCAGCGGCGCCGCGCCGGGGCGATCAACGGGCGTGTCATAGCTGTAGGGGATCGGCGGCCAGATCGCCCAGCCTGCCGCGATCGTCTCGCCATCCACCTCGCCTGAGGCTGCCTGTGCAATCACCCCTTCGGGATCGTCAAAACAGGCATCCAGGCCCCCCGATGCGATCAAGCAGCGCACTTCGGGATCGCGATAGATCGCTTCGGTCCGGAAGTCACCGCCAAACTCCGTCTCGGGGTAGAACTTGAAGATCGGGGTGTAGAACTCGCCGCGATACTGCACGAGGATCGGCTTGTCGTTTGCCAGAAACTCGGCAAAAAGGCTTAGCCCGAACACGATACTGAACAGGATCAGCGACCAGAAGGCGCGCCGGTTGCGGCGGAAATTGCGCCACCGGCGCTGGTTGAGCGGCGACAGGGCCATCGCGTCAGCCCTCCCGCTTTTCAAAGTCGATGCGCGGATCGACCAGCACATACATCAGATCGCTGAAGATATTCACCACCAGCCCGATGAGGCCAAAGAGGAACAGCGTGCCGAACATCACCGGGTAATCGCGGCCCACAGCCGCCTCGAACCCCAGCCGCCCCAACCCGTCCAGTGAAAATATCGTCTCGATCAGGACCGACCCGCCGAAGAAAATTCCGATAAACACCGTCGGAAAGCCCGCGATCACGATCAGCATCGCGTTGCGAAAGACATGACCATAGAGCACGCGGCCCTCACTCAGCCCCTTGGCGCGGGCGGTCATCACGTATTGCTTCTTCACCTCGTCCAGAAAGCTGTTCTTGGTCAGCAGCGTCAGCGTGGCAAAGGCGGCGATGGTGCTGGCCAGCACCGGCAGCGCGATGTGCCACAGGTAATCCAGCGCCTTGCCGATCATGCTGAGCTGCTCGAAATTGTCCGACGTCAGGCCGCGCAGCGGAAACAGCTTCCAGTAGCTGCCCCCGGCGAACAGAACCAGCAGCATGATCGCGAACAGGAAGGCGGGGATCGCATAGGCCACGATGATGATGCCACTGGTCCAGGTGTCAAAACTGCTGCCGTCGCGCACCGCCTTGGCTACGCCCAGCGGAATGGAAATCAGGTAGGCGATCAGCGTCGACCAGAGGCCGAGGCTGATCGACACCGGCATCTTTTCCAGCACCAGATCGGTCACCTCGATCTTGCGAAAATAGCTCTCGCCGAAATCGAAATGCAGGTAGTTCCACATCATCAGCCCAAAGCGCTCCAGGGCCGGCTTGTCCAGACCGAACTGTTTTTCCAGCTCTGCGATCATCTCGGGTGGCAGTCCACGCGCGCCGACGTACTTGTCGCCCGCGCCGCCCGCATCCATCGCTGTCCCTGCATCACTGCCACCGCCGGCAAAGCTGTCGAACACGTCACCCTTGCCCTGCATGTTGGCGATGGCCTGCTCGACCGGGCCACCCGGTACGAACTGCACGAGGGCAAAGTTGATGATCATGATCCCCAAAAGCGTCGGGATGATCAGCAGCAGACGCCGCAGGATGTAGGCTCCCATAGTGCGACTACCTCAGCGCGCCGGAGGATTTCAATGCCGCCGCCTTTTCGGCATCTGCCCACCAGAAATCCAGGACGCCCAGCGCATAGGGCGGCATTGTTTCGGGATGCGCGTACATGTCCCAATAGGCGACCCAATGCGCGTCATTGTACCAAACCGGGATCATGAACAACTCGTACCGCAGCGCGCGGTCCAGCGCTGTCAGTGCGGCGTCCTGCGTCTGCTGATCATCCGTTTCCAGCGCTGCGTTGATGATCGCATCAACCATCGGGCTGGCCAGTCCGGCGGGATTAAACAGGCTGAAAGCTGCTTCCTGACTACCAAAGCGCTGCATCAGTCCGGTGCCAGGCTGCAGGAAGGACGAATAATTATCAAACACCAGATCATAATCGCGGTCGCGGCTGCGCAGAGTGTACTGCGACGGATCAATCTTCTCCAACTTGGCGTCAATACCCATCGCGCGCAGGTTTTGCACGAAATTCTCAACCACTGCGCCAATGGTGGCCGAGCCGGAGGACGGAATCGGAAATTCCAATGTCAGCTTTTTGCCGCCCGCATTCTGGCGCATGCCATCCGCGCCCACCGGCCAGCCCGCCTCGTCCAGCAGGCCCATCGCGCGGCGCAGATTGCGCCGATCTGTCAGGCGGCTGGCATCAGATGTATGCGGCAGCATCGCCGGTTCGGTCAGCATTTCGGGCGGGATCACGTCACCAAGGCTTTGCAGCAATTCCAGCTCGGCGCCTTCGGGCACGCCATTCGCTTGCAGCGGCGTGTCCTGCACGAAAGAGGCACGCTGCTTGAACAGGCCGTATTGCAGGCTCTCATTCGTCCATTCAAAGTTGAAGGCCAGCGCGATCGCCTGTCGCACGCGCTTGTCCTTCAGCGTCTCGCGGGCAAGGTTGAACACGATGCCTGATGGGGTGGGCGGCGTACCGTCTGGCAGATCCTCCAGTTTGACATTTCCATTCTTCACCGCCGGGAAATCATACCCAGTTGCCCATGTTTTCGAATTCGTTTCCTGCCGGAAGGTATATTCGCCTGCGGTAAACGCCTGAAATGCTGCGGATTCGTCGGCAAAATATTCGATCCGGATGGTATCGAAATTATGCCGACCCACATTGATCGGCAGATCGCGGCCCCAGTAATCTGGGTTGCGCTTGTAGATGATGCGCCGGTTCACCTCAGCATCATCCATCATGTACGGCCCCGATCCGGGCGCGGCATCAAGGCGCGGCTCGTCCAGGCGCGCGCCGGTTTCCTCGTACCATGCTTTGGGAAACACCGGCACCGCACCGACCTGATCGACCAGCGACCGGCGCGAAATGCCGGGGGCAAAGGTGAATTTAACGGTGTGATCGTCCAGCGCCTCGGCGCCCGTCACCCGGCGCTTGACCGCTTCGGCGTAGGATTGCAGCCCTTGCTCCAGAAACAGGTTATGCGAAAATACGACGTCATGCGCAGTGACGGGCGTGCCGTCGGAAAACCGCGCTTCGGGCCGCATATGAAAGATGACCCAGTTTTTGCCGGCATCATACTCCAGACGCTTCGCCAGCAGCCCATAAGCTTCGCCGTAGGTGTCGGCGGGCAATCCTTCGCTGGTGGCGAGCATGTCGCCCAGCAAGCTTTCATACACCATCCACGAATAAGCCCCGGCACGGCCCTTGCGCGAATAGGGGTTCATCGAATCGAACGTGCCGGAGGCATCCAGCGCGATTTCCCCGCCCTTGGGTGCGTCCGGGTTGACGTAGTCGAAATGCGCGAAATCGGCGGGATATTTCAAATCACCAAAGTAGCTGTATCCATGCGAGCTGATTATCTCGCTGTCCGCGTCCTGAGCCAGCGCGCCATGTGCCACCAGCGCCGTCAATGCCAGCCCGGTCAGAGCGGCGCGCAGTAGACTGGACCTGCCCTTCGGCGCTGAAACGGCGCAGGGCGTGGCGGTGTTTCGCTGTGGCATGGGCATCCTCATCATGTGGTCCGTGCCGCGCGCGAGGGCGCCGGGCATCTCGCGCGCAGGCTACCGGAGCACGGCCCCAACATTCAAGCACGGAAAGCGGCAGCCACCCGCGATTCTACGTGAACAAAAAAGAGCGGCCCGAACCGGACCGCTCTTGATTTTCTAGGCGTTCAGCGCCCGCGTTCAGCCGCCGAATGTGGCCAGATACGCGATCACATTGGCGCGATCCTCGACGCTTTTCAGTCCTGAAAAGCTCATGGCGGTGCCGGGTGCATAGCCCGCCGGATTGGTCAGATACTCGCTCAGATGCTCGGGCGTCCAGACATCTACGACCTTCTCCAGCGCGCCGGAATACCCAAAGCCTTCGGCGGTATCGACTTCGCGTCCAACGACACCGTAAAGATAAGGACCGGTCGAATTGGCGCCTTGCTCCAGCTGATGGCAGGCTTTGCATTTGTTGAACACACGCTCGCCCTTGCCTGCATCGGCGGAGGCATAGACCTCTTCGAATGTCGGTCCGGCCTCTTCTTCGGCAGGCTCCTCATCGCCGCCAGTCTCAACCAGATAGCCTTGCACCACCTCGTCGCCGTGGTGGGGGACGCGCGAAGCATACAGTTCTTCGGCCACGAATTTGCCCAGAAGAAACACCAGAAACGCACCGCAAAGAGCGCCCAATACCTTGGTGACTGTCATTGTGTCGAACATGTATCCGCTTCCATTTGATATCCTTTGGCCGCGTATCTATCCGCTTCCCCTCCCCTTGCGCAAGGTATAGTTTGCACGACGAAATGCCTGCCCCGGCCCGTTCTGTGCGCGGCCCTGGCAGACCCTAAACGCGAGGACGCGTCACAATGCCCCAGACAATTGCCTTTCAGGGAGAGCCGGGCGCCTATTCGCATCAGGCCTGCCGCGAGACATACCCGGGGGCCACAGCCCTGCCCTGCCGCACGTTTGAGGACGCGATCCAAGCAGTGCGTAGCGGCACGGCGGATCTGGCTATGCTGCCGGTCGAAAACTCGACTTTCGGGCGCGTTGCGGACATTCATCACTTGCTGCCCGGCGGCGGGCTGCACATCATTGGCGAGGCTTTTGTCAGGGTCAAAATCGCGCTGCTGGCGGTGCCTGGCACGCCGCTGGAAAATATTCGCCGCGCCATGAGCCACCCCATGCTTCTGGGGCAATGTCGCGGATTTCTAGAGGCGCACGGAATCGATCGCATCACCGGTGCCGACACGGCCGGATCAGCCCGGCACGTTGCCGAACAGGCCGTGCCGCAGACCGCTGCGCTGGCCAGCGCATTGGCAGGCGAAATCTACGGACTGGAGGCGCTGGCCGACGGAATCGAGGATGAGGGCGACAACACCACCCGATTTCTGGTGATGGCGCCCGCGCCCGACATGGTCCGGCGCGGCGATGCGGGGATGATGACCAGCCTTGTCTTTACCGTGCGCAACATTCCTGCTGCGCTCTACAAGGCGATGGGCGGCTTTGCCACCAACAGCGTCAACATGACCAAACTGGAAAGCTACATGGTCGGCGGATCGTTCTCGGCAACGCAGTTCTACGCCGATATAGAAGGTCATCCGGAGGACGCCAATGTGAGGCTGGCATTGGAAGAGCTGGAGTATTTTACCTCTCAGATAAATATCCTTGGCGTCTATCCACGCGATCCGCGCCGGGACTGACCGGCGACTGCATCCGCTTCAGGCGCGGCGTCTGTATCTGTTTTCCAGATCCTGCGCGAAACCGGCCATACGCAGATCGAACCGTTTGGTCACGTTGGTTCGGGCCAGTTTCAGCGACTGCACCATCAGGCGCGCCGAGATGTTCTGCGGCTTTAGTTCGGCCACCATCGACATCCGGGTGCGCCCGCGCGACAGGGCCACTAATTCGACCTCCATATCGCAATCGAGCGATTTTGACGTAGCGGTAAAACGCATCAGCGCCGGAGGCTCATAGCAGGTCAGTTCCAATTGCATCTGGCGGCGCTTGCCACGCATGTCAAAAGCGGTATCCCACGCCATGCCGGGTTCCGGCGGTTTTTTGTCAGTGGTGCGCTGCACATCGGCGCCGCGGCGCAAGATGGACCGCTCTAACGCCGTAAAATCCGAAATCTGCGAAAAGACGTAGTCGATGGGCGCCTCGATATCTTCGCGTGCCTCGAATTTCATACCGGTATCCTGCTCGTTTTGATGGCCGCGTGGCGTGGTGCAGGCCGGGGCGCTATTGTCGCGTCAATCCAGCCGGTCCGCAAGCCAGTTGGACAGCAAAAACTGCGCTATCGCGCCCTGCCGTGAGGGCGCCATGAACGCGTGGCGGCCTGCAAATGCCTCCATCAGATCCTCGCGGGTTACCCAGGCCGCGTCTTCGATCTCGGCCGGATCAATCGTGATGTCCCGGCTCAGCGCGGTGCCATGGCAGCCCATCATCAGCGAGGCCGGAAATGGCCACGGCTGGCTGGCCAGATAGCCAACCTGGCCCACCCTTATCGCGGTCTCCTCCAGCACCTCGCGGCGCACGGCAGCCTCGATCGTCTCGCCCGGCTCGACGAACCCGGCCAGCAGCGAATACATCCCCTCAGGCCAACCCGGCGAGCGGCCCAACAGCGCCGAATTTCCCTGCGTAATAAGCATGATGACCACCGGATCGGTGCGCGGGAAATGCGGTGCGGCGCAAGCGGGGCAGCGCCGTTGCCAGCCTGCCATGGATATGTCGCTTGCCACGCCGCAGCAGGCGCAGAAGCCGTGGCTGTCATGCCAGCCGAACAGGCCGCGCGCCGTCGCCGCAAGCTCAGCATCGCGCGGGGTCAGCAGCGTCATGATGCGGCGCAATTCGGCGAAGATGCACCTTTCGGGCAAGGCCGGATGGTGTTGCTCGCTAGGGTCGAGAAAGCTGTTCAATGTGCCCGCATCCTGACCTTCGGGCACCCAGTGCGAGATGTCATGCGCCAGGATCAGCGGCCCCGCGCCACCCTCGCGCCCCAGCAAGATACGGCGCGCACCCTCCAGCACCGGGTGATCTGGCCGCAACCGCACCAGCGGCGCCAGCGCGCCGGCCTGCACCAACGGCTTGCCACGCCACATAAGGATCGTCTCGGCGCCATGGTCTTTGATTGCGCGGTCCAGATCGGCCGGATTCCCGCGCAGATGCGCCACGCGGTCCAGCGCCGCGCCCCCGAATGTCACGCCCTCTGCCAGTTTCACGCGCGCCTCCCCTGCCACTCGCGCCACCCCGTGCCACGATCCCCGCCGCCGCGCAAGCGCCGTGTCATCAAGGTAACAGGCATCGCAAAATAAACAGAACTCTCCCATGAGTTGCATCGAGACTGTGGATTAAATTACGGGCTGTGATAAAAAACGAACTCTGACCAAACTCAGCTGCGGCAGCCAATCCCGCCCGGCCCCTTTTCGGGAGAGCGAATGAACATAGGGACCCCCTTTGCCGTGCCGCATGTCTGCGCTGAGGCGCAAAGCGATGTATCGGCGCAACTACGCCTGCTTGGTACGACCGATCTGCATGCACATCTGCTGCCCTATGATTATTACGCCGACGAGGACGGGCGCCCTTATGGCCTGTCACGCACCGCAACGCTGATCAGCGCGGCGCGCGCCGAGGTGGCCAACACGATGCTGTTCGACAATGGTGACGCGCTTCAGGGCACGCCTGTGGGCGACGTCACCAGCCAATGCAGCAGCGGCTGGAGCGGTCCGAACCCCATCATCGCCGCAATGAACCGGCTGGATTATGACGCCGCAGGCCTTGGCAATCACGAATTCAACTTTGGCCTTGATTGGCTGGGCCGAGCGCTGGCCGATGCGACCTTTCCGTTTACCTGCGCCAATGTGGTAACGCATCCCGGCGCAGGGCCAGAGGGCAGTTATCTGCCGCCATATCTGCTTTTGCCGCGACAGCTGCGCGGCGATGACGGTCAAATGCACACTCTGACGCTGGGCGTCATCGGGCTGGTGCCACCTCAGATTGCGATTTGGGACGAGGCACATCTATCCGGGAACCTGTGCGCGCATGACATGGTCGATACCGCACGCGCCATAATCCCCAAAGTGCGCGCGGCGGGCGCCGATCTGGTGCTGTTGCTGGCCCATACTGGCATAGACACTACGGCGCCCCGGCCAATGGCCGAAAACGCGGCGCTGGCGCTGGCCGCGCTTCCGGGGGTGGATGCGATCATGGCCGGGCACAGCCATGATTTGTTCCCGCTGCCAGCACGATCAAGCGATGGTGGCGGCGTTGATCACGCGCGCGGCACATTGCACGGCACCCCCGCGCTGCTGGCCGGCGCTTATGGCACTCACCTGGGCGTCATGGATCTGACGCTAACACGCCGCGCCGGACGCTGGAAAATCAACGGGCACCACTGCGAGTTGCGCGCAGTTGCCGGCCCATGCGCTGTTGCGGCCGCGCCTGATGCAGAAATGTCGCACGCCGTGCGCTCGGCGCACAGCCTCACGCTGCGTCATATGCGCAGGCCGATTGGGCTATCTACGCAGCGTCTGCACAGCTATCTTGCGCTGGTGCGGCCTGACCCGTCGGTTGCCGTCGTCAACCTGTTGCAACAGCGCATTCTGTCCCGCGCTATTGCAGGCACATCGCTCGCCGGGTTGCCGATTCTGTCGGCAACTCCTGCGTTCAAAACGGGTGGACGCGGCGGACCTCTGAATTTCAGCGATGTGCCTGCTGGGCCGATTTCGCTGCGCCATGCCGCTGATCTTTATCCGCTTCCGAACCACCTATGCGGGGTGCCGGTTACCGGCGCCGAATTGCGCGACTGGCTGGAGCGGGCCGCGATCTGCTTTGCCACTCAGCGTCCGGGCAGGCCCGAGGCGATGCTGCGCGATCCGGCGGTGCCGGGGCATGATTTTGACGTGATCGAAGGGCTGAGTTACCAGATCGACCTGTCGGCGCCGCCCCGCTATGACCGAAACGGTGCGCTGATCAATGCGGGCGCGCAGCGCATACGTAATCTGTGCTTTGACCGCTCGCCCCTGCGTGACACAGACAGGTTCCTGTTGGCGACCAATACCTATCGTGCGCAAGGTGGCGGTGCCTTTTTGCGCACGCGTCGCGGCGCCATTGCCCATGTCTCCAAGCGACTGCTGCGCGACGAAATGGCCGCAGAAATTGCGCACACGCCGCTCGCCCCGCCGGAAAATTACAGCGCAAATTGGTGCTTTTCGCCAATGCCCGGAAATTCCGTTCTGCTCAACACCGGCCCTGCCCTGCGCAGTGATCCCGCCGCGTTGGCAGAAGTGGGCGCCGAGGATCTGGGCCTGACACAAGACGGCTTTCTGCGACTGCGGATCCCGCTCTAGCGCCCGAAATCATACAAGGCCGCCGTCCTTCCCTTTGCCATTATCGCAGCCCATATAGGCCTGATGAGCAATCCGTCCCCCAGCCTTGACCAAATAGAGCAGATTGCCCGCGATACTGTCGCGGATCTGCCCGCCGCCTTTGCCGCCGCAGCCGCCGAGGTTGCGCTGCGCGTGCTGGATCTGCCGGATGCCGCCATGCTGGCCGATCTGGACCTGGACGATCCGATGGGCCTGACCGGGCTTTATGAAGGCGTCCCGATGACTGAAAAATCGGTGTCCTATCCCGCGCCCTGGCCCGATACGGTCTGGCTGTTCCGCCAGCCGATCCTGGCCGAGCTGGCAACGCGTGATGGCGTCACGCTGGAAGAGTTGGTCGCCCATATCACGATCCACGAATTCGCGCATCATTTCGGCTGGTCCGACGATGACATCGCCACCATCGACCGCTGGTGGGAATAGCGCCGCACGATGGCGTGCTAACGCAAGCAGCCTACCCCCCGCTATCGTCCCGCCAGCGGTTCACGATGGGATAGCGGCGATCCAGCCAGAACGCATGCCTACTAAGCCTAGTACCTGGCGCCGACTGGAAGCGTTTGTATTCACTAATATAAATCAGATGCTCGACCTTTTTCACATCAGCGCGGTCATACCCTGCCGCCACGCAATCAGCGACGCTGGCGTCTCCATCGATCAACAGCTCCAATATTCCATCCAGCACCGGATAATCAGGCAGTGAATCGCTGTCCTTCTGATCCGCCCGCAACTCGGCCGATGGCGGCTTGTCGATGATGGCCTGCGCGATCACCTCGCCCTGGGGGCCCTTCATCCAGCCCCGGTGATGCGCGTTGCGCCAGCGGCAGATGTCGAAAACCCGCGTCTTGTAGAGATCCTTGATCGGGTTGTAGCCGCCATTCATGTCGCCATAGATCGTCGCGTACCCCACCGCCACTTCGGATTTATTGCCGGTGGTCAGCAGCATTTCCCCGAACTTGTTGGACAGCGCCATCAGTAGCAGACCGCGCAGGCGCGACTGGATGTTCTCCTCGGTCACGTCCGGGGCGGTCCCTTCAAACAGCGGCGCCAACGTCGCGGTGATCGCCGCACGCCCCTCGGTGATGGGCACGAAATCATAGCGGCAACCCAGAGCGTCGGCGACGGCCTGCGCATCGTCAAGCGATGCTTGCGACGTATATTCCGAGGGCAGCATGACACAGCGTACGTTGCCTGCGCCCAGCGCATCGACGGCAATCACCGCGACGATGGCCGAATCCAGACCGCCCGACAGGCCCAGCAGCACCTTTTTAAAACCGGCTTTGCGCAGATAGTCGCGCAGCGCGACGACCATTGCATGGTAATCCTGCTCCAGACTGTCCGGGATATGTGCCAGATCGCCCTTTTGCGCCGTCCAGCCGTCCGGTCCGCGCGTGAAATCCACGTGGCACAGCGCATCCTCGAACAGCGGCATCTGCACCGCCAAGGCACCGCCGGGGTTCAGCACAAAACTGCCGCCGTCGAACACCTGATCATCCTGCGCACCGGTCATGTTCAGATAGACCAGCGGCAAACCCGTCTCGATCACACGGCTGACCATGATCGTCTGGCGCACGCTCATCTTACCGCGATAATAGGGCGACCCGTTGGGAACCAGCAGCAATTCGGCCCCGGTCTCCGCCAGCGTTTCGGCCACATCCTCGTGCCAGGCGTCCTCGCAGATCGGGCTGCCTATGCGCATATCCTTCACCGTATAAGGCCCGCTTAAAGGCGCCGAGCCATACAGGCGCACCTCATCGAAAACAGTTTCATTCGGCAGATGGTGTTTCAGCACGCGAGCCGACACCTTGCCGCCCTGAAGCACATAATAAGCGTTGCAGAGCTCCGCGCCCTCCATTGCTGGTCCGCCGATGCCGATGGCCGGGCCGTCTGAACACTCAGCTGCCAGCGCATCAATCGCGGCGATGGCGGCTTGATGAAACGCAGGCTTCAGCACCAGATCCTGCGTATTGTAGCCGGTGATGAACATCTCTGGCAGCGCCACCATGTCAGAGCCGGCGTTGCGGGCGGCATCCCATGCTACGCGGGCCTGTTCCGCATTGCCGTCAATATCGCCCACCGTTGGATTAAGCTGGGCAAGGGTCAGGCGAAATCTGTCGGACATGGGCGTTTCCTTCTATGATCCTGCCCTGATCTAGAGTGTTTTTGCGCGCACCCCAATCGCAGAATGACCTAAAAGCAGCGCCATTGGCGAAACGCTTCCGGCGGCACCGGGCCGATACGGACGAATCGCGTTGCCCCGAGGGGGTGCGTCCATTAGTTTTGCCCCAAAGTCGCCCCACGGGCGCGACGGCAAGGCATCCGGGGCAGAGCATGGTATCCAATTTGAGACGACAGACCTTTTTCGCCGCCACATTGGCGCTGGCCTCTGGGATGCTGGGCACGCCGCTGGCGGCGCAGGACGGCACAATCCAGACCAAACAGTACGACGATGGCGGCGTCTATGAGGGCACGTTCAAGGACGGGCTTCAGCACGGCACCGGCACCTACACGCTGCCCAATGGCTATGAGTACAGCGGCGACTGGCAGGAGGGCGAAATCAAGGGCCGCGGCGTCGCGCGGTTTCCCAATGGATCGGTCTATGAGGGCGAATTTGCCTTGGGCAAGCCCAATGGCACCGGCAAGATCGTGTTCACCGATGGCGGCACCTACGAGGGCAGCTGGCTGAACGGCAAGATCAACGGGCGCGGCATCGCCATTTATGCCAACGGCGTCCGTTACGAGGGCGAATTCATGAACGCCATGCACCACGGACGCGGCACGATGACCTCCCCGGGGGGCTACATTTATGAAGGCGACTGGGTCGATGGCGTCAAGGACGGCTCTGCCTCGATCACTTATCCTGACGGTGCCACCTATGTGGGCGAGGTCAAGCGCGGCGCGCGGGACGGCACCGGCACACTGACCATGCCCGATGGGCTGATCTATGCGGGCCTGTGGAAAGACGGCCAGATCGACGGTAAGGGCACACTGACCCAGCCCAATGGCGATGTCTATGAGGGCACGCTTGTCGCTGGCCGCCGCGAGGGGCAGGGCCGCGTCGTCTATGACAGCGGCGACGTCTACGAGGGCGAATTCAGCGACGATAAACGCGACGGTCAGGGCACATTTACCGGCACCGATGGCTACGTCTACAAAGGGTCCTGGGTCGCGGGCAAGATTTCCGGCACAGGCCGCGTTACCTATCCGGACGGGTCCGTATACGAGGGTGATTTCCGCAACGATCTGGCCAATGGCGAGGGCAAAATCACCTACCCCGATGGCGCCACCTATGATGGCCAGTGGACCGATGGTGTGATCGAAGGGCAAGGCCGCGCCACCTATCCCAGCGGTCTGGTCTATGAGGGCATGTTCCAGAACGCACGCAACCACGGCCAAGGGGTGATGACCTACGCCGATGGCTACCGCTATGAGGGCGAATGGGCGGATGGCGAACGGCAGGGCCAAGGCACCGCCACCTATCCTGACGGCACCGTTTATACCGGCAGCTTTGTCAACGGACAGCGCGACGGCACCGGCAAGATCGTGATGCCCGACGGATTTGTCTACGAGGGCGAATGGAAAGACGGTGAAATCAACGGCACCGGCGTTGCAACCTATGTAAACGGTGACGTTTACGAGGGGCTTTTCGTGGATGGCAAGAGGCAGGGCGCCGGCACGATGCGCTATGCGTCAGGTCAGGAAGAGACCGGCGACTGGCAGGACGGCGCATTGCCGACAGGCACCCCCATAGACGAAAGCGCCGCACCGGAAGCGCCGCCGGAAAGCGCACCGGAAGCTCCGCCGGAGAGCGCACCGGATGCGTCGCCCGCGGGCAGCAACGCCGGGTCCGATGCGCCCGAGGCAGGCATCGCCACACAAACGCAGTAACCCATGCGCGACAGCGTAAAAACCGGAGGATACTAGATGCGCTATACCGGATCATGCCTGTGCGGTGCCGCCAGGTTCAGCTTTGACCATTCCGCGCCCGAAGCCGCGGCATGTCACTGCGGAATGTGCCGCAAACAGTCGGGCGGCATCGTGATATCCATCCAGGTGCCCGCCGATGCGCTCGACATCCAGGCCCGTGACACGATCAAGATCTACAAGTCGTCGCAATGGGGAGAGCGCGCTTTTTGCAGCACCTGCGGCAGCAGCCTGTGGTATCGCCTTGTTGCACCGGGTCCGCAGCACGGCACATATTACGTCAACATGGGCACGCTGAATGACACCAGCGGCATTACCCTGACGCATGAGTTGTTCATCGACGACAAGCCCGAAGCCTACGCGCTGGAAGGCGATCACCAGCGAATCACCGGCGCCGAATTTTTTGCCATGATCGACACCAGCAAAGCGACCTATGACCAGGACGAGCGCTAGCGCCGAACCGTCATCGCCAGCCGGATCAGCGCGCGCTCGACCAGCGGCATTTGCGGCGCGGTCTGCGCGGCCGAGCGCAGCGCCAGATCGGTTTCCGTCAGCAGGCTGAGCGCCGTTTCCAGATTGGCCGCGCCCCAGGCCTGCGCCTGCCTTTGCATACGGTCGCGGCGCGGGCCGAACACCGGCGGACGCATCCGCGCAATGCCCTGTGACACGCCGCCAGGATCGGACGCCGCCGTATAGAGCGTGCGAAAATGTCGCGTTGCCGCAATGCAAAGCGCCACTGGCTGCACTCCTTGGGCGCGCAGCCGTTTCATCATCGGGCCAATCTCACCCGAGCGCGATTCGGCTACGATATGCAGGATGTCGTCCAGATCCGCCTCGACCGAGGCTGGCGCGCAGGCGGCAATATCGTGAGGGCTGAGGGGCGTATCATCGTCCAGCTTGTACAGCGACAGCTTGTCCATGGTCTGACGGAAATCACCGGGATCCAGGGCGCGCGCCAGATCATGCAGATCGCGCAGCGCGTCCTGCCCGATATCCTTGAGCCCCGATTTTTTCAGGGTCTCCTCGATCTCTGCCCTACTAGGCGGCTCGTCATAGATTGCGGCGGCATAGACATTCTTGTGCGCTTCAAAGGTTTTGCGCAGCTTGGACGTGGGTTTCAGCTGCCCGGCCGTCACGATTATCTGCGCATCCCCCTCGCTCCAATCCTCCAGTGCAGCAAGGATGGGCGCCGCCAGCGCCTCGGTCGCGTCCTCGACAAAGGCGACGCGCGGACCGGGAAAGAAGCTGGCCGCCTTGACCGCATCATTCAGCCGCGCAGGATCTTTGCGCAGATCGCCCGCTTGCATGCGGGTGACGCGCATTTCCTCATCGCCGGTGGGGCCGACCAGCGCCGCGATCACCTCAGCCCGGCGCAGGGCGATGCGCATGGCGTCAGCGCCATAGATCAGCAGCCCCGCACGCGCCGAATCGGGCCGCGCGAAGTAAGCGGGTGCATCCTTGGGCGCGAGTTTCATAAGCCCGAGGCGGGAACAGCGACGATCAACCGTGTAACAATCTGATCGGCAAGAATAGTCATCAGCCGCTCGCGCGCATCCCCCTCGGACGCTTGCGCCGCCACCGTCGAGCCGGACGCGGAATAGCCAACAAAATTGTTGACCCTGCCCGAAGTGATGACCTCATTCGTCTCGAAATCGCGCAGCGCATAGGTGGCTTCGCCCAGCAGGTTGAACCGGGTCGTCACGTTATCCTTTGAGATGGCGATGGATTCGGTGTCCACGTCAATCGCGTAGCTCAGCCCGTAGCGCCCAGGGTTGGCGCGGCCCAGCCGCGTCTCCAGCTCGCGGGTCAGCAGATAGGCATCCCGCGTGATTGGCGCATCGACCAGCACCTTGCCTTGCAGGGCCGTGCCCGCGCCGCCTGGCCCATACACCGGGGCAAAGCCGCAGGCCGGGATCGCGGCCAGCGCCGCAATACAAAAGGCACGTCTGTTAAATGACGACATTGACGATCCTGCCGGGGACGACAATGACTTTCTTGGGCTGGGCCCCCTCCAGCGCACGCTGAACAGCATCGGTTGCCAGTGCGACTTTTTCAACCTCATCCTTAGCCATATCCTGCGGCACCTGAATTTCGGTGCGCCGTTTGCCATTGATCTGCACCGGGATTGTGATCGTATCATCGTGCATCATCGCCGGGTCGGCCACTGGCCATGGCGCGATGGCAATCAACCCCTCGCCGCCCAGCATCTGCCAGATTTCCTCGGCCAGATGCGGTGTCATCGGCGACATCAGCTGCGCCAGCGTGCGCGCCGCCTGCCGTTTGGCGGCGTTGGCTGCATCGCTTTTCGCTAGCACGCCGGTAAAGGCATAAAGCCGCGCAATCGCCGCGTTGAAGCCAAACGACTCGACGCCAACGGTAACATCATGGATCGCCTTGTGCATCTCGCGCAGCAGCGCCTCATCCGCCTCCGCATTGCCGTCAGCGCTGCCTTCCGCGATCTCGGATGCGATGCGCCAGACCCGCGACAGGTGCTTGTGCGCGGCCTCAGCGCCAGAGGCGGTCCATTCTACATCCCGCTCGGGCGGGCTGTCGGACAACACGAACCAGCGCGCGGTATCGGCGCCATAGGCGTCAATGATACCAATGGGGTCGACAACATTCTTCTTTGATTTCGACATCTTGGCCGACGGGACGATTTGAACGGGCGTGCCATCAGCCAGCCGGCCGTCCTTTACATCCTCGGGCAGGTGATAGACCGGGCGGCCATTGTCGCCCGGCGTCTGGTAGATCTCATGCGTAACCATGCCTTGGGTAAACAGCGCGTTGAACGGCTCGGATGCCGATTTCGGCAAATGGCCCGTGATGTGCATTGCGCGGGCAAAAAAGCGGCTGTAGAGCAGGTGCAGAATCGCGTGTTCGACCCCGCCGATATACTGATCGACATTCATCCAGTATTCCGCCGCCGCCACATCCGTGGGTGTCTGCGCATCGGGCGCAGTGAAGCGGATGAAATACCACGAGCTGTCAACGAACGTGTCCATCGTATCCGTCTCGCGCCGCGCATCTGCGCCGCATTTCGGACAGGGCGCCTGACGCCAGGTCGGGTGGCGATCCAGCGGGTTGCCCGGCACGTCGAACGTGACATCATCAGGCAGGCGGATCGGCAGGTTTTCCTTCTTTTCTGGCACCACGCCGCAGGTGTCGCAATGCACCACCGGGATCGGGCAACCCCAATAGCGCTGACGCGACAGGCCCCAGTCGCGCAGGCGGTATTTGGTCACGCCCTGCCCTACGCCATTAGCCTCGCAAAACGCGATGGTCGCCTCAATGGCGTCGGCGCCGGACTGCCAGGTGTCGCCGGCGAAATTGCTGACATAATGAACCGGCTCGGTCTTGGCAGGTACGTAGGGGGCGGTCAGATGCGGGTCTGCATCCTCGGCCGGCAGGAATGCGGGGATGATCGGCAGGCCGTATTTCGTGGCAAAGTCAAAGTCACGTTGGTCATGGGCCGGCACGCCGAAAATGGCGCCCGTGCCGTAATCCATCAGAATGAAATTTGCTACGTAAACCGGCAATTCCCATGATGTGTCGAAGGGGTGCCTCACGGTCAGGCCGGTATCATAACCCCGCTTCTCGGCCTTCTCCAGCGCCTCTTCGGTGGTGCCGCCCTTGCGGCATTCCGCATTGAAGGCCGCCAGATCGCTGTCATCCTTCTCCAGATCTTTTGCCAGCGGGTGATCGGGTGAAACCCCGATGAAGCTGGCGCCCATCAACGTGTCGGGCCGCGTGGTGTAAACCTCAACCCGGTCGAATCCTTCGGGGCCGTCATTCAGGCCAAAGGCAAATTGCAACCCGCGCGATTTGCCGATCCAGTTTTCCTGCATCAGCCGCACCTTGGCGGGCCAGTTGTCGAGGCCGTCCAGCGCCTCCAGCAGTTCTTCGGCCATGTCCGAGATGGCAAAAAACCACTGCGTCAGCTCGCGCCGCTCGACCTCGGCGCCCGAGCGCCAGCCGCGGCCGTTCTCGACCTGCTCATTGGCCAGCACGGTCATATCGACGGGGTCCCAGTTGACCACCGCGTTCTTGCGGTAAACCAGCCCGGCCTCCAGCATATCAAGGAAAAGCGCCTGCTGCTGGCCGTAATATTCCGGATCGCAGGTGGCAAATTCGCGGGACCAGTCAATCGACAGGCCGAGCGGCTTCATCTGGTCACGCATGTCGGCGATGTTCTGATAGGTCCAGTCCTTGGGGTGCCCGCCCGACGCCATCGCAGCGTTTTCGGCCGGCATGCCAAACGCGTCCCAACCCATCGGATGCAGTACGTTATGCCCTGTCGCCAGCTTGTGCCGCGCGATCACGTCACCCATCGTGTAATTGCGCACATGGCCCATGTGGATGCGACCCGACGGATAGGGAAACATTTCCAGCACATAATATTTCGGCTTGGCCGGATCGCTGCCCGCGCGGAAAATCCCGGCCTCGTCCCAGGCTTTGCGCCAGTTGGCTTCGATTTGGGCGGCGGAATAGCGGGACATGGCGGCGGCTTTCACTGGGGTCAATACGTCAAGTGCGGTGATAGGCGCAGCAGCGCCTATCGTCCAGTGTCGCTTGGCAAAATTGAGATTGTTTGCAGGCGCGCTGGGGCGTGCCTATAACGAGCCCGATCAAAGCAGCGCAGGCATGCCGATGAAAATACTCTTTATCCACCAGAATTTTCCCGGCCAATTCAAGCATCTGGCCCCTGCGCTGGCTGCCCGCGGCGATGACTGCACCGCCCTGACGCTAAAGGTAAAAGAGCCGACAGACTGGAAGGGCGTGCGCGTGCTGCCCTATACCCTGCCGGACCGGACGGGCCAAAGCCTGCATCCATGGCTGATTGATCTGGATACAAAGGTCACGCGCGGCGAAGCGTGTTGGCGCGCGGCGCGGCGTCTTGCCGATCAGGGCTATGCGCCCGATCTGATTCTGGCGCATCCCGGCTGGGGCGAATCGATGTTTCTACGCGATCTGTGGCCGCAGGCGCGTATCGGCCTTTATTGCGAACTTTACCACGAGGCCGGATATCCGCATCTGGATTTTGACCCCGAATTCCTATCGCGCGAGCCTGAGGCTCAGCCGCTGCGCATCCGCCTGAAGAACCTTAACAACCACTTGCATTTTCCGCATGCTGAGGCCGGGCTGAGCCCTACCGCCTTTCAGGCAGATACGTTTCCGGCAGAATTCCGCGACCGCATCACAGTGGCGCATGACGGCATAGATACGGCATGGTCAGCCCCGGACCCGGACGTGTCGATCCAGATGAAGGGTTTTCCAAAATACACAAGGCAAAGCGAAATCATCACCTTCATCAATCGCAATCTGGAGCCTTATCGCGGCTACCACATCTTTATGCGCGCCCTGCCCGATTTGCTGCGCAAGCGGCCAGATGCGCGTGTGATCATTATTGGCGGCGATGAGGTCAGCTATGGCAGCGCGCCGCCGAAGGGCGAGACTTGGAAGCAGATTTTCCGCGACGAGGTGGAGGACCAGATCACGCCCGAGGATTGGCGCCGCGTGCATTTTCTGGGCCGCATTCCGCATGACCATTTCACGCGCGTGCTGCAAATCAGCCGCGTGCATGTATATCTGACCTATCCTTTTGTCCTGAGTTGGTCACTGCTCGAAGCAATGTCATGCAGCGCGGCCATTGTCGCCAGCGATACCGCCCCGGTGCGCGAGGTGATTACTCATGATCAGACTGGCCGACTGGTCGACTTTTTCGATCGCACCGCACTGGTGCGAGAGGTGTGTGACCTGCTGGATGATCGCGGCGCGCGCGACCGGCTGGGCGCAGCGGCGCGTCAGCTGATGGTCGAGAACTATGATCTGGAGCAGATCTGTTTGCCACAGCAGATCGCGTGGGTCGACGGCGTCATGCAAATGCCGGTTGCTGCACACCTATCTTAGTGCACGCGCATTACAGGTTTGTATCCGGCCTGTGTCAGTATTTGCCAGCCTGAATACGCAACTGGCGTGCCCGCGCCAAAATCGCATCCTCGACGGCACGCCGTGTGCCTGCGTCCACCGTGCCATTTTGCGTGGACAGCGACACGTTCAGCGATCGCGCATCCAGCGCCGGATCACTGATCAGGATCGTCGCGCGATAGGCGCGCCCTCCGCCCGGAGGCGTGCCGTAACCGGTGGAAATAACGCCGGTAAAGGGATCAGCCGACTGGATTGGCAAAAAGTCCAGCACCTGCAGCGACGCCGTCCAAAGGAAACGGTTCACTTTGACGCTCGCGCCCTTGTCTTGGAACATCTCGAAAATACTTCCGCCGGGCTGACCCGCCGCAACACCGACGCGTGCGGGGCCTTTGGCCTCCCTGCCGCTTTTGACCTGCATGGCCTCGGGGTCAAGTTTCGGCGGCTCTTCACCGCAGGCCGCAAGCATGCCGAGGGCCGCAATAGCGATCACCGCGCGTTTCACCGAAAAAAGCATCATATTACCGTCCGAAGTTGACTTTCCCCCTAGTAACCAACGCGCGCCCATGGGGCAAGCTGTTTGCGGGCAGCGTCGGCACAACAGCGGCGATGACGCTTTGCATCCGGGTGGCCGGGATGATTAGATAGGGCTGCCGCAGTGACCCTAACCAGCGAGTTCCGTCATGAGCCTTGCCGATATTACAGCCCGCGTGGATGCCGCAATTTCGGCTGCTGGCCGCAGCCCCGGCTGCGTTACGCTGATCGCTGTGTCCAAAACGCAGCCTAATGAGCGTGTCGAAGATGTGCTGCGCGACGGCCACCGCGTTTTTGGCGAGAACCGCGTTCAGGAGGCAGCCGGTAAATGGCCAGAATTCCGCGAGACATATGAAAACGTTGACTTGCATCTGATCGGCCCGCTGCAATCGAACAAAGTGCGGCAAACGTTTGATCTGTTCCAGACAATCCATTCGGTTGACCGACCCAAACTGGCCAACACCATCGCGCGCATCGCCGACGAGGTGGGACATTGTCCGGATTTGTTTTTGCAGGTAAATACCGGGGAGGAGGATCAAAAGGCCGGTGTATTGCCGGCGGATGCCGATGAGTTTATCGCTGAATGCCGGAAATTGGATCTGCCGGTAAAGGGCCTGATGTGTATTCCCCCGGTAGATGAGGAACCCAGCCTGCACTTTGCGCTTTTGGCCAAGATTGCAGCGCGAAATGATCTTCTGGGGCTATCCATGGGCATGAGCAGCGATTTCGAGAGCGCGATTGCACAGGGCGCCACTCACATTCGGGTTGGCAGCGCGATATTCGGAGAGCGCGATTATACCTGACACCGTCATGTGGCAGTCAAAAAAAAACGGCCCGGCAGGATTATACCTGTTCCGGGCGGTTCTTTATCTTTGCTCAGATCGCTGATGCGATCAGCTCAGTAGTCTACGCGCAGCGTTTCCAGATCAATACCATTCTCTTGCGCTTCCTTGATCCACTGAGGTGGACGGCCACGACCGCTCCATGTCAGAGACGGGTCGATCTGGCTGCGATATTTCGGGGGCGCGGGAACGCGCATTGCCTTGGGGCTGCCGCTGATTCCGGCGGGCTGGGCACCGGTGCCGTCGCCCATTAGATCTGTCAGAGAATAGCCCAACTCTTTGGCTTTTTCCTTAACAGCGTTCAGTGCTTCCTTGCGCTGCCGTTTGTCACGACCAGCAATTTCGCGGTCAAGTTTCTTTTGCAGGGATTTCAATTCCTGCACGCTCAAAGACTTCAGATCAAATTTTGCCATTGTTTTCCCACAGTGCGTTTTCATTTCTTTAGCTTAGTTTTAAAACGTGTGCAAAAGAAACCTAAGCCTGTTCAGTAAAATACGGCGTAATATGCGCGTTACGCGTGTATCTTTTAGCATGTATTTCGCCTTATGGGATATTTTGACAGCTACGCTTCGCGCATGTCAATGCTGCGCGCTATTTCTGGACAAGCGGGACGGCTATTGGTTCCGGACAAATACGCGGGTGCCGGGCAGTGCTATACTTGCAATACGTTGCAAATGATCACGGCGCAGCGCGATACAGCCTTCGGTTGGATATCCGGGCCTGCGCCATTGATGCATGAAAATGCAACTCCCCCGGCCCGGCACGGCATCCGGCCAGTTCCAATCCATGACCAACACCAGATCATAAAGCGGGTCGGCCCGGCGCAGTGCCTCGTGACTGGGCGCATAGGGCGCGCGTACCCATCGGTTGTAGGCCGGATCGCGCACGTCGTCGCTCCACAGATCGCCCGTGACGATGGGGCGCGCCCAAGGCGCCGGGCGCGCCAGACGGTCAGGTCGATAAAGGGTCATCGCGATTCGATGGATACCAGTCGGTGTTGCGCCGTCTCCCTCGCGCTTGGCCGCGGAAATGCCGCCCTTGCCGATGCTGCACGGATAAAGCCGCCCGCGATAGCGCAGGCCGGTGGGTGTCAGCAGCATATCGTGCACGCTGTGTGCCGCCTCTGTCACAGCGATGCCTCGGGGCGAAAACCGTCCGGGATGCCGTCGAGGCCCTCCAGCAGCAGGTCGGCCATCACCTCGCCCACCTTGGGCGCCATGCCAAAACCGATCTTGAACCCGCCATTGGCGATGAACTGGCCGGGATGCAGCGGATGCGCGCCCAGCATGGGGGCGCGGCTGCGGGTGCGTGGACGCAGCCCGGCCCAGCGGCGGATCACGCTGGCATTTTGCAGTGGCGGATAGGCCGCGCGCGCGGCGGCGATGACATCCTCCAGCAGCGCATCGCAGCCCAGCCCATCAAAATCACGCTCGGTGGTCGATCCGATGGCGGTGGTGCCGTCGCCGTGCGGGACGATATGCACGCCGCCCGCGAAGATCTGCGGATGATCCGTCAGGGCCAGATCCATCAGCGCCGCCTGCCCCTTGACCGGCGTGCCAACCTGCCGTGGGTGGGCCGCGTTCAATGCTGTCAGGTCCGCCGCCCCGGTGGCCCGGATCACGCGGCCCTCGTCCACGCCCTCGGTGCGGATAACCGCCCCCTTGGCCGTCAATGCTGCGGCCAGCGCGGCGCAGGCCCGCGCCGGATGCAGGCGCGCGGTCAGGGTGTCGTGGATGATCTGGCCGGTCGCGCTGTGCGGCGGATATGAAAACTCTGCCGCATCCGCCACGCGCCACACCGCGCGGCCCTGCCAGAGCGTCTGCGCCCCGATCCCGCGCGCGGTGGCCATCGCGGCGCCGCCCGCCTCCAGCGGTTGCAGCCGCCCGGTGCGCGCATAGCCGGGCGAGAGGCCGGATGCCTCGGCGACCTCGCCCCAGAACGCTTCGGCCATCAGCAAGCTGTCGAGCTGGAATGCTTTCTTGGCGTTCCAGTTCTCCGGCACATGCGGTGCCAGCGCCCCCACGATACCGCCCGACGCGCCCGCCCCCGGCCCGCCGGGGTCGATCACCTGCACTGCTGCGCCGCGCCGCACACAGGCCCATGCGATCGACAGACCGAAGATACCCGCGCCGTACACCGTTACATCGGCCATTGCCATTCGCCCTGCCCCCCTGCATGGTTTGCCTGTTTCAACCTTTGCATAAAGGACAGCGCCATGCAGGACCAGCGCGCCCGGCTGGACTGGCGGGCGGGCGATGTTCCCGTCTCGTGCCGGTATGACGATCCGTATTTCAGCCTTGAGGACGGGCTGGCCGAAACGCGGCATGTGTTTCTGGACGGCAATGACCTGCCGGACCGGTTCTGCGATGGGTTCTGCGTGGCCGAACTGGGCTTTGGCACCGGGCTGAACATGCTGGTGGTGGCCGAGGCATGGGCCGCGCTTGGCACCCCCGGCACGCTTCACCTGACCTCGTTCGAGGCACACCCGATGGAGCCGGCCGACATGGCGCGCGCACTGGGCGCCTTTCCGATGCTCGCGCCGCGCGCCGCGCGGCTGGTTGCGGGCTGGCAGAGCGGCGCGGCCCGGATCGATCTGGGCGACGGCGCGCTGCTGGAGGTCATCATCGGCGATGCGCGCCGCACCCTTCCGGCGTGGACAGGCCGCGCCGATGCGTGGTTTCTTGACGGGTTCGCCCCGGCCCGCAATCCTGAGCTGTGGGAGCCGGACCTGATGGCCGCCGTCGCCGCCCATACCGCCCCCGGCGGCACGGCTGCGACCTATACAGCCGCAGGCCATGTGCGCCGCGCGCTGGCGGCGGCAGGCATGGACGTTGCCCGCGTGCCCGGCTATGGCCGCAAAAGGCACATGACCAGGGCGAGGATGCTGCGATGACAGAACAGAACGCACGGCTGGGCATCCTTCTGATGCTGGTGACAACACTGGTCTTTGCCATCCAGGACGGGCTGTCGCGCCATCTGGCAGGCGAATACAACGTCTTTATGGTCATCATGATCCGCTACTGGTTCTTCGCGGCGTTCGTGCTGACCATTTCCAAGCGCAGAGCGGGCGGCCTGCGCGCCGCCGCGCGCACGACGCAGCCCGTGTTACAGACCTTCCGCGCGCTGCTGCTGGTGACGGAGATCTGCATCATCGTCATCGCCTTCACCCTGTTGGGGCTGGTTGAAACGCACGCAGTCTTTGCCTGCTATCCATTGCTGATCGCCGCCCTGTCCGGCCCCGTTCTGGGCGAACATGTAGGCTGGCGGCGCTGGAGCGCTATCGGCATCGGGTTTGTCGGCGTGCTGATCATCCTTCAGCCGGGCGTTACCGTGTTCGAGCCAGCGGCGATCATTCCGCTGATTGGCGCGCTCATGTTCGCGCTTTATGGCCTGCTGACGCGCTATGCGGCGCGGCGCGACACGGCGGCGACCAGTTTCTTCTGGACCGGAACGGTCGGCGCGCTGGGCATGACCTGCGTCGGCGTCTGGTTCTGGGAACCCATGGCGCTGGGGGACTGGGGCTGGATGTCTGCGCTATGCCTGACCGGGGTGCTGGGGCATTTCACGCTGATCAAATGCTACGCAGTGGCCGAGGCCAGCGCCGTGCAGCCTTTTGCCTATCTGCAACTGGTCTTCATCTCGATCATCGGCGTGACGGTGTTTGGCGAGACGATCCGCACGAACGTGGCCATTGGTGTGGCGGTGGTCGTGGGGGCCGGGCTCTTTACGCTCTGGCGGCAGCGCAAGGTCGCATAGGGTGGATGCCTGCGGAGCGAGTATTTTTGGAAAGATGAAAGCCGGGCGGGTCAATGCGCCCGGCAGTCGTTATTTCAGGGTCAAGGACAGTGTGGAGCCCGTCAGCTCTTTGCTGAACGGCAGCGGGTGCGGGTTTTTGCCCAGCCGCGCGCGGTAGATCGGCAGGCTTTCCGCGACGCGCTGGACATAGTTGCGCGTCTCGTCGAAGGGGATGAACTCGATCCAGTCGACGATATCGAGGCCATTCATCCCGTCGCCATTGCGCGGATCACCCCTGTCTGCCATCCAGCGGGGCGGCCGTGCGGGGCCGGCATTGTAGGCTGCTGAAATCATCACCACATTGCCGTCAAACCGCCGCGACATCTGCGCCAGGTAGGTCGAGCCGAGCCGCGCGTTGTACTCCCAGTCGTTCAGGATGGCGGTGCGGTCATAGGCGATGCCCAGATCGCGGGCCACGTCGCCTGCCGTGCCGGGCAGAACCTGCATCAGGCCCAGCGCGCCCGCGCCGCTGGCGACAAGGTGGTCAAATTCGCTTTCGCGCCGGGCGATTGCCAGGGCCATTTCGGTCGGCACGGGCAGATCCATTTCGGTCATCGGATGCAGCGGATAGTAGGCGGCCGGCAGCACGATGCCCCGCCGCGCTGCCGCCTTGCCCAGCATGACCTGCAGATGGGGCTGGCCCATGTCGTTCAGCGCAGCGCCGAGACTGCCCAGCGCAGGGCGCTCCAGCGTATCTGCCAGCGCGGTGATGAACCATTCGGCCAGCGTCAGCTGGCGAGATGCGGCCAGCAGCACGGCGGCGCGGAACAGATCGCTCTGCGCGAACTCCGCTTCCTGCCACGGCGGGAATACCTCATCCCCCGCAAGTGCCGGATCACCGGGCAGCCCCGCCCTTTCGGCTGCGAGCAGCCCGTAAAAGCTGGTCTGTTCTTCGGCTGCCTGGGCATAGGCGATCTGCGCCGCCTCGGGATCGCCCAATGCCTCTTGCGCGCGACCGATCCAATAGCCCGCGCGCCCCATTGAAATAGGGCTGCCGACGGCCGCGCGCAGCCGCTGAAAGTGGTCGAGCGCCAGCGCAGAGTCGTCCATGAAACGCAGGGCCAGATAACCAGACAGCCATTCCAGATCCGCATAGGCACTGCCGTCCACCAGCTGGTGGTTCGCGGCCAGATCGTAGGCGCGGGCATAGTCACCGTCCCGCATCATCCGGCGGGCAAAGCTGCGCCGCCATCCGGCCCAGCGCTCTGCCTCGCCCAGACCACCCTCAATCCGGCTTTGACGCTGCATCAGGTCCATCGCCTGTTCGGGCTTGTCGGCCTTGATGTAGCGCTCGAACAGCATGTGGGCGATGCCGGGATCACGCTGCATGGCCTCGGGCAGGCTCGCGACCTTTTCCTCGATCCCGCGCCGCCCTTCGCGGGCCATCAGGCGTATATCGGCGCGCGCGCGCATGTCCTCGCTGACCAGCGGCAGCATCTGTGCCGAATCGCGCAGGCCGCGCCACAGGGTCATGTCCATGCGCGCATCGTGATGACGCTCCAGCAGACGGCCCCACGCGTTGAGAAAGTCGACATGTTCCTTGGTGCTAAGATCAAAGGTCAGCCACGCCTCGACCACGCTGGCCTCGGCGTCGCCCAGACGGTTCGCGTTCTTGAGTGCTTTGGCGTGGCGCAGCACGCCTGCGCCGGTATCGGGTGCGGCACCTTCATAGAACGCGAGGATCTGGGCATCGCTAGCGTCTTCGAATGCATCGAGCGATTTTTCGCGCATCCGGTCCAGCCCCGGCCAGCGCGGATGGGCGGCAAGAAATTCCAGCACTTCGGGCACCGTGCCACGCCCGGCCCGCAGCCGCGCCCATTCGATCAACGCGCCGGCCACCGGCCCGTCACGCTCCGCCAATTGCGCCGCGCGGTCCCACCGCCCGGCCCCCGCCGCATCCAGCGCAGAGGCCAGCGGGCGGGGCGGCAAAATGCGCGCCGGCGCCTCGGCAAAGGCGGGCAAAGCGCCCTGTATCAGCAAAAGGGCCGCGAAAAGAGGACGCAACATGGCTTGCATTTCCCGTCATTGCAAAGGATAGACAGCGCCAACCTAAGCGCGCGCCAATGCGCCGTCCAGCCAAGCCTACGAGCGCGCCGGACGCCGCCTTGCCAAAAGCGCCCCACACCACCGGGCCACGCGCGGCCCCGCCACGTAGAGGAGTTCACGATGATCAAAGGTTCCCTTCCGGCCCTGGTCACGCCATTGAAAAACGGCGAGGTGGATTTTGACACGCTGGGCAAACTGGTCGAATGGCACATTGCCGAGGGCAGCGATGGGCTGGTCCCTGTCGGCACAACCGGCGAGAGCCCGACGCTGAGCCACACCGAACACATGGCCGTCATCGAAGAGGTCGTGCGCGTCGCCGCGAACCGCATCCCCATCATTGCGGGCGCAGGCAGCAACAACACTGCCGAAACCGTGGCTTTCATGCAGCACGCCCACAAGGTCGGGGCCGATGCCGCGCTGGTCGTGACGCCCTATTATAACAAGCCTACGCAGGCCGGGCTGATCGCGCATTTCACCGCTGCGCATGACAGCTGCGATCTGCCGATCATCATCTACAACATTCCCGGCCGCTCGGCCGTGGACATGTCGCCCGTCACCATGGGCGCGCTGGCCAAACTGCCGCGCATCGTCGGGGTCAAGGACGCCACCGGCGATCTGGCCCGCGTCTGCGCGCAGCGCATCACCTGCGGCACCGACTTCATCCAGATCTCAGGCGAGGATGCCACCGCCCACGGCTTCAATGCCCAGGGCGGGATTGGCTGCATTTCGGTCACAGCAAACGCCGCGCCGAAGCTGTGCGCCCAGTTACAGGCCGCCTGCCTGCGCGGTGATTACGCCGAGGCGCTGAAAATTCAGGACCGGCTGATGCCCTTGCATCACGCAATCTTTACCGAGCCGGGGCTGGTTGGCGTCAAATACGCGCTGTCGCTGCTGGGCAGATGCAGCGAAGAGGTCCGCTCGCCGCTGGTGCCACTGGCCGACGGAACCAAGGCACTGGTCCAAAGCGCGATGCGCCACGCCGGCCTGCTGAACTGACATCACCGATACTGCGACGGCGCCTGCCCGAACTGGGCCGAATAGGCGCGGCTGAAATGCGATGAATTGGCAAACCCCGTCGCCAGCGCGATCTGCGTCAGCGGCAGGGCGCTATTGCGCAGCAGGCTCTGCGCCCGGCCCAGCCGCAGCGCGCGGTAATAGCGCATGGCGGGCTGTCCCAGTTGATCGGTAAACAGCCGGTTCAGCTGCCGCGCCGACACACCTGCGATACCCGCCAACTGGCTCAGGTCCAGCGGATCGGCGACATGGCTCTCCATCGCCTCGACCGCATCCAGAATTGCAGGCGTATGCGCGCCAACGCGCTGCGCCAACCCGCCGCGCTGCGGACCGACAGGCGGGCGGATATCGGTATGCATGAACCAATCGCTGACCTGCCGCGCGAACCTTGCGCCATGTTGGCGGGCAATCAGCGCATGCATCATGTCCAGCGGCGCGGTGCCGCCCGCGCATGTCATCCGGTCGCGGTCAATCACATAGAGCGTGCGCTCGATCGCCAGATCCGGCGACAATTCGGCTAGCGCCTCGGCATATTCCCAGTGCAGCGTCATGCGCCGCCCCGCCATAAGCCCGGCGCGCGCCAGAATGACCGGCCCACCCGACACGCCGCCCAGCGCGACACCCTCGCGCGCCAGTCTCGCCAGCCATTTATAAAGCGGCGGGTCACGATACGCGCTGATATCGCCGCCCGCGATCACAAACAGCATATCCAGCCCCAGCGCATCGCCGACCCGCGCATCGGGCGGCACGACGGCGGCGCCGGAACTGGGTACCGCCCCCACCCCCTGCGCAAGGTGGATCACCTCATATAGCGGACGCTCGGCCAACAGGTTGGCGGCGCGGAGCGGCTCGACCGTGGCGGCATAGGACATGACGGCAAAATCGTCGATCGGCAGGATACCGATTCGCGCAGGCTTGGGCGGATGATCCGGGCTCGCGTCCATTTCAGACATATAGGCGACCTTTATGGGAAAGTGCAAACGCCACGGCGCGCTAAGGTAAAGGCAACTCACCAAACGTTGGATGAAATCCCCATGCGCTATTCCGCACTCCGCATCCTCAAAGAAGGCCTGACCGGCAACAAGGGTTGGAAGCCCGTCTGGCGCGAGCCAGAGCCGAAGGCCGAATATGATGTCATCATCATCGGCGGCGGCGGTCATGGCCTCGCCACAGCCTATTATCTGGCCAAGGAGTACGGCATCACCAATGTCGCCGTGCTGGAAAAAGGCTGGATCGGCAGCGGCAACGTGGGCAGAAATACCACCATCATCCGCTCGAACTATCTGCTGCCCGGCAACGAGCCTTTCTACGAGCTGTCGCTCAAGCTGTGGGAAGGGCTGGAGCAGGATTTCAACTACAACGCCATGATCTCGCAGCGTTCCATCCTTAACCTGCTGCATTCGGACGCGCAGCGTGATGCATTTATCCGCCGCGGCAATGCGATGTTCCTGGCCGGCGCCGACGCCGAATACGCCAGCGCTGAACAACTGCGCGCAGAACTGCCGTTCCTCGACTATGACAACGCCCGCTTCCCGATCAAGGGCGGTCTGTTCCAGCGCCGCGGCGGCACGGTGCGACACGATGCGGTCGCCTGGGGTTATGCGCGCGGCGCCGACAGCCGCGGCGTGGATATCATCCAGAACTGCGAAGTCACCGGGTTCGACATCGAAAACGGTGTCTGCCGCGGGGTCGAAACATCGCGCGGCCCGATCCGGGGCAAGAAGATCGCCATGTGCGTCGCCGGCTCCTCCAGCCGCGTCGCCGCCAAGGCGGGCATGCGCCTGCCGATCGAATCCCACGTCTTGCAAGCCTTCGTCACCGAGGGACTCAAGCCCGTCATCCCCGGCGTCATCACCTTTGGCGCGGGCCACTTCTATGTCAGCCAGTCCGACAAGGGCGGGCTGGTCTTTGGCGGCGATCTGGACGGCTACAACTCCTACGCCTCGCGCGGCAACCTGCCCGTGATCGAGGACGTGGCCGAGGGCGGCATGGCCATCATGCCGATCATCGGACGCGCCCGCCTCTTGCGCAGCTGGGGCGGCATCATGGACATGTCGATGGACGGATCGCCCTATATCGACAAGACGCATATCGACGGGCTCTATTTCAACGGCGGCTGGTGCTATGGCGGCTTCAAGGCGACGCCCGGATCGGGCCTGTGCTACGCGCATCTGATCGCCAAGGACACGCCCCACCCCGTCGCCACCGAAATGCGTCTCGACCGGTTCAAGCGTGGCGGCATGATCGACGAAAAGGGTCAGGGCAACCAGCCCAACCTGCATTGAGGGACGTTATGTTTTTTCTTGGTAAAAATACCCATGTCCCGGCCTTGCGGCCCGCGCCGCGGCTGTCTGACACGCTGGCCCCGCAACGCGCAGTTTCCTGCGTGGAAAATTCCCCGGAATTCGCAGGAATTCCGCGTCACTTCGAGGTGAACACATGATCATCAACCACCCCCTTCTTGGACCACGCGACGCCGCCGAATTCATCTATCTGGGTGACGCCTGCCTCATCGACCGCCCCGATTGGGAAGCCGAGGACGCTGCTGAAAAATTCCACGAATACGGTTATATCCGCGATAACATCGCAGGCTCGATGCAGGAACTTTGGTATCACGAACAGGGCGACCGCAGTTGGCTGGTTGTCACACGCGACACCGTCACGCATGAAATTACCGATGTTGAAATGGCCCGCGATGTGGCCCGCGCACGGGGGCGCAGCAAATGAGCCAAGTCAACCGGATCAAGGGCGGTCTCGTCAATCGCTCCAATGCACTGAATTTCACCTTCAACGGCAAGTCGATGCAGGGCTACGCAGGCGATACGCTGGCATCTGCGCTTCTGGCCAATGGCCAGGTGCTGGTCGGCCGATCGTTCAAATATCACCGCCCGCGCGGCATCCTGACTGCCGGCTCGGAAGAGCCGAACGCGCTGGTCCAGCTGCGCAATGGCGCCGCGCAAGAGCCGAACACGCGCGCCACGGTTGCCGAGCTGTTCGATGGCCTGACCGCCACCAGCCAGAACCATCGCGGCTCGCTTGAATTCGACCTGATGGCGATGACCGACATGGTCTCGCCCTTCCTTGCTGCGGGTTTCTACTACAAAACCTTTATGTGGCCCGCCGCATTCTGGGAAAAATTCTACGAACCCGTCATCCGCAACTCCGCCGGTCTGGGCCGCCTGTCGATGCAGGAAGATCCCGACACCTACGACAAGGGCTTTCTACATTGTGATCTGCTGGTTATCGGCGCTGGTCCCTCTGGCCTTGCCGCCGCGCTGACGGCAGCGCGCAGCGGCGCACGCGTGATCCTCGCGGATGAGGATTTCGCCCCCGGTGGACGCCTCAACTCCGAGACGCTCGAAGTTGACGGAATGGCCGGTGCCGACTGGGCCGCGCAAACCGTGGCCGAGCTGGCGACGATGGACAACGTCCGCCTGATGACCCGTACGACGATCTACGGCGCGTTCGATCACGGCATTTATGGCGCGCTGGAGCGGTGCACCGACCACCTTCCCGGCTCGGGCGGCAAACCGCGTCAGGTGTTGTGGCGGATCTACTCCAAACGCGCCGTGCTCGCCGCCGGCGCGACCGAGAGGCCAATTGCCTTTGGCAATAATGACCGCCCCGGCATCATGCTGGCCAGCGCCGTGCGCACCTATGTCAACCGTTTCGGCGTAACGCCGGGCCAGAAGGTCGCGGTGCTGACAAACAACGACGATGGCTGGCGCACCGCCTCTGACCTCGCCGCCAAGGGCGTCGAGATCGCCGCCATCATCGACACGCGCGACCGTCCCGCTGTTTGCGATGTTCCGGGCGCGCGGCATGTGCGCGGTGCCGGCGTTGTCGATACGGCAGGCCGCAAGGCATTGAAGCGCATCACGCTGACGGACGGGCAGATGATCGACGTGGATTGCCTCGCCGTCTCCGGCGGGTGGAACCCCGCCGTGCATCTGACCTGCCATCAGCAGGGCCGCCCCGTCTGGAACGAGGATATATCGGCCTTCGTACCGGGCGAGACGCTTCCGGCCGGCATGGTTGTCGCGGGCGCAGCCAGCGGCGCGCTTACGCTTGCGGCCGCATTGGCCGAAGGTGCCAAGACCGCGAGCGCACAAGTGCAGGATCTGGGCTTTACGCCATCAAAACAGGCAGGTCCCAAAGCCGAGGATGAAGCGTTTGAAGGCGCGCCAAAATGGCATTTCCCCTCGGGCAAGAAACGCGCTTGGGTCGATTTCCAGAACGATGTCACCGTCAAGGACATCAAGATGGCTCACCGCGAGGGCTTTCACTCGGTCGAGCATCTAAAGCGCTATACGACCACCGGCATGGCCACAGATCAGGGCAAGACATCGAACATGTCGGCACTGGCGATCATGGCCGAGTGCACCGGCAAATCGATCCCCGAAACGGGTACAACCATCTTTCGCCCGCCCTACACACCCGTGCCGATTGGCGCATTGGCGGGCCGGGCGCGCGGAACCGATTTCCGCCCTTACCGCTTGACGCCCAGCCACGAGTGGGCGTCCAAGAACGGCGCGACCTTCCTTGAGGTCGGTAACTGGCTGCGGGCGCAGTGGTTCGTCAAAGGCAATGAAAAAGGCTGGCGCGACTCGGTCGATCGCGAGGTTCTGAACACCCGCAATTCCGTCGGCATCTGCGACGTGACCACGCTGGGCAAGATCGACATTCAGGGCAAGGACGCCGCCGAATTCCTCAACAAGGTCTATGCAAACGCCTTTGCCAAGCTGGCAGTCGGTCGCGTGCGCTATGGCATCATGCTGCGCGAGGACGGCATCTGCTACGATGACGGCACCACCGCCCGGATGTCCGAAAACCACTTCGTGATGACCACCACCACCGCCAACGCGGTTCTGGTGTTCCGCCGGATGGAATTTGCGCGCCAGTGCCTGTATCCGGATCTGGACGTACACATGATCTCGACCACCGATGCGTGGGCGCAGTTCGCCGTCGCCGGTCCCAACGCGCGCAAGCTGCTGACAAAAATCGTCGACGCCGATAGCCAGGACATGTCCAACGAGGGCTTCCCCTTCATGGCCTGCGGCGAAGTCACTGTCTGCGGTGGCACGCCGGGACGCCTGTTCCGCATCTCCTTCTCGGGTGAGTTGGCCTACGAGATTGCGGTGCCTGCGCGCTACGGCAATTCCCTGATGGAGGCGCTGATGAAGGCCGGCGAGGAATTCGGCGCCTGCCCCTACGGCACCGAGGCCTTGGGAGTCATGCGGATTGAAAAGGGCCACGCGGCCGGAAACGAGCTGGACGGGCGCACCACCGCGCACAACCTTGGAATGGGTGGCATGGTCAGCTCGAAAAAGGACTGCATCGGCAAGATCCTGTCGCAGCGCCCCGAGCTGAACCGCGAAGATGCCGAAAAACTGGTCGGCTTCCGTCCGGTGGACCGCTCCCAGAAGCTGATTGCTGGCTCGCATTTCCTGAACAAGGGCGACGAGGCGACGATGGCCAACGATCAAGGCTGGATGACATCGGTGGCCTGGTCGCCCAGTCTGGACCATTCGGTCGGTCTTGGCTTCATCAAATCGGGCGATACGCGCATGGGCGAAATTGTCCGCGCGGTGAGCCCCGTCCATAATGTCGAGATGGAGGTCGAGATCGTCTCGGCCCACTTCATCGACCCCAAAGGAGAGCGTCTGCGTGCCTGATTTCACCCTCATCTCCGCCCCGCCGCTGGCAGGCTACGACCGCAGCTTTGGCGACATCAAGCTGAGCGCGCCCAAGGATCTGGCCATCGTGTCCATCGCCCTGCCGTTGGGCGGCGAAGACGCAGCCAAGAAAGCGGTCAAGACCGCCTTTGGCATCGCCCTGCCCGAGGTGGGAATGTCCGCCACGACCAAAGATGATGCCGAGGCAATCATGCGCCTTGGCGTCGATCAGGCGTTTGTACTGTTCCCCTGCGCAACGCCTGACGCCGAGCGGCAGATCGCGGCCAAGTTGAACGGCGCAGCCTACACCACCGACCAGACCGATGCGTGGTGTTCGCTGGAAATTTCAGGCCCCGGTGCGCGCCGCGCGCTGGAGCGGATCTGCCCGGTTGATCTGCATCCGGATGCCTTTGCGGTAAATGCCATCGCACGAACCATGATGGAGCATATGGGTTCGATCATCGCGCGCACCGGTGAAGAAACGTATCTGTTGCTATCTGCCAGCTCGTCCGCCAAGTCGTTTCTCCACGCGGTTGAGTTGTCGGCCAAAAACGTCACCTGAGGCTATCGGGGAATTCACGATGCAAGGGGTTCGGATCGCACCGGGCCCTTTTTTTTGCGTCGGCGACAGACATGCCTGAACCGGGCGCGGAAGCGCTTGGATCATCTGTGCGTATCATCCATACCGACGATTTCCATTCCCACCATCGCGACACTGATTTTATGTGGAAATCATCTGGAATGTCACGACACCACTGTTACGGGATCCAAGATTTGAATTTTTCGGGATAAATTCCGAAATTGGTGCGCACGTATATATTTTTTCGGGTCTGTGGATACCCCGGCCTTTGCAAGGCGGGTCCGGATCGTGATCTGAATTTCACAGAGAAGAAGGGCAAAGTGCGCTGATCGCTGGCCACTAAGATCATGGTCAGTTGCCGACGTATCCTGGCGCGTCTCAGAGTTGACTGAATGCAGCGTGACGCCTTCATGATATTCGGCGTGTCGCGTTGACATTGCTTTCTGGGTCGCAGGATTTGGCTAAGATTATAAAAACGGGCTGCCGGTTCGAAGGCTTTTCAATCGACCTCCCTGCCCGATGCCCGGCTCCGATGCGGAACGCGTGTTTGAAGCACACCCGATTCCGCGACGATTTCGGAAACCAGGTGCTCGCGGCGGTACGCCATGACATGGACCCCGGCGACCCCCCGAATTTCGCGGAGCTGCTGCATCAATTCGATGCAGATGCGCTTGCCCTCTTCGGCGGGCTTCGCGGCCTTATCGAGCCGCTCGATCACCGCATCGGGGATGTGGATCCCCGGAACGTTGCTGCGCATCCAGCGCGCCGCCTTGGCCGAGGCAAGAGGCCCGACGCCCGCCAGGATAAAGGCGCGCTCTTCGAGCCCCAGATCGCGCACCCGCGCCATGAAGCGCTCGAATACAGGTATATCGAAGATATAGTTGGTCTGGATGAACTCGGCCCCGGCGTCGACTTTTTTTGCCAGTCGCTCGGGCCGCCAGTCAAGTGGTTCGACACAAGGGTTCTCGGCCGCGCCCAGGAACATCCGGGGCGGCCGGGTGATCTGGCGACCGGACAGGAAGGTGCCCTCGTCCCGCATGGTGCGGATCGTGCGCAAGAGCGAGAGCGAGTCGAGGTCGAACACCGGTCGCGCCCCCGGCTGGTCGCCAACGCCGACGCCGTCACCGGTCAGGCAGAGGACGTTGCGGACGCCCATCGCCGCGGCCCCGAGCACATCGCCCTGGATCGCGATTCGGTTCCGGTCGCGACACGAGATCTGGTAAATCGTTCCATAGCCCGCCCGCGTCAGAAGAGAGCAGATGCCGATCGAAGACATATGGCAGTTGGCGCCGGAGGCGTCGGTCGCGTTGATCGCATCGGCGACCTCGGCGAGCGGCCGCGCCGCCTCGAACACGTCGGCCGGATCGGCGCTGTCCGGCGGGTTCAGTTCGGCCGTGACCGCAAAGCGGCCCTGGCGCAAGACCCGCTCGAGTCGACTGCCCGACACGTGACCGGGCGGCGGCTCGTCGTAGGTTGGCAGCCAGGGGGCGAATTCGCGCCGTTCGTCGTCGGTCATCGCCCGTCTCCTGTGCGAACGGCCGAGGATGGCTCCGGCGCCAGCGGCGCCGCAGACGGCTCGTTCGCGCGGGCGCCCGGGAACGCCTTGGCGATAGTCGTGCGAGGCGCGTCGCGGGCTTCGCGCAGCCGCGCAGCTTTTTCGCGACTGACCCTGAGCCACGAGGACGAGCCTTCGAGGCTGCGGTCCACCGGCGGCTGCACGTCGTGGATCGTCCCGCCATCCTTCATGCGCGCGGCACCGTCCCACGCGAGCACCCAGACGCAGCGCATCTGCGGTTTGACCTCGCAATAGCCGCCCGGACGCACGCCGCCGCAGGGGCCGTTGCGCAGCTGCTTGGGACAGTTCATCGGGCAGGACATTCCGGTCGAGGACAGCACGCACTGGCCGCACATCTTGCAGTCGAACAGCAGGCCTTTGGTCACCCGCTCGATCGCGGCGACCGGAGGCTCGATCCGTGCGTAGCCAACGCGCGCGAATAGCGGGTCTAGTGCGACCATCGCTCTCTCAAGCCGGACGTAGAGCCATTCGAAGGCCCTCGCATGACGAACTGCGAACAGACGGGTCCGGTACATGGATGTGTCCTCCATTCAAGTTTGATCTGCGCTCATGCGCGCCATGCTACTGTATTTCTGTGCCCGGGTTCATTCTTTTCGTCTTTGACCTGGCCGGAACCGGATCCGGGCTGCCGCCGGACCTTCGAAACAGAATTGGCGGTTTGCTCTGGAATTCAGCTCCGCGATTTTGCTGGACCCGCTGCATGCTTGTGAGAAATCATTCTTCCATGGACCTATTTCCGTTACTCTTGGTTGCGCGAAGGCGCCGGATCAGCCGGTTGCAAGCTCTCTCGCCCGCTCGCGAAGGGCAAATTTCTGGATTTTTCCGGTCGATGTTCTTGGTATCGCCGTGAAGACGAACCGGCCCGGAACCTTGTAGGGGGCGAGGTGATCGCGGCACCACCGTCGAAGCATATCGACATCAGCCTGCTGGTCCATCGCAAGCTCAATGAAGGCGCAGGGCGTTTCACCCCATTTTTCATGCGGCATTGCAACGACCGCCGCAACGCTGACGGCCGGGTGCCGATACAGCGCCTCCTCGACTTCAAGCGACGAAATATTCTCGCCTCCGGAAATGATGATATCCTTGGCCCTGTCCTTGAGCTGGATGTAGCCATCGGGATGCATGACGCCCAGATCGCCAGAGTGGAACCACCCGCCCTCAAAGGCCTGCTGCGTCGCCTTCGAGTTGCGGAAATACCCCTTCATCACGACATTCCCGCGAAACATGACCTCTCCCATGGTCCGGCCATCCCGCGGCACCGGTTGCATCGTTTCGGGGTCCAGAACGTCCAGCTGCTCCAGCGGCAAATAGCGCACACCCTGACGGGATTTGAGCGCGGCCTGCTTGGCCGGGGGCAAATCCGACCAGCCTTGATGCCAGTCATTCACCACTGAGGGCCCATAGGTTTCCGTGAGGCCATAGAGATGTGTCACATCAAATCCCGCCTCTCGCATGTCCGCGAGGAGCTTCTCGGGCGGCGGCGCGGCAGCAGTGAAGAATTGCACAGTGTGGCCGAGTTCGCGTTTGACCGTATCAGGCGCCGCGATCAGCAGCGACATGACAATCGGGGCGCCGCACAGATGGGTCACATTTTCCGAGGCCAGGGCATCCCAGATCGGCTCGGCCCTGACCTGACGCAGGCAGACATGGGTGCCGATGATCGCGGACAGCGTCCAGGGGAAACACCAGCCGTTGCAATGAAACATTGGCAAGGTCCACAAATAGACCGCGTGTTTTTGCATCGACGATATCAGCGCGTTGCCCTGCGCCAGCAGGTAGGCCCCCCGATGGTGCGTCACCACGCCCTTGGGGTCGCCGGTCGTGCCGGAGGTGTAGTTGATCGAGATTGCGTCCCACTCGTCCTCGGGCATCAGCCACGCGAAATCCGGGTCGCCGGCACTGAGGAACGCGTCGTAATCTGCCGCGTCGACATGTGTCTGCGGCCCGGTAAATTCCGGATCGTCATATTGAATCAAAAGCGGTTTTACCGAAGCAAGCGCAAGCGTCTCTTGCATCAAGGGCATGAACTCCCGATCGGCGATCACGATCCTAGAGTTAGCGTGATCGAGCTGAAACGCGATTTGATAGGCGTCCAGACGGGTGTTGATCGAATGCAGAACGCCGCCGCACATCGGCACGCCGTAATGGCACTCCAGCATCGCAGGCGTGTTGGCCAGCAGGACCGACACCGTGTCGCCGCGCCCCATGCCATTTTGCGCCAGCGCCGAGGCCAGCTGCCGAGACCGCGAATAGAATTCGGCATAGTTGCGCCGCAGCGGCCCATGGACGATCGCGGTGTGATCGGGAAACACGGTGGCGGAGCGTTCCAGAAACGTCAGCGGCGTCAGGGGCTGATAATTCGCGGGATTGCGGTCCAGCCCGGTGTTGTAGAGGTTCGGCTCCATTGTGTCAGGCATCCCGCCATTGAGGGCTGCGCTTTTCGATGAAGGCGCCGATACCCTCTTCGGCATCGCGGGCGAGCATGTTTTCGACCATCACGCCCGAGGCAAAATCATAGGCTTCGGGCAGGCTCATCTCGCGCTGCGCATAAAAGGCCCGCTTTCCGGTGGCCAGGGTCATGCTGGATTTCGACGCGATCTTGCGTGCCACTTCCATGGTGGCATCACTCAGCGCGTCGGGGGCAACGGCCCGGTTGATCAGGCCAATTTCTGCCGCGCGGCTGGCCGATGTCATGTCGCCGGTCAGCAGCATTTCCATCGCGTGTTTGCCGGCGACGTTACGCGACAGGGCCACCATCGGGGTCGAGCAGAACAGGCCGATATGCACACCCGGCGTGCTGAATTGCGCATTGTCCGCCGCGATGGCCAGATCGCAGCTGGCCACCAGCTGGCAGCCCGCTGCCGTCGCGACCCCAGTGACCTCGGCAATGACAGGTTTGGGGCAATTCACGATGCCCTGCATGACGCCGGAACACTGCGCCATGACCTTGGTGAAATATGCCTTTCCACCGTCCGCGCCCGCCCGGCCAGCGGTCATTTCCTTCAGGTCGTGACCGGCGCAAAAGGCAGGTCCGTTTGCTGCCAGAATGATAACGCGCACGGACGCATCGGACCCGGCGTCGGCAATGGCCCCACCCAGTTCCGTCAACATCGCCTCCGACAGAGCATTGCGCCGCCGGACGTCATTCAGAGTCAGGCGCAAGATGCCGTCGCTTTCCAGATCACGCAGCAATATATTATTCTTTTGCACGGATCGCATCCTTCTTGGGTGACTACAGACTGATCATCTTTACGCTACCGCCAAGTGTGTCGGCGGTAAAACAATAATGATACGCACAGGCCGTCGAATTTGAACGTAAGAACCGCTTTCTGGCAGGATCCCGTCGCTTGCGCGCCGCTCAGGCCGCGGCAATCTGCTTTTGGGGATCGTAGAAAGGGCACTCCACAATTGTCGCGCAGCAGGGCCCTGAGTGGGTCACCACCTCGACCTGCGTGCCGATCACGGCGGTCTGGGCCGCAACCATTGCCAAGGCGATGTTTTGCTCAAGGCGCGGTGAATAGATCGCAGACGTCACCTTGCCCACGGACGTCCCGTTTTGAGTGATGGTCCAGAAGGTCGTGTTCGGCCCTGTCAGTGGTGCGCAGTCGATGATCAGCCCGACTTGCCTGCGGCTTGGCCCCTCCTGCTGAATACGGCGTAGCGCAGCCTTGCCGATGAATTCCGCCTCCATATCAAGATCAACCAGCCGACCCAGCCCCAGCTCGTAGGGGTTCGTGTTGATATCCGCATCGGCATGATAGGAAAGCATTCCGCCCTCGATGCGGCGGATCGAAGACGTGTGGCCGGGCTTCAGACCAAAAGCCTCCCCCGCCGCCATGATTTTTTCCCACAGATCGTCGCCGCGCGATCCGTCGCGCAGGTACAGCTCGTAACCCAGTTCGCTGGACCACCCGGTGCGCGACACGACCAGCGGAATACCGTCCAGTTCAACCTTGCGCAGCCAGTAATAGCGCAGATCCGTGATGCTGTGGCCAAACAATGCCTGCATGATCGCACCAGATTTTGGCCCCTGCAGTTGCAGCGGGGACACGTCCGGTTCGCCAATCGTGACATCAAGGCCGCAATGCACGCTCACGCCCTGCGCCCAAAGAAGGATGTCGCTGTCCGCCAAGGAAATCCAAAAGTGGTTTTCCGCCAGCCGCAGCAGGATCGGATCATTCAGAATGCCGCCTGCCTGATTGGTGATCAGGATGTATTTACACTGCCCAACCGCCATTTTGGACAGATCGCGGGGGGTCAGCAGCTGGACGAATTTCGCAGCATCCGGCCCGGTGATTTCCACCTGACGTTCAACCGCCACGTCGCACAGGATTGCGTCATTGACCAGGGTCCAGAAGTTCTGCTCCGGATCGCCAAAATCGCGCGGGATGTACATGTGGTTATAGACCGAAAACCCCTTGGCGCCCCACCGGACGGTGGCATCGAAATAGGGGGATTTGCGGATCTGAGTGCCGAACCCGAAGCTATCTGCCTGCATTCTGATTGTGTCCTTGCTTATGCGCAGCCCGACCGGCTGCCGAGTGTCTGAACCCATTCATATTGCTAACATCAGATCCCGTATGACGGTGGACTGAAAAAATGCCTTTCCAAGACCGAACCGACTATTTTTCCGCGCTCTACAGCCCGTTCGGGCGCGTGAAATTACGTGGCCCCCTTGGCCGCGAGTTTGGCAAGGTTGGGCCTGGCCGTCTTGACGCTGCGGGTCACGATATATGTCATGTAGCGGTCAATCCCGAGTTCAGCCGCCAGCAACGTCTCCATCAGGGCTTGAAACACGTCCAGGCTGGGACAGATTACCTTCACCACATAGTCCATGCCCCCACCTGTGGCGATGCACTCGATGATCTCGTCCTTATTGCTGACAAAGCTCTCGAAACGGTCGAAATCCGTTTTGCGGTGATGCGTCAGTGAGATGGTCACAATGACCTGAGTAAAGGCACAAACCCGGTCCAGCGCGATATCGGCGTGATAGCCTCGGATAAGACCCGCGGCCTTTAATCTGGCCAGACGCGCCCAGCAAGGTGTCGGGGAAATATTGACAATTTCCGCCAACTTGATTTTGCTCAGGTGCCCGTGCTGCTGAACCGCACTGAGGATGCGAATATCCGTTGCGTCAAGGCCAAACCTTTTAATTCGTCCAGAACTTTCACTGCGTGCCTTCAAAAGAATTACCGAAAGCAAACCTTAGCTTACTTCCTGAAACCAACATTAATACTCAATTCTTGAGTTGATGGTCGAATTTGAGACCCCTCCCCAAGCAACCGCTACGATAACCCTTTGATCAGGAATGCAAAGGACCCTGCGGACACCCGGCGATCGCGCCGAGCCGGCAATGGCCCTGGAACGAGATGGGCGCGTTCCTCGACTGCCCTTCTGCGGCGCGTCGCGTGATCTACAAAACAAGTGCCACCACAGCGCTGAAGCCTCCGTGCCGGGTGTCGACCGGATATCGACGGCTATCAGGCGATCACCGTCAGAAAGGGCGAGATTGATCTATTGGCAGATCGGGCGGGACCCTGCTGGGCCCTGACGTGACATCAATGTCGGCTTTCGGGCGGTCGATCGGCCTTCGGAAGACAGAACGATAGACGGCGCTCGTATCCGCCGGCCACACACCGGCCACGCGGCCGAAGTTCCAGAAGGGTGCAAGCGAGCGATTCTGTATGATCAAGGCCGGTATTGCAGCGTTTCACCGACATATCGTAACTTTGCCGACGCTGATGAGTGATTGCGGAGAACAGTGGAACACGATTCTGCTCCATCTTAGGGGGCCGAGCGTGCGCCCTTTCTCACCCGGAGGTGAGGATTTTGGGCCTCTCTACCTGCGCAAGGACGTGGAGCATGCATTTTGGCGCGGGGGCTAATCTTCAAATATACTTGGCGACACGCCTCTACGAATGGATGATTTTCCATTGAATCTCAGTTGTCATTTACTGATCCGACGGACCGTCGCTGCAAACTTACCCGCCCCGGCGAAAAAAGAATGATGTGAAATCCGGAAAGAAGATGCTGTGACCGACACTGACGGAGATTTTGGAGCGGGCGACGGGAATCGAACCCGTGTCATCAGCTTGGAAGGCTGAGGTCTTACCATTACACAACGCCCGCTCGGGCAAGCTCCTGATACCGCGCGCCGCGCAGCTAGGCAAGCCGGCGAAGAAAATTCTGCGAATTTTTGCTGCGCACCCGTCAGTAGCGGCGGCGCAAGGCTTCGGGATCGGCGCCAGACAGATAGCGCATCAGTAGCCAAAGATTGCGCGCGCCGCGCCTTATCCAGCCATCCCGCTGGTATCGCGCTGCGCTGGTGCGCACCGCCAGCGGCATCATCTGCAATCGGCGGCCGAGAATGCGGGCTATTGCCACATCCTCCATCAGCGGAATGTCGGGATATCCGCCTGCCGCATCGTATTCCGCCCTTGCAATCAACAGGCCCTGATCGCCGTAGGGAAGGCAAAAAACACGCGCCCGCAGATTTGCCCAGCCTGCCACGATACGCGGCGCCGCGCCCTTTGCATCAAAGGACAGGCGGAAATATCCGGGTCTGCCATTCGACATCTGCGCAAGTACGGCCTGCACCCAGTCATCCGGCAGCACTGTGTCGGCATGCAAGAACAGCATCCAGTCGCCGCCCGCCGCCGCGGCCCCCCGGCGCAACTGTGCCCCGCGCGATGCTGCGCCCGTGATCCAGAGCGCGCCCGCATCATCGGCAATGCGCGCTGAGAGGTCGCACGATCCGCCATCGGACAGGATCAGTTCGCGGATCAGCCCAGCCTTGACACCCGCCATCAGTCCGGCCAGCAACGCGGACAGCTCGTCTGCGCTATTCAGCACTGGCACGATCACAGACAGTCTACCGCGCATGATCCCCCCTGTTGTCAACGCTTTGACATCCTATATGACAAAGGCGGCACAGCGAGAGGTAACAGCGATGAGATCCATTCACCAGATCACCGGCAGCGATGCCCATGGCTTTCTCCAGGGTTTGATTACAAATGATCTGGCCATGCTGGAACAGGGTCTTGTCTATACCGCCATGCTGACCCCGCAGGGCAAATATCTGGCCGATTTCTTTGTCTTCCAGCGCGAGGGCGTGATCCACATCGACGTGGCAGAGCAGATCGCGCCGGGTCTGGTCCAGCGGCTGAACATGTACCGCCTGCGCGCCGATGTGCAGATTTCCCCGACGGATCTGGCCGTGCGGCGCGGCACCGGGACGCCGCCTGAGGGCGCGCTGGCCGACCCGCGCCATCCGGCGATGGGCTGGCGGCTCTATGGTGCGCAGGGCGGCGATGACGGCACCGATTGGGACGCGCTGCGTGTCGCCCATTGCATCCCCGAGACCGGGATCGAGCTGACGCCCGATACCTTCATCCTTGAGGCCGGGTTCGAGCGGCTGAGTGGCGTCGATTTCCGCAAGGGCTGCTATGTCGGTCAGGAAGTGACCGCGCGAATGAAGCACAAGACCGAGTTGCGCAAGGGGCTGGCCACAGTTGAGGTCGATGGCGCGGCGCCGGTGGGTAGCGACATCACTGCGGGCGGCAAGGCGGCGGGCACGCTTTACACCCAATCGGGCGGGCGCGGCATTGCCTATCTGCGGTTTGATCGGGCAACCGGTCCTATGGAAGCGGCAGGCGCAACGGTGCGCTACACACCGGAATGATGCCACCTCATCACGCTTGACCGGCGCAGCTCCGCGCGGCATCAGGGGACCATGATGATCTACAAAATATTTCGGCAGCCCGAATGGGACGCCCTGCGCGCCACCGGCACCAGCACCGGCGCACCGGTGGATATAGCAGACGGATTTATCCATTTTTCGACAATCGGACAGGCGCCCGAGACTGCTGCCAAGCATTTCGCAGGCGAGGCTGATCTGATGCTGCTGGGCATAGACGCAACGCGCCTCGGCGATGATCTGCGGTGGGAGCCGTCACGCGGCGGTGCTCTTTTTCCGCATCTTTACCGAGAGTTAACGCTGCCTGACGTAGCTTGGGCGCAACCGCTGCCGCTACTGGACGGCAAACATCAGTTCCCGGCGGGCGCTGAATGAGCGCGCTGAACCGGATCGGCCTTGGTCTCTTGCATCGCCTTGACCCTGAGCGCGCGCATGGGCTGGCCTTGCGCGCCTTGCGCGCCGGGCTGGTCCCGCTGCCGGGCCGCATCACATCCCCGCGTCTGGCCTGCGAGGTGGCAGGGCTGCGGTTGGACAACCCCATCGGGCTGGCCGCCGGGTTCGACAAGAATGCCGAGGCACTGACGCCGCTGGCGCGCGTGGGTTTTGGCATGATCGAGGTTGGCGCCGTGACACCGCGCGCGCAGGCTGGCAACGCCAAGCCGCGTCTTTTTCGCCTGACCGAAGATCGCGGCGTAATAAATCGCTTTGGCTTCAACAACCTAGGCATGGAGAAGGCCGCGAAGCGGCTGTCACAGCGGCCCAAGGATGCGGTGATCGGCCTTAATCTGGGCGCGAACAAGGACAGCGACGACCGGGCCGAGGATTTTGCGCGCGTTCTTGCCCATTGCGGCCGTCACTTGGATTTTGCGACAGTCAACGTCTCTAGCCCGAACACCGAAAAATTACGCGAATTGCAAGGCGGCGATGCGTTGCGCGCGCTGCTGGTCGGCGTGATGGAGGCCCGCGATTGGCTGGAACGACCTATTCCGATCTTCTTAAAAATTGCACCGGATCTGGATGATGCCGCCTTGGGCGAGATTGCCGATGTGGCGCAAACTGCCGGACTGGCCGGGATCATCGCAACCAACACGACACTGGATCGCCCTGGGCTGACCTGCGCCGCCGGGGCCGAGGCGGGCGGGCTGTCGGGTGCACCGCTGTTTGACAAATCCACGCGCGTTCTGGCACGGCTGTCACGTCTGACGGATGGCAAGATCCCCCTGATCGGCGTCGGCGGCATTGCTTCGCCCGAGGATGCCTACGCCAAGATTTGCGCCGGCGCGAGTGCCGTTCAGCTCTATTCGGCGCTGGTCTACCAGGGGCTGCCGCTGGTGCCACGCATTGCCAGCGGGTTGGAGCGGCTGCTGGAAGCGGATGGCCATGCCAATGTGGCCAGCGCTGTTGGCACTCGGCGGGACGCGTGGCTGTGATCACGTTTTGGCACAATCCGCGCTGCTCGAAATCGCGCTCCGCGCTGGCATTGCTGACAGATCGCGGCGCGGATGTGACGGTGCGCCGGTATCTGGAGGATGCCCCGACCGAGGCTGAATTGCGCGATGCACACGCCCTTTTGGGTGGCCCGGTGATTGCAATGATGCGCCCCGGCGAGCGTGAATTTCGCGCCATGGGCCTTGCCGATGCCGCCGATCATGCGCTTTTTACCGCGATGGCGGAAAATCCAAAGCTGATCCAACGGCCGCTGGTCCTAGCGGGCGATGCCGCCGTCATTGGCCGCCCCCCGGAGGCGGTTCTAACTCTATTGGCGCGTCGCGACGCGCCGTAAATCAGCCCGCCGCCCGTTCCAGCGCAGGATAGCGCAGGCCCAGCGTGATACCGCGCACCGCAAAAGCCACGAGCAACGCCGCCCACAGGCCATGATTGCCAAACAGCGGCACCAAAGGCACGAGCGCCGCGCCATAAACCGCCAATGACACGATCATCATGTTGCGCATGTCGCGGGTGCGCGTTGCGCCAATGAAGATACCGTCCAGCATCCACGCGGCAGCGCCGAAAATCGGGGCCGCGACCATCCACGGCAGGAATTCGCGTCCCGCCGCGCGCACTTCTTCGGACGCGGCCAGCGCATCAATCGCCGCACCCCCGAACAGCGCAAAGCAAAACGCCAAGACCACCCCTGCCCCGACGCCCCATTGGCTGGTCAGCACGGAGGCACGCCGCACCGCGCCTGCCGCCCGCGCGCCCACCGCCTGCCCCACCAGCGCCTCCGCCGCGAAGGCGAAACCGTCCATCATGTAACTGCTGACATGCAGGAATTGCACCAGCACCTGATTCGCGGCCAGTGTGACGTCCCCCAGATCGCTGCCAAGAAAGATGAAGGACAGCATCACCACCTCCAGCAGCGCCGAGCGGATCAGGATATCAGTATTCACCGAGGCGATCTGCCACAGTCGCGCACGGTCAAAAATGAGCGCCCAGTTGCGCCAGGCAGGCACGCGGAAAGCGTCACGGCACAGCACGAACGCGCATATCAGCCCGGCCCATTCGGCACAAAACGTGGCCCGGGCCACGCCGGTCACGCCCCAGTCCAGCCCCAGAACGAACCACACGTTCAGCACGATGTTCAGTCCGTTCATCACCAGCTGGATCACCAGCACGGCGCCCGTCCTCTCCATCGCGATCAGCCAGCCGGTCATGCCGAATAGCGCGATCATGGCAGGCGCGCTCCAGACACGGACGCTCATGTAATTCTGGGCTAGGCGCTCCACCTCAGCGCTCGCTGGCGACAGCGCGAATGCGCCTGCAAACAGCGGCACATGCAGCAGCAGAACCAATACGCCACCCAAAAGGCCGATCATCAGGCTGCGCGTCAGCATTGCCGCGACCTCAGGCACATCACCCGCGCCACGCGCCTGCGCTGTCAGGCCGCTGGTGCCCATGCGCAAAAAGCCAAATATCCAGTAAATCGCCGTCAGAATAACCGCGCCCACGCCAACAGCGCCGATCGGGGCGGCCTGCCCCAACTGGCCGATGACGCCGGTATCGACGATGCCCAGAAGCGGCACGGTCGCGTTCGACAGCACGATCGGCCACGCGATGCGCAGAACGCGGCGATGAGTTAGCCGGATATGCGCGGCAGCGGCGTCACCCATCTGTGTCCGGCATCAGAAAATGCCCGGCCGCCTGCGCAATCGGGCGATCGCGATTGTCCTGCCACGCCTCTGCCAGCACCGACGCGTAACGGCGTCCGACCCGCGTAATTCGCGCGCGCGCATAAGCGTCACGCGGCAGGCCGGTGCGCAGGTAATCTATTGTAAAGTCTATTGTTTTGGGCAGTACCGGCCCCTCGCCCGGACCGGGCACCGGCGCGCCGCCCTCGATCCGGGGCCACAGCATCGCCCAACCAAGGCTGATAATTGCGGTCATTTCCAAAAAGGCCGCAGTTGCGCCACCATGCAACGCGGGCAGATGCGGGTTGCCGATCAAACTGTCGGCAAAAGGCAGAATTGCCGTCAGCTCATCGCCGCGGCGTTCAAACCGGACGCCAAGAAAGCCGATATAGGGCACGCCGCCGACCAGCGCCGCCAGCGCCTCGTCCCGGCGCTGCTTGACCACCTGAATCGGCTCGGGGGCAAGGCGACCGGACGTCATGCCGCGCTCACGGTAAAGGTGCCGGTGGCGGTCGCAACAGGCCGGGCCGTATCGTCATCAACCGCCACTGCGCGTACGAATGCGACGGTGCGCGTGACGTGGTGGCACGTCGCCTCGGCACGGATTGTCTGGCCGGGGGTGGCCGGGCGCATGTAGTCGATCCGCAGGCCCAGTGTTGCAGTGGCCCCGCCTGCCTGCTGATGGCTCATCACAGCCCCGCCGCAGCAGGTGTCCATCAACGCACTGACAGACCCGCCATGCACCACGCCGGTGGCCGGATCGCCCACCAGCTTTGCGGCCCAGGGCATCGAGATGACTGCCTCACCGTTCTCCATTTTCTCGACGACCAGGCCCAACGCAGCCGCATGCGGAAGCGCGGCAAAGAAATCTTCGACGGCCTGTTGTTCGGCGCGCTCGCTAGTGGCATTGGCCATGTCCGCCTCCATCCCGGAATAAATTCACATCTTACATTCTATCGGCTCAGCCATGCGCGGACGCAACCCGCAACCACACGCCGTGATCACGCAATATTGAGACAATACAGCTGCCCCAAATAATCTGGCCCCGTTGCATCCCCTTATAAAAACCTTATCTGACGTTCTTGAAACGATTAGAATATCGGGTTGGATATGACCGGCGAAATGATGACAATACGCGAGATGTGTGACGCTTTCGATGTCACGCCTCGGACGTTGCGATTTTATGAGGCCAAAGAACTGCTGGCCCCCGTTCGGCAGGGCCAAAAACGTCTGTTCACCAGACGGGATCGCGGGCGATTGAAGCTGATCTTGCGCGGCAAGCGGTTTGGTTTCGCGTTGGAGGATATTCGACAGTTGCTGGACCTTTACGAGGCGGGCGACCCGAACGATGCCCAGCTGCGTCGCACGCAGGAATTGGCCAAGGAGCGGTTGGCGCATATGATCCGCCAGCGCGACGAGTTGGAGTCGGCTATTTCAGATCTGAGCAGCCATTTAGAGTGTGCCGCGCGCCTCTTGGGTCAACGCCAGCACGTCTGTTCCGCTGCGGAATGACTATGGGAAAGTTGTGTCATTAGTCGCTTGATTTCCGACCCAAGCCAGTGACGCTGCGCAGTGTTGGGTATAGTCTGGCAAGCGTTGGCACGTTTTGCCGCACCGGATCAAGGAAACCCACATGCCCAAACGCTTTCGCCTGACACGCCGGTTCAACGCGGCGATGACAGAAGATGGCTATCGCCGACTGCGACGTCTGGCACAGGAGGCCGGGCTGGACGAAGGCGAAGCGCTGTCTTTCCTGTTCGAGAATTTCGACAGTGTGATTGATCAGGACACGTTCAGCCACCGTTTGCGGATCTTCAATTCCGAGCTTGAGGCGCGCAAACGGTAGCGGTGTCTGTCGTGCCGGACCAAAGCGATGCTGCCCGGACTCGAATTGCAAAATCGTCACCTCCGCACTCAGCGGTGGCGGCACCCGGCACATGCCACGCACGTTATCCCGTCTGCGGGCCGGGATCAGGGCAAAGGGATCACCGGTCAATGCCTCTGCTGCGTCACTTTCGATCAGAACCGTTTGATCTGCGGCCAGGTACATCAGGTCGCGATTGCCCAGCACGCCTGCAGACACCTCGATTGGCCAAAGGCTTGTAGGGCACGGGATGTCCTCGCTCCATAGTTCCAGGACTTGGATGGCGGCCACGGGCTGCAATCCGCAATCGAAGGTCAATACTTTTTCTCCGTGCACAGTACGGCTTGCAGCACGCCACCCTGCCGTAGTTGCCACGCACACATCGCCGATCAGGCCCGTCTGCCCAATGCCTTGGCCGTCAACAAGGTCACTACGGTTGCCGCGCCTGGCCTCTCCAACCAGTCAAACATTTCGGTCCTTTCCTGCCATCACCGACCAAATCGTACGGCCCGGACGGACCTTTGATGACTCCGACCTTGGACAAATTTTCGGCAACTTGCGGCTACGATTACGGCGTTGAAGGGGCACAATTTAAGCTTACATTGAAATGCGCGAACCTCGTCTGGATTACTTAGGTATCCGGATCAACGATTCACGTTTGAGCCGCAAAATGATGCGCGCTGTGCGCGGCCCTCGCAACGATCCTATCTTCGCGTCGGTGTTCGCTCAGCATCGCGCCAGATCAGTTTGGCGGGTCGGCTAACTCACTCGGAACAACCAGACGGACCCGCCGCCGCCAATATATGTGGCCGATTGCCCGCTTGATCCGAGATTTTGCGCACCAGAGATAAATCATTTCGGCCGCCTGATCCCTTAGAGGAAAGCGCGGCCTTCTGCTGGCTGTGGTGATGACAACAGGCGACAACGCGTCACGCCTGTCAAACGAAAAGAGCGGCCCCTAAGGAACCGCCCTTGATCATGACTGCACTCTGAGGGGTGTGCCAACCCGTACCGCGTTACTTGTTAACGCGCGCTGCAAACTCGTCAACCTGACGCTCTGCTTCGTCCTTGGCAACGCCATAGCGCTCTTGCACCTTGCCGACCAGCTTTTCACGCTCGCCGTTGGCCTGCTGAACATCGTCGTCCGTCAACTCGCCCCACTGCGATTTTGCTTCGCCTGTCAGCTGCTTCCAATTGCCTTTGATGGTATCCCAGTTCATTTTGTCGCTCCTGTTTTGCTGTCTCACTGCCGGGCGGTGATATCCAACCGCCCGTCTGACACATCAACTTGGCAATGGCCTCTGGGTTCCACGCCAAGTCCGAAATCACACAAACTGCTCGCGCAGCAGCCGTTCCTCCAAGCCGTGACCGGGGTCAAACAGGATGCGATGGGCAATACTGGGCTCCGAGCGGATTTCGACCCACAGCACGTCCGCGACCGCCGTGCTGTCGGCAACCGCCATTACCGGGCGCTTTTCCGGCTCGCAGATGTCGAACCGCACAGTTGCAGACTTGGGAAGCAGCGCGCCACGCCAGCGACGGGGCCGATACGCGGCAACGGCAGTCAGGGCCAGAACGTCCGATCCGATAGGCAAGATCGGACCATGCGCGCTGTAGTTATAAGCGGTCGATCCGGCGGGCGTGCACAGCAACGCCCCATCGCAGGACAGCTCCTCCAGCCGCAGATGCCCATCGACCGTAATTTTAAGCTGCGCGGCTTGCGGACCAGCCCGCAACAGCGAGACCTCGTTGATAGCCAGCGCGCGGTGCGTGCCGCCATCGGCAGATTCGGCGCGCATCGACAGCGGGTTGATCACCTCTTCGCCCGCCGCCTCCAGCCGCTCCATCAAATCCGATTCGCTGTATTCGTTCATCAAAAACCCGACAGTTCCGCGGTTCATCCCATAAACCGGTACGTCCAGCTCTTGAGTGCGGTGCAGGGTTTGCAGCATGAAACCGTCGCCGCCCAGCGCAACAATAATATCAGCCTGGTGTTCGGGAACGGTGCCATAACGGCGCACCAATGCGGTATGCGCCGCACGGGCGCTGGGCGCCCCACTGGCCAAGAAGGCTATGTTTCCACGCATCTTTTCGGCTGCCCCGCTATGCTGCCCTCATCAAGGGTGCAATGACACCACAGATTCGCGGGTTGCACCAGCGCTGCCGCATGGACGCACGAAATTGTCGCATTACCAGCTTACATTGTAAGAATGTTTCCGCTACCACGTCCTGCAACGACATTGCAATTAGGGAGCCCCCGTATGTCCGATTCCGGTTTTTTCACTGAATCTCTGTCCAGCCGCGACCCCGACCTGTTCGACTCGATCACAGGCGAACTGGGCCGCCAGCGCAGCGAAATCGAGCTGATCGCGTCCGAAAACATCGTTTCGGCCGCCGTCATGGAGGCCCAAGGGTCTGTCATGACCAACAAATACGCCGAAGGTTATCCGGGGCGTCGCTACTATGGCGGCTGCCAGTTCGTCGACGTCGCCGAGAATCTGGCGATCGAGCGCGCGTGCAAGCTGTTCGGTTGCGATTTTGCCAACGTGCAGCCCAATTCGGGATCACAGGCGAACCAAGGCGTGTTCACCGCCCTGCTACAACCCGGCGACACCATCCTGGGGATGAGCCTGGATGCCGGCGGTCACCTGACACACGGCGCCGCGCCCAACCAGTCGGGCAAATGGTTCAACGCCATTCATTACGGCGTGCGCCGCGACACACTGGACGTCGATTACGACCAGATGGAAGAGCTGGCCAAAGAGCATAAGCCCAAGATGATCATCGCTGGCGGCAGCGCCATCCCGCGCCAGCTGGATTTCAAGCGCATCCGCGAGATTGCCGACATGGTTGGCGCCTATGTGCTGGCCGACGTCGCCCATTTCGCGGGTCTGATCGCCGCGGGCCAATATCCCTCGCCCTTCCCGCATTCACATGTCGCGACGACCACCACGCACAAAACCCTGCGTGGCCCGCGTGGAGGCATGATTCTGACCAATGACGAAAAGCTGGCCAAGAAGTTCAACTCGGCTATCTTTCCCGGCATTCAGGGCGGTCCCTTGATGCATGTCATCGCCGCCAAGGCTGTCGCCTTTGGCGAGGCGTTGCGCCCCGAATTCAACGACTACATCACCCAGGTCATCAAGAACGCGCAAGCGCTCGCCGATCAGCTGAAAAAGGGCGGTCTGGATATTGTGACCGATGGCACCGACACGCATCTGATGCTGGTCGATCTGCGCCCCAAGAAGGTGACAGGCGACATTGCCGACGCATGCCTCGGCCGCGCGCACATCACCTGCAACAAGAACGGTGTGCCGTTCGACCCAGAAAAGCCGACCGTCACCAGCGGCCTGCGCCTGGGCAGCCCGGCGGGCACCACGCGCGGCTTCAAAGAGGCCGAATTCCGCCAGATCGGTGATTGGATCGTCGAGCTGGTCGATGGTCTGGCCGCCAACGGCCCCGATGGGAACGCCGATGTCGAGGCGAAGGTGCGCAAGGAAGTTGCACAATTGTGCGATCGCTTCCCGCTTTATCCCAACCTCTGAGCCGATTGCTTGCACAAATGCGGCGTCGCTGGAAACAGCGGCGCCGTTTGACCTGTCACAGCAGCCCGCGCCAGCGCATGAATACGATGATCCCCGCGCCCAGCACCATCAGGCTGAACACCACGCTGGCAGTGATCCCAAGCAGCCGGTCCTTGCGCCGCTCCTTGACGTTGATCACGTTCAGCGGCGCGCTGAGATCGGCAAGCGCCGCATCCACCTGCCCGCGCGTCACCAAACGGCGCAACCGGGGGTGGGCGACCATTTTCTGCATCTGCACGAGCCGTCCACCCGCCTGACGCGCGTGTTTCGGCAAGCTCCGCCCGGCCCGACGCAGGCTATGCGCCAGCGTCTTGCCGCGCGCACCCAGCCGGATGCGCAGCTTGGTGCGCACCGCGTCAATATCTTGCTGGAATATGACCGGATCAATCATCTTGCGCCCCTCGTTTCGCCTGGGACACTAGCCGCGCGGCGCGGCAGGCTCAATGGGGCTGGAAGGCGCGGCGCGGGCGCGCTATTTACTCCCTATGTTGAACATGATCGACCATGGCGTGCAGACGGACGCCCCAACCTTGCTGATCGCGCACGGCCTTTATGGGTCCGCCCGCAACTGGGGCGTGATCGCGCGGCGCCTGTCGGACACCCGCCGCGTCGTGGCCGTGGACCTGCGCAATCACGGGATGAGCGGCTGGACCGGCACCCACAGCTATCCAGATCTGGCCGCCGATCTGGCCGAGGTGACCGCTTCGCTGGACGGCCCGGTTGATATTCTGGGCCATTCGATGGGCGGCAAGGCAGCGATGACGCTGGCGCTGACTCAACCCGACCTGGTGAACCGCCTGATCGTCGCCGACATCGCGCCGGTTCCCTATGGGCACAGCCAGCTGAAATACCTCGATGCGATGCGACAGGTCGATCTGTCGGGCGTCGAAAAACGCTCCGACGCCGCCGCCCTGCTGGAGCCGTTGGTGGACGACCCCGCGCTGGTGCCGTTCTTCTTGCAATCGCTGGATGTGGGGGACCGTCGCTGGCGTCTGAACCTCGACGTGCTGGCCGATGAGATGCCACAAATCATGGGCTTTCCCGATCTGCGCGGCTCGTTCGAGCGCCCGGCCCTGTTCCTGACCGGCGAGCGGTCCGACTACGTTCAGCCCAAACACCGCGACGTGATCAAGCCACTCTTCCCCGAGGCGCGGTTTGCGGCGATCAAGGGCGCGGGGCATTGGCTGCATGCCGAGGAGCCGCGGGCGTTTGTGGATGTGGTGAAGGGGTGGCTGGAGCGGGCTTAACTTCGGCGGGTTCGTAGGATTCTGATAACTTCAAATTCCTATGTTTATTTTGAGTGTCTCGATAATAAAATGCGCCTATCGCCGACACGTCGTTAGACTCGGAGCCGCAAAAAAAGTCTTTGGCTGCGGTAGCTCCGCGTCTGTCAGCCGGAAAAGGTCAGTGGTGCCTAAGCTTCTGTTTCAAAGCGGTGAATCAGAGATTTATGGAAAAGCAATGACACTTGAGCCTACACTTCCAAAACTATAACATTTTCATCGCTTTTATCAAAGATGGCGCGCGAGCTTGGCTCGACAATTAGGCGGGATGGATCCCCCAATACTCTGGCGAATTTTCCAAAAGCCCCTTGTGAACTGATAAATGAATGGCATCGGGACATGAGGTACAAGTCTACAAATCCTCGATCAGAACCATTTTCGTCAATGACGACATGACGAACTTCGGGTCCAAGATTCTCGACAATATTTGATTTGACCCATTGAGGTTCATCTGAGAAAAAATAGAAACATGTATATTCATGTCTGGATTTGATTTCATCAACGGCCCTCAGGAAATAATCTGCATCCAAAGCCTTTCCATAATCCCGATTATCTTTTGCAAGATCCCCTCGGCGAACATGCACACCGCACGCATTTGCACCTTGTTCGATTTGCGCTAAAACTTCCACGTCGCGTTTTGAAAAGTAAACGTCACTGGGTGAGAAATTTTCGAACAACTTCTTTTGGTACTTCTGAACCAGCTTCCAGCGATCATACGATCCACCATTATAGAATCCGCCAAGATATACTGGCGTGACGATTTCATCAAGGTCTCCCTCCCTAAAGTTGTTCAATTTCCTTAGAGTGAACCTTTCAAAGAGTGATGCTTCGGCAAGCTGCAGGTGTGGGAACGCTTTTGGAAAATCAAGATTCCTTGGAAACAGCCCGTTTATATCCAAGCCGTTCGTCTTGAACCAGGAGTTGTCAAATTTAACTTTATAACCTAATTGAGTGAACTCATAACCGAGGGCCCAAAATGCAATTTGGCTTGCCAACCCACCTTCGTTGCGTACAACGATAAGATTTTTATCAGCAAATATTATATTCAATGCTTTAAGTACGTGTTGATGAATGATGTTCATACAGCCCTAAAAATCCTAAATTTTCTGACATTTGCCTGCAAGACTTATAAACATGCAGGCATTTTTGCGGGGATGTACGGTGACTTGAATCCGCCTAGCCTATCACTTGATTCATTTCTTAAGTAGCCATCGCACGCAGCCAGGGCTCTTCGCAGTTTCTCCGTGTCACTGTCACTCGCTTTCGCAGCTCCCCAGATTTCTCTTTCATATCTCCCTGCAACAAAGCTGAATCAGGTCTGTTGGCACATTATCAATTCCAGTCGAGGCAACACACCCTTGCTGCAAAGCCTTCTCTAGATCAAGTAGATCTTTATCAGACACACTGCCGAGCCCATTAGCGGAAATAACCACTTATGCATATCGATCAGGAACTTCTTCCAATGACCTCCTCAAACTCCCGCCATTCCCCCTTGCTCATCCCGGAATTCTCCTGTGCCACCTCTTCGCCATTCAGCATCCGGCGTACGCAATCGAGCGCCGTGGCCGACAGTTGCGCGCCACCCATGCGGTAGTCGTCGAAAGCCCTGTACGCAAACGGCACCCAGTCGGCGACCAGTTTGCAGATTTCCTCGGCATAGACGCGGATCTCGTATTGGGCGTGAGCGTCGGCGCGCAGGCGCAGGAAATGCAGCAGGTTGTGCAGATCAACCTTCCAATACCATTGCGTATAGACATTGGCGGGCAGGTTCATGCGGGCCAGCTCGCGGGCAAGGCCCTGCTGACCCTCGTCCGAGATCATTTCCTCGTAATGGTCATAGCAGCGCATCGCGTCGTCGCGCAGATATTTCAGCACGCGCTCGGCCTCCTCCCCTTCCAGCAGATCACCGCGGCCCTGATTGTTGACCTGGCTCTGCGCGTTCAGTGCGTCGGGCGCGGGAATGTAGAATTCGCGATCTAGGATCGAATAGCGGGCCGAATATTCGTTGACGTTGGCGGTGCGGTGGCGAATCCACTGGCGCGCGACGAAAACGGGCAGTTTGACGTGCAGCTTGATTTCGCACATCTCGAACGGGGTCGAGTGCCAGTGACGCATGAGGTAGCGGATCAGCCCCTCGTCATTTTGCACTGATTTCGTGCCCTTGCCATAGCTGACGCGCGCGGCCTGGCAGATGGCGGCATCGTCGCCCATGTAGTCCACAACACGGACAAAGCCGTGATCCAGCACCGGGTAGGCTGTATAAAGATGTGCCTCAATCCCGTGAGCTGTCGCACGCAAGGTCGTTTGCGGCTGGGCGCGTTGTGCGTCGATTTCGGCGATCTGTTGAGGGGTAAGGGGCATGGGCTGATCCTTCGCGCGGCGAAAAGTGGGCATGAGTCGATTGCATTTCTGTCTAGCGCGCGGCCCGCACGAAATAAAGCGGCTGCGCGCTCATGGTGGACGCAGACGCAGATCCCTCTAGGATCATGAGTAACTGAAAGTTTCAAGGAGACAGCAATGACGTTACGCTATCTGCACACAATGGTCCGCGTTAAGGATCTGGAGACATCCATGGCGTTCTATTCCCTTCTGGGCCTGCGCGAAACACGGCGCATGGACAGTGAAGAGGGCCGTTTCTCACTGATTTTCATGGCCCCGGCGGGACAGGAGGAATGCCCTGTCGAGCTGACCTATAACTGGGACGGTGACGATAAATTGCCAGACGATAGCCGTCATTTCGGTCATCTGGCCTACAGCGTCGACAATATCTACGAAATGTGTGCGCATCTGAAGGCCAATGGCGTGACAATCAACCGCCCGCCGCGCGATGGGCGTATGGCGTTTGTCCGGAGCCCCGACAATATTTCTATCGAACTGCTTCAGGCGGGCGAGCCTTTGAACCCTGCCGAGCCGTGGGTAAGCATGGAGAACACCGGGAGTTGGTGAAGCGAAATTGCCGGGAGTGGCTTAATACACGCCTGTCCCGGCAGCTCCCCCGGAGCGCTATTTAGTAGATATAACGGATCTGATCCGTCCAATACCGCTCTACCCGGCGCAATGAAGCGGCGATCTGATCGATGCCATCCAGCCCAAGAACGCCGTGCGCCTGAAGCCCTTCGGCATGTCGTCCGAACAAACCCGTTACAACGTCACGAATTTCGCGGCCTCGCGGCGTCAGGCGCACGCGCACGGACCGGCGGTCAATTTCGCATCGTTGGTGATGCATATACTCCATCTCAACCAGCTTTTTCAGGTTGTAGCTTACATTGCTGCCCTGATAATAACCGCGCGATTTCAGCTCGCCTGCCGTCACTTCATTATCGCCGATATTAAACAGCAGCAGTGCCTGAACGGCGTTGATATCCAGAACGCCGACACGTTCAAATTCATCCTTGATCACGTCCAGAAGCAGCCGGTGAAGGCGTTCTACCAGCGCCAAAGCGTCAAGATAGCCAGCCATGAAGCCATGATCGGCGGCGGGCGGTGCCATTGGGGTGTGCATACTCATTTCCATCTCCGTACAAAACCTGCTCGGAAGGAAACTGACCCAAATTGCCGAATAATCGGTTAAAACGTGTCCACAAATCGCCTTTAACTGCTAAAATGCGACGCATTTCATGAAATCACCAAGTTTCTGGCGTGGTCGCAATATCGTTGATCATGGCACGATACCGGTCCGGAGCCACCACTTGGCCACTGACCCATTGGTAGAGATCGTGATCGTTTTCCTCCAGCAGTGTATCGTATAAATCCAGATCGAGATCGCTCAGACCCGCCAGTCGGGCGGCTGCATAGCGCGACATCAGAATGTCCATTTCGCGGATTCCGCGCCGCATTGATCGCATGGTCAGGCGGCGCAGGCGGGTATCACGCGGCTCCGGCATCATCGTCCCTCAGCACGTCGTGAAGTTCTTGCTCGACACGGGCCAAGCGCTCGGCGTTCAGTCGCATCTGCTCGGAAATATCGCGAATTTCATCCAGTAGCTGGCGCGCGCCGCGCACATAGCTGTTGGCAACGCCCGGATTACCCGGACCTTCGCCCTCGCCAGTAAGCAGCCACAGCAGCGAAACATTCAGCAGCCCGGCCAGCATCGACAGGCGCATTGCGCGCGGATCGCGCATATCGTTTTCCCAGTCGTCCATGGTTTTTTTCTTGACGCCGAGGCGCTTGGCCAATTCTGCCTGCGTCATTCCCGCCAATTCGCGGGCGCCGGCCAGACGATCGCCGAACGTCGTGGCGTCGGGATCAAACCATCGGTCAGATGTGTCGGAGCTCATAATCATGGTCCTCTCTTTGAACGTGCTTGATCCACGCTTGCTGGCAACTTAGAACACCCTAATCCAGATTTCAAACCGGAGCATGCCATGACAACGCTGTCGAAGACATTGTCGCGCGTCAAACCCTCGCCCACCATCGCCGTCAGCACCATGGCGCGCGAGTTGAAAGAGGCCGGGCGCGACGTCATCGGCCTCGGCGCAGGCGAGCCGGATTTCGACACGCCCGAGAATATCCGCGAGGCAGGCAAGCGCGCCATCGACGCCGGAAAAACGCGCTATACCGCGCCCGACGGCATCCCAGAGCTGAAGCAGGCAATTTGCGCCAAGTTCAAGCGCGACAACGCCCTCGACTACACCCCAGCGCAGGTCAGCGTCGGCACCGGCGGCAAGCAGATTCTGTATAATGCGTTGATGGCCACGCTGAATCCCGGCGACGAGGTGGTGATCCCGGCGCCCTATTGGGTCAGCTATCCTGACATGGTCCTGCTGGCCGGCGGCGAGCCGGTGTTCGTCGAGGCTGGCATGGACACCGGCTATAAGATCACCGCAGACCAGTTGGAGGCAGCGATAACGCCGAAAACCAAGTGGTTCATCTTCAACTCGCCGTCGAACCCGACCGGGGCAGGCTATACCTGGGACGAATTGAAGGCGCTGACCGATGTATTGCTACGCCATCCGCATGTTCTGATCATGACCGACGATATGTACGAACATCTGGTGTTCGGCGATTACAAATTCTGCACCCCCGCCGAGGTGGAGCCGAAGCTGTATGACCGCACCCTGACCTGCAATGGTGTCAGCAAAGCTTATGCCATGACTGGCTGGCGGATCGGGTATGCGGCCGGCCCCGAGCAGATCATCGCAGCGATGCGCATGATCCAGAGCCAGAGCACTTCTAATCCCTGCAGCATTAGTCAATGGGCCGCCGTCGAGGCGCTGAACGGCACGCAGGATTTCATCCCCAAGCACAACGAAATTTTCCAGCGCCGCCGCGATATGGTCGTCGAAATGCTGAACGACGCTGAGGGTATTGATTGCCCGATGCCCGAAGGAGCGTTCTACGTCTATCCGTCCATCAAGGGCTGCATTGGCAAAATGACGCCAGGCGGCACGAAGATCACCGATGACGAGGTGTTCGCGACCGCATTGCTGGAAGATACCGGCGTTGCCGTCGTCTTTGGCGCCGCATTTGGGCTGTCGCCGTATTTCCGCGTCAGCTATGCGACATCGGACGAGGCACTGAAAGAGGCCTGCACGCGGATACAGAATTTCTGCAAGGCATTGGCATGACATCAGGCCAAATCACCGCAAATCTGCCCAGCCGAAACTTTGACGTAACCGAGCGGTTTTACCGCACCCTCGGCTTTGAAGCGGCGTATCGCGGTGACAACTGGATGATCCTGAGCAGGGAAGGCATGCAGGTGGAATTCTTTGCCCATCCGGATCTTGATCCGTCAGACAGCTGGTTTTCGGCTTGCATGCGACTGGGCGATATAGACGCGCTGCTCGCCGAATGGCGTGATCTTGGCATTCCGACAGAAGGCAGCGCCCTGCCCCGCATGGGAGCAGAGCCTGTCGAACAGGGCGAGGATGCCCCGCGAATGTTCGTTCTGCTCGATCCCGACGGCTCGCTCTGGCGGGTGATTGAAACCGTAGGGGCCGAGTGAGTTCAGACCTGCCCGACTATTATTTCAGGGTGCGCGAGAACGAGGCGTTCGTGTGTCGCCTGAAAACTGCAAACAGACAGCCCGGATCGACATGGACCAGATCGCGGTCGTTAATATCCGCAATGGCGAGATCAAGCCGCTTGGCGAGCGCGCGCTGACCGATCAGAACACCGCCGTGATCCACGACTGGATGGCCGAGCGGCTGGAATTGCAGGAATACCGCGACATTGACGATATTCGCCGTGCGGTGGATTACCTGAACACCACCGCGCATTGGATACACTCCAAGGCTACCGACGCGCAGCTTGATGCGGTGACTGATGCGCTGCTTATGGTGATGCATGATCTGCGTACCGTGCTGGTGCGCAAGAAGGCAGACAGGATGCTGGCCGAGAGTTAAGGCCTCGGCCAGCATCCTGCCACCGCCCTGTCCAGCGCCAGAACCGCAGCGCCAGCAAGGTCGACGCAACCGCAAGCTCGATGGCCAGCCCGATCCAAACCCCAACACCTCCCAGCCCCAGCGGAAATCCCCGATTATCGCTGGTCGCCGCATTGGACATGCCCAAATGCATCATGAAGCTCAGCGACACCAATTGAAACGCGATTCCATGTGCCGCCAATAGGATTTCAAAACCATCACCAGCAGCGCAGGCACGATCACTCAGCCCGCAATACCCAGATAGTCAGCGGCCAGCGCCGCCGTCTGAGGATTTTGATCCAGCGCCAGAAACAGCGCCTCGGACCGCACCATCAAGGGTAGAATGAGCGCGGCAATGTAAGGCGCGGTTACCCGTGGGACATCCTAATCATAGATTATAGCTTTTCTCTGAGGGCTTCGTAAGGCGTCTTTCCTTTGTGGGCGCCATGTGGTCGATGGAAATTGTAAAAGCGTTCCCATTCATCCAGTTTTGCTTCGAGATCGACATCGCCTTTGTAGCTGAGGAGCTGGTAGAACTCCTGGCCGTCAGAGCGGTGCGATCGTCCGACCTTTCCGTTGAGCTGGGGCGTGCCGCGCTTGATGTAGGCGTGGCGGATGCCCAGGTCTTCGACATGCCAATGGAATTTCGCTTGGAACTCATGGCCGTTGTCCGTGCGTATTTCCCGGATGCGGAATGGGAACTTTTCGATGATGTGATCCACAAAGTCGATTGCATTGGCCTGGGTGTGCTTTTCGTAAATCTTCAGCGCTCGCACCCGTGTTGCGTCATCGATAGCCGTATATTGAAAGCGGCGCACCTTTTCATCTTGTTTACCTCTGAACGTCAGGAACTTGACGTCCATCTGGATGTGATGCCCCGGCACCTGTTTCTGATAGCGCTTGGTATGAACTTTGCGCATACGGGTGCCACGTGGAAGGCGGTTCATGCCATGGCGGCGCAAGATGCGTGAAACGGTCGCGTCGGACATTTTGATGTCGTGATAGCGTTCCAGATACCAAACGATCCGCATTGGGCCGAGGTGGTATTTGCTGCGAAGATAAAGCACCTTATCTTCGCGCTCGGACGATCTCCTGTTCGCGTGCCATTTGGGGATCGGCGGCGCGTTGACCAAGCCCGCTTCGCCGCGTTCAGCGTAGGCTTGCCGCCACCGATAGAAACTGGATCGGCCAATCCCAAAGTAACGGCAGGCTTTCGCAACGTGACCGATCTCTTCTGCGTATCTCAGTATCCGCAGCTTGCGCTGAATCTCGCGTTGATCCTTGGTCATCAACATCTCCTTCTTCCCAATCCTGGGAGGTTAAAGGAAATGTCCCGCGAGTAACGGCATATCTACAGGCAACGCCTATGGGGGTGAGGTCGACGTCAACAGCCCACGAGATGTGCATAAAATGTCCGAGCAGGACTTTTTTCGCGGTGCCGGTGCGCGATCCAGATGCTGTGGGGCAGAGCGCAGTGGCGGCGTCTTTTGGTGGCTTTTCAGCTTTGATCAAAGCTTGATATTTGGCCTTGAGGTCTGGATTGTGTCTTATGCCACCAACCCAATCGGAAGAGCCATTGCCACGGCCCGACATCGCACCGGCAAAGACGCACCGGCAAAGACAAAGGGTGCCTCAGCCGCAAAGTCGACCTTGCCATGGCATTCAAGTTGATGATCCCGGTCCAGACAAAATGGAGAAAACTCGACGGAGCAAAGCGCATGCCTGATATCATCCAGAGGATTGAATTCAAGGACGTGATCAAACAAATTCAACCCGCCGCCTGATCTCGCCGTCATCAGCTCTAGGGAATAGCTCGGGAAAAGTCCCTTGGCATTAAAACGAAAGGCCGCATAAGTGAGCTGAGAGGTCGGCACGTCAACGGGACTTGATCAATCCAGCGTGACGAAGACCACAAGCCGATGTCGCTAATGCTTCCCAGCTACGATCTGTCGACGACAAAGTTGGCCTGACACGCCAACGGCGCGTGGGGCTAACCTGCCCGCCTCATTTCCGAAAGGTGTTCACGACAGAAGACCGCAATGCCGATATCTAGACGCAAGATGACCGCCGGCGAAATCGGAAAGGTAAAAAGCTCTTCGGTAGCGTGCCAGTGAACACCGACAGGGTGGTGATTGTGGGTGGGCTGCGCGCAAGTCGCTCCGGTTGCAGAACCTGCCCCAGACGGGTTCAAAAAGGACGGCGAACACAGCACGATGTTCTTTCCCACGGACAGGTCCGTACCCTATCAGCCGCATTTTTCAAACCCGGACCGGTCGCGAACACCGTTTCCCTCACGGATCGCTCGGCATTCATCCATGAGATGGCGCAGATTTGGCAGAACCAGCGGAACATCCGGTACGATGCCCCCGGATACACGAACGACCAATGCCAGACGCACATCCCGTTGCACCGGGAAATGGACACGGACTGGCGCACCGGAGGCATACGCAACGACACAATCTGGCAATTCCCCGACCGGTCTGATCGCGGCGGCTATGTCGTGGAACAGCGGGCCGAGACCATCTTGCAGGTCGGTTCGGTGGGGATCAACCCGTTCCGCGCCAGATCGGGGAGATCGCCCATCACAGCGGCCAAAATCGCCGAGCGTCGCGACGCCAACAGGCATTACAATTATATGGGCCACGACCTGTTTACCGAAAACTTCGAACAGTTCGGCAAGGAAGAAGAGGCGGATACCCGAACGGAGAATTGCCATTCTCAATAGGCCCAAAGCCATGGTTCCATTCATCTCCGAACTTTTCGAAAAAGCTTGGACCGTCAGGGGCTTGATCCGGTGATTCCGAAGAGAACAATATCTGCGGCATGACCGCAACAGTCTGGTAAGGCCCGTTTCCAACACGAAAGCTGAGATTGCACCCCGTTCCCAATGCGCTGAGCCCGCGCGCACCCTGCCAGAGCAGTTTCAGCAGACGCGTTACAGCTGGTGTTTTGGGGTCATTCGTTCCTCCGAGGATCGCCAAGAACTGCACCGTGCCCCAATATTCTTCCCCTCCCAGCGTGGGCCCACCGACCTCAAACCTGAAGGATTGGGGCCCTTAGGTGATGAAGATCGTTCGGGTCAGAACGACAGGCTACCAATTTTCATTCAACGTCCAAATATAGGGAACACCAGGCGGCGTCTGGACTTGTCCGTGACGCGGCGCGACACTAATCTCGGCGTCCGCCGTGTCAGTCAGAATATACGGAGTCGCATGAACCGTGTAGTTGGTGAAATCGCGGTCTTGAAGATCGTCCGATTCGCGCCTTGCTCCACCGGTAGCGCGTTCATCGAGAAACTCCTGCCAGCCGATGAGCGTGGAGAAATCAAAACCGCCTTTCAAAAAAACTCGGCGGTCTGACGTTCGAAAGCAGTTTCATCTTGGGCATACTGACCTCCACGTTTTATTTTTCGATAAGATGGGATTCCAGATCCGGGTAGCGTGCACCCAATTGATCGCGGGCGTCCCGGTCAAGCGGTTCTCGCACAGGATCACTTCGGCGCAGTCCGCCCATACGGTGCGGGATGCCGTCCTGTTCGGCTCGGGCAGGCTGTCGATGATGGCAGGAGCGCGGGTCATCACATCCGTCGCCAGGGCCCGGTCGGTGCTGATCAGCCAGGCGGTGCTGTCAATGCCGGGTTCGGCCTGGCTGACCAGATCCCAGGTGACGGTTCCGGCCGAGGCGGTATGATCGGCGATGACAAGGCTATCGGTCGGCCCGGCGAACATAGCTGCTGCCGGGACCGACAAGGATATCGGCAAGACGCGGCCCCCAAAAGCCCTTTGGCCATCGCGGCAATCCTTTGCACGCCGCCAAGGATCAGGATCAGGTCAGCGCCGCACAGGTCCATCGCAAAGTCCGACACTGAAAAATCCTTCGCGTTGAGAGCGTTACAACGTCTTGGTTACCGCATTTCAGCTGCGGCCGTGTGATTAACCGAGGTATTGTCCCAGCAGAGCAGCCATGAGTTGAGCCCCTCAAACGCTCAGCCCAGGGCCTCAGCCACCGCGATATCCGCCATTTTCAGTACAGCCTCCCGGCTGCTGGCCACGGCAATGAAGCGGCCGTTGTGGCAGAACGTCGCGCCCTTGACACCGCTGGCGGCTTCCAGCGCATCGTCGGTCAATCCCGCCCACGCAGCAGGTAAATCAGCGCGATTGTCGAACGTCTCGTCGCCCACGCGGATCGTGGTCAGCGCCCAATCGGTGCCACGCGGGTGGATCACGAACAGCAGATGATCCGCGCCCGCCTTTTCCACACCGGCGCGAAATGGCATCCCGATCGGCAGCTCCAAAATGGGACCTGCGCCCGCCGCCTCAATGGCGGCCACAACCATTGACTCGGCACGGTATTTCGCGGCCTCGCGTTTGAGCTGCGCCTTCACGAAAGCCCGCGCCACGGGCAAGGCGGTCACCCCAAGCGCGATCCGCAGGTTGGTGACATCCGCCACGGGATCAACAAGCTGAATATCTAAAGAATCGGATCATACCATTTGTAAAACGATTTTGGCCTAGCAAAGCTCAAGCACTTACACCGCAAACGTTCCGATACTTCGCTCAGATGACGGCAATTTCCAGAGTTGGGTTTGATGAAGCCTTTGCCTGTTTCAAAGATCACCTCGGACCAACGAATGAATTTGGATATCTTCTTATCCTTCTGAATGAAAAAGGTATCTCAGCCGATCATCCGAGTGGGGTTTTAGAGTTATTGAATGCCACGATCCCTCAGGTTATCCCGTATTTGTACGACAGCCTGAGACCAGTATTGGAAAAGGTTCTGGCAGCTGATCCTAGCCTCTCAGAAGACCCACATTTTGTCCGGTTATCGATCCTTTCTCAACAGTACGAAAACTAGGTTATCAAAACCTTTGAACTAAGCGGCCATTCAAAGCGAACGCAGCAAAGGTCGGCTTCCCGCCCTAACTGCTCAAGCTGAACCCTGACTGCGGGGTTATTCGCGCCCGTGCGATCAATCGAGGTATCGCCTCAGCCGCGCAGCTATGAGTTAAGCCCTTCAAATGCTCTGGCCAAAGCTTCGGCCACCGCGATATACGCCATTTTCAGCACAGCCTCCCGGCTGCTGGCCACAGCAATGAAGCGGCCGTTGTGGCAGAACTTCGCGCCCTTGACACCGCTGGCGGCTTCCAGCGCATCGTCGGTCAATCCCGCCCACGCAGCAGGTAAATCAGCGCGATTGTCGAACGTGTCGTCGCCCACGCGGATCGTGGTCAGCGCCCAGTCGGTGCCACGCGGGTGGATCACGAACAGTAGGTGATCCGCGCCGGCGTTTTCTACGCCCGCGCGAAACGGCATGCCCATCGGCAACTCCAGAATGCGCCCCTCACCAGCCGTTTCGATGGCCGCCATCACCATCGCCTCCGCCCGGTATTTCGCGGCCTTGCGTCTGATCTGCGCCTCAACGAATGCGCGCGCCACGGGCAAGGCGGCCATGAACGCACGATCATCGGCCCCGTCTTCGCGGTCATCAAAGACCGGATTCAGGCTTTCCAGTAGCACTGGCAAGGTCAGACTGGCAAATAGCGGTCCGGCGTCAGCGGCATTTACCGCGCCATTGTCGAGCAGATCGACCGGTAGAACGAAGCCACGGTCAAATGAGCCATGAATCGCCTCGATATCATGCTCAGGAACATCCATCGCGCGCAGGTACTGACGGCCATACTGCGCCCAGACCAATCCGAAAGAGCTGTAGGGCTGGCCATCTTCGCGTAGCGGATTGGGCCGCTGGTGGTGATCGAAAATCTGCGCGGCTGCATCAAACTGACCGCCGACGTCATAAATGATGCGATCCTCGCCGGGCGAAATCCACGCCTTATCGCGGCTGCGGACCAACTCTGCCTCGGGAAAGAGCCGCGTCAGGATGACAGAGGACAGCAGCTCATCGGCATGAAAGCCACCGGAATGGGTGACGAGGTGGGTGATGGTCATCAGAAACAGGCTCCAGCCGGGCTTGAAATGATTTGGGCGACCACAGAGGCCGCCCGTTGGTGACTGCGATCGCAGTTTTGAGCGAGAATCACGGCCGGTCCAAATGTTGTGACGCAAAGCCGCTTATCGACAACATATTGATAACCGAACAGCTTAGCGGGATCTATACCCCGATTTCGAGACAACTTTGCCCCGATTTACAACGTCTCAGTGCGTCCAGACGCCTCGGCGGTTGGTTGCGAAGTTTTCGCCATATCCGCCGGGGCGAATAACGGGCTTGCGTGAATTGCGATCCTGAACGACAGCTTTGATGCCATGCGCCTCGGCATATTCAAGCGCTGCTTCCTTGGTCGGGAATGTCAGCCGCACCTGAGACTGCGTGTCGCGCGATGATGTCCAGCCCATCAGCGGATCAACCTCGCGCGCAGCGCTTGCGACATGCTCCAGCACCCAGTCACGGGTCTTGGCCGTGCCCGATGACATGGCGGTGCGGGCGGGGCGATAAATGCGGGCGGTCATGGCGCGTCTCCTGCGGCAGGCGATGTTACCCATCAGATGCCTCATTGGAGGGGCTAATGTCAATTGCGACAGGCTGGCGCCGCGCCTGTGATGCGTTAGACTATCCTCCTCGGCATTCACAAAAGGATCGCAGCGTTTGGCCATCAAGATCGAAATGCTCCGCTGCTTTCAGGCGGTGGCCGACCACGGCAGCCTGATCGGCGCGGCCGACGCGCTGGGGCGCACGCCGTCGGCCATCTCGATGATGCTGCGCCAGTTTGAGGATCACATCGGCGCCCCCCTGTTCGAGAGCGCCCGCAAATCGCGGCTGACACCGCTGGGAGTCCTGATCCGCAACGAATCCGCGCGCGAATTGCTGCATTACGCGCGCACCATCGACGCGATCGAGGCGCTGGCCCGCGGCGAGGCGGGAAATGTCCGACTGTCCTGCACGCCCTCGGTTGCGCAGTCGATCATGCCGCCTATCCTGCGCAGTTTTATCAAAGAACGTCCCGGCGTGCGCATCGACATGCGCGATGCCGACAGCGATGCGGTGCAGCGCGACCTGATCGAAGGACGCGCCGATATCGGCCTTGCCACCTTGCCCGTGATGCCAGGCTTCCAGCGCAATTTGATATTTTCCGACGCTTATGGCGTGGTCTGTCCCGCCGATCATCCCCTGGTGCAGCGCTGGCCAGATCTGAGATGGCGCGATCTGGACGGGATCGATTTCATCGCAAACGGTCTCTGCGCGCAAATCAGCGATGCTGAATTTCTTCCCATTTTGGCTGCGTCCAACCTGATGGTGCGCAATACCGCGTCGATCCTCACCATGCTGCGCGCTGGCGCCGGTATCACGATCCTGCCGCAGTTGGCGCTCTTGCCCGAATTTCAAGATCTCAGGTTCCTGCCGCTGGCAGGCACCCAGACGCGGCGCGAGGTGTGGATCGTGACGCCCGACAAAGGCGGTCTCAGCCCGGCAGCTGAGGCACTGGCCGCTGCAATTTGCGCCGCAAGGATTGATGCGCTCTTGTGACGGCCTCCTGGCAGCGCACATTAAACTTCAGGTTTATTGAAGTTATTTCAATTATTTTACGTTTGCCCTGAATCGCAAAAGTGCGCGAAAGTCTCGCACGGTGTCTTTCGCGCCATTTCGAGACAATATCACGCACTAAAAGGGGCTATGCCATGGCGACTGTTCAGAAAAATTACATCGCGGGCGAATGGCTGGCGGGGCCGTCCGAAATTGAGAACATCAACCCCTCGGACCTCAGCGACATTGTCGGCACCTATGCCCAAGCCAGCGCAGATCAGCTGGACAGCGCGCTGGATGCCGCAAAATCAGCGCAGATCGAATGGGCCGCCTACGGGCTGGAGCGCAAGCAGGCCGTGCTGAACGCCATCGGCACAGAAATGATGGGGCGCGCCGAAGAACTGGGCACTTTGCTCAGCCGCGAAGAGGGCAAACCGCTGGCCGAGGGGCGCGGCGAAGTGTTCCGCGCCGGCCAGTTTTTTACCTACTACGCCGCCGAAGTCCTGCGCCAACTAGGCGAGACAGCCGACTCGGTCCGTCCCGACATCGAAATCGACGTGCGCCGCGAGCCTGTGGGCACCGTCGCCATCATCAGCCCGTGGAATTTCCCCACAGCAACAGCCAGCTGGAAAATCGCACCCGCGCTGGCCTATGGCAATGCCGTGATCTGGAAGCCCGCCAACATCACCCCCGCCTCGGCCCATGCCCTGACCGAGATTATCTCGCGGCAGGACATTCCCAAGGGTCTGTTCAACCTTGTCATGGGCGCAGGCCGCGATGTGGGCCAGCGTCTGGTCGAAAGTCCAATGACCGACGCGATCTCCTTTACCGGATCCGTTCCGGTCGGGCGTGGCATCGCCGCCGCGGCTGTGCAGAACTTCACCCGCGTGCAGATGGAAATGGGCAGCAAAAACGCGCTTTTCGTCACCGACGACGCCGATCTGGATCTGGCCGTCACCTTGGCACTGGGGGGCGCGTTCGGCGGCACGGGGCAGAAATGCACCGCCTCCTCTCGGCTGGTGGTCATGGACGGGCTGCACGATGCGTTCGTCGAAAAACTGGTCGCAGGCACCAAGGCTATGAAGGTCGGCCACGCTCTGACGGCCGGCACACAGATGGGTCCGGTCGTGTCCGAAGACCAGCTGAACGAAAACCTTGCATGGGTCGAAAAAGGACGCGCCGAGGGCGCCGATCTGGCTTGCGGCGGCACGCGGCTAAGCTTGGAAACAGACGGCTATTATATGGCGCCCGGCGTGTTCCTGAACACGACCAATGATATGCAGATCAACCGGCAGGAAATGTTCGCCCCTTTGGCCTCAGTCATCAAGGTTGGCAGCTATGACGAGGGTCTCGCCGTGGTCAATGATACCAATTTCGGCCTCACGTCGGGTATCGTCACCCGCAGCCTTGCCCGCGCCACCCATTTTCGCCGAAGCGCGCGCACAGGCGTCGTCACTGTCAACCTTCCGACCGCCGGCACCGACTATCACGTCCCCTTTGGCGGGCGCGGCGACAGTAGCTATGGCCCGCGCGAGCAGGGCCAGACCGCGCGCGACTTCTACACCATTGTCAAGACGGCCTACATCGCCAGCGGCACGCCGACATGACACCGCGCATTGACTGCCTGCAATACGCAAACTGGTCGGAAAAAATTTTCCGCCAGATGCGCGCGGGAGGACTGGACGCAGTGCATGTGACCATCGCCTATCACGAGAATTTCCGCGAAACGGTACTGAATATCGAGCAGTGGAACCGCTGGTTCGAGCAATACCCGGACCTGATCATGAAGGGCCGGTGGGCGTGCGATGTGGCCACCGCGCACGAGACGGACCGCACCGCCGTCTTCTTTGGCTTCCAGAACCCCAGCCCTATCGAGGATGATATCGGGCTGGTCGAGGTGCTGCATGATCTGGGCGCACGCTTCATGCAACTGAGCTATAACAACCAGTCGCTTCTGGCCACCGGTTGCTATGAGTCCGAAGATCCCGGAATCACCCGCATGGGCCGCGAGGTCATCAAGGAAATGAACCGCGTCGGGCTGGTGATCGACATGAGCCATTCGGCGGACCGCTCCACCATCGAAGCAGCCGATTTGTCGCAGCGGCCCATCGCCATCACCCACGCGAACCTGCACTCATGGCAGCCGGCCCTGCGCAACAAGACCGACGATGTCATTCGCGCGGTCACGCAAAACGGCGGCATGATGGGGTTCAGCGCCTATCCGCACCACCTGAAGGACAAATCGGACTGCACGCTGACCAGTTTCTGCGAAATGATCGCCCGCGCCGCCGAGCAGTTCGGCGCGCAGCATTTCGGCATCGGCACCGATCTGTGCCAGGATCAGCCCGACAGTGTGGTCGAGTGGATGCGCACCGGGCGTTGGACCAAAGAGGTCGACTATGGCGAAGGCTCCGCTGCCGCGCCCGGTTTTCCGGCCCAGCCAGACTGGTTCAAAGACAATCGCGATTTCCCGAATTTCGAACGCGGTCTGCGCGACATCGGATTTGATGCATCCGAGGTTGCGGGATTGATGGGTGGTAACTGGTTGCGTTTCTATGAGGAAAACTTCATTGGGCGCGGTTCCGCCAGCGCACCCGCTGGCACACATCGCCGCCGGGTAGCTCCGGCAGAGAAATTCGAAAACACCCCTGAGAGGAGTGTCACATGAGCGATATCAGTTCCCAGCCCGGCAAACGGGCGCATATCAACAGACCGCTATTTGCCATAACCGGCGGCTTCATCGCCCTTTTCTGCATCACCGCGCTGGTCAATCTGGAGCTTTTGTCCAGCATGGTCGACGCCAGCTTTGCCTTCTCGGCCAAATATTTCGGTCTCTATTGGCAGTTCCTGCTGCTGGCGACCTTCTTGATCGGTCTGGTTTTGATCTTTCTGCCGGGCGGGCGCGCGATCATGGGCGGGGTGCTGTCCCCGGAATTTCCGATCTTCCAATGGGGCGCGATGATCATGTGCACGCTGCTGGCGGGCGGCGGCGTTTTCTGGGCCGCAGGCGAGCCGATGGCGCATTTTCTGTCCTCCCCGCCCTATTTCGCGGGCGAATCCGCCACTCCGGCAGCGGTTGCGCCCGCACTGGCACAAAGTTTTATGCATTGGGGCTTCCTTGCATGGGCCATTCTGGGCGCGCTCAGCACTATCATGCTGATGCATTACCACTATGAAAAAGGCCTGCCGATGGCACCGCGCACCCTGCTTTATCCGGTGTTCGGCGATCATGCGATCACCGGGCCAATCGGCTGGATCGCCGATGCGTCCTGCATCATCGCCGTCGTGGCGGGCACCGTCGGTCCTGTCGGATTTCTGGGTCTGCAAGTCAGCTATGGACTGAACGCGCTTTTTGGCATCCCCGATACCTTTGCCACGCAAGCGATTGTGATTGCGTGCCTCGTAGCGATCTACACGATCTCGGCCATCACCGGACTGTCCAAGGGCATCCAGATCCTCAGCCGGATCAACGTAATTCTGGCCGCGATCCTTCTTGTCTTCATGCTGATCGCCGGTCCGACCGCGTTCATCCTGAAAAGCTATGTCGCCGGATTTTCGACTTACATCACCAATTTCTTCGGCATGGCGCTGCATCGGGGCGAGGCAGATGTGTTCGGCCCTCCGGGCTGGCTGGGCTGGTGGACCGTTTTCTTCTGGGGCTGGTTCATGGGGTACGGCCCGCTGATGGCGATGTTCATTGCGCGCGTCAGCCGGGGGCGGTCGATCCGGTCGATCATCATCATGCTGTCAATCGTGGCGCCGATCGTGACGACCTTCTGGTTCACCATTGTCGGCGGGTCGGGCATCGCGTTCGAGCTGGAAAACCCCGGCTCTGTCTCGGCGGCGTTCAAAGGGTTCAACCTGCCCGCCGCCCTGCTGTCGATCACGCAGCAAATGCCGCTGGGCTTTATCGTGTCACTGCTGTTCCTGATCCTGACCACGATCTTTGTCGCTACGACCGGCGATTCAATGACCTACGTCATCTCGGTCGCCATGTCGGACGAGGACCGCAGCGCGACAGGCGTGCGGGTGTTCTGGGGCGTGACGATGGGTGTTATGGCGATGATCCTGATCTGGACCGGATCCGGCGGTATCGGCAAATTGCAAAGCTTCATCGTCGTCACGGCAGTGCCAGTATCACTGATCCTGCTGCCGTCGCTATGGGATGCGCTGCGCATCACCATCGGCAAAGGGCGCGGGACGCTCTGACATGATTTCACTGGGCGGCCCACAGGGGCCGCCCTATTTATTTGGGCAGGAGGACGCGACATGCAGATCGATCACACCAGAGCCACCGCCGCTATGCGGCATCCCGGCCAGGTGATGCGACTTGAACGACTGGGATCGTTTCACCAGTGTCGCCTGTCCTTCATGCGTATCCTGCTACGCCGCTTGAAAGCCGAAAACTGGGGGTTCGAGCGCCCTGTGTTCGACATAGACTCGCGCGGCGTTGGCACTGCCGTTTATACGGCGCACGGCCCTGAGCGCAGCTATAGCCTGATCGCCTTTGCCAATGATCTGGCGCCCGAGAAACGCTCGGACCGGGTGATCGCCACAGAATGGGACGCAACGTTTACCCTTTTTGATGGCGTACCGACTCAGGCCGACATTCACCGCTTGCGCGACAACGTCCCCTTGCAGGAAGCAGGCCGCATATCGCAAAGCGAGCTATCGCTGAGCCGCGCCAACAAATCGGTTCGTCTGTGGGATCATGTCGTATCGGCGCTGGCAGGAGGCACGCAGCCAGAGCCCGGAATGATCGACGATGTCGGGTATCTGATGCGCACCACGGCGGTTTACGGATCGGGCAAATTCGGCGCCGCCGACCGCGCCGTGATCGCAGACAGACCCGAATTTCAGGCGCCCTATCAGGTCGAGATGCTGTCAGTTTATCTGACGCGCGCTTTTGTCATGGATCTGGTCGAATATATGGCTGCGCTCAAGGCGCCGGGTACTGCCGTGCCGTTGGCGCCGCAGCTGCGCCGCCGCTTCGGCATTGGCAATTCCACCGGACTAGGCATGGCCCCCTATCTGCTGAACCACCCTGCCCTGCTGCATTGCTGGATCGCCGCGCGCGAAACCGCGCTGGCGCGGGTACGCGCTGTTGCACAGGCCACGGAGGACGAGATCACGCAATTCCGCCAGATTGTGCAACGCGCAATCCTGCACGCCGCCGCTTGGCGCAGCGATCACCCGATGCAGATCGCCAAACTGGCAGATCTGCGCGGCGACCTGACGGCGCTGTCGGCCTGGCTGGACCATGCTGACCTGACCGCAAAAAACCCGTGGAATGGGCTGTGGCATTGGGCAGAAGATGCGCTGACGCTGGAAGGGCAGGAGCAGCTGGCCTCGCTGCTGATGGAGCCATATCCGCATATTGTGGACGATCTGGCAGACGACATGTCCTGCAACGAGGACCGCCATTGGCGGATCGAGGGCGCGATGACGGTCGCACGCCTGAAGGTCATCACACAGGAGGTTTATGGCTGGGCGCTGGACACCGACTGGGACGCGCCCGAAGCGCAGGACCGCGTGTGGTACGTGTCGGACGCCAAGCAAGAGCCGCGCTTGGGCCAGCGCAGACTGGAGCCTCTGGAGCCATATGAGCAACCGCTCTGCCCCGGCCGCGATGCCGCCCGCATGTTTGCCAGCCTGGAGCAGTTTACCGGGTCGAATGTCGCCGCCTTTGTGCTGGCGCATCCCGAACATCGCCACATCGTGCGCCGCGCCCAGATCGCAACCCGCCTGCCTTATGCCGAAATACGCAGCAACACGATCGGCGCCAACGTGATGCCCATTGACATGCTACGGGCCAAGCTCAGCTTTTTCGGCGCGTGCCATTTCGATCCGCGCTCGGATCGATGGGTGCGCATCACCATGTTCCAGCACGCGCCGTTTCCGCATGAATTAGCCGGCGGAAAAGCCGACGATTGGACCTACCCTTCAATGGTAGCGTCATGAGCTGGTCGCTGGGCGAAATCGAGGGGCTGGCGCGCAAGGCCTCACGCGGCGGCGGCTTTGACTGGGGCATGGCCGAAGAGGCCGGCAAAGCGGTGCGCTGGCTGGCCAGTATGGGGCTACCCGGCCCCGAGGCATTGGACGCTTTTCTGATCGCCCATGACCGCACGCCCCATGCTCAGATGCGCCCGGTGGACGTGACAGCCTCGGTCTGGACTTCAGCAGGCGGCGCTGTATGCCCCATATCGGCGGGCGTGGCGCTGTGCGACATCGCCCAGGATGCGGGGCTGCCTGGCGAAATCCAGATCCCGGATTGCGCCTACCCTCTGCTGCTTGTCCCATTCGTGTCCGCTGCGTCAGAGGATGGCGGGCATGCCCTGCAATTGATCTGGGAAGGCGGAGAATTTGCCTGTGCCTCCGACATTCGCGGCCAGACGTCAGCGCCGATGGCGCCAATGGGCCGCGCCCTTATACGGCGCGGCACGGCGCCGGGTTTGCCTCTCCCAGAATGCCAGCTGCGCTACGATCTGGACGCGGAGCCAGCCGCGCGCCTGACGGAACTGGCCCGGCGCACCCATGCCCCTGATACAGACGCCAGCCGCCTATCTGGCGCAGGCGCGGGGCTAAGCGATAACGATTGATCATTGGCTGGCAAAACCACAGTACCGGCAGTTAGTGGCCCTTGCTAACAGCCCCCCCCGCGACTAGTTTGCGACCGGTCCGATTTGTTTCAGGTAACCTAATTTTAAGCTTAATGATGTTCAGTGCCCAAATGATGGTACTTCTGAACATTTTTTCTCGCAAACCACATCCGGCGGCACTGCAAAATCTGCTATGCTATCTGAAAGGCATTTTTTGAGTCTATGAAACTCCCAATCAAGCCAGATGTCCAGACGCCAGCCGTGACCCGTCCAACTGTACAGCCCGGCCTGCCGGAGCTGCGGGCCGCGCGGCGCGAATCGCGTGGTCTCTACTGGTTTGTGGGCCTTTTTGGCGTATTCGTGAACCTTCTGATGCTGACCGGGCCGATCTACATGCTTCAGGTCTATGACCGTGTACTTGGCAGTCGCTCGGTCGAGACGCTTTTGGCCCTGACTGGGCTGGTGTGTTTCCTTTACGGCATGATGGCCATCCTCGACTTTGCGCGCGGGCGCGTCATGGGCCGGGTCGGCGCACGTTTTCAGTCGCGGCTGGACCGGCGCGTATTTGACGCCGTTCTGCGCAAATCGGCCACTCACCCCGATCAGGGCACAGCCACCGGCCTCGCCGATCTGGAGGCGGTGCGCCGTCTGATGACGTCTCCTGTGTTGACGGCAATTTTCGATATACCATGGACGCCGATCTTTCTGGCCGGAATATGGATATTTCATCCTTGGCTCGGAATGCTGGCGCTGTCCGGTGGTGCGCTTTTGATTGCGATCGCAGTGATCAACCAGATAACCACCCGCCAGCCTGGACTGGACGCCGGGCGCACGGCGGTGCGTGCCGACGCAATCGCAACCCAAATCCGGACCGAGGCGGAGATGGTGCAAGCGATGGGGATGCGAAACGCTGCCTTTGACCGATGGCAAATTGCCCGCGGTGCCGCTTTGGACAGTCAGATCGGCTCAACGGATCTAAGCACAACATTCACCTCGGTGACCAAAGCGTTTCGCCTGTTTCTGCAATCGGCGATGCTGGGCCTCGGGGCTTATCTGGTTTTGCAAAATCAGCTGACGGCCGGCGCGATGATTGCCGGCTCGATCCTGATGGGCCGCGCTCTCGCCCCGATCGAACAGGTGGTTGGCCAATGGGCTCTGGTTCAGCGCGCACGTCAAGGCTGGAATAGCCTTGCGACACTGCTGAAGGACGTTCCGCCCGAGGCGCCGCGCACGGCGCTGCCACGGCCCAGAGCCCGGCTGGAGTTGTTCAAGGCCACCGTCTTTCCTCCTGGCGAAAAAACGCCCTCCCTCAAGGCAGTCACGTTCTCGGTGCAGCCGGGTCAGGCCGTTGGCGTTATCGGCGCGTCCGGCTCGGGCAAATCCACACTCGCGCGGGCGATCACCGGCGTCTGGCCACCACGCGCAGGTGTCATCCGTCTGGACGGTGCGACGCTGGACCAATTCGACGCATCCGTACTGGGCGAGCATATCGGATACCTGCCGCAGCGCGTTCAATTGTTCGACGGCACAATTGCGGAGAATATCGGGCGCCTGTCGGCTAATCCGGACGCGGAGCGGGTCGTGGCAGCGGCCAAGCAGGCCGATGCCCATGAGATGATCCTAAGGCTTCCCAATGGCTACGACACACAGGTTACAGCCGGGGGCGGCCGTTTATCCGGCGGCCAGATGCAACGGATCGGACTGGCGCGCGCGATGTATGGCGACCCGATTATCCTTGTCTTGGACGAGCCGAATTCGAACCTCGACAATGAGGGCAGCGAAGCCGTGAACACTGCGATCCGAAATTTTAAAAAAGAGGGCCGCTCTGTCCTGATCATGGCCCACCGCCCCGCGGCAATCAAGGAATGCGACATGCTGCTGATGCTGGACCAGGGCGAGGTTCGGGCCTTTGGTCCCAAGGAAGAAGTGCTGCGCAACGTCGTGAGCAACAATAAGCAAATCGTCGAATCCGTCGGCCAAGGGGGCGTCCGATGAGCGAGGCACGCCAATGGTCCGCTCTGCGGCCAGTGATTATCGGAATGATCGCGCTGACGCTGCTGGTTGGCGGCTTTGGTGGCTGGGCCGCCTTTACCAACATTGCCGGCGCGATAATTGCCCCAGGCCAAATCGAAGTCGATCAGAACCGCCAAGTCGTGCAGCATCCCGATGGTGGGGTTGTTGCTGCAATTATGGTACAGGAAGGCGAAACCGTCGCCGCCGGTGACATCCTGATCAAACTGGACGCGACGCTGCTGCAATCGCAACTGACCATTACAGAAAATCAGCTGTTCGAATTAATGGCTCGCCGTGGCCGCCTCACCGCTGAGCGCGACGACAAGAACGAGATCAGCTTTGATCCGCTATTGATTGAGATGGCGGAACGCTATCCGGACGCTGCCGAACTGATGGATGGTCAGCGCCGCCTGCTGAGTGCCCGCGCCGACACCACGCTTAGCGAAACCAGCCAGTTGGGCAAGCGCCGCGCCCAGATTGAAGAACAGATCATCGGGATCGTCGCACAGCAATCGGCACTCTCGGAACAGATCGACCTGATCGCCGAGGAGCGTGAAAGCCAGCAAATCCTGCTAGACAAGGGGCTGGCCCAGACATCACGGCTGCTGTCGCTCAGGCGCGAAGAATCTCGCCTGACCGGTACCTTGGGCGAATTGATTGCGCAGAAGGCGCAGGCCGAAGGGCGTATGACTGAGATCGACATCGAACTGGTCAAGCTGACCGCGCAGCGCCGCGAAGAAGCAATCACCACGCTGCGTGACCTGCAATACCGCGAGCTTGAACTTCGCGAGAAGCGCGCCGCGTTGACCGAGCAGCTTAGCCGTCTGGACATCATCGCCCCAGTGGCCGGTGTGGTTTACGGGCTACAGGTTTTTGCTCCCCGGTCGGTTCTGCGTGCCGCCGAGCCTGCGTTGCACATCATTCCACAGGACCGGCCGCTGGTCGTTTCAGCGCGAGTGAACCCGACGGATATCGACATGCTCCATCCCGGGCAAAGCGTTGTTCTGCGCTTTTCAGCGCTGGATCAACGCCGTACACCCGAATTGATCGGCCAGGTCGAGCGTATCTCGGCAGATGCTTTTAAAGACGAATCGACGCAGGTAAGCTATTACCGCGCTCGAATTTCGATTGATGAGGAACAGCGCGCGCGCCTTCCGGTCGATGTCACACTGGTGCCCGGAATGCCGGTCGAAGCGTTCATCCGTACCGGAGACATGAGCCCGATCGCCTACCTGACGAAGCCGCTGACCGATTACTTTGCGCGCGCGTTTCGCGGATAGGCGTTTTTCACCGACGGGTTATCGCTCGGACCTAGAGAACCTGTCCGCCAAATCGACAGTTCAGGCGAAGTCTTGCAGTCGCGCAACATAGCGGGCCAGCGTATCAATTTCCAGATTGACCGCGTCCCCAACCTTCGCGCGCCCCCAAGTGGTGACGTCTTTGGTATGGGGTATAAAATTGATGCCAAATTTGCAGCCCGCGACCTCGTTCACCGTCAGGGAAGTGCCATTTAACGCAACCGAACCCTTTGGAGCTATGAATTTCGCAAGTGTTTCGGGCGCACGCAAGGTGACGCGCGTGCTGCCGCCTTCGTCGTGCATCTTGATGATCTCGGCCACGCCATCAACATGGCCCGATACGATGTGTCCGCCCAACTCGTCTCCGACCTTCAAGGCGCGCTCAAGATTGATGACCCGGCCCTCATCCCAGGCCGTCAAGTTGGTCCTTGACACAGTTTCGGCCGATATGTCGACATCAAACCAATCCGCACCGGTATCGACTACGGTCAGACATACACCATCGCAGGCAATCGAGGCGCCCAGCGCGATAGTCTTGGTATCGTAGCCACACCTGATGCGCGCGCGCAGATCGCCGTGCTGCTTGAGGGCGACGATCCGCCCCTGATCAGTGATAATCCCCGTGAACATTTACGCGCCCCTCTTGTGCCGACGACCGCAGCTAACCTGCCCCAAGACGCGGAGGCAAGCGGCAGGGCCATATTTGGCTTACTTTCGCACCCTTGGGCGGTTATCTCTGATCAATAGTAAATAACAATACGTGCTTCATGGACGACCCAAACGGCAGCAAACGCGTCTTTTTATTCCTACAGGGACCGCACGGGCCCTTTTTTGCACGGCTGGGCCAAATGCTGTTGCGCGCTGGCGCCGACATGTGCCGAATCGGCTTTAACGCCGGCGATAGTGCGTTCTGGCCTGATCGCAGCACTTACATCCCATTCCGCGGCGCGCCGGATGACTGGCCCGCATGCTTGTCGGATCTGCTTGAAACGCGGGGCATCACCGACATCGTTCTTTATGGGGACACCCGCCCCATCCACGCCGAGGCAATACGCCAGGCACGCGCCCGGAACCTGCGGATACACGTATTTGAGGAAGGGTATTTACGGCCCTATTGGGTGACGTATGAGCGCGGCGGCAGCAACGGTAATTCGCGCCTTATGACCATGTCTGTCAGCGAAATGCGTGCCCATCTGGACCAATCCGATATGGACAGTGCCATGCCTCCGGCCAGCTGGGGCGACATGCGCCATCATATATTCTACGGGGCACTTTACCATTTTTGCGTAATGGCGTTAAACCGACGTTATCGCAATTTCAAACCACATCGCTCAATTACCGTGCGTGTGGAGTTTGCACTATATCTGCAACGTCTCGTGCTTATGCCTGCGCAGGCCATCGATCGCCGTATTGCAACCTGGCGCATTCGGCATGGCGGCTTTCCGTATCATCTGGCGCTGTTGCAATTGGAACATGACAGCAGCTTTCAGATGCATTCTCCGTTCGGCACAATGGCCGAATTCCTCGCGACTGTGATTCACGGCTTTGCCAGCGGAGCGCCGCTACACCACCACCTTGTGATCAAGGCACATCCGCTGGAGGATGGCCGCGCTCCGGTGCGGCGCGAATTACGTCGATTGGCGCGCATCCACGGGGTGGCTGATCGCGTCCACTATCTGCGTGGAGGCAAGCTGGCACAGCTTCTGGACGAAGCGCGCAGCGCCGTGACGGTGAATTCTACCGCTGCGCAGCAGGTGCTTTGGCGCGGGATTCCGCTCAAGACGTTCGGGCAGGCAGTTTATGCCAAACCTGAATTTGTCTCGTCCAAACCACTGGCGGAATTCTTCGCCAGGGCCGAGCGGCCAGACAAGCGCGCCTATACAGATTACCGCCGATATCTTTTGGAAACCAGCCAGATCGCTGGTGGATTCTATTCCGCGCGCGGAAGGCGCCAATTGCTACGACAGGCCGTCGACATGATGCTGAGCGTTGACGATCCCTATGATGCGCTGCATTCGGGTAGCGCGGCACCGCGGCAACAGTTAAGACTGATCACATGACGCACACAGGCCCTAGTGCTTTATTTTCCTTTCGGATCCAGATAGCGTAACGCCCGATATACACCGCGCAGACGGCGATACAAAGACGATCGTGGCAGAAATTCAGGTCGAGGAGACCGAGCAGTGAACATCCAGTCCAGCCGGTGGGCGCGGTCCGTCGCCATTGCGGCCATTGCATTTGTGATGGCGTCGTGCGGCATTCTTCCGCAAGTTGGCCCCAACAAACGTCAAATTTATTCTGGATCCGTGCAGCAATCTGGCGACTCGTTCATCGTGTCTGTCAATGACCGCGTTACACGCGCGACATCCGTGCAGCCCGCGCTTGGATTCAGTGACGCGTTCCGCAATGCTGGCAGGGTTGGCTCTGACACGATCAGCGCGGGTGATACGCTGGGCCTGACCATCTGGGAGAACGTCGACGACGGTCTGCTGGCGGGCGAGGCCACAAACCAGACCGTACTGGAGGAGGTCCAGGTCGACGGCAGCGGCTTCATCTTCGTGCCCTATGCGGGCCGGATCCGCGCATCGGGCAATACGCCCGAGGCGATCAGGCGCATCATCACGTCCAAGCTGGAAGAACAGACCCCGGACCCGCAAGTGCAGGTGCGCCGCCTCGCTGGGGACGGCGCCACCGTATCGCTGGTTGGCTCTGTTGGCGCGCAGGGCGTCTATCCGATCGAGCGTCCGACCCGCACCTTGTCGGCAATGCTGTCGGCGGCTGGCGGCATTATCATTCCCGCCGAGGTCGCACAGATCACTGTCCTGCGCGGCGCTGAACGCAGCAAGGTCTGGTTTCAGGACCTGTACAAGTATCCTGAATTTGACATCGCCCTGCGCGGCGGCGACCGTATTCTGGTCGAGCAGGACACGCGCGCCTTTACGGCGCTGGGTGCCACCGGTGCGCAATCTCGCGTGACATTCGAGACGCAGAACCTGTCCGCGATTGAGGCAATCGCAACCGTTGGCGGCCTTCAGGCGGCGTCTGCCGATCCGACCGGCGTGTTCGTTATGCGCAACGAACCTGCGGAAATCGCCAATCAGGTGCTGGGCCGTACCGATCTCATCGGTGATCAGCGGATGGTATACGTTCTGGACCTGACCGAGCCAAACGGCATGTTCATAGCGCGCGATTTCTCAGTTCGCGATCAGGACACGCTTTATGTCACCGAGGCCCCGTTCGCTCAGTGGAGCAAGGTGATCAGCGCACTCACAGGTTCGCTTGGCGTCGTCGCAAACGTCGATACTGCCAGCACTGCTTTCGGCGGCTAATGCAAACCCTGACCGACCCTGAACCCGCCGACGCCGAAGGGCGCCGGCGGGTTTTTTATTTCAACGGCGGCTTTTTGCGCCAGCGCCGCTTGCGCCGGATCATGGCGCTGGCTGGCTACGACATGCGGCTGGGCTGGCCCTGCGCCGATGATCTGGTAGCAGTCTGGGGCCACAGCCCATACGCTCACCGCGGCGAGGCGATTGCGGCACGTACCGGCGCGGGCCTGATCCGGCTAGAGGATGCGTGGCTGCGCTCGGTCCATCCTGGCCGCACCGGCAGCCCGCCACTGGGCCTGCTGATCGACCATTCAGGTGTTCACTTCGATGCCTCAACAGCATCGGATCTGGAGCAGCTTCTGGCCACCCATCCGCTGGACGACACCGCGTTGATGAACCGCGCCCGCGGCGCCATCGCGCGGCTTCAGGACGCGCATCTGAGCAAATACAACGCGCATGATCCGGATCTGCAATGCCCCGATCCCGGTTATGTGCTGGTGATTGACCAGACCCATGGCGACGCCGCCGTGCGGCTTGGCGGCGCCGACGCCAATACCTTTCGCGAGATGCTGTATTATGCGCAAGAGGATAATCCGGGCGCGCGCATCGTCATCAAAACGCATCCAGAAACCGCACAGCGCCATCGCCGCGGGTACTTCAACGCCGACAATGCGGGCGCACGAATCGTGCTTCTGGACGACCCGGTTTGCCCGTGGCGTCTGCTGGAAGGCGCAATCGCTGTCTATACCGTATCCAGCCAACTGGGGTTTGAGGCAATCTTTGCAGGACATCGCCCGCGCGTTTTCGGCCGTCCTTTCTATGCTGGATGGGGGCTGACCGATGACCGCCACCCTCTGGGCATGTCGCGCCGGGGCCGCGCGCTCAGCCGGGCGCAGATCTTTGCGGCGGCGATGATCCTTTATCCCAAGTGGTATGATCCCTACCGGGGCCAGCTGTGCCAGATCGAGCAAGTCATCGACACGCTGGAGGCCGAGGCACGCAGCTGGCGCGAGGACCGGCGCGGCTGGTGCGCGCATGGTATGCGCCTTTGGAAACGCGGACCGCTCCAAAAATTCTTTGGACGCTACCGGCCTGTCACCTTTCGTCCGACCGATGAAGCAAGCCGCCGCCACATGGTCTGGGCAAGCAAGGCCGACACTGCACCAAGCGGCGCCGTCAAAGTCGAGGATGGGTTTTTGCGCTCTCGCGGGCTGGGAGCAGAGTTGGTGCCCCCCCTCAGCTTGGTCTGCGACACAAGCGGCATATACTATGACCCCTCGCAGCCCAGCGATCTGGAAGAATGGATCACCCGCCGCGCGCATATGCGCCCGGATCAAACACGCCGCGCCGAGGCGTTGATCGCGGCAATCTGTGCCCAGAGCGCAACCAAGTACAACCTTCGCGGCAAGGTCCCTGCCCTGCCGGAAGGCTACCGTATTCTGGTGCCCGGACAGGTCGAAGATGACGCGTCCATCCGCACTGGCGCAGGTGACATTCGCACTAACCTCGCACTTCTGCGAGCAGCCCGCGTCGCAAATCCAAGCGCCGTGATCCTTTACAAACCGCATCCTGATGTCGAGGCGGGCTTGCGCTATGGCAGCACTGATCTAGGCGAAACGAAAGAACTGGCTGACCTCATCCTGCCCCGGTCAGACCCGGCGCAGCTCATGCAGGACGTGCATCAGATCTGGACCATGACATCGCTTTTGGGGTTCGAGGCATTGATGCGCGGTCTGTGCGTCACCACGACCGGCGCGCCGTTCTATGCCGGATGGGGATTGACGACGGATCTGGGGCGCGTACCGGCGAGGCGCAGTGCGCGGCCCACGCTGGCCGGGCTGGTCCATGCCACCCTTATCGATTACCCGCGCTATCATGATCCGGTTACCGGCCTGCCCTGCCCCGTGGAAATCATCCTTGATCGGCTTGCCAGCGATATCCTGCCCCGTCCCGGCCCGGCAAACCGCACGGTGTCAAAACTTCAGGGAATCTTCGCATCGCGCGCTGCTCTTTGGCGCTGAACAGCAAAGCGCCGCGCGGGATTGATCCCACACGGCGATTTCATCTTCCGTAAAACACTCAAAAAGCCGGTCCCGCCAAACGAGCGGTAACTTATGCGCGTTCGGAATATTCCATCGTCTCGGTGTTGACGATAATTGCCTCATCCTGCCCGACAAAGGGCGGCACCATCACCTTGACGCCATTATCTAGAATCGCAGGCTTAAAGCTGTTTGCGGCTGTCTGGCCCTTCACCACCGGCTCGGTTTCGACCACAGTGCAGGTGACCTTCTGCGGCAACGTTGCGTTCAGCGCCTCTGACTCGTGATATTCGATATGGATCGTCATGCCGTCTTGCAAAAATGGGCGCCTCTCGCCCAGCAGCTCGGCTGGCAGTTCGATCTGCTCGTAGGTCTCGCTGTCCATAAAGACCAGCATACCGTCGACCTCATATAGAAATTGCTGATCCTTTTGGTCCAGTCGCACACGCTCGACCTTGTCAGCTGAGCGGAACCGCTCATTCAATTTCGATCCGTTGCGCAGATTGCGCATCTCGACCTGAGCAAAAGCACCGCCTTTGCCGGGTTTAACGTGATCGACCTTCACGGCCGACCAAAGACCGCCATTATGTTCCAGAACATTACCAGGACGGATCTCGTTTCCGTTGATCTTGGGCATTGTGTCAAAATCCTGACGAAAAAGTTGAAGCTATTTAGACGCGCACTATATATGGCGATGCGGAAGGGGACAAGCCAACGACATGTCGTGCTGCACACGCCGCAGCTATGTGTAATTTGCATAGAAGGTATGCATCTATGCTCTATCCGAATCACAAAAACTCGGCCATACACAACAATAAGCCGAAAACACAAGTGCAATAAAATTAAGGACGAGTCATGAAGGATTTCGTTGACGGTGCCGCTTTCAACAATGAACAAGGCAACCGCGCGCGTAAACTGTTTGCGGCCGTAGTACTGGCCGCTCTCGATGATGCTATTTCCGACGACAAGAAATATGGCAATGGCCCTGATCAAATCGCCCGTTGGGCACGCTCACGCGATGGGCGCGAGGTGTTGTCTTGCGCAGGGATTGACCCGAACGAGCGGGTCGTATCGGGCCTGATGGATTTCGTATCCAAGGGAGTTCGCACCTCTGTCGCGCTGTCGCGCGAAGAAAGCGAGCGCCGTCACGCCGCCGCACAGGCCGAAGCTGCCTGACGTTCAAAACGTCCGGCACGCCTGACACAAGCCCCGCTTTATGCGGGGCTTTGTGTTTCTAGGTGACGCGATTATTGGCAGTTCGCAACCCCGAGCCAGATGTCAGGTTCGCCGTAAGCGTCCGGTCTGGCGGCCCCTATGCCACGGTTTTCCACTGCAGCAGATCATCGACACGGGTGATCTTGCAGTCAGGTAAGCGGGCAAGGGCATCGGCCGGCCTTGCGCGTCAGGGCATATCGGATGGCACGCGCCAGTGGCGACTTGCCGAAGCGGCTGGGCAACTGCGTGTATAGTCAAGCTTCCAGATCATCAAAGATTGGTTTTGCCTTTGTCTGTCGAAGTTGGGCGCGGTGTTTGGGTGGTGATCCACGCGCCTCCTTGTCAACTGCGTATAAGCGCGATGCTGACAACGGCTCCACCTGCGCTGGCCGAACCTTGGGCCCGAGGGATATCTACAATCTTGCGCCTGACATGCACTATGCCGACAACCTCACAGAGATCGCCGGAACGATAGAGGTCTTCGAACCGCGCACAATCCTACGCGTGCATCCAGAGTTTACATCTTGCGAGGTGATCTTTGGGATGCTGCCCTTTGTGATCTGCCGAGAACTGTTACCAACTTGCGGGTGGAGCGCCACTGTCCCAAGGCCTTTCGTCGCGGCCATAGGCCCAAAGGCGCGCCGTCGCTGTCTTGCCGGTCGCTTGGGCCAGCATCTTTACCGGCTTGTCAACTGCAAAGATGGTCTGTCCAGCTAACACATGCCGCCCGATAGCATTAGCGATTGGCTCCAGCAACGCTGGAGATTTGCCGGCCCATTGGGCCAGTGCTGAACGGACCGCGTCGATCCCATCCAGCTCGACGATGCCGCTTTGCCTATAGAACGGTAGATGATCCACGTATTTGTTGACCAGAACATGCGTCAGCAGACCCGGCTCACTTAACGGGGTAAGATGGTGATGCGACTTGTGTAAAGGCCGCGCAGCCCGAGCAGGCAAAGCGCAGCCGCACGATGCGGTTCACGATGACCCGGACGGGCACATACTCCAGCTCTTCGGTTACGTCTTTGCCCAAACGGCATAAAGTTCCGCCGGACTGGGCGCAATCATTATCGCCAGTGGCCGGTTCGACTATCATCCTTGGGACGTGATCCGGAATCGGGCGGCACTTCGGTTTTTCTGTTGGCCCCCCGTCGGGAAGCCGCAGCTTTGCTATCATCTTTGCGACTGCAATCTCGCTGTTCTCCAGCGCAGTTGAAGCTGCTCAATACTGTCCGACGACGATCCGAACCGGTGATTGCGTTGACCCGCCAACTGATGTCGCAGCATCTCGACCGGGACGGCTTGCGACCTCACCTCTGCTAGCAAGAGCGCTGTGAACTGTGTCAGTTCATCGGGGTCTTCCAGCAAGGAATTAGACACGTCCAGCATTGAAGGATCTTAGCAAAACAGAGCCGCAGCCGGAATTCCGACCCTGCAATTATCGTCTTTTTACCCCGCTTTGAGCGGCTTCCAGCTGCGTTGAGGCAACCGCCAGCCGATATCCCGCCAACCGAGCGCCCGCCAGGGCGATCTTGCCTCTTTGGCCGATGGCCACACGAACCGGCACTTCTCAAGTCGTTTGCTGAGCAGGCAGACACCTGGGCCGGCCCACCAAACAATCTTGATCAAATCGCCACGACGACCAAGGAAGACAACATGTGCCCCCCGACCGGATCCTGCTTCAGCGTCTGCTCCGCTTGGGCTGCCAGCGTCGTAAGCCCGCGCCGCATGTCAGTCACGCCCGCCGCCAGTCAGACACGCGTATTGACCGCGACTGGGATCATCTGAAAGACCCATGATCAGGCGGGCCAGCGCCTCGGGATCCGGTGCATACATGGGATCATGTTCACATTCACCTCATAGCGCCGCGCCACCGAAATGCCCGCCGCCGTCGTCTGGAAACAGGTCGAACGTTTCTCTTCATCCGTCCACAGCCGGTTCGTCCGACATGCCATTCAAAGCCACATAGCGTCCGCTATCCCAAGCGGACACAATCAATCACACTCTATGCGCGGCGGTGCGGTGAGGCCGGACGCTTGCGGCTAATTGGAAGACTACGCCGACCGGACCAATTGCGCGTATGGTCCGGGCCATTATAAGGCGTCACGCCTTGGCAAATGTGGCAAAGTTGGTATTCACGCTGCACATCATTGTCTGCATTGTTCGCTTTGAAACAGATATAGCGCGCCTAAGCGCCAGCCTACTGTAATTCTTGATTGGTCAACGCGCGATGGATTTCGCGGCGCACCAATTTGCGCACGTTACGCGTGATGCGTTCGCCCAGCGCGCCCTGTAGCTCTTGGCGGACGATGTCCGCGACCAGATCGCGCAGGGCGTCTTCGTCAAGAAATTCGTCACTCGCTGCCAAAAAATCGCGCACGCTGTCGCCCGGTGGAGCATCGCTCAGTGGGGCATCTGCGTCCAGGACACTCTCGGCGGCAAAGCCATCTGAACCACCCGCGGTGTCGACCGACGCCGCGTCGGGCTGGACCTCTGGATCGCCGTGCTGCGCTCTGGCGGCTGGATCGTCAGTTTCAACCGAAACGGGCTGAGCCACTTCCTCGGCCGGGTCAGTTGCATAGTCCTCCCACGGAAGAGAAGCGACAAGGCTGCCGGAATTTGCATCAGGCGAGGCGCCATCAGGATCCCACTGGTCACCCTGACGTGACACAACTTCTTCCAGTTCGGCAACGCGGGCCTTCAATTCGGCCTTGGGATCGCGGAGGGGCTGGGCGGTGGAGGCTTTGCCCATCTCAGCAGATTCGGCAAGGACGGCGGCCTGCTCTGGCGTGGGAGACGTAACCATGTCACCGCCGGACTCACCATCCTGAGCGGCGGATCCGCCCCGCGATCTGTCAGCCGCTTTCGCAGGCTCTTCGACATCCTGCCCTCCGGGCGATGCATTTTCCGAAAGGACAGGCGCTGCTTCATCGACCCGCAAAGACGGCGTCAGCACCAAACGATCGGGATCGGAAGGTGCAGGAGTCGCCTGTACCGGCGTCACTGATTTCGGCCGTTCGTCGCTGGAAACCAGCCGCCGGATCGACGACAGGACATCCTCAATTTCCACACTGGTTACGGGGTCGGACATTGTTTTTACCACTCTTGCCTCGACCCATAGTCTACCCGCAGAGGCGCATCCGCACAACAGATAGGCGCAGTTTTACTGTTTTCCGATCTTGCGCAACACCCGGTCCAGCGTCTGGCCCCGTTGGCTAAGGGCGGCAGGCGCATCCTTTACCAGATTGTAGTAGGCAGACGGATCATAGGTCTGCACGGCAAGATTGAGATCACGCACAGTCAACTCGCCCATTGTTTCCAGCACAGCGTAGGAGGCGATAATAACATCAGCCTGCGCAGAAATCTGGTTGGCCTGAGCATCCAGATATTCCTGTTCGGCGTTCAGCACGTCCAGCGTGGTCCGCGCACCCAGCGTCGCTTCTTCGTTGACGCCATCAAACGCAACACGGCCGGCGCGTACCGCCTCGGCAGTGGCGGCAGCCGAGGCGCGGGCGGCCTCAAGAATCGCGTAGGCATTGCCGACATTCTGGCGGATACGGTCCTGCGTCTGGTGCAATACGCCCAGTTGCGCGTCAGCTTGCGCAAACGCGCGCCGCTTGGCCGAGGCCAGCGCACCGCCCTGATAGATCGGGCCGCCGATCTGCACGCCAAAACTGCCTGTCTCACCCGCGGTACTACCGTTCAGCCGTTCGGTTACACCGATGCCGGCGTTCAGCGTCACGCGTGGCTTCATCGCGCCTTCGGCCACCAGCACGTTCAGCTTGGCTGCAGCCACGTCATGCTGCGCTCGCAGCATGTCGGGATGGTTGCGCAAGGCGACCTGTTTGGCCGTCTCTTCGGTTCGGGTCAGCGTCGGGACGCTGCGCGGCTGCGACAGATTGCCCGGCACGTTGCCCACAACGGACAGATATTCTTCCTTCGCGCGCTCCAGGTCGCCAACGGCCCGCGCAAGGTTGCTGCGTGACAGCGACAGGCGCGCTTCGGCCTGCGCGACATCCGTCCGCGTCACTTCACCCACTTCAAACCGATCGCGGGCGGCACGCAGGGATTCGCTGATTACGCGCACGTTGCTTTGGCGAAGTGACACAAAACGCGTGTTGCGCTGCACGTTCATGTAAGCCTGCACGGCCCGCAGAAGAACCTGCTGCTCAATACTGACAAGGTTCTGGCGCGTGGACAGAACGATCTCCTTGGCGGCGTCGGCGCTCAGCCGGGTGCGCCCGAAATCATAAACCAGCCATTCCGCGACAATACCGGCATTCAAGTCGGTCGATCCGCGAGAGCCGATAGTCCCCGGTCCACTTCGGTTCGAGTAGCTGCGCGTGATGTCCGTGGTCCAGTTAAGGATCGGGCGCAGCCCGGCGATCGTTCTCGCTACGTCCTCATCTGCGGCGCGCAGCAAGGCGCGATTCTGTTCCAGCAGACCGCTGGTATTGTAGGCCCCCGCCAGCGCATCGGCCAGCGTATCGGCAGCGGCCATCGGACCGGCCAGCGCAAAGGCACCGGCGATCAGTGCGCTGCGCAGACCTGAGCGAAACGTCCGGGCCGGGCGCTGCGGCGTTGGTTGCATGGAATTGATCATCGTGCCATCCTTCTCGAAGGGTTCGCTTTATGGTTACAGCGCGAACGCTGCTTGTTTTTCGAACCCCGGCAAAACCGGAGCGCCCGCGTTAAACGCAAAACGCCACGTCATTTGGCCGCCCGCCTTGTAACCGACACGCACCGCGCCCAGCGCGCCGTCCATGAACAGGCAGGCAATGCGGCCGCCATCCTTGATCTGGTCGATGAGATCAGCAGGCACCTGTTCAACGGCTCCCTGAATGGCGATCACGTCATAGGGCCCATGTTCGGACGCGCCATCCTTGAGCGCTCCGGTATAGACAATCACGTTGTCGGCGCCATTTTCCAGCAGCAACTGCTGCGCCTCGGCGCCCAGCGACTCGTCCTCTTCGACAGCAATGACCGCTTCGGCCATGCGCGAAATGACGGCAGCAGAATAGCCCATTGCGCTGCCGATATCGAGAACCAGCTCATTGCCGCGAATGTCCAGCGCATCCAGCAGCTTGGCCAATGTGCGCGGTTCAAGAACCACGCGCCCCCCGCCAAGATCGACATTCTCGCCAACATAGGCCGCATCGCGCAAGGCGCGTGGAACGAATGCTTCGCGCGGGACGCTCAGCATTGCATCAATGATCGGGAATTTGGTCACATCGGCAGGGCGAACCTGCGTGTCCACCATCATCGTGCGGCGGGCGGCGTAATCGGTCATGGGAAACTCGTGCGTTCTGGATTTTCGTATTTGATTCTGACACAGTTGCCGGCGTTCGGCAACGCCGCACTGCGCGCTTTCCTGAGGTGTTGCACCGCAGCATATGCATTGTGGACCTTACCCTGCTTTCCAGACCGCCCCCGCCCGCAGGGCACGCATCATTCCGCGGCAGTGCGCGCCAGACGCGGCGGCGGCATTCCCTCTGCTCCCAGCAGATCGGCGGCTGGGCCCGATGGACGGTATCCCACAGGCGCAGCCGAGATAAGCTCGCGCAGTTCATCGATGTCCTGCGCCAGGCATGCGGCCAGCACCTGATCCAGCAGGATATCCAGCTGGTCAGGCTCAATGTAACTTTCATTGGCCGTCATAATGCGCGGATGCAGCGTAGGCACGGCATGCGCGCCGATTAGCAGCTCTTCGAACAGTTTCTCGCCGGGGCGCAGACCGGTAAAGCAGATCGCGATATCCCCACGATGCTTGTCCTGCGCGCTGCGGGCATCGCGCCATTCCTGGCCCTGCGGCACGCGGTAGGGCGTCAGACCGCTGAGCCGTGCGATCCGGTCGGCCAGATCGACGATCTTTATCGGCTCGCCCATGTCGAGCAGGAAAACATCCCCTCCCGTTGCCAGAGCGCCGGCCTGAATGACCAGCTGAGCTGCCTCAGGGATGGTCATGAAATAGCGGGTAATGCGCGGATGCGTCACCGTGATTGGGCCACCGCGTTCGACCTGTTCGCGAAAACGGGGAATGACTGACCCCGATGAGCCCAGAACATTGCCAAAGCGCACCATCGAAAACACTGTTCCCGATTGGCGCAATGCAGCGGCCTGGCAGACCAGTTCGGCCAAACGCTTGGACGCGCCCATCATGTTGGTTGGGCGCACGGCCTTGTCCGAGGATACCAGTATCACCGACTCGACCCCGGCGATAATGGCAGCATCCGCGACCACCTTGGTGCCAAAGACGTTGTTGCGCAGACCTTCGACCACATTCTGTTCGACCAAAGGAACGTGTTTATACGCGGCCGCGTGGTAAATAGTCTGCACTCCGAACCGCTGGAGCGCCGCCAGAATGCGGCGCGGATTTTGCACCGATCCCATCAGTGGCACCAACCGGATAGTCAGGTTTTGTGTCTCAATCACCTCGGTCAGTTCATTGTTCAGCGTATAAAGGCCCAGTTCTGACAGCTCCCACAGGACAAGTGTTTGGGGTTCGTGCTGAATGATCTGACGGCACAATTCGCTGCCAATCGACCCACCAGCGCCGGTGACCATCACCACCTTGCCCTGAATATTGCCCTTCATCAGCGGATCCAGCCCCGGTATCGGATCACGCCCCAACAGATCCTCGATGGCAACGTCGTGCAGTTCGTTGACACGCGATTTACCCGTCACGATGTCCGACATGTCCGGTATGGTCTGAACCCGAACCGGCAGTGTCTCGAGTCGCTCAACAATCGCACGCCTTTCGGCGCGTGAGGCGCTCGGAACGGCCAGAAGTACTGCTTTGATGCCATGGATCTGGATCAGCTTGGCAAGACGCGCCGGATCATAAATGCGAATGCCGCCCATCTCTGAGTCGCATAGCCCGGCCGCGTCATCGACAAACGCAATTGGAATGAATTCAGATGACTCGCGTAGTGAGCTGAGCAGTTGGCGTCCTGATTTACCCGCGCCGTAAATAACAATCGGCGTGCATGCTTCGGATGTGTGGCGCTGCAAAAGCTCGCGCAAGCCCAAGCGCAGGCCGCCCAGCACACACATTGCGATCAGCCCATATATCGCGACCACGCTCCACGCCACAGGCACCTGCATCAGGTTCACAGACGCGACCATCACGAACGCCGATGCAATCACGCCAGCAAGAATCGTCATCAGCAACTGCATCGACATGTAGCGCACAACGGCGCGGTAAAAGCCTAGCCGCACGAAGATCAGCAGGCTGACAGGCACAAAGACCAGCGATGCCAGCCAGAAATCCACCGACCCCAGCACGCGGATATCCGTACCGCTGAAAAGCGTTGCACCCAGATAACTGAAGGTCAGCAAGACGGCATCCGCAAGCAGTTGCAGCGTACGCTTGTGTGCACGCTCCAACTGCAAAAGGCGAGCCAACCCGCCATCTAGCATAACAAGTGACATTTCGCCTTTGCGACCTTCTGCTTAATCGACATCAGTAGAACAATGCCCAATGCAATAATTTGATTCAAATGGCCATATTCCCCATGCAGATCGAATGAGGTTCTCGGCCAAATGCCCAGCCGGGCCATTCGCCGATTGGTGCAATACAATTGCCTACTGGTGCGCCGTTTTTTCGGAAAGCACAACCCAAAGTAGTTTTTTGCAGCGGTAAATCGCACATATACCGGCGGCACAGCGCGGGTTCCGCCTATGCGGTAACCAGGCTCCGGAGATGGCACCGCGACCGCGTTTTCTGGCCGTCTGCTGTCGCCCGCGCAACGTGCAGGCCGATCAACCGGCGGATTTTCGGCCGTGCATGTTTCGCCCGCTTTTGCCCGGTGCGTACCTGGCCTATACTCGTCGTGAGGTAAAAAAATAACAGGCGGGCAAAATCATGGGAATGACACGACGACATTTCGGCATCGGTATCGGAGCCCTCGGGCTGGCGGCCTGCGGCGACATGCGAGGGTTGGGCGGCACAGGCAGCGCTGCGGCAGCAAAACCGCTGGCCAGCGATCTGCGCCCCGCCGCGAATGCGGGATATGATGCATGGGTTGCAGGGTTTCGGGCGCGTGCAGGCGGCTATGGAATTTCCAGCAGCACGTTGGAGCAGGGGTTTCGCGGCGCAGGGTATTTGCCGGGCGTCGTCACACGCGATCGAAATCAGACCGAATTCACCCGCACCCTTGAGGACTATCTGGCCATTGCCGCCTCGGACGAGCGGGTGACAAAAGGACGCGCCGCTTATGCGCGCCATCGCAGTACACTGAACGCGCTGGAGGATCGCTATGGCGTCGATGCGCGCATCATCGCGGCGATCTGGGGCCTTGAGAGCTTCTTCGGCGAGCGTCGCGGCAACGTGCCGGTCATCTCGGCCACCTCGACGCTGGCCTTCGACGGGCGGCGCGGCGCGTTTTTCGAAAAGCAGCTGGTTGCGGCGCTCAAGATCATCCAGAACGGCGACATCACCGCCGACCGCATGCTGGGCAGCTGGGCCGGCGCCATGGGCCACACCCAATTCATCCCCACATCCTACGAGGCGTTCGCGGTGGATTTCACCGGCGACGGGCGGCGCGATATCTGGTCAGAGGATCCCAGCGACGCGCTGGCGTCAACCGCCGCCTACCTGTCGCGCAATGGCTGGACGCGCGGCCTGGAATGGGGTCGTGAGGTAACGGGCAGCGCCGCTGGCGGGCGTATCATTCAGCCGCAGGCAGGCGGTCCCCGCTTTGCCGTTACAAGCAATTTTAATGCGATCAAGCGCTATAACAATTCGGATTCCTATGCGATCGGGGTCGGCCATCTGGCAGATCGGATCGGCGGCGCCGGGCCGCTCAGGTCCAGCTTTCCGCCGGATGCGAATGGACTGACGAAACAGGACCGCGTGACCTTGCAGCAGCGCCTGACCGCGCGCGGCTTCGACACAGACGGCGCTGACGGCGTGATTGGATCCAAGACCGAGGATGCCATTCGCGCCTATCAATCCAGCATTGGACAGCCCGTTACGGGCGTGCCGTCGACGCAGCTTCTGAACAGTCTAAGGTAACGTCGTCTGGCCCGCCTGCTGCGCGGTGGGCCAGACAAAAACCGCGCATAACCTATTCTGAAATCACAAAAATTCTCGCTCTACATCTCAGATACTCTTACCTGCACCTGTTTCAGAAGAATCCTTCTCAGGCACCTCGCGCGGTGGCTTTGGTGGTGTGTCGCCGGGCAGGTCATGCGGCACCTCTTCGGGTGGTTGTGGCACGTTCTCCGACGGCAGATCGTTGGGCACCTCGACCGGAGTCGGGTCCGGCCTGCCGGGATTCAACGGGCCGGGGTTCGTGGGGCGGCCCGGCTGCGCGAATTGCGGCGCGGTGGAATGGGTCATGGCACTTCTCCTACATGGGTGAGCTAACGAAACATGGCTGACAAAATCTGTGCAGATTTAATCCGTCTGCGGCGCATGTTTACCTGAATGCTAACCCAAGCCGCACACGGCCGGTTCCGAGCGTTGCCAAATTAAACTGGCAAAGAACTTGGCGCACATGGGTGCAAGCAAATCTGCATCGCTCACGCGTCTGACTAAAAATCCGTCATAAAACTCAGCGTGATAGCTCACACCAGAGCGGCGTCATTCCGATCCCACCCTAATAGAAGTCAAGGCGATTTGCAGCGAAAGTGTGGGCCCGGCTTGTCCAGCGCATATTGTAAACTCTTTAGTCTGCGGGCGTCAGCGCTGGATTGCCTCCCGCAATCTGACGGACCCTTTTACTGAAGTTCTGGAAAGTACTCAGCCGGAGACAGCAATCTGTCATCAAACCCGTGGTTCTTGCTGGTCAACAGGATGATGTCCGGCCCTATTCTGAGGCCGCCCCCAGACGGCGAGGCGGCCGTTGCCTCGCGAACCGCCATCTCGCCTTGCTGTACCGGGCTGTCAAAGGACGCGGCCAGCACGCGCCCACTCTCCAGCCCGCGCAGAACCGAGTGGTTCACATAGCTTGCCAGCAAACCCGGACTGGATGGCGATGTTTGCGCAGCAAGCAGGCCAAGCGCCGCCTCGATCGCGGGCGCGGTGCCAATGAGGTAATCGGCACTGGGGTGACGCAAAAGGGCGGTTTCGACCAGGTCAAGCTGCGCACGAAAGCCAGTATCTGCCCTGTACACCTCGGTTATACTGACTGAACTGGCAGACAACCCTTCCTGCAGCCCCGCCTCCAGCGGTGCGGTCCAGCCCGACATTGCAGGCCCGGTCAGAAAAATGGCGGTCTTCGGCGGCGATCCGGCGGGGTGCAGCCCGCTCAGGTGTTCGCCCAGATGACGCCCCATGTCCCGCCAATCGACGCCGATATGCGCGCGGAGTGCACCCGAGTGCAATTCATTGACCAGCCCGAAAACCGGCACCTGCCCCGCCACCTGCGCTACCTTGTCAATCAGATCGGCGTGATCTGACGTGACCGCACCGATCAGGATCCCATCCGCGCCCTGTGCTACGCAGGCGTCCATCTGGTCGGCCTGCGCCGCGCGGGCAAGGTATCCGCCTGCCTCGAAAAACAGCAAGTCGACATTCTGCCTTGCGGCCTCCTGCTCCAGCCCAAAGCCGACGCTGAGCCAGTATTCGTCTTTGAAATGCGGCACCAATGCGCAAAGCAGCGTCCGCTCGGCTGCGCTGGCTGAATTCATCCCGGCAACGGCGATTGTGCAGGCCAATACGGACCCGTAAAGTCTGGCTATGAGGCAAGCAAGTTTTGACACGCGATTGATCCGGATCCTGAGTGCCATGGCTGCGCTTGCCATCATGGTGGGCGTGGCCGCGATTGGCGTCAACCGGTATCTGGTGCGCACTCAGGATGATCTGGTGCGCAGCAGCCTGCCCGCGATCCAGCTGGCCAGCCGGATCGGGGCCGCGGCCGAGGTGGTCGGATCGCTGGAATACGCCTTTGTGCAGGCAGATACGCAGGCGGATCTGGACCGGATCGCAGCCGCGCTTGGGCGGGCTGTGATCGACATTGAACAGGGCGCTCAGGGGCTTGAAACACTCAGCCCCCACCCATCCACCGACTTGCAAGGCGCGCAGGCGCAAGACATCGTTGCGCGCATGACGGCGGATGCGCGGCGCGAGCTGGTGCTTGCTGCCCGAATTCGCGCTATGGCCACTGACATCGCGCAAGGCGGTGCGCGGCTGAACGCGCTGATTGAGGCTGAAATTGATCTGGCACGCCTGCGCATCACCGCCGGTATCGCGGACCTCTATGCACCGCCCTACTCGGATCGGCGCCCGGCGCTGGATGCGCTTGCCGACCGCTACTTTTTCGCATTCGAGCGGCTAACAGAACTTGCCCGCCTGATCGATACGGCGCGCCTGCAATTTCAGGCCCTGCCGATGATCGCCGCACCGGATGATCTGGAAGAAGCGCGCGGTGCGCTGAAGCGTAGCATAACCGTCGCGCAGCGCCGGGCGGTGTTCCTGCCGTCGCCCTCCGCCAGCGCAGAGGTGGCGGCGCTGCTCACCGCCCAGCAGGACGCGCTGGCGCCGGGCGGCCTGCTGGCATTACAGGCGGAACGGATCACGCTCCAAGCCTCGATCGCGCAGGACCGGGCGTTGCTGCGTGACATCATCATGGATCTGTCCGATCGCGCCCGGCAAACGCGCGACAGCGTTCAGGCCAGCGGCCTGGCCCAGATCGCTTTGGCGCAAAAGAATTCGTCGCTGATGGCGCTGGGACTGTTCGCCCTGGTCGTCTTTGCGGTGATCGCGGGCGCGGTGTTGTTCCTGTATGCGCGCAAGCAATTGGTGGCGCGGCTGGCCAACATCTCGCGTCGTATCGTGGCGGTGGCGGGCGGCGATTACGGCGCGCCGGTGACGATCAGCGGCCACGATGAGATCGGCAGGCTGGAAAAGGCGCTGAACATCCTGCGTCGCCGCGCGCACGACGCGGACCGGCTGCGCGCCTCTCTGGAGGAGGCTGTGATCGCCCGCACAGGCGATGTCGTGGCCGAAATGCAAGCTTCGGACGCCGCCCGCGCCGACGCCGAGGCCGCAAGCCGCAGCAAGACCGAGTTTCTGGCGCGGATGAGCCATGAGATTCGCACGCCGCTGAACGGCATCATCGGCATGCTGGACCTGCTGGATGCCGAAACGGCCAACGAGGATCACAAGGCGCGCACCCAAACGGCCCTGAGTTCGGCCCGCGAATTGCTGGACATCACCAATGACATCCTCAATTTCGCGGGCAGCGAAAACGCGGCAAGTCGCCGTAATCAGGTACATTTCCAGCTGCGCGAATTCATCGGTCAGATTGGCCATCAGCTGCAGTCTCTGGCCGCTCCAAAGGGGCTGGAGGTGGCCATCGATATGGCGCAGACGGCACCACTTACCGTGCTGGGCGATGTGGTTAAAATCCGTCAGATCGTCGGAAACCTGATTTCGAACGCAGTGAAATACACAAAACGCGGGACAGTCACGCTGTTGGTCGATCACGCCGTGTGCCCGCAGACCGGCAACCCGGTGCTCAGCTTTACCGTCGCCGATACCGGCACGGGCATGAGCCGTGAGGCGGTGGCACATGCATTTGACGCCTATACGCGCGCCGATTCCGCCCGCCGTGCGGGGATCGAGGGGCTGGGGCTCGGCCTTGCCATCTCGCGCACCCTGACCGACGCGCTGGGCGGCGCGTTGAGCGTGGAAAGCGAGCCGGGCGTTGGCAGCCGATTTACCCTGACCGTGCCCTTGTTGACCGGCGATCCGGAACTGGCGGCCAAGTATGACGCGTTGCCGCAGGCGGATCTGGCGCGCGATGTGCTGGTGATCGACGATCACGCGGTCAACCTGATCGTCGCGCGCGGCTATCTGGAGCGGCTGGGCTGCCGCGTGACAGAGGCCGCCACCGGCGCTGCCGGGCTCGCGGCCAGCGCGGCGCAGCGGTTTGATCTGGTGCTGATCGATCTGGACCTGCCGGACATGCCTGGCGCTGACGTGGCGGCGCGCATCGCAGAGGCCGGGGACGCGCCACTATTAGTGGCACTGACCGCGCATCTGATCGAGGATACCGACGACAACCGCGCACAGCTGGGCGTTGCGCGCATCCTGTCCAAGCCGATCTCGCCCCGGGCTCTGGCGCAGGTGCTGAGTCCCGGCCCATCTGCCGATGACGCAGGTATTCTGGACGGGCTGCGCGAGGATATGACGGATCTGGGCGCCCAGACGACGGCGCAGATCCTGCGCGCGTTTCTGGACGATCTACCCAATGCGCTGGATGCAATTCGCGCTGGCCCGGCCGAGGCGCAACGCAAGACGGCGCACAAACTGAAGGGCGCGGCGTCGAATTTCCATCTGGCTGATCTGTGCGCTCTGCTGGCCCAAATCGAGGCGTCGGGCAGCGCAAGCGACGATCTGCTGAAGCAACTGATCACAGAGGTCCGGACTGCCACCAAGCAGCTTAACGCGGCTGCAGCCAAGCTGGGTCTTCAGACGGTGGACGGATCGACAAAGTGATAGCCCTGCCCGTGTTCGGTCAGGATCCATTCAGGATGTGCGGGGTCCCTCTCCAGCTTCTTGCGCAGACGGCCCACGACCACGTCAATCATCCGGTCGTTCGAACGCATCGCCCTGCGGCCCATCATCTCGGCCAGCCGCTCGCGGCCCAGTGTCTGGCCGGGGTGATCCGCAAGGGCGGACATGACATCGAATTCCTGTTTTGTCAGCATCTCGGTGCGGGCCGCCGAAACCAGCCTGCGGCGGATCCGGTCAAAGCACCATGGGCCGAAATTCACCACCGGCGCGGCGCCCTGCGGCGCCTGGCCAATATCGGCAATCCGGGCCAGCAGATTCTTGACCCGCGCGGACAGCTCGCGCTTGTCAAAGGGTTTGGTCACGTAATCGTCGGCGCCCATTTCCAGCCCCACGATCTTGTCCACCTGATCGTCGCGTGCGGTCAGCAGGATGATCCCGACCCGCGAAATCGCGCGCTGTTCGCGCGTGATGGTCAGCCCGTCCTTTCCCTCAAGGTTAATGTCGATCAGCAGCAGTTCGGGCGGGTCCATTGCGATCAGCGACTCCATGTCATCGGCATTCTCGGCCTCACTGACGCGGTAGCCTTTCTCGCGCAGATAAGCGGCAAGGCGCATGCGCGTTGTGCGGTCATCCTCAACGATAATGATGTGCTGGCTCATGTCGCACAGATTACATTTCTTTACATCTTCGAACAAGCCGGATTGCGCCCGGTCAAGTTTTGACATTTCCCCTTATGATAATGTTGGAGGTAATCATACAGCCGTAGGAGGCCACCCATGTCATTCACCCGACCAACCCGCCGCAGTTTCCTGGCAGGTGGCGCCGCCGCGTTCGGTGCCGCCAACCTGATGGGAACAACTGCGCTTGCCGCACTTGACCCCAACTCGTTCTCGCGCGTGTTCCACGCGTCGCACTTTGGCTCGTTCAACGCAATTGTGCGGGACGGCAAGATGGTCGCCATCGACAGCGTCGAGGAGGTGGACAAGCGCCCGACAGCCATGCTGAACATCGGCGTGATGGACCGCACCTATGACAAGTCGCGCATCAACTATCCGATGGTGCGCAAATCTTATCTGGAAGGCTGGGAGACAGGCGACATCAAGCCCGAACTGCGCGGCAAGGAAGAATACGTCAAGGTCGACTGGGACACCGCATGGGGCCTGACCGCCAAGGCGTTGCTGGACACCGCCGTCAACCACGGCAACGAGGCGATCTTCTCCTCGTCCTATGGTGGCTGGTCGAACGCGGGCAGCTTTCGGCCGAACGTTCTTCAGGGCCGTTTGATCAACCTGATCGGTGGTTGCACCAACACTGCCGGTGACTGGTCCGCCGGCGCCAGCCAGGTATCGCTGCCGCATATCATCGGCGACATGGAAGTCTATTCGCCCCAATCCGCGTGGGAGACGATCCGCGACGAGTGCGACGTGTTCGTTCTGGTCGGCTGCGATCCGATCAAGAACAACCGGATCGAATTCACCGTGGCCGACCACGAGATGTCAGCGCGCTGGGAAATGATCCGCGACGCGGGCGTCAAGTTCATCTCGATCAACCCGCAGAAAACCGCCTCGGACGAAGTTCTGGGCGCCGAGTGGGTCAGGATCGTTCCCAATACCGACGTGGCCCTGTTCTGCGCCATGGCCAACCATGTGCTGGAAAAAGGTCTGGAAGACCGCGCCTATATGGACAAGTACACCGTCGGCGCCGACAAATGGATTGCCTACGTCAAGGGCGAGGATGACGGCACCCCCAAGACACCCGAATGGGCGTCCGAAATCACCGGCATCGACGCAGACAAGATCCGCGAAATGGCCGAACTGTTCGCCCAGTCGAACACCAACATCGCCGGCGCGTGGTCGCTTCAGCGCGCCCAGCACGGCGAGATGACCCACTGGGCCATCATCAACTTTGCCGCGCTGACAGGCAAGATCGGCAAGCCCGGCAGCGGCGTCGGCTTCTCCTGGCACTACGGCGGCGGCGGTATGCCGCAATCAGGCAAGGCGACACCGGTGGGCATGTCCCAGGGCCGTAACTTTGTCAAAACCGTGTGCCCGGCCAGCCGCATCACCGACATGCTGGAAAACCCCGGCAAGCAGGTGTTCTACAACGGCAACACGCACACCTATCCGGACGTCAAGGTTGTCTTTAACTCTGGCAACAACTTCATGTCGCACCAGCAGGACACAAACCGCCTGATCCGTGCGTTGGAGAAGGTCGAAACCATCGTCAGCGTCGATGTCTGGTGGACAGCCGCGACACGCTGGGCCGATATCGTGATGCCGGCGGCCACAACGCTGGAGCAGGACGACATCAGCGTCGGCGGCACCTATTCGAACGACAAGATCTACGCGATGAAGAAGGTGATCGAACCCATTGGCGACAGCCTGCCCGATTATGAAATCTTCGAAGGGCTGGCCGACAAGCTGGACATGTGGATGCAGTTCACCGAAGGCGAAGACAAGATGTACCACATCCGGCTTGCCTACGAGGCGACCGGTGCGGCCAAGCACACATCGTTCGAGGAGTTCTGGGAAAACGGCTATGCCCGCCAGGAGGTGCCGGAGGCCGCGCACAAGTGGACGCGCCACAGCGAATTCTACAACGACCCCGTCGGCGCGCCGCTGCACACCACATCCGGCAAGATCGAGATGTTCTGCGAGGATTTCGCAAAGCTCGAAATCGACGACATGCCCGGCATGCCGATGTGGATGGAAAAGCACGAATACCTGGGCAACGCCAAGGAAGGCCAGTTGCACGTTGTGTCGCCGCACCCGTGGTTCCGCCTGCACAGCCAGATGGACCAGTCCGAAAAGCTGCGCAGCCTGTACAAGATCCAGGGCCGCGAGCCGGTGCGCATCAACACCGAGGACGCCGCGTCGCGCGGCATCGAGGATGGCGATCTGGTCGAGCTTTACAACGATCGCGGCACGGTGATTGCCGGTGCAGTAATCAGCGATGACATCATGCCGGGCGTCGTATCGCTGTACGAGGGCGCATGGCCGTCGCTGGACAGCAAGGGTCGCTGCAACTCGGGTCTGGTCAACTTCCTGACCTCGACACAGCCTTCCTCGGGTCTGGCACAGGCGACAACCGCCAACACGGTTCTGTGCAGCATGCGCAAATGCGAAGACCCCGAAGGTCCGAACCAAGCGTATGAAAAGCCTCCGATCATCGAGGATTACGAACTGGCCGAGCTGGATCAGGACAAGCTGGGGCTTGATCGGATCTATGCGCTGACCGAAAACCTATATGCCGACATGGGACCGGGCGAAAAGCTGTACTATGAGCGTTGCACAGTCTGCCACGCGCCGCGCGAAGTGACACACTTCTCCAGGCAGCAGTGGAACGGCATCATGCCATCCATGTTCCCGCGTGCCGGCTTCAACGACGAAGAAGCCGCGCTTGTCGCGGAGTATCTGATGCAGAACGCCTCTGACGGGATGATGTAGGCTGGCAGAGCCGATCAGGAAGGGGCCGGATCATCCGGCCCCTTTCATTACCGAAACACCGCTTTTGACATATTTTTCGACAAGGAGAGGGCAGATGCACATGACCTCCGTCACTGACGACTGCGGCTGCGCCGCCTCCTCCACCGCGATGATGAGCGTCGCAGACGCGCTGGCCTGCGCGCTGGCGCAGATCACGCCGATCCGGCAGATCTGCACGGTCGCCTTGCCTGATGCCCTTGGCCGCACCACCGCCAGCGCCGTCACCGCCGCCGCCGCTATGCCCTTTTTCGACAATGCCGCGATGGACGGCTTTGCCCTGCGCATGGCCGACCTGGAGGGCCGCTGCTGCCTGCCCGTCTCTGGCACCGTCGCCGCCGGAGACGCGCCGCGCGATTTACCCCAAAACGCGGCTTTGCGCATCTATACCGGCGCGCCGCTGCCAAGGGGTGCAGACGCGGTGGTGATGATCGAGGCCTGCATCGACGAGATCGAGCAGGTCCTAATTGAACGCGCTCCCGCCTTGGGCGAAAATATCCGCCGCGCGGGCAGCGATCAGGCCGCCGGTTACGAATTGCTGCCGGCGGGAACCCGCATCGCGGCGCATCATATCGGACTGCTGGCCGCCAACGGCATTTCACAGATCGACGTCGCCCGTCCGCCGCGCGTAGCGGTCTTCTCGACCGGCGACGAGGTTTGCAGCGGCGCGCGTACTGCCAGCCAGATACCCGACGCGAACCGGCCCATGCTGCTGGCCCTGGCACAGCAGGCCGGGGCCGAGGTGGCCGATCTGGGCATCCTTCCCGACGATGCCGCCGCCACCGCCGCCGCGCTGCGCGATGCCTGCGGGCAATTCGATCTGATCATCTCCTCCGGCGCCGTGTCGATGGGCGGAAAGGATCACATCCGCGCCGCCATCACCGCCGCGGGCGGCAGCGTAAAAGGCTGGCGCGTGGCGCTGAAACCGGGCAAACCGGTGATGTTCGGCACGCTGAGCAATGCTGCGTTCACCGGCCTGCCGGGAAACCCCTTTGCCGTCTATGTCGGGTTTCACATGTTCGTGTTGCCGCAGATCGCCCGCTTGCTGGGCGCGGCGCCCTCCGCCTTTGCGCCGGTTCCGGCGATCGCGGGCTTTGACTGGATCCGCAAGCGGGGCCGCGCAGAGGTGTTTCCCGTGCGTCTCGACACCTATGACGAGGCCGGTCTGCCGGTGCTTCGGCGTCTGGGCCACAGCGTTTCGGCTACCTTGTTGCCGCTCAGCGGCGCGGATGGGCTGGCCATTGTTCCGCCGGAGATCGCCCGGATCGAACCCGGTGCGCCGCTGTTCTGGCGCCCATTTTGCAATACCGGAGACCTGACATGAGCTATCATCCCCTTGCCGCGATCCATTTCGATGACGCCGATATTGACGGATTTCTGGCTGGCGTCGCAGACACCCTGCACGCGCAGGGCCTGACCGTACGGGGTGCATTGCAAACGCGCGGCGCTGTCGGCGGCGAATGCCATTGCGCCGACATGGATCTGACGACGCTGGGATCGGGCCAGATCTTTCGCATCTCTCAGCCCTTGGGCAACGGCTCGCGCGGGTGCCGCCTGCATCCGGGTGCGCTGGCGATATGCTCGGCCTTTCTGGAGGGTGAGATTGCACAAGGTGCCGATGTCCTGATCCTCAACCGCTTTGGGCGCGGAGAGGCCGAAGGACGTGGATTTCGCGATCTCATCGGCAAGGCAATGGCGTTGGACATCCCTGTTCTGACCGCCGTGCGCCCCACCTATTCCGAGGCATGGACCGTCTTTGGCGCTGGCGCTGCTTGCGATCTGCCGATGAAACGAAACGCCGTGCTGAACTGGATTACCGGCACGCGCGAGGCACGCGATGCCGCGTGATACGGCTCAAGGTTTTCTTGACGCGGTTAGGTAAGAGCGCGCATTTAGGCGCACTCAGAGCTGCAGACGCCTCTGCAAGCCAAAACAAAAGGATATGACGATGACCAAGAACCTCCCCGGCGCCGCCGGCGATCTGGCCAAGGCCCATCCGGCGGTCTGGGACGCCTACGCGCAGCTTGGCGAAGCGACAGCGCAGGCCGGCGCACTGACTGACCGCGAGCGTCGGCTGGTAAAGCTGGCCCTCGCTATCGGTGCCGCCTCAGAAGGCGCGGTTCATTCACACAGCCGCCGGGGCCTGACCGAAGGCATCAACGCCGCGGACCTGCATCAGGTAGCGCTGCTGGCAATCGGCCCGCTCGGCCTGCCGCGTGCGGTAGCCGCCGGAACCTGGATTTCGGATGTGACCGACAAGTAAATGCAGTTTGGTCGCAGATATGCCGATCTGCGACCAAAATTGCCACCGATGGAGCGGGATCGAAATTCCGCACCTCAGATCAAAGCGCTGTGAATAGGCCATCCCCGAGAGCGCAGAAAACCTAACCGAAAGTGCTGATGGCCTAGCCGAATGACACATCCATCCGCGTCAAATTCTTACAGTTGTCGCCAGATTTAACTGACCTCCACGCGACTTCCCTTCGGAACGGCAAAAAACCACACCTGTGATGAGTTCTGCGAAAACCGTCACCTTGCGCAGGTCAGAGTCAGAGGCGCTGACTTAGCTGGACGAGAATCGTTCCAGCGCGACAACACTGACTGCTCCTATAGCCAGTACCTTCGCCCGAACACGCTCTCCATAGAATTTGTTTTTAAATGGTATACCGATTGGACGGTGATATCTGGAATTCCGTCGCAGCATAGTCAAAAGACCAGTGCGGACGCGCGGCATATGCTGCAAGTTACGATACAAACAAATGCGCTCCCGCCGGTTCCTCTGCGATTCGAGGTCCCTATGCTGCGCCGCACAGGATCGAATCTGAAACTAGATCTTTGATTCAGGAAAAATGGAGGCGAGTATGAGAATCGAACTCATGTGCACGGATTTGCAATCCGCTACGTAACCACTCCGCCAACTCGCCGAAGCCATGGTTTACTTAGGATTTTCGAGCATTGGCCGCAAGAGGCTATTACGTGCGCCGCCCGTTTGATTTCATTTTTTTCACTTGGCGAAGACCCTTCACAGCAAGACCGCGCCTGCGCCTTTGGTAATTTCACTAACGATATAATAGACTTAGCACTTCGTCGCTCGACCCAATTCTATCTACCCTGGCGCCTTTCGCAAAATGCGGTGAAAGGTCGGCATGGCCGGGCACCCTGGATGGCAACAGCGTTGCCGGTGTTGCAGGGTCAGGTGCTTCAGCGCTGCCGTGGCCATGCACCCCTCAGGTGCCGTAAGCCGCGTCCCAACGCTCGATCAGAGACTGTTGCAGGCTTTTGGCCCTGCGGTTCCACGAGACGGCACCGGCAGGACGGTCCTCGGTCGTGGTCTCCAATCCAGCGCGGCTATTCTCATCGTGGGCAAAGATGGCAAAGGCTAGCGGGCGGCCCGATGGGCCGGTCGCGTAGCCAGCCAGCGCGCTGACGAAATGCAGCGTACCTGTCTTGGCCTCGACGCTGATGGGATGGCGCTGGTCGGGTGCGCCGTCTGGGCCTCGCATGACAAAGGATTTCAGCATTGGGGTCAGCGCGGCATGCCTGCTGGTCGCCACCAGCATCCGCGCCATAGCCCGCGCACTGACCCGCGAGCTGGAGCCAAGGCCCGAATGATCGACCAGTGTTGCGCCCTCCAGCCCCAGATCTGCGCGCGCCCAGGCAGTCATCTCGCGCGCGGACGCGGCCAGCGATTCGGCGCTGCCCATGCGCGCCACGGTCGCGGTCATACCGACCAGCTCAGCCGTGAGATTGTTGGAGTATTTCAGCATCCCCTTCAGAATATCAGGCAAAGGATCGCTGAAATGACTGACCAGCGTCTCGCCCGAGGGCGCGGCGGCCTGGATTTTGGCCTTGGGCAGTTTGATCTCCTGCGCGCGGGCAAGGCTGGCAAAAACCTCGCCGGCGTAGCTGTCAGGATAGCGGACCGGCAACCACCGGGCGCCCGATTTTCCCAAGCCTGACCGCGCGACCGTCCATTGGTCATGATCGCCGCCGTCGCTATAGGTATAAAGCGGCGCTGAACGGTCTGCGACCATCATGCGCGCGACCTGCACCGCCGGACGGTATTTGGCTGACCGGGCATCCATTGTGACCGTATAGCCGGTCGAGGCGCGCTCCCACTGGAAATGAACGCGGTTGAAATTCAGGTTCAGCCCCGACACCGCCGGGTTATAGCCGACCTGATCGGGCTGGGCCGAATCGATGAACCTCTCGAACGGCAGCGCGCCGCCGAACACGCGGAAATCGCCGGTCAGGCCGCGCACGCCTGCCGCCTTCAGCTGTTCAGCCATGCCTGCCAGCGCGTCGGTATCCAGCACCGGATCGCCGCCGCCGACCAAAACTAGATCACCGTTGATAATACCGTTATCGACCGGCCCGGTCGCCACCAGCCGAGTGCGGAACCTGTAAGTCGGGCCCAGCGCATCCAGCGCGTAAAGTGCAGTGATCGCTTTGGTTACGCTGGCGGGCGGCATCCCAGTCGCGCCGTTGCGCGCCTCCAGCGTGGCGCCGGTGCGCATGTCGATGACAGCGTAGCCCACCTTGCCATTCAGCCGCGCCGCATCGATCAGATCCTGCGCCTCTGGCGGACGCGGGCGGCCATCCGGCCCGACCAGACCCTTGGGCCGTTGTTGGGGGCGCAGCGATACGGCAGGCGCGCCTGCATAGGACGCCGCCGCAAAGGCCGATAGCGCGCCGCTTAGAAATAGCCGTCTTGAAAATGAATAGGTCATGGGCGGGATTTAATCCCAGCAGCGCCGCACCCGCAATCGCCATCTGGAACCCAGCCGCTCACTTTTGCGCGCCCTACCATTTCCCGGCCTCTCGCAGCGTGGTCGAGGACATCGCCAGCATCGGTACATTGGCAAAACACCACGCCGGAGCTTTCATATGGCCCAGCCAGCGCGCATGGCTGGTGGGAACGCGGTCGCGCTCGTACATGCGCGCAGCAACGGAGGCGCGGGCCGCAAGCCGCGCGCTGGGCCGCGCCAGGATGCCGATCGGCACCGTTTCCATAATCTGTCGCCAATCCTGCCAAAGGTGAAACTGCACCATATTATCCGCCCCCATCAGCCAGACAAATTTCAGATCCGGGCGCTCCGCGCGGAGCGCCGCCAGCGTCAGGGCAGTGTGGCGCGCGCCAATCTGCGCCTCGAAATCGCTGATATGCACGCGCGGGTGCTGCATGATTTCGCGCGCCGCATGCATTCGCCGCTCCAACGGGGCCGGGCCGTGCGCCTTCAACGGATTGCCGGGGCTGACCAGCCACCAGACGGCATCCAGCCCGAACCGTTTCAGCGCCTCACGCGTGATATGGACATGGCCCGCGTGCGGCGGATCGAACGAGCCGCCCAATAGGCCAATCATCTGGCCGCGCCGACTGAACGGCAGCATGATGCGCGGCGCGTGGGCGGGCATGGTCGGTAATCTCCTAAAATTCGTTGATTTTTCTAGACAGAAAGCCGGTCGAAGGCCACCCGATATTAAGAAGGCTGCGTCACGATCTGCCTGAACGGGCTGAAAAATGGACGCAGCAGTGGCGCACGGTCGAAAAATACAAAAGTGCAACCTGTCTGGCGCCAGCGCCAGACCTGGCATCGCGCGTCCTGTGACTGAAATTCCCACATCTGCGGGCGCCGACGCGCCACTGCCCAGTATGATTCTGCCCAAAATGATACTGGAGCATACCCGCGATGGTATCGCGCTGCTCGATATCCGTGGCCGCATGTTGTGGATGAATCCCGCGCTGGAGGAAATGCTGGGCTGGCCGCTGGACCTGATGCGCGGGCGCAACCCAGCCGAAGTCATAAACCTACCCAAAAACCGCCCAACCCAGAAAGAACTGACGCAGTTTCGCTACGTACCCCACAGCTCTCTGTTCGAAACGTTTCGCGTGACACGGCACATGCGCCGCGACGGCACAAAATTCTGGAATCAGCAAAGCCATGCACTGATCAATCTGGGGCCGGACGATACGCAGAAAATGGTGGTCGTCACCTGCCGCGACATCAGCGAACAGGTCCGCGTCCAGGCCGCGCTGGTCCAGCTCAAGGATGACCTGGAAACCGCCGCCTATCACGACGATCTGACGGGGCTGGGCAATCGCAAGAAACTGTCGCGTTATCTGGCATCCGATCCTGTGCGCGAAAGCATCACGGCTGGCCGCGTCGGCGTGCTTCATCTGGATCTCGACAAGTTCAAGCAGATCAATGACACGCTGGGTCACGCTGCCGGCGATAGCGTGCTGCGCCATGTGGCCAAGGCGCTGACCAACTGCACACGCTCTGGCGATCTGATCTGCCGCACCGGCGGCGACGAGTTTTTGCTGATCTGTCTCGGCATCCCGGACACGGCGACACTGATGCGCCGGGCCGAAGAGATACTGCGCGCCGCAACCCGGCCTCTGAGCTGGAAAGACCACACGCTGGAGCCTGGCATCTCTATCGGTGCCAGTACATGCGTGGCGTCTGCCTCAACAGATACGACATCAATTGAGCAATGTGGCGGAGAGGCCTTGATCCGGCAGGCTGATCAGGCACTGTACGCCGCCAAAGAAGAGGGTCGCGGTCGGGCGGTTCTGTATACAGATATGCTGGGCGCGCGCTACCGTGCCGAACGGCAACTGGCGCGTGATCTGGCGCATGCAATCGAACAGGGTCAATTCACCGTCTATCTGCAACCGATCCTGCATCTGGAGCATGGCCGTATTACCGGATGCGAGGCTTTGCTGCGCTGGCGCCATCCAACACGCGGTCTGCTGTGCCCGGCCGATTTCATCGAAGCCGCCCAGCAAGCGCAACTGTTAAGCCAAATTGATTATCTTGCCATGGATGCCGCATTGGATGCGCTGGCCGATCTGCACAGCCAGGGCTTTAGTGATTTAAGCGTGTCTCTGAACGTCTCCAGCTGCATTCTTGAAGATGCGGATTATCCCGGCCTGCTGGATTGGGCGCTGCAATCGCGTGATTTGCCGCCATCCAGTGTCTGTGTCGAAATTCAGGAAACGACAATCACCGCACAAGCCGCGCAGCTGACAACTGCCGTCAATCGACTGCGCAGCCTTGGCGTCCGGGTCGCGCTGGACAACTTCGGCGTCGGACATGCCGGGCTGGCGCAAATGTCCTCGACTCAGCTGGACGCGATCAAGTTGGACAGGTCAATGATCTGCCGTCTTGAGGAGGATGACCGCGCCCGCATTGTAACGCGATCGGTCATCCAGATGTGTGCGCTACTGGGCATGCAAGTGGTTGCCGAAGGCATCGAGACCCAAGGCCAGCTGGATTTCCTGCGCCGCGCCAAATGTCCGATGGTTCAGGGCTACGGGATCGCCCGGCCCATGCCGCTGGACCAAATTTCCCTGTGGCTGCGCGCCTACCCCGTGCCGCAAGCGCCTGTCCTTCTGCCCATTGCGGACATTGGCGGCCCGTTGCCCGAACGCCGCGCGCGCGTCCAAGACGATAACAGCATTTGAATTCACCGGGCCGGATAGTTACATGACCTCCAACCTCGGCCGTTCTAATGCGGCCCTCTAAGAACGGAAAGAGCGATCATGGCAGCCAATCAGTACGTCTATCACATGCAGGACGTCTCCAAGGCCTATCCCGGCGGCAAGAAATGCTTTGAGAATATTCATCTCAGCTTTCTGCCCGGTGTGAAAATCGGCGTCGTCGGCGTCAACGGCTCGGGCAAATCGACCCTGCTTAAAATTATGGCCGGTCTGGACAAGGATTTTACCGGCGAAGCGTGGGCCGCGAAGGACGCGACCGTCGGCTACCTGCCGCAGGAGCCGCAGCTGGATGGGTCCATGTCGGTGCGCGAAAACGTGATGCTTGGCGTCGCGACAAAATTGGCCAAGCTGGAGCGGTTTAACGAAATCGCAATGCAGATCGCCGAGGATTACTCGGACGAACTGATGGAGGAGATGACGGCCCTTCAGGACCAGATCGACGCCGAAAACCTGTGGGATCTGGACAGCCAGATCGACATTTCAATGGGCGCGCTGCGCTGCCCGGCGGATGACGCCGATATCGACAGCCTGTCGGGCGGTGAAAAGCGCCGCGTCGCGCTGTGCAAGCTGCTGCTGCAAGCCCCCGATATGCTGCTGCTGGACGAACCGACCAACCATCTGGATGCCGAAACCATTGCCTGGCTGCAACAGCACCTGATGGCCTACAAGGGCACGATCCTGATCGTCACCCATGACCGGTATTTTCTGGATGACATCACCAGCTGGATTCTCGAACTGGATCGTGGCCGCGGCATCCCCTACGAGGGGAACTATTCGGCCTGGCTGGAGCAGAAGGCAAAGCGCCTGATGCAAGAAGCGCGCGAAGACAAGTCCAAGCAGAAAACGCTGGAGCGCGAACTGGAATGGATGCGTCAGGGCGCCAAGGCTCGTCAGGCCAAATCCAAGGCACGGATCAACGCCTATAACGAGATGGCCGGCCAGTCAGAGCGCGAAAAACTGGCGCGCGCCCAGATTGTTATCCCGAACGGCCAGCGCTTGGGTCAGAAGGTGATCGAGGTGAATGGCCTGCGCAAGGCGATGGGCGACCGGCTGCTGATCGAAGATCTCAGCTTTTCGCTGCCACCCGGTGGCATTGTTGGTGTGATCGGACCCAACGGGGCGGGTAAATCGACCCTGTTCAAGATGCTGACCGGGCAGGAAAAGCCCGACGCGGGATCGATCGAATTTGGCACGACTGTTGATCTGAGCTATGTTGATCAGTCACGCGACGATCTGAACCCGGATGAAAATGTGTGGGAGGCGATTGCCGACGGGCAGGATATCATCAAGCTGGGCGATGCCGAAGTGAACGCGCGCGCCTATTGCGGGGCGTTCAATTTCAAGGGCAGCGACCAGCAAAAGAAGGTCTCGCTGCTGTCGGGCGGTGAGCGGAACCGCGTTCACATGGCGCGCCTCTTGCGCTCGGGCGGCAACGTTCTGCTGCTGGACGAGCCGACCAACGATCTGGACGTTGAAACACTGCGCGCGCTAGAGGACGCGTTGGTCGATTTTGCCGGCTGCGCCGTTGTTATTTCGCACGACCGTTTCTTCCTCGACCGGATCTGCACTCATATGTTGGCCTTCGAGGGCGACGCGCATGTCGAATGGTTTGAGGGCAACTTCGAGGATTACGAAGAAGACAAGAAACGCCGCCTTGGCGATGTGGAGCCTTCGCGCATGAAGCACAAGAAATTTGCGCGGTAAATTGCGGGCGAACGCAAGCCGGGCCTGATGCCGATGGCCTGATTTTCCGATATGACGCGCGCATCAAACCGGGCGCGCGTCATGCCGTTGATAGTCACGTGTGACGACAAGCATCTGGTAACGTCTCTTCCACGGCACCTTTAAACCGCCTAAAGCATCCTACATGTCCATTCAGCCTCAAACCTTCGACCTCATCATCATTGGCGCCGGCCCCGCCGGCTCTGCCGCCGCCATCACGGCACGGCGGGCTGGGCTGAGTGCGGCGCTGATAGACAAGGCTAAATTCCCACGCGACAAACTTTGCGGCGGGCTGGTGACCGGACGGGCGCGGACGCAATACTGCGAGACGTTTGGCAGAGATCTGGATCCGGCGCTTTTTCAGGCCCATAGCCAAATTGCCTTTCATGCTGGCGATGTGCGCCTAGGCGAGATCCAGAAAACTCCGACGCTTTATCTGACGATGCGCCGGGACATGGACGCGCATCTGCTGGGCCTCGCGCTGGCCGCCGGTGCCAAGGATTTTACAGGCCAGCGCATCGCACAAATCAACACTGAAAATCCGACTGTCACACTGGACGATGGCACCGTTTTGACCGGCAAAATCCTGATTGGCGCAGACGGGGTAAACAGCATGGTGGCGCGCGCGCTATTCGGGCGGGCGTTCGATCCGGCGCGAATTGGATTTGCGCTGGAAGTCGAAGCGCCTCCTGGACCTGCCACCGACACGATCCGTATTGATTTCGATGCCGCCAGCTGGGGATATGGCTGGCGCTTTCCCAAGGCAGCTAGCACCACCATTGGCGTGGGCGGACTGCAAGCGCCCAACCCCGACATGAAGACGCGGCTGGCAAAATATCGTGCCGCGTTGGCCGAGGACGCCAATTGCCCGGTCAAAGGCCACTTTCTGCCTTTTGGCGATTTCAAGCGTGTGCCGGGCCGGGGCCGTGTCCTGCTGATCGGCGATGCAGCAGGGCTGGTCGATCCCATTACGGGTGAGGGTATTGCGCATGCGCTGCAGTCGGGCGCGGCAGCGGGGATTGCGGCGGCGCACGCCATCGCAGACGGCAACCCCCAAAGCGCGCTGCGCCGATACCGAACTGCACTGCGTCCCTTGCATCGTGGATTGCGTATGGCGGGCTGGCTGCGTCCGCTGATCTTTGAACCGCGGTTGAACCCGCTGTTCCGGCGCGCCTTCGGCCAGTCATCCGTGGTCAAAAGTGCATATCTGCGCCTGCTGGCTGGCGACGTCGAATATCCCGGCCTGTGCTTGCTGGTGCTGCGCCGCCTGCCCGGCGCCGCACTGCGCCATTTACGACTGCGGTAAAACCGCGCTGCGGCGCTCTGCGGTGGTTAGGGCTTGCAAAATACCCGAATACGCGCCATATTATCTTCTGCGACGTTACCACTATCGACCATCTGCTCCTTACGGCACAGGCACTCGATCTTGCACTGACTAGCCGGGCTGCCGCACCAACGCGGGCAGCAACTACCAAGGAGATACGGAATGGCCAGTGGCACCGTAAAATGGTTTAACGCAACTAAAGGCTTCGGCTTCATCGCACCTGATGGTGGCGGCAAGGACGTGTTTGTGCACATCTCCGCAGTCGAGCGCGCCGGCCTGACCGGCCTGGCAGACGACCAGAAAGTGACATTCGACATCGAAGCAGGCCGCGACGGTCGCGAATCGGCATCGAACATCGCTCTGGCGTAAGCCTGACGTTGATAAGTGGTAAATCGGGGCCCCAACGGGCCCCTTTTTCGTGGTAGAGGACAGCCTCAATGCATTCTGTCAATCCTGTGTCGCAAGACTTCGGGCTACCAGATCCTGAACCTTAGGGCCGATATTGTCGACAATCAGCGAGACACCTTTTGCGTTGGGATGCGTGCCGTCGTCCTGAACATACGGCGCCAGATCCGCCGCATCCTCGGGCAGAGCGGCGAAGAAATCCAACATTAACAGCGTGTCGTATTTGCTTGCCAGATCAGGATAGATCGCGTTGAACGCCGTGCGATAATCGGGGCCATAATTATCCTTTGCGATAAGGCCGACCAAAAGCACCTCGATATCGTTTTCAGCCGCCTTTGACAGGATCTGCTCCAGATTTGCACGCGTTTCAGCCGGATCTATTCCGCGCAACAGATCGTTCCCGCCCAACTCGACGATCATAGCGTTGGGGGTGTCGCCCAGCGCCCAGTCTATGCGCCGCACGCCGCCCGCTGTCGTGCTGCCAGACACTGAGGCATTGATCAAACGCACGGGAACACCGTCCGGCGTCCCATTCTCGCGCAGCCAGACGCTGAGCTGCGCGACGAATCCGTCGTCACGCGGCAAGCCGTACCCCGCGGTCAGGCTGTCGCCAAAGGCCATGACACGAAGCTCCTGCGCCGCCCCGGCGTCATCGGCGGACGCGACCCCGCCAGCCAAAGCCGCGACCAAAAGACCCGGCAGCAGCGCCTTGCCCCTCAGGCACGCGGCCCCATATGTGATCCAACCCCTTACAGACAGGCGCATTTCATGACCTCTTCAATCGTGTCGTTACACAACGTTGGGCTGACACTTAGGTCGGGTATGGGCCAGGTCGAGATTCTCAGGGATATTTCAATGGCTGTCGCGCCGGGCGAGACGCTGGCGTTGGTCGGTCCGTCCGGGTCGGGCAAGTCATCGCTGCTGATGCTGATGGGCGGGTTGGAGCGGGCGACCACCGGGCGCGTGACCACGCTGGGCAAGGATTTGAACAGCTTGGACGAGGATGCGCTGGCGCGGATGCGCCGTGGCGCAATGGGGGTGGTGTTTCAGTCTTTCAACCTGATCCCGACAATGACCGCGCTGGAAAACGTCGCCGTTCCGCTGGAACTGGCGGACGCGCAGGATGCAGCGGCGCGTGCCGCCGCGCAGCTTGAGGCGGTTGGACTGTCTGCACGCTCAGGCCACTACCCCTCGCAGATGTCGGGCGGCGAGCAGCAGCGCGTTGCGCTGGCCCGTGCCACGGCACCCCGGCCCCGCCTGATTCTGGCGGATGAGCCGACTGGGAATCTGGACAGCGCCACAGGCGCCGCAATCATCGATCTGCTGTTCGACCTCAGCGCACAGCATGGTGCGACACTGATCCTGGTGACGCATGATGCCGAATTGGCCGCGCGCTGTGATCGCATGGTTGCCCTGCATGACGGGCGTATCCAGGAAAGTGTGCCTGCATGAATTTGACCATCGCCGCACGTTTGGCACGGCGCGAACTGCGCGGGGGCCTTGCAGGGTTTCGCATTCTGCTGGCCTGCATCATTCTGGGCGTGGCAGCCATTGCTGCTGTCGGCGCGATCCGCGCCAGTATCGAGGCGGGACTGACATCCAAAGGCGCGGTCCTGCTGGGCGGCGATGCCGAGATCGGGCTGACCTACCGGTTTGCAAACGAGGCCGAGCGCGCGTGGATGGAGGCAAAGGCGAGCGCTGTCTCGGAAATCGTAGACTTCCGCTCGCTCGCAGTAACGACGGGCGGCGACCGCGCCCTGACTCAGGTCAAGGGGGTCGACGCGGCCTATCCGCTGACGGGCACGATCGGGCTGGATCCAGAGATGCCGCTGGCCACAGCGCTGGACGGCCAAGGCGGCCTGCCCGGCGGCGTCATGGCGCCGCAACTGATCGCGCGGTTGGCGCTGGCGCCCGGCGATACGTTCCGCCTTGGCGGTCAGGAATTCGTGCTGATGGCCGCGCTGGTGGACGAGCCGGACGGCGCCGCATCGGGATTTGCCCTTGGGCCGCGCAGCATGGTGCGCACATCGGCGCTCCAACAGTCGGGCCTGTTGCAAGCTGGCACGCTGTTCAACACACGTTACCGGCTGGACCTACCGAAGGGCGCCGATCTGGATGATCTGGAAAACGACGCGCAAAACGCGCTGGGCACCAGCGGTATCGAATGGCGCGACGCGCGCAATGGCGCGCCGGGCATCAAAGCCTTTGTGGACCGGCTGGGCGCGTTTCTGGTGCTGGTCGGCCTCAGCGGGCTGGCAGTGGGCGGCGTTGGCATTTCGGCAGCCCTGCGCGCCTATCTGGCGACCAAGACCGCCACCATCGCCACCCTGCGCACGCTGGGCGCGGACCGGGCTACAATTCTGGCCACGTATTTCCTCCAAATCGGCGGGCTGGCGGTCTTGGGGCTGATCATGGGTGTCCTGCTGGGGGCTGGGGTTCCGGTGCTGTTGGCCCCTGTGATCACGGCGTATCTGCCGGTCCCGGCTGACTTTGCGCTCTACCCACGCCCCGTGATCGAGGCGCTCATTTATGGTGCGTTGGCGGTGATGATATTTACGCTCGCGCCGCTGTCGCGGGTGCAGGATATACGCGCCGCCAGCCTGTTTCGCGACGGCGGCGAGGGCCAGCGCACCCTGCCTCGCTGGCCGTTCCTCGCTGTGATCGCGCTACTTTTGGCGACGCTGCTGGGTGCCGCAGTATGGTTTTCCGGCAATCTGGCGCTGACGCTGTGGACCGCGGGCGGCATCATTGGCGCGCTGGCGATCCTTGCGTTCGCCGCCGCCGTGGTGCGGGCGATGGCAAGGCTGGCGCGGCCATGGGCCCGGGGCCGCCCGGCGCTGCACTGGGCGCTGGCGGCCATCGGTGGGCCGGGTAGCACGGCGGGGCCGACGATGCTGTCGCTGGGCCTCGGGCTGGCGGTGCTGGCCGCCGTAGGCCAGATCGACGGCACATTGCGCGGCTCGATCTCGAACGATCTGCCCGAACGCGCGCCGTCATTCTTCTTCATTGACCTGCAAGCCGATCAACTGCCCGGATTTCTGGAGATGACGGCGGGCGATCCGGCTGTCGCGCGCGTCAATAGCGCCCCGATGTTGCGCGGGATCATCACCGAAATCAACGGGCGCGACGCCGCAGAGGTGGCAGGCGATCACTGGGTGCTGAACGGCGATCGGGGCGTGAGCTATGCCGCAGAGGCGGATGGACCGCTGGTGGCTGGGGCATGGTGGCCCGCAGATTATGACGGCCCGCCGCAACTCAGCTTTGCCGCCGAGGAGGCGCGCGAGATGGGGCTGGCGCTGGGCGACGAGATCACCGTCAACATCCTTGGCCGCGACGTCACAGCAACCCTGACCAGCCTGCGCGAGGTTGATTTCTCCACCGCCGGGATCGGCTTCATCATGGTGATGAACCCTGCCGCGCTGGAGGGCGCGCCGCACAGCGCCATCGCCACCGTTTATGCCAAGGAGGAGGCCGAAGCCCGCATCCTGCGCAGCGTGTCGGACGCCTATCCCAATGTCACCGGGATTTCCGTGCGCAGCGCCATCGATCGGGTGGCAGACCTGCTGGGCGGGCTGGCCGCTGCAACCTCATGGGGCGCATCCGCCACGCTGCTGACCGGATTTCTGGTTCTGATCGGCGCCGCCGTAGCGGATCAGCGGGCGCGAATCTACGAGGCTGCCGTTCTGAAAACGCTGGGCGCAACTCGCGGACGCATCCTGGCCAGCCTTGCCATGCGGGCGATACTCTTGGGCGGTGCAGCGGGCGCGGTTGCCATCGGCGCCGGCGCCTTGGGCGGCTGGGCAGTCAGCCATTACCTGCTGGAGGTAGAATATACCGTCCTGTGGCGGCCTGCCTTGCTGATCGTCGGGGCTGGCATACTGGTGACGTTGATCACGGCGCTGGTGTTTGCGCTGAGGCCGTTGGCCGCAAGCCCGGCTCAGGTCTTGAGATCCAGAGAATAGCGCAAGAGGCGACCGAGCCACGCAGAAACGAAAAAGCGGGCCGTCGTGGGCCCGCTTTTCCATGTCGTTCATCTTGCCGCGAAAACGCTATTCCGCCGCCTCGGCATAATCCTCCATCGGCGGGCAGGTGCAGACCAGATTGGTGTCGCCATACACGTTATCGACACGGTTCACGGACGGCCAATACTTGTCCACGCGGAACGCACCGGGGGGGAAGCAGCCCTGCTCGCGCGTATAGGGGCGGTCCCAGTCGCGGACCAGATCCTCCATCGTGTGCGGCGCATTCTTCAGAGGGTTGTTATCGGCGTCAATCTTGCCCTCTTCGACGTCGCGGATTTCCTGCCGGATCGCCAGCATCGCGTCGCAGAACCGGTCCAGTTCGGCCTTGCTCTCGCTCTCGGTCGGCTCCACCATCAGCGTGCCCGAGACCGGGAAGCTCATCGTCGGAGCGTGGAACCCGCAATCAACCAGACGCTTGGCGATGTCGTCCACCGTGATATGCGCCGAATCTGCAAACGGGCGCGTATCCAGAATGCACTCATGCGCCACATAGCCGTTTTCGCCCTTGTAGAGAACGTCATACGCCCCCTCCAGCCGCTTGGCGATGTAGTTGGCATTGAGGATCGCCACCCGCGTCGCCTGCGTCAGACCCTTGCCGCCCATCATCAGGATATACGCCCACGAAACAGGCAGGATCGACGGCGAGCCGTAGGGCGCCGCCGAAACCGGCCCTTCAGTGCCGCCGGTATGCGGATGTCCCGGAACATGCGGGATCAGATGCGATTTGACGCCGATCGGCCCCATGCCCGGACCGCCGCCGCCATGCGGGATGGCAAACGTCTTGTGCAGGTTCAGGTGGCTGACATCCCCGCCCAGATCGCCGGGGCGCGACAGCCCGACCATCGCGTTCATGTTGGCCCCGTCGATATAGACCTGTCCGCCATGTTCATGGGTGATCTTGCACACGTCGATCACGGTTTCCTCGAACACGCCATGCGTGCTGGGATAGGTGATCATGCAGGCGGCCAGCTTGTCCGAGTGTTTCTCGGCCTTGGCGCGGAAATCATCGACGTCGATATCGCCGCGCGCGTTGCATTTGACCGGCACAACCTTCCAGCCGACCATGCTGGCGCTGGCGGGGTTGGTGCCATGCGCGTTCGTCGGGATCAGGCAGACGTTGCGGTCGCCCTGCCCATTGGCGCGCTGATAGGCCGCGATGGACAGCAGCCCGGCATACTCGCCCTGCGCGCCCGAATTGGGCTGCATCGAGATCGCGTCATAGCCGGTGATCTGGCACAGTTTATCGCTCAGATCATCGATCAGTTCGTGATAGCCCTCAGCCTGATCGCGTGGCACGAACGGATGCATCCGCGAGAATTCGCGCCAAGTTACCGGCATCATTTCGGCCGCTGAGTTCAGCTTCATCGTGCAGCTGCCCAGCGGGATCATCGCGCGGTCCAGCGCCAGATCCCGGTCGGCCAGACGGCGCATATAGCGCATCATTTCCGTCTCGGCCCGGTTCATGTGGAACACCGGATGGGTCATGAAATCGGAGGTGCGGTGCATTTTGTCCGGCACGCGGTACTCGGGCGTGAAATCATCATCCTCGTGCTCGATACCGAAGGCACGCCAGACGCTTTCAATGTTTTTCGTCCGGGTGCATTCATCCAGCGCGATGCCGACGCGCGTCTCGCCGACGCGGCGCAGGTTGATGCCCTCGTCCACCGCCGATTTCAGCACAGCAGCCTGAAGCGGCCCGACATCAACCGTGATCGTGTCAAAGAACGCCTGCGGATCCACCTGAAATCCGGCAGCCTCCAGCCCCTTGGCCAGGCGCACCGTCTTGCGGTGGATACGCTGGGCGATGGCCTTCAGACCTTTCGGCCCATGGAATACGGCATACATCGACGCCATCACGGCCAGCAGGGCCTGCGCGGTGCATACGTTGCTGGTGGCCTTTTCGCGGCGGATATGCTGCTCGCGCGTCTGCAGCGCGAGGCGATAGGCGCGGTTGCCATGGCTGTCGACGGACACGCCAACCAGACGCCCCGGCATGGCGCGCTTGTACGCATCCCGGCAGGCCATATAAGCCGCGTGCGGACCGCCATAGCCCAAAGGCACGCCGAACCGCTGGGTGCTGCCCACGGCAATATCGGCATCCATCGCGCCCGGCTCTTTCAGCAGGGTCAGGGCCAGCGGATCGGCGGACACGATGCCGATGGCATCATGCTTGTGCAATTCGGCGATGTGATCGGTGAAATCGCGCACATGGCCGTAGGTGCCCGGATACTGGAACAGCGCGCCGAATACCTTATCGGCCTCCATCTTGTCCGGATTGCCGACAATCACCTCGATACCCAGAGGCTCTGCGCGGGTCTGCACCAGCGCGATGTTCTGAGGATGGCAGTCGCGGTCGACAAAGAACGCCTTGGCCTTGGATTTGGCCACACGCTGCGCGGTGGTCATCGCCTCGGCGCAGGCCGTTGCCTCATCCAGCAGAGATGCGTTCGCAATCTCCAGTCCGGTCAGGTCGCTGATCATCGTCTGGAAGTTCAGCAAAGCCTCAAGACGCCCCTGCGATATCTCAGGCTGATACGGCGTATAGGCGGTGTACCAGGCCGGGTTTTCAAAGATATTGCGCTGGATCGCCGGCGGCGTCACCGTGCCGTGGTAGCCTTGACCAATCAGTGATACCAGAACCTTGTTCTTGCCCGCGACGCGGCGCATATGGTGCAAAAGTTCGCGCTCGGACATGGCCTTGCCAAATTCCAGCGGCTCTTTTTGCCGGATTGCCTTGGGCACGGTCCGGTCGATCAGCGTATCAAGACTGTCAACCTCCAGCACATTCAGCATCTCGGCCATTTCCTCGGGCGAAGGCCCGATATGGCGCCGATTGGCAAAATCATACGGCAGATAGTCGGTGGGCTCGAATGTCATGTCACACTCCAACAGGTTCGGGAAACCGGGCAGGCCGCAAAGGCGCCCCGCCCTCTTTCATCTTTCCAAAAATACTCTCGCCGGACACTCCGCCGGCGGGCCAAAGGCGCCTAGCCTATGAATTTCTTGTAGGCGGCTTCGTCCATCATTTCGTCCAGCTGGCTCAGATCATCAGTCTTGATCTTGAACATCCAGCCTTTGCCGATGGCATCCTCGTTCACGGTGCTGGGCGTGTCGGTCAGCATGTCGTTCACTTCGACGATCTCGCCATCAATCGGGGCCAGAATGTCGCTGGCGGCCTTGACGCTTTCGATGACGACAACATCGTCATCCTTGACAACTTCGGTGCCGACTTCGGGCAGTTCGACAAAGACGATGTCGCCCAGCTGTTCGGCGGCGTGTTCCGTGATGCCGACCACGACCACGTCATCTTCGACGCGCAGCCATTCGTGTTCTTCTGTGTATTTCATGCCTGGGATCTCCCTTGAATATCAGCGTTTGAAGTTTGCAGCTCTGAAGGGCAGCGCCACCACTTTGGCGGGCAGGCGTTTACCCCTGACCTCACCGTAAACCGTGGTGCCCGGCACCGCCAGATCGGTTGAAACATAGCCCATCGACATTGGCGCCTCGATGCTCGGACCAAAAGCGCCGGAGGTGACAGTGCCGATGGCGGTCTCGGCGGTTTCATCCGCAAAGAGCGGCGTGCCCTGACGCATCGGCGCGCGGCCTTCGGGCGACAGCCCGACGCGGCGACGCTCTGCGCCCGATACCAGCTGCGGCAGGATCACATCGGCGCCGGGAAACCCGCCCGCGCGGCTGCCGCCCGAGCGGCGTACCTTCTGGATCGCCCAGCCCAGATTGGCTTCGACCGGCGTGGTGCCAGCGTCAATGTCGTTCCCATAAAGGCACAGGCCCGATTCCAGCCGCAGACTGTCGCGCGCGCCCAGACCGATGGGTTCAACCGCGTCGTGCGCAAGCAGCGCGCGCGCCAATTCCTCGGCGCGGCCGTCCTCGACCGAAACTTCGTACCCATCCTCGCCGGTATAGCCCGAGCGGGACAGCCAAACGTCGCCATACTCCGATGGCAGCACGGCAATATCCATGAACCGCATCGCGGCGGCGCCCGGCACCAATGCCTCCAGCACCGATTCGGCGTCGGGCCCCTGCAGCGCCAGCAAGGCGCGGTCTGTGATCTCCTTCACCTCGCAGCCGGTCATCGCCTCTTTCATGCGTGGGATGTCGGCATCCTTGCGGCTGGCGTTGACCACGACGAACATCTCTTCCCCGCGCCGCGCGATCATGAAATCGTCCTCGATCCCGCCCAGCGCGTTGGTGAACATCGCATATCGCTGGCGCCCATCAGCCAGGCCGACCACGTCAACCGGCACCAATGCTTCCATCGCGGCCGCAATTTCGGCATAGCCGCCGGGGGCGGTAATGACGATCTGGCCCATGTGGCTGACATCGAACAAACCGGCATGCGCGCGGCAATGCAGATGTTCTTTCATCACGCCCATCGGATACTGAACGGGCATGTCATAGCCCGCAAACGGAACCATCTTGGCCCCCAATTCGCGGTGCAACGCATTCAGCACGGTCGTCTTCAAATCGCTCATCCCAGCCTCCTGTCATGGCTGCCGGGTCGATGGGAATCAACGTCGGCATCGCAAAGGCACAAATATCCGGTACGGACTGCGCCACGATGCCCCCTCTGTCCTGCTGCCTGAGATCGCTATCCCTTCGGCGGCCCCGCTGAAGGAGCACTCTCCAGAGTCTGATGATTGCAAAGGTCCGTTCGCCTGAGAGTTTCCGGGGCGGTTGCTCCTTCGGCACCGGCGCATGCCGGTTCTCCCGATCCAATCGTCGTAGACCGTAGTATACTGCGCAAGGCGCGGCAAGAGAAATTGATCATTCCGCGCCTCCCTCTTGAAGTTAGGCGGCTTGACCGCAATTTCTGTGAGAAGCCAACAGAGAGGTTGCACTTCATGACCGCCCCCGTACATGCGTATTTCTTTGGCTACGGCAGCCTGGTGAACCGCGACACCCACAGCTTCAAGCAGGCGCATCCGGCCCGCCTGAACGGCTGGCGGCGCACGTGGCGCCCGACCAGCCTGCGCGAAGTCGCGTTTTTATCGGTCACGCGGGACGAAGACGGCTGGATTGATGGGCTGATTGCCCCGGTGCCGGATGCAGATTGGCATGCGCTGGATATTCGCGAAGGGGCGTATGACCGCGTTCCGGCGGAACATATGGTGGACCACCCCCTGCCCCAGCGCCCGCAGATCGCAGTTTATTCTGTCCCGGACACTCACCAGCATGCAAAGGGCGGCGATCATCACCTGTTGCTCAGCTATATTGACGTGGTTGTGCAGGGCTACCTGCGCGAATTTGGCGCAGCCGGAGCGCAGCATTTTTTCGACACGACCGACGGATGGGAGGCACCCGTGCTGGACGACCGCGCCGCGCCGCATTATCCGCGCGCCTGCCGCCTGACCGGCGAAGAGCGCGACACTGTCGATGCCGCGCTGGACCGTCTTGGCGTGCAGATGCGCCGCGCCTAACCGCGCGCGCGAATCACCTGGAGAAGCGGCAGGACCTGCGCCATTTCCGGTCCATGGGCCTGCCCGGTCAGCGCCTTGCGCAGCGGCATGAACAGCGGCTTGCCCTTGCGGCCGGTTTCTTCCTTTACGGCGGTCGTCCAAGTGCTCCAACTGGATTCGTCTAGTTGGCCAGAGGGTAGCAACGTCATCGCGGTCACAATGAATTCTGCGTCCTCGTCGTCGATCACCGGCTCGGCGCCGTCGCGGAACATGGCCCACCATGCGTCCAGATCACCCAGCGTCGTGATGTTGTCACGCGTCACCGCCCAGAACTGCGGGCCCAGATCCTCGGGCACGCCCAGCGCGGCAATGCGCGGTTTCACGGCCTCATAATCCAGTCCTTGCAGGTAATGCGCGGTCAGCGGAAAGAGGTCCGCCACATCAAATTTCGTCGGCGCCGAACCAAAGCGCGAAATGTCAAAGCCGTCGATCAATTCAGCCATATCTGTGCGCAGTTCGACCGGATCGGCCGACCCGAGCCGCGCCATAAGGCTGAGCAGCGCGGCAGGCTCAACCCCTTGGGCACGCAGATCGCGCAAAGACAGCGTACCCAGCCGTTTGGACAGCGATTCGCCCTGCGGACCAGTGAGCAGCGAGTGGTGTGCAAATTGCGGAACGCTGCCGCCCAGCGCCTCGATGATCTGGATCTGTGTGGCCGTGTTGGTCACATGGTCCGAGCCGCGCACGATATGCGTCACGCCCATATCCGTGTCATCCACGACTGACGCCAGCGTATAAAGCACCTGCCCATCGCCCCGGATCAGCACCGGATCGCTGACCGACGCGGCATCAATGCTGATATCACCCAGGACGCCATCGTTCCATTCAATCCGCTGCTGGTCCAGCTTGAACCGCCAGACGCCTGCCCCCCGCTCTGCGCGCAGCTTGTCGCGGGCGGCCTCGTCCAGGCTGAGCGCGGCGCGATCATAAACCGGCGGGCGGCCCATGTTCAGCTGTTTCTTGCGCTTCAAGTCCAATTCAGTCGGGGTCTCGAACGCCTCGTAGAACCGGCCCATGTCGCGCAGTTTCTCGGCGGCGTCGTGGTAGCGGTCCAGCCGTTCTGACTGACGCTCGACCCGGTCCCAATGCAGGCCCAGCCAGTCCAGGTCTTGCTTTAGCGCATCAACATACTCTTCCTTGCTGCGGATGGGATCGGTGTCGTCGATGCGCAGGATGAACGTGCCGCCAGCCTTGCGCGCGATGAGATAGTTCATCAGCGCGGTGCGTAGATTGCCGACATGGATATAGCCGGTGGGCGATGGTGCGAAACGGGTAATGGTCATTTGGCGCTCCTTGGTCGGGATTGATGTGTCACAGGGCGCGGCTGTTGTCCAGATTACGCCCCGGCGCACGCCCATGTCAGTCCATCCGGCGCACCATCAACTGATTGCCTTCGCGGCGCGTCTCCAGCACCTTGATCGCGGCGATGAGATCGCTCAGTTTCTTGTGGCCATAGCTGCGAGTGTCAAAATCAGGGTTGGCGGCCGTCATCTGCTGGCCAAGTCGGCCCAGCGCGTACCAGTCGCTGTCCTGATCGATGCTGTCCATCGCCTTGAACAGCAGGTCGCGCGCTTCGGTCAGGTTCTGGCCGACGGGCTTGCTGGGGGTGTCGTCGGGCGCGCCGCCGAGGTTTTCCAGATAGATGAACCGCTTGCAGGCCTGACGAAACGCCTCGGGGGTTTTCTTGGCGCCGATACCAAAGACTTCGAGCCCCTGTTCGCGGACGCGGGACGCCAGGCGGGTAAAATCGCTGTCGGATGACACCAGAACAAACCCGTCGAAGCGGCCCGAATGCATCAGATCCATCGCGTCGATCACCAGCGCAATGTCGCTGGCATTCTTGCCCACGGTGTTGGCGGGCTGGTGGTGCGGCACGAGGCCAAACTCGGCCTGGACCTTGTTCCAGCCGCTCATCTGCTGAGATGAAAAATCGCCATAGCAGCGCCGCACGGACGCCTCGCCGATACCGGCGATCTCTTCAAAAATGGCCTTGGTCCATTTGGGCGAAGTGTTGTCGGCGTCGATAAGGACAGCCAGAAGGGGGGTGCGATCACGATCTGACATGGGGTGACTCCTGCATTGCCTCACAATGCCCTACCGCGCGGCACGGCGATTGTCACCTGCGCAACGCGGGGCTGGTCCCGGCGACGCGGCGCGATTAGAACATGCTGCAAAGACAGTGGTTGAGGCGATTATGAGCACGAGACGAGCGATACTTCTGGGCGCAGGCGCCGCGGCGCTGTTGGCGGGATGCGGCGGCGCGCCGAAGGAGCCGGCGGACCGCAGTGACGTGGCCGGACTGGAAATGGCGCTGCTGGCGCTTGGCCCGGACGTGGACCCCGCCGAGGCGGCCCGCGCCGCGCGCATGGCCTATGCCGTGGGCGACGATCTGCGCCGCGAATACGAAATCGTGGACGGGCCGCTGGTTCATAACGCCAAGGTGAATGTGGGCCTGAAGGAACGCGGCCTGTGCTATCACTGGGCGCGCGATATCCAGACGCGCATGACACATGCGCGCTATGCCACGCTGCAATTCAATCGGCTGGTGGCCAATGCCGACAACCCTTTCCGGCTGGAGCATTCCACGGCTGTGGTTTTCGCGCGCGGCGATTCGTGGAAGAATGGGATCGTGCTTGATCCGTGGCGCACAGGTGGTTTTCTGCACTGGGATGAAGTGCGCGACGATACCAAATACGATTGGAAACTGCGCGCCGATGTGCCGATCCGGCAGACGGGCGCGGGCGTTCTGGCCACCCGCGCCAACCAGTAGGCGTTACTGACCGCCGATCTTGTCCTGTGTCTGAGTATCGAAATCCGATGCCGCGTGGCGTTCATGCAGCTGCGTTTCCGGTTCGCCAAAGCTGCGGTTGACCATGCGGCCACGCTGCACGGCGGGGCGCGCATCGATAGATTTGGCCCAGCGCATCAGGTTTTCATAGCTGGAGATATCAAGGAACGTTACCGAATCGTCATAGAGCCGTCCCAGCGCGAGCTGCCCGTACCAAGGCCAGATTGCGATATCGGCGATGCTGTAATCGTCGCCGGCAATGTAAGTACGCTCGGCCAATGCGCGGTCCAGCACGTCCAGCTGACGCTTTGTCTCCATTGCGAAGCGGTTAATCGGGTATTCGTATTTTTCCGGCGCGTAGGCATAGAAATGGCCGAAACCGCCCCCCAGGTAAGGCGCGCTGCCCATTTGCCAGAACAACCAGTTCATCACCTCGGTACGCTGGGGGCCGGATGCGGGCAGGAACGCGCCGTATTTCTCTGCCAGATGCAGCAGGATTGAACCCGATTCAAACACGCGAACGGGCGTGTCGCGCGAGCGGTCCATCAGCGCCGGGATCTTGGAATTTGGATTGATTTCCACGAAGCCACTGCCGAATTGATCGCCCTCGCCGATGTCGATCAGCCAGGCGTCGTATTCGGCGTCATGGCCGGCGGCCAGCAATTCCTCGAACATGACCGTCACCTTGACGCCATTGGGCGTGGCCAGCGAATAGAGCTGAAAGGGATGCTTGCCGACTGGCAATTCCCTGTCGTGGGTCGGCCCTGCTATGGGGCGGTTGGTGCTGGCGAACCTGCCGCCGCTTTCCTTGTCCCAGGTCCAGACGTCAGGCGGAGTGTAGGATGTGTCGGCCATTTTGATGGCTCCTTTTTTCATAAGCGTTGGCGGTAAACCTATGCTGCAGAACGCGCGGCGCAAGAGCGCGCGCCTCCAACGAAAAAGAGCGGCCCGATGGGGCCGCCCTCAAATGCGCAGAAGGTTTACCGGATCAGTAAACCACAACGCTGCGAATGCTCTCGCCCGCATGCATCATGTCAAAGCCTTTGTTGATCTCGTCCAGCTTCAGGATATGCGTGATCATCGGGTCGATCTCGATCTTGCCGTCCATGTACCAATCGACGATTTTCGGCACGTCTGTGCGCCCGCGCGCACCGCCGAATGCCGTGCCCTTCCATGTGCGGCCCGTGACCAGCTGGAAGGGGCGCGTCGCGATTTCGGCGCCCGCAGGGGCCACGCCGATGATGATGCTCTCGCCCCAGCCCTTGTGCGCGGCTTCCAGCGCGGTGCGCATCACGCCCACGTTGCCGGTGGCGTCAAATGTATAATCGGCGCCGCCGCGGGTCAGTTCGACCAGATGGCCGACCAGATCGCCCTTTACGTCCTTGGGGTTGACGAAATCCGTCATGCCAAAGCGGGTGGCCATCTCCTTCTTGCCCGGATCCAGATCGACGCCGACGATCTGATCGGCGCCCGCAAGGCGCAGGCCTTGAATGACGTTCAGGCCGATGCCGCCAAGGCCGAATACGATGGCGCGGCTGCCGATTTCCACCTTGGCGGTGTTGATCACAGCGCCGATGCCGGTAGTCACGCCGCAGCCGATATAGCAGATCTTCTCAAACGGCGCGTCCTTGCGCACCTTGGCCAGCGCGATTTCGGGTACAACGGTATGGTTGGCGAAGGTCGAGCAGCCCATGTAATGATGGATCGGCGTGCCGTCGAGCATCGAGAACCGGGTCGAGCCGTCAGGCAGCAGACCGGCCCCCTGCGTCTCGCGAATCGACTGGCAGAGGTTCGTTTTCGGGTTGAGGCAATACTCGCACTCGCGGCATTCCGGCGTGTAGAGCGGGATGACATGATCGCCCACTTCCAGCGATGTCACGCCCTCGCCCACCTCGATCACGACGCCCGCGCCCTCGTGGCCCAGAATGGCGGGAAAGATTCCCTCCGGGTCGTCGCCCGAGCGGGTGAATTCGTCAGTATGGCACAGGCCGGTCGCTTTGATCTCAACCAGGACCTCGCCTTTGCGGGGGCCATCCAGATTGACCTCCATGATTTCCAATGGTTTACCGGCCTCTAGTGCCACAGCTGCTGTCGTGCGCATGATCATGCCCCTTAAATACGTGTCATATGTCCCGGCAGACTTTGGGCGAAATGCAGCGCGGTTTCAACATAACAAAGAAACACGGGTTGAAAGCTGCCCGTATAGAGGCATCCTGAGTTACAGAATATATGGAGTTTTCAATGTCACGTTTATCTGTTGCGATCTGTCTGGTCGCTCCCGCCGTGCTGGCGCTGGCTGCTTGCCAGCCCAAGACGGCCAAGAATCCCGTCCTGGATCGTTCCGATTACAATGCCTGTGGCGCGTCTGCTTATTCGGACCGGGTGGGCAAAAATCATAAAGCCTACGATTTCAGCGCGCCGAACCGCCCTGTGCGCATCCTTGGGCCGGACACGGCGATGACAATGGATCACAGGATTGACCGACTGAACGTCGATATCGACGCAGCAGGCCGGATAACGCGCATCTGGTGCGGCTGACAGGAATATGGCATGGGCCGGGCGGCATGCGCCCGGTCTAGCGCTATAAGATGTCTCAGGCATGGCTGTGACTCGACTCGCTCTGTTTCAAACTATAATTAGGAACAAATAGCGAACAAGATGTTGCCATGGCCAATCGCCGAATCCTCTCTGTCTGGTTTCCCCGCCTTGGGGCTGACCGTCTGCTGCGCCGTCTGGGCGATCTGCACGGCGCGCCCTTTGCAGTGCTGGAAGAGACCGGCCAGATGCAAATCATCAGTGCGCTGTGTCCTTTGGCCGAGGCGGCAGGTCTGCGCGTAGGCCAGCCTTCCCGCGATGCTCATGCGATGTGCGCAGGCCTTATCACGCGGCTGCGCAACCCCCATGCCGAGGCGGCGTTTCTGAATGTGCTGACCCGCTGGGCCGGGCGCTATACGCCCTGGGTCGCGGCCCAGCCGCCGGATGCGTTGATGCTGGACATCACCGGCTGCGCGCATCTGTTCGGCGGCGAGACGACGCTGATGACCGGGCTGGTGGAGGAGGTCGGCGACATGGGCGTCGCGGCGGAATGCGGTCTGGCTGACACGCCCGGCGCGGCATGGGCGCTGGCGCGCTATGCGGGGCGCAGCGCGGGCCACGACAGATCCGGCGACGCCATTGATCAGGAGGCGCGAGCCACCCGGTCGCGCGCCGCCAAGCGACGTCATTGGGAGCGCGGCGGCGCGGCCCCCACCCCCGGCACCAGTGGGGCCGCACCGCGGATCGCGGCACCCGGACAGACGCGGCAGGTGTTGGCAAACCTGCCTGTCGCGGCGCTGCGGCTGGACGGTGAAACAACCGCCGCCCTCGCCCGCCTTGGCCTGCGCCGGATCGGCGATCTGACCGGCCAGCCGCGTGGCCCGCTGGCGCGCCGCTTTGGCAGGGGGTTGCTCTTGCGCATGGATCAGGCGCTCGGGGCGGTGCCCGAACCGGTGTCACCCCGTGCTGCGCCCCCGCGCTATGCCACACGGCTCAGCCTGCCCGAACCGATCGGCCTGCGTGAGGATGTGGAGGCCGCCCTTGATCGTCTGACCCCGCGCCTGTGCGAAATGCTGCGCGACAAGGGACAGGGCGCACGCGCCGTTCGGCTGGAGGCTTATCGCAGCGATGACACGATGGTCTGGGTCGAGATCGGCCTTGCCCGCCCCGCCGATCAGCCGGACCGCATCGCGCCCCTGCTGGCAATGAAGCTGGACGATCTTGATGCAGGCTATGGCATCGACGTCCTGCGGTTGGTCGCCACCCAAACCGAGCCGCTGTACAGTGCCCGCCCCGCCGGACATCTGGACGCGGGCAACGCCGCGCGCCGCCGCGCCGAGCGCGATACGACAATGGAGGATCTGATCGGGCGTATCGGCGCACGCACCGGGCTGGATGCGATCACGCGCCGCCACCCGGCCAGCAGCCACATCCCCGAAAAATGCGCAACTATTCAGCCCGCCGCATGGTCCGAGCCTGCAGCACCCGGCACCTGGCCCAGCCCGCCAAACGACCGGCCCCTGCTGATCTGGCGACCCGAGCTGGTGACAGCCCCCGAGGTGCCGCGCCCGCCCGCGCAGTTCCGCTGGCGCGGCGCCCTGCACGACCTGGCAGATGCGCGCGGCCCCGAGCGGATTGCGCCCGAATGGTGGCTGGACGAGCCGGAATGGCGCAGTGGTGTGCGTGATTATTGGGACATCGTCACAATTGGCGGCATGCGTATGTGGTTGTTCTATGCCCACGGCGCCGCGCTTAGCCCCGGATGGTTCTGTCAGGGCCAATTCGCGTGAGGGTCTTTAGCCAGCAGATAAAGGCTTGATTTACCGAAATATCGGCGCAACTCTGAAAACATGAGCTATCAGTCGCCTTCACCCAACTTCACCGCGCCAGACAGGGTTGCGTTTCACCGGACCGAACTGGGCGTGATCCTGTCCCTATACGGGCGCATGGTGGCAGCGGGTGAGTGGCGCGATTACGGCATTTCCAGCCTGCGGGATGTCGCCATCTTTTCGGTGTTCCGACGCACTGCCGAATACCCGCTCTATCGGATCGAAAAGCGGCCCAAGCTGCGCGGCAAGCAGGGGCAATACGCCGTGATAGGCATGGACGGGCAGATCCTGAAGCGCGGCGCCGACCTGCGACAGGTGCTGCGCGTGCTGGAGCGCAAGCTGATCCGCGCCATCAATTAAGGACGCCCCCAAAGGGACGATGCAATGCCTGTCGAGACCTATCTGCTCTACCTCGCCGCCGTTGCCGTTTTCTTCGCCACCCCGCCCGACACCAGCCAGCTTTTGATCATCTCGAACGCCATCCGGCACGGGCCGCGCCGCAGCCTGTGAACCGTCGCGGACGACCTGTCAGCCAACGCGATCCAGATGAGCGCCGCCGCTTTCGGGCTTGCGGCGATCATCGCCACATCGGCAACTACTTTTGCGCTGATCAAATGGCTGGGCGTCGCCTATCTGGCGTGGATCGGCCTGCAACTGATCCTGTCCAAAGGCGATGATCAACATATACAAACCATTGCCAACGGCGCTGCGCGCCTTTTCCGGCATGGGTTTTTCACCTCAATGGCAAACCCTTATGCGGTGGTTTTTCTGGCGCGCTGTTTCCGCAATTCATCAATCCCGCGGCGCCTGTTCTGCCACAGGTGGCGATCCTTGGCGCAACCTGTATTGTGGTCGACGGCACGATCCTGATCCTGTGGGGCTGGCCGGGCACACGTGCCGCAGGTGCGCTTCGCGGATCGCGCTTTGGACTAATGAACAAGATTTGCGGCGGGCTGATGATAACCCGTGCCGCCCTGCTGGCGATGAAGGACATACGCCCGCAAAGTTGAAGACAGCGCCCGGCCCTGTCGGGGACCGGGCGCTGCGTTCTAGACCACGTCCTTGTAGCTGACTTCGGGCGTGTCCTTGCCCGACCGCTCGCGCCGCACGATCAGGCGACTAAGCGCGTGAACATACGCCTTGGCAGAAGCGACGACTGTATCCGTATCGGCCGATTGGCCGGTCACGATGCGTCCGCCCTCCTCCATTTTGACCGTGACCGTCGCCTGCGCGTCCGTGCCTTCGGTCACGGCATGCACCTGATACAGCTGCAACCGCGCCTCGTGCGGAAAGAGGTTTTTGACCGCGTTGAAACACGCGTCCACCGGGCCATCGCCCGTTGCCTCGGTTTCGTGCGCCGTGCCATCGATCTCCAGCGTCAGGGCCGCCGTCTGCGGGCCTTCGGTGCCGCACACCACGCGCAAGGACTTGATAACAAGTCTGTTTTCCTCCTCGGACGCGTCCGTGCTGGCCAGCGCGATCAGATCCTCGTCATAGACTTCCTTCTTGCGGTCGGCCAGTTCCTTGAAACGAACGAACACATCGTTCAGCTGATTGTCGGCCAGCTCATACCCCAATTCCTTGAGCTTGGAGCGCAGAGCAGCGCGGCCCGAATGTTTGCCCATGACCAGATTTGTCTCGGTCAGACCCACGTCCGCGGGGCGCATGATCTCGAATGTTTCGGCGTTCTTCAGCATACCGTCCTGATGGATGCCGCTTTCATGCGCAAAGGCGTTCTTGCCCACGATCGCCTTGTTGAACTGCACGGCAAAACCCGAAACCGTGGCGACGCGGCGCGAGATGTTCATGATCTTGGTCGTGTCGATGCGCGTGCGATAGGGCATGATGTCGCCGCGCACCTTCATTGCCATCACCACCTCCTCCAGCGCGGTGTTGCCCGCCCGCTCGCCCAGACCGTTGATCGTGCATTCGATCTGGCGCGCGCCGCCCTCGACCGCGGCCAGCGAGTTGGCCGTCGCCATGCCCAGATCATTATGGCAATGGGTGGCAAAGATGATTTCATCCGCGCCCGGCACCTCATTGATCAGGCGGCGGATCAGGTCGGCGGATTCCACCGGCGCCGTGTAGCCGACGGTGTCGGGGATGTTCACCGTGGTCGCGCCGGCCTTGATCGCGATCTCGACGACGCGGGCCAGATAATCCCATTCCGTGCGGGTGGCATCCATCGGCGACCATTGCACATTGTCGCACAGGTTGCGCGCGTGGCTGACCGTCTGATGAATACGCTCGGCCATCTCATCCTGTGTCAGGTTCGGAATGGCGCGGTGCAGCGGCGACGTGCCAATAAAGGTGTGAATACGCGGCTGGCGCGCATGTTTCACCGCCTCCCAGCAGCGGTCGATATCGCGCAGATTCGCGCGGGCCAGCCCGCAGATCACCGCATCTTTGGACCGCTTGCCGATCTCGGAGACAGCATTGAAATCGCCTTCGGAGGCGATGGGAAAACCCGCCTCGATAATATCGACACCCATCTCATCCAGCAGCTGCGCGATCTCCAGCTTTTCGGCGTGGGTCATGGTGGCGCCGGGGCTTTGTTCGCCATCACGCAATGTGGTGTCAAAAATATAGACGCGCTCTTTGCTCGTGTCGGTGCTCTTATCGGTCATTGTCATTTATCCGTCTGAAAATGTTGCTGGATCGCGGCCACGTCACTGCGCTGAAATACATGCGGTACTGTCATGGAGTTGGTCCTGATGCGGGTTCCGGTCTGATATCCGGCGCGTAAAGCATATCCCCTGAGCGTTCGCGCCGAGCAGGCACGCTCAGAGGCGGCTTAGCAGCAGGGCAGCACGCAACGCACGGCGCGGGCCGTGTGCTTCAGAGGCGATATGCTGCATCATGTTCATGCGCGACACGTTACGCAAAGCTGGCCGCGATGAAAAGCCGCTTTTTTCTCTGCCGGGCGTTGAAGCGCCGCGCCGCCCTCCTACAATTTCAGTCATGACACATAGATCCCTCATCATCGGCGCCTCGGGCGGTATCGGCAGTGCGATCACCGCGAAATTGCAACAAAACGGCAGCGAAGTGACAGCCCTGTCGCGCAGTGCCGATGGTCTGGACATCACGGACGAGGCCAGCATCAAGGACACGCTCGACCGGGTGGAGGGCGAATTCCAATTGATTTTCGTCGCGACCGGCGCGCTGGAGCTGAACGGCAACGGCCCCGAAAAAGCCCTGAAAGAGTTGGATGCCGATGCCATGGCCGCCCAGTTCGCCATCAATTGCATCGGTCCATCGCTGGTGATGAAACACGCGCTGCACCGCCTCCCGCGCAATGGCCTCAGCTGTTTTGCTGCCTTGTCGGCGCGCGTCGGATCCATCGGCGATAACAAGATGGGCGGCTGGTATTCCTATCGCACCGCCAAGGCGGCGCTGAACCAGATGATCCATTCCGCCGCGATCGAGCTCAAGCGCACCCACCGAGAAGCTGTGTGCGTCGCACTGCACCCCGGCACGGTGCAAACGGACCTGACCGCGAAATTCGCCGGCAATCACCCCACTGTCACGCCGGATGAGGCGGCGCATAACCTCCTGTCGGTACTGGAGGGGCTGGGCCCACAGGACAGCGGTCAGTTCTTTGACTGGCAGGGGATGCGCGTGGAGTGGTAGCGCCGCGTCTGGTACTTGTTCTGGGCGACCAGCTGAGCGAGGGGCTCAGCGCGCTTTGCGCCGCGGATAAAACGCTTGATGTGGTGGTTATGGCCGAGGTCACGGGCGAGACGGAATATGTCCCGCACCATCCGAAAAAGATTGCGCTGGTTCTGGCCGCCATGCGCCACTTTGCGGCCAGCCTGGAGGCAGACGGTTGGACCGTTGCCTATACCAGGCTGGACGCGACAGGCAGCTCCGGCACGATCCCCGGCGAGCTTTTGCGCCGCGCCGAGGAGCACGGCGCCAGCGAAGTGATAGCCACGCGCCCCGGCGAATGGCGCCTGATCGCCGCGCTCGAGGACATGCCGCTAAAGGTCAGCCTGCTGGCCGATGACCGTTTTATCGCCTCTCTGGACGAATTTGACTCATGGGCGGAGGGCCGCAAAGAGCTGCGGATGGAATATTTCTATCGCCAGATGCGGCGCAAGACCGGGCTGATGATGGACGGCGATGATCCGGCGGGGGGCAAGTGGAACTTCGACCACGACAACCGCAAACCAGCGCAGGCCGACATGCTACGCAGCGCGCCGATGCAGTTCACCCCTGATGACGTGACCGAGGAAGTCCTGCAACTGGTTGAGGGCCATTTTGCAGGTAATTTCGGCACTCTGCGCCCGTTTCACTTCGCCGTCACGCGCGGTCAGGCGCTGCGCGCGCTGGATCATTTCGTGAAATACCTGCTGGAGGGGTTCGGCGATTATCAGGATGCGATGCTGCAAGACGACGCGTTCCTGCACCACTCCCTGCTGTCACCCTACATAAATCTGGGCCTTCTTAACCCTTTGGAAGTGTGCCAGCGGGTAGAACAGGCGTGGAAGGAGGGTGACGTTCCGATCAACGCCGCCGAAGGCTTCATCCGCCAGATCATCGGCTGGCGCGAATATGTGCGCGGGCTCTATTTTCGCGAGGGGCCGGACTACACCGCTCGAAACGCGCTGGGGCATTACCGCGCGCTGCCAGCGATGTATTGGGGCAGAGAAACCCGGATGAATTGCATGGCCCACGCGATAGGCCAGACCGTGTCTGAGGGGTACGCGCATCACATCCAGCGGCTGATGGTAACAGGCAATTTCGCGTTGCTGGCCGGCATCGCGCCCGGCGCGGTGCATGAATGGTATTTATCGGTTTATGTCGACGCCTATGAATGGGTCGAGGCACCCAATACCATCGGGATGAGCCAATGGGCCGATGGCGGCATCATCGCGTCGAAGCCTTACGTGAGTTCAGGTAATTATATCAACAAGATGTCTGATTATTGCGGCACTTGCGCCTACTCGGTGAAGCAAAAGGCCGGGCCGGATGCCTGCCCGTTCAACACGCTCTACTGGCACTTCTTGGACCGGCATAGGGACCGGTTTGAGGGCAATCACCGTATGGGTATGATCTATCGCAACTGGGACAAGATGGACGAAGGCAAACGCAAGGAGATGCTGCATACCGCCGGCGCGATCCTGCAAAAACTGGACGAGGCCGAGGTTGTCTAGCGCACCAGCCAATTCGCCGCCGCACGCCCAGCATGCCGGCCCGTCGCAAGGCAGGCAGTGATCAGATAGCCGCCGGTCGGCGCCTCCCAATCCAGCATTTCACCCGCCGCAAAAGTGCCGGGGCGGCCATTCAGCATGAGGCCGGTATCCAGCGCATCAAAGCGCAGCCCGCCTGCGGTCGAGATCGCCTGATCCATCGGCAACGGACCTTGGTGAATGACCGGCAAGGCCTTGATCAGCGGCGCCAGATCGTCCGGCAGGGGGCGCCCGAACTCCATCAGCAGCGCCTGTTTCTCCGGCGTCCATTTCAGCGCCTTTCGCAGACGATTGGCCAGACTCTGCTTGCCGCGCGGGCGGCTCAGCCGCGCTGCGACGGCATCAATGGTCAGGTCCGGCATCAGATCCAGCAGCAGCGGCGCGCCCTCGCGCATGGCGCGCGACACTTCGTAGATGCCGCCGCCCTCAATGCCTGCGCGGCTGATTACGATTTCGCCGCGTGAGGTTTGCGATCCCGCGTGCAAGGCAATCCCCTTGACCGGCGCGCCCAGATGGCGCTGCATATGGGGCGACCAATCCACCGCAAAGCCCATATTTGCAGGCTGAAACGGCACCACCTGCCCCGGCAGATGCGCCGCCCACGCGCCATCCGATCCCAGCCGCGCCCATGATGCGCCGCCGCAGGCCAGCACGGTCGCGCGCGGCGTCATGCGGCGCAGGCCGTCCGCTGTGTCCACCAGCAGCGCGTCACCATCCCAACCCTGCCAGCGCCAGCGGCGCTGGATACGCACGCCAAGGCCGTCCAACCGCGCCAGCCACGCGCGCAGCAGCGGCGATGCCTTCATTGCGGTAGGAAAAACGCGCCCGGTCGATCCGGCAAACAGCGGCTGGCCCAGCCCGCGCGCCCAATCCTGTACCGCGTCCGGCCCAAATTCGCGCAGGATCGGGTATATTGGTTCGACGCCCGCGCCATAGGCGGCCAGAAAGGCGCCCATGTCTTCGGCCTTGGTCAGGTTCAGCCCGGACTTGCCGGCCATCAGAAACTTACGCGCTGGCGACGGTTTCGCCTCGGCCACCACCACGGAATGGCCGGCGCTGGCCAGCACTTCGGCGGCCATCAGCCCGGCGGGGCCTGCGCCAATGATCAGCACTTCGGGGGAATTTTCCAAGCTATGCCTCTTGCCTCTGCGGAGTAACGCGCCACCCTCTTGGCGGTGAGCGCCGCGAGGATCAAGCGATAGACGATGCCATTCCAATCTGCCCGATCTGCCTGCGCCCAATCCCGCCGGACGCCAGGCAGAGCCTGCACCACCTGACGCCCAAGCTGAAGGGCGGCAAGGGCGGGCCGGTCGTGCGTGTGCATCAGATCTGCCACAACGAAATCCACGCGACCCTGACCGAAGCCGAACTTGCGCGCAACTATAACACGCCCGAAGCGCTGCGCGCGCATCCCAGACTGGCCAAATTTATCGCATGGGTGCGCAAAAGACCGCCCGCGTTTCACTCTAAAACGCCGAAGAAACTACGCAAGCGGCCCTAGAAAATTCTGCGAATTTTCAAGCGTTGCGCACAGTGTCGATCATCAGCTTCACATTATCCGGATCGGCATCTGGCGTGATGCCATGCCCGAGGTTGAAGATGTGCGGACCGTTCCGCAGCGCCTGAACAATGCGCCGCGTTTCGCTGACCAGTGCAGCGCCACCCGTGACCATATGCGGCGATGCCAGATTGCCCTGCACGCAGCCGTCGGGCTGCACATGTTTGGCCACCCATTCGGCGCTGACCGAATCGTCCACCGCAACGCAATCGGCGCCGGTGGCCTTAGCAAAACCGATGTAAGCCTCGCCTGCCTGACGCGGGAAGGCGATGATAGGTGTATCGGGGTGGCGCTTTTTCAGTGCTGCGATGATCTGCCGCGTCGGCTCCAGCGCGTAGCGCTGAAAATCGGGGCCTTGCAGCGATCCAGCCCAGCTGTCGAACAGCTTGACCACCTCTGCGCCCGCTTCAATCTGGGCGGACAGATATTCGATCGTCGCCTCGGTGATCAGCGCGATGAGCGCATCGAAAACGGCGGGATGCGTGCCTTTCAGCGCATGTGCTGGACCCTGATCGGGCGTGCCGCGCCCGGCGATCATATAGGTGGCAACGGTCCAAGGTGCGCCCGCGAACCCGATGAGCGTGGTTTCTTTGGGCAAAGCAGAGGCCAGATTGCGCACGGTCTGATAGATCGGCGACAGCGTCTCGTGGATATCTTCGACGCCCCGCAGTTGCGCAAAATCGGCCTCTCCGTCGATGGTGGACAGGCGCGGCCCCTCCCCCTCGACAAACCACAGATCGGCGCCCAGCGCCTGCGGCACCAGAAGGATGTCGGCAAACAGAATCGCGGCATCGAAACCAAAGCGCCGGATCGGTTGTAGTGTAACTTCGGTGGCCAGTTCCGGATTGTAGCACAGCGACAGAAAGTCGCCGGCCTCGGCGCGCGTCGCCTTGTATTCAGGCAGGTAGCGACCGGCCTGACGCATCATCCAGATTGGCGGCGTGTGTTGCGTCTCGCCTGCCAAGGCGCGCAGGATTGTCTTGTCTGATTTCGGATTGGCCATAATGCATCCTCTCATTTTGCAGCGGTGGTCGCCCTCCCGGCAATGGAAGTCAAGCGCGGGCTCTCTTGCCTTGCGACCCTGTCACACCTAAACCACCCGCATGACATTGCAATTGCCCACACCCATGGCCCCGTTGAAACTGGGCACGCGCGGATCGCCTCTGGCCCTTGCCCAGGCGAATGAAACACGCGCGCGCCTTGCTGCTGCGTTCGATCTGCCGCATGAGGCATTTCAGATCGTGGTGATCAAAACCACCGGCGACCGGATCATCGACCGCCCGCTGAAGGAGATCGGCGGCAAGGGGCTGTTCACCCGCGAGATCGAGGATGCGCTGCTGTCCGGCGGGATCGACATCGCCATCCATTCGATGAAGGATATGCCAACGCTTCAGCCCGGCGGTCTGTTGCTGGACACCTATCTACCGCGCGAGGATGTGCGCGACGGGTTCGTGTCGGCCAGTCACGCGCGGCTGGCGGATCTGCCCGAAGGGGCGAAGGTTGGCACCTCATCCTTGCGCCGCCGGGCACAGGTGCTGGTGGCCTATCCGCATCTGGAGGTCGTCGAATTTCGCGGTAACGTACAGACCCGATTGAAGAAACTGGAGGACGGCGTTGCTGCCTGCACCTTCCTTGCGATGGCAGGACTGAAGCGGCTGGACCGCGCCGATGTTGCGCGCAGTGCGCTGGACCCGTCCGAAATGCTGCCCGCCATCGCGCAAGGCGCCATCGGGATCGAGCGACGCGCGGATGACAGCCGCGCTGCAGAAATGCTGAGCGCGATCCATGATGAGCAAACGGGCCAGCGGCTGGCGGCCGAGCGGGCGTTTCTTGCCGCGCTTGACGGCTCGTGCGAAACGCCGATTGCGGGATTGGCCGAACTCGACGGCGGCACCCTGCATCTGCGCGGCGAGGTGCTGCGCCCGGACGGATCGCAAACCATCAAGGATGCACGCAGCGCGCCGATTGCTGACGGCGCCGAACTGGGCCGCGCCATGGCCGCAGATATGCTGAAAGAGGCCGGGCCGGGATTTTTTGACTGGCGATAGACGCGGTCAGGCCACGATCATGTATTTTTTGCGCAGCTTTTCGGTGATTTCCCACACCACATACTGGCCCTTGGCGATATAGAACGTGTCGCCGGGGCCGAAGCTTTCGCGGCGTCCGTCCTTGTGGGTCAGCGTCAAGGCGCCCGAAATAATGGTCATCATCTCATGCACAGGCCACGATTCGATCACCCTGCGGCAGGGCGCGCTTTCCCACGTCCCGACTGAGACCGTTTCATCCTCAGTCTCAAAATGGCTGTGATTGGCTTCGCTGATGTCATCGGTCGTGAACGCGTCTTTACTGCCGGGATCGCAGGGCGTCATTACTGGGTCGGACTCAATGCGAAATGCGGGTGAGGTCATGTCTGATCGTCCTTTGGATTTAATTCTGTATCATTGTCGTCCCAGTCCCACGGCCGCGTGAATTGGCCCAGAACCTTGGCAACACGGGTATCGCCCTCCTCGCCGCGCCGGTCCATCAGCGCCACAAGGCCGCGCTTTTTATCGTCCACCACCTTTGCCACGCGGGCGGCGCTGCCTGCCTCCTTCAGCGCCGCGTCATAGACGCGGGCGATGGCGCGCTTGCGCAGGTCCGGCTTGAACACCTTGCCAACAGCGGTCTTCGGCAACTCGTCCAGAATTTCGATGTATTTCGGGACGGCGGCCCGTTCGCGCACGCGCTGTCGGCAATGCTCCAGCAGCGCGTCGGGCGTCACCTCGGCGTCAGCGACCAGCTCGACATAAGCGCAAGGCAGCTCGCCTGCATGGGCATCGGGCTGACCGATCGCGCCTGCGCCGGCGATGGCGGGGTGGGCCATAAGCGCCTCTTCGATGTCGGCAGGGTCGATGTTGTGTCCGCCGCGAATGATCAGATCCTTGGCACGGCCGGTGATCCACAGATAGCCGTCCGGATCAATCCGACCCAGATCGCCGGTGCGCAGGTGGTCGCCGTGGAACAGCTCGCGATTGCGCGCGGGATCGGTATAGGTGTTGCCAACGTAAACGCCGGGATTGCTGATGCAAATCTCGCCCACCTCGTCGGGCGGGCACTCGGCCGGGCCGTCGTCGGTCATGCGCAAGATTTTGACGTGGGTATAGGGCAGCGGCACACCGACCGAGCCGACTTTTTTCGCGCCAGCGGGCGGGTTGCAGGACACAAGGCAGGTGGCCTCGGTCAGGCCATAGCCTTCGATTACTGTCATGCCAGTGGCCGATTCGAACCGTTTGAACAGTTCCAGCGGCATCGGCGCACTGCCGGAAAAGGCGTTTTTGACGCCAGAAATATCGGCATCGACCTTGCGTTGCATCAGGGCGGCAACGGCGGTGGGCACGGTAATGACAAAGGTCACACCCCACCGCTCGCACAACTTCCAGAAATTGCCGATCACACCATCGCCGCGATAGCCCGCAGGCGTTGGCAGAATGACATGAGCGCCGGATTTCAGCGCCGACATCAGCACCACATGACAGGCAAAAACATGAAACAGCGGCAGCGGGCACATCAGCACATCGGTCTCATCAAACAGCAGGCGGTCGCCCAGCCAGCCGTTGTAAATCATCCCGGAATAGCGATGCTGCGCCATTTTTGGCATGCCCGTGGTGCCGCCTGTGTGAAAAAAGGCGGCAACGCGGTCGCGTCCGCCGTCATCAAAATTCAATATATCAGGCTGGCGCGCCACTTCGCGCGCCCAGCCCAGAACTGTGGCGCGATGCACGCCGGTCTGCTTGGGGCGCAAAAACGGCACCAGCCAGCTTTTGGGTGGCTTCAGGTAGCGGTTCAGATCCACTTCCAGCACGGTGCGCACCTTGGGGGCGTGGCGCACGGCCTCGGCCGTCTTGGCGGCGATGTCCGTCTTGGGAAACGCCTTGAGCGTGACGACGACGCGGGCACCGGTTTCACGCAGAAGCGCGGCGATCTGTTCGGGCTCCAGCAGCGGATTGATCGGCGCCACGATGCCCGCAATCATCGCACCCAACGTGGCGCTGGCCGTCTCCAACGTGTTTGGCAGAATCAGTGCGACCGAGTCGCGCTCGGCAATGCCGAGGCTGCGAAACAGATTCGCGGCGCGGCAGACTTCGCTGTGAAATTGCGCCCATGTCAGGGTTTGGGCCGGATCGCGGGCGCCCGAAGTCAACTGATAGCTGACCGCCGGGCGGTCCGGGTGCGCGCGGGCAGTGCCGCGCAACATTGCATATACCGTCTCGGGGCGCTGGCGGGCCTGCCACGGCATTTCGTCCTGAATATTCAGCGCGTCCTGCCGTGTGGCGAATGTCATCGGATCACCTTTTTTGGGGTGCGTGGCCCTTTACCGTCAGCATGGGCGCGTTCGCATACGTGCGCAAGACCCACCGAGATGCAGCCTCGCAGTTGACACTAAATCTTGCTTGACTAATTTTGTCGGAAAAGACAGTAATCCCTTATAGTTTTTGTCGGATACCAATAGGACACCCCCTTATGCTAACCACCATCACCGCACGCCTCATTGCCGCCACCAGCCTGATCGCGCTCTCAAGCGTGGCCATGGCCGCGGAGGTCAACGTCTATTCATCGCGCCACTATGACAGCGACGACGCCCTGTATGAAGAGTTTACCAAGGAAACCGGCATCACCGTCAACCGTATCGAAGGCAAAGCAGACGAGCTGATCGCCCGGCTGGAGGCCGAGGGGGAAAACAGCCCGGCAGACGTGCTGATCACCGTCGATGCCGGCCGTATGGTCCGCGCCGAAGAGGCAGGCGTGCTTCAGCCCTACAAGACCGATGAAATTAACAAGTTCGTGCCCGAATACCTGCGCCATCCCGACAATCTGTGGTTCGGCGTCAGCCAGCGTGCGCGCATCATCTTCTACGACAAGGACCGTGTCGAAAACCCGCCCCGCACCTACGAGGCGCTGGCCGATCCCGAATACAAGGGTCAGATCTGCATCCGGTCGTCATCCAACGTCTATAACCAGTCGCTTCTGGCCTCGATCATCGAAGCCGATGGCGCGGACGAGGCAAAAACATGGGCGCAGGGCATCGTCGACAATCTGGCGCGCGCGCCGCAAGGCGGCGACACTGATCAGCTGCGTGGTCTGGTTTCCGGCGAATGCGATATCGCGGTTGCCAACCATTACTATTTCCTTCGTGCCTACGATGAAGATGTCGAGGGGCTGAGCGCTGGCATCGACAATATCGGTTGGGTCTGGCCCAACCAGAGCGGACGCGGCGCCCACCTGAACCTGACAGCCGCAGCGATGGCAAAATCCTCGCCAAACCCGGAGGAGGCGCAGGCGCTGCTCGATTTTCTGACCGGTGACTATGCGCAGTATCATTTCGCCAATCAGAATAACGAATATCCCGCCGTGCCGGGTGTCGGGCTGGACAAGGATACAGCACGTCTAGGCTTTTTCGTGCCGGATACCACGACACCAACGGCGTCCTTCTCGGCCAATGCGAAGCAGGCGCAGGAGATATTTAACGCGGTGAACTGGCAGTAAGGGTTTCCCTCACTGACACGATTTGAAAACGGGCCTCCGGGCCCGTTTTTTTGCGCCCGGGCGGGGGCATCGCATCACAAGACCCGCAGAACTGCTCCGGGATTCATGATCCCTTTCGGGTCCAGCGCCGCCTTGATCGACCGCATCGCCGCCAGCTTGACCGGATCGCCATAGCGCTCCAGATCGTCCACTTTCAGGCGCCCGACCCCATGCTCGGCACTAACCGAGCCGTCCATCGCATCCACCAGATCATGCACCGCATGCTTGATGGAATCGCGCTGGTGTTCGTGATCGGTGCGGCTGCGGCCCGGCATTGGGAAAACATTGTAATGCAGGTTGCCATCGCCCAAATGCCCGAAACAGTTGATCCGGAAATTACCAAGTGCACCGATCACGCCCTCACCTCGCTCGATAAATTCCGCCACAGCGCCCAGCGGCAGCGATACATCGTGCGAGCTGACGGCCCCGATATGCCGGTTCGCCTCGGGCACCGATTCCCGGACCGACCAGAATTCGGCGCGCTGTCCTTCTGACTGCGCAATCAGCCCATCACTGACCAGACCCGCGTCCAGCGCATCAGCGAACAAAACTTCCAGTGCGCCAGCCGGGTCCAGCCCACGCGCAAGGCCGACGTCGATCAGGACGAACCACTCAGGGCGCTCCGCAAAAGGCTGGCGCACTTGCGGCATCGTCTCGGCCAGGAAATCGAGGCATTGGCGGTGCATCAATTCGAATGCGCTGACGCCCTCGCCCATATGATCGCGCGCCAGCGCCAGCAGTTTCAGCGCCGCAGCGGGGCTGTCGACCACCATCAGCGCAGTCCCTTCACCCGCCGGGCGCGGTGCCAGTTTCAGCGTCGCGGCAGTGATCAGGCCCAGCGTGCCTTCGGAGCCGATCAGCAGGTTGCGCAGATCATAGCCGGTGTTATCCTTGCGCAGTCGTTTCAGCCCGTGCCAGACGCTGCCATCCGGCATCACCGCCTCCAGCCCCAGACACAGATCACGCGCATTGCCGTAGCGCAGCACGTTGACCCCGCCCGCATTGGTCGCCAGCAGCCCGCCAATCCGCGCACTGCCCTTGGCCGCGATGCTGAGAGGAAACAGGCGCCCCGCAGCCTCAGCCACGTCATGCACATCCGACAAGATCGCGCCCGCCTCGACCACCATCACGTTCTCATCGGGGTAGACCGCGCGAATTCTTGTCATGCGTTCCAGCGAGATCACCAGCGGCGCGGGGCCGTCATTGGCAACCTGCCCGCCAACCAATCCGGTGCCGCCGCCATAAGGCACGACCGGCACGCTGTTGGCAGCAGCAAGGCGCAGCGCTGTCGCCGCCTCCTCCACACATCCGGGGGCGACGACGGCGCAGGCGTGGCCCATCCAACGGCCGCGCGGTTCTTCCAGATAATGCTGCGCAAGATCGCGCAAAACTGCTGGCGGCAGGGCCGATTTCAGAGCATCAACAAAAGCAGTCTGTTCAGGATCATATGTCATGACGCTAACCTAGCGCCGTTACCAACCCGCGGGAACGGGCAAATCGGCGCCCCTGAAAATTCGCAGAATTTTCGTATCCTACAGCGCGGCGTCCAGAAGCCCGGCATCGCTACGTCCGCGCCGGTCATGACGCAGCGCGGCATACAGCACATGCGTGCGCCAGCGCCCGTCAATTTGCAGATAGCTTTGCGCAACGCCCTCGTATTTAAAGCCGCACTTCTCCAACAATCCGCGCGATGCCGCGTTGGACGGCAGGCACGCCGCCTCGATCCGGCTGATGTCCAGCCGGTCAAAAGCGTAATGTGCGACGGCTTGAATCGCCTCGCGCATGAAACCCTGCCGTGCGTGGCTCTCGCCGATCCAATAGCCCAGTGTGCCAGACTGGCTGGGCCCGCGCCGCACATTGTCCAGCGTGATCGCGCCCAGCAGACGGTCATCCTCGCGCCGGATAAGGAATAGCGGCAGCGCCGTGCCGCCACTGATGCTGCGCTGCGCCCAATATACGCGGTTGGTAAATCCCTTGCGCGACAGGTGATCTGCGGCCCAGCTCGGCTCCCACGGGGTGAGGAAATCGGCGCTGGTGCGGCGCAGATGCGCCCAGTCTCGAAAATCAGGCATCGCAGGCTGGCGCAGGGTCAGCCGCTCGGTTTCGATACGGACCTTGCGACGCGGCAGGAACATCAGGCCGCGCGCCGTGTCTGTAGGGCCTCCAGCGTCGGCGCATCCTTGACCGGACCATACAGCGCCAGCGCGGCGGGCGCATCCTGAGCGATCTTTTCGGCCAGACAGCGCACATCGGCCAGAGTGACCGCATCGATTTTTTTCACAACCTCGTCCAAACCGGGCACGCGGCCCCAGATCTGGATCATCCGCGCCAGACGCTCGGCACGGTTGCTGGGGCTCTCCAGCCCCATCAGCAGCCCGGCCTTCATCTGAGCACGGGCGCGCTCGACCTCGTCGGGGCGCATGTCCTCGGCGGCGCGCTTCATCTCGTCAATCGTTATTTCGGCAAGGCCCGCCATGCTGGCTTCGGACGTGCCCGCATAGATCGTCATCATGCCGGTGTCGGCATAGGCCCCGGCCTGCGCGTAGATCGTATAGCACAGCCCACGCTTTTCGCGGATTTCCTGAAATAGTCGCGACGACATGCTGCCGCCCAGCGCCGTGGCATAGATTTGCGCCGTGTGAATTTCGTCATCGCCGTAAGCAGGCGATTCGAAAGCCAGCGCCATATGCGCCTGCTCCAGCGTCTTGATCGTGCGACTCTCGCCGCCCTGAAACCGCGCGAGCGGGGCCGTAGGCGTGGTTGCCGTCGGCATGTCGCCGAACATCTTATCGGCGCCCTTGACCAGCGCATCGTGATCCACGGCGCCCGCCGCCGACAGCACCATCTGACCGGGGCGATAATGCTGATCGACAAAGCTGGTCAGATCGGCGCGACTGAATCGCGCGACCCCCTCATGCTGACCCAGAATGGCGCGGCCCAGCGGATGATCGGGATAGGCCTGCTCCTGAAGCCAGTCGAAAATGATATCGTCGGGCGTATCCAGCGCCTGCCCTATTTCCTGCAGGATCACGCCGCGCTCTACTTCGATCTCTTTGGGATCAAAGATGGAATTGCGCAGGATGTCGCCCACCACATCCAGCGCGAGCGGTACGTCTTCTTTCAACACGCGGGCGTAATAGGCGGTGACTTCGCGGCTGGTATAGGCGTTGATGTAGCCGCCCACATCCTCGATCGCCTCGGCAATCTGCAAGGCACTGCGCCGCCCGGTCCCTTTGAACGCCATATGCTCAAGAAAATGCGCGATGCCATTCTGCGCGGTCTGCTCGTTGCGCGCGCCGGCCAGCACCCAGACGCCGACAGCCGCCGATTGCAGCCCCGGCATCGCCTCGGTCACGATGCGAAAGCCGTTGGAAAGTGTCGTCAGGTTTACCGTCAACGCGCGATCCTGTCCTTGATGAGGGTCTCGATGGCTCCAAGGTCGTTGGCGACCTCAGTGATCCGTTCATCCCGCTCATACAGGTCTGCCATATGCGGGGGCAAGGGGGGGTGCTGGCCGCTGGCCTCTTCGACCGCTGCGGGGAATTTGGCGGGATGCGCCGTGGCAAGCGTAATCATCGGTGTGCCCTGTTTCAGATGCTGCTCGGCGACATGCACACCGATGGCGCTGTGCGGGCACAGCAACTCGCCCGTCTCATCCCACGTCCGGCGGATCGCAGCGCGGGTCTGATCCTCATCGCAGCGGCCCGAATCGAACGTCTCGCGCAGCGCCTCAAGCGCGCCTTGGCTGACGGTAAACCCGCCTTTCTTCAGCTCATCCATCAACTGCGCGGTGGCGGCGCCGTCGCGGTCATACGCCTCGAACAACGCCCGCTCGAAATTCGAGGACACCTGGATATCCATCGACGGGCTAATCGACGGAATGACGCCATCGGGTGTGTAGTCGCCTCCCGAAAGGCAGCGGTGCAGGATGTCGTTCTGGTTCGTCGCCACGACCAGCCGGTCGATCGGCAGACCCATACGCTTGGCGATATATCCCGCAAAGATGTCACCGAAATTGCCCGTCGGCACTGTGAAGCTGACCTTGCGATGCGGCGCGCCCACACTGACCGCAGAGCTGAAGTAATAGACCACCTGCGCCAGCACGCGCGCCCAGTTGATGCTGTTGACCCCGGCGAGGCCGACCTCATCACGAAACGCGAAATCGTTGAACATATCCTTGACGCGCGCCTGACAGTCATCGAAATGGCCGGTCATCGCCAACGCATGCACGTTGCCCTCGCCCGGCGTGCTCATCTGGCGGCGCTGAACCTCGCTGACGCGCCCATTGGGGTAGAGGATGAACACATCCACCATTTCCAGCCCCCGGAACGCTTCGATTGCGGCCGAGCCTGTGTCGCCGCTGGTCGCGCCCACGATGCAGACACGGTCGCCGCTGCGCTTCAGGGACGCCTCGAACAGCTGACCGATCAGCTGCATCGCGAAATCCTTGAACGCCAGCGTGGGGCCGTGAAACAGTTCCAGCAGGTGATGCCCCGGTGCCAGCTGCACCAGAGGAGCGCGGGCTGCATGGGCAAACCCGGCATAGGCGCGCGCAATGATGTCCTGAAATTCGGTATCGGTGAACGCATCGCCGATATATGGGCGCATGATGCGAAACGCCGTCTCCTCATAGCTGAGGCCCGCCAGCGCGGCGATCTCGGCCTGCGACATCTGCGGGATGGTTTCAGGCAGATAGAGCCCCCCATCGCGGGCAAGGCCGGTCAGCATCGCCTCTTCAAAGCTCAGGATCGGGGCCTTTCCCCGAGTGGAGATATATTTCATGTCTCAGACCTTACATCATTTTCCCTGCCGGGGCGCTGTATGCGCCACAGCAGATAACCGGTCATCGCCAGCCAGATAAAGGCCAGAGAGAACCAAGTGATCGCATATTGCAAATGGTCGTTGGATATGCCCGCGCTGCCGACCGGCAACGGCGTGATGCCGACGGGCGCTCGGCCCTCCTGCCGCCTGACGACCAGCAACACTGGTTCGGTTCCCAGCGCAGCGGCCATTGCGGGGACGTCGCGGGCGAACCAGATGCCGTTGTCCGTATCGGGCGGAGGGGTGTAACCGTCTATTTCCTGCGGCCAGTGCAGATTGCCGATCAGGCGTACCGGACCCTGAGCGCGGGGGCTATCCTTCGCGACCAGAGGAATAAACCCGCGGTCTACCATGATGCGCCGCTCACCAATCTCAAGCGGCTGGATCAGGCGATATCCGGCGCCCAGATCCTTGGCGCCTACAAGGACATGCAATTCGGGCGCAGTAAGGGTTCCGGCGACAGCTACGGAGGCGTATTTGTCGCGCTCCGGTTCGATCCGGACGGGCAAGGCACCCGGCTCACCTGCGATTCGCGCCTCGATATCGGCCAGAACCGCCTGTTTCCACGCTAACCGCTGCATCTGCCAGACGCCCAGCGATACCAAAATCGCCACCCCCAGCAAACCAAATAGCAATGGGACTGCAATGCGCCGCATCAACCCTCAACTCTCCATGGCAAAAATGCGGAAGGTTCACCCTCCGCACTTTCTTCTTGCTAAAAATATCCTCGCGCGAAGCGCATAGATTTTTCAGGAAAAATCTTCAGCTGCCCCAGATGTAGATCGCGGCGAACAGGAACAACCAGACCACATCGACGAAATGCCAGTACCATGCAGCCGCCTCCAGCCCGATATGGTTGTCGGGGGTAAAATGGCCACGCATCGTGCGCAGCAGGCAGATGAACAAGAAGATCGTGCCAATGAACACGTGAAAGCCGTGAAACCCGGTCGTCATGAAGAATATCCCGCCATAGATATTGCCGGAGAACCCAAAAGCGGCATGGCTATACTCGTACAGCTGGAAAGCGGTGAACAGAACGCCAAGAACAACAGCAAGCGCCAGACCTTTCTTCATGTCTTCGCGGTTGTTTTCGTGCACCAGCGCGTGGTGAGCCCATGTCGCGGCCGCACCTGAGCAGAGCAAGATCAGCGTGTTGATCAGCGGCAGATGCCACGGGTCGAACGTCTCGATCCCCACCGGAGGCCAGACACCATCGATGCCGGGAGAAAATTCACCCATCGGATACATCGCGTTTTTGAAAAAGGCCCAGAACCACGCAGCGAAGAACATGACCTCGGACATGATGAACATGATATAGCCGTAGCGCAGCCCGATCCGCACGACGGGAGTATGATCGCCTGCCTGATTTTCAGCCACGGTTTCCGACCACCAGCCGAACATCGTATAAAGCACGCCGACCAAGCCCAGCAAGAATACCCAAGGCTGATTGTTTTCCACCTGCGGCGACATCCACAATACGGCGCCAAACAGCATGACAAACGCAGCCACTGCCCCCAGAAGAGGCCATAAAGAAGGGGTTAGAATATGGTAATCGTGGTTCTTTTCATGTGCCATCATGTGTTCCCTCGTGGACGGGCCTCAGACATATCGCTCAAACCTTGCAAGCGGCTTGGCGCAAATTTCTGTGCAACGCTCTTTTGTTTCGGTGCGCCTGTCGGCGGCCCTAAATCAGGCGCTCCCAATCGCATCAGTTTACGTTTCTACCGGTTTCGTTGTCTTGCGCAAGTGCCGCCTGTTTTTCGGGCAGCTCGATCTCGTAAAATGTGTAGGACAGGGTGATGACCTTGGTATATTTCGCATCGCGATCTTTCACGATTGCCGGATCGACAAAGAACGTCACCGGCATATCCACGCGCTCGCCCGGTTGCAGAACCTGTTCGGTAAAGCAAAAACATTCGATTTTCTCGAAAAATCCACCCGCCTCATAGGGCGTGACATTGTACGATGCCTGCCCGGCTACAGGGCGGTCAGTTGGATTATATGCTTCGAAGAATGCCAGCCCCGTCTCGCCGATGCGCAATTCCATCTCGCGCACTTCGGGCTTGAATTCCCATGGCATATCTCGTGACAGGCTGCCGTCAAAGCGCACCTTGATCGTCTGATCCAAGATCTCGTCGGATCCCGCTGCGGCAACGCCGGTGACACCGCCAAAACCAGTGACGCGGCAGAACCAGTCGTAGAACGGCACCGATGCCCATGCCAGCGCGCCCATTGTCACCACTACCCCGACAAGCGTCAGGGCGGTACGCCGTGTATTGTCAGTTTTGGCCATAACCTGCTCCATTGTTCACGTCCGGAAGCGTAAACTCATCCTGAGTGACTTTGGCCACGGTCAGGCCAAAAATCAATGCAACGAATGCAGCCAGAACCAGCCCCAACCCCAGATTGCGGCTGAAACGGCGTGTATGGATTTCGTGCTGTTTGGGAAAAGACATTACAGGCTCCACGATGTGAACGGTGCGATGTCCATGCCCCGAAACGTTGCGTCGATCAGAATCGCAACGAACAGGCCGAACAAGTAGTACAGCGAATGTCTGAACACTTTTTTCTCAGTGGCAAAGCCGTCAGCCTCTGCTGCGGCCTCGTCCCGCCGCCAGATAGTCCAGGCACCCCGCAGGAACAGCGCGTTGAGCAGCACGGCAGCGACCAGATAGGTCGGCCCCCCGATCGAGGTAAAAGCAAGCGCGAAGGACACCGGCAGCAGCATGATTGTATAGGCCAGAATATGGTTGCGGGTGACGCGGCGGCCATGGGTCGAGGTCAGCATCGGAACACCGGCTTCGTCGTAGTCAGACTTCATGAAAAGCGCCAGCGCCCAAAAATGCGGCGGCGTCCACGTAAAGATGAGGATGAACATCAGGACCGATTCGATTGAGACGCTGCCCGTCGCAGCCGCCCAGCCGATCATTGGTGGAAACGCCCCGGCAGCGCCGCCGATCACGATGTTCTGCGGTGTCCACCGCTTCAGCCACATCGAATAGATCACAACGTAGAAGAAAATCGTAAAGGCCAGCAGACCTGCTGCGACAAAATTCGTGGCAAGGCCCAGCATGACGACGGAAATGCCAGACAGCGCGATGCCAAACCCGAATGCCTCACCTTCAGCAATGCGGCCTGCGGGGATGGGACGGCTTTTGGTGCGCTTCATGATGCGGTCAATATCGGCGTCCCACCACATGTTCAGCGCGCCCGAAGCACCGCCGCCGATGGCAATAAACAGGATCGCGGCGAAACCAACGATGGGATGCACGGAAACGGGCGCCGCCAACAAACCGACCAGTGCGGTAAACACGACCAGCGACATGACGCGCGGCTTGAGCAGTGCGAAAAAATCGCCGAATCCGGCGTCTTTTGTCTGGCAATCCGGCGTTTGGATTGCGCTGGCATTCATGCTTGCATCGCTCATGTTTGACTCCGCTTTCGGGCGTGCGCCCCTGTCATGTGGTCGTCAAGTATTCGTCTGACCCAGACCCGGATCATGCCGAACCATCAGGTCTGTCCAAATGCCGGAGCGCCCCCCTGCCTGCGCAAAAGGGGCGCGCCCGAACTCGCAGCCCGCTCACTGCGCAGCAGCCACCTTGTAGGCTTGCGGCGCGGCCAGTCCGGCGTACTCTTCCTTGGCCTCCAGCAACCAGGCATCATAGGCCTCCTGGCTGACAACCTTGACGGTGATCGGCATATAGGCGTGATCCTTGCCGCACAGTTCGCTGCACTGGCCGAAATATACGCCTTCGCGCTCGGCCTTGAACCATAGCTGTGCCAGGCGGCCGGGAACGGCGTCCTGTTTCACGCCAAAGGCGGGAATGGTCCAGCTGTGGATCACGTCGGCACCGGTCACCTGCATGACCACGGTCTTGCCGATGGGCACGACGACGGCGGTGTCGGTCGCCAGCTTGAATTCGTCGCGGCTATAGCCAGCGGCTTCCAGTTCAGCGATGACCTCGTCATTCAGAACCTTGCCTTCGCCGATCATGAAGGATTCAAAGCCGAAATCCTCATCGGTATACTCATACCCCCAGTACCACTGGTATCCCGTCACCTTGATGTTGATGTCGCCTTCGGGAATTTCCTGCTGCTTGAACAGAACTGGCAGTGAAAACGCGCCGATGAAAACCAAAATCACGATAGGCACGATCGTCCACGCCACCTCGATAGGCGAGTTATGCGTGAACTTGGCCGGATTCGGGTTTGCCCTTCGGTTAAATCGCAAGATGGCGTAGATCAGCAGCACCGTGACAAGCAGCGTGATGGCCGTGATGATGACCAGCACCATACCGTCCAGCCAGAACAGATCGCTGGCCAGTTCCGTCGCCGCAGGTTGAAAACCCATTCCGCCTGGTGTCGGCGTGCCCACGATTTCAAGGTTGTCCTGCGCCATCGCAGGCAGGGCGGTTAGCGCGGCCATCGCCGCCATCAGTTTGGATTTGTATCGCATAAGGCACCCTGATCGGTTGAAGCGGACATGTCGTGGTCCGATGGATTGCGGCACATTAGGCTGCTCCCCCGTTGTATCTGATGTCGTTAAAACCATATTCTGAGACTACAGACAAGAATGACGGTTGTGACAATCTGAACTTTACCCTGATTTAGATCAAATTCTGTGGCGGTACAGTGCCGCAGCCAAAAAACAATGATCGGCGCACCGCGGTGTCGCCCCGAATCCCAAAGCAGGATCCCCAATGCCCGACGCCCCATTTCGCCCGTTCGAGGATAATCTGGACAAGGATGCAGCGCTCTCGCAGCTGCGCCACGCCACAGGCGGCGCCGACGATGGCGAGCTGTTTCTGGAACGCACCCGCAGCGAAGCGCTGGTGTTCGATGATGGGCGCATAAAAACCGCCAGCTATGATGCAGGTGAAGGCTTTGGTCTGCGCGCCGTGCGCGGCGAGGCGGTGGGATACGCCCACTCATCCGATATCAGCGAAGCGGCGCTGACACGCGCCGTCGATACCGCGCGCCTTGCTGTCGGGGATGGTGGGGGCACTATGGCAGCGCCGCCGCAAGCCACCAACCGGCATCTCTATACCGACGATGATCCCATCGCCGGCGCCAGCTTCCCGGTCAAGATCGAGACGTTGCGCCAGATTGATGCTTTTGCCCGCGATCTGGATCCGCGTGTGGTGCAAGTTTCGGCCGTGATTTCAGCCTCCCTTCAAGAGGTCGAAATACTGCGCAGCGATGGTATCCATCTGCGAGACGTGCGCCCGATGACACGCGTCAACGTGTCAGTGATTGTCGAGGATGGCGGTCGCCGCGAATCCGGCACTGCCGGCGGCGGAGGCCGTGTGGGCCTCGATGGCCTGATTGATGCCGCCGATTGGCAGGCCAAAGCGCGCGAAGCGCTGCGAATCGCTATCGTTAATCTTGCTGCCGTCCCCGCGCCCGCGGGTGTGATGGACGTCGTGCTTGGTTCCGGCTGGCCCGGCATCTTGCTGCACGAGGCTATCGGTCATGGGCTGGAGGGTGATTTCAACCGCAAAGGCGCATCGGCCTTCGCCGGGCTGATGGGGCAGCGCATTGCCGCGAAGGGCGTGACAGTGCTGGACGATGGCACGATCCCGGATCGGCGCGGCTCGATCACCATCGACGACGAGGGCACGCCATCGCGCCGGAACGTGCTGATCGAAGACGGTATCCTGGTCGGTCTCATGCAGGACCGCCAGAACGCACGATTGATGGGCGTCGAGGCGACAGGCAATGGCCGACGCGAAAGCCATGCCCATGTTCCCATGCCACGCATGACCAATACCTACATGCTGGGCGGTGATACAGCGCCCGGTGATATCGTCGCGGACCTCAAGGATGGCATCTACGCCGTGGGCTTTGGCGGCGGTCAGGTGGATATCACCAACGGCAAGTTCGTCTTCTCCTGCACCGAAGCGTATCGCGTGCAGAACGGCAAGATTGGCGCGCCCGTCAAAGGCGCCACGTTGATCGGGGACGGCGCAACCGCGCTGCAACAGATCCGCGCCTTGGGCAATGACATGGCGCTGGACCCCGGCATGGGCAATTGCGGCAAGGCAGGCCAGTGGGTGCCGGTGGGCGTTGGTCAGCCGACCGTCATGATCGGCGGGCTGACGGTGGGCGGTTCAGGGGGCTGACGTGCGGACTGCTCGGGCGGTGGCCTTGTCTGCGAGTGGGGGATTTGGGTATTTGAACCAAGAAAAAACACTGGTGACATTGTAAATGTGGTGTCGGCTTTTGTGGCCCATATAAACGTTCTTAATTTCGCCCCGCTCGTATGACTGCTTTCAGGATGTGGTTTACCGCCTGTTAACCATCCGTGCGCTACACCTGATTCTGCAAGCAGATGGAGCCACGATGTCTGAGGAAACACATCCTTCCACTCACCCCCCACTCCCACCCACCACGGAAGATGATCGGGTATCGTGGCTTCGTCTCTTGCGATCGCGGCGCGTTGGCGTTGCGACCTTTTATCGCCTGTTGGCGGAGCATGGCACGGCGCAAGCCGCGCTAGTCGCACTGCCCGACGTCGCGCGGGCGGCAGGGATCAACGATTACAGCCCCTGCCCCGAAGGCGTTGTTCTGGCCGAAATGCGCGCGGCGCGCATGGCGCAGGCGCAAATGATCTGCGTGACTGACCCGCTCTACCCAGATGCGCTGCGCGACATTTCCGATCCGCCCCCCATTCTGTGGGCCGTGGGCGATATCGGCGCACTGGCACGGCCCAAGGTTGCCATGGTCGGCGCGCGCAATGCGTCCTCGCTGGGAACGCGGATGGCGCGGGCATTGGCAACCGAGCTATCCAAGGCCGGGTATGTCATCGTATCCGGCCTTGCACGCGGCATCGATACTGCTGCACATGCCGCCACAATTGAAGGTGGGTCCATCGCGGTGATGGCCGGCGGCGTCGATGTCCTCTATCCGGCCGAGAACGCAAAGCTGGCCGGCGAAATCCTGCGCTGCGGCGTGCGCCTCTCTGAAATGCCGATGGGCACTCAGCCACAAGCGCGCCATTTTCCGCGCCGCAACCGGATCATCAGCGGCCTTGCCGGCGCTGTTGTCGTGGTCGAGGCCGCAGCAAAGTCAGGCTCGCTCATTACCGCGCGCAACGCACTGGACCAAGGCCGCGAAGTGCTGGCGGTTCCCGGCCACCCATTCGATGCACGCGCGGCAGGGTGCAACATGCTGATCCGCGACGGCGCGCGCCTGATACGAAGTGCCGAGGATGTGATCGAGGCGTTGCCGTCTACCGAGGCTACTCAGCCCGACCTGCCTCTGACAACACCTATCCCCGCAGCACCGCCCGAACGTCGCGGCCTGCAAGAGACCGCAGACCTGCATACCCGCATTCTCGGCCGTCTTGGACCGTCACCACTTGCAGAAGATCAGCTGATCCGCGATCTGAACACGCCCGCGCGTGCCGTTGCCCCTGCCCTCATCGATCTGGAACTGGACGGGCGCATTCGCAGGCAGGCAGGCGGGCTGCTGTCACTGGCGGAGTGACCGTCCTGAGCGCGGCGCAATAACGGCATCCACGGCAGCGCATTGACAATTCCTATTGCGCCCCCACATGGTGCGCCGCCATAAGAGCCGCCCCGAGTGGAGAGGAATTTCATGCCCGTCGTCGTCGTCGAATCCCCGGCCAAGGCCAAGACAATCAACAAGTATCTCGGCCCGGGGTATACCGTGCTGGCGTCCTACGGTCACGTGCGCGACCTGCCGCCCAAGGACGGCTCGGTCGACCCCGACAACAGCTTTGACATGAAGTGGGAGATCGGCGCCGACAGCCGTAAACATGTCAAGGCAATCGCCGACGCGCTGGCAGATGACAACGCGCTGATCCTCGCGACCGACCCCGACCGCGAGGGCGAGGCGATCAGCTGGCATCTGGAAGAGGCGCTGCGAAAACGCAAGGCGATCAAGAAAGACACACCGGTCAGCCGCGTTGTTTTCAACGCCATCACCAAGGCCGCCGTGACCGAGGCGATGGCCAATCCAAGGCAGGTCGACGCGCCGCTGGTCGAGGCATATCTCGCCCGCCGCGCGCTGGATTATCTGGTCGGCTTCAACCTCAGCCCGGTTCTGTGGCGCAAACTACCCGGCGCGAAATCAGCCGGGCGCGTGCAGTCCGTCTGCCTGCGCCTGATCGTTGAGCGCGAGATGGAGATTGAAGCCTTCAACGCTCGCGAATATTGGACAGTCAAGGCGCTGCTAGCCACGCCGCGCGGTCACGAGTACGAGGCGCGTTTGACGACTTTGGCTGGCAAAAAACTGGACAAGTTTGATCTGGCAAACGCCACGCAGGCCGAAATGGCTGTGCAGGCCGTATCAAGCCGCGCACTGAGCGTCACTTCCGTCGAAGCGAAACCAGCCAGTCGGAACCCGTCGGCCCCGTTCATGACGTCAACGCTGCAGCAGGAGGCCAGCCGCAAATTCGGCATGGGCGCGCGCCAAACGATGAGCGCGGCACAGCGCCTGTATGAAGCTGGCCACATTACCTATATGCGAACCGACGGCATTGATATGGCGCCCGAGGCCGTGACCGCTGCCCGCGATGCCATCGCCGAGCGGTACGGCAAGGAATACGTCCCCTCTTCACCTCGTATCTACAAGAACAAGGCGAAGAACGCGCAGGAAGCGCATGAATGTATCCGCCCCACCGAAATGACCCGCGATGCTGCCGCGCTGAAAATCACCGACCGCGATCAGGCCCGACTCTATGATCTGATCTGGAAGCGCACGCTGGCATGCCAGATGGAAGGCGCGCGGCTGGAACGCACCACCGTCGAGATCGGCAGCGCGGACGGTCAGGTCGGGCTGCGTGCGACCGGGCAGGTCGTGTTGTTCGACGGGTTTCTGCGCGTCTATGAGGAAGGCCGAGACGATGTGGCCGATGAAGGCGATGATGCGCGCCTGCCGCAGATTACCGAGGGAGACGCTGCGGCATTTGGCAAATCAGGGCTGAAGGCGCAATTCGCCAAAGCTGACAAATCTGAAAGCGTCGTCGAAGACAGCGCGCAGGGCATGGCCCACCATGCCAGTGCCATCCTGTCGGACAACGCCGCGGTGCTGGGACTGCAATCCCACACCCAGCCACCGCCGCGCTATACGGAGGCGACGCTGGTCAAGCGCATGGAGGAGCTCGGCATCGGCCGCCCCTCGACTTATGCCAGCATTGTGACCACGATTCAGGACCGCGAATATGTCCGCAAGGACGGCAATCGCCTGATCCCGGAGGACAAGGGGCGGATCGTCACAGTCTTCCTGCTCAATTTCTTTAAACAATATGTCGGATACGAATTCACCGCCAATCTTGAGGAAGAGCTGGACCATGTCAGCGCCGGTGAGGCCGACTGGAAGGATATCCTGACCCGTTTCTGGCGCGACTTTTCCGCCGCCATCGCTGACACGTCCGAATTGCGCATCTCTGAAGTCCTGGATGTGTTGGACGATGCGCTTGCGCCCACGCTCTATCCGCCGCGCGAGGATGGGACGGATCCGCGTGTCTGCCCACTATGCGGTGAGGGCAAGCTGCATCTCAAAACGTCGAAATCGGGCGGTTTCGTAGGCTGCGGCAACTATCCCGAGTGCCGCTATACCCGCCCGATAGGAGCCGATGCCGCCGAGGCAGGCGACCGCGTCCTGGGCGAGGATGAGGGCGACGAGATCAGCCTGCGTTCGGGCCGCTTTGGCCCCTATGTCCAGCGCGGCGAAGCGACAGAAGAGAACAAGAAACCGCCGCGCGCGTCCCTGCCAAAAGGCTGGACACCTGACGCGATGGATCTGGAAAAGGCGCTGACGCTGCTCAGCTTGCCGCGCGAAGTGGGCGCCCATCCCGACGACGGCGAACTGATCGAGGCGGGAATCGGGCGCTATGGCCCGTTCGTCAAACATGGCAAGCTGTATGCAAATCTCAAGGAAGTGGACGAAGTTTTCACCATTGGCATGAACCGCGCGGTAGAGGTTCTGGCGTTGAAGCTGGCCAGCAGGGGTGCGGGCCGCGCTGCGGCTGCACCGCTCAAGGAATTGGGCGAACATCCCACAAGTGGCGGCGCAATCAACGTCATGGAAGGTCGCTATGGCCCCTACGTCAAGTGGGAAAAGATCAACGCAACCCTGCCCAAAGGAACAGAACCCGACGATGTGACGATCGACATGGCTGTCGAGCTGATTGCGCAAAAGGCCGCGAAAACGGGCAAAGGCGGCGCGAAGAAAAAGGCGCCAGCCAAAAAGGCAGCAGCCAAGAAACCAGCCGCAAAAAAGGCCGCCGCGAAAAAGCCAGCGGCGAAGAAGGCGGCGGCAAAAAAACCGGCGGCCAAGAAATCCGCCGCAGAATAACCTAAGGCGAATGCAACACCAATCCGGGGCGCAAATCAGCTATGTGCCTCGGACCGCCTGCCCAAGCTACACGGCATTGTTATTGGAACCCATCTCGCTCAGTCAGCATTTAGGCTGTAAGGGTGCACCGTTGCGCCCGCCAGAATGAGAGGATTCGCGCCATGACCGATATCAAATTCAACCGCCGTGCCGCCTTGGCCGGGGGGGCAGCTGCCTTTGTAACACTGGCCACACCTGGAATATTGCGCGCTCAGGTAGACGGAGCGCGCCGTAACGCATCAAGCTTTGTTACCCAGAATTGGCAGGATCACTTCGACTCGCTCGGCTCGGGCGCGATCGTCTGCGACACCACGTCCCGTGCGCTGCACTACTGGAATTCGGACGCGACCGATTACCGCGTCTATCCTACGTCTGTGCCCATGACCGATGACCTGACGCGCACCGGATATACCAAGATCGTGCGCAAAAAGGTCGGGCCTGACTGGACCCCGACGTCGAATATGAAAGCCGCCAATCCTGATCTTCCCGATTACATGCCGCCCGGCCCTGATAATCCTTTGGGTACGCACGCCATGTATCTGACATGGCCTGCCTACCTGATCCACGGGACGCATGACACGCGCAAGATCGGGCGTAAATCGTCGTCAGGCTGCATCGGCCTGTACAACGCCAAGATCGAAGAGCTGTTCGCAGTGACCCCCATTGGGACCCAAGTGCGTATCATTTGACGGTCGCGGCCGCGCGATAGGTAGTAATCCCTACGCGGGCCCTTGCGGCGGTGGAAGCATTGACTTTTGCCGCCGCCCTGCCCCACAACCATGGTAATCAAGCCATATTGGGGGTTTTCAATGAAGAAAGTATATCCTGACGCCGCCGCCGCGCTGGATGGGGTGCTGTTCGATGGCATGACCATTGCTGCGGGCGGCTTTGGTCTGTGCGGTATTCCTGAACTGCTGCTGACGGCAATCAAGGAGGCCGGCACAAAGGATCTGACATTTGCCAGCAACAATGCAGGTGTCGACGATTTCGGCATCGGCATCCTGCTGCAAACGCGGCAAGTGAAGAAAATGCTCAGCTCTTACGTCGGCGAGAACGCCGAATTCATGCGACAGTATCTGGCAGGCGAGCTTGAGATCGAATTCAATCCACAGGGAACACTGGCCGAGCGGATGCGCGCCGGCGGTGCGGGTATTCCCGGTTTCTACACCAAAACCGGCGTCGGCACGCAAGTGGCGGAGGGCAAGGAGCATAAGGATTTCCCGACCGGTCCCCAAGGCGAACCCGAGACATATATCCTTGAGCGCGGCATCGTGGCCGATCTAGCCGTCGTCAAGGCATGGAAGGCCGACGACACCGGCAACCTGATCTTTCGCAAGACCGCGCGCAATTTTAACCCGCCCGCCGCGATGTGTGGCAAAATCTGCGTTGCGGAGGTCGAAGAGATCGTGCCGCGCGGATCGCTGGACCCCGACAATATTCACCTGCCCGGCATCTACGTGCATCGCCTGATTCAGGGCGATCATGAGAAACGGATCGAACAGCGCACCACGCGCAAAAGGGAGGACGTGTAATGCCCTGGGACCGTAACCAAATGGCCGAGCGCGCGGCGCAAGAGCTGGAAGATGGCATGTATGTCAACCTCGGCATCGGCATTCCGACGCTGGTGGCCAACTATGTCGGCGACAAGGAAATCACCCTGCAATCGGAAAACGGAATGCTTGGCATGGGAGCCTTCCCTTATGAGGGCGAGGAAGATCCCGACCTGATCAATGCTGGCAAGCAGACCATCACCGAACTCAGCCGCACGTCCTATTTCGACAGCGCCACCAGCTTTGGCATGATCCGCGGCGGCAAGATTGCGGCAGCAATTCTTGGCGCGATGGAAGTTGCTGAAAATGGCGATCTGGCGAACTGGATGATTCCGGGCAAGCTGGTCAAGGGCATGGGCGGCGCGATGGATCTGGTCGCAGGCGTTGGCCGTGTCATCGTCGTGATGGACCACACCAGCAAACATGGTGATAGCAAACTGCTGAAGGAATGCACCCTGCCCCTGACCGGCACAGGCGTTGTTGACCGCATTATTACAAACCTGGGTGTTCTGGATGTGGTGGAGGGCGGTTTGAAGATCGTCGAGACTGCTGAAGGTGTCACAGAGGACGAATTGCGCGCCGCGACCGAGGCGACCATCATCTGAGTGCGCATTGGCCGCACAGCAAGATCCAAACAGTGGGCGGTGCCAGACGCGGCGCCGCCCGTTTTACTGAGCCATAGCCATGTTCAGCGCACAGCCGTCCGAGATGAATTCGGGCCGCGTCTTGCACAGGCCGCGCGCCAGATCATAGGCCGCCAGCACCTTGGGGACGTAATCGCGCGTCTCGGAATAGGGCGGCACGCCCTTGTTTGACTTGACCGCGTTTTCACCCGCATTATAGCCCGCCAGCGCCAGAATGGGATCGCCGTCGAATTCCTTTAGTAGCCAATCCAGATAAGCGACGCCGCCCTTGATATTCTGCGCCTCCGACATGGAGTCAGTCACGCCGAACCTTGCAGCGGTGTCCGGAATCAGCTGCATGATCCCCTGAGCGCCCTTTTCGCTGACCGCTTTACCGCGCCCCCCAGATTCGACCGCGATCACCGCAAGGACCAGAGCAGGCGATACGTCTGTGCCGATCGTTGCCGTCAGGATGTTCTGTCCCTGCGCCGTTGCGATCGTCTGAATATCCTGCAAGCGATAGCGCGGCGCCGGTTTGCCTTCGGGCGGTTTGGCCAGCGTGCCCAGCGCCTGATCAAAGCGCACCGTGCCCGCATCCGAATAGCCAGGCGGCACCACGTCCCAGAACCAGCCGTATTTCGCGGCGCGCACGGCTGGAACGTCCGGCACGTCCGGAACGGTGCCGTCCTCGTCGCGCCTAGGGGTCGATCCGGCCGGGGCAAACTGATCGCCCGGTTCGATCTGGACCGTAATACGCTTGGTCGTGCCCCGCGCCGGTGGCTTGCTCATTTTAAACGTGAAATCGGGAAAGGCTGCCGGTTCGGCGGCCCGCGCCGGACCCCCTGCACACAGCGCAGCAGACAGTATCGATGTCAGGACATATCGCACGGCGCGCCTCGCTTACCTCAGATTATTATATTTTGAGTGAATCATCGCAAAAAATGCCCATCAGCGCCAGTCCGGACAGTTTTTCAGCGTCAAAACGGATAAGTTTGCGTCAAAAAAAACGATATCACCGGCTGGAATTTCATTATTTGAAACTATTATATCGCTTGTTAACATAGCCTTAACTACCGCCGATTCATAAATGCCGAGGTGCTCCAAAATCGAACCATTCGCGCCAAATTTGTGCCTTCATTCAGGGGTTATATATGTTCATCCGAGGCGCTGGGGCCAACTGAGAGAAACGGTCCAGACCAGCGAGACGGTGAGAAACCTATAGATCCTTTGGAGGGACACAGCATGATCGATTTCATCAAGAATTTCCGCACAGACGAAGACGGTGCCGTGACGGTTGACTGGGTCGTTCTGACCGCAGCCGTTGTTGGCTTGGGCATTGCCGGCGTTGCAGCCGTCAAGAAGGGAACCGATGATCTGGCCGGCAAGGTCGAGACCAGCATGAAGGCCGGTACACTTGACAACCTCGGCAACCTGAGCGCGCCCACTCCGTAACTCGCCATCCTGAATGGATCGAGGCAGATATTGAATGGCCGCAAATCCGCAGATTTGCGGCCATTTCCGCATGCTGGAACCACAGGTCAGACGATTGCTTCCGCATGTGGCGACCGCGCCCTGTGTGTAGATATTTCATCAAAGACAGCGACGCTAAAAGTGTCGCCTGAATCGAATTGACTGCCGCCGTTAACGCCGCGGCGGTATCTTCTCGTGCGCGCGTCGGCCCCCGCGTCCGGTCTCTGGACGGATCGGTTGAGACGACACCGTCAGAGATCACCCAACACTATAACAATCCAGCCTGCCTGAAATTCGTAGAATTGTCGCAGGCACACCCCTGTTTCGACACATTTTCCAACGATTGTTTCCTCAAGCCTATCCCGCCCCGACGTATCGGCGCGTGTTGAGATGGCACTGAAACAAGAAAGGATTTGCCATGCGTTTGGTTTTCGGATTGGTCCTTCTTCTGGGGCTTGGCCTGGCGGGTTTCGCCGTCTACATGGCCAAAACATACATCCAAGGCTATCAAAATGCGCTGGCGCAAGAGCGCGGCGCACGCGCGCCTGCATTTGAGATTGCGCAGGTCTATGTCGCCGCCCGCAAGCTGGCATATGGTGAACGGGTCGGCCCCGACGACGTAACTCTGGTCGCCTACCCTGCCGCCTCTTTGCCTGCGGGCGTCTTCCAAACCGAGGCCCAGCTTTTCCCCCAAGGCAGTGAGGTTCTGCGCACGGTCATGCGCGCCATGGAGCAAAACGAGGCTGTGATGGCCGTCAAAGTCACCGAACCAGGTGAAAACGCCGGGATCACGACACTTCTGGCGCGCGGCATGCGGGCCTTCACCATTCAGGTTGACAGTATTTCCGGCGTTTCCGGCTTCTTACGGCCCGGAGACCGCGTCGATGTGTATTGGACCGGCAATATCGGCAATGGCGGCATGCGCACGGAGGGCGATAGTACCGGCGATGTGACAAAACTTATCCAGGCGGGTGTCCGGCTCATTGCAGTCGATCAATCGTCAAATTCAGAACGCGAAGGGGCAAGCGTTGCACGCACGGTTACGGTTGCCGTCCTGCCCGAGCAGGTGGCCGCACTTGCGCAGGCACAATCGACCGGACGTCTCAGCCTGTCGCTGGTCGGTGCGCAGGACGACACGGTGACAGACGCCATCGAAGTCGACCAGCGCCAGCTTTTGGGCCTTGCATCAGCCCCGATTTCCGCCCCCGCCGCGCGCTCGGAGGTCTGCACCATTCGCACGCGCCGCGGCGGCGAAGTGATCGAAACGCCTATTCCCTGCACCAATTAACCGGGTGTCGCACAGCCAACACGCCCCCTGCGACACAGGCCCAGCCGCCCACGTGAAAGGCAGCTAACCGACGGGAATTACACGATACAACCGGGGCGCCCTCATCACGGCGCCCCTTTTCATTCCTGCAACAAATTTAGCGCAACTTCAGAAAACATCCGCTAAGTGTCATTGATTCTTGAAAATTCTTTGAAACTAACGCAGGGTTGACCCAATCGCGGGCACCAAGACCCGTAAAACGAGGCGTGATCGGAAGGCAGGTCACATGAAATATTGTAAAGTTTTAACGGTCGCCCTTCTAGGGTTGTCCGGGGCGATGGCGACTGCGCCAGCGCCTCTCCAGGCCGAGACACTTCATGTCGTCCGCAAAGGCGCGGAACGCGACCTTGCGGTGTCGATGAACCGCGCCGTTGTGGTCGAAAGTGATGTGCCTTTTGCAGAGCTCAGCATCGCCAATCCGGCAATCGCCGATTTCTCGACGCTGTCTGACCGAACGATCTATGTATTGGGCAAAACGCCGGGGCGGACTACCCTGACGCTGCTCGACGAAAACGGTCGGTTGATCGCAAATGTCGACGTGACCGTCAGCGCCGATGTGTCGGAGTTCAAGGAACGTCTGCGCCAGATCCTGCCGAATGAGCAGATCGAGGTGCGCACCGCCAATGACGGCATCGTGATGTCCGGCACCGTCAGCAGCGCACCGCGCTTGCAGCGCGCGCTGGATCTGGCTGAACGTTATGCCCCCGAGCGGGTGTCAAACCTGATGAGCGTGTCGGGCAAGCAGCAGGTCATGCTGAAAGTCCGCTTTGCCGAAATGCAGCGTAACGTCGCCAAAAGCCTGTCATCATCGCTGGCGATAGACGGCCTTTCGGCAGGTGGCCTTGGGGCTGGTGTCGCGGTTAACGGTATCGCTTCGAATTCGAAACCGGGCGGCATCGCGCCCGGCCTGTCCCCCTCTGGCGCGTCCAATAACGGCGCCGCGTTTTTCGGCTTCAACGCCGGGTCCGCACAGATCGGCATCTTGCTTCAAGCGCTCGAAACCAAGGGCGTTGTGCGCACGCTGGCCGAGCCGAACCTGACCGCCCTGTCCGGGCAAGAAGCAAAGTTTCTGGCTGGTGGCGAATATCCAATTCCGGTCAGTACAGATGACGGAGTTGCCATCGAGTTCAAACCCTTCGGTGTCGAGCTTAACTTTGTGCCGCGCGTGTTGGACGATGAGATCATCAATCTGGAAATGGCGGCTGCCGTGTCGTCGCTGGATCCTGGCAACGGCATTCAGGCCAGCGGATTCAACATCAGCGGATTCAAGCGTCGCGAAACCTCGACCACGGTGGCACTGCGCGACGGCGAAAGTTTTGCCATTGCCGGACTGCTTCAGGACGATTTCCGCGACAATAACGGGCAAGTTCCGTGGCTGGGTGATGTACCGGTGCTGGGCGCGCTGTTCCGCAGCGCGGACTACCAGCGCTCGCAAACAGAATTGGTGATCATCGTCACCGCCCATCTGGTCACCCCCACCCGCGGAGAGGCTCTGGCGCTTCCGACTGATCGGGTCAGACTGCCCACCGAGGCGGATCTGTTTTTGAACGGGCGCGTGGCGCGTGATGTCATGCCAAGAACCGGCGGTGCGGGCGAAGTCGCACGGCAGGATTTCAGTGGCTCTTACGGCTATGTGATGGACTGATGCAGAGAGCGGAGCATATGAAAAAACCTCTTTTAACGCTGTCGGCATTGGGACTGGCGCTGGCCGTAGGCGCCTGCGCCAATCCGAATGATACGGTCTATCGCTCGTCCATGTCCGAGGTCGGCTCGCTCGTGGATGGCGGCAATTTCGGCGGCGCGACCATGAACAACACGCAGGTGATGACCGGCGAGCGCGGCTATGTTCTTGATCTGTCCAATCGCTTTGCCAGCGAAGTTATGACAACCGTTAATTTTGGGTTCAACTCGGACGTTCTGGACGGCGGCGCGCGTGACACATTGCGCCAACAGGCCGCATGGATCCGGCAATTCCCCGAGGTCCGTTTCAAGGTTTACGGCCATACCGATGCCGTAGGCTCGCCCTCCTATAACAAAAACCTCGGCATGCGCCGCGCGCGTGCCGTCGTGGCTTATCTGTCCACGCACGGCATCAGCACCAGCCGGTTGGAGGCCGTAGTCTCCTTTGGCGAGGCGCAGCCGCTGATCGTGACCCAAGGGCGCGAACGGCGCAACCGGCGCACAGTGACCGAAGTGTCAGGATTTGTGGCGTCGCATCCGATCGTCATGGACGGCAAATACGCCCAAGTAATCTATCGCGAATATGTCGCCAGCGCGACAACCGAATCCGGATGGAAATCCAGCAGCGCTGGCGAATAGGCTCGCGCTACGTTTTCTCCCTGCCCGGCTTGCCGGGACACCTTCAAAGCCCGCCGCATCGTCGGCGGGTTTTTTCTGTGCCCGGTATCGCTGACCTTTTGCCGTGTCAGCCAAAATCGCACAATTACGGTAATCCGGCCCCATTGTTGCCCAGATTTTCCGCGACCTTGCCATAAGGAACATCCGATCCGCACCGAATCGAGCGGCTCGCGATTCGAGAACCCAAGTCTGTCGGCACACAGATCGCCCAAATCAAGGAGCGCCCGCAGGTGGACCGCAAGAATAGGACATTAGCGCCATGAGCAGTGCGATAAATCAACCGGAGCCAAGACCGCTTGTCGCTTGCACGATCAGCCGGGATGTCACCAACTTTGATCTCCTGATCGAAGACATGGAGGCTGCTGTTGGAGAGGCGTGGGGCGATCTGGGCTTTCCCGAGGCGTTGGCCTTTATGGGGCAGCTGGACGCAGAAACATTAGAGTTCATTGCGATTGCCATTGATGACGAGGACGAGGATCGTCTGCCGGTCATCGGTGAGATCATCGAGTTGGCCGGACATCTCAGGATCAAAGTGATCCTGATTGCCGACGATGTCAGCCCGTCCGCACTGCATACTCTCCTGCGCCAAGGTGCAGATGAATTCGTCCCGTATCCCCTGCCCGAAGGTGAGCTGCAGGCCGCCATCGACCGTCTGCGCCAGCCAGCCGAGGCCGCGATGTCCGATGCCCGCATCGCCCCCAACGCCGCCGGGCAAGAGGGCGTTCTGCTGGCTGTTCACGGCCTTGCGGGTGGCACCGGCGCGACAACGCTCGCCGTAAATCTGGCATGGGAATTGGCCAACATCAGCAAGGACAAGGCGCCGCGCGTGTGCATTATCGACATGGGCCTGCAGTTTGGCTCGGTTGCGACCTGTCTTGATTTGCCGCGCCGCGACCCGGTGTTCGAGATGTGGTCGGACACCGAAACGATGGACGAGGACATCTTTAAACAAGCACTTGTCAGCTATCAGGACCGGATGTGGGTGCTGACCGCACCACCCGAAATGCTACCGCTGGACATGATCACGTCGGAGGACGTGAACAAGGTGCTGGACCTCGCCCGCCGACATTTCGACTATGTCATTATCGATATGCCAACCACGCTGGTGCAATGGACCGAGGCCGTGCTGACCGCTGCGCAGATCTATTTCATGACGCTGGAGATGGACATGCGCTCGGCCCAGAATGCGCTGCGCTTGAAACGTGCGCTCAAGGCTGAGGATCTTCCGGTCGAGAAGCTGCGTTTTTGCATGAACCGCGCGCCAAAATTCACCGACCTGAACGGCAAAAGCCGGGTCAAGCGAATGGCCGAAAGTCTGGAAATCCGCATCGAATTGCAACTTCCCGATGGTGGCAAGCCGGTCAGCCAAGGCGCAGATCATGGTTTGCCGCTGGCCAGTTCGGCCCCCAAAAACCCCCTGCGCAAGGAGATCGCAAAACTTGCCGCATCGCTCCATGCGCTGGGTAAAATCGACGTCGCAGCCGTGTAACGCAGGCCCGAGAAAGGTATCTGTCCGATGTTCTCCCGATACAAGAAACCCAGCCCAGGCCAGGCGCGTCCGGTTGACGCAGCACCCGAAAAATCAGCTAAGCCCTCCGTCTCGGCGGCGCCTGTACCAGCCAGCCTGCGCCGCCCGACCGCGCCCGCCAAGGCAGATCTCGGCCCGCAAGAAAAAGAGCGCAAGCGCAAGGAACGGCTGAGCGAGATCAAGCTGGATCTGCACCGCGCGCTGCTGGACAACCTTAACCTTGGCGCCCTGGACACCGCGACCGAGCAAGAACTACGCGAGGAAATCGGCTCGATCACCGCCGAGGTTTTGGAAGAGCGCAGTATCGTTCTGAATCGCGAAGATCGCATGACACTGACGCAGGAGCTCTATGACGAAGTGCGCGGACTGGGCCCGCTGGAGACACTTCTGAAAGACGACACGGTCAACGATATTCTCGTCAACGGACCCCACCAGATATTCATCGAGCGGGACGGCATTCTGGAACTGAGCGACGTCACCTTCAAGGATGAACGCCACCTTCTGCGCATCATCGACAAGATCGTCAGCGCCGTGGGCCGCCGCGTGGACGAGTCCAACCCCTACGTAGACGCCCGCCTTGCCGATGGCTCGCGCTTCAACGCGATGGTGCCACCCGTCGCGGTCGATGGCAGCCTCGTTTCGATCCGGAAGTTCAAAAAGGACAAGCTGGGCATCGATGATCTGGTGCGTTTCGGTGCATTCAGCGAAGAAATGGCTGCATATCTGCAAGCTGCCGTGGCCTGCCGTCTGAACATCATCGTGTCGGGCGGCACCGGTTCAGGTAAAACCACCACGCTGAACGCGCTGTCGTCGTTCATCGACAACGCCGAGCGCATCCTGACAATCGAGGATACCGCCGAACTTCAGCTGCAACAGATTCACGTCGGCCGCATGGAATCGCGCCCGCCCAACGTCGAGGGCAAGGGCGAGGTTTCCCCGCGAGATTGCCTGAAAAACGCACTGCGGATGCGCCCCGACCGTATCATTGTCGGCGAGACGCGCGGCGAGGAAGTCATCGACATGCTGCAGGCGATGAACACGGGCCATGACGGATCAATGACCACGATCCACGCCAACAATCCGCGCGATGGCATCAGCCGCCTGGAGAACATGGTGGCGATGGCGGGGATTGAGATGCCGCTAAAGGCAGTGCGCAGCCAGATCGCATCCGCCGTGCATCTGATCGTTCAGGCCAGCCGCCTGCAGGACGGCAGCCGCCGCATGACCTCGATCACCGAAGTAACCGGAATGGAGGGCGAAGTGATTTCCATGCAGGAGGTGTTCCGCTTCCAGCGTGTCGGCCTGACGCCCGAGAACAAGATCCTGGGGCATTTCACCGCCACTGGCGTGCGCTCGCATTATTCCGAGCGGTTCCGCCTGTGGGGCTATGACCTGCCCGCCTCGCTCTATGAACCCGTCACACCGGAGTAAACCTGATGACCCTCAGCGCGGAACCCATCATTTACGGCCTCATCTTCTTCGGCGTGCTTGCGCTGGTCGAGGGGATCTACCTGACCGTTTTCGGCAAATCCATCAGCCTCAACAGTCGGGTGAACCGCCGGTTGGAAATGCTGGACAAGGGCGGCCGCCGAGAGGAGGTCATGGAAAAGCTGCGCAAAGAGATGGAGCAGCATCTGCGCTCGCGCCGCTTCCCACTATATTCCATCCTCGCAACCAAGGCACAAAAAGCGGCCATCGCATTTTCACCCAAGCAGTTGATGATGCTTATGGTTTTGCTGGCCTTCCTTGCGTTCATCGGTCTGTCCATCGGCACCTCTACTTCCCTGCCGGTGCGCATCGCCGTTGCGATTGCGATGGGGATTGGCGGCATCTTTATGTGGATTTCCATGAAGGCAAAAAAGCGGATGGGTCTGCTGGAAGAACAACTGCCCGACGCGATCGAACTGATGGTTCGCTCGCTCAAGGTGGGGCATCCATTCGCGTCCGCCGTGTCCATCGTCGCGACCGAGGTCGCGGATCCGCTGGCGACCGAATTCGGTATGATCGCGGACGAGGCAGCGTATGGGCGCGACATGGGCGAGGCGCTGAAAGATCTGGCCGAGCGGCTGGACATGCAGGATCTGCGCTTTCTCGCCGTTGCGGTGACAATCCAGCAGCAATCGGGCGGTAACCTGGCCGAGATTCTGGCAGGCCTCGCCAAGGTCATCCGCGCGCGGTTCCGCCTGTTCCGCCGGGTCAAGGCGATCACCGCCGAGGCGCAATGGTCCGGCAAGTTTCTTTCAGGCTTTCCGCTGATGGCGCTGATCGGCATCCAACTTCTTGATCCGAACTACTACGACAAAGTCATGGATCATCCGTTTTTCATCCCCGCCTGCCTCATTGTTGGCGCTTTTCTGGTGGTCAACCTGATCGTCATGCGCGCGCTCGTGAACATCAAAGTTTGAAAAGGATCATTAAGTGACCTTCTTCACCGATATATTGTCCGGTCCGATGGGCCAATTGCTTCCGATCATTGCGGCAGGAACGCTGGGTATCATGCTGATCGCGATTACGGTCGTGCTGATGCTGAACCGTCCCGAGGACCCGCTGGACAAGCTGAAACGCACCGAAGCCTCGGCAAATGCCGGCCCGCGCGGTACCCAGCAGCAACGTCTGCGCGCCGGAAACAAAAACGACAAACTGGACAAATACGCCGGATTTCTGGAGCCGCAGGACGAAAAACAACTGAGCGATATCCGCAAGAAGCTGATGCAGGCCGGCTACCGCGACCGCGACGCAGTGCGCTATTTCCACTTTGCCCAATTTGCGCTGGGTATCGGCGGGCTGGTGCTTGGCGTTATCTACTACATGGTATTGAAATCAGGCGGCGAGACCAGTACGACGCAGATCGTCATGTATATTCTTGGCCCCGGCGGCGTCGGCTATGTTGCCCCGAAATACTGGGTGACAAAGCGCCAGCAACAGCGGCAAGAGGAAATCACCGACGGCTTTCCCGACAGTCTGGACATGATGCTGGTGTGTGTCGAGGCGGGGCAATCGCTGGACCAGTCGATCATTCGGGTGTCCAACGAAATCCGCTCGTCCTTTCCGGCGTTGGCGGATGAGTATCTGCTGGTCAGCCAACAGATCAAGGCCGGCCGCGACAAGTCGTCGGTCCTGAACGAGATGGCCGAACGGTGCGGTGTGCAGGATATCTCCAGCTTCGTTACCGTGTTGGTGCAATCACAAACCTTCGGCACGTCCATCGCCGACGCCTTGCGCGTTTACGCCAGTGAAATGCGCGATAAACGCGTCATGCGCGCCGAAGAAAAAGCGAACAAGTTGCCGACAAAGATGACATTGGCCACGATGATGCTTACAGTGCCTCCACTACTGATCATTCTGGTCGGCCCGTCCGTTTTGGGCATCATGGATTTGACCGCAATGTCGCAATAAGGCCAGCCCGTTCTCCATAGGATGCCATGACGCGCATTTCAGCACTTTTAACGGCGTTTCTGGCGCTTGCAGCTTGCACTGGCGCGTCTGCGCCCTCCAGTCCCTACGCTCCTGGCGTGGCGAAAAACGGCACGGCGGTGGATGGCGCGACCGTCGGCCACCGCCTGATCCGGGCGGGCGAGTACGAACTGGCAATCCAGGCATTTTCACGCGCTGCGCTGGACGGGGGCATGACCTCCGAGGTCTATCTGGGTCTTGGCAGTGCCTATTTGGGCCTTGGCCGCGTTGGCCAGGCCGAAACGCTACTACGCGAGGCCATTGAACAGGACGAGAAATCCGCAGAAGCATGGAACAATCTCGGCGTAACCCTGATGGAACAGGGCGAAATTGCCGAGGCCGAACAGGTGTTTCGCCGGGCCTATGCGCTGGACAATGGCGAAAGTGACTCAATTCGCGACAATCTGCGCTTGGCGCTCGCAAAACAGGAAAATTCGTTCTATGCTGAGCCGGAGGAACAAGATTTCAAATTGGTGCGACGCGGTAGCAGCGACTACCTGATCCGGTCCATTCCATGACCGGGCACCCCGGAAAAGGGCGCGTATCAAGACGAGGCGAGGCAGTAAAAGGACGCAAAAATGCGCCACCCCATCCTATTATCGCTCTGTGCCGCAGGGGCAATGGCCCTTTCGGCGTGTGAAAAGCAAGACAATGAGGCAATTGACGACAAGTTTCAGGGCGTGAATGTCATTGACGAATCCAACCTGAACGATGTGATGCTGACGACGGCGGACCCGAACGAAGGTGTCGCCTATTTCCAGCGCAGTGTTGGCGAAAAGCCCGACAGGATTGATCTGCAACGCGGTCTTGCTCAAAGTCTGGTGCGCGCGGGACGCGCAACCGAAGGCGTCTCCGCGTGGAAAAAGGTAATCGCCCACAAGGATGCCACCGACGAAGACAGCGTCGAAATGGCCGATGCGCTGATCCGCAACAATGAATGGGATCGCGCCGAAAAAACGCTGAACGCGGTACCCCCGACATATGAGACGTTCCAACGCTACCGGCTGGAGGCGATGGTCGCCGACAGCAACAAGGACTGGAAGAAAGCCGACAGTTTCTATGAAACCGCCGTTGGCCTGACCACCCGGCCCGCAGCCGTTATGAACAACTGGGGCTATTCCAAGCTGAGCCGCGGCGATTACGCCGATGCAGAGCGTCTGTTTTCGGATGCCGTCCGGCAGGATTCCAGCCTGTTCACCGCCAAGAATAATCTCGTTCTGGCGCGGGGCGCGCAGGGCAATTATTCGCTGCCCGTCATGCCCGTCAGCCAGACCGAGCGCGCCCAGCTTTTGTACACGCTGGGCCTGTCAGCGATCAAGAAAGGTGACGTGACCACCGGCAAAGGCTTGCTGCGCGACGCGATAGATACGCATCCTCAGCATTTTGAAGCCGCCGTGCGCAGCCTTGCCGCGCTGGAAAGCAACGTGGCCAACTAGGCCCCTTTTTACAGTAGGGGGCGCGGCCCATGCATATCTCGGCCGCCGCTTCCCTGTGGTTCGTCCCGCTTATCCTGCCAGTCTGTGCGTGGGTCGCGTGGAGCGATCTGCGCTATATGAAAATTCCGAACAAGGCCGTGGTGACGATGGTCATCATCTATGTGGGCATTGGGTTAATTGTGTTGCCGCTCGATATTTTTGCATGGCGTCTGGTGCACCTGATCGTTGTGCTGCTGGCGGGGATCGTGCTGAACGCGGTCGGCATGGTCGGAGCCGGCGACGCAAAGTTTGCCGCCGCTGCCGCACCCTTTATCGCGATTGGCGATCTGCAACTGGTGCTGATGATCCTTGCCGGTATGATGATCGCGGGCTATGCAATTCACCGAATTGCCAAACACACCGCCCTGCGCCGCCTTGCCCCGCACTGGGAAAGCTGGACGCGCGAAGGGAAATACCCAATGGGCCTGTCGCTCGGCGGCGCCATGGCGGCCTATCTGATGCTGGGCGCAGCGTACGGCACCTGAGTTGCCTTTTGCGCGCCCGCCAGACGCCTTAATTTATGCATGATTGGCGGTCAGGTTGCGCAAGCCATATCCCTGACCAATCAAGGCCGCGCTCCGATGAACATGCAAGTGACCCCGCGGGGCGTGCAGCCCCCGCCGCCCCCCACCACGATCGAGGACATGCGCCTGTCCGTGGTGATGATGCGTGATATCCTGCTGAAAACCATTTTCCGCAAGAATGTGGATATGGTCAGCGAAATCGCCGTCGCCATCTGCCTGCCGCGCACCGTCACGCAAGAGCTGGTGGACCTCACCCGCGAACAGCGCCTGTTGGAGGCGACCGGCACGCTCAGCGCGACATCGGGCAGCGAAATGGCCTATCAGCTGACCGATGCGGGCAAGGCGCGCGCTCTGGATGCGCTGGCACAGTCCGAATATTTCGGCCCCATGCCGGTGCCGCTGGCGGTCTATGCCGAGCAGGTGAAACGCCAGTCGATCCGCAACATCCAGATCACCCGCGACCAACTGACCGGCGCGATGGGTCATCTGGTCCTGCCGCCCAGCCTCATGGATCAGCTTGGCCCCGCCGTCAGCGCCGGTCGCTCGATCCTGATGTATGGGCCGCCAGGCAACGGTAAATCCAGTATTTCCAACGGCATCCGCGACGCGATGGGCGATCGCATTTATGTGCCGATGGCGATCGAATACGCAGGACAGGTCATCACCGTCTATGACCCCATCGTTCACTCCAAAGCCGAAGCAGAGGCCGATAATCCCAACTCCCTGCGCCGCCGCCGCACGTTTGACGCGCGCTATGTGCGCTGCGAGCGTCCCACCGTCATCACGGGCGGCGAGCTGACGCTGGACATGCTCGATCTGGTCTACAATCCGACCGCGCGCACTTATCAGGCATCGCTTCAGCTGAAATCGACGGGCGGCATTTTCATCGTCGACGACCTTGGCCGTCAGGCCGAACCGCCGCAGAACCTGGTCAACCGCTGGATCGTTCCGCTGGAGGAATCCAAGGATATCCTTGCCCTGCAATCAGGCGAAAAGTTCGAAGTGCCATTTGACACGCTGGCGATCTTCTCGACCAACTTTCACCCCAACAAGATCTTCGATCAGGCCGCGCTGCGCCGGATCTTCTACAAGATCAAGATCGATGGACCCAGTCAGGCCGATTTCCTGAAAATCTTTGCCATGGTCGCCCGCAAAAAACAGATGCCGCTGAACGAGCCTGCGTTGGTTCACCTGCTGAAAAAGAAATACCCCGAAATCCACAATATCTACGCAAATTATCAGCCGGTGTTCCTGATCGACCAGATGATCTCGATCTGCGAATTCGAAGGAATCCCCTATCAGATGACCCCCGAATTGATCGACCGCGCCTGGGCCAACATGTTCGTCGAGGACAGCGAAATCATCAATTGACGCGCGCCACCTAAATTTTTTCGCGAAAATGCCGTGCGCGTCCTACATAGGCGGCATGACCACTCTGCCCCCACAGTTTACTGACTGGTTCGCCGCGCGCGGTTGGTCAGTGCATCCGCACCAGCAGGCAATGCTGGATCGCAGTGATGATCCGTCCCTGCTGCTGATCGCCCCGACGGGGGGCGGCAAGACACTGGCCGGGTTTCTTCCGACCTTGGCCGAACTCAGCGAGGGCGGACACAAGGGCATGCATACGCTCTACATTTCTCCGCTCAAGGCGCTGGCAAACGACATCCGGCGCAACCTGACCACCCCCGTCACGGAAATGCGCCTGCCCATCCGGATCGAGGATCGCACCGGCGACACGTCCTATACGCAAAAGCGCCGCCAGCGCGCCGATCCGCCAGATATCCTGCTGACCACCCCCGAAAGCCTTGCGCTGCTGACCTCCTACGAGGATGCGCCGCGCATCTTTGCCGGGCTCAAACGCGTGGTGATTGATGAAATCCACGCGCTGGCCGAAAGCAAGCGAGGCGATCAGTTGATGCTGGCGTTGTCGCGCCTGCAGGCGCTCTGCCCCGATCTGCGCCGTGTGGGCCTGTCGGCCACGGTCGAAGATCCCGCAGCAATCGCCCGGTTTCTGGCCCGCCATCCCGATCCCTGCGAGATTATCCTCGCCGATCCAGGCCCCGATCCCGATATCCAGATGCTGGAGGTCGCCGAGCCGCCACCATGGGCCGGGGGCGGCGCAGCCTATGCGATCCCTGCCGTGCTCGAGCAGATCAAGGCGCATAACACGACGCTGATATTCCACAACACCCGCGCGCAGGCCGAGATTTTCTTTCGCAACCTATGGCTGGCCAATGACGGCAATCTGGCCATCGGCATCCACCACGGCAGCCTTGACCGCACCCAGCGGCAGCGGGTCGAGGGTGCGATGCAGCGCGGCGAATTGCGCGCGATTGTCTGCACCGGCAGCCTTGATCTGGGCATCGACTGGGGCGATGTGGATCTGGTCATTCAGGTCGGCGCACCAAAAAACGTCAAACGTCTGGTGCAGCGGATCGGACGCGCGAACCACCGCTACAACGCCCCGTCCAAGGCGCTGCTGGTGCCCGCCAACCGCTTTGAGGTGGTCGAATGTGTTGCCGCATTGCAGGCCGTGCGCGAACGCGATCTGGACGGCGATCCGCGCGGCCCCGGCCCGCTGGATGTCTTGTGCCAGCACATCCTGATTGCCGCCTGCGCCGCGCCCTTCGACGCAGATCGCCTCTATGCCGAGATCACGGCGGCAGGCCCCTACGCCGCCCTCACCCGCGCCGATTTCGACGAATGCCTCGATTTCTGCGCCACCGGCGGCTACGCCCTGCGCGCCTATGACAAATGGCAGCGTCTGATCCAGCGCGATGGCCTGTGGCGCTTGCGCGATCCGCGCGCCGCGCAAATCATCCGGATGAATATCGGCACGATCCAGGACACCGACCTGCTCAAAGTGCGCATGCAGCGCAAACGCGGCGGCAAGCCCTTGGGCGAGGTCGAGGAGGCGTTCGCCGCCACCCTCACCCCCGGCGATACGTTCCTGATCGGCGGGCAGATCGTGCGCTACGAATCCTTGCGTGAGATGACCGTCGAAGTCAGCCGTTCGGACGGCAAGAAGCCCAAGATCGCCACCTTCGGCGGCACGAAATTTGCTACCTCAACGCAACTCAGCCAGCGCATCCTTGCCATGCTTGCGCAGACCGATTGGCCCACCCTGCCCGCGCATACGGCGGACTGGCTGCACCTTCAGCGTCAGGTATCACGGATGCCGTTGGCCGGGCGCTTGCTGATCGAAAGCTTTCCGCATGACGGACGCGAACATGCCTGCATCTACGGCTTTGCCGGACGCAACGCGCAGCAGACGCTGGGGCTGCTCATTACCAAGCGGATGGAGGAACTGGGCCTTGATCCGCTCGGCTTTGTCTCGACCGATTACGCCACGCTGATCTGGGGATTGGAGCCGCTGATGGATGCCGCGCCACTCTTTGCGCCCGGCGCGCTGCACGATGGTCTGGACCAGTGGCTGACCGGCAACGCGGTGATGAAACGCACCTTTCGCGCCTCGGCCACCATTGCCGGACTGATCAACCGCAACCTGCCGCAAGCGCGCAAATCGGGGCGTCAGGCGACGTTTTCCTCCGATATCCTGTATGACACGCTGGTGAAATACGACCCCGACCACCTGCTCCTGCGCATCACAAGGACCGAGGCGATGCGCGGTCTTGTCGATTTTGGCAGGATCGAGGAGATGATCGCGCGGGTGAAGGGCCGCATCGATCTGGTCCGCCTGCCCCGTGTCACGCCGCTGGCCGCGCCGCTGTTTCTGGAGGCGGGGCGCACCCCCGTCAGCGGCGCGGGCGAAGAGCGCCTGCTGGCCGAAGAATCCGCACGTTTGATGCAGGCGGCCGGGCTGGTTCAGGTGCCTTGAATGGATTCCAGATAGGCCAGCAGCGCAGCCAGTGGGCGCGGCGTCGGCGTCATCACGCCGTCTTCGGTCTGAACGGGGACGGTATCGCCCGCCAGCAATGCGCCGAATTCCGGCATCTGCTCGCCGGGGATCTGCGTGCGGTGATAGCCGTCGATGGTGGACAAGACCCGCGCGCGCGGAAATGAGCCACCGCTGGACAACTGCGTCAGGTCGTTGGGCGCAGGCGTCATATCTCGGGCCCACGGCCCGTCGCCCTTGCCTGCAGGGCCATGACATTGCACGCAATTCTCGACGTACAGTCTGCGGCCCTCATCGGCCTCGGGCATGGAATTGGTCTGCATGCAGGCACCCACGATGCCAAGGGCACCCAGCCCGGCAGCCATTGCTGCGTATTTCATTGCCATCTCCTTTGCCTCTGGTGAACCACGGGCGGTCTGCGCCGCCTTGGGTCAGATGAATTTGCCAGCCAATGCGTCATCGATCAACTGCACAGTTTCATCCACGCCATAAAGCGCGATGAATCCGCCGAAACGCGGCCCTTGCGATGCGCCCAAAAGCACCTCGTAGAGCGCTTTGAACCAGCCCTTTAGCGGGTCGAACCGGTCGCGGCCGACGCCATAAACCACCGATTGCAGCGCCTCGTCATCGCGCGGACCATCGTAGGTGGCCAACTGATCGCGCAGATCCATCAGTGCCTCGCGCTCCAGATCCGTGGGGGCGCGGTACACTTTGGACGGTTTCACGAAATCGTCGTAATAGCGCAGTGCGTGGCCCACGGCCTGATCCAGATCGGGATGGGTCTCGGAACTGGCATCGGGCGCATAGCGTTGGATGAAGCCCCACAGATGGCCTTTTTCCTCGGCCCCGGCGACCGAGGCAAGATTCAGCAGCATCGAGAATGGCACCACCATCCGGCTTTCGGGCACGTTGCCGTTGTGGATGTGCCAGACCGGATTGGCCAGTCGCTGCGCCATGTCCTGATCCACATAGGCGCGCAGTTGCTGGTGGTATTCATCAACCGCCTTGGGGATCACGTCAAAATGCATACGCTTGGCCGTTTTCGGCTTGGCATACATGAAATAGCTCAGCGATTCCGTCGAGGCATAAGTCAGCCATTCGTCGATGCTGATGCCATTGCCCGAGGATTTCGAGATTTTCTGACCGTTCTCGTCCAGAAACAGCTCATAGATGAAATGCTCGGGGCGTTTGCCGCCAAGGATCTCGCAAATGCCGTCATAGATCGGCGTGTTGGTGCTGTGATCCTTGCCGTACATCTCGAAATCGACATCCAGCGCGGCCCAGCGCGCGCCAAAATCGGGCTTCCACTGCAGTTTGACGTTGCCGCCCGTGACCGGCAGCGTCATTTCCGCGCCGTCCTCGGTATCAAATGTGATTGTGCCATTCGCAGTGTCGACATGCTTGATCGGCACATAGAGGACGCGGCCCGTTTCGGGATGTATCGGCAGAAAGATCGAATAGGTCTGGCGCCGCTCGTCCCGAAGGGACTTCAGCATGACCTTCATCACATCGTCATAGCGTTCGGCGGCGCGCAAAAGCACCTCGTCGAACTGGCCCGAGCGATAGAATTCTGTCGCTGAAATAAACTCGTAGTCGAACCCGAACGTGTCTAGAAACCGCCGCAACATGGCGTTGTTATGCGCGCCAAAGCTGTCATGCGTGCCAAACGGATCGGGCACCGATGTCAGAGGCTTTTGCAGATGCTCGGCCAGCGCCTCGGGGTTTGGCACGTTTCCGGGCACCTTTCGCATGCCGTCCAGATCATCCGAAAAGCAGATCAACCGCGTCGGGATATCACTGATGGCCTCAAACGCCCGGCGGATCATCGTTGTGCGCAGCACCTCGCCAAAGGTGCCGATATGCGGCAGGCCCGAGGGGCCGTAGCCCGTTTCGAACAGCACATACCCCTTCTCGGGCATCTTGGCCTCATACCGTTTCAGCAGCCGGCGCGCTTCTTCAAAAGGCCAGGCTTTCGAGGTCATCGCAACGTCGCGCAGATCGGACATAAGGCTCTCCAAGGGTCAGGCCACGGCGCGGATGCGCGCAGGCGTCCGCCGCTTCCTATTGCCGAGGGGGGCGAAGGTCAATAATCTGCGCCCCAAGACCCCGATTTACAAAGGATAGCCCGATGAATGAAACCGTAACGCACCCGCTGAGCCCGCAGGACTGCCTGGTGGCCGTGATGATCGCGGTTTCCGCCTCGGACGAGCAGATCCAGACCGCCGAGCTGGTCAAGATCGAAAGTGCCGTGAACAACCTGCCAGTATTCGGCGATTATGACGAGGACCGCGTTAACATCGTCGCGCAGACAGTGTTCGATCTGTTCTCGGACGAGGATGGGCTGGATGCGCTTTTCGGCCTGATCCGCGACAACCTGCCCGAACGCCTGTTCGAGACGGCCTACGCGCTAGCCTGCGACGTGGCCGCCGCAGATGGCGCGCTGGCCGATACCGAACTACGCCTGCTGGAGGAAATCCGCTATGAGCTGAACCTCGACCGGCTGCATGCCGCCGCCATCGAGCGGGGCGCGCGTGCGCGCCACATGAGCCTGTGACCGGGCAGTAATTTTACAAGGATACCCCCCATGCATTGCGTTTTCGTCAACATCCGTTGCAAGCCCGGCACATCCTACAAGGTGGCCGAGGAGATTACCTTGCGCGAATTTCATTCCGAGCTTTATTCGACCTCCGGCCCCTTTGACCTGCTGCTGAAGGTCTACATCCCCCAGACCGATGATGTGGGGATATTCATCAACGAAAACTTGCTGACCATTCCGAATATCGAGCGGACCGAAACCACGCTGACCTTCAAGGCATTCTAGATCATGCTGGAAAAACTACGCGACATCATCGGTGCGACCAATGTTCTGACCGGCGACGATGTGGACAGCTATGCGCGCGATTGGTCGGGCGCCCCCCAAGGCACCCCGCTGGCTGTGGCGCGCCCCGGATCGACCGCCGAAGTGTCGTCAATCGTCAAGCTGGCCAATCAAACCGGCACGGCTATTGTTCCGATCTCGGGCAATACTGGTCTGACCGGCGCCACATCTGCGGATGGTGCGCTGCTAATATCCATGGGCCGCATGTCAAAGATACGCGAAATCCGCCCCTCCAGCCGCCTCGCTATAGTTGAGGCAGGCGCGATCCTTGCCAGTATTCACGATGCGGTGGCTGAACACAGTCTGATTTTTCCGCTGATTTTCGGCGCACGCGGATCGGCTATGATCGGCGGCGCGCTATCGACCAACGCTGGCGGTTCAAACGTGCTTCGTTACGGCAACACACGCGATCTGTGCCTGGGAATCGAGGCGGTTCTGCCAAACGGCGAGGTGATTGATCTGATGCGCCAATTGCACAAGGATAATTCCGGCTATGACCTGCGCCATCTTCTGATCGGGGCCGAAGGTACGCTGGGCATCATCACCGCCGCAGTGATCAAGCTGTTTCCGGCCCCCCTCGCTAATGCGACGGCCATGGTTGCCGTCCCTCGCGTGGGCGATGCGCTGACTTTGCTCAACCGTTTGCAGCAGGAAACAGGCGGCGCCGTACAGGCGTTTGAATACATGCCGCGCGCCTATATCGAAACACATCTAAAACAGTCCCCCGGTGCGCGGGCGCCTTTTGACGACCGCTATGACGTCAACATCATGGTCGAGGTGGGCGCAACGGCACCGCGCGATGCAGCGCCGGACGAAAACGGGCAAATCCCCATCGCCGCGCATCTGGAAACCGTACTGGCCGCGCTTTTTGAGGAGGGCGCGATCCTGGATGCCGTGGTCGCCCAGAACGAAACACAGCGCCGCGAGATGTGGGCGCGGCGCGAGGCTGCCGCGCAAGTCATGACATTTCAGACGCCCCATGTGGACCGTGATATTGCGGTGCCGGTGGACCGTATGGAGGAGTTTCTGGACCGCGTGGCCGACATCATCGCAGAGCTGGATCCCGGCGCGCAAGACGTTTCCGTTGCGCATCTGGGCGATGGGAACCTGCATCTGGGCGTATTTCCAACGCGCGATGACGAAGGTCTTTGCCAACGGATCGGAGACCTGGCCGAGGATGCAGCCGTTGCCATGGGCGGCAGCTTTTCGGCCGAACATGGCATCGGTTTACGCAAGGGCGCGGCGATGGCGCGGCACAAGAACCCGGCCGCGATGGCAGCCATGCGCACGATCAAGGCGGCGCTCGACCCTAACGGAGTTATGAACCCCGGCAAGGTTTTGCCTGATTTCTAAGCGTTTTCTTGAGTACTTTTGGAAGGATGAACGGGCTGGCGCAGGATGGATGCGTCAGCCCTTTCTGGTGGGTCAGGCTTTGATGGTTGCCATGACACAGAGCATTTCAAACAGGATTGTCGCGCCCAGTAAAGCGGTGCCGCCGGATGCGTCGAAGGGCGGCGAAACCTCCACCATGTCGGCGCCCACGATATTGAGGCCAGACAGCGCGCGCACGACGTCCAGAGCCTGATGACTGTTCGGCCCACCCACCTCCGGCGTGCCGGTTCCGGGCGCATAGGCCGGATCGACGAAGTCGATATCGTAGGTGATATAGGTGGGGCCGGTTCCCACGATCTCGCGCGCTTCGGCCATCGCATCGGCGGGGCCGCGCGCGTGGAACTCTTCAACCGGGATCAGGCGGATGCCGTTCGCTGCGGCGAAATCGCGATCTTCGGTGTCGTACATTGTGCCGCGTACGCCGATTTGGACCATGCGATGCGGTTCGATCAGCCCTTCCTCGATGGCGCGGCGGAAAGGCGTGCCGTGGGTGTATTTCTGGCCGCCGAAATAGCTATTGGTCAGGTCGGTGTGACTGTCGAATTGTATCAGGCCCACGGGACGCCGACCAGCAACGGCGCGCAGGATCGGCAAAGTCGACAGGTGGTCGCCTCCTGCCGTCAACGGTGTGATACCCGCGTCCAGTGCCGCCACATAGAAGGCGGTGATGCGCGCCATGCTGTCGTGCAGATCGACCGGATTCGGCGGAACATCCCCCAGATCGGCGCAATTCATAGCCTCGTACGGACGGATGCCGGTGGCGCCATTCTGCGCCCGCATCATGGTCGAGGCATCCCGAAGCTGACGCGGACCGTGGCGGGCGCCGGGCCGGTTGGTTGTGCCACTATCCCAAGGCACACCGATCAGGCCGACGTCGACATCGCCAAAGCGCGGATGGCCGGGCGGTACATGCGGCAGCCGCATAAAGGTGGGCACGCCAGCAAACCGGGGCAGATCGGCGGCCGACGGCGGCTGGAAAAAGATGTTGCTCATAGGGGGGCTCCTGAGATCGCAAGACGTTTGCGGGCTGTAATTGCGCCACCGCCCTCGGCCTTGATGCGAGCAATCGCGGGCTCCAGGGCTTCGACACTGACGGCCATGTGGTGTGCGTTGGCGTGCAGGATGCGGCCCGCATCCAGAACCCAAGCCACATGGCCGCGCCAGAACAGCAGATCGCCGCGACGCAGATCGGCACCTGCGCCCAAAGCGTGACCGAGCAACGCCTTTTGCAGATCGCTATCGCCGGGACAGGCAATTCCGCAGGCGCGGCAGCCGGCCTGGACGAGGCCGGAACAATCAATGCCGAAGATCGAATTGCCACCCCACAGGTACGGCACGGCGATGTATTGCTCGGCGACGGCAACGGGATCCACCTCGGCCATGGGCAGAGGTACAAGGTGCTGAGACGGGATATGGCCAAACGGCGTTTCCGCCCATTTGGACGTTTCAGACAGAACGGCGACGCGTGACAGATGGCTGAGCGACGCGCGCTCGGGCGATTTCAGGTCTGGTGACGTGTAGGCATGGCTGGCACGGGCCATGATCCAATGTGTCGCGGCAGCGCCATCGCACAACGCGCCCTTTGGCAAGTAGCCAACATAGCCATCCTCCGCCCGCACAAAAGCCCAACCTTCGTAAATCTCAAAGCAGGTGACAGGTGCGCCCGCCAGCAACTGGCGCAACCGCTTACCGTGCGGCGCGTGTCGCAGGTCAGCTACAGGCACACACACCAGACGCGCCGCCCCGCCCGTATAACGCGGGGCATCGACATGCCCGCGCAGCGCGGCGTCGGCCACGCGGGCATTCGCCGCGATCAAGCGTGGATCTCTCACAGTGTTAGCGCCGCAGGCAACGCGGCCAAAAGAGCGCGCGCGCCCATGCCGACGCCGCCCTTGGGACGGGCGGGCGCAGCGGTGGGATTCCACCCGTATATGTCGAAATGCGCATAGCGGGTGTCCCCGGCGAAGCGGCGCAGGAACAGTGCAGCAGTGATCGATCCGGCAAAACCGCCCGATGGTGCATTATCCAGATCAGCGATCCCCGGCTCGATCAGCGCCTCATAAGGTGTATGAAATGGCATGCGCCAAACCGGGTCGGCAGCCAATACTCCACCTTCCTCGATCGCGGCAACCAAAGCGGGGTCATCGGCATAATAAGGCGCCAGATCAGGGCCGACCGCGACGCGCGCAGCCCCCGTCAATGTCGCCATAGAGATGAGCAGATCGGGCGCCTCCTCGGCCCCCAGCGTCAGGGCATCAGCCAGCACCAGACGGCCCTCGGCATCGGTATTGTTGATCTCGATAGTCTTGCCGTTCCGCCCGGTCAGGATGTCGCCTGGACGCATTGCATTGGCGCTGACCGCGTTTTCTACCGCGGGGATCAGCACGCGCAGGCGCAACGGCAGATTGAGCGCCATGATCATATGCGCAAGGCCAAGAACGGTCGCGGCCCCTCCCATGTCTTTTTTCATCAAACCCATGCTGGAGCCGGGTTTCAGGTTCAGCCCGCCGGTATCAAAACAAACGCCTTTGCCGACCAGTGTCAGCCTCGGCCCGCACGTGCCCCACCTCATGTCGATCAGACGCGGCGCGCGGTCCGAGGCGCGCCCGACAGCGTGAATCAGCGGCAAGTTCTGCACCAGCAAATCGTCCGCCGCTGTGACGCTGACATCTGCGCCATGCTGCGTGGCGAGATCACGGCAGGCAGCTTCCAGCGTATCCGGCCCCATATCGTTGGCAGGCGTGTTGATCAGATCGCGGGTCAGCGCCTCGCCCGCCGCGATCACTTCGAGCCGGGCCGCGTCGACGCCGTCCGGGGCAACCAGCCGAGCGGCGGCGCCCTGTTGCTCGTGGTAGCGGTCAAAGGCGTAACCGGACAGCAACCAGCCCAGCGCCTCCTCCTCTGCGCGAGCGGGGTCGAGGCCCTCAAGGCGATAGGTACCGGCCGGCAGAGCAGCAGCGGCCGCAGCCAGATGGAAGCGCCCGCGCGCGCGCGCAGATTCGGTGCCGTACCCGACCAATGCCATTTCCGGCGCACCATCTGCGCCCGGCACCAACAAAACCTTGCCCAGAGCGGCGACAAAGCCGTTGGCCCGCACCCAAGCGCGCAGCTGTTCCGACCTGCCGTCCAGCCAATCCTCCAGTTGGTCCGCGTCGGTCACATGCAGCGGCAGCGCCTCGCCCGGATCGGTTGCAAAGGACAAGGAATGCGCTGGGAATTCAACATTGGGCATATGGCAGGACCTTTCAGGGACCGTCGGCGCAGCGCCGGAAATTTACGCCCCAGCCTAATACCCCCACACCTGCCCGCAAGCCATCAAATATTCATGCCCTGCAGATCCCAGATCTCGCTCAGGCTGCGCTCGCCGATGTGCAATAGCCGCGACAGGGTGGCTGCGACAGCCACCAGATCGCACCTGTCCGCGCAGCCTGCAACATCGGCGGCCACCCGTGATAGCATATGCATGCCGATCTGATCGGCAATCGCAACCAAGCTGCGAGCCGATTTGCGCATGTCCGCCAAGCGGCCCTCGCGGTAGCATCGCTCGGTTTGAGACAGGCGAGCGGCCAATTCCTCCAACGCGCGGCAGACGACGTCCTCTGCCCCCGCTTCGCCCAATTGCGAATACAGCTCTTCCAGACGGTCCGGGTTCAGCCGCACCACCTCTTCTTGTTTCAGCATCGTTACCTGTTCCACGGTCTCACCCCGGTTTCGTGACAATCCGCCCGGCTGCCCCCAGCATGCCCGGCACTCGTAACATGGGGCATAGTCCTTCCTAAATGGTTTCCGCCCGGGCGTTTTATCACTCGAATTCAAAGTGAATACCGTCTATCCCATCTAGGAGATATTCGCCGAAAGGACCGAAAATTGCATCAAGCGCGCCCCCTGCCGCCCTATTTGATCCAGCGTTATCACGGCTGGAAGGCAACCTCGTACACCGAAAACGAAAGCTGGTATCGCACTTTGGCGCTGGACGGTCAGCATCCGCGCGCGATGTTGATTTCATGCTGCGACAGCCGTGTGCACGTCACCTCGATCTTTGGCGCCGATCAGGGCGAGTTTTTCATTCACCGCAATATCGCCAATCTGGTGCCGCCCTATACCACCGATGGCGGGCAGCACGGCACCTCGGCGGCGCTGGAATATGCGGTGAGCGTGCTGCATGTGGCGCATGTGATCGTCATGGGACATTCCCAATGCGGCGGCATCAAAGGCTGTGATGAGATGTGTTCGGGCAAGGCGCCAATGCTGGACGCGCCGGGGAGTTTTGTCGGGCGCTGGATCGATATTCTGCGCCCGGGCTATGAGCGGGTGGCGGATATTGTTGACGACGCCGAACGCGCCCGCGCGCTGGAAAAAGAGTCCGTACTGGTATCGTTGGAAAACCTGACCAGTTTCCCGTTCGTCACCGACGCCATGGAACGAGGCGTTTTGACCTTGCATGGGGTGTGGCTGGACATCGGAGAAGGTCGGGTGGAGCAATATAATGCTGCGGCCAAGAGCTTTGCACCAATCTGAGGCCCCAAGGCGCACAAATCGCTGACAGTAAGAAAGCCCCTGTGCCGAAATTGCGGCGCAGGGGCTCTTTCATGAATTATCAACAATTCACTGGTTAACGTACTAAAATGGTCCTCGGCGGGCTGGAATTGCAGCCCGCGCAGAAGCGCGGGCTGCCATGAGATAATCAAAATGGAATGAGGATGAAAAACTTTTTAAAATAGCGGTTCCAACTGGTCTGCAACCGTGCGCGTCACCGGGTCGATTTGAAGCAGATACGCGCCCACCTTTTCGGCCTTAGAGCCGGATATCATCGCATCAATGCGGGTTTGGTATGCCAGGTCACCGATCTGCATTAAGACCAGTACCTTGAACCCGATGAAGGCCGCGACCAGCAGGATCAAACCACGCAGCGGCAGACGTGGCTTTGGACGCTTGGGTCGGAACACGATCAAACCGTCGCGCCCCACCTTGGCATCATATCCGCGCGCCATACGAGCATGGCTACGCTGTACCTTTTTAATACGGGCGTCGAACCCATTATCGGTCGTGGTGGACATAGAAGATTCCAGTTTTCCGGCCCCCGCCAGATCACCAGTAAAAATTAAGATCGAATTGTGTTCAATTTGGGGCAACCGCCACAGTCAGGCTGCTTTTAGACGACTTTTTCAATAATTTTCTGCAATGTGAGCGTTGTCCAGTCACCAATTTCCTGTTTTTCGACCAGACTGTTTCCAGCATTGAGGTAAACGTCCAGCACCTCATCCGCCTGTTCGTTCAGGATGCCCGAAAGAATCACATGGCCGCCGGGGGCCAGCCGCTCTGTCAGCCCCGGTGCGAGGTCGATCAGCGGCCCTTTGAGTATATTGGCAAAGACCAGATCGAATGGCGCAGCCGCCTCCAGCGCGGGATGATCCAGCCCTGTTGCCTCGATACAGGACACCCGGCCCTCCAGATCGTTGGCAGCCACGTTGACGCGGGCAACATCAACTGCCACCGGGTCAATATCGCTGGCCAGCACCACGCCCGGCCAGATGCGCGCGGCGGCCATCGCCAGCACAGCAGTGCCGCAGCCGATGTCGACCACTGATTTGGCAGTGAAGCCCGCGCTGGCCAAATGGTCCAGCGCGCGCAGGCAGCCTTGCGTTGTGCCGTGATGCCCCGTGCCGAACGCCATCGCCGCCTCGATCAGCAATGGCACAGCGTCATCTGGCACCTTGTCCGCGTCATGGCTGCCATAGACGAGAAAGCGGCCCGCGACGACTGGCGTCAGCTCTCGTTTTACGTGGGCCACCCAGTCGGTATCGGGCACTTCAGAGACCGCAAAGGGGCGCGCGCCATGGATTTTCGCCAGCAGGGCAAGGCCAGCAATGTCGGGACGATCCTCGAAATAGGCGCCGACCTCCCATGTGCCGCTGCCGTCCTCGACCTCGAACGTGCCGATGCCGGTGGGCTCGGGCGTGATATCGTCCAGTGCATCTGCCAGCGCCTCGGCGGCGGTCTGGCCCTGCAGGGTGGTGAGGGCGGTATAGGTGGTCATGCGCGTGCCTTTTCGATTGGCGCGCCCTTACTCGGCCAAAACCGGGGTGGAGCGTGACAGGATGGTCTCATAGCCCGGCACCGGATGGCGTGGGATCAGCATCGCCAATACCAGCGATATTCCCGCCATACCAGCGGCAAGCAGGAACACCGCAGAAGGCGACACCAGCCACAGATAACCCAGGCCTGCCGGCAGGAACACCGCCGCGATATGGTTGATCGTGAATGCCACGGCGGCGGTAGGGGCAATATCACCGGGATCGGCAATCTTTTGGAAATAGGTCTTCAACGCCAGCGCCAATGCAAACAGCATGTGATCGACCACATAAAGCATTGCGGCCAACAGCACGCCCCAGCCGAACATATAAATTCCGCCATAGGCCAAAAATACGATCATCAGCCCGGCATATTCAAAGATCAGCGTGCTGCGCTCACCAAAACGTGCGACGGCCGCGCCCATGAACGGGGCAAAGACCATGTTCGCCACCAGATTGATCATGAACAGCGCCGTGATTTCATTCACGGTAAAGCCGAACTTTTCGACCATCATGAACCCTGCAAATACGACAAATATCTGCCGCCGCGCGCCCGCCATGAATTGCAGCGCATAATACAGCCAATAGCGGCGGCGCAGGATCATCTTTTTCAGCTGCGGATTGGGCGCCTCGAACTGCGGATAGGCGATGAGGGCAAAGACGCCGAGCGCCGCGGTCGTGCCACCCGACAGCATGTAGACCATTTTATAGGTCAGGCCGAGCGGCTCCCACAGAAGCACAATCAAGCCATAACATATCAGCGTCGCGCCCGATCCGGCAGCCATCAGCCAGCCCAGCGTCTGCGGCGCGCGGGCGCGGTCGATCCATTGCAGTTGCAGCGATTGATTGACCGTCTCGTAATAGTGAAACCCGATAGAGCTGAGCATGGTGATCGTCAGAATCCCCCCCATGCTGGGGAAATGCGCGGTGAATGCGGTAGCGACGCCCAGCAGCATCAACGACACCAGCGCCAGCACCTGTTCGCGCACGAATATGATGACTGCAATGACGCCGATGGCCAGAAAGCCGGGAATTTCGCGCACGGTGTGGAGCCACCCGATGTCATGCCCGTCAAACTGCGCCACCTCGATGACGAAATTATTCAGCAGCGCCGACCACGTCGCAAACGCGATGGGCATCGCCGCCGCCATCAGAAACAGCAGCGCGCGCGGGCGGCGCCACAGCGGCATCTGGCGGCCCTCGCCTATTGGAACGGTGCGCGTCATGGATTCGGTTTAAATTAGCGTCGGCCATTTGGCGAGAGAGTTTGAGATGGCTCTGGAGGTCAGGTTACTCAGGCGTCAAAAGGAATTTTTTGGCTGAAAGGTGGATGCGGCGGGCGCGATTCAGTGTAATTCTGCAGCGAGCGGCACCCAAGCCGCAGGACTGAAATTCTGGGCTCTGCGCGTTTGTGGGGCAGCGGCCGCAAACCCGCCAGCCAACTTTAGCCAGGCCGTGAACGAATTCGAAATCTCTTAGTGGCAAATTCTGTGGCAGTTTAATGCCGCTGGAGCCTGAATGCCATTCGCAAAATACATTCTAGCCTTCGTTCTATTCACCCATGCGGCCCACGCAGAGGCGATACGCGGCAGCTTGTTTGCGTCCACACCGAACACCGCGCGGGCGACCTTGGCGGGGTTGTTCATTGGCAGAGCCGAAGGCGGGCTGTTTGCTGACCGTCCAGCGCATAACCCGGTGTTTGCGGATGAGTTGCCGGCAAATTTGCGCGGGTCTGACGTGCAGATGATCCGCGCACTGATACAAGAAGCAGAATCGCCGAGGGACGGCTATGATGCCGTGCAACGCGGTGCGAGGATCAAACCGGCCAAAAGGCCGACGCAAATGACGTTGGCTGAGATATTTGCATGGATTGACGAAACGCCAAGGCAACCTCATGCCATAGGTCGCTATCAATTCATACCACAGACCCTGCGAAGATTGGTCGCCAAAACCGGGACAAAAACGTCCCAGCGCTTCAGCCCTTCGATTCAGGACCAACTGGCAGACGTCCTGCTGGTCGAGGCAGGATTAAACCAGTTTCGGGAGGGGGCGCTGCAACAGAAAGATTTTATGAATAATCTGGCCAAAATTTGGGCTGGGTTGCCAAATTCCACCGGCAATTCGCACTATGACGGCTATGCCGGAAACAAGGCTGTCATCACTTGGGCCTATTTCGAATCCGTAATTACAAGGCTTTCGCCTGGTCTTGGCTAAGATAATCAAGGCGCTTAGCCGTGCGCAGCCCTTGTAGAATCGGGAATGGCTTTCTGTATGTAGCTGGTGCAATCGGATTTTTCGGGCTCGGCATGCTTTGGTCAATAGCCGGACCTCCAAGTTTCGGATCGGCCAGAAAAACGATAATCGGCTGAATGCGCTGCAAGACGGAGAAACGGGGCGGCATCAATAAAAGCTCTGCGGGTCGATGTCCACGCTAAGCCTTAGGCTGCCGGGCGCGCGCACGCCCGCGATCCATTGCGCCAGTGCCGGTTGCAGCGGCGCGCCCTTCGGCGCCTTGACCAGCAGGCGTACGCGATGACGGCCCCGCACACGGGCGATGGGCGCCGGAGCCGGGCCGTAGACCTGAGCGCCGATCTGGCGCAACGGGGTATCTGTACGCGCGAGCGCTGTCCCCAGATCGAAGGTCTGCTGCAAATCCGGCCCGCTGAGAATGATGCCCGCCATGCGTCCAAAGGGGGGCACCCCTGCGTGTCTGCGCTCTTCGGCCTCGGCGCGCCAGAACCCCTCCTCATCCCCTGACAGGATCGCGCGGATCACCGGGTGTTCTGGCTGAAAGGTTTGCAGCATCGCCGTGCCCGGCTTGTCCCCGCGCCCTGCCCGGCCCGCAACCTGCCGCATCAATTGAAACGTGCGCTCGGCGGCGCGCAGGTCCGAGCCTTGCAGTCCCAGATCGGCGTCGATCACCCCGACCAGCGTCAGCAGTGGAAAGTTGTGACCCTTCGCCACCAGCTGCGTTCCGATGATGATGTCGGCGTCGCCCTCGGCGATGGCACGTATCTGTTCCTTCAGCGCACGCGAACTCGCGAACATGTCCGAGCTGAGAGTTGCTACGCGCGCGTCCTGGAACAGCGCCGTCGCCTCCTCGCCCAGCCGCTCGACGCCGGGGCCGACCGGGGCCAGCTTGCCCTCCACCTCGCAGGCGGGACATTTTTCGGGAATTGGCTTTGTCTCGCCGCATTGGTGGCACATCAGGCGTTTTTGGAAACGGTGTTCCACCATCCGCGCATCGCAGTGATCGCAGCCAATCTGATGGCCGCACGCACGGCAGATCGTGACCGGGGCATAGCCGCGGCGATTGATGAACAGCAGCGACTGCTCGCCCTTTTCAATGCGCTGCGCGACAGCAGATTGCAGCGTTGGCGATATCCAGCGGTTGCCTGGCAAATCCTCGCCGCGCATGTCGATCGCACGCACTTCGGGCATCACGGCGACGCCAAACCGCGCCTTCAGATCCAGCCGCATATATTTGCCTGCCTCGGCATTGACCCAAGTCTCAAGGCTGGGCGTGGCCGAGGCCAGCACGACCTGAGCGCCGCAGATCGAGGCGCGCAGAACGGCCATGTCGCGGGCATTGTACAGCACGCCGTCCTCCTGTTTATACGATGTGTCGTGTTCTTCATCCACGACGATCAGCCCCAAATCTCGGAACGGCAGAAACAGGGCGGACCGCGCGCCAACCACCAGCTGCGCGCCGCCCTCGCCCACCATGCGCCAGCAGCGGCGCCGTTCGGTCATGGTGACACCCGAATGCCACTCGGCAGGCTTGGCGCCAAAACGGGCCTGAACGCGGGTCAGGAATTCCGCGGTCAGCGCGATTTCGGGCAGCAGCACCAACGCCTGACGGCCCGTGCGCAGGGTGCTGGCAACGGCCTCCAGATAGACCTCGGTCTTGCCCGAACCGGTGACGCCGCGCAGCAGGGTCGTGCCATAGGTTCCTGTGCGAATGGCAGTATCCAATGTCGCGGCACAACTCGCCTGATCTTCGGTCAGATCCTTGGACGGAATCGCCGGATCAAGCCGCCGGTAGGGTGTGTCGCGGGGGGTGTCGACCTCATCCACCGCACCCTGTTTCACCAGCCCCTTGATGACCGAAGACGTCACACCCGCCTCCTCGGACAGCTCTTTCAGCGTGAACGCCTGATCACCCTGACCCCCAAGCACGTCCAGCACGCGCTGGCGCGCCTCTGTGATGCGCGTTGGTTCGCTATAGCCCAACCGGTAAACTTTGCGCATCGACGGCGGATCGCCAAGCCCGGGCGCGCGGGTGGCAAGGCGCAGCATCGCGGTCATTGGCGTCAGGGTGTAATCCGCGGCCTTCTGCAGAAAGCTGCGCATCTCGTCCGTCATCGGCGCCACGTCCAGCACGCGGATAATACTCCGCACCTTGGCCAGATCATATCCCCCCTCGCCCGGCCCCCATACGACGCCCAGCACCTTGCGCGGACCTAGCGGCACCTCGACAAATGCGCCCAAAAAACAGCCACCCTCGGGCGCGCGATAGTCCAGCACGCGGTTCAGCGGCTGCGCAGTCAGCACACCGACCAGCGCACCTGCGTCGTAAAATTCGTGGGCAGCGGTCATGCGCGCGCCAACCTTTCAGGGTTTCACGGGGATCGCCCATGGGATAGACGAAGGCAAAGCAAACTCCAATCCATCAGATAGGGCCACCGTCATGAAATTTTTCGTCGATACCGCCGAAGTTGACCAAATCGCCGAGCTGAACGATCTGGGCATGGTTGACGGGGTCACGACCAATCCGTCGCTGATCCTGAAATCGGGCCGCGACATTCTGGAAGTCACCAAGGAAATTGCCGACATGGTTGACGGCCCGGTCAGCGCCGAAGTGGTCGCGCTGGACGCGGACGCCATGATTGAAGAGGGCCGCAAACTGGCGCAGATCGCGGGCAACATCGCCGTCAAGGTGCCGCTGACATGGGCGGGGCTGAAGGCGTGCAAGGTGCTGTCGGATGAGGGCAACATGGTAAACGTCACGCTCTGCTTTTCGGCCAATCAGGCGCTGCTGGCGGCAAAGGCCGGCGCAACGTTTATCAGCCCGTTCATCGGCCGGCTGGACGATATCAACCTCGACGGGATGGAGCTGATTTCCGATATCCGCCAGATTTATGACAATTACGGATATGAGACGCAGATCCTAGCCGCCTCGATCCGCACGGTAAACCACGCCTATCAGGCGGCGCTGATCGGCGCCGACGTGATGACAGCGCCGCCTGCGGTAATCAAGAAGATGGCCGAACACCCGCTGACCGATGCGGGTCTTGACCAGTTCATGAAGGATTGGGCAAAAACGGGACAGAAGATCGTCTGACGCCGGCCACCGATGCGGCTGTCGTCCCCTATGCCCGGCGGACTGATCTGCCGGGCATAATGCCGACCACTCCTGACACCGCTTGGGGATTGCCGAATTTGCATCCTGCAAGCCGACACGCGGTCACGTTGCAAGATGATAGACCTGCCTGAAATATGCCCCGACATCTTGCGCCAGTTCACGTGCAAAGGATATCGGAGAGGCCCAAGGCGGATCGAATTTGGCCTCGATCTGACTGTCATTACGAATAATTTCCGGGGCGTGCTTTGCCACAATTCTTTGCATCTTTTGGTTTTCTTTAAAGAAAAGCCCCTGCAGTGACGTAACGCCGCGATTTTGGGATGCCGTCACCAATCGGGCAAAAAGCATGCCGCCTACACCCTTGTTCTGCCAGTCAGGTTCGACCGACAACGCGAATTCCGCGTCGTGCGGCCAAGATTGGAAAAGTCCGAGCAATTCCCCGATGGCCCGCAAGTGGCCATCAAAAAACGCCCCGAAAACCACCCTACCGACGGCAATGGTACCTTCAGCGTATCTGTTGATATAGTCATCACTGACCAGAGCGCCAAAACGCGAATAGCGAGATTCATGATCGAGTCGCAGCAGATGCCGGGCGATTTCTGGGATATCACTTTTCCAGAGTTTGCGGATTTCCGGCGCTGAAACAGAAGACTCAACACTCATTGACTTAGGCTCCTTTAAGACGCCAACTTTTAAATCGGCGCCCAGTTACCTCCCAGCAGACAAGATATGCTGCATCGCGGCAAAAACCATAGGCTTAGCGAAGGAACCGGCACTGACCTTGCGGCAACTAAGCCCTGATTAAGCAAAGTGACTCGCTAATGGTCATCCGAAGCTGCGCCATTCGCCTGACTTTCTGATGCGTCGACCCAAATCAGATGAAGATTTCCCCGCAACCTCATGCTATGACACTTAAAACAAAAAATGAGCATGAGCATGAGCAGCAAACCAAAGATGGATGACCACCTGCGCGAGCGGATCATCAGCCAACCTGACGTAATTCTAGAAGATCAAGACCTTATGCACGCCCTCATCGCCGCGAACGAGCGGGCAATGGGCGGCAACATCGTCGATCTGCGTGGCATAGCCATGGACCGGCTGGAAGCGCGGCTGGACCGGCTGGAGGATACGCATCGCAGCGTGATCGCTGCCGCCTATGACAATCTGGCGGGCACAAATCAGGTGCACCGGGCCATTCTGCGCATGCTGGACCCTACTGAGTTCGAGGCGTTCCTGTACAATCTGGGCGGCGAAGTGGCGGATATTCTGCGCGTCGATTCCGTGCGTCTAATCCTCGAATCAGTGCAGGACGATGCTGATCCGGCTGTGCAGCGGCTGGGCGATGTCCTGACTGTGTCCGAGCCGGGCTTTGTCGCGCGCTATATCGAAAACGGGCGCGGCGGCGATCGGCAGGTGACACTGCGCCAGCTTAGCAAAGGCGCGCCCACCCTGCATGGTGATGCGGCGGCACACATTCATTCCGAAGCGTGTCTGCGGTTGGATTTTGGTAACGGACGCTTGCCCGGCATGCTGGTTTTGGGGGCGGAGGATCCGCACCAGTTTACCCCTCAACAGGGCACCGATCTGCTGACCTTCTTTGCGGGCGTGTTCGAAAGGACAATGCGCCGCTGGCTGTCATGATTTCGCCCGCTGCGCAGCAATCACTGGCGCTGTGGCTGGACCATCAGCGCGCGCTGCGCGGCGCGGCGGACAACACGATCACAGCCTATTGCGCCGATGTCACCGCATTTCTGGCCTTCATGACGCAGCACAAGGGCGGCCCGCAGGGCCTTGGCGCGCTGGCGCATATCACCACCTCGGACATGCGTGCCTGGATGGCGCACATGCGCAGCGACGATGTTGGCCCGCGATCCCTTGCGCGCAAACTGTCGGCGCTGAAATCCTTCTATCGCTGGCTGGCCGAGCGTGAGGGATTTGAGCCGACCGCCGTGCTGGCCACGCGCAGCCCGAAATTCCAGCGCAAACTGCCCCGCCCCCTCAGCGTCGAGGCTGCGCGCAATGTCATTGACACTGCCGAGTTCCAGTCGCTGAAGCCATGGATTGCCGCGCGCGACAGGGCGGTCATAACAGTGCTTTACGGCTGCGGTCTGCGCATTTCCGAGGCGCTGTCGCTTACCGGCGCCGACGTGCCTTTGCCCGCCTCCTTGCGCATCGTCGGCAAGAGCGGCAAGGAGCGACTGGTGCCGGTCCTGCCTGCCGCGCGTGGCGCAGTTGCCGAATATACCCGATGCTGCCCGCATCCTATCGTGGATGACGGCCCGCTGTTCATGGGCGCGCGCGGCGGCAAGCTGTCTGCGCGCACAGTGCAAAAACTGATGGAGCAGGTGCGCGGCCAACTGGGCCTGCCCGCCACCGCCACGCCGCACGCGCTGCGCCACAGCTTTGCCACGCATTTGCTGAACGCCGGCGGCGATTTGCGCGCGATTCAGGAATTGCTGGGCCACGCGTCACTATCTACCACGCAGGCCTACACCGGCGTCGACACCGCCCGGCTGATGGAAGTCTATGCGCGCGCGCACCCCAAAGCCTGATTGCCCGTCCCCTGCATAGCGCCTATAGGAACGCCATGACACGCGAATTCAAAGCCCTCACCGTCCATCTTTTCACCGCCACGGGCGTGGTTTTTGCCATGCTGGCCATGCTGGCCGCCGCCGATGAGGAATGGGGACTGATGTTTGTCTGGCTGGTCGTTGCCTTCGCCGTCGACGGCGCTGACGGCCCGCTTGCCCGCAAGTATCAGGTCGAGAAATACGCACCGCGCTTTGACGGCGTGCTGCTGGACATGATCATTGACTTTATCACCTATGCCTTCATCCCGGCGTTTGCCCTGTTCAAATCGGGGCTTTTGCCGGGCTGGACGGGCTGGGCCGCGATCATCCTGATCACCTTTGCCAGCGCGATGTATTTCTGCGACAAGGGCATGAAAACCGCCGACAAGTCGTTTCAAGGCTTCCCCGGCACCTGGAACATGCTGGTGCTGGTGCTGTTCGCGACCGAGCCGCCCTTCTGGTTCACCCTGACGCTGGTTGCGGTGCTGGCCGTGGCGATGTTCCTGCCGCTGAAGTTCGTGCATCCCGTGCGCACCCAGCGCTGGCGCGCCATATCGCTGCCGATGATCTTTGTCTGGACCTTCTTTGCCGGCTGGGCCGCCTGGGTCGATTTCCATCCCGAAAGCTGGGCGCATTGGGGGCTGGTGGTGTCGTCGGTCTATCTGCTGGGTGCCGGCATCGTACAGCAAATCGTGCCTGAGCGGCGGGGACGAGTATAAAGCTCGGCCAGTCTGGACCTGATCGCTGCTCCGGTTTGCGCGGCGAATCGCTATTGACGTCCGGGTATGTCAACGTCAGCTTCAACAAGTTGGGCGCGTGAAAGTTTGGCAAGCTATGGTGTTCTTCAAAACTCTTGTGATCAGTGCGGTTACAGTCCTCGGGCTGGCCTGTGCGACGGTTGCTGAGGAGGCTTTTCCCTATCTAAAAGCCGATGCAATTCAATCTGCCTATGCGACAGAGCGAACTGGATGGTCAGACGCACCAACGATCGTACTGAATGCGTTCGCGGCGGGTGAGGATCGAAATTTCTTTCAGATCACCCCCAGCCGGTCAACAATCTTGAGGTATATTGCGCAATGGTATCCCGAACCCGGATTTCCGAATAAGCGGGTTGTTGCATTTGCGACCGCCCAAGCGCTTGAGCGGGAGGAAATACTAGATTGGTACGTTCACCGTGTTTTTCTTGGGCAGGGATGCTTTGGAGTTGATGATGCTGCACTTGCCTATTTTGGCAAAAATACAAAAGAATTAGCGCTTGAGGAAGTCGCGTTCTTGGCCGGTCTTCCGGCGGCACCATCTATGTTCCATCCGGTTCAAGCTTCTGACCGCGCACTGGCGAGGCGAAATATGGTCCTATCGAACATGGCGCATGTCGGCCTGATTTCTGAACAAGAAGCAGCCATAAGCGCCCGAAAACCTCTGATAGTGCCCCAGCCCTTAGGAAAGTGTCCGCGCGACAAGCAGTGACATATGCGCGATGATGCCCTGAGGAATGTCTAAAAGAGGCTCGCAAAATAGTTCGACCGCTCCCCATCTAAATCAGCAACCCGCCCGCGCCCTCATGGCGCAGTAGCCAGAGCTTGGTCTCGACTCCGCCCTTGCCCGAAAACCCTCCCAGACCGCTGGCCCCCATTACCCGATGGCAAGGGATAATAATCGGAATGGGATTGCCGCCGCATCCGGTGCCGACGGCCTGCGCGGGCACACCCAACACCTTTCCCAGATCGCCATAACTGCGCGTTTCGCCGTAAGGAATGGCTGCGATGGCATCGCAGACGCTACGCTGAAACGCGGTGCCGCGCACTTGGACGGGCAGATCAAACTGCTGCAAATCGCCCGCAAAATAACCCCGCAATTGCTCAAGCGCGCGACGCAGCAATGGTGTGTCCCCTTGTTCGAACGCCTCACGCCAATCCAGCGCGGTGATCGCGCCCCCCTCCTCGGTGATGCAGATCGGCCCCAGCGGCGTCGGCAGCGAGGCGCTGGCCACGTCAGGCCGAATGTGCGCCGTCCGCCAGCCCCTTGACGAAGCTCAGCACCTGCGCGGGGCTCTCGCCGTCTGCGATTTTGCCAACGATAGCCGAGCCAACAACGGCGCCATCAGCGACGCTGGCGATGGCGCGTGATATTTCGGGCGTGCGGATGCCAAAGCCAACAATTACCGGCAGATCGGTTTGCGCCTTGATGCGCGCGACCTCGGGCGCGACATCGCCCGCCTCAGCCGCCGCGGCGCCGGTAATGCCGGTGATCGAAACATAGTAGACGAATCCGGACGTGTTCTGCATGACCTTCGGCAGACGCTTGTCATCGGTCGTAGGCGTGGCCAGCCTGATGAAATTGAGGCCCGCAGCCTGCGCCGGGATGCACAGTTCGTCGTCCTCCTCGGGGGGCAGATCGACGATGATCAGCCCGTCGATGCCCGCCTCGCGCGCGTCGATCAGAAACTGCGGCACACCATGGTTATAGATCGGATTGTAATACCCCATCAGCACGATTGGCGTGGTGTCGTCACCCTTGCGAAATTCGCGCGCCATCTGCAACGTGCGCTTCAGCGTCTGGCCCGCCTTCAGCGCGCGCTGCCCTGCCAGCTGGATCGTCGCGCCGTCGGCCATCGGATCGGTGAACGGCAGGCCCAACTCGATGATGTCGACGCCCGCATCCGGCAAGCCGCGCACGATTTCCAGCGATGTGTCGAAATCGGGATCCCCGGCCATGACATAGGCCACGAACGCCTTTTTGCCGGCGGCTTTCAACTGGTCGAATTTGGCGTCGATACGGCTCATGGCGGTCCCCTGTTTGATCAAGGCGGGTTTGGCCCAAAGGGGCGCAGAAATCAATGGTCTGCTTGACGCGCCATGCACCGGTGCCATAGATGCCCTGACTTTTCAGCAGGGAGCGGCGTCATGGGTTTTAAAATGGGTATCGTTGGGCTGCCCAATGTCGGCAAGTCCACGCTGTTCAACGCGCTGACGCGCACCGCCGCCGCGCAGGCCGCCAACTTCCCCTTTTGCACGATTGAGCCGAATGTCGGCGATGTCGCCGTGCCCGATGCGCGGCTGGACAAGCTGGCCGCGATTGCAGGCAGCAAGCAGACGATTCCGACGCGCATGACCTTTGTCGATATCGCCGGGCTGGTCAAAGGCGCCAGCAAGGGCGAGGGGCTGGGCAACCAGTTTCTGGCCAATATCCGCGAGGTTGATGCGATTGCGCATGTTGTGCGTTGCTTTGAGGATGACGATGTCACCCACGTCGAAAACCGCGTCGATCCCGTTGCCGATGCAGAAACGATCGAAACCGAATTAATGCTGGCCGATATCGAAAGCATCGAAAAGCGCATGGTGAACATCACCCGCAAGGTGCGCGGCGGTGACAAGGAGGCGATCCAGCAGGAACGACTGCTGAAGGCCGCGCTGGCCGTGCTGGAAGAGGGCAAGCCGGCCCGCGTGGTGGACGTGGACGACGAGGACCGCCGCGCGTGGAAAATGCTGCAATTGCTGACGACCAAGCCGGTGCTTTATGTGTGCAACGTAGGCGAATCAGATGCCGCCGAGGGCAATGCCCTGTCCGCCAAAGTCGGTGAAATGGCCGCAGCCGAGGGTAACTCTCACGTTATTATCAGCGCCCAGATCGAAGAGGAAATCAGCCAGCTCGATGCCGACGAGGCCGAGATGTTCCTGACCGAAATGGGTCTGGACGAGGCCGGCCTCAGCCGTCTGATCAAGGCGGGCTACGAGCTGCTGCATCTTGAGACCTACTTCACCGTCGGCCCCAAGGAAGCGCGCGCCTGGACCATCCGCAGTGGCACATCGGCCCCCAAGGCCGCCGGCGTGATCCACGGCGATTTCGAGCGCGGCTTCATCCGTGCCGAAACCATCAGCTACGACGATTTCGTCAACCTTGGCGGTGAACAGCCCGCAAAAGAAGCAGGCAAGATGCGCGCCGAAGGAAAAGCGTATATCGTCAAGGATGGAGATGTCCTGCACTTCCTGTTCAATACCTGAGGCACGCCCCCTACCGGAGAACGCATGAGCCCCACCTTCCCCGAAGGCCTGCAAGAATTCCTGCACCAGTTGGACCGCGACATCCACGCGATGGGCGACTGGGGCACGCCAGCCTCCTACATCCCGGAACTGGCGGCGGTGGATCCTGCGCAATTCGCGATCTCCGTCGCCATGGCCGACGGACGCACCATCTCGGCGGGCGCACATGACAAGCGATTCTCTATCCAGAGTGTCAGCAAGGTGTTCACGCTTGCCGCCGCCCTTGGCCGGATCGGGGATGCGCTCTGGGCGCGGGTGGGGCGCGAGCCGTCGGGGACGGCCTTCAACTCGATCGCGCTACTGGAGCAGGAGCAGGGCCGTCCGCGCAATCCTTTTATCAACGCAGGCGCCATCGTCACCACCGATGCGCTGCTGGAGGGACGCCAGCCGCGCGAGGCACTGGCCGAGTTGATCCAATTCATCCGCGCTGCTGCCGAGGATGAAGACATCCATATCGACAAATACGTCGCCGCGTCGGAGGAGGCGACGGGTCATCGCAACGCCGCGCTGGCCCATTACCTCTATTCCTTTGAAAACCTGCGCAATGAACCGGACCTGACGTTGGGCACCTACATGCATCAATGCGCCATCGCCATGACTACCGATCAGCTGGCCCGCTCTGGCCGGATGCTGGCGGGGCTGGAGGGCGCGCCGCGCCTGATTTCTGCGCGGCGCGCGCGCCGTATCAACGCGCTGATGATGACCTGCGGGCATTACGACGGCTCGGGCGATTTTGCCTATCGCGTCGGCCTGCCAGGCAAAAGCGGCGTCGGCGGTGGCATTCTGATGATCGCCCCCGGAAAGGCATCAGTTGCGGTCTGGTCGCCGGGTCTGAACCACTACGGCAACTCCAAGGCCGGGACCGAAGCCGCCCATCGGCTGGCCAACTTCACTGGCTGGTCGGTGTTCGGCGGTTAGGCGGCTTGCACTCGGGGCGCAGGCGCTTAAGGTCGGGCGCGTCCCTGCAAGAGGCCAGCCATGACCCAGTTTCGCAAATCTGCCGCCCTGTCGCGCATCCAGCCCGCCGCAACTATCGCCATCACGCAAAAGGCCCGCGATCTGCGGGACATGGGCCACGACATCATATCGCTGTCCATCGGCGAGCCGGATTTTGACACGCCGGATCACGTCAAAACCGCCGCCGCCGAGGCGGTGGCAAACGGCGCCACAAAGTACCCCCCAATTCCCGGCATTCCAAAGTTGCGGCAGGCCATCGCGGACAAATTCACGCGCGAAAACGGACTGAATTACGCGCCCTCGCAAACCATTGTCAGCACCGGCGGCAAACAGGTGATCGCAAACGCCCTGCTGGCCACGCTGGACGCGGGCGACGAGGTGATCATTCCCGCCCCCTATTGGGTCAGCTACACCCAGATGGTTGCCATGACCGGGGCCGTACCCGTCGTGGTGCAAGCCACACCCGAGGATGGCTTCATCCTGACGCCAACCGCGCTGGAGGCAGCGATAACGCCGAAAACCCGCTGGCTGATCCTCAATTCTCCTTCCAATCCGACCGGGGCCGTCTATTCCGCCGCCGATCTGCGCGCGCTGGCAGAGGTGCTGGAGCGGCACCCCCATGTCTGGGTATTATCCGACGACATGTATGAACATCTGATTTACGGCGACACACCCTTTGCCACCATGGCCGCCGCCGCACCTGCCATGAAGGACCGCACCCTGACAATGAACGGCGTCAGCAAGGCCTATGCGATGACCGGCTGGCGCATCGGCTATGCTGCCGGGCCGCAGGCGCTGATTGACGCGATGATACTGGCCCAAGGGCAGCTGACCAGCGGCGCGGCGCAACCCAGCCAATGGGCGGCGCTTGCAGCGCTGACCGGGCCGCAAGATGCGCTGGAGGTGCAACGCAAAGCGTTCCAGAAACGCCGCGATCTGGTGGTGGCGCGGCTGAACGCCATCCCCGGCATGGACTGCCCCACCCCGCCGGGCGCCTTTTATGTCTTCCCATCCTGCGCCGCATTTCTGGGCCGCCGCACACCCGCTGGCAAGCGCATCGAAACGGACGAGGATTTCTGCATCGCACTGATGGAGGAAGGCGGCGTCGCAACCGTTCACGGTGCGGCCTTCGGGCAAAGCCCGTTCTTTCGCGTAAGCTATGCCGCGTCAGAGGCACAATTGACGCAAGCAATGGACCGGATCGAAACCTTCTGCCGTGCGTTGACCTGCTGAACCCTCATTTCGATATCACCTGACAGAAGGAAATTTACCATGAATCTCAAGGATAAGGTCTGCATCATCACCGGCGGCGCCAGCGGCATCGGCTATGGTATTGCCGAGCGCTATATTGCGGATGGCGCAAAGGTCGTCATCGCCGATCTGCGGCTGGACGCGGCGCAAAAGGCTGCCGATACGCTGACAGCCAACGGCCTGGGCACGGCCATGGCCGTAGAAATGAACGTGACCGACGAGGCGATGGTCGATGCCGGCGTTCAGCAGGTGATCGACGCCTGGGGCCAGATCGACGTTCTGGTATCGAACGCCGGTATCCAGATTGTGCATCCTGTGGTGGATTTCCCGTTCGAGGAATGGAAAAAAATGCTGTCTATCCATCTGGACGGCGCATTTCTGACGTCCAAGGCCGTGCTGAAACATATGTACAAGGCCGGCAGCGGGTCAATCATCTTCATGGGATCGGTCCACTCCAAGGAAGCCTCGCCATTGAAATCGGCCTACGTCACGGCGAAACACGGCCTGATGGGGCTGGCGCGCGTCATTTCCAAAGAGGGTGCCAAACATGGCGTACGCGCCAACGTCATTTGCCCCGGTTTCGTGAAAACACCGCTGGTGGAAAAGCAGATCCCCGAGCAGGCACGCGATCTGGGCATCTCCGAGGAGGAGGTGGTGAACAAGGTCATGCTGGGCAATACCGTCGATCAGGAATTCACGACGATCGAGGATGTCGCCGAGGTCGCGCATGTCTTTGCCGCCTTCCCGACCAACGCGCTGACTGGCCAGTCGCTGGTGGTAAGCCATGGCTGGTACATGAATTAACGCGGCCTCTGAGCCCGGCGCCGTTTTCCGACGGCGCTCGGGCCAGACGTATGGGCTGCGAAGCCAAAGAAGACATGAAGCAAATCGGCCAGTTTGTCAGAAGGCACATTCCCGCAATTTTCCGCTATTGCGAAGCGCATGATCCCCGCGAATTAGTCCGTTTGCAGGACGCGCGGTACTGCAAGGATATTTTCGATATAAACTACCCGTTCTGTGCAGCATCCGACACTATCGTTGATACTGGTCATCGCCGCTATTGGTCGGCCACCCATACGGTAAACGGCGTTCAAGTCCGGGTCACAAACCACTGGTTCAATCCTCCTACCAGCGCAAGTTACCCCAAGTTCAAGAGGTATCTGCGCGACCGCGACATCACCATAACCGACGCCCCTGCGCATAGCTGAGGCTGGCGATAGTAGCCGCCCCCAACGAACATTGTCGGGCAAGGGCGGCGCACCGCGTTGGACAATTACAGTTGTATGATTTTACGAGCGGCGCAATAGTGCGCGCTGAACGGGCCGTGCAAGTGCCTTCGGCCACCCGGTTGCGCCGCATTTGCCCGAGGCCTCAACATGTTATCAGGATGGAACGTGATGGATTGCGACGATAGAGAATCTTGCACTTCCCGGTTTCTTCGGCGACCCTGACCACCCTTTTTCGCAATCCGAGAGTGAAGGACGACACTTTGAACGTTATTGATGAACGGCTTCAGCCCATCCTAAACACCGTGCTGCACCGCAACGCAGGCGAACCTGAATTTCATCAGGCCGCGCGAGAGGTTCTGGAAAGCCTTGGCCGGGTAGTTACGAAACATGCCGAGTATTCCGAGGATGCGCTGATCGAGCGTATTTGCGAGCCCGAGCGGCAGATCATCTTTCGCGTGCCGTGGATCGACGACCAGAATCAGGTGCGCATCAATCGCGGGTTTCGCGTGCAGTTCAACTCCGCGCTTGGTCCCTACAAGGGCGGCATCCGGTTTCACCCGTCGGTCAATGTCGGCATCATCAAGTTTTTGGGGTTTGAGCAGACGTTCAAGAACGCGCTGACCGGCATGCCCATCGGCGGCGGCAAGGGCGGGTCTGACTTTGATCCCAAGGGACGCTCGGACCGCGAAATCATGCGGTTCTGCCAGTCCTTCATGGTCGAATTGCACCGCCACATCGGTGAATATGTCGATGTGCCCGCAGGCGATATCGGCGTGGGCGCGCGCGAGATCGGCTATATGTTCGGCATGTACAAGCGCCTGAACAATCGCTACGAGGCCGGCGTTCTGACCGGCAAGGGGCTGTCCTACGGCGGATCGCGCGCCCGCAAGGAGGCGACGGGATTCGGCACGGTCTATTTCGTGCGTTCCATGCTGGCACGGCACGGCACTGATTTTGACGGCAAGCGCTGCGTCATATCGGGATCAGGTAACGTTGCGATCTATGCGATGGAAAAGGTGCGAGCCTTTGGCGGCAAAGTCGTCGCCTGCTCGGATTCGGGCGGTTATATCGTAGATGAAGCCGGCATTGATCTGGATCTGGTCAAAAGGATCAAGGAAGTCGAGCGGGGCCGTATTTGCGACTACACCGCCCTGCGCGGCAGCGGATGCCACTATATCGAAGGCGGCTCGATCTGGGATGTGCCTTGCGATGTCGCCCTGCCCTGCGCCACGCAGAATGAACTGAGCGAGGCCGATGCCAAAACATTGGTTGAAAACGGCGTTATGGCCGTGGCCGAGGGCGCCAACATGCCCTGCACCCCCACAGCGGTGCAGCTGTTTCGCGAGGCGAAGGTGCTGTTCGCCCCCGGCAAGGCCGCCAATGCCGGCGGCGTTGCAACATCGGCACTGGAAATGCAGCAAAACGCCAGCCGCGACAGCTGGAGCTTTCAAAAGACCGAAGAACGGCTGGCTGAAATCATGCATGGCATCCACGAGGCCTGCGATGAGACTGCAGACGAATACGGCGTGCCCGGCGATTACGTCACGGGCGCGAACATCGCGGGGTTCATTCGCGTTGCCGAAGCCATGCGCGCGTTGGGCGTGATCTAAGCGCGATTGCTCAGACAGGCCCGGCCAGTGTCTGCCCGTCTGAGCCGCACCGCTGCACAAGCGCACCTTGATAAGGGCCTCAACGCTGCGATTGTACCTTACTTGGTAGAAAGGCAGAACAGACGTGTTATCCTGCGCTGCGCGCTAAATGTTACGGCGTCGCAGAAACCAGTCGGAAGCTGCCTGAATGAAAGCGTTTCGCCAATTCGCCCTGTCGCTCGCGGTTGTTGCCGCGGGACTATTCATCTGGATTGCCTACGTCCCGGCGGCGCAGCCGGTGCTGGACAGGCTTGGGCTGCTGGACCTGCTCGGCATAGACGCGCCCCCCTCGCAGGCTGACGCGCAAGACGATTGGTCAGAAGACGGCCCGGCGCGGGTCATAACCGCAATCGTAGGTCAGCAGGCGCTGGCGGATCGTATCAGCGCCATTGGCGATGGCCGCGCACGCCGGTCGGTCAGCGTTCGCGCGAACGCGGTGGGGACCATCACCGACATGGCTTTGGTCGCGGGTGGCTATGTGAAAAAGGGCACCGTTATCGTGCAGCTCGAGGACGAGGCCGAGAAAATTGCGCTGGAAAAGGCGCAGATCGAGCTTGAGAATGCGCGTGCCGATGCCGAACGTGCCCGGCGGCTGGAGGCGACTGGCGCGGTGGCCGAAGTGCGGCGACGCGAATTCGACCTGGCGCTGCGCAGCGCCGAATTGGCAGTACGGCAGGCCGAATTTGATCTGTCGCAGCGCCGTGTCGTGGCGCCCATATCGGGGTGGACCGGGATCATCGAGCTTGAAACCGGCGACCGCGTCAATGCACAGGATCTCTTGGTCACGATCACCGACCGTTCTGAAATCCTGATCGATTTTCGCGTGCCCGAGCGCGTGACCGGCAAAATCGCCACAGGCCAACGGATTGATGTCACGCCATTGGGCACCGGCGCTGCGCCTTTGACCGGTGAAATCAGCGCGATTGATGCGGTCGTGGATCGCGCCAGCCGAACTTTGCTGGTGCAGGGGCGCGTGGAAAATGACAGCGACCTGCTGCGCGCCGGGATGGCGTTTTCCGTGGCAATCACTTTTCCCGGCGACACGCTGCTGGCTGTGCCGCCGCTGGCTGTGCAATGGTCCAGCGAAGGCCCATTTGTCTGGGCCCTGCGCGATGGTAAAGTGGCGCAGGTGGCCGTGTCGATTGATCAGCGCGAAAGCGATGCGGTTCTGGTCACATCCCGCGATTTGAAAGCCGGCGATGTAATCGTCACCGAAGGTGTGCAAACGCTGCGTGATGGCGACGCAGTCACCGTGACATCGGGCGAAGAAGCCCTTTCGGGCCTTAGCGCCACGGACCAAAAGGCCGCGTTGTGAGCGCGCCGGCCTCACCCGGAACGGCGCTGTTCGTGCGGCGGCCCATTCTGGCCTTCGTGTTGAACGCACTGATCATTCTGGCGGGTGTCGCGGCGCTTTTCGGGGCTGAAATCCGCGAATTGCCCAATGTGGACCGGCCCGTGGTCACGATCACCACCCGCTTTGACGGAGCATCGCCGGAATCGGTCGACCAGGAGTTGACCGGGCGGATTGAGGGCGCGGTGGGCCGGGTGTCCGGCGTGCGCGCCATTTCCTCCAACTCGCGATTTGGCCGCAGCCGTGTCACAGTTGAATTCAACGACAACGTCGATATCGACGTGGCCGCAACCGATATACGCGATGCCGTGGCGCGTATCGTGAATGAACTGCCCGACGATGCCGACCGGCCCGAGATCGTCAAGGCTGACGCGAATGCCCAGCCGGTCATGCGCATCGCGGTAACCTCCGATGCGCGATCACCGCAGGAACTGACCGCCATCGTGCAGGACCGCGTCGAAGATCGGCTGATTTCGGTCGACGGCGTTGCCGATCTGCAGGTCTACGGCGACCGCGAGCCTATTTTTCGCGTCGATATCAACCAGCTGGAGCTGGCCAGCCGGGGGCTGACATTGGGCGATCTGCAGCGCACCCTGTCTGACGTTGCACTTGACACACCGGCCGGCGATCTGGCCGGCGCGCGCCAGTCGATCAACGTGCGCACCACAGCAAGCGTGGTGACGCCGGAGGCGTTCGAAGCGCTGGAAATCAAGGCAAATGTCAGGATCGGCGACGTCGCGCGGGTCACGTTGGGCCCCGCCCCCGGCGAAACGATACTGCGCGCCAATGGCCGCCAGGGCGTCGGCATGGGGGTGATCCGGCAGGCCACGTCGAACACGCTGGAAATTTCGGCAGGCGTACACGCCGTCGTGGCCGATCTGAACCGCACCCTGCCCGACGATGTCAGTGTCTTCGTCACCTCGGACGACGCGAGGTTCATCTCGGGCTCTATCGAGGAGGTGCTGAAAACGCTTGCCTTTGCCATCGCCATCGTGGTGGCCGTCATCTTCGTGTTCCTGCGCGACCTCCGCGCAACCCTGATCCCCGCGCTGACCCTGCCGGTGGCGCTGGTGGGTACGCTGGCGGCGATCTATCTGGTCGGGTTTTCGATCAACATTCTGACGCTGCTGGCGCTGGTGCTGGCGACGGGAATGGTGGTGGACGATGCCATCGTGGTGCTGGAAAATATCGTGCGGCAGCGCAGCCTGGGTATGGGACCGCGGGCGGCTGCGGTACACGGAACATCGCAGGTTTTCTTTGCCGTGGTTACGACCACAGCCACGCTGGCGGCGGTGTTCGTGCCGCTGTCGTTCCTGCCGGGTCAGGCAGGCGGGCTGTTCCGAGAGTTCGGCTTTACCCTCGCAATGGCGGTGCTGCTGTCGTCGGTCGTGGCGCTCAGCCTGTGTCCGGTTCTGGCCAGCCGCCTGCTGACCAAACCACCAAACAAGGACGCACGCGGCCCGATGATCTGGCTGGGTGGCCGCCTGATGCAGATCTACGAGGTTACCCTGCGCGGCGCGCTGGCCATGCCGTATGTTATCGTGTTGATCGCCCTTTTTGTGGCGGCCACGGCAGCGATGATGGCTGGCAGCATCCGTCAGGAACTGACCCCGGCGGAGGATCGCGCCGTCGTCCTGCTGCGCATCACAGCCCCGCAGGGCGTATCGCTGGAATACACCCAGTCCAAAATGCTGGAAATCGAGGACATTGCCGCGCCCCTGCTGGAGCGGGGCGAGATATTAAACGTTTTTGCCTTCAGCGGCTTTGGCGCCGACAACCGCGGCTTCATGGTGTTCACGCTATCCCAATGGGCGGACCGCGAGCGCAGCCAGCAGGAGATCGTGACCGAGATGGACGCCAAACTGGGCGATGTCATCGGCGTGCGGGCCTTTACCATCCAGCCGAACTCTCTTGGAATTCGGGGCGCTGGCAGCGGGCTGACCTTTGCCATCACCGGGGACAGCTACGACCAGTTGTCAGACGTGGCCGAAACCATGGTAGACCGCCTGCGGCAGATCCCCGGCATGGGACAGGTCCAGCTGGAATATGAACGCACTCAGCCGCAGCTGTTCGTGCAGATCGACCGCACGCTGGCGGCAGATCTGGAGATAGACATCACGGGTCTGGGCCAGGCCTTGCAGGCCGTTCTGGACGGGCGCAAGGTGGCGTCCGTCTTTGTCGAAGACAAGAGCTTTGATGTGCAGATGCTGTCCACCTCGGACCCGATCGACGATCCCGGCGACCTTGAGAATATCTTTGTTCAGGCCGGCAACGGCATGATGGTCCCGCTGGCCAGCTTTGTCACGCTGGAGGAACGCGCGGTCGCGCCCGAGCTGGACCGCGAGGGGCAAAACCGCTCGGTCGAACTGACCGCCGGGCTGACGCCTGAAATGTCGCTGGGCGATGCCTTGGAGCATGTTCAGCAGATCGGCGACGATATTCTGGCCGATGTGAACCGCATCGTGCCGCTGGCCGAGGCGGCAACGCTGGATCAAACCAATTCCGGCATCATCGTCACATTCGGATTTGCGATCCTGATCGTGTTTCTGGTGCTGTCTGCCCAATTCGAAAGCTTCATCTCTGCCGTCGTGGTGATGGCGACCGTGCCCTTGGGTCTGGCGTGCGCCGTCTTTGCCCTACTGCTGACGGGGCAAAGTCTGAACGTCTACAGCCAGATCGGACTGGTCATGCTGATCGGCATCATGGCGAAAAACGGCATCTTGATCGTCGAATTTGCCAACCAGCTGCGCGACAAGGGGGCCGCTGTGTATGATGCAATACTTGATGCGTCCACCGTCCGCCTGCGCCCGGTGATGATGACCATGACCTCGACGGTATTGGGCGGCGTGCCGCTGGTGCTGTCGTCCGGCGCGGGCGCCGAAGCGCGCGAGGCGCTGGGCTGGGTCATCGTCGGCGGCCTGGGATTGGCCACGCTGTCGACACTGTACCTGACGCCGGTGGCGTATCTTCTGCTGGCGCGCTTTTCGACCCCGAAGGCAACAGAAGAGGCGCGGTTGCAGGAAGAGATGCAAGCGGCACAGGTGCAGGGCGTGTAAGGGGGCGCATGTTATACAGCTACGCGCAACGTCAGCGCTGAAATGATAATGGGCGCCTCCCCAAAAGGGGCGCCCATTTCATAATCTCAAACTGGTCTGAAACCCGGAAGCCGGGATTTATGCCAGAACAACGTTCGTCGCGCTTTCGCGGCCGTCACGTCCAGCTTCGATGTCAAAAGTCACTTTTTGATCATCGTTCAGGCCGGTCAGGCCAGCCTGCTCAACAGCAGAAATGTGCACGAACACATCTTTGCTGCCGCCATCGGGCGCGATAAAGCCGAAGCCTTTAGTTGTGTTGAACCATTCGGCGGTGCCAGCAGCCATCGTCGTACTCCTTAAAAAAACTGCCTGCAGGGTGCAGCAGATCGGCCAAGTCAGTGCAAGATCAAAAACTGACTCGAAAGGAGCAGTTATGCCGATAAAGGTAACGTCGCAGGGAACAGACGGCCCTATATCCAAGAGGATACAAGTGACGTGCTGGCTTTTCGGATAACACAGGCGTGCATCCAGCGCCACTGGCGCACAGATAAGCCCATTTGGGCCGAATAGCGCCGCTTTGCCTGCGCCCTCAAAGGATTTCGCGATAAATTGGAGCAATTGGCCTGGCGCGAAACTTCGACGCTTGTTCGTCATTTCACTGCATTTCAGTCAAAGCAGCCAAGGGACGCCCGTTGAAGATGCGCAGGAATTTCCGCTTACAGAACAGGCCCGATGGTTGCGATTACATTGTTCCAGATGCGCCTGCTGTATGACCAGGCAAAAACGTTCTTGCGTGTGACACGTTCCGACTCGTTGATATAGGCATCCTGCCGGTTACAGATCTCCTCGGTCAGCTTTCTGTCCTGAAACAGGATATTATTTTCATAGTTCAGGTCGAAACTGCGCAGATCAAGGTTCGAAGACCCGATCAGACTGATCCTTCCATCTACCGTCAACGTCTTGGCGTGCAGCAGGCCCGGCTTGAATTCGTGAATGACGCACCCAGCCTCCAGCAGCCTGCGATAGAAGCTGCGGCTTGCGGCAGCAACGATCCAGCTATCATTGACCATCGGAAAAACAAGCGTCACAGCAACCCCCCGGTGCGCAGCGGCGCAGAGCGCCTCCAGCACCGTTGCGTCAGGCACGAAATACGGCGTCGACAGTGTTACCGATTGTCTGGCGCAGCCGATAATGGCCGAGAACAGCTGCGGCGTTGCGCCCTTTCGCTCGGTCGGTCCAACGCCAAGAGCAACCGCAGGAAACCCGCCCTGCTGCGGCATGGGGCGCAGATCGAACTGGTCCAGACCCTCGCCGGTCGCCTGCATCCAGTCACCGGCAAACAGCAGTTGGTTCTGCAATGCCAAAGGGCCTTCGAACCGTAACATGATATCGACCCAAGGTGCATATTTCGCCTTCACCAGAAATTCAGGGTCAGCTGAATTGCGACTGCCGCAATAAGTGATGCGCCCGTCGATGACCGTTATCTTTCGGTGGTTTCGCATGTCCAATCGGCTGGTCACCATCGTGCGGAGCGGATGTTTCAGTGACAGTGCCACGGCCATCAGCACTCCCGCCCCCTCCATGCGCCGCCACAGTCCGGACTTGATCAGCGCACGCGATCCCAGACCATCGACCATCGCCCGGCACGTCACCCCGCGCCCGGCGGCCCTGATCAGCGCCTCGGACAGCGCGGTGCCGGTGCGATCTTCAAGCCAAATATAATACAGCACATGAACATGGCTGGTTGCCGCATCAATATCGGCCACCATCCGCGCAATCGTGGCGTCCGCGTCGGTCATAAGCTCTGCTGTGTTGCCCATCACGGGCGCAAACCCATTGATTGATGCCGCGTAAGTGAAGGCTGGCTGATAGGTCTGCTCAATCATCAACGCAGCAGTGCCATCGCTGCCGATGGCCGGGACAGCGCTTTGCCTGATTTGGCCGGATATTGCAGCCTGATTGTTGCGGGCGGCCTTGCCAAGGTTGGCTTCGCCGAACAGGAAATAAACGACGCTTCCGAAGACCGGCAATGCGGTCAGTACGACAAACCATGCCAAACGGGCCGGAGGGGACAAATCGTCGCGTAGAAGTATCCGAAGTGTAAAAGAGATCACAACAAGGACATGGAGTATCAGAAGGACATTCATCGCGCGCCTTTGCAGGGTAATGAAAGCTGTAACGAGACAGGCGATCGGGTGAGTTTGCGGTGATCGCAAATACATTTTGACAGTAGCAATTTCTCACTTTGCGTCATTCCGTGCTGTCACGCCAGACCACAGGAGCATCAGCAGGTCCAGCACCCAAGCGACAGTAGGATATTATTTCCCTCAGCGGAGTGACCTGATTTGCCACCGTGCCTGCCGCCAGCTCTTTCTGAAGGGGCAGAATTCGGTGCGGAACCTGAACGCTCGGTCTTGCGTCACATCGTTTAGTAACAGCTGCTGATCTCACAGGAAGTCCTGGAGATGCGGACCGTCGATCCGACACTCAGCGATGTGGCTCTAGACAGGAACCAACGGTTGACTAATTGACAATAAAGCCCGCTTTCCCTTGTAAATTTGAGCTTGATGGAAGCTAATAGCTCTCATTCGCTAGGTTAACATTTGTTAGGAATATTAAATTATGCATGTATTCAACCCGCTCGCCATGATCGCGGTTTTTTCGTTCGTCTGCGGGTCCGCTTGGGGTCAAAGCAATTCGTCGCCTCTTGAAGGCGTCTGGTTCGGCGGCTTTTCTGACGGTGCGAATAACCAAATCCGGTTCGATCTTACGGCGCTCGAGGGCTACGGAAAGCTCAAGATCACGTCCCGAGGATGGCCGAATATAGGACACAGCATTTGCGAATATCGCTTTGAAATCGCTGATAGCAGATCCGGCGCGACCTATCTCAACTCGGTCGCCAGCACAGTCGACCGATGCCCCGAACGCTTCGGCTTTGGCATGGCTCGATCGGGCCCGGACACACTTCAAATTACGCCCGATCCAGACCTCGTACAACTAACGGGCATCCCGACCGCCGAGCTACGCGCAGGTCTGCGTCCATTCCGCTCCGAAGATGCGCGCCCCGAAGTCGAAGGGTTCGATATCCTGGGCATGACTACGGGTATGGCGGAAGACGAGATCGAACCGATCCTAAAGCAGAACGGATTCAAGGCCATCGACGGGCCCGCCGTGCAGAAATGGTCCAATCGGACAATGACCAACGAGATTTGGGGCCGAGACTTTGACGAAGCGAAGAAGCCGCAAGACATGATCAGCATACAGTGGACCTCGCGAAAAGACTGGGTTGAGGAGCCAGCCCGAGCAATGGCGATCGGCCGCGCTTGGGCAATCCCGGACTCTGCCGCCATCAGTTTGACGACCCTCGAAACCGCGCTTGAGGAAAAGCACGGGCCAGGCAACTTTAACCAGCATCGTTATTATAATCGCGACGGAACGCTTCCGCCTTATGGTAACACTGAGAAATGCGCCGCCTCAGGTCCCCAGCAGGCCTATCCATTCCGTATTGTTCTGCCGCCGGCGCGTCCCGGACTAAAAAAGTTTATGGATTCTACGATTTCCCCCCATTGCGGCGTCCGCATCGACATCAGATTAGGCGGAAACCGGTCAACGGGACGGGCCAACCTTTTGGAGATTGTCCTCGTGGACCCTGATATCGCCTGGGACGAGTTCTGGCAGGTCTGGTCCCACGAAAATGCAGTCGAACTTGAGGATGGCTACCACTCCATAAGCGGAGCCACGCAAGCGGCGCCCGAGCTGTGACGAAGTCACCTTGCTCCGTATCAGATCCACTCTACACGGATCAGGGCGGTGACCGTACAACACACCGTGGCGAGTGAACATCAGCGCCCAAGGGAAAGCCGGTCGAATGATTTAACAAGACGCATATCCCGATAGCCACGGGGCGTGCAATTTAGCCCTTGCTCAGGAGTCAGAGCGGCGCTCCCAGCTTGTAATCCCTGTATTGCTGACCGGAGTTCATGCGTGGCGTGTCATAACCATGTTTAATTGTTTCCGCGACGCTTTCTTCCAATTAAACGACAACGGTTATCACAACGGATCAGCCATCTAAGTCATAGTCCACTACGAACAATTTTTTAAATTGCTTCTTTTTCCGCTTCCAGTCGACATGGAAAAATGGGTCTGGGGTGCGCCAGTCTTCTCCATAGCTCTGGGCCAGCATCGCTTCCGGCCGCGCAGGAAGCATGAGCGGGTCCTGACCAAAACTGCAGAGCGGAAAGACATCTTCGGACTCCAAGTCTCCTAACGAGTACGGGTAAACATTAAATTTACCATTATCGACCCAAGCAGGGAACAGATCGATTTCCGTGCCTAGATTCGAGCGAAATTTAAAAACGGGTCGATTGTTCACGCGCTCCTGCTCGTCGATCAAGCCTCGTTTGTCGAGTTCCTTTTTGTAATCAAGCCACCGATTTGCAACGTCATTTTCCGAGCATTCTCCCAGAAAGATACCAATGTCGATATCATCATCATGTTCGATCAGTTTGCCATCGCGAATGCAGCCCAGCAAGGCGCCCGCGTAGAGAAAAAATGGCTGCCCAAGCTCTTCGAGCGGTTTGAGAGCGGAACCCATCGACTCGAAAATCTTAGCCGCATCCATTTGCGAGAATGTCTTCGTATAGCCATGGGGTGTGATAAATTCGGGGTGCAGCGTGTTGCGGATCAGTTGCATATATTCATCGAACTGAGCCTGCTCGCCACGCTCGCTGCGGGCGTCACGCAGCTTCATCAACCTGCCATGCGTCCGGGCGGGCTGCATCCGGCAATGACACGCCAGCAAAATCAGCGCCTCTTGCCATTCAATGTCCCACGCTGGATCGTGCAAAGCAGCGAGTTCATTGCGCATTCTTCTAGGCCGAGCGACCGGAACGCTCTTTGCTGCATAATCGCGGATCTTTGCATTCATTGTATCGAAGTCGGCGCGCAGCAGATTTAAGCCGTCCATGTGTTAGGCCTTCTCAAATAGGCAGCGCGCGACGATGGCATCTTCTGTCTTGTACTTCGCGAAACCTTGCCCCTCGACCAGGTAAAGCGCTTTGAATCCACGTGCTTCAAGCTGGGCGTTCACATCTGCGGAGTCTTGGTACCGTCGATAATGAGGGGGCGCTTCTTTTTCGATGGCCTGATCAGCGGTCACACGGTATTCAAATGCGACGCGGTGCCCTGGCAACAACGTATCAGCAAGCGAGTTGAAAAACTGAACCTGCTCGCGTTCTGTAATCGCGTGCAGAAAAAAGCGAGAGTAGACGCACGCTGTTTTACCACCCAGTTGGCTGATTGACTTGCGTAACGCTGGGCTAGTGATGTCTTCTTGTAAAAATTGGATATTCTTCAGCCCACGCTCTTCAGACTTATTTTTAGCAAATTTTATAGCGACCTCAGATGCGTCTAAAGCAACCACCTTAAAGCCCAGCTCGGCAAAAAAGAGGCTATCGCGACCATTTCCGCAGCCGATATCAAACAGAGCACATTCTGACTCAATTTCAGGAGCAACGAATGCAGCGAATTGTGATGGCGGCATAAGTTTGTTACCAGCCGACTCCGCTGCGTAAAAAGAACTCCAATAGCCTTGGCGCCCAATGGTGGGCTCGGTCATCATAGTCATACTGTAACTTCCTACAATTGCACGGCGCTCGTCGTGTACACTGTTCTCTAGCAAAAGGTCATCGTTCAAAAGATCGGTCAAGCGCCTTACGCGCCCAGCGCCCTGCTTTGGGGAAATTGCGCGGAAAACGTGACCAGCTTTCAACAACAGTGCGAAATCTGTTCTTGGTTTGGTCTGATTTGTGCATGTTCATTCAAGCCAGAAAGATGCCATTTGCCATGCCACGAGATGTCATCATAGCGTGTTGGTCGGCCTTCGTTTTGCCGGAAATGGCTAATATCGTTCCTTCGAATGGACCCGCCACTCGTTGGGCCTGACAACAGTCGATCGACGCACCTTCATGACGACATTTGGCACCGAGTTTTCCCGCATTGCCGAGGGCCATCCAGACCAATCCAAGCAGGCCGTTCTTCCCTGGCGGTTTAAGGGGTTGCCCAATGATACTTGCTCAAATGGCAGAATTCGCCGCTGGCGGCGTGACAGGAACGGTTTCTGGCGTGACAACCTTCGGGTCGCCAGCCCTCGTGCTGGGCGCGTCAAGCCCTCACGACGTGACAGCAACGGTCATGACGTGGCAAGATCATCTGCTGGCGTCACCTCCGGCAAATCCAACCAGGCTAGGATTCGTCCTCGACGACAGGGGTGAGGGATGGTGCCAGTCAGTAGCCCTTGGGCGAGCGCGTCTAGATGAACCGATCCTGATCCAGCACCTTTCCGGGCAACGTTTCGTAGCTCTCGCCGTGTATCTGTCGACAGCGGGTCCGAGAAGCAAGGCGGAGCAGACAGTTTACAATGAGACGCGTCTGGAGGTCTTGGAAAAGATCGAGGCGCGGGATCCGGAACTTCGTGAGCCGGAGAACCACAAGTTCCGGGAGATCTGCAAGGATCTGGACATGGCCCGAAAAGACGAAGCGAAGGGACACGCGAAGCGCTCTGAAACTCAGCAGGCAAGCCCGCTCGAACCTGCGCCGGAAAAGCTCTCGGCAGTCGACCGGCGCCGGCAGGCCAAGGCCGGGCGAGGAGGCACGGCAGAGAAGACCGGGCGCCGGGACAAAGGCCTCAGCAAAGGCTCGCGCTGAATCCCAGCGCCTGTACGCGCGCCCAGCCGGCGGAGGCGAAATAGGCTCCTAGCAGCGCGACCGCTCTAATCAGGAATCCCTCGGTCTTCCACACTGCGATGATGCCCTCGGCAATTAGCTTGAAGAAGAGCGCGAGGCCGATAGGAAAAAATCCCTTCGATCAACAGGTAGAACGCATGTTCGAAGCCCCCGGTCTGGGAGAAGGCATAAACGAAGACCACGATGAGCCCGACGGGCAGCGCCGAGGCCCAGAACTGGAAACTGTTGAACGGAATCAAGACGTAGACCGCACAGGCTCCGAAGATCACCAAAGACCAAGTGGTGTAGAAGTCCGCGGTTAATCCGGCGGGTGGGTTAGGATTTGGACAGGGCAACCAACCCGCTATTAGGCTGGAAGCCCCGAAAAGCACAACGAGAAAGAAGACGATGATCCCGATGCGCAGCAAGATCATCCGGTTCTATCGTGCGGAACGGTTGTTGAAATTGCGGCTCAGCTTCGGATCATCTTTTGTCATGTCGGGCGTGACCACGTCTCGTCCCGCGTTTCCTTGCCGCGATGCACGGTGTCGGTCAACTGCGGATTGGCACGGCACGGACCCGCCGGGACTGGGTGCCCCTACCACCTCAGGCGCTGGCCGCCCTTCGACTGGCGGTCTAGGGCCATCACCAATCTTGTCATGTCCACCATTTTTCACCTTACTGCCGTGGTTGTCGCTTTTGGCAAGACCATCAGCGCTGTCGTGGGCTTTCTGGAAATGACCCTTAGTGGAAGTATTGCGCTCCTGGTTCATTCGAGGTCCTCATTTTGCCGATTTTGATTGCCGGCGTTGCGCCTTCAATAGGGAATTTTGTCAGCTTTTCTCAATTCAATGATGCAATCGGAAGTACGGCTTGAGCCCGAAAGGGAAACGCCATCTAGAAGAACGTCGTTCACAGTGCCCGCATCAATTAGCGGCACCATTACATAGCGTTGGCTTGACGTTTCGATAAGATCGTAACTGCGATCATAGGAACTCCTGCCTCCGAAAGACTTTCCAACTGCTTGGTATCCACTATCAGATCTCGAAACCTGCATAAAAAAACGCATATATTTCACTGCCGTCACGACAGGAGGTATATCCTGTCCAGTACCCTTCCAACCCTGAAACAACAGTACTATTGCCGCCTTGTTGATTGTCTGCAAATTGAGCATTTGACACGCTCGGAAGTGCCAAAAACAGTCCGCTGCAAAGAAGATAAACCGCTGCTCTATTCATTCACAAATTCCTTTCACGCTTCAAATAACGAGCGCACTTGCCTTTTTCGTGTTGTGCCAAGATTTGACACCCATACCTCGGACAACCGTGCATCACGATGCACGTGGAGCCGTTGCCGATCAAGGCCGAAGGCGGACGTTTGCAGCACAACAACAACGCCGGATTGCCTGGCGGCGCAGCAAGTCATTTCATTCTACACGCCCGCGCCTGCTCCCGCACCAAGCAGGCCACGCTGATCGCCATGCTGCGCGCGCCGGACGGCGCGACCATTGAGGAAATCATGGCCGCGACGGGCTGGCGGTCGCACACGGTGCGCGGCGCGATGTCCGGTGCGCTGAAAAAGAAGCTCGGGCTCGAGGTCAACTCGGAGAAAGTCGAGGATCGGGGGCGCGTATACAGGCTCCCAGAAACCTGAAGCACCAGCCCTATCAAACCATGCCGCCGTCCTACTTGGGCGGCGGTTCGTCATTTGGCACTTCGCATCCGGATCCCAATCCACCCGCTTCGGCAGATCAGTGACCACCGTGAAATCTCCGTCGTCGAACCGGACGGTGCCGGTGTCTTTGCCAAATGCCTGGCGCTCCTCTGCGGCGCGGGTGGCGTAGCGGACAGCAAGTCCGGCATCGAAGCGGGCCTTGGCGGCCTTGTCACGTTTCAGGCGCCCGTCGATCTCGCGTTGCAGGATCGCCAGCAACTCGGTCCGACCGATGAAGCACATATCATTCGCACCATCGAATATTGGGACATAGAACGTAAGCGTCCGGCCCTGCTGCTCTGACGGTCTATAGAGTGTGTTGATAGTGTCCACCAACGATAGTGGACATCTTGAGGGCAGATATGGCGGGTAAGAAGGGTCAGAAGAAACGGTTCTGGTCGGATGACGAGAAGGTTTCGATCTGCCTGCAAACATGTGCTCCGGGGGTTTCGGTTGCGCAGGTCGCGCGGCGGTACGCGATGAACACCAATCTGATCCACAAGTGGTTGCATGATCCCAGATATGCGCCTGATCCCGATGCCGTTGAAGAACAGGTGGCTGAGGAGCCGCCATGCTTTCTCCCGGTCGAGATTGTGGACCGGCCTCAGACCAAAGGCACGGTCCCGACGACTGACGCCAAGCCTGCACAAAGCGCCATTGAGATCGATATCGCGGGCGGTCATCAACTGAGGATTGTCGGTAGCTATGATCCTGAAGCTTTGGCTCGGCTTATCCGAGGCCTTTCTGCATGATCCCTGTTCCGGCGAACACACGGGTCTGGCTGGCTGCCGGTGTGACCGACATGCGGCGCGGATTCACGACGCTGGCGGCGCAGGCGGAGCAAACGCTGAAGCAGGATCCATTCTCCGGGCACCTGTTCGTCTTCCGTGGACGTCGCGGTGATCTCATCAAAATCATTTGGTGGGACGGCCAAGGTGCCTGTCTGTTCAGCAAGCGCCTGGAGAAGGGTCGGTTCGTGTGGCCATCGGCGAAAGAGGGCAAAA
>CANMFU010000004.1 GCA_947497295.1 uncultured Roseovarius sp.
ACCGCACGTTCGCGGACCTCTGGCGTGTATCTGTTTGTTGTCTTGTTCATGATGCTCCATCGTACTCATGAGTTGGAGCCTCCGGCAAACCCGGCGCGGTTCAAGGGGCTGATTATGAACCACAAGAAGCTGTATCGCCTCTACTCAAGATACAAGCGGTCATCAGGCGACGGGCGCGTGGATCTCGAACACCAAGGCCCGTCGCCCCGCGTGGCGGTGTGGAATGCCTCTTATTAACTGGTCCACTCACTGGAATATGATTATCCCGTTTATAGGACGACCAGAGGATGGCTAGAACGCTGCGCAAGGAACCACGCAGTATTAGGTGTGACGCCCGATTGGCGGGCCATTTAAGTGCTCGAAATGCCCGACCTCTGGCCGTGCTCGGCCGCCAGTCCCGCCATCATCTTTGCGAAGATGCCTTGTTCGTGGCCTCACTCGAACCATTGGCGTTCAGCCACTCACCTCAAACGTCTCCAATGGTTGTAGAGCGTCCTCTGGGGGCCATATTCTTTCGGCGCATCTCGCCAGCGCAACCCAATGCGATTGACGAAGATAATTCCACTCAACACGCGCCGATCGTCGACGTGCGGCTCGCCACGGGACTTCGGAAATTAGGGCTTCAGACGTGCCATCCGCGCGTCGCTTAGCCAGAAGAGATCAGACATATTCATCGCTCTGTTCTCGCGCGGTGTCTCATGCCCTTCCGACGAAATCAATGGGTCCTGAGCCTAGTTAGATACATGGACCTCTAAAAATAACCTCTTACGAGGCTTCCGGCAATCAAAGACCATCCGTCTGCAATGACAAAGAAGGCAAGCTTGAAAGGAAGCGACACGATCACGGGTGGTACCATCATCATACCCATGGACATCAAAATCGCCGCTACGACTAAATCAATGATTAAAAATGGTAGAAACACCAGAAACCCTATCTGAAACGCTCGCGCAATTTCCGATAGCAGAAAGCTGGGAATTAGAACCGACAGTGGCGCGTCAGGTCCCGGTACAACGCCGACCGAGTCAGGCCGCAATGCCGCCATAGCGGTGAAGGTATCATCGTCCAAGCGCCCCGCCATAAACTGGCGGAATGGTTCAAGAGTGCGTGTCACTGCTGTTTCAATCGGGATCAATTCTTGAAGGAGCGGATCAATTCCCTGCTCCCACGCCGTTAGAAAAACTGGTTCCATAACAAAGTAAGTTAGAAACAGCGCTAAACTAACAATGAGCATATTAGGAGGCGATTGCTGCAGACCGATGCCTTGGCGCAAAATGCCCAATACGGTGACCATAAATGGAAAGCAGGTAATCATAATAGCCAAACCTGGCGCCAAACTCAGAACGGTTAGCAATGCAAGCAGCTGCAAAGTATGCGCGGAAAGAGATCCTCCTTCGCCCAAAGATAGTGAAAGCTCCTGCGCCTGAGCAGATCCACTGAGCATCGCAACTACAATAGCGCCGAATAGAATACGCATTGTCATGCTAAACCATCTTGAAAGTCGGCAACTTCAGTAAGGCGCACGGCCAACTGGCCTCTTTGGTCGCCCTCCAACTCCTCCAACTGACCGCGCGCTATAAGGCGGTCCCCGACATAGAGTTCCACTGGATCATCCACGTTTTTATCAAGTGGAAGTACAGCATCTTTGCCCAATTTGAGCAGGTCACGGATTAACGGTCTTGCCTTACCGACAGAAACCGTAATCTCAATTGGTACGGTAGAAAAGGGATTGGCTGTTTCTGCGTTGGCAGAGGTGGTTTCTAGCTTGTCATCCATTATGCGATTTCCTTCTGCCTGTCTTCGAAAAATCCGGTCAGCGTTTTGTCGATCTGGGCCAGAACAGCGTCAAGATCGATCTCCCGTTCTTCGTTGTTTACGCGAATATGTATTTGACCTTGGCCCAGTGATGGCTCGGCCGCAATTCGGACGTTATCAATCTCCTGCTCGTCAATAATCTTTTCAAGCGCCTCGATATTCTGCGGCGCCGTAATGATCTCGATTGAACCCTCTACTGCAGAATGAGCCATTTTTTTCAGCGTCTCCACCAGACGCGTACCCAGAGTCTGGCGCGCAAGTTTTGGCAGAATACTGTCAATCATACTGATCAAAAGAGGGTGAAGTGCTGTCAGAAGGCCAGATTGTGCCTCCTGAAAGGTAAATGAAATGTCTTGTAGGTTTGCTGCAAAATCGCTTGAAATTCGGGCGGAGTCATTGCTTCCCGCTTTAACTGCATCCTCCCACCCAGCCTTGTAACCACTTTCGAATGCTTCCAAGCGCTGCTCTTCAAGCGAGACATCGCTAATAGAGATGTTATGGTCTTCGGCTCCAGTTGAGAAATCGTCCAGCAAATGAGATATGCTCATAACGCGTTCTCCTCTTCCCCTTCGAGCCAAGTTCGCAATACCTCGACCGTTTCGTCTTGCCGTTCTCCGATCATGTTGCGAAGCCGCGCAACTGCATCTTCGCCATCGGCAATATTTGCGATCCGCCCGTTGCGGTCAGAGATGACCGGTAGATCTTCTGTATTCATTTCCGAATCATCTATTTCGCCTGTCAGCGCCGTCGCCGCAGACGTGCCATTCGTCGAACTCCGAGCGGATTCTATTTCTGAAATAGGCGTCTCGGGGATTACTGCGGCGCCTGTATCTCGCCCCGCTGACAGTATCGGACGGACAACAAAAAGCCCAAGCACCAAAGCCACGACACCTAGAACAAAAGCTTGGATCAAGGACATCATGTCTAGCCCCAAGGACATGAAAAGCGAAGGCTCTGCAGAGGTTCCCTGAACCGCGAGCGGCTCAAATTGCATCGATTTGATAGTAATTACATCTCCGCGTTCTTCGCTGTAGCCAACCGCAGAGGATACGAGATCGTTTAAAGCAGTCATTTCATCGTCTGGGCGCGGCTGAAAGGTCTGCGTTCCATCCGGATTTGTCACAGACTCGCCGTTGACAAGTACCGCGACAGTAAGACGTTTAATCGCACCAGGTGCTTGCGTAATTTCCCGTTCAGTTTGGGAAATTTCATAGTTTATTCTCTCTCGCGTTTCACTGTTCTGGCTGCTGGAGCTGTCGCCACCAGCGGCGTCACCGTCCGGCACATTGGATGCAACGGTGACATCGCCCCCCCCCTGATCAGAGGCGGAATTCGTGCGTTCTTCGGTATCGGTGCTGATAGCGACACGGCTCTCTGGGTCGATTGTTCGTTCGCGAATCATCTCTGTCGTCTTGACAGTATCAACGCTGACTTCGACCACTGCGTTTCCAGCACCGACGCGTGCTTCAAGTAACCGCTGTACGCGTTGACGCAATGCATCAGCGCGATCCTCGCCCATATTTGCAGGTGCTTCTTCCACGGCACCAATCAAACCGCTAACGCTGTCTATAACCGATACATCTTCCGGGGTCAGGCCGGGGACGGCACTGGCAACCAGAAACTTAATGGCCTGCGCATGCTTAGCTGGTAAATCATCACCGCCTGAAGTAATCATTACTGACGCTTTAGCACGAATATCCCGTTGGAAAGGGTTGGAGCCTGAACTCGCGATATGGACCCGAGCTGCGCTAATGGACGGATTTCCGACAATCGTACGTGCCAGCTCGCCTTCTTTCGCGCGCCAGTATGCAGCATCGAACATTTGGGAAGTTGTGCCAAAGCCAGACATGCTATCCAAAAGTTCATAGCCTTGGCTGGAATTTGTCGGGAGCCCTTCACTGGCAAGCGTCATTCGTAAAGCGTCACGTTGTCCAGAATCGACAAAAATGGCGCCACCTCGCACTTCGTAGGTCACACCTCGCTGCTCCAATGCGCGGACGACTTCGCCTGCCGGACCACTTTCGAGGCCAGCATAAAGCAGTGTTAGGCTAGGCGTTGCCACCATTCGCGCCAAACCAATGACGGTTGCAAGCAGCGCAATGCCCGCCAAGACGATAACGATGCGTTTGCGCGGATCCAAAGCGGTCCAGAGGGTCGCGATATTCTGCAATTTCTTTGCCTCCTCATGTCCAGCGTTCTGCCGGGCGGTGAGGTTATGTTTGGCTCATCGGTCTTAATAATCGGTTAGTGCATACCGACTATGTTGAGTTGATAGACGATGAGGGCTACATCATGACCGATGAAAAAAAAGAAGATGACAAAGCGCCTGTAAAACGCTCAAAAAAACCTATGATTATAGGTCTGCTTCTAGCAGTTGTCGGGGGTAGTGGTGGGTTTTATGCAGCCCACAGTGGCGTGATATTTTCATCCGATTCGCTCGCAAACAATATTGCCCCAACGGCTGAGGGGGTGGATCGTGAGGTCGGCGCAATGCCTGACGTTGCTTATGTGCCGATCGAGCCTTTGGTGATTTCGCTCGGCAATGGTATTTCGGGGCGACATTTAAGATTTCGCGCAGAGATTGAAGTGTTCCCGGCCTATCGCAGCGAAGTCGAACAGCTAATGCCGCGGATCGTAGATGTTCTGAATTCCTATTTGCGTGCGTTGGAACTCGAAGATTTAACGAATAGCGCCGCACTATTGAGACTGCGCACTCAAATGCTGCGCCGTATCCAACTTGTGACCGGCGGTGATCGCATCAATGATCTGCTTATTATGGAATTTGTTTTAAACTGAGGTTGTTATATGAAACTTATCGCTGACATATTACTGGTGGCTGGTGCATTAAGCGCAAGCTTCTATTGTTACATCCTGGCCCGGCGACTAAGCCGCTTCAATGATCTTGAGACTGGGGTAGGTGGAGCCGTCGCCATTTTGTCCATACAGGTAGACGATCTTACCAAAACGCTTGATGCTGCACAAACCGCTGCAGGAACCTCAGGTGCTACGCTCGAAGAATTGACTCATCGGGCGGAGGATTTGACACATCGAGCGGAGACCGTCGCAAAGCGACTGGAGCTGATATTGGCATCAATGCATGACTTGCCAGATGCGCAGCCTGATGATCCACGTCCAAAAGCATCGATCGGGCCGATCTTTCGTCGCCACGACAAAGCCGGTGTAGCGCAATGAGGTCACATAAGTTGGTGAAACGCAAAAAAATCAAGCGAGGGACTTTGCTTTTGATTGCAAGTCTATTGGTTGCTTCTGCTGTTATCCGCACTGGCGGTGACGTTGGCCAAGCATGGGCGCGTGGCGCCGATCAGGAAGAAAAGACTAAACCGCAAACAAGTGCAGCGATGTGTAAAACTGACGATGATCTTCATTCATTACTAAAATCCCTTCAAAAGCGTGAAGCACGCCTGACGCTACAGGAGAAGGCAATGCTTGATCGTCGAGAAGCACTAGAATTGGCCGATCGGAAGATTGATACCAAACTCGCCCAACTTGAAGCAGCCGAAATAAGCCTGCGTAAAACAATGGTCATGGCTGACACCGCCGCAGAGAGTGATGTCGATCGCCTTGTTAAAGTCTACGAGACTATGAAGCCTAAACAAGCTGCAGCGCTTTTCGAAGAGATGAACCCGGACTTTGCGGCCGGCTTCTTAAGTCGAATGCACCCTGGGCCAGCGGCCGGCATCATGGCAGGCCTCAGCCCGCAAGCTGCCCACACGATATCAGTAGTACTGGCAGGACGAAATGCCGGTGCGCCAAAAAAGTAAACTAATCTACAAGTTTAGCGCAATCTACGTTTAAAGATTGTCCATCAAAGTAAAGCGTGGAGAGTGAAATGATAGGCATGCTAGGTATCGTGCTAATTTTTGTGATGGTTTTCGGAGGGTACTTGGCTGCCGGCGGTAAACTTGGGATTATTCTGAAGTCTCTTCCCTTCGAGATGATGATGATAGGCGGCGCGGCAACGGGAGCTTTTCTGCTAAGCAACGATTTATCTGGCATAAAGCATACTATAAGAGACATTGGAAAAGTCTTTAAGGGCTCCAAGTGGCGAGAAGGTGACTATCGCGATCTTTTATGTCTTCTGTTCGAGCTATTACGGGTTGTTCGTCAAAACCCAGTCGCCATTGAACAGCATATAGAAACTCCAGAAGAATCCATTATATTTCAAAAATACCCAAAGATCCTATCTGACAAAGAAGCAGTAGCGCTGATTTGCGACACTTTGCGATCGGCCTCGATGAATTATGATGATCCCCATCAGGTGGAAGAGGTTTTAGAAAAGCGCATCGAGGCGAATCTGCACCAATCTATGCATTCGAGCCACGCGCTACAAACCGTTGCCGACGGGCTGCCTGCGCTCGGCATTGTAGCAGCGGTTCTTGGCGTCATAAAAACAATGGCATCAATTGATCAGCCTCCTGAAATTTTAGGAAAAATGATTGGTGGTGCATTAGTGGGGACATTCTTAGGCGTCTTCTTGGCGTATGGGCTAGTTGGGCCTTTCGCCGCCAAAGTAAAATCAGTTATCGAGGAAGATGCGCATTTTTATCAGCTCATTAGAGAAGTTATGATTGCAAACTTACACAATCACGCAACCAACATCTGCATTGAGGTTGGTCGCCAAAACACGCCCTCACATTGCCGTCCGTCCTTTATAACTCTGGAAGAAGCGTTAAAAAATCTTAAGCAAGATGTGGCATGAGCAATAATATGAAAAGTATGTTAATTGGCATCGCCTTATCCTTGATCGCGGCATCTGCATGGGCGGAACCAATTATTGTGCGGTCCGGAGATCATGAAGGATTTTCACGACTTGTACTTCACCTGCCTCAACGTGTTGACTGGACTATTTCTGGTGCCGAAAAACAGAAAAAATTGCTTATAAATCAGAAGTACGTTAAGTGGGATATAGATGAAGTTTTTGAACGGATGTCTACGATAAGAATATCTGATATCAGCCCCATACCGGGAGATCAAAATGGCCTCCTAATAAATTTGACTTGCAGTTGTCAGGTTGAGGTTTATTGGCACGGGGAGTCTATGCTTGTTTTTGATGTTAAAGATTCTGGCCCCCAAATAAATATTAGTCCGAATAAATATATCCCTTTAAAAATCGAAAATCCATATGCGGTCTTTCAGGCTTCCCCCTTAAGTAAAAGACACCATCCACAAGTCCAACACGCCTTTCAGAAAATCGCGCTTCACATCTTGTCTAAAGATTTGAACAATAATTTTGCAGAAAATCAGGCTGTAAACCGCCTGCACAAGATAGACATCAACTCTCAACGCGAACCTATAGTGAAACAATTTTTTCACGCTGAACGCTTAGATCTCATCAATTTAAAAAAGCCGAATCTAATTAAGTTTCCCTATGGGAGCAAAGCCAAAAATGATATAAATAAAAACTTTCAAAATAAAGAGGGAAATACATATGACCTGAATGATCCTTGGAAAAATATTAGCCTATCGCTAAGTGTGCGAAAAATCTCACCAAATCAATCATCCACGGACAATCAGTATGGCGACAACAAAGTTTACTGCATCGCTAATGAAACTTTATCCATCGAGAATTGGGGAAACACGGAATCATTCACTAACCAACTTACGTCTTTGCGCAAAAGAATCGCAAAGAATTACGAAAATGGAGATGGACTAGAGAAGTTGGAAGCTGCTAAAATGTATTTATACTTTGGTCTTGGCGCAGAGGCCAAGCAATTGCTAAAGGAAATTAGAATTGATGAAGGTCTTCGGAAAATATACGTTTCAATCTCTGAAATTATGGATGAAGCTGCAATAAGTTCTGACGTTTTTGATGATCAATTTCACTGTGACAGCAACGTTGCTCTCTGGTCGATATTAGGTGGCAAAAAGGGCTCATTCAAAAGCTCACCAAATCATGATGCGGCCCTTAGAGCTTTGGTTCGCCTACCAGTTCACCTTAAGAAACAGCTGGGTCCCAAATTAATTAAAAACCTTCTAGAAATGGGTCAAATTGCAGCCTCAGATAGATTTCAGCAAACTCTGCGGGGTACGATTGATAGCGAAAAAAAGCGCTCTCCTGACAGTAAATTTACGATTGAAACCAGTCAAGAGAACAACGATAGCCCTGACTCAATCACAATTGAAAATAACGAAAAATTCCTGTCTGCTCTGAGTCAGGTAGTTGATAGGCACCTAAATGATGGTATGGAAATTCCGTCAGACTGGGTGGATCTATTGGGATCTTACGCACACGAGCAGAGGAACAATGATGTCGGGGAGCACATTAAACATCTATATGTTCGGTCCCTAGCAGCTGCAGGTCTATACGATTCTGCGTTTTCCGAATTTAGCAAACTCGACCCGGAGAACCCCGGCAACTACATAACTCGAACTGCAGATTTACTTGGATTGTACACAGTTCGCTTGGCCAATGATATTATCTTTCTCAAACATCTCAGTCAGCTAGGGAGATATAAAAACTTTGATATTTCTGATTCTGTTGAAAATGAAGTGGCCAAGCGTTTGCTGGGATTAGGATTTTCATCTGAAGCCCTAGAATATGTATCCGAAAAAGCAGAGCGGGCGCATCAGGATGCTCGGCGCCTCATCAGGGAGGAGGCAGCGCTTGCGTTATCCACACAAATAAACAATATTAGCACGGTAGATGATCTCCGAGGCTTACCTTCAAGTATATTAAGTAACGAGACCACTTACAATGCTCGACAGGACGGTAATGCGGCTTCGAAGCACTCCGGACCTGACGGCGGCAGCTCCTCTTCAGGAAATTCGCCCGTTGACCAATATCAGAAAAATACTTTAATAGAATCCACTTTAGTATCTAAAAGTATTCTTGCGCCAAGCATGGGTAGCTCGGACCCTAAAATGGGCAGCATCTCACTTGAGCAAGGAGAAAGCCTCATCGCAGAAAGTCAATCCATCAGGAATAGCCTTATTGGCACCTTGAAAGCAGATGAAGATTTTGAATAGATTGCTGACTAACCCTCTGTTGTCAAACATCTACATCTACTACAGGAGTTTTTGTTTACTGTATTTTTAAAATATGTACTTGGCTATAGCGTCAGAATTTGGAGCGCGTGAGGAATAATTATGAAAGCAACCTAATACTTCACTTTAGCGAGTCGATTTATTTTTGAATATACCATAAACTTTAATTTACAAAGATATTTGACTTGAATACGCGCCAATAATTGGAAAACATCTCAACGCCCAAAAGATCAGCCTGATTCGAATGCTTCTACATCGACTCCAATCATGGATATTGCTTTAAAAGCGGGGGATTTGGGACGCCATCTTACAATTGTTTAAAATTTTTTGAAATTTATAATTTTTTAACACTAATTCCTCATACTTACCTTAGGAACTGAGTCAAAAGCTTTAATCCAATAGCAACTTACTGACTTCGCACCTAAGTCAATTATGCTGTCAGATATTCTAGCAACAACAATTGGTAAACAAAATGATATCTATTCGAGAGATATTTCAGCCGACTGTCATATTGGCGCTGGCGTTGATGGCGATTATCGTGATGATGATATTGCCAGTCCCCTCATGGTTGCTCGATATCGGACTATCGGTTTCATTTGCACTTGCAATCTTGATCTTCACAATAACACTATTCATTGACAGGCCACTTGATTTCTCTGCTTTTCCAACAATTCTACTTGCATCTCTGATGCTGCGTTTATCTTTAAATGTTTCCTCGACAAAGTTGATTATCGGTCAAGGTCATACCGGAACAGGTGCTGCTGGAGGCGTAATTGAGGGCTTTGCCAGCTTTGTCATGGGTGGCAGTGTTTTCTTAGGACTCGTAGTATTTGGCGTTCTACTTATAGTGAACTTTATGGTGATCACTAAAGGGGCAACCCGCATGGCCGAGGTGGGAGCGAGGTTCGCTCTAGATGGTATGCCTGGCAAACAAATGGCCATAGACAGCGACGTTTCAGCTGGTGCGATCAACCATCTTGAGGCCCGCGAGCGCCGCGAGCGAGAACAGCAAGAAACAACTTTTTTTGGATCTCTAGATGGCGCGTCAAAGTTCGTCAAAGGTGATGCGGTCGCGGGTCTTTTGATTACTTTGCTTAATCTCATAATGGGATTGATCATGGGCATCGTGGTTCATGAGATGCCTCTTGGCACGGCTTTTGAAACCTATACTATCCTCACAGTAGGCGACGGATTAGTTACACAGATTCCAGCGGTCATTATCTCGATTGCATCAGCACTTCTTCTCGCTCGTGGCGGAAGCACAGGCGCAACCGATCTTGCTTTGGCGAAACAGTTGGGAAGACATCCAGCTGCAATGGGAACGGTTGCGGTCCTGATGGTGCTTTTTGCGCTCGTTCCCGGACTGCCTTTCGTGCCTTTTATGCTCGGTGGCATTGGTCTGGGCACAACAGCAATCGTTTTGTATAAAAGATCCGAAATGCGCGTGCTGATGGCGTCAAAACCGGACGTTTCAGAAGAACGAACACCTAATAAATCTTTGGGAGACATACTGGAGCTGGACGACATCCACGTTGAATTTGCGCCTGACCTAGTCAATCTTGTATTGGATCCAGGCACAGGATTGGATGCGCGTATTGTAAACATGAGAACGCATGTAGCAACACATTATGGGCTTATTCTGCCTGAGATCCGACTGACAGACGATCCCAGACTGCCCAGCGGTAGCTACGTAATCCGCGTTCAAGGTGTGGAGCAAGGTCAAGCGCGTTTGAGAACTGACCTCGTCCTACTGCTGGATCCCTCGAGCGTTGCGGACCTGCCGACCGGCGAGACAGTTACAGAACCGGTTTACGGTGCGCCTGCCAGATGGATTTCCGCGCAGTATCAAGACGATATCGCACTTTCGGGTGCAACAATAATTGCGCCAACAGAAGTTCTCGCCACGCATCTTCTAGAGGTTATCCGGCGCAATCTCAGCAGACTTTTGACAATGAAGTCAATGCGTAAACTTCTGGATGAAATGGTTAACCTGAGCGATCCGTCCCGCTCAGAAGCAAACCGTAAGCTGTTGGACGAGATGATTCCCGACAGGGTGCCCGCCGATCTTTTGCATGCCGTCTTACGCTTGCTTCTGGCGGAGCAGGTATCCATCCGAAATATGCCGCTTATCCTCGAGGCGACGGCCGAAGCGCGCCAGATACATCAGTCGCCCGACGCAATCTGCGAACATGTTCGCCAACGTTTGGGCTTCCAATTGGTCGCGAATCTTCAGCGCGACGATGGCACGTTGCCGCTCTTGCAATTGGCTCCGGAGTGGGAAGAAACCTTCCAGACGTATCAAATAGATCAGGACCGAGGACGTCTTGATGTCGCGTTGCCACCCGATCTTTTCAATGCATTGACTGTTGCCGTCTCAAGCGAGGTAACTCGCGCGTCTGACATGGGTATTTTCCCGGCCATCGTCACTTCCACCGCGCGGCGAAGATTCCTCAGGACTGTGCTATCCGCGAAAAACATCGGAAATCCGGTGTTGTCTTTCGAAGAGATTGGCATAGAGGCGCGGCCATCGCTTGTCGGTGTGGTCGCAGCATGAAGGACATGTCAGAGCTGCTGCAAATCAGCCAAGATCTATTGTGGCTACACGCGATTGTCTTTTTCCGGGTTGGACCAATCATGGCGTTATTTCCAGGATTTGGTGAAAGAGTGGTTCCGGTGCGTGTGAAACTTGTTCTTTCGCTGGCTTTTACGGTGGTAGTCGCGGCAGCTACCGCGCCTTACATCGACACCGACCAAATCAACGAACTCAGGGGCGTATGGATCATTCTGAGCGAGACCGCAGTTGGATTGTTGATCGGTATCGGCTTTCGCATGTTTCTTTTGGCCTTGCAAACGGCAGGGTCCATGGCCGCGCAAGCGACATCGCTATCGCAGATCTTGGGCTCCGCTGGGGCAACGCCGTTGCCTGCTATTGGCCATGTCCTGACAATGGGCGGAATAGCTTTGGCCATGATCTTGAAGCTCCACGTGCATGTCGCGGAAATGGTCATTCGAACCTATACGATCTTTCCTGTTGGCGCATTGCCCAACGCAAGTTCGACTACTGAATGGGGAGTCGCGCAAGTCGCTGGGGCCTTCTCGCTTGCTTTTAGTTTGGCCGCACCCTTTGTCTTGATTTCCGTTCTTTACAATTTGACTCTTGGTATCATTAATCGGGCGATGCCGCAGATGATGGTCGTCTTTGTCGGGGCGCCAGTAATAACGGCGGGCGGTCTAATCCTACTCTTTTTGCTTGCACCAATCATGCTAAGTGTCTGGAGCATCGCTTTGCAGGGATACGTCGCAAACCCGTTTGGCGCACGCTGATGTCTGGTCAGTCTGATGACACGGAGAAAACCCTCGAGCCAACCCAGCACAAACTGGATGAAGCGCGAAAAAAAGGCGAAATGGCCAGATCTGCGGATCTGACTGCTGCTGCGGCCTATGTCGGCTTTTTGGTGACAGGGCTTGCGATTGGATCACAATCCATCACCCATGTGTCGTCACTTCTCATGGTGATGATTGACCAGGCGGACGATTTGGCAAGCCTAATCTTTGGAGGGAATGCCTCCGGACCGGTCGGCGGGATGATTGCAGCCATTAGCGTGGGCTTAATTGTCTGGTTCACCATACCTGCAGGGCTTGCCTTGCTCTGCATCCTGGCCACCAAGACACTCGTTTTCGCACCATCAAAACTGGCTTTAAAAGGCTCGCGAATAAATCCGATATCCAACGCCAAGAACAAATTCGGTGCGAGCGGACTGTTTGAATTTGCGAAAAGCTTTGTCAAATTGGTGGTTTATTCCATCAGTCTCGGATTGTTTCTAAATTGGCGGTTACCCGCCTTGGAAAGCGCTCTTTACGCCGAACCCAAGGGAATTGGAGCACTACTAGCTAAAGTGCTGACCGAGTTCATGCTGATTGTTTGCCTTGTCGCAATTTGTATCGGAGTGGTTGACTTCCTCTGGCAGCATTTTGATCACCATCGCAAAAATCGGATGTCTCATCAGGAAGTGCGCGATGAGACGAAGCAGCAGGAGGGAGACCCGCACATGAAGAGCGAGCGGCGTGCACGAGGCATGCGTATCGCACAGGATCACATGATGACAAATGTACCAACTGCTGATGTTATCATAGTTAATCCAACCCACTATGCTGTTGCGCTGAAATGGAGCCGTGCGCCCGGAGCGGCGCCCGAGTGTGTGGCCAAAGGGGTTGACCATGTAGCGTTGTCCATCCGCGATCTGGCAATGCAGCACGGGGTACCAATCCGCCACGATCCGCCGACAGCCCGCGCGCTTCACGCTACGACCGAGGTTGGTCAGCAAATTGATCCGGACCATTACCGCGCCGTTGCAGCAGCAATCAGATTTGCCGAAACCATGCGCCGTCGTGCGAGGGGGCGTGCGTGAGCGATTTACACAAGTTGAAACAGATAACCCAAGCCGCCTATCAGGTAGAGCAAGCCAAATTGAAAGATGTCCTCCAGCAGGAGGCGAGCTTGCGTCAGGCCTTGGCAAATTTAGACGAAAAACGACGGGCGGCGTCTGACCTGCCTTCGGATCAACTGGCCGCGCCGCGCTCAATTGGAGCCGATCTGCTGTGGCAAGGCTGGACACAGCGCACACGACAGGATTTGAACATTCAGTTAGCAAGGGTGTTAGTCGTGAAAGCAGAGAAGGCGGCCGCACTTACGCACGCTTTTGGGCGCGCCGAAGTCGTCGAAACCCTGTTGAAAGATGAAAAAACGGCCCGGCGCAAGGATGCGCTGAACCGTCTTCAAAATACCTCCGAGGATTTGGCTCTGCTGCGCACCTACAAGTCTTGACGGGCTATATCAGTAATCAGGACAGCTCTCACACTGCGCCCCAAGGTATTCTGCGCGACCTCAAGCAGACCGTCACGGAGCGCTGCGAGCATGACGGTATCGGTGAATGTTCCGCGAAAGCCACCCATGTTTGCGTGATCAAACAGTACTCGGAGGAACTCGTCGCGTAGCTTGGGTTCGCGCGCGTATACCTTCTCGGATTCGTCATTGGCCATCTCAAGACTGAGCGACATAACGATAATCGCATCGACACTTTCCTTGGTGACAATTGGAACGACGAATTGATTGTTCAGCTTTATGTATTCCAAATTGCTCGCATTACCGCCTCCCTGATCTGAGTCAGGATATCCCGCCTCCTCCGAGGGATTCTCGTGTTCATCGTCCGCCTCATTTTCTTCTCCGATGTCCGACGCCATCACAGTCATCTCAGGATCTGGACGCAGGGCCAGGCCAGCGCCCACCCCTCCGCCAAGTCCGACTATTAGTAGGATGATTGGTATGAGAATTTTCATCGAAACCCTTTCAAAAAGGCAGCACGGCGTCGAGCACCTGCTGGCCGATGCGCGGCTGTTGCATGTCCGTTATCTGACCGCGTCCGCCGTAGGAAATGCGGGCCGATGCGATCTTGTCATACGTGATCTCGTTTTGGCGCGAGATGTCTTCCGGGCGCACGTAGCCGGTAACCAAAAGTTCGCGCATTTCGTAGTTCACGCGGACTTCTTGGCTACCTTGTATCGACAAAACGCCGTTGGGCAGCACCTGCATGATTGTTGCGGCCACGCGCAATGTCAGCTCCTCCCGGCGCTTGACGGAACCGTCGCCGCCAGACTTACTGGTCGAGTTGATCGCGACCGCGTCCGCCATCGTGGCGCCTTCCGGCAATTTTTCATCCGCGCGCTGCGGCAGGCCAAAGAGCTGCGGGATTCCCAGACTTTCCGAGCCAGAGCGCGACCTGGATGTTGAATTGGATATCTCCGCTTGATCGTCGATTTCGATGACGACCGTCAGAATATCGCCCCGCTTCATCGCGCGCCGGTCGCCGAGCAGTGACTGCCGGCCGGCATTCCACAAGGATGCCTGATCGGCCTTGCGCTCGTAGATGGCCGTTTCGGGTAAGCCTGGACTGAACATCGCAGCCTGCTCGAGCGATTCCCCCTGCGGGGTAAAGTCGGGAGCTTTGCCGATATGTCCGGCGCGTCCGCAAGCAGCGAGGCCAAGAATTAGGCAGAAACCAATAAAATGGGTTCGCATTATGCAACCTCCTAATAAGATACGAAAACACGGCCGTCGGGCAGCACTTGACCCGTGACGGTGATCCGAGACGACATGTTCATCACGCGCACCATTTCGCCCGGGCCAGCACGCGAAAGCGAACGACCCTCGGCGGTGATGCTGAGACCGGATTTGTCATAGATCAGCGCGATGATCTGGTTTCGCTCGACCAAAGCAGGTGGGCCAACGTCGCCGGGACGAATGGGCCTGCCGGCGTAGAGCGCCACGCGCGCCTCTTTGCCAACTATCAAAGCGGGATCCGAAATGGCACCGATGACATCGACATTCTTTACCACCAGATCCTGCGCCGTGATCAGGGTTTGCGCACGTATTGTGCGGGCGGCCAGAATTGTATCTGCAGCAGCCGGAGCACCAATCAGGCAGCTAATAAGGGCGAGATATTTCATCAACGCACCTGCACCGTTGCGCCAAGCATTTGGTCCGCGGCTGAGATGACCTTGGAGTTCAGCTCATAGCCGCGCTGCGCTTCGATCAGTTCGGTGACCTCGCGAACAGGATCGACCGAACTGTCTTCAAGATAGCCCTGTCTAAGCGTGCCCAGGCCGTCCTGCCCGGGAGTGGTGCTAAGCGCGGGGCCGGATGCTTCGGTTTCGGTGAACAGGTTGCTCCCGCGCGCCTCCAGCCCCTTGGCGTTGGTGAAGTTTGCTAACGTGAACTGGCCCAGAAGCTGCGCTTCGACAGCGTTCTGGAAATAGGCGTAAACCTCGCCCTCGCCATTGATCGAGATGCTGCGTGCATCCTCCGGGATGACGATTTCGGGCGCCACCGGAAAACCATCGGACGTGACGATGACACCTTCGGCAGAACGCTTCAGACCGCCATCCCGGGTATAACCGATCTCGCCAGAGGGCAACTGCACCTCAAGATATCCGTTTCCGTCGATAGCCACGTCCAGATCGCCGTTCGTCGCCGAGAGAGAACCCTGCGCCAGATGCACTGAGACAGCCGCAGGCCGGACGCCCAGGCCCAGCTGTACGCCGGTCGGCAGAATCGTTCCGTCTGCTGCATTGATACTGCCGGGACGCGATATCTGCTGATAATGCAGATCGGAAAACTCTGCGCGACGCGCATTGTAGCCCGTTGTCGACATGTTCGCGAGGTTGTTCGAGATCGTCTCGACCCGCATTTGTTGAGCAGCCATGCCGGTGGCCGCGATTTTCAGGGCACGCATGTGGTGTCTCCTATCTCGATTGGATGAAAGTCTGCATCGCGGTTCGGATGCGTTTGTTTTCGGTCTCGAGGAAGCTCTGGCCCATCTCATAGGCGCGCTGGATCTCGATCATCCGCGCCATCTGGCCGATTGGATCGACATTGGCGCCTTCCAGGAAGCCTTGCAGGATGCGCCCACCATCGGCAGGCTCAAAACCAGCATCTGAGCGAAACATGACGCCGTCCTCTCGCACCAGTCCAACCCGGTCGATCGGTTGAACCAGCCCGATTTGCGCCAAGGGACGGCCATCGTCGCTGACCGTGCCGTCGGGCGATACGGCTAGGTTGGCGGCGTCGGGCGGCACAAAGACCGGTGCACCCCCCGCATCCAAGACGCGAAAGCCATCATTTGTGACCATATCACCGTCGGCCGAGACGGAAAAACTGCCCGCGCGGGTCAGCCGCTCGCCTGCAGGTGTCTCGATCAGAAAAAAACCGTCTCCTTCGATTGCGAAGTCCAGTATTCCGCCAGTCTGCGTCAATCCGCCTTGCAACATTGACGTATTTCGTACATTCGCCGTGGCCATTGACAGCGAGGGGCCGTCCCGCATGCGCGTGACATGCTCTGAAAAGACCAGCCCTTCCTGCCGATAGCCGGTGGTTGCGGCATTGGCGATGTTATTGGCGACCACCTGCATTTCGCGCATGAGGCCGGTCTGCCGGGTGAGCGTTGTGTAGCCTGCATTTTCCATGTCAGCCTCCTATGATGAGCGGGATCAAGCGGTCCTGAAAAAACGACACCAGCGTGGTGGTCATGAAGCCCATGGAGATCCAGAAAACCGCGATGATGGCGGCCAGTTTCGGAACGAAAGTCAGCGTCATTTCCTGAATCGAGGTAAGCGCCTGAAACAGTCCCACGACCAAACCTGCCAACAGCGCGACCGTCAGGATCGGAATCGAGATCATCACAGCCACCCACATGCCTTGGCGCAGCGTGTCGTAGAAAATCACTTCGCTTTGCATTGGTTTAGACCGGCATCCGCAGGATTTCCTGATAGGCTTCGACCACTTTGTCACGCACGCTGATTGCGGTCTCGACCGCTAGCTCGGTCTGTGCGAGCGCTTGAACCAGTGCGTGAGGGTCTGCGCCGCTGGTCATTGCAGATTTGGCCATCTGCTCGCTTTCTTGCAGGGTCGCTGCAAAATCGCGCGCCAAGTTGGCGGCCAGTTGGCCAGGGCCGCCCGCACCATCCTTGGGTTCGGTTGCGGGTCGGGCGGCTGTGTATTTTCCGGCGGCGCTAAGGGCACTGAGTTCCATTCTGGAAATCCTTCTTTGTTGGGGTTCAGGGGGTATCTTCGGTTCAAATCAACGGCGCAGAAGATCCATCAGGCTGGTCGACATTTGCCGAGCCTGATCGAACATTTTAAGGTTGGCCTCATAGCTGCGCTGCGCCTCGCGCGCGTCAGCCATTTCGATAACCAGTTCGACGTTTGAGCCGGCATAGTTGCCACTCTCGTCTGCCATAGGGTGAGAAGGGTCGTGGATTTGTTCCAGTTCCGTCTGGTCCAGATGCACACGCCCCGTTTCGACCGCGCCGGGTGTCTTGCCGCCCATGACGGTTTCGAACGCAACAGATTTGCGCCGATATCCGGGCGTATCGCTATTGGCGATGTTCTCGGAGACATGCCGCAGACGGGCGGCTTGCACCTTGAGGCCCGAGGAGGACAGGGAAAGAGAATCGGAAAAATCGCCCATGGATGGTCTCCTTTAACGGCGTCCTGTTGCACTGCGTAGAACGGTGAGGGCTGACTTGTAGATCGCCAGCGAGCGATCATGCTGCCGTTTGACATCAACGGCCTTGAGCATTTCCTGCTCCAGAGAAACGGAGTTACCGTTGGGATCCATCTCGCCATCGGCGGCTTTGCGTACGTCGACTGAGTACCCGCCCGCACGCTCACCCACGTGGCCCGGACGCGTGACGCGCGTCTGAAAACCGCCGCCGTTCTCATATGTCTGAGCGAATGGCGCGATATCGCGAGCCTTGTATCCTGGAGTGTCGGCGTTCGCCATGTTGCGTGCCAGCACGGATTGTCGCGCGCCGGCATGCTGAGCCATCGCGTGTGCCATACGGAAGATCTGTAGTTTCTCAAACATAATTTCGTCTCGCTAGTCGTCTTCAACCAAGGGTTAACCCTGATTCCTTTAGAAATTGTTTCAGAAGATATTTTTTGGAGGGTTCGATGAGCAGAATTGATCTGGAGTGTCTCGGAGCCGAGATCGCGGGTTTGCAGGCAGTCCACGCGATAGGCAGGGTAAATGCCGTTGCCGGCGCGACACTGAAAATCGCTGGCTTGTCGTCTGCGGCGCGATTGGGCGACAGGCTTTGCGTGCGGCGGAGCGACGGGTCTGAATTGTCGGGGGAGGTGCTTGGACTGGCGCAGGATCATGTGATCATGCTGCCCGATGGCGAGACGACAGGTGTATCGCTGGGCGACCGTGTGTCACTGCAGGATGCCGCCATGATCGCGCCATCGAATGGCTGGATTGGTCGGATTGTCGATCCTTTTGGGCGATCCATGGACGGCCGCCCCATTATGCGCGGGGCGGTTCCGCGCGCGCTGCGCGCCGATCCGCCGCCGCCGGCACAACGCAATCCACTCGGTGACAGGCTGGAAACCGGAAGCGCGGTTTTTAATACGTTTCTGCCTATCGTTCGCGGCCAGAGGATCGGCCTCTTTGCGGGATCTGGGGTCGGCAAGTCCAGTCTTCTGGGCAGCTTGGGGCGCAATATGCAGGCGGATGTAGTGGTGTTCGCAATGATTGGCGAACGTGGGCGGGAGCTTCGCGAATTTGCTGAAAATGTTCTGGGGCCTGAAGGCATGGCACGCTCTGTAATCGTTGCCGCAACATCGGACCAATCACCGTTGGTACGCCGCAGATGCGCATGGACGGCTATGGCAGTGGCCGAACATTTTCGCGACCAGGGCCTTGATGTTCTTCTGCTGGCCGATTCGATTACCCGGTTTGCAGAGGCGCATCGCGAAGTAGCGACCGCCGCCGGAGAAATGCCCAGCTTGCGCGGTTACCCGGCGTCGACTGCGCACATGATCATGTCTTTGTGCGAACGGGCCGGACCGGGGGGCGCGGGTCAGGGCAGCATAACCGGGATTTTCAGCGTTCTTGTCGCCGGATCGGACATGGACGAACCGGTGGCCGATATTTTGCGCGGTGTCTTGGATGGCCACGTCGTCATGGATCGCGAGATCGCCGAGCGTGGCCGATATCCTGCGATTAATCTTCTGCGCTCCGTCTCACGCAGCCTTCCGCGAGCGGCATCGGACGCAGAAAATGACCTGCTTCGGCAGGCGCGTGCGCTTTTAGGCGCCTATGACCGCTCAGAAACCATGATACTCGCCGGATTATATGCGCAAGGCAGTGATCCGGAGTTGGATCGAGCAATCCGGACTTGGCCTGATCTTGATCGGTTTCTCGCGGAAAACGAAGCTGGGACAACACAGGACAGCTTTGATCGGCTGGCACTGATTCTCCGACGCGCGGCAACCGCGCCGTTGCCGGGCAGGAAGGTACAACCGGCCAGCGCTGCGCGGCCTGTCAAGCAAGCCCCAAAAGCCGACAACCGTGGCAGGGTCAATGGATGACGGAAATGTCGCAGTTTCTAACAGACGAGATTGATGGCCGCTATGCCAATCACCGGCCTATTTTGAGACGGTCACAATTCAACGGCGGGATTAATGCAGGCCACCAAGGCAAAGCTCCACGCGCAAATGCGTGATGACCGTCTCGCCCGCCGCCGAGGTGAACTTTTCGAGGCAGCCAAAGCACGCAGATGCATCTTGGACCATAATTTAGCGCAGACTTCGGCAAAAGTTCAGCGCCACGCCGCAAGCAAGGCTTCGCTCGCTTTGTTCGGCATCCTGGTCGAATCCCAACCTACCCATCCCATCTGATCTGGATGCTTTTTGTCCTTCTGTTCGTGACCCATTACTAGTGTTTCCAGTTTGGCCTTTCGTCGATAGCACGGTGGGAATATCTAGAGTATGCATTGTGATTTCCTACGCTGCTTTGATCTTCTCTATATCGGCGCTCTGATTTCCAGATCGGATGGATGAGTATTCAGTGTTCGAAGATTATTTCCAGACGCGCGCTCGCTGGTTTTACGGTCTTCTGGCGGCCAAGTCTCTGATGAACATCGCAACAAAGGGGATTGAACACTTTCAACCTTTGAGAAAGGTTTATCCGTTTCGCCAATTGGCACTGGCTGGATTGGCTGTGGTTGGCATGTTTGGCGCCAATCGCCGAATTCAAATGGGGTTCGGAGTGACCGCGATTGTGATTGAAGCATGGTGGAGATCGGCCAAATTTCTAATGCTTGACTTAGCGCAGCCTGATCAGACGTTACCTTTTTTAGAGCAATAAGCGGGAGAACAACAACAATTCCTGAGACGAATCCAATCTAGTTAGGGTCAGGACTCATAGCCAGTAGATAACGGTTGCAGCGAGAGCGATTGCGGACAGGAAGACCTTTGGACATCTGTCGTCACGGGTTGTGACGCGCCGCCAGTCTTTGAGCCTGCCGAACATGATCTCGATACGGTTACGGCGTTTGCAACGACGTTTGTCGTATCTTACGGGTGTCTCACGCTGCTTACGGTCGGGGATGCAGGGGATTCTCCCTTTGCTGTGCAACGCAACCTTGAACCATTCGGCGTCATAGACCCGGTCCCCGAGCAGCCAATCGACATCCGGCAAGCTGCCCAGCAATGCCCGCGCGCAACTGTAGTCGCTGACCTGCCCGGCGGAGATGAAGAAGCTGATTGGTCGGCCATGACTGTCGCAGATGGCATGCAGGTTGGCGTTCATGCCCCCTTGGGTGCGACCCCCTCTCGGGACATTGCTACGAAATACCCTGCCGGGCATTGGATCAGGCGTCCGCCCCCCTTTTTCACGCCCATGCTGGTCGCTGTCCGGTGGGCATTGAGGTGGGCCGCGTCGATCATGACGGCATTCTCTTCCCCCTGGTCGGCCGCCAAGCCAGCCATCATCTGCACGAAGATAAGTTTGTCGCTCGATCTTTTCCGACGATTGTAGAGCGTCTGTTGAGCATCGCATTCCCACAATTCGGTTTTAAGCCGCGTCATGGTCTAGGCGGACAGGCCCTTGGCATTCGGCCCCGGCAGCGCCTCAGACGCTTCGCTGAAAGCGCCCGTGGCTACGCCATTGAGGTATAGCCATGGTTGCAGCTCTTCGACCGATTTCGCTTTGCGCAGATAGAGCGGCAGGATGCTGGGCGTGAAACTGATCTTGTCTTCGCCAGCGCCGCGATCCCGCACGAGAGGCACCGTCATCGGCACCGGACCCACGCCGTTCAGAATCTCGCGTTCCGGCAGATGGCCGTGCCGGACCAACTTGGCGCGGCCGTCTTCGAGCTTGCTTCGGGAAAAAGTGGCCGTGAATGCGGCCGGTTCCGTTTTGATCGCCTGTTCGATCAGCTTGCGGGCCCCATCCCGGATCACACCGGTCAAAGGGTTCGGGCAAATCCGGATAGATCAGGCACGGCCGTGACGGTATCTTGATAGATGTGGCATATCCCCATCTCGGCTGGGAATTGGCAGCGCGTGAGCACCGCGATGATGCGCCGGACTTCAGGGCATCACCAACTTTCGCGCGCATCTTCAATTCGGCAATACCCACGGAAAACACTTGACCCTATCAAACAGGGTTGGGTTGATATCATCGCCTTTGCCACCCCACACCTCAAAGGTCCCCAAGGCAGACACACTTCAACCGTTCTTGGGGCCGTATGTAGCCTCGTGATGCCCGCTGCAAACACCAAGCGCCCCGCAGCCCAAATCGACTTGATAATTTATTTACAATATTGCCTTCTAAAAGCAAATATTATTACAAGAGTATTGCACACCGGCAGAATAATCCTTCTGCACTGCGGCGAGCCATAGTACAATGCCGTGACGTCAACTGTTCACAATCACTTGAGGAGATCTGCATGAGCGATACTGCTTACCAACCTGACAAAGCGTTTGCAGCACACGCCCACATTGATCTCTCTACTTATAACGAGTGGTATGCGCAAAGCATCACCGATCCCGATTCGTTCTGGGGTGAACACGGCAAGATTCTGGACTGGATCAAACCCTACACCCAAGTCAGCGATTGCAGTTTCGAGTATGGCAAGGTTGCGATCAACTGGTTCGCCGACGGGACGCTGAACGTCGCGGCCAATTGCATCGACCGGCACCTGAAGGATCACGCGGATCAGACCGCCATCATCTGGGAGCCGGACGAGGCAACCGACGAGGCGCAGCACATCACCTACCGCCAGCTTCACGCGCATGTCTGCAAGTTCGCAAATGTGCTCAAGGAGATGGGCGTCGGCAAAGGCGATCGCGTCGTGCTGTATCTGCCGATGATTCCCGAGGCCGCCTATGCGATGCTGGCCTGCGCGCGGATCGGGGCCATTCATTCGATCGTCTTTGCCGGCTTTTCAGCCGATGCGCTGTCAGCAAGGGTTGCGGGGTGCAATGCAAAGGTTGTCGTGACATCTGATGGCGCGCCGCGCGGCGGACGTGTCACGAAACTCAAGGACAACGTGAATCAGGCACTGATCAACGTGATTACAGACACCAAATGTCTGGTTGTCAGGCGGACGGGCCAACAGATCGCATGGCGTGATGGCCTGGATTTCTGGCTGCACGAAATGCAAGACAAGGTGGCGCAGGACTGCCCGCCCGAGGAAATGGGCGCCGAAGACCCGCTGTTTATCCTCTACACCAGCGGCTCGACCGGTCAGCCCAAAGGCGTCGTTCACACAACCGGTGGCTATCTGGCCTTCGCCGCGATGACGCATAAATACGTGTTCGACTATCATGACGGCGATGTCTTCTGGTGTACCGCTGATGTGGGCTGGGTGACCGGACACAGCTATATCGTCTACGGCCCCCTTGCCAACGGGGCGACCACGATAATGTTCGAAGGGGTGCCGACCTATCCCGATGCCGGGCGGTTCTGGCAGGTGTGCGAAAAGCACAAAGTGAACCAGTTCTACACCGCCCCCACCGCGATCCGCGCCTTGATGGGCAAGGGGCCGGAATTTGTCGAACCCTATGATCTGAGTGCCCTCAAGGTTCTGGGCACGGTGGGCGAGCCGATCAACCCCGAGGCCTGGAACTGGTACAATGATGTCGTCGGCAAGGGGAAATGTCCCATCGTCGACACCTGGTGGCAGACCGAAACGGGCGGCCATCTGCTGACACCGCTTCCCGGCGCCATCGCGACCAAACCGGGCAGCGCAACGCTGCCGTTCTTTGGCGTCCAGCCGGCCGTCCTTGAGCCTGAATCCGGCAAGCTGATCGAGGAAACCGAGGCCGAGGGCGTGCTGTGCATTCAATCCAGCTGGCCGGGGCAGATGCGCACCATCTATGGCGATCACCAGCGGTTCATGGACACCTATTTCCAGCAGTACAAAGGCTATTATTTCACCGGCGACGGCTGTCGGCGCGATGCGGACGGCTATTACTGGATCACCGGGCGGGTCGATGACGTCATCAACGTTTCAGGTCACCGGATGGGCACCGCCGAGGTCGAAAGCGCGCTGGTCGCCCACGAAGCCGTCAGCGAGGCTGCCGTCGTCGGCTATCCGCATCCGATCAAGGGACAGGGCATCTATGCGTATGTCACCCTGATGAAGGATGCCGAGCCGACAGAGGAGTTGCGCAAGGAGCTGGAAACATGGGTGCGCCGTGAAATCGGACCGATCGCCAAACCTGACCTGATCCAATGGGCGCCGGGCCTGCCCAAGACCCGCTCGGGCAAGATCATGCGCCGTATCCTGCGCAAGATCGCCGAGAATGATTTCGGGTCTATGGGCGATACCTCGACCCTGTCCGAGCCCGAGGTTGTGGACGAGCTGATCGAAAACCGCATGAACCGGCAGTAAGCATATGAACGCCATCATCCCCGATACGACCGCGAGTGTCCTTGTGCTTTTGGGTCCACCCGGCGCTGGCAAGCGAACTCAGGCCCAACCGCTGCAAGAGCAGTACGGCCTGATACAGCTATCAACCGGTGGCCTGCTGAGCGCTGACGTGCAAGGTAGGACCGACGTCGGCGTGGCGGCGGATACTATGATAAAGGCGGGCGCGCTTGTCCCGCAGCAGCCCGACATCGCCAATGGCGTGATCCTGGATGGTCTTAACCGGACCACGGCACAGGCCGAGGCGGTTCTGGGCCGACACGATATGCGCGTCGGCGCAGCCTATGCATCGACCGTCGACAAAGATGGGATGGTTGAACGTGTTTCCGGCCGCGGCCACCTGCGCATATTGCGGCGAGGGGTATCACGACCGCTTCAAACCGCCCGCCAAACTGGACACCTGCGACACACACGAAGGCTGCGGCCTTGTTTGGCGGGCAGATGACAACGCTGGAACCTTCACCGCACGGTTTCAAGCGTATCAAGCACAAACTGCGCCGCTCATTGAATATTTCGAGCATCGCGGCTTGCGGCACTCCATCGGCGCGATGGGACCAATCGATGCAGGGCATCGTGGGAAAGTTGAAACACCAAGCCAGATAGCTGGCGCAACGAAGAGGAGAATGGCCCATGGCCGATCCAAACAAGAATACGGCACGGCGCGAAGATAGCGACGGGAGCGGCTATTGGACTGCCAATTTACGTCTCATCTATATATCCTTGGTCATCTGGGCGCTGGTAAGCTTTGGTTTCGGCATCCTGCTGCGCCCGCTTCTTTCCAGCATCAAGATCGGTGGCACCGACCTGGGCTTCTGGTTTGCCCAACAAGGATCAATTCTTGTCTTTCTGGCGCTGATTTTCTTCTACGCTTGGCGGATGAACAAGCTCGACCGTGATTACGGCGTCGACGAGGAGTAAGCAGATATGGACCAATATACCCTTAATATTATCGTCGTCGGTGCAAGCTTCGCGCTGTATATCGGCATCGCCATCTGGGCGCGCGCCGGATCAACGGCTGAATTCTATGCCGCTGGGCGCGGTGTGCATCCCGTCCTGAACGGTATGGCCACTGCTGCGGACTGGATGTCTGCGGCCTCCTTCATCTCACTGGCGGGCATCGTTGCCTTTGCGGGCTATCCGGCCAGTTCCTACCTAATGGGCTGGACCGGCGGCTACGTGCTGCTGGCGCTGTTGCTGGCCCCTTACCTGCGCAAGTTCGGCAAGTTCACCGTACCCGAGTTCATCGGCGACCGGTTCTACAGCCCCGGCGCGCGTATGATTGCTGTGGTCTGCCTGATCATCGCCTCGACGACGTATGTCATCGGCCAGATGACCGGAGCCGGCGTTGCGTTCTCGCGCTTTCTGGAAGTGTCCAACGAAACCGGGCTTTATATCGGCGCGGCCATCGTGTTCATGTACGCGGTTTTGGGCGGGATGAAGGGCATTACCTATACGCAGGTGGCGCAATACGTCGTGCTGATCCTGGCCTACACCATTCCGGCCATCTTCATCTCGCTGCAGCTCACCGGCAACCCGATCCCGCCGCTGGGTCTGTTCAGCGAACATACTGGATCGGGCGAACCGCTGCTGGGCCGCCTGAACGAAGTGGTGAAGGATCTGGGTTTCGACGCCTATACCGAGCAGGACGGAACGCCGTCGGCCGTTATCAACATGGTGCTCTTCACCATGTCGCTGATGATCGGTACCGCAGGTCTGCCGCATGTCATCATCCGCTTCTTCACCGTTCCGCGCGTGGCTGATGCGCGTTGGTCGGCGGGTTGGGCCTTGGTCTTTATCGCATTGCTGTATCTGACCTGCCCGGCTGTCGGAGCCATGGCACGTCTCAACATCATCGACACGATTTATCCCAATGGCGTGGCGGAAGAGCCGATCGAGTACGAAAAACGGCCCGACTGGATCCGCAATTGGGAAGTCACCGGCCTCATCACCTATGAGGATAAGAACGGCGACGGACAAATCGAGTTCTATGATGACACCGAGGAAGCCTTTGCCGAAGAGGCCGCAGCACGCGGTTGGAAGGGCAGCGAGCTGACGGTCAACCGTGACATTCTGGTTCTGGCCAACCCCGAGATCGCGCAACTGCCCAGCTGGGTGATCGCGCTGATTGCGGCGGGCGGTCTGGCGGCGGCGCTGTCAACGGCGGCGGGTCTGCTGCTGGCCATCTCGTCGGCGATCAGTCACGATCTGATCAAGGCGACGATCAATCCGGGTATCTCTGAAAAGGGTGAACTGCTATCGGCCCGGATTTCCATGGGCGTTGCGATCGCGGTTGCGACCTATCTCGGCCTCAATCCTCCGGGCTTTGCGGCGCAGACGGTGGCGCTCGCCTTTGGTATTGCGGCTGCGTCGATCTTTCCTGCGCTGATGATGGGTATCTTCTCCAAATCCATCAACGACAAGGGTGCGGTCGCGGGGATGCTGACCGGTCTGATCTTCACTCTGGTCTATATCTTCATGCACAAGGGCTGGTTCTTTATCCCCGACACCAACCAGTTCCCGGATACGATTTCCGGCTCGCTGTTTGGAATCCAGTCCACGGCGATCGGTGCTGTGGGTGCTGTGCTGAACTTCCTCGTGGCCTGGCTTGTGTCGCGCAGCACTGCACCGACACCCCAGCATATCCGGGATCTGGTCGAAAGCGTTCGCGTTCCGCGCGGCGCCGGTGCAGCCACCGACCATTGACCCTGGCGTCGGGCATCCCCGGTGGTGCCCGACCCGAATATGCCACCTCCCTGTCCGCCTTTCGGCGGACAGGGCACTTTCATAAGGGCCGCCAATCGTGAGTATCGCAGATTTTCTTGCCGGCGTTCATCCCTGGACCCGGCTATCGATGACGGATCTAAGCGCAGTGTCTGCAGTGATCGAACCGCACAGCATTGCTGCGGGCGCTGCAATCTACCACGCCGGTGAGCCGCTTCAGGGACTTTACATCATTCGCTCGGGCGAGGTCGAAGTGACCGATGCGGATGGCGCCCCGCTGTCATCGCTGGGGCCTCGCAACGTCTTTGGCGAACGCGGGCTGATGCGCGATGGAACCGCCCTGACCAATGCCCGCGCTGTCACCGCAACCGACGTGCTGGTGCTGCCTGCGGTATATTTTCGCGCCATGATCGACGACGACGCAGCCCTGCGTGACTTTTTCGCCAGATCGCGGCCGCCGCGCGCGCTTCAGCGCAGTCTGACCCAGACGCCGGTCGCCGACTTGATGTCCAGGACTCCGAAATCGGTCAGCCCGGACACGACACTGGCCGAAGCCGCGATGATGATGCGCGATGCCCGGATATCGTCACTCATGGTGGTCGAGGATGGCGCGCTATGCGGTATTCTGACGATCCGCGATATTTCCGCCCGTGTGGTGGCCGAGCGGCTGGACCCGGGCGCGCCTGTCAGCCGGGTCATGACCGTCGATCCCGTCACCCTGTCCCCCGATGCCATCGGCTCGGACGTGCTGCATCTGATGATGGAGCGTGGCATCGGCCATATTCCCATCGTCGGCGACGCCGGGCTGGCCGGGGTCATCACCCAGACCGACCTCACAAGGTTTCAGGCCGAAAGCTCGTCCGAGATCATCAGGGATGCCGCCCGTGCGCCGGATGCGGACGCGCTGGCCGATATCACCCGGCGGATCCCGAAACTGCTGGCGCAGCTGGTGGGCGCCGGGCAGCGGCACGACGTGGCCACGCGCCTTGTGACCGACATTGCCGATGCCGTGACCCGCCGCCTGCTGGCCTTGGGCGAAGCGCATCTGGGCCCGGCGCCGGTTCCCTATCTGTGGCTTGCCTGTGGCAGTCAGGGCCGCCGTGAACAGACCGGCGTGTCGGATCAGGACAATGTCCTGATGCTGTCGGACGACGCCACCGCAGACCACGACACCTATTTCGGGAACCTCGCCCGTTTCGTTTCGGATGGGCTGGACCATTGCGGCTATGTCTTCTGTCCCGGCGACATGATGGCCACCAATCCGCGCTGGCGCCAGCCGGTCCGCGTCTGGCGCAGGTACTTCCAGGGCTGGATCGCGCGCCCCGACAAGGAGGCGCAGATGCTGGCCTCGGTCATGTTCGATTTGCGGCCCATCGGCGGCGACCACAGCCTTTATGCAGGATTGCAAGCCGAAACGCTTGCGGCGGCGGCGCGAAACTCGATCTTCGTGGCGCATATGGTGGCCAATTCGCTGACCCATTCACCCCCTCTCAGCCTTTGGCGGGGGCTGTCCACCGTGCGTTCAGGCGAACACCGCGACCGCATCGACCTGAAGCTGAACGGCGTCGTCCCGATCGTCGATCTGGGGCGCATCTACGCCCTGCGCGGGCAATTGACGGCGGTAAACACAAGGGCGCGGATCGAGGCAGCGCAGACGGCGGGGATCATCTCGGCCAGCGGTGCGCGCGACCTTCTGGATGCCTATGATCTGATAGCCCAGACCAGACTGGACCATCAGGCAATTCAGGTGCGCGGCGGCGAGGCCCCCGATAACTTCATGGCGCCGGCAACCCTCAGCGATTTCGAGCGCAGCCATCTGCGCAATGCCTTCGTGGTCGTGCGAACGATGCAATCGGCGCTGGCACAGGGCCGCGGCCTGCCATAACCGCGCGTCGGCGCGCGCGAAGGAGAAGCGATGTTATTCGAACTCATTGCCGTAATCGTGGCCGGTGTCGCCGGCGGGGGCGTGACGCTGATCGTGCGGCGCATCATCCCTGCCCTGCCCCGCTGGCTGGTCCCGGTGGTCGCCGGCGCGACGATGCTGGCCGTGTCGATATCGCTGGAATATTCGTGGTTCGCGCGTCATTCCGCCGCGCTGCCCGACGGCGTCGAGGTGGCGACCGTTCATGAAAACAAAGCGTTCTGGCGTCCTTGGACCTATGCGTTCCCCTATGTTGACCGGTTCATCGCCGTGGCCCAGGTTGGCGCGTTGCAAAATGAGGCAGCCAAGGATCAGAGGCTGACCAGTCTCTATATCTTTGGCCGCTGGACCCCGACGCAGCGCCTGCGGGCTGTTTTCGATTGCGAACTGGGGCGCAGGGCCGATCTGCTGCCCGGCGTCGTTCTGGCCGAGGATGGATCCGTGCCCGAAACGGCATGGATCGACACCGGGCGCGACGATCCTGTCACCCGCACCGCCTGCGCGGAGGCATAGCACGTGCGCAACAACCTTCGCCTTCGCATCCTGCTTTTCTTTGCGCTGATCGGCGCGGGCAATATCGCGGCCATCGCCGCGGGCGCCCTTCTTGCCTCGCGCCGGGCACCCGATGCGTTGCCGGCCCTGACCGTTGCCGGGCTGGTCGCAGGTTTCGGCACGATCTTGATCACCGCCCTGATATGGCTGCTGTTCGATGAACACGTGGCCCGCGCGATCAACCGTTTCGCCGCGGCGTTGCGCGCACGGGCCCATGGCGGCGTGACCACCGATCTTGACGTCACCTGCGTGAGTCACCTGGGTGATCTGGGCCCTGCCTCGGGGGCGCTCTGCCGGGAGTTGGCCGAAATGCACGCAAGTTTCGAGTCTCGCGTGAGCAGCGCCACCAGCAAGATGGAGGAGGAAAACGCGCATCTTGCCGCGCTGCTGTCGGAAATTCCCGTCGCCGTCATGCTGGTGGACGAGGCACATCGGATCATTCTCTATGACCGTCAATGCGTCCACGCTCTGGGTCAGGTTGCCTCGCTCGGGCTTGGCAGGTCGGTGTTTGACTACCTTGATCGGGATGCGCTGAAACGCGCGATGGCCGATCTTGCGGCGGATGCCGGGCGTCACTTCATTGATGTCGACCTTGCGACGGCGGACGGGCAGGACACGGTCAGCACACGGCTGCGGCCCGCCTTGCAGGGAGGTGGGTTCATGCTCTCGATGGAGATCGAAGATGACATCATGGCCGAGCGCCCGCTGGTCTTTGACTTTAGCCTGACCGACCGGGCGATGGACCAGCACATTGCCCAGACGCCGCTTTCGGCGCTGTCCTATGTGGTGTTCGATACCGAGACCACCGGGCTTGATATCGCGCGCGATGAAATCGTTCAGGTCGGCGCGGTCCGGGTGCTGAGCAACCGCATCGTACGGGGTGAAACATGCGACACCTTCGTCAATCCCGGTCGCCCCATCCCCGGAGACTCGTCCCGCATCCACGGCATCACCGATGAAATGGTTGATGGTGCGCCAGACCCCGTCACCGCCCTGCGCCAGTTTCATGGCTTTGCACAGGATGCGGTGCTGGTCGCGCATAATGCGCCCTTTGACCTGGCGTTTCTGAAACGGCACGAGGCCGGGCTTGGCCTTGCCTTCGACCATCCCGTTCTGGACACGGTGCTGCTCTCGGCGGTCATCTTTGGCGAGGCCGAGACCCACACGCTGGACGCCATTGCGGACCGCCTTGATATTCACATCGACGGATCGGCGCGCCATACCGCGCTGGGGGATGCGATTGCCACAGCGCAGGTTCTGGTGCGCCTCTTGCCGATGCTGGAGGCCCACGGCATCCACACCTTTGGCGATGCGACCACGGCAATGCGCCGACATGCGCGGCTATTGCCTGACCTCAATCGATAGAGTGATCAGCAAACCCCACTAAAGGTGTCTTTAAAAATTGGCCGGACGGGCCTGTCGCTGGTAGTTAATTGGGTTCTGCGATCTTGCCCCCGCTTCATCGGACACTCGGGCGGGTGCAATTTAAGCAGCGATGAACGCGCGTGGTGAGCACATCTTCAGCCCTGAATGCGGGTGGTTTTCATTGTAATTTTCGAACCATTCGGCAATCAATCCACGAACGTTGACGGCGTCTGGCAGCGGCGTGACGTTCACGTAATCCCGCTTCAGAGTGTTGACGAACGCCTCTGATATTCTGTTACTCTACCGGCTCTCACCGCGGTCAAGCATGGTTTCAAGCCGAATTGGCGGGCGAAGATGCAGGTGCCCTTGGCGATGTAGGGTGATCCATTTATCACTTAGCACTTAACTGTAAGAGTGCGGCGGTCTTTAAAATGACTCGTCTTTAATTACGCGACTCGGTTGGTTCCAGATCTCAAATCAAATGATTTCTGTTTGGCAAGAATGGTTTCAAGATCGGGGATAACCACGCGGCAAGCAAAGCTCCCAGGCCGACTGGCTATATCAGGGCGGGCCGCTTGAGGGCTTTGCGATCCGACAAGCGGGTCAAAATCAACTGCTGAAGCCGGGTCAACTTTGAACGCTTATTGATAACTGGAGCCATGGATCGGCGCCAAACGACATCGGTACGCGGAAGCGCATCAGCATGGATGGTTCAGGCTGCATGCAGAAACCAACGGCTGCGATTTGCGTTTCATCCGACCTCAACACTTGGCGTGCAGCGTGTAGCAGGTCGCGTCAGCAGTGCCCGAATGAAGGCAAATCGATTAGAGGTTGACACCAAATACGCCGAGCCAGGAATCACGCATGGCAAGGTATGACATTGGTATTAAGTGAAGGCGCGAGCCTATTTTGTCCGCAAAACCGACGAGGCGGCTGCGCGCTTGCCATGGGTCAACCAAGCGCCGCCGTTCTGGCTCCTCGAGATGAGTAAGCAATGGCGCAGTTGTTCGCCCGTCGGCCAGATCATTTTGAACCCGCACCTGATCAAGCCCCCGCGCGCTTGCATCGAATACGTCGTCCTGCACGAGATGGCCCATCTATAATATCATGATTATGGACCGGAGTTTTGGCGACTACTGGACAAATGCCTGCCGCAGTGGCGTATTGCCAAGCGAACGCTGGATGATATGGCGAAATTTTGTTGATTAAGTAGCGCCACACTCTTCGGCGCAGAGAACCCGTAATCTGCGCTCGCTCGCCAAGCATCACGGTTCCATTTGACATCAAGGGAATATCTGGGGGATCAAATTCGCCCCTCACAGTAGGTATTTTTTAAACAATTATTTTCAAAATCAAGTGGTGCGGGTGAAGGGACTCGAACCCCCACGCCAAAGGCGCCAGAACCTAAATCTGGTGCGTCTACCAGTTCCGCCACACCCGCACTGCCCCACACGACCATCAGACATGCGGTGCCAGCCTGTCCTAGCGCAGCCCGAGTGCCGATGCGAGAGGGAAAATGAACCCTCCCTTACTGTGCTTGCGAAAAATTGCGGCATTCATGGAATATTGAGATATTATTACAATAACAATGAGCAGATAAGAACACGGGCATAAGCCATGACGCCGAAAACGACCGGGCACAATCACGGGCAAACCACCCTTGAGGCCGATTTTAAACCTGCCAGTATGATATCCGGCAGCATCGCTCTTACGCTTGACGGTGAAATACCGGTTTGAGCATCTTTTGTCGGGAGACCGGATCGTATCCCGCGATAGTGGGTTGGCAGTGCTTGGAGCGGTGCATCGTTAATAGTTGCGCGCACGGACTGTGCGTGCCGTGGCCGGGTTGTTGGGCGATACGCGGCCAGATCGCGATGTGCTGCTCCCCGAAGATCAGCACATACTGGTTCGGGATTGGCGCGCGCATGCTTTGTTTGGCACATGGCAGGCTACTGTACCCGTTCAGGCGCTGCTGGGTGGTAAATTTGTCATCTCGGAGGGTCTAGTGACCATGACGCTGCATGAGATTTGCTTTGATGCGCAGCATGTCATCTTTGCTGGTGGGCTCGAAATCGTCACGGCCGTAACCCGGCGCACGCGCGCCTTGGCCGCCTGAGGCTTAGCTACCTGTTCCGGCAAATAACGTGTGGTAAAAGTGCTCACTGTCACTAGATGCCGATGAGTTTCGAACGCACGATGAGCCGCAAACCAAGTTTGAAACACTTCGGCAGGTAAATCAGACACCCAGTCCAGCCATAACGGACGGCAACGCTTCTGGCAGATCTTCTGCGATCAGGCCTGCACCGACATGTCGCGCGCATGCTGCATGCAGGCAGACTGCAGATTGAGATGCGTCCATTGGCGCAAGGCCGCGAGCCATTAGTCCGGCTACGAATCCGGCCAACACATCGCCGGATCCGGCGGTCGCCAACCACGGGGCCGCTTCGCGACCTTGCGCTGCGTGTATGGCGCACCTGCCGTCCGGATCAGCTATTACCGTATCCGCGCCTTTCAGCAGAACTGTGCAACCGGCCCGCTGGGATGCCGCACGAACGACCTCCGCCCGAGAATAGCTGCCCGCCGGGCACCAGCGTTCTGCCAGATCGGGAAAGAGACGGGCGAATTCACCGGCATGTGGGGTCAGCACGCAGGCTGGGTGCAGAAGCTTGAACAAGGCCGCGTCACGGCTCAGCGCTGTGAGTGCATCCGCATCCAGCACGGTTGGACGCGCCTGCGCCGCGCTGCCGCCCAGCGCGGATTTGGTCAGCGCGGCGGCCCTGTCAACGCCCATACCCGGCCCAAAACACAGCGCGTTCACGCGCGCGTCGCACAACACAGCCTCTAACGCGGCAGAATTTGAAATGCGCGTCAGCATGATGGCTGTGATGTGCATCGACACCTCCATCTGTGCAGCCGGCGGCACACCCAACGTGACAAGCCCTGCCCCGATCCTTAGCGCCCCGCGTGCGGCCAATCGCGCCGCCCCGGTCTGCCCAGCGCCGCCCGACAGTACCAACAGATGACCGTGATCGTATTTGTGGGCGTCCGATGACTTTCGCAGCGCGTCGATACGCTCGGGTGTCATGGTTATTTTGTATGGCATTGCGGACATGCGCGCCTCCAGAGCGAGTGTAATGAAAACAAGTGGACAGCTATCACGCATATTGCGGCGCCACGACCGGGAACACGGATCTGCTTATTTTTCAGGCTTGGCGCCTAAATTTTAGGCACTATCATTCTAATTTCATCCAACCACTCTCAGGCGCCGCTCCAACGGATTGAGCCGCGCGCCCGATCGTGATTTGGACTGCACTCAGATCAGGCAACTCAAGGAGCCAAGATTGTGAAGAAGATCGAAGCGATCATCAAACCGTTCAAGCTGGACGAAGTTAAGGAAGCCCTTCAAGACGCTGGCATCCAAGGGCTGAGCGTCATCGAGGTCAAAGGATTCGGCCGCCAGAAAGGCCATACCGAGCTGTATCGCGGCGCCGAATATGTCGTCGATTTCCTGCCCAAGGTCAAAATCGAGGTGGTACTGGACGATGATCAGGTCGATGGCGCCATTGAGGCCATCATAGAGGCCGCCAAGACCGACAAGATCGGCGATGGCAAAATATTCGTCAGCCCAGTCGAACAGGCCATTCGAATCCGCACAGGCGAATCCGGCTCGGACGCGCTGTAACAGACACCAACCCAAGAGGAATTCAGACCATGAGTGCAGCAGACCTGCTGAATACCATCAAGGAAGAGGGCGTCGAATATGTCGACATCCGCTTTACCGATCCACGCGGCACCTTGCAGCATGTGACCATCGCCGTCGATCTGGTCGATGAGGATTTCATCGAAGAAGGCTTCATGTTCGACGGATCGTCGATCGCAGGATGGAAGTCGATCGAGGCGTCGGACATGAAGCTGATGATGGACACCGATACTGCCTATATCGACCCGTTTTACGCTGAAAAGACGCTCTGCGTGCATTGCAGCGTGGTCGAGCCTGACACAGGCGAGCCCTATGACCGCGACCCGCGCGGCACCGCCGAAAAGGCCGAAGCCTATCTGAAATCGTCGGGCATCGGCGACACCGCCTTCATGGGCCCCGAAGCCGAGTTTTTCCTGTTTGACGATGTGCGGTTTTCCAACACCGTCAACAAGGTATCCTACGAGGTCGACGCGCAGGATGGATCGTGGAATTCCGACACCGTCTATGAAATGGGTAACATGGGCCATCGCCCCGGCCTGAAGGGCGGCTATTTTCCCGTCAATCCCACCGATGACGCCCATGACATCCGCAGTGAAATGTTGTCGACGATGAAGCGCCTCGGCATGAAGGTGGACAAGCATCACCACGAAGTTGGCAGCTGTCAGCACGAACTGGGCCTGATCTTTGGCACGCTGACCGCGCAGGCCGATGAGATCATGAAATACAAGTATGTGATCCACAACGTCGCGCAGGCTTACGGCAAATCGGCCACCTTCATGCCCAAGCCGATCTATGGCGACAACGGCAGCGGCATGCATGTCAACATGTCGATCTGGAAGGACGGCAAGCCGCTGTTCGCGGGCGATAAATACGCTGACCTCAGCCAGGAAGCGCTGTGGTTCATCGGCGGCATTCTGAAGCACGCCAAATCGCTGAACGGCTTCACCAACCCCACCACCAACAGCTACAAGCGGCTGGTTCCGGGGTTCGAGGCGCCCGTTCTGTTGGCCTATTCGGCGCGCAACCGTTCGGGCTGCGTCCGTATCCCATGGACCGAATCGCCCAAGGCCAAGCGCGTCGAGGCGCGTTTTCCCGATCCGGCGGCCAACCCGTACTTGTGCTTCTCGGCGCTGCTGATGGCCGGGCTGGACGGCATCAAGAACAAGATCGACCCCGGCGAGGCGATGGATAAAAACCTCTATGATCTGCCCGCCGAGGAGCTGAAAGGCATCCCCACCGTCTGCGGCAGCCTGCGCGAGGCGATGGAAGCGTTGCAGGCCGACCACGATTACCTGCTGGCCGGCGATGTGTTCACCAAAAGCCAGATCGAGGGCTATATCGCCCTGAAAATGGCCGAGGCGCTGAAATACGATCAGACACCGCACCCGGTGGAATTCCAGATGTATTACAGCTGCTGATTTGCACGGCTTTAGAAAATTGGAAGGAGCGGGCCACAGCGCCCGCTCTTTTCATAGGCGCGGCTTGACGTAACGAACGCGTTGCAGGGGGTGCATCCGGCGCCTGAAATCGCTTATCTAAGGGGGTGTGAGCCAAAAAGGAGCGCCCCCATGCCGACCGAACGCCTGACATTCACCGGACATGACGGTGCCAGCCTCGCCGCGCGGCTGGATCTGCCCGAAGGGCCGCATCTGGCCACGGCTCTCTTTGCGCACTGTTTCACTTGCTCCAAGGATATCCACGCCGCCCGCCGCATCGCGGCGCGGCTGGCGGGCGCGGGCATCGCCGTCTTGCGCTTTGATTTCACCGGGCTGGGCCATTCAGAGGGCGAGTTTGAGAACACCACTTTCACCAGCAATGTCGAGGATCTGGAGCTGGCAGCCAAGGCGCTGGAGGCACGCGATATGGCCCCTGCCCTGCTGATCGGCCATTCGCTGGGCGGTGCAGCGGCGCTGCGCGTAGCGCGGCGGCTGGCATCGGTGCGCGCGGTCGTCACCATCGGCGCGCCGTTCGATCCGGGCCATGTCACGCATAATTTCGCGGGCGCGCTGGACGAAATCGCCAGCAAAGGCGCCGCCGAGGTCAATCTGGGCGGACGTCCCGTGCGCATTGGCCGCGCTTTTGTCGAGGATGTCAGCGCCGAGGCGCTGGCGCCTGAGATCGCGAACCTCAGACGCGCGCTACTGGTCATGCACGCCCCGCGCGACGAGGTTGTGAGCATCGACAACGCCGGCGCCATATTCAGCGCCGCGAAACATCCCAAAAGCTTTGTCACCCTATGCGATGCCGATCATCTGATCACCCGACCCGAAGACGCGGAATACGTCGCCGAAGTTATCGCCGCATGGGCGACCCGCTATCTGGACTTGCGCGCCCCTGTCCCGCCCCCCGGCGCGCCCGAAGGCGTGGTGCGCGTGTCCGAGGCGGACCCGGACGGCTTCTTGCAGGATATCAACTCCGGCCCGCGCCATCACGCCGTCGCGGACGAGCCGCTGGCCTATGGCGGCACCGATCGCGGCATGTCGCCCTACGGATTTCTGGCCGCCGGCCTTGGTGCCTGCACGTCGATGACGATCCGCATGTATGCGCGGCGCAAGGAATGGCCGCTGGACCATGTGCGGGTCGATGTCTGCCATGACAAGGTTCACGCACAGGACGCCGGTACCGCCGGTCCGGCAAAAATCGACCAGTTCACGCGTGTCGTCTATCTGGAGGGTGATCTGACCGACGAACAGCGCGACCGCCTGCTGGAAATCGCGGATCGCTGCCCGGTCCACCGCACGATGGAAGCGACATCACATATCATCACCAAGGCCGGTTAGACCCACCCGCCTTGGCATCGGGCGCAGCGCGGGATAAACCCCGCGCAACCCACGCAAACCAGAGGCCCTGCATATGATTCCCCGTTATTCCCGCCCCGAAATGGTCGCCATCTGGTCGCCCCAGACCAAATTCCGCATCTGGTACGAGATCGAGGCGCATGCCTGCGACGCCATGGCCGATCTGGGCGTGATCCCGCGCGAGAATGCCGAGGCCGTGTGGAAGGCCAAGGACGTAGAATTCGACATCGCGCGCATTGACGAAATCGAGGCCGTAACCAAGCATGACGTCATCGCCTTTCTTACCCATCTGGCCGAGCATGTCGGCAGCGATGCCGCGCGTTTCGTCCATCAGGGCATGACATCCTCGGACGTGCTCGACACTTGCTTCAACGTGCAACTGGTGCGCGCGAGCGACATCCTTATCGAAGATATGAAGGCGCTGCTGGCCGCCCTCAAACGCCGCGCTTACGAGCACAAGGATACGATCCGCATCGGGCGCAGCCACGGCATCCATGCAGAACCCACCACGATGGGGCTGACTTTCGCGCGTTTCTACGCGGAAATGGATCGCAACCTGAACCGTCTCGAAAAGGCCCGTTACGAGATCGCCACCGGCGCCATCTCGGGCGCGGTCGGCACGTTCGCCAATATCGACCCGGCGGTCGAGGAGCACGTCTGCAAGCAGATGGGACTGGAGCCTGAGCCGATCAGCACGCAAGTGATTCCACGCGACCGGCATGCCGCATTTTTCGCCGCGCTCGGCGTCGTGGCCAGCAGCATCGAGAACATCTCGATTGAGATCCGCCATATGCAGCGCACAGAGGTGCTGGAGGCCGAGGAATTCTTCAGCGCCGGCCAAAAGGGCTCGTCAGCCATGCCGCACAAGCGCAACCCGGTGCTGTCGGAAAACCTGACCGGTCTTGCCCGCCTCGTGCGCATGGCTGTGGTCCCTGCAATGGAAAACGTGGCGCTGTGGCACGAGCGCGATATTTCGCACTCCTCGGTCGAACGCAACATCGGCCCCGACACCACCATCACGCTGGATTTCGCGCTGGCGCGGCTGACCGGGCTAGTGGACAAACTGGTGATCTATCCCGACAACATGCTGGCCAATATGAATAAATTCCGCGGCCTCGTGATGTCGCAGCGGGTTCTTCTGGCCCTGACACAGGCCGGCGTCAGCCGCGAGGATTCGTACAAACTCGTTCAGCGCAACGCGATGAAAGTCTGGGAAGAAGGCAAGGATTTCAAGACCGAGCTGTTGGCAGATGCAGACGTTCTAAAGGCTCTGACAGCCGAAGAGATCGAAGATAAATTCGATCTGGCCTATCATACCAAACATGTCGATACGATCTTTGCCCGCGTCTTTGGCGACTGATCCGCGCTCCGATTAATCTGCGCCGTCACATACCAGCCGGCCCGCCCGATAACGTGGCGGGCCGATTTCGTTTCTCAGCATTTATAAAGCCTGCGCAGGTGGGACAAAGCAATAACATCTTAGATAATTCTTCATTATTGCGGGCCTATGGTTGTCAAAACCCTGAATGAGGGACGCAATGAGTCACCCCACACCGCTCGCACGGATCGCTCCGCCGACACAGACTGCCGCACGGCTAACTCGCCGACAAAAAGCGGCAATTATCGTGCGTTTCCTTATAAACGAAGGTGCGGAAGTGCCGCTGTCGGACCTGCCCGATGCTTTGCAGGGCACATTGACCACACAGATGGGGTCAATGCGTTATGTTGACCGCGCAACCCTGATTTCTGTCGTCACCGAATTTGCAGCCGAGCTTGAGGGGATGGGCCTGACCTTTCCCCACGGAATGGCCGGTGCACTGACCGCATTGGATGGGCGCATCAGCCCCCAAACGGCTGCGCGCTTGCGCAAAGAGGCCGGCGTACGGCAGTTTGGCGACCCTTGGGAGCAGGTCCGCGCCGCTGACGTGGACGATCTGGTGCCCATCATCTTGGCCGAAAGCACAGAGGTCGCCGCAGTCATGCTGTCCAAACTTGACGTCACACGCGCCGCCGACCTCCTCAGCCGCCTGCCCGGCGACAAGGCGCGTCGCATAACATTCGCCGTATCGCAAACAGAAGCCGTCACACCCGGCGCGGTGGACCGGATCGGTCTGTCTTTGGCCGCGCAATTGAACGACAAGCCGCAAACAGCCTTCACCGACGGCCCCGCTAATCGCATAGGAGCTATCCTGAACTCTACCCCGTCAGCCCTGCGCGACGACGTTCTGACCGGCCTGGATGCCGAGGATCAGGAGTTTGCCACGCAGGTCCGCCGTGCAATTTTCACATTCGCCAACGTTCCAGCCCGCGTGAACCCAATCGACATCCCCAAAGTCACGCGCGAGGTGGACAATGCCACGCTTGTTACCGCCTTGGCCGCAGCTTCTACCGGCGATCTGGCCGTGGTAGCAGAGTTTATCCTGGAAAATCTCTCTCGTCGAATGGCGGATGCTCTGCGCGAAGAGATGGAGGAGTCGGGCCGAATAAAGCCCAAGGAAGGTGAAGAGGCCATGACGCAGGTCGTGAACGCCATACGCCGACTTGCTGCCTCTGGTGACATCACCCTGATCCAGCCGGGTGAGGACGATGACGAGGACTAAATGACAAGTGCGATGCTCTTCATTCGGTTGTCGACAAACTGTGCCTCCGGCCGCGTGACTTGTGATCACGGCACACGCGCTTTATGTCTGCGTAACCATGGTAACTTGGCGGGGACATCTATGAGCGAACAGAACGATCCTGCCATCGCACGTTTTGGCGAATATCTTGTTAATTTGCTTTTGCGCGGACTGATCGGACTGGCCGGCCTCATGCCGTATCGCTGGCGGATACCGGCCCTTGGCTGGATGACCGCGCGCATTGTCGCACCCTTGGCCGGATATACCAGACGCGTGCGCGAAAACCTGGAATTTGTCCTGCCAGATCTTCCCAAGCCAGAAATTCGCCGTCTGATGCGCGCCGTTCCCGATAATGCTGGACGCAACATGATGGAGATGTATTCAGCTGCCGATTTTTCCGCACGCGCTCGGCATTCGGCCGTCACCGGCCCTGGCCTGCCGGTAATAGAGCAGGCGCGCGCGGAGGGGCGCCCTGTCATCTTCGTCACCGGTCATCTGGGCAGCTTCAACGCCGCACGTGTTGCAATGGTCGAGCAGGGCTTTGAAATGGGCGTTTTCTATCGACCGATGAAAAACCGCTATTTCAACGCCCATTACACCAACGCCATGGGCGCCCTCAGTCAGCCAATGTTCGAGCAAGGCCGCCGCGGCATGATCCAGATGACGAAACATCTGCGCGCGGGCGGCGTTCTGGCCATACTGAACGATCTCAACGCGCATGGCGGCATACCGCTGGACTTTTTCGGCCAACCTGCGCTCACGTCTTTGGTAACGGCTGAGTTGGCTCTGAAATTTGATGCGCCACTGGTTCCAGTCTGGGGCATCCGCCGCGATAACGGCCTCGATTTTGACATTCATGTGGAGGAGCCAATTCCTCCCGGTGATCCCGTCGACATGACCCGCGAATTTAACGCCCGACTCGAGGCTCAGGTGCGTCAGCACATGGATCAATGGTTCTGGATACATCGTCGGTGGAAAGACGGGACAGGCGCAATGGCGGACTCGGGCGCCGCCCGTGTTGCGGCACAGGCTGCCGACGCGCCGCAGGATAAATCGCTACCGTAGTATCGCGGCGGCTTCGACTGTGCCAAAGCCGGGTCGCTGCAGTATAACAACGATTGGCTCGGCTCCACTTGCCGGCACGCGCACCGACAATGGCTCCGCGGTATCCCACCGAACCAATTCCTGAATATCAGTTACGATGTTAGCATATGTGTATACATGCCCGGCATTCTCGCCGTCCGTTATCGCTACGTCTTGGCTTGGGATGAAGCGAGCTATCAGTACGGCAAATGGACGGCGATTGCCTGTCAAATCCTCAGCGCTTATTTCAATCTGGCCGTTCTCGCGGTGGACATTCAGTGCAACTGTTTGCGGCGCTGCAAGGCGGCGCGCGATAAGCGCGTTGACGTCTTCTGGACGGTTGCCGACGACATCATCAATACCATCGATAATCATTTGTGGCGTGTAAACCATCCTGCGCCCGGCCGCTTCGGCGTACCCGTACTGGCGTTCGGTGTGCGCGGGTTTACCAAAAACATCGTCAAAAATATAATCCCAATAATCAACATGCAAAGCGAGCGCGATAACATCATCACGCGCGGATAATTCATGCATGAATGCATCGGCGGGCGGGCAGGATGAACAACCCTGCGATGTAAAGAGCTCCACTAAAACCGGCTGCGCAGGAGGGGATTCGGCCCATGCTGAGAAGGGCAGGATCGCAGTAACCATCGCAAAGACTTTTGTGCGCATAGATACCACTCTGCACTCCTCATCTAATGAGTGAACGCTAGGCAGGTGCGGCTTGAAACACCAATCAAGGTTTCGTCAGTAGCCTCTTCGTCCTCGCTCTCGCATTTTTTGGTGTGCCGTGGTATACAAATATTGCGACGCCCCTTGATAGCTGGTTTGAAATGGTTCAAAGCTAGGCAACAGCGACATGGGACCTCAGCAAACGGTTTCAAACGGAACGTACCGGGCAGGTTGCACGAATAGCCCGACAGTAACGTTTGTTCATGATATCGTACCTTCACCCTAGCAAAACGCCAGTGACCCGAAAGGACAGCCAGATGCCAATCAATGTGGGACATGATTCCGCCAAAACACGCAAGACGTTGAAATCAGGTGACCAGTCTGTTGCCTATTATTCGATCAAGGCCGCCGAAGATGCCGGTCTTGGCGACTTCAGCCGCCTGCCTGCAGCGCTAAAAGTCGTGCTGGAAAACATGCTGCGTTTCGAGGATGACAAGACCGTAGCGCAGGACGACATCAAGGCATTCTCGAAATGGGCGGAAAATGGCGGCAAAAACCCGCGGGAGATCGCCTACCGCCCTGCGCGCGTTCTGATGCAGGATTTCACCGGTGTTCCTGCGGTTGTCGATCTGGCTGCAATGCGCGACGGCATCATCGCCCTCGGCGGCAAGGCCCAGCAGATCAATCCGCTGAACCCAGTCGATCTGGTTATTGACCACTCGGTCATGATCGATGAATTTGGCAATCCCCGCGCATTCCAGATGAACGTCGACCGCGAATACGAGCGTAACATGGAACGCTACCAGTTCCTGAAATGGGGCCAAGGCGCCTTTAACAATTTCCGCGTTGTTCCGCCGGGAACGGGTATTTGCCATCAGGTGAACCTGGAATACCTGTCCCAGACAGTTTGGACGGATACCGATCAGAGCGGCGAGCAGGTTGCGTATCCCGACACTCTGGTCGGCACCGACAGCCACACCACAATGGTAAATGGCGTTGCGGTTCTGGGCTGGGGCGTTGGCGGGATCGAAGCCGAGGCCGCCATGCTCGGCCAGCCGATTTCAATGCTCATCCCCGAAGTCGTCGGTTTTGAGCTGACCGGAGAAATGACCGAGGGCACCACCGGCACGGACCTCGTCCTGAAGGTCGTGCAGATGCTGCGCGAAAAGGGCGTCGTCAGCAAGTTTGTCGAATTCTATGGCGACGGTCTGGACACGCTGCCGCTGGCGGACCGGGCGACAATCGCCAACATGGCGCCTGAATACGGCGCAACCTGTGGTTTTTTCCCCATTGATAGCGAAACGCTGCGGTATCTGACCAACACCGGCCGCGACAAGGATCGTGTCGCGCTGGTCGAGGCTTACGCCAAGGAAAACGGCCTGTGGCGTGACGAAAACTACGCCCCGATTTATACCGACACGCTGCACCTGGATATGGGAACGATCGTACCCGCCATCTCTGGCCCTAAACGTCCGCAGGATTTTGTCGCGCTGGACGCGGCAGCCGTGACGTTCCGAGAATATATCAAGGGCCAGCGCGGTGGTGAGAAAGCCCCCGAAAAGCAGAAAGACCGTTGGGAAAGTGAGGGCGGCCCGGCCGCGCCACGCGATATCCCCGGGGATGCAGGCCACCATCGCCGCGGCGTTGTCGCAAGCGTCAACGGCAGGGATCCTTACCAACTGCATGACGGGAGCATCGTGATCGCGTCGATCACGTCCTGCACCAACACATCGAACCCCTATGTGATGATCGGCGCGGGACTTGTCGCGCGCAAGGCACGCGAATTGGGCCTTAACCGCAAGCCCTGGGTCAAGACCAGCCTGGCCCCCGGCAGCCAGGTGGTAAGCGAATATCTGGAAGCGGCCGGCTTGCAGGAGGATCTGGACGCCATCGGCTTCAACCTTGTCGGATACGGCTGCACGACCTGCATCGGCAACTCGGGACCGCTGGAACCTGCGATTTCCAAGGCGATCAACGATAATGATCTGATTGGCGTCTCCGTGCTGTCGGGCAACCGCAACTTCGAAGGCCGCATCAGCCCCGATGTGCGCGCCAACTATCTGGCCAGCCCGCCGCTGGTTGTCGCCTATGCGCTGATCGGCGATATGAATGTAGACATCGCAACTGCACCGCTCGGGCAAGACAAGGATGGCAACGACGTCTATCTGAAAGACCTCTGGCCCAGCAGTGCCGAGATCAACGCGCTTGTCGAGAAAACCGTTACGCGAGAGGCGTTCCAATCCAAATATGCCGATGTTTTCAAAGGTGACGACAAGTGGCAAGCGGTCGAAACATCCAAAGGCGAGACATACGACTGGCCGCCGGAATCGACCTATGTGCAGAATCCACCCTACTTCCAGAACATGTCCAAGGATCCCGGCAAGATTGAGGACATCGAAGGCGCACGCGTTCTGGCGCTTCTGGGCGACATGGTCACGACCGATCACATCAGCCCCGCTGGCAGCTTCAAGGAAAGTACGCCCGCAGGCCAGTATCTGCGCGATCGCCAGGTACCGGTGCGCGAGTTCAACTCGTACGGCTCGCGGCGTGGCAACCACGAAGTGATGATGCGTGGCACCTTTGCCAATATCCGCATTCGCAACGAAATGCTGGACGATGTCGAAGGCGGCTACACGCTTGGCCCGGATGGCGAACAGACGTCGATCTTTGACGCCGCCATGGCCTATCAGAAGGACAGCATACCGCTGGTGATCTTCGCGGGCGAACAGTATGGCGCAGGATCCTCGCGCGACTGGGCGGCCAAGGGCACCGCCCTTCTCGGCGTGCGCGCGGTGATCGCCGAGGATTTTGAACGCATCCACCGCTCGAACTTGGTAGGAATGGGAGTTGTCCCGTTTGAGTTCACGGGCGGCGACACGCGCAAATCACTGGGCCTGACGGGCAAGGAAAGCGTGACGATCAAAGGTCTCGGCCAGATCTCGCCGCAAGCCGAGGTGGCTTGCATGATCGCGATGGAGGACGGCACTGAAAAAGAGATCACGATCAAGTGCCGCATCGATACCGCGATCGAGAAAGAGTATGTCGAAAACGGTGGCGTGCTGAATTACGTGCTGCGCGATCTGGCAAAATCAGTCTGATCCGCGCCGGATAAGGCACCGATGATGAATTGAGAAACGCCCGCGGCCTTGGCCAGCGGGCGTTTTTTTGTCTGTGTTCTACTGGCCCAGCGCCTTTTCCAGCTCGGGACGAAAACGCTGCTCGTAATCGCTGCCGATCAGCGGTCCGGCAAAGCGGAACAGCACCGTGCCGTCACCATCTATGATAAACGTCTCGGGCGGCGCGGTAACACCCCAATCAATCGCAGAGCTTCCCTTGGGGTCGAACCCAAGGGCAAAGAACGGATCGCCTTCGTCCTGGAGATAGCGATTGGCCTGCACGGCATCGTCCTTGAAATTTACGCCGGCAACCCGCAGGCCAGAGGCGCTCATCGCCTCAAGCGTGGGATGCTCAACCCGGCATGGTGGGCACCAACTGGCCCAGAAGTTGACAATAGTCACGTCACCGCCGCGCAAATCGCTATCGGTCAGCAGCGTGCGCCCGGCGAGGGTCTTCTCCGGAACCGGCGGGGCTGGCTGGCCGATGAACACGGATGGCAATAGATTGGGATTGCCACGCTGCACCCCAACGTAAAATAGTGCTGCCAGACATGCAAAAAGGACCGGTGGTGCAATCATGAAAGGTGAAATTTTAGCCATCTCGCCGCATCCTTTGCTCAATCGCCGCCAGATCGCGCCGCATCTTGCGTGCGCGCATCAGGCTGAGCGTGCACAGCACGACAAGCATCGCCACCGAGATCCCGTAGGACCCCAGTACAGCGAACACATATTTCCCTAGCTCGGGCATCATCCCATCCTTTCGCGTGCCAGCAGAACGCGCATCCGCCGCGCCCTGATTTCCGTCTGCGTGCGCAGCAATACCAGCGCCACGAACAGCAAGACGAAACCTGCAATGCAGACCAGAAGGGGCAGATAGAATACGTCGGCCACGTTTTCCTCTTTGTCCAAACTTAGCGATGCGCCCTGATGCAAGCCTTGGTTCCAGAAAAGTACTGCGTAGCGGCTGAGCAAAGCAAAGACTGATCCGACAAGGCACAGAACCGATGTCAGATCGGCGGCGGTATCGTCGTTTTCTATCGCGGCCCAAAGGGCGATATAGCCCAGATAAAACAGCAGAAGGATCAGAAAGGACGTCAGGCGTGGGTCCCAGACCCACCAGGTGCCCCAGATCGGTTGACCCCAAAGCGCCCCGGTTACCAGTGCAATCAGCGTCATTACCGCACCTACCGGTGCTGCGGCGCGGGCCGCAAGCGCGCTGACGTGGTGGCGCCGGACGATCCAGACCAGCGACGCGACCAGCATCATCAGCCACGCATTGATCGCCATCAGTGCCGCGGGCACGTGAAGGTAGATGATCTTGACGCTGGCGCCCTGGCGGTAATCTTCGGGCGTGAAGAAAAATCCCCAGACAAGACCCACAACAAGGCACACCAGCGCCAGCCCGCCTACCCACGGCAGAACGAGATCCGACGTGGCGATAAACTTGCGTGGATTGGCGTATTCCCAGAGCGAGGCCATGGATAGTCCTTTAAAACTGTGTTTACCGCAGGTTGACCCTTACTACCGCAGCCGAAGCGAAGGGCAAGAGCGCGATAGTGCCGCAGGTAATGCCCGCCAGCATTGCCAGCGGCATGGCATAGCCCAGCCCCTCTGCGCCGCGCCTTGCTGCCTCGGCACCGAAAATTAACGTCGGCACATAAAGCGGCAGCACCAGCAGCGACAGCAGCAAACCGCCACGTTTGACACCGACCGTCAGCGCCGCACCAAACGTGCCGATGACGCTGAGCGCCGGCGTGCCCAGCGCCAGCGATATCAGCAACGGTGCATATCCGTCGATCGGCAGGTTCAGCAAAACTGCCAGAAACGGCGCTGCCAGCACCAGCGGCAAGCCCGTTGTCAGCCAATGGGCCAACGCCTTGAGGCTGACCAGCGCCTCCATCGGCAGGGGCGCGGTGGCCAGCAGGTCAAGCGATCCGTCCTCGTGATCCAGCGCAAAAACGCGGTCCAGCGACAAAAGGCATGCCAGCAACGCGCCCAGCCACAGGATGCCCGGTGCGATGACCTGATGCAGGTCCGCGCGCGGGCCAACGGCAAACGGCACCAGAACCACAACGATCAGGAAAAACGCCAGGCCAAGGCCGAACCCGCCGCCCGCCCGCATAGCGAGGCGCAGATCGCGGATCAGGACGGCCCTCACAGGAATGCCTCGTCAAAGCTATCCAGCGCGGCGGCACGCGCCTTGAACGGGGCCACGTCGAATGTTTCAGCCTCGTCCAGACCAAGATCGATATGCGTGGCCATGATGGCCGCCCCCCCGCATCTCAGATGGGCGCGCACGGCGTCTGCGAACAGTTTGGTGGCGTGTGTATCCAGAGACACAGTCGGCTCGTCCAGCAGCCAGACACTGCGCTGCGCTACGATCAGGCGTGCAAGGCCAAGGCGCCGTTTTTGCCCCGCCGAAAGCGCGCCGGCAGGACGGTCTGCCAAACCCTCCAATTCATACGCGGCCATGGCCGCATCCACATCCCCGCCGCCGAAGATGGCGGACCAGAAAGTCAGGTTCTCATGGGCGGTCAGCGCGCTTTTTATGCCGTCGGCGTGGCCGGCATAAACCCGCGTTTCAGGCGCAGCCTCAACCCTGCCACGCAGGGGTGGCTGCAGACCGGCCAGCGTGCGCAGCAACGTCGTCTTGCCCGAGCCGTTAGGCCCCCGCAAAATCAGCGCGCGGCCGGGGGCGAGCGTAAAATTCAGGCCCTCCAGCACGGAAATTCCACCGCGCGAGACGCTCAGATTATGGGCAGATAGCAACATGTGAAACGCTTAGCGCAAACCGTGCGGGGGGGGAAGACGCATCGGATATCACACCGGTAGGACCGCCGCGGCAACACGCCGCCCCTCGGATAGCAGAACGTTATAGGTACGGCAGGCTGCTGGCGAATTCATTATCTCCACTCCCAGTCCAGCCGCCTCCAGCGTATTGCGCAGGGATACCGGAATATGGGCAACCTCGGCGCCCGTCCCGACAAAGAGCACGTCGATATCCTCTACCAGATCCAGCAGCGGCTGCGTATCATCCAGACCGCCCCAACCACGCGCGCCGTTTTCCGTCACCAGCGCAGCGCCATTGATGACAACACCCCCGACCCGAAAAAAACCGGGGCCGTAGCCGTCAATCGGCGTCGCTTCATCAAAGGTGACTTCATAAAGCTGCATGTCAGCACTCCTTTTATCAGTGGATCACGCCCAGATCGGCAGACCGGTGAGCACGGCCAATGCGATGACCGCCATCGCCGCGCGGCGGTATAAACGCTCATATGCCGGATGAAACATGGCCTGCCCCGCGATCATACTGAGGAAATAGGGCACTGCCATTACCGCGCCCAGAAACAGGATCGAAATATCGGTAAAACCGCGCAGCAGAAGGTTGGCTGCGATCACCAGATCAAGGGCGCCCAGAAACAGGATCGTGTTGGCACGCACCGTTTGCGCCGCCCGCCCGCCTGCGAGGTAGAACAGCACCACGACCGGTCCGGTCAGCCCGGTCATGCCGCCCAGAAATCCCGCAGCGGCGCCTATCGCCAGCACCATGGGAAAGGTAATTCTGCGTCTAAAATGCCAGCCCGAGATCAGCGCGATCAGCGTGCCACCTGCGAAAATAGCGACGATCCAGCGCACCGCAATCGCATCCAGCGCCTCCATCACCATAAGTCCCAAGGGAACAGTGGGCAGCGCGGCAAGGACAAGCAGGCCAACCTGACTGCGATCAGCGTGATTCCACGCGCGTGGCACCAGCGCGGCAATACTGGCAACCTCGACCAATGCAATGATCGCGATGACATGGACCGGCGGCAAAAAGATCCCCGCCACCGGTACGAATATCAGGGCCGACCCGAAGCCGGTGAACCCGCGTACGACCCCAGCCACCGCAAGTGTTCCGGCCAGCCACCAGAAACCCGGCAGCGCCAACGCCGCCAGGGCGGCGTCAGGCATCGACGTTTGCGAATTGGGTCCCTGCGTTGGAATCCGGCTTGTTCCAGTCGCGCTTTACACCCATCCACAGCAGGCAGGTCGATGCCACGAAGATCGAACTATACGTTCCCACGACGATGCCCCACATCATGGCAAAGACAAAGCCGCGGATGACATCCCCGCCAAGGAAGTAAAGCGCCAGAAGCGCCAGCATGGTGGTAAAGGACGTCATGATCGTGCGGCTGAGCGTTTCGTTGATCGACAGGTTCAGCACCTCGGCCAGCGGCATCGTCTTGTATTTGCGCAGGTTTTCGCGAACACGATCAAACACGATGACCGTATCGTTCAGCGAATAGCCGACAATCGTCAAAAGCGCCGCGATGGTCGCCAGATCGAACTGCAACTGAACCTCGGAAAAGACGCCGATGGTCAGGATCACGTCATGCACCAAGGCCACGACCGCGCCGACCGCGAATTGCCATTCGAAACGCAGCCAAATGTAGATCAGCACCGCTGCCATGGCCAGAATCACCGCTATGGCCGCCGTCATTATCAACTCGCCCGACACCTTCGGCCCAACGCTTTCGACCGATTTGAATTCGATGTCCGGCACGGCCAACTTCAGCGCGGCCTCGACAGCAGCGATGGTTTCGGGCGTCACCGATTCGACATCCCCCTGCGCCTGAATACGGATCATCGACACGTTTTCATCTGGCCCAAACGTGGGATCGAATACTTCGGTGATGCTAATATCGCCCAGCCCCAGATCCTGCATCGCGCCGCGATAGTCGCCAATATCGACGGTTTGCGCGCTTTGGGTGCGGATCGTCGTGCCGCCCTTGAAATCAATGCCGAAATTCAGCCCTTGCGCAAAGAACGACGCACCTGCGACGACGATCAGCAGGACCGAGACGCCGATGGACAGCTTCCAGCGGCGGAAGAAATTCACGCTTGTTTCCTGCTTGACTAGCTTGAGGTATCTGCCCTGCAACACCGTCTTGGGGCGCTTGCGCTCGAACCACATGACGGTGATCAGGCGGGTGACAAAGATGGCGGTAAATACCGAAGTCAGGATACCAAGGCCCAATGTGATCGCAAAACCGCGCACGGGTCCGCTGCCCATCGCAAAGAGGATCACGGCCGTAATCAGCGTGGTGATGTTGGCGTCCACGATCGCGCTCAGCGCCTTTTCATAGCCGAGCTCAATAGCACGGGCCGCGCCCCTCGCCGTCTTCATTTCTTCGCGGATACGCTCGAAAATCAGAACGTTAGCGTCCACCGCCATACCGATGGTCAGTACGATACCGGCAATACCCGGCAGCGTCAGCGTGGCGCCGATCAGGCTGAGCAGGCCGAACACCATGGCCACGTTGACGATCAATGCGATGTTCGCAAACAGGCCAAACAGGCCATAGCTGGCGAACATGAACACCAGCACCAACGCAAAGGCGACGATGCTGGCCACTTTGCCCGCCTCAATGCTGTCAGCGCCCAGTTCGGGGCCGATTGTGCGCTCTTCAAGGAATTCCAGACCCGCAGGCAGGGCACCGGCACGCAAAAGCACGGCAAGGTTCGTGCTTTCCTCGACGCTGAAACGACCGGTGATGATGCCCGATCCACCGGGGATATGGCTCTGGATCGTTGGGGCGCTGATCACCTCGTTATCCAGCACGATGGCAAACGGACTACCGATATTGGCTGCCGTATAGTCGCCAAAGGCGCGTGCGCCTGTCGGGTTGAATCGGAAGGACACCGCCGGACGGCCGTTCTGGTCGAAATCGGGTTGCGCATCGACCAGTTCATCACCGGTGACGACCGGCGCGCGCTCCAGCACGTAGAACACGCCTTCCTCGTCCAGTGACGGAAGAATCTCATTTCCGGCACCGGCGCGCTCGTCCGCCGAGGATGTGCGGCCGACCACGGGCTGAAACGTCAGCTGGGCGGTGGTGCCGATAATGTCCTTCAGTTCGGTCGCGCTGCCGATGCCGGGAACCTGGATCAGGATGCGGTCGCTGCCCTGACGCTGGATCGTCGGCTCGCGGGTGCCGACCTCGTCGATGCGGCGGCGAATGATTTCCAGTGACTGGCGCACCGTGCGCTCATCCGTCGCGCGCTGCTCGGCCTCGGACAGGCGCACGACAATGCTGCCGCCGCGGGTCGTCACGTCGATATCGCTGGCGCCCGCACTTGTCAGGCTTGCGACAGGGCTGGCCAGAGTGCGCACCAGCTCTGCCGCGCGCGCCGCCTGTTCGGGACGCTCGTTCAGGCGCACCACCAGTTCGGGGCCGTCGGTCGGCTCCAGCCGTATCGTGCCGACCTCATCGCGTTTATCGCGCAGAAGATCGCGCACGGTGGGCCACATGCCCTCGATCCGGGACTGATAGACATCCGCAACCTTGACCTCGGCCAGAAGATGCGCGCCGCCGCGCAGATCGAGGCCCAGATTGACCAGGCCGCTGGGCATCCATGACGGCCAGTTGTCCAGCGCGTCCTGCACCTCAGCGGGGTCCGTACCCATCTCGACGGCCTTGACCGCGTCATTATGCGCCTCGACCCGACCGTAAAAGCCGTTCGGCAACGCCAAAAGGATGCCCAAGGCGACGACGGCCCAGATACAAATACGTTTCCACAGATCGATCTGAAGCATGTCGGCGCCTTTTGTGCAGTGCTGGCGTTATGTTAGGTGCGCAAGGCCCGGATCAGGCCTTGGGGGTGTCAACCGCAGGCTCGGTCTTGGACACGACCTGCGCGATGGTTGATTTTACAACGCGCACCTTGATGTTTGCGGCCACTTCGACCTCAATCTCGTCGTCATCCTTGACCTTGGACACCTTGCCGATCAGGCCGCCTTGCGTGACTACCTGATCGCCGCGGCGCAGGTTTTCCACCATGGCACGATGCGCCTTGAGCTTGCGCTGCTGTGGGCGGATCAGAAGGAAATACATGATCGCAAAGATCAGAATGAGGGGAATGAACTGCGCGAACGCGGATCCACCTTCCATGTGGGATACTCCTGTTGACAGCGGGGCCGTTCCCGCGATTTTTGCGGAACCTAGGGGCGCGCCGCCCTATTTGCAAGGCGCGAAAATACGCGACAGGCGGCAGCTGTCGCACAGAACGGCGCGCATCTTGTGATCAAGCTCTGCGCGCTGTGCCTTTTGGTTGACCATGCTGGCTGCGACGTGTCTAGCCAGCCCCGGTTTCTGCGCCTGTTATCAACGCATAAAGTCAATGCAAAGCCGCCCGGCTACCTCACCCGCCTTTAACGCATCCAGCGCGGCGTTCACATCGCCCAACCCGATGGACTGCACCTCCACGTTCAGCGGGCGCGCGGCGGCAAAGCCGAGAAAATCGGCCAGCTCCTGCCGACTGCCAACGGACGAGCCGAGCACGCGGTGCCCGCCATCAATCAGCCACATCATCGACAGCGGAATAGGATCATGAACCGTGGCGATAAAAACGATCTCGCTCATCGGGTTAGCCGCCGTCTGGATTGTGTCCCAGACCGCCGGGCTGGGCGCGAAATTCAGGGTGACATCGGCGCCGCCCGCCTGCTGTATCGTCGCACCGGCGTCTGCCCCGGCTGGCACAATCACGTCGGCGCCCAGCCGTTTTGCGGTCTGCAACTTGGCCGGATCGCGGTCCACGACCATGACATGCGCACCGCGTGCTTTGGCGATGAGGATCGCGTATTGGCCCAGACCCCCTGCCCCGAGGATCAGAACCTTTGTGCCCGCCTCTACCTGCGTTTTGCGCAACGCCGACCATGCCGTGAGGCCCGCACATAATAGCGGAGCGCCCTTCAGCGGATCGATACCATCCGGAATCTCCACAGCAAAATCGGCCGGGCACAGGGCATATTCGGCGAAGGCACCGTGTTTTTGCACCCCGCGTGCGGTGTTATCCGCGCACAGCACCTCATGGCCGGTCCGGCATGGTTTGCACGACAGGCAAGTATCATAGATCCACGGCAGGCCAACGCGCGTTCCAAGCGGTGGTGCGTTTTTTGTACCGGGTCCGATTTGCACCACGCGGCCAATCCCTTCATGGCCAAGGATCAGGGGATAAAGGGCGTCGGGCAAATTTTCCTGTCCATCGCGCAAATGCAGATCGGAATGGCAGACGCCGCATGTCTCCAGCCGCACCAGGACCTGCCCGGCGCCGGGGCTGGGCGTTGCCACCTCGCGAATTTCCAGCGGCGCGCCGGGGCCCGGACAGATGGCGGCCTGCATCGTAAGAGGGGGCGTTTCGGTCATGCGTGTTCTCCTGTGGTGGGGCCGATACCCAACCATGCTATGCTCTGGCCGATCTGAGCGAAAGGAGTGGATTGCCGCAACAAAAATCCGCCTCCGGATATACATATTTGCCGCGCAATGCCTTAACGTGCCGCACCAAAGCCCTTTGCGCCAGAGGAATCACCCATGAGCAACGCGAACCAGTTCAATCAGCCGCTGGGCGGCAACGATATGCCCCGTTTTGCCGGTGCAGGCACCATGATGCGCCTGCCGCAGCAGGCAACTGCCGAAGGGCTGGACGCCTGTTTCGTCGGCATCCCGATGGATATCGGCACATCCAACCGCACCGGCACGCGCCACGGCCCTCGTGCAATCCGCGCCGAAAGCGCGATGATGCGGCCCTATAATATGGCCACCGGTGCCGGCCCGTTTGCCAAAATGCAGGTGGCCGATATTGGTGATGTGGCGATCAACACGTTCGATCTGAAAAAGACAGTCGATATTATCACTGCCGCCTATGACGAGATCCTGAAACATGACGTCGTGCCGCTGACGCTGGGCGGCGATCACACTCTCAGCTATCCGGTCCTGCGCAGCATTGCGAAAAAACACGGGCCAGTTGCGCTGATCCACGTTGACGCCCATTCCGACACCAATGACGAGATGTTCGGCGAAAAGATCGCCCATGGCACACCGTTTCGCCGCGCGGTCGAGGAGGGTTTGCTGATCAATGACAAGGTGTTCCAGATCGGCCTGCGCGGCACCGGGTACGAGCCCGGCGATTTCGACTGGGGCCGCAGCCAAGGCTTTACCGTCATTCAGGCCGAGGACTGCTGGCACAAGTCCCTGACGCCGCTGATGGAGCAGATCCGCAGCCAGATTGGTGGTGCGCCCTGCTATCTGACCTATGATATCGACAGTCTGGACCCGTCGATCGCGCCCGGCACCGGCACGATGGAAATTGGCGGTTTGACCACCATTCAGGCGCTGGAAATCGTGCGCGGCTGCAAGGGGCTGAACCTTGTCGGTGGCGATCTGGTGGAGGTGTCACCGCAATATGACACGACCGGCGCAACCGCCATGATCGGCGCGAACCTGCTCTATGAAATGCTGTGCGTGCTGCCCAAGGTCTGGGTCTGATTTGCGCGCATTACGGCGGGGCGACAGATAGTTTTCTGCCCCGCCTGTTGCCTTGACGCGAAATGCCCTACTTATCCCGGACCGAGGCAGGGACACCCGAACCATGACGCAACAGCCCGTCATCGAGGCGCATCATATCTCCAAGCATTTCGATGGCTTTCAGGCGCTGAACGACGTCAGCCTGACAGTCCATCATGGCGAGCGCGTGGTTGTGTGTGGCCCCTCCGGGTCCGGCAAATCGACACTGATCCGCTGCTTTAACGGGCTTGAGGCGTATGATGGCGGCACACTGATTGTCGAGGGGCGCGCGCTATCGGCAGATGCGCCGCATATCCGCCAGCTGCGCCAGGATGTCGGCATGGTGTTTCAACAATTCAACCTGTTTCCGCATCTGAGCGTACTGGAAAACCTGACAATCGGCCCACGCCGCGTGCGCGGCCTGCCCCGGGCCAAGGCCGAAGCGCTGGCGCGCAAATATCTGGAGCGGGTGCGCATTCCCGAGCAGGCGGATAAACGCCCCGACCAGCTGTCGGGCGGCCAGCAACAGCGCGTCGCCATCGCCCGCGCGCTGTGCATGGAGCCGCGCGTGATGTTGTTTGACGAACCGACATCGGCGCTGGACCCTGAGATGATCGGCGAGGTGCTGGATGTCATGGTTGATCTGGCGGAAAGCGGCATGACCATGGTCGTCGTTACCCATGAGATGGGCTTTGCGCGCAAAGTGGCCGACCGCATGGTGTTCATGGAGGCGGGACGCATTGTGGAAATCTCGCCGCCCGAAATATTCTTTACCAACCCCGAAACAGACCGCGCGAAACTGTTTCTTAACCAGATTCTGGGGCATTGAGACGCCTGCGCCGCATCCTGAACGTGCCGGTGGTTGCCGTCGCGCTCTATCTGGCGGCCATGGCGGGGATCGTCTGGGCGTCCTATGCGGGCGCGCAAGGCATGGGATATAACTGGCAATGGTATCGCGTGCCGAAATATCTGTATACGCTGACCGAAGACGGTTTTCAGCCGGGCGAACTTCTGATCGGGCTGTGGGCGTCCGTACGGTTATCGGCGGCGGCCTTTGTGCTCGCCACTCTGCTAGGCGCGCTGATTGCGTCCCTGCGTCTGTCGGGGCTGATCGCGGGCAAGGGCGTCTCAGTGATCTACCTGGAACTGATCCGCAATATCCCGCTTCTGGTGCTGCTGTATCTGTTCTACTACGTCCTCGGTCCGATCTTCGAGCTGACCCGTTGGAGCGCGGCGATCCTGACGCTGGCTGTGTTTCATTCGGCGCTCATCTCCGAAATCTTCCGCGCCGGTATCAACTCGGTCGCGAACGGCCAGTGGGAGGCAGCGGACGCCATCGGCATGAGCCGCGCGCAGGCGCTGCTCTACATCATCTTTCCGCAATCGGTGCGCTTCATGTTACCCCCCCTGACCGGCGAGGCGGTGCATCTTATCAAATCCTCGGCCATCGTCAGCGTGATCGCCGTCGCAGAATTGACCACCGTGGGCCGCAACATTATCTCGGACACCTACATGAGTTTTGAGATCTGGTTTACCGTGGCCGCCGTATATCTTGTAGTGACCCTCATCCTGTCCTTCGGCGTCTCGGCGCTGGAGAGGCGGTTCAATCCCAACTGATACGGATCTCAGGAGTTTTCCCCCATGTCGACCACCCGTAGAAAGGCCCTGCTGCTGGGCCTGGCGTTTGCCGCGACCACTAGCACCATCGCGCAGCCCGCTTTGGCGCAATCTGCAACGCAATCGCTGTCGCAGGAATCCGTGATCGAAACGATCAAGCAGGACGGCGTTCTGCGCGTTGGCCTGTCGGTGTTCACCCCTTGGTCCATGCGCGACAAGAATGGCGAGCTGATCGGGTTCGAACTGGACGTGGGCCGCGCGCTGGCCGAGGACATGGGCGTCGATGTCGAATTCATCCCGACCGCGTGGGATGGCATCATCCCGCAGCTGGTTTCGGGCAATTTTGACGTGATCATTTCGGGCATGTCCATCACACCCGAACGCAACCTGACCGTCAATTTCAGCGATCCCTACGCATTTTCCGGCCAAACCATTCTGGCCAACAAGGAATTGACCGAAGGCTTCGCGCTGGAGGACTATAACAGCCCTGATGTCACCTTCTCGGCCCGCCGCGGCGCCACGCCCGCGACCGTGATCGCGACGCTTTTCCCCGAGGCCAAGCTGCTGCTGTTTGATGAGGAAGCCGCCGGCGTTCAGGAGGTTCTGAACGGCAATGCCCATGCAACCATGTTCGCCGAGCCGTCACCGTCGATCGAGGCGCGCCGTTATCCTGAGAAGCTGCACGTTCCGTTCGACCGGACCTTCCTTGCCACCGGCGAAGGATTTGCGCTGCGCAAGGGAGATCCCGATGCGCTGAACTTCTTTAACAATTGGATCGCCACGCGCACTGCCTCCGGTTGGCTGAAAGAGCGTAACGATTACTGGTTCAAGGGCGACGACTGGCAGTCCGAAGTCGCCGAATAAGGCGACGCTTCGTGGCCTCTGTCCTGCGAAATCTGCGCTGGCCCGACCTGTTGATTCTCGCCGTTACAGCGGCGGGGATCGGCTATGTCGCGCTGACGGTTCAGGGTACGCTCAGCTATGAATGGCGCTGGCATCTGATCCCCGATTACTTCCTGCGCTGGCGCGAGGATCGGGGCGAATGGTTTGCCAACCTGCTACTTCAGGGCCTGTTCACCACCATCCGCATCAGTATCTACGCCAGCGTCCTTGCGCTGGTCTTGGGCGTGGCGTTGGGCATCGCGCGCTGCGCGCGGAACCTGACGGTACAGCTTCTGGCGCGTACCTACATGGAATTGCTGCGCAATATACCGCCTGTCGTCATCATCTTCATCTTCTTTTTCTTCCTGTCACAGCAACTGATCGACGCGCTCAACCTGAACGCATGGGCGCGCGGCATCGCACGCGGCGAAAACGCCGCCATCTGGGAATTCTTCTTCGGCGACATGCGTCGCTTTCCGTCGCTGATTTCAGGTGTCATCGTCCTGGCGCTATTCGAAAGCGCCTTTGTCGGTGAAATCGTCCGCGCTGGCATCCAATCAACGCCCAAGGGCCAGCGCGAAGCGGCGCGCGCCATCGGCATGGGCCCTGTGCAAGAGATGCGCCATATCGTCCTGCCGCAAGCGATGCGCAAGGTAACACCGCCCATGGCGAACCAATTCATCAGCCTTATCAAGGACAGCTCGATCATCTCGCTCATTTCTGTGCAGGATCTGACCTATAAAACGGTAGAGCTGGTCGCCTCTACCCGGCTGATATTCGAGGCTTGGATTACAACAGCAGCGCTGTATTTTCTGCTGTGCTTTGGTCTGTCGCTGGTGTTCAGGCGTTTGGAGCGCCGCCGCTGACGACGTCCGCGTAAAATTGCGGCAATAGTTCTTTAGTCACAAACGCAATGTGTGTGGCGATCCATTGAGTTAATGGTGACCCCGATTGGATTCGAACCAATAACCTGCCCCTTAGGAGGGGGCTGCTCTATCCAGTTGAGCCACGGGGCCACGGGCGCCTGAATAGCGTGGGCAGAGACGTTTGTCATGCAGAATACACACCACAAGCTGATCGCGCAGGACGCTTGATCCGGCGGCGATGTTCGCGGTAACATCTGAAAAAATCAGCAGGACTCGCAAATGACCTCCAACTACGACCGCCCCCTGACTTTGCGTGATGTGTCCGAAGCTTCGGGCGTGTCTGAAATGACCGTCAGCCGCGTGCTTCGAAACCGCGGAGATGTATCCGAATCAACCCGCGAGCGGGTTTTGGCCAGCGCCAAGGCGCTGGGGTATGTCCCTAACAAGATTGCAGGAGCGCTGGCATCCAGTCGGGTCAACTTGGTGGCCGTCATCATTCCGTCGATGTCAAACATGGTTTTTCCTGAGGTGATGACCGGAATCAACGAGGTTCTGGAACAGACAGATTTGCAGCCCGTGATGGGCCTGACCGACTACACCCGCGAGAAAGAAGAGAAAGTTCTCTACGAGATGCTGTCGTGGCGGCCCTCTGGCGTGATCATTGCGGGGCTAGAGCATTCCGAGGCTTCGCGCGCGATGTTGAGGGCCTCTGGAATTCCTGTGGTCGAGATCATGGATGTCGACGGCACCCCGGTCGATTCGGTTGTTGGAATTTCGCACCGCCGCGCGGGCGAACAGATGGGGCGTGCAATCCTGAAGGGGGGCTATCGGCGCATTGGATTCATGGGAACGACGATGCCGCGCGATCATCGCGCGCGCAAACGGTATGAAGGCCTGACCGATGTTCTGGCCAAGGCCGGTGTCGAAATTGCCGAACGCGAGTTTTATTCGGGCGGCTCGGCACTGCTGAAAGGGCGCGAAATGACCCAAACGTTGCTGGAGCGGGACCCGGAGCTGGATTTTCTGTATTACTCTAATGACATGATTGGCGCTGGAGGATTGCTGTGGCTGCTGGAGCATGGCTATGACATTCCCAATCAGATCGGACTGGCCGGCTTCAACGGGCTGAATATGCTCAAGGGGCTACCGTGCGAACTGGCGACAATGGATGCCTGTCGCCACGAAATCGGCAGGCGCGCAGCCCAGATCATTGCAGACCGCTCGCAGCCAAATGCAGACCAGGCGCCGGTCCATATCGCGTTGGAGCCGACGATCAGCTATGGGGACACGCTGCGCAGACCATGACGACATACGGCCTTGTCAGGTCAGCAACATCCAAAAGCCCATTGCGAGCATCATCAGGTTTTCGGTCAGCGATACAAACCCCAGCGGCACATCACTGTCGCCGCCCGCGCAAGCGCATTTCAATTCACGACGGTCAATATAGACCGCCTTGAACACAGACACCGCGCCGATGCCCCCGATAATTATGGCAACTGGTGACGCCAGCCATATCAGGGCACCCGATAACATCAAAATACCTGCAAACGCTTCACCAAAAGGGTATAGATACGCGTAGCGAACCCAGCGACGGGCCAGCAGGTCGTAGTTCAGAAACATGGTCGAAAAACTTTCAACGTCCTGCAGCTTTTGAATTGCCAGTACGGTCATTGACAGCGCGATGAACCACTCAAATGTCCGAACACTGAGCAGCGTGCCAAACGCAGCCCATGACAGCGCCAGCGCCATCAAAGCGGTTGCGACGAAAATAGCGATGATCGGCGTATAGCTTGTCTCGCCCTCTTCGCGCACATCTTGGCCAAAATGTCGGCGCAGCGCATCGTGGCCACCGATTCGCTCTCCTTCCAAATATGTCTGAGGCGTTGTATCGACGCCCGCCTGCTTCATGAAATCGTCGGTTTCGCTGCGTGTCTTCAGCAGATGATCTTCAACTTCATATCCTTCACGCTCCAGCAGCGCCTTGGACTTCAGGCCGAACGGGCATAGATGCCCCGGCATGGCCATTCGGTACAATTTAGCGGTTTTCTTTGCTGTACTGGGCATTGCTCCATCCTCTGTTTGCATAGAGTGGTAACGACCCTCCCGCGCTGGAAAGTTCCAGAATCGGTGCAGAATAACGAAAACCCCCGCTTGCCGAGGGCAAACGGGGGTCCATCTGGTACCAGAGATGCGCTGCTATCAGTGCTTTCTTTTCTTGCCCTTGATCGGCGCCCAGAGACGCTTGTTCGTCAGGTAGAGAAGGACGGACAGGATTGTCAGGAACAACACCCCTGTCAGGCCTGCATTTTTACGCGCCATCAGCTTTGGCTCGGCAGTCCACATCAAGAATGCAGCAACGTCCTTGGACTGCGACTCGATCGTGGCCTCGTGGCCATCGTCAAATTCGACATCATCGCCCCAGAGAGGCTGACCCATCGAACTCCAGCTGCCGGGAGTTGTATGATTCCCGTTCTCATCCTTGCACTCGTCCGGATAGCCACCGACTGAGAACGCCGCGTTATAGCTGCCCTCGAAATCCTCGGGCGCGCATTCGGGAGGATCTTCGTAGGAGGTCAGCAGATTATAGATGTACTCTGGACCGCCGATGCCCTTGACCAGCTGGTTGATGCCGGTGCCGTAGGGGCCGTGGAACGCGGCCCGCTTTTTCGCCATAAGCGACAGGTCAGGCGCAGTATCCAACCCCGACATGGGGAAGTGATCCGACGGCTTCGCTTCGCGGTAATCGTCCAGCTCGGCATCGAAGATCTCGAACTGGGACGCATACGCGCGCACCTGATCTTCGGGCAGTTGCGGGCCGCCATCGTCATGCAGCGTGCGGATCGGTACATATTGCAAGCCATGGCAGGCTGCGCAGACCTCGGTATATACCTTGAGCCCGCGTTGCAGCTGAAGCGTGTCGAATTTGCCAAACGGCCCCTCGAAGGAGAAATCGACATCCTCCATGTGCGCCGCTGCGCCGGCGGCATTTGCCATACCGCCAGAAAACGCAGCAAGCGAGAGGGTCGCAGCGACCGCCAGAGGTGCGCCAATTTTACTGAACATTGTTTTCATGTCCTCTCTCATTCGGCTGGTTTGACGATGGTATGGGTGCCACCGGTCTGCGCGTCGTAATGCGCATTGAAGTCGTCCTCGATGGTCGCAGGCTGCGGCAGTGGTTTTTCGATCACACCCAACAGCGGCAGGATGACCAGGAAATACGCGAACCAGTAAGCCGAGGCGATCAGCGAGATGACACTGTAGATGCCTTCGGCCGGCATCGCGCCTGCCCACATCAGCACCATGAAATCAAGGCACAGCAGGCCAAACCACCATTTGAACATCGGGCGATACCGGCCCGAGCGCACGCTGGACGTGTCCAGCCAGGGCGCCAGCGCCATGACAGCGATCGCACCGAACATCGCAAGAACACCAAAGAACTTGGCATCGATGATGCCGCCTGTGATCCAGCTGGCCGCAATCACGACCCAGACATCGCCGGTGAAGGCACGCAGGATCGCGTAGAATGGCAGGAAATACCATTCAGGCACGATATGCGCGGGCGTGACGAGCGAGTTAGCCTCGATGTAGTTGTCCGGGTGACCCAGATAGTTAGGCATGAAACCGACGATCGCAAAGAACACGACCAGAATAACCGCCAGTGCAAAAAGGTCCTTCATCACGAAGTAGGGCCAGAACGGAACAGTGTCCTTTTCCGCTTCGGCCTTGGACGTGCGGCGCACTTCGACACCTGTGGGGTTGTTGTTGCCCGTGGTGTGGAAGGCCCAGATATGGACCGCAACCAGCGCCGCAATGACGAACGGCAGCAGGTAATGCAGGCTGAAGAAACGGTTCAGCGTGGCGTTATCCACCGCAGGTCCGCCCAGCAGCCATGTCTGGATCGGCTCTCCGATGAACGGGATCGCGCCAAACAGGCCGGTAATAACCGTGGCGCCCCAGAACGACATCTGACCCCAGGGCAGAACGTACCCCATAAAGGCCGTCGCCATCATCGCCAGATAGATCAGCATGCCAATGATCCACGTCACCTCGCGCGGGGCCTTGTAGGAGCCATAGTAAAGGCCGCGGAAGATGTGCAGGTAGACGGCGACAAAGAACAGCGAGGCGCCGTTCATGTGCAGATAGCGGATGAAATGCCCGCCCCGCACGTTGCGCATGATATGCTCGACCGACGCGAATGCAAAATCGATATGCGGCGTGTAATGCATCGCCAAAACGATGCCGGTGATGATTTGCAGCGCCAGACAGAACGTCAGGACGATGCCCCAGATCCACATCCAGTTAAGGTTCCTGGGTGTCGGAAGCATCAGTGTGTCATATAACAGCCCAACAACGGGCAAACGGCTGTGAAGCCACTTTTCGCCCCGCGTGCCGGGTTCGTAATGATCGTGCGGAATACCAGCCATCTATTTCGTGTCCTTATCCCAATTTGATCGTTGATTCGTCGACGAATTCGGCAACGGGAATCCACAGGTTCTCGGGCGCGGGCCCTTTGCGGATGCGTCCGGCCGTGTCGTAATGCGAGCCGTGGCAGGGGCAGAACCAACCGCCGAAGTCACCCGCGCCGTCACCAATAGGGACGCAGCCCAGATGGGTGCACACGCCGATCATCACCAGCCACTCTTCAGCGGCATCGCCTTCGGCGCCGGGCATGGCCAGCGTGCGGTTCGCGTCTTCCGCGGACTGAATGCCATCCAAGTTCGGGTTTTGCGATGTAGGATCAATCAGGTCCTTCATTTCGACATCGCGCGCGGCCTCAATCTCGGCCTGGTTGCGGCGGCGGATAAATACGGGCTTGCCCAGATACTTGACCGTGATCTGGGTGCCAACTTCGACATCCGCGATATCGACCCGGATCGAGCTGAGCGCCTGAACGTCCGCCGATGGGTTCATCTGGTTGACCAGCGGCCACACGGCCGCGCCGGTCGCGACGACGCCTGCGCCTGCGGTGGCATAATAGAGGAAGTCCCTCCGGGTGCCTTCGTGATCGTCTGCGTGGGACACGAGGTTTACTCCATTCTAGAGGGTCCAGAAGCAGACCCGTTCGGTTTCCCGGGCCGCAGTAGACCCGCGACCTTTACGGTCTGGGTTTTAGCGGGGCTTTGCCAGCCCGTCCAGTGTGCAATACCCGCTATGAGGCAGCAGCGCCGATGTGTCGCGCTTGAGGCACTCGCCCGCGCGGTGTAAGAGATACTGAAATCTCGTCCCATCAGAAAGCGTCCGACATGCTTAAAGTTCTTCAGACCGCCGCCGCAGTGACCCTGCTTCTGGCCTCCCCCGCCGCCGCAGAGTTCGAACTGAGCCTCTATCTGGGCACCCAGACTGCCAGCGATAGCGATGCGTCCGGCTATATGCCGAACACCGGCGCACCAATCAGCCGAAACGTGAACTGGGAGGGAAAATCCTTTGACGCGCCCATATATTATGGTGGCCGCGCAATGTGGTGGACCAATAGCAATCTGGGCTTCGGCATCGAAGGCACCCACACCAAGGCCTATGCCAGCACCGCTGACAAGGCCGCCATGGGCTTTAGTCGGCTTGAATTCACCGATGGCCACAACATCATCACCGCCAACGTCATGAAACGTTTTCCCGGCGCGTTTGAAGGCAGCAACTTCACACCCTACGGTGGCGCAGGCATCGGTGTTGCCATTCCGCATGCCGATATTCTGGCCGTTGGCGCAACGAACCGCACCTATGACTACGAGATGACGGGCCTTGCTCTGCGCGGGATTGCAGGCATGAAATACGCGCTGACCGATAATTGGGCGCTATTTGGTGAATACCAGATCACATGGTCGGACAATGATGTGACGATCGATGGCGATCTCGGCGGGGCGAACGGCAAACTGCGCACCGAATTGGTGACACATGCCGTCAACGTCGGTGTCAGCTACAGTTTCTGATCTGCCGCCACTACCGTTCCAGATCAAAGCCCGGCCTATTCAGGCCGGGTTTTTTGCATGCTGGCGCGCTGTGAAAAGACGTCCAGCCACGCCGCCAATTGCGGGCGATGCGTGCGCCAGCCGCGGTGCCCCTGCCGAAAGTCGATATAGCTTAGCGCACAGGCAACCGCGATCTGCCCCATGTCCAATGGTCCGGCCAGATGGCTCATCCAGCGCGTCTCCAAAGCGTCCATGGCGCTGGTAATCTTGGCCCATTGCGCATCAAGCCAGCCGTCCCATTGCTTGTCTTCGGGGCGCATCCGGATTTCGTAGATCATCGACACGCCTGCATCCATGATTGCATCGCCCATCGCCTCCAACGTCAGCGTCTCCCACACACGGGTCTGCGGGTAGAGGGCGCCGCCGGCCTGCGAATCGAGGTATCTGCAAATCACACGACTGTCGTACAAGGCCGGACCGTCGGCGCGAATCAGCACCGGAACCTTTCCCAGCGGATTCGCGGCAACCACCGCGGGATCGCTATTGATCGGAGTCGTCGTCACGTTTTCCTGCTCGACAGCTTCTGTCATGTCCAATTCGTGCAATACGGCAGCGACCTTGCGGGCAAAAGGCGATGTCGGCCCCATCAACAGTTTCATTGGGTGCTCCATTTTCTGGTGTCATGTCGTGCAGCGTAGAAGGACGGCCAATAGCTGTCCAGCGCTCAGGCGCCGCGCATCAGCGCGGCCAGAAGCCGGGTCTCCTGCCCCATACCATAGGCATCCACGTGGTCTGCTGCCGATTGCCGCACCGGACCGGGCTTGTTCTGGTTCAGCTTCCAAGTGCCCAGCACCTCGGTGATATTCATACGGCACGGCACGATCTGGCGCATCATCCGGTCCAGCACGTCCGGCGTCATCTTGGCCGTGGTCCAGGGCGCTTTCGGCGCCAGCCTGTCCTCGAACACGACCGATTGCCGGTCCAGCAGATCGCACAGCTCCGCCTGGGGCCGTAGCGCGATTTTGCCGATCAGATGCACGGCGACGTAATTCCACGTCGGCACCTGATCCGCCGCGCCGTACCAATCAGGCGAAATGTAGGAATGCGGGCCTTGCACGGCCAGCCGCGCAGCGGTGCTGCCACCCATTCGCGCAATTGGGTTCGAGCGGACAAGGTGGAAATCCGCCACGTCCCCAGCCGCGTTCAGGATGAACGGAATATGACTGACCAGCGGCGCACCATCTGCCGCAACCGCCAACATGCCAAAGCCCTGATGCCGCGCGAAATCGAGGTTAAAGGCGGATGTCGCACTGCGATATATCGTGTTCGGATGCATCAGGCCGCGATCAGCCGGGCGCCGCACGCGCCGGTGATATGCGCCGCTACGATCTGCCCCTCGGCACGGGGGGTGTCAAAATGCACCTCGGTAAACTGCTCGGTCCGGCCCATCAGCGGGCTTTCCATCAGGACAGCATGAGCGCGCCCCACCTGCTGCGCCAGATGCCGCGCGACCTGCGCGTCGCCAGCGGCACGCAGCCGCGCGGCGCGCTTCTTGATCGCTGTGCCATTCACCTGCGGCATCCGCGCGGCAGGCGTGCCGGGGCGGGGCGAGTAGGGAAAGACATGCAGCCATGTCAGATCGCACTCAGCGACCAGCGCGAGGGAGTTTTCAAAATGCGCCTCCGTTTCGGTCGGGAAACCGGCGATGATGTCGGCGCCAAAGGTCATGTCAGGGCGCAGGCGGCGCGCCTCCTGGGTAAATGCAATCGCGTCATCGCGCAAATGCCGCCGTTTCATCCGCTTGAGAATCAGATCGTCGCCATGTTGCAGGCTCAGATGCAGATGCGGCATCAGCCGTGGTTCGGTCGCGATGGCCTGCATCAGATTGTCATCCACCTCGATCGAATCGATCGAACTGATGCGCAGGCGCGGCAGATCCGGCACCAGCCGCAGGATGCGCATCACCAGATCGCCCAGCTTTGGCAGTCCGGGCAGATCAGCGCCCCAGCTGGTCAGGTCAACGCCGGTCAGCACCACCTCGTTATAGCCGCGCTGCACCAGCCGCTTGATCTGGTCCACCACAACACCCACCGGAACGCTGCGCGAATTGCCCCGGCCATAAGGGATAATGCAGAACGTGCAGCGATGATCGCAGCCGTTCTGCACCTGCACATAGGCGCGGCTGCGCGTGCCGAAGCCGTCGATCAGATGCCCGGCGGTTTCGGTGACTGACATGATGTCATCGACCTGCACCGGCTCGGTCCCGAAATTGCCCGCCAGCCCGGCCCAGGTGCCTGCCTGCATCTTTTCGGTGTTGCCGATCACGGCGTCGACCTCGGGCATGGCCGAAAACGTTGCCGGTTCGGTCTGGGCCGCGCAGCCGGTGACGATGATCCGCGCATCCGGGTTGTCGCGGCGCAGGCGGCGAATGTCCTGGCGCGCCTTGCGCACAGCCTCCGATGTCACGGCGCAGGTGTTGACCACCACGGCGCCCTCCAGCCCGGCGGCGGTGGCCAACTCCTTCATCGCTTCCGTCTCGTAGGCGTTCAGGCGGCAGCCGTGGTTGGAAAAGATCGGCGCGTTCATTGCAGGCTCTCCAGAAACTGCGGCGTCAGGGTGCCGCTGGCCACGTGCATGGTCGGGCCGGTCATCCACACGCCATCGTCACGCCAGTCGATCATCAGCGTGCCGCCGTCCAGATCCATCCGCACCGCGCGCCCCGTCAGTCCGCGCCGCGCCGCCGCGACCGCCACCGCGCAGGAGGATGACCCCGAGGCCAGCGTCAGGCCCGCCCCCCGCTCCCACACCCGCATGCGGATGTGGTCGGGGCCGATGATGCTGGCCACCTGCACATTCGTGCGCTGGGGAAACAGCGGGTGATGCTCATAGCGGGGGCCGAACTGCTCCAGCGGAATCGCCTCGGCATGGGGGACGAAAAACGTGCAATGTGGGTTGCCCATGCCGGTGGCAACCGGGCCGCCCTCAATGGGCAATTCCAGCGTATCCATTGCCTCCGCCAGCGGGATGTCCTGCCATTCCAATTGCGGCGCGCCCATGTTCACCGCCGTCAGCCCGCCGCCCGCGTCGCGCGCATGCAGATCGCCCCGCACAGTGGTGAGGTGCAAGGCATCCTTGTCGCCCTCATCCATCAGATAGCGCGCAATGCAGCGAGTGGCGTTGCCGCAAGCGCCTGCAATGCTGCCATCGGTGTTCCAAAAGGTCAGATGTGCATCCGCGGCGCCCTTCGTGATGACCGCCAGCTGATCAAACCCGATCCCGCGCCGCCGGTCCCCCAAGGCCCGCGCCAGCGCCGCATTCATTGGGACGCCGCGCACACGCGCGTCGAAAACGACAAAGTCGTTTCCCAGCCCGTGCATCTTCATGAAGGGCAGACCGATCTGCGCGCGCGTGTCCATGCGGCGGCATATAGACCCCTGCCGGAAATGAATCCAGAGATTGCGTATGATTAGCGGCAGAATTGGGGTTGACCCCCGGCCCATGTCTTTCTAATTACGCCAACTAGTGGGCCGGTAGCTCAGTTGGTAGAGCAACTGACTTTTAATCAGTAGGTCCCGGGTTCGGATCCCGGCCGGCTCACCACTTTTCAACATTCGTGACGCGTCACGCGAGTCTGCCACAAGTGGCAGCTTTTTTGCCACATATGTCTCTTAGAACTTCTACAAATTCATGTGTTGCAAGTGATTGTTGGTGTAACGGTTCATCGTCAATCAGGGACGATCATAGTTAGCCACATTGCGCACCTTTTCGTCCCCTTTGATTCGAAACGGTTTCCGCGGCTAAATTATCCTGAGAACGCTCTCGACTCCGATCAGACTGGTCCACGCCAGTTGCCCTATCGAAAGACGAGCAAAAGAGAGTGAAAGCATCGTGGTGCACTGAGGCGTCAGAAAGCCGCTTGGCATCGGGTGAGGCGAAGAAGGCACGGCGGTTCACGCGATGCGCCATACCTTCCGTTAACCAGGAGTTGCTTGCGCAGCAATCTGCCGAGAGAGGCCAGACACATGACAAAATAATCGCATCCTATTGGCAAACCACTCGTTGCTGGGCCGTCTTGACGCCGCAACCGAAACCTTCGCCGAGCATTTCAGTCATCAGCGCTACCGTGTGGGCCTGAACAGCCTAATGCTCTCCGACGTCTAACGCGGAGGGGACCAAATCTTTCTGAAGTAAAGAGAAAGGATCATACGAAAGACACCCGAAACGCAGCGCTTGCATCACAGACAACGCGCCGCATAATGCAAACAACCAGATAAGCCAGTCTCTTTCTGAGTTTAGGTTGTCGTTGGCACAAAAAACCCTGACGACGGACACTTGGTCAAATGCTCTGAACCGCTAGGGATGACCTGATATGCTTGAAAAGCTTGAAATGTTTATCGCCCTTTCCAAAGCCAAGCACTTTGGAAAGGCGGCCGAGGATCTGGGCATCACGCAGCCGACCCTGTCGACTGGAATCAAGAACCTCGAAGAGCATCTGGGCGTCAAGCTGGTCTTTCGCGGCTCACGATATGGTGGGCTGACGCCCGAGGGGCATAGCGCCCTTGATTGGGCGCGCAGGATCGTTGGCGATGCGCGACAACTCAAGGACGAGATGCGCTTCAAGAAGAATGGCCTGACAGGCCAACTGCGGGTCGCCGTCATCCCCACGGCACTGACCTGGGCGGCGCAGTTATCGGCCAGATTCAGCGAAAAGAACCCCAGGGTGCGGCTGACCTTGCTGTCGCGCACGTCGATCGAAATTCTGTCGATGATTGAGAATTTGGACGTCGATGCGGGCATCACATATCTGGACAACGAGCCGACGGGCCGGGTCAGTACTGAACCGCTTTATCGCGAGCGATATATGCTGATTTGCAGCGAAAATTCGCGCTTTTCAGAGCGCGACATGATTGGCTGGAAGGAGTTGGAGGGCGAAAGGCTGGCCTTGCTGACGCCCGAAAACCAGAACCGGCGAATCATAAACCGCCATTTTCAGGACGCCGGAGCGACGCCTGATGCCTGGATTGAATCAGATTCGCCAATTGTTCTGGTGGCAAATGTCGAAAAAGGCGACTGGCTGACCATCCTCGCCGCCGATATCGCAGTGTTTCTGACCCAAGGAAAGGCGCTGCGTCTGATTCCACTGGCGGGCACAACGGCGGCCCCCAGCGTCGGGCTGGTCGCCCCATATCGCGAACCGCACACGCCAACATTGAAGGCCTTGTTGAACGAGGCACGGCTGATGTCCGATATAGATTGATTGAAAATCCCTATCGGTAGACGAATATTCGATATTGATTGAAAATGATACGGCTCATTACGTTGCAGGCAGCACAGCAGAGAAGGCCAGCCATGCAACACCCGACGCCACCCCCGACAGACCTTGAGATCGAGGCATTGATTGCCGATCACCGGCACCTCGAAGGACCATTGCTGCCGATCCTGCACGCCATTCAGCGCGCGTTCGGCCACATCCCCCAGACAGCCGTGCCGCTGATCGCCGTGGCGCTGAACATCACCAAGGCCGAAGTGCATGGCGTGATGTCCTTCTACCACGACTTCCGCGAGGTTCCCGCCGGGCGTCACGTCGTCAAGATCTGCCGCGCCGAGGCGTGTCAGTCCATGGGCGGCACCGCACTGGCCGAAGGTGTGCTGGCTGAGCTGGGCGTCGCATGGCACGGCACCACCCCCAACGGCAATGTCACGATCGAGCCGGTCTACTGCCTTGGCCTGTGCGCCTGCGCACCCGCCGCGATGATCGACGGCAAGGTGGTCGGCCGCCTGGACGCCACCCGCATGAGCAAGCTTTTGAAGGAGGCAGGCGCATGAAAATCTATATCCCCCTCGACAGCGCGGCCAAGGCACTGGGCGCCGATGATGTGGCCGCCGCGATCCGGACCGAGACCGCCGCCCGCGGCATCGACGCGACCATCATCCGCAACGGCACCCGCGGCATGATCTGGCTGGAGCCGCTGGTGGAAATCGACACCGGCGAAGGCCGACGCGCCTTCGGCCCCGTCACAGTGGACGATGTGCCGGCCCTGCTGGATGGCAAGCTGGACAGCCTCGGCAAGGTCGAGGATATCCCGTTCTTCGCCCGCCAGACCCGCCTGACCTTTGCCCGCTGCGGCGTGATCGACCCGCTGGATGTGGCCGATTACGAGGCGCATGGCGGCCTCGCTGGCCTGCGCCGCGCGATTGCGATGACCCCCGGCGACATCGTGACCGAGGTCACCGATAGCGGCCTGCGCGGACGCGGCGGCGCGGGCTTCCCCACCGGGATCAAGTGGAAGACGGTGATGGAGGCCGAGGCGACCCAGAAATACATCGTCTGCAACGCCGACGAGGGCGACAGCGGCACCTTTGCCGACCGCATGATCATGGAAGGCGACCCCTTTACCCTGATCGAAGGCATGGTAATTGCCGGGCTCGCGGTCGGCGCAACCAAGGGCTATGTTTACCTGCGCTCGGAATACCCCGATGCAATCAACGTGATGAATGCCGCCGTCGCGCTGGCGCAGAAAAACGGCATCCTTGGCGCCGATATTCTGGGCTCTGGCCGCGCCTTTGACATGGAAATCCGCGTCGGCGCCGGCGCCTATGTCTGCGGCGAGGAAACATCGCTGCTGAACTCGCTGGAGGGCAAACGCGGCGTGGTCCGGGCCAAGCCGCCCCTGCCTGCATTGGAGGGGTTTCTGGGCAAGCCGACGGTGGTGAATAACGTCATCAGTCTGGCGACCGTTCCGGTCATCTTCGAGCGCGGCGCGCAGCATTACGCCGATTTCGGCACCGGTCGGTCGCGCGGCACCGCCACCTTGCAGATCGCCGGTAATATCGCGCGCGGCGGGCTGTTCGAGACGGCCTTCGGCATCACGCTGGACGAGATCATCAACGATCTGGGCGGCGGCACGGCCTCGGGTCGGCCGGTCAAGGCGGCGCAGGTCGGTGGCCCGCTGGGTGCCTATATCCCTGTGTCCAACTTCGACGCCCCTCTGGGATATGAGGAGCTGGACGCCAGGGGCGGTCTGCTGGGCCATGCCGGGATCGTGGTGTTTGACGACACCGCCGATATGCTGCGAATGGCGCGGTTTGCGATGGAATTCTGCGCGGTGGAAAGCTGTGGTAAATGCACGCCCTGCCGTATCGGATCGGTGCGCGGGGTCGAAACCATCGATCGCATCGCGCGCGGTGATGCCGCCGCGATCCCGCTGCTGACGGACCTTTGCGAGACGATGACCGAAGGCTCGCTTTGCGCGCTTGGCGGCTTTACGCCCTACCCTGTCATGTCCGCCCTCACCCATTTCCCCGACGATTTCGCGCGTCAGCAGGAGGCTGCAGAATGAAAGATTTCATCCTACCCACATCCATCCATGACGACCGCGACATGGGCACCCCGGCCAAGATCGGCGCGCCTGTCACCCTGACCATTGACGGGTTTTCGATCACGGTGCCCGAGGGCACGTCCGTCATGCGCGCCGCCGCCGAGGCTGGCATGCAGATCCCGAAACTTTGCGCCTCCGACAACATGGAGGCGTTCGGATCATGCCGCCTCTGCGTGGTGGAGATCGAAGGCCGCCGCGGCACGCCCGCCTCCTGCACCACCCCGGTCGCCGAGGGCATGGCAGTCAAGACCCAGACATCCAAGGTCAAGAAGATCCGCAAGGGCGTGATGGAGCTCTATATCTCCGACCACCCGCTGGATTGCCTGACATGTAGCGCCAATGGCGATTGCGAATTGCAGGACATGGCCGGTGCCGTTGGCCTGCGCGATCAGCGTTACACGTCGGGGCGTAACCACTACGACCCACTTGGCATCGGCACGCTGGCACAGGGCGATGCCCGCGCCCGCGCACCTGTGGGCGATCTGGGCAACCCCGATTACATCCCCGCCGACACCAGCAACCCCTATTTCACCTATGACCCCAGCAAGTGCATCGTCTGTTCCCGCTGCGTGCGCGCCTGCGAAGAGGTTCAGGGCACCTTTGCGCTGACCATCGAGGGGATGGGCTTTGACAGCCGCGTTTCCGCCGGCATGACGGGCGATGATTTCATGGCCTCCGATTGCGTCAGCTGCGGCGCCTGCGTGCAGGCTTGCCCGACAGCTTCGCTTCAGGAAAAATCCATCATTGAGCTGGGCACGCCCGAGCGGTCCGTGATCACCACCTGCGCCTATTGCGGCGTCGGCTGCTCGTTCAAGGCCGAACTGAATGGCGACGAACTGGTGCGCATGGTCCCTTACAAGCACGGCAAGGCCAATCGCGGCCATTCCTGCGTCAAGGGCCGGTTCGCCTATGGTTATGCCAACCACAAGGACCGCATCCTGAACCCGATGATCCGCGACAGCATAGATCAGCCGTGGCAGGAGGTCAGCTGGGACGAGGCGCTGACATTTGCCGCTGACCGCATGCGCGGTCTTCAGGACACGTACGGCAAGAAATCCATCGGCGTCATCACCTCCAGCCGCTGCACCAACGAGGAAACCTATCTGGTGCAGAAACTGACGCGCGCGGTTTTTGGCAACAACAACACCGATACTTGCGCGCGCGTCTGCCATTCGCCCACCGGCTATGGCTTGGGCCAGACCTTTGGCACCTCCGCCGGCACGCAGGATTTCGACTCGGTCGAGGATACCGACGTCATGATCCTGATCGGCGCCAATCCGACGGACGCGCACCCCGTCTTTGCCAGCCGCATGAAGAAACGCCTGCGCGCGGGCGCCAAGATCATCGTGATCGATCCGCGCAAGATCGATCTGGTCCGCTCCGCCCATGTGGAGGCATCGCATCACCTGCCCCTGCGCCCCGGCACCAATGTGGCCGTCGTTTCTGCATTGTCGCATGTGATCGTGACCGAAGGATTGATGGATCAGGACTTTATCCGCGAGCGGTGCGACTGGGACGAATTCAGCGAATACGCCGAGTTCATCAGCGATCCGCGCCACAGCCCCGAGGCAACCGAGATGCTGACCGGCGTGCCCGCCGCCGACTTGCGCGCCGCTGCGCGCCTTTTTGCAACGGGCGGCAATGGCGCCATCTACTACGGCCTCGGCGTGACCGAGCACAGCCAGGGCTCGACCACCGTTATCGGCATCGCCAACCTTGCCATGCTGACCGGCAATATTGGCCGCCGCGGCGTGGGCGTGAACCCGCTGCGCGGCCAGAACAACGTGCAGGGATCCTGCGATATGGGATCCTTCCCGCACGAGCTGCCCGGCTATCGCCACGTCAAAAATCAGGACGTGCGCGACATCTACGAGGATCTCTGGGGCGTCGAAATCGACTCCGAGCCGGGCCTGCGCATCCCCAACATGCTGGATGCCGCGGTCGAGGGCACGTTCAAGGGCCTTTACTGCCAGGGCGAGGATATCCTGCAATCGGACCCGGACACCAAACACGTCGCCGCCGGCCTTGCGGCCATGGAATGCGTCATCGTGCATGATCTGTTCCTGAACGAGACGGCGAATTACGCGCATGTCTTCCTGCCCGGCTCGACCTTTTTGGAAAAGGACGGCACGTTCACCAATGCCGAGCGCCGCATAAACCGCGTGCGCGAGGTGATGAAGCCGCTGAACGGCTATGCCGACTGGGAGGTGACGCAAGCCTTGGCCAATGCGATGGGCGCGGGCTGGACCTATACCCACCCGACCCAGATCATGGACGAGATTGCCCTGACCACCCCCAGCTTTGCCGGAGTATCCTATGACGTGCTGGAGGAAAAAGGCTCGGTCCAGTGGCCCTGCAACGAGGATCATCCCGATGGCACGCCGCTCATGCATGTCGATGGCTTCATGCGCGGCAAGGGGCGGTTCATCGTCACCGAATATGTCGCGACCGAGGAGAAATCCGGCCCGCGCTTCCCGCTCTTGCTGACCACCGGGCGCATCCTGTCGCAATATAACGTCGGCGCGCAGACACGGCGCACCGATAACAGCCTGTGGCATGACGAAGACCTGCTGGAGATCCATCCGCATGACGCCGAACTGCGCGGCCTGAAGGACGGTCAATGGATCAAGCTGGCCTCGCGTTCGGGCGAAACCACTCTGCGCGCCAAGGTCTCGGACCGGATGTCGCCGGGTGTTGTTTATACCACATTCCACCATCCCGATACGCAGGCCAACGTCATCACCACCGATTTTTCCGACTGGGCCACCAACTGCCCCGAATACAAGGTGACGGCGGTGCAGGTCTCGCATTCCAACGGCCCCACAGACTGGCAGGAGGAGTATAACGCCCAGGCCGAGAGGTCGCGCCGCATCCTGCCTGCGGCGGAATAAGCCATGATTTCCCCGTGGGTTACACATAGCGCGGCCGGCGTTTCCGTCCGGCGGGACGGCGTGCGCGACATCGTGCGCTCCCTGCCCGAAGAAACGCCCATCGCCTTGGTCTTTGACGGGACCACAGCGGCGGTGATGATGGCAACGCCGGATGACATCGCCGATTTCGCGCTGGGGTTCGCGCTGACCGAGGGGTTCATCAGCGCCCCCAGCGACGTGGCCGAGTTCGAGATCGTCCCGCACGAGCAAGGCATCGAGGCGCGGTTCTGGTTGAAGGGCGAGCGGGCCGAAGCGGTAAAAGCCCGTCGCCGCAATATGCTCGGACCGGTGGGCTGCGGGCTGTGCGGTATCGACAGCCTGGAGCAGGCCATCCGGTCCCTGCCCGTGCTGGCACAGGGCCAAAGTGCGATCAGCCAATGCGACGTGGCGCGCGCAACCGATGCACTTTGCGCGCACCAGCCGCTGCATGACCTCACCCGCGCGGTTCATGCCGCCGGGTTCATGCGGCCCGGCGGCCAGATCGCGCTGGCCCGCGAGGATGTGGGCCGACACAACGCGCTGGACAAGCTGATCGGCGCGATGGCCCATCAGGGTATCGACCCGCGCGAGGGCGCAATCGTGCTGACCTCGCGCGTGTCAGTTGAAATGGTGCAAAAGACGGTGATTGCGGGCTGCCCCGTTCTGATCGCCGTGTCCGCCCCGACGGCCCATGCGCTGCGCCTTGCCGAACGTGCCGGGCTGGCGCTGGCGGCCTTTGCGCGCGACGGCCGCTTTGATGTCTATTCCCATGCCAAACGTATTCAGACAGGAGCCTGCAATGCAGCCTGACAAATTGATCATGATGGCCAATCAGATCGCCACATACTTCAAAACGCAGCCCGGCACCGGTCAGGCCGAAAGCGTCGCCGCCCATATCAACGATTTCTGGGATCCACGGATGCGCGCCAAACTGTCGACCTATGTCGAGACTGACGGGACAGGAATGTCAGAACTTGCCATCGAGGCGATGGCATTCATACGCGTGCCCAAGGACTGATTTGCAAGACTTCGACGTGCAGCCCGATCACTATGGTGTCAATTTTTGGTGCAATGGATCTTCCGTCTTTCAGTGATGATTTGGCTCTCGCGCACCGAATAAAAGATGCCGCCGTGCCGCAATTCCATCAAGCATCCGTCCGTCACAGCGTTAGCAGTAACCGCTGTTATAGGGCGACCCGGGCGCGATGCATGCCGTCTTGGCGACCTTGGCAATGAACCTGGGTCCATTATCTGACCGGATGTATGCTAGCGCGCATTCCAGGATGATCAGGTCTGCCAGCGCATCAATGACTTCGGTCGAATATAGCCTTCGCTTCACACGGATTGCCAGACACTCCCGGCTGTGATCGTCCTGGATGGCGGGCATTCTGAACGCTCTGCCCCCCTTGGTTCTGTGATGCATGACGTCATCCGATCCAGCCACGCGAGTTCGGGCGATGTCGACTTTGTCATGTCGAAATCCGTCGACCAGCTCGACCGCGACCAAACAGATGTGGCGACCCTGTTCAAGCGGCTCAGGCTGTATTGGGCCAGTATCATTACCCCCTCCCAACGCGGCAATAATGAGCTGGATGGTCGTTTCGGAGGTTGCAATGACTATGATGTCGCGCGGCGCTGTGACGATGACAGCCGGCCCTGGCCACTGAATCCTTGGGAACCGGCACTCTCAACAACGAACTCTATACCTGGACCCTCGTCAGGAACCGCCTGCGCCATGTCTGAAATCCGGGCACCGGGCGACGCGCCTCATTTCCCACCAAGGAATGGATTACGAGCGACGCGCCTCAATTGTGGAGCTGTCGCGGTTTGGTGCCGCTTCTTCGATGGCATTTACTGCAACGAAGGAGGCCAACCATGGGACTGAAACGGACGGACGAATTCCGAGCAGATGCGGTGCGGATCGCGCTGACCAACGGGCTAACGCGCAAGCAAGTTGCTGATGATCTGGGCGTTGGCATGCCGACGCTGAACAAAGGGATCATGGCACATCGAGATACTGACGTGGTGTCGAAAGAGGATTTGAGCCTCGCCAAATAGAATAATCGACTTCGGCGCGAGAACCGCATCTTCAAGGAGGAAAGCGATATCCTAAAGATGGCCACCTGTTTTACGGCAGCCGATTACGCAGTAATCTGCCGGAAGGCAGGCCTTTGCAGGCCAGAAATCATGAGGTTCAGGGTTGTCGAAAAACACACCGCCAGCTAACCGGCTGTGCCGTGTCGTCGGTGTCAGCGCGCGAGCTTTGCGGGCTTTTTGCAACCGCCCGGCCAGCCGCAGACAGCGGTCTGATCTGGTCACGTTGGCGCACATCAAAGAACAGTCGCGTCTTAGCCTTGGCAGTTACGGCAGTCCACGGAAGACCGAAAAGTCGAAGAAGATCGGCCCGGATGTCGGTCACCGCCGGGTCGGTCGCTTGATGGCGATCCCAAGTTCAACATCGCGCCAAACCTTCCGGGCCGAGACTTCTCAGCTGATCAGCCGAACCGGAAATGGGCTGGCTGCATCATCTATGTCTGGATATGCGAGGGGTGGCTTGATCTGGCTGTGATCCTGGGCCTGCATTCCCGGCGTGTCATCGGTTAGGCTGTCAGCGGCCGGATGAAGCGCGACGTGGCGATCAGGCCGCTGAATAATGCGATTGCATTCCGGTCGCCATCTAAAGGCTGCAGTCACCATACGGACCGTGGGTCGCAATATTGTTCGCACGACTATCAGAAGGTCGTGCGACACCACGGGTTCAGCGTATCGATGAGCGGCAAGGGTTATTGTCACGATAATGCCGCTGCCGAGACGTTCTTTAACATGATCAAGGCAGAAATGAACTGGCGACGGTGATGGGAAACGCGGCGACAGGCCGAGATGGCGATCTTTGAATACATCAACGGCTTGTACAATCCACGCCGCCGCCACTCAGCATCAGGCTGGAAAAGCCCGGTCGCATTCGGACGGACGGTGTCTTGAACGAGCACCGGGCGCGGCACGAAAGCGTGACAGATCCACTCCGCAATGGCGCGATTGCAGACCAGGAACAATTTGCAACCAAGGTGTTTTGAGAGAAGAATAATGAGCGTTAGAAAAATCCTGGATCTCCAGCGAAATCGCGCCTGAAACCTTTGCAAATGCACGCGCATTGTTGCGCCTGTCGAAGCCAGAATTCGATCCAAGAGGACGCTCTGCGCCAGCGTTTCACGTGGGTTCAACGCCCAGTGATCAAGGTCGCCTTGCGCCGCCTTCTGAGCATTGTCGGAAAACCGCACAGATAGAGCGCGGTTCCTTAGTTTTCTTTAGCGTTACCTCTATTTAGCAGCGCGCTCAGCGGTTTGCGCAGCAGGCGCATGGCATTGAGGATAACGACCAGCACCGACAACTGGTGCTTCGTCATACTGGCGGCCATATGGATCGTGCCGGTATAGACCCCGGACAGCAGCCCGATGACTGTCACCACAGCGATGACGAGGTTCTGGCGCATGTTGGCGGGCGTCGCGCGCGCGATTTCCATCGCCTCGGCGATCTTGGCTCGCGCTCGCTTCGGCTGCCGGGTGTTGATCACCGATCAGCATCACCACGCGGCGCCAGCGCGTGCAGGCGGTCGATCATCGGCCTGCTGGCGCGTGCCATGTCGGCCTGCCCCAGCAGGCCGAAGACTTCGCCGTTGCGCGCTACGATCACCAGCGTGTGGCCCAGCCCGTGCAGGCTGGCAACGCCGCCTTTCGCTTCGGCGTTGAACTCGATCTGGAGATGATCGAAAAGGCGGTGGCTGCCGACGGCGATGTCATCACGGTCATGGCGTGCAATCAGGCCCGTGCCGGCAATTTCGTCCCTTCGGTCAGCGTGCCGGTCCTGTCCGGCGCGAGCGCGCTGAGGCGTCCGGCGTTTTCCAGATGCTCGCCGCCCTTGATCAGGATGCCAGACCGGGCCGCACGCCCGATCCCCGCGACCACCGACACCGGGGTCGAGATGGCCAGCACGCCGGGGCAACTGACCACCAGCAGCGTCAGCGCCAGTTCGGCGTTGCGCGTGACGATATAGCTGACGATCGCCATCACAAACACGCCGAGCGTTTACCAGCGCCCAAAATTTTCGATCATTCGCTGGTCCGGGGCCTTGGCCTTCTGCGCCTCTTCAACGCGGTTGATGATCCGCGCCAGCGTAGTGTCGGCGCCGACGCCAGTGGCGCGCAGATCCAGCAGGCCGTTTTCGGCCAGTGTTCCGGCAAAGACCATAAAGCCGGGGGCCTTTTCGGCTGACGCAGGCGCCGCGAACTCCCGGCCCGCAGGGCGATGTCATAGCCCGCAAGCACGGCGGCAATTGTCATCAGCGGTGCCCAAGGGCGTGACCTGCCCAAAGCCATACAAGGCGACAAGTGCCACAGTGATGAATACTCCACGGGAAATGGTCAGCCATTTACGCCGACTGGCGGGGTGCCTCACGATGTCCATGATCCCGGAAAACATAAGCCCACGCCTTTCGTGGTAAACCCCACCGCCTGGGAGCGGTGGGCTGGGGCGGCGCGACAATGCGGTCAGAAAGCCGACGGTTTGCCGGTATAGCCGAACTTGGCGATGATGTTGACCAAGGCAGCCACGTCCGTAAGCCCCGGATCGTGGTCTACCTCGATCCGTCCGGTGGCAAACTTCACTTCGGCCTTTTGCATGCGGGGCAATGCCTTCAAAGCTGGGTCGATTTTCGGCACGCAGGATGGGCAAGTCAGTTCGTTGCTGCGCTGTTTGGTACAGATTATGGTGTTGGCCACGGTGAAACACTTCCATGAGATTGCTGTTGGTTCTGGCCTAAATACGGCCACTCATCTGACGCAAAGGAAGTAGTCAAAGCGGAAAGATGGTATTGCATGAATACACAGCTTGCCAATTGGGACGATCGGCGGGTGTTTCTGACCGTGGCGCGCGCGGGCAGCCTTTGGGGGGCGGCGCGCAGCCTCGGTGTCAACCATTCCACGGTGTTCTGCCGGATTGCCGGGCTGCAGGACGTGCTGGGGGTGCGATTGTTCGACAGACTGGCGACCGGTTATGTGCTGACCGCAACGCGCGAGGAGACGCTGGGCATCGTCGAGCGCATCGAGGCAGATGTCATCACGCTGGACCGTACCGTCACCGGACAGGATCTGCGCCATGCTGGAGTTCCTGACACCCGCGCCGGCCGAAAGCCTGAAGGTCGGCACCGTGCATCCCGATTTGTGATCGGATCAGCCATTAGATCCAAGGTGATTGCAATGCACGCCATACGCGAGTGTCGTGAGACTTGGGAAAGGCAAGGATTACGCGACGATCAAAGGTCGCGCAAAATTGAACGGCTTTCAGATGATACTCCGGGATCGGGCCGGGCAGCCCCCATTTTATCACGCGTCCAGACCTTGTCGCAGATCGTTCAACCATTAGAACTCCGCACCATTTTCGCCTTGTCTATGATCGACCGAACACCAAATTTTTCAGGACAACAGTCTGCGTGAAAGTTAACGAGGCGCAAGGGCACCGACCCAAGTTCGATTGCATCAGGCGTGCATTACATGGACCATCACCGCCGCTGAAGCGGTCGCAGAAACAACGCGCGTGACGCATCAAATACTTGGACCCTCCGCTATGAAAAAATCGGAGCACCTACCAGCGCGTCAGAGCCGCATCGGCACAACCCATCACCGGGCGTTGTTACGCAGTACCATTGCCGGTAGCAGGTCCATTGAAAACGTGCGGGCAACGCTTCATGACGCGCGGTCTTGACCGTCAGACCACTTTGGTTTCAATCCGCAAGGCTGGCGTGATCGGTGACACGGCGTTTGAGATGCCTTGCAAAAAATGCAAGAATAACGGCAAGCGGCTTTTTGTTCTGGAAACGCTCGGGTCGATACCGACGCGCGGCAGGCGATCAACCTCGCTTGATGTCACCGCAACATGGTTCCCCCGCCATCCGCCATCAGCGTTTGACCGGTCATATATTGGCTGCTGTCGCCCAAAAGGAACACGACGACTGGTGCGATATCCTTCTGAGGATCTCCGAACCGACCAAGCGGGACTTTCGCCGCGACTTCATCATATTGATCGCCGTGGCTCTGTTTCCATTTTTCAACGCCCTCGGTCAGGGCCAAGGGACACACAATATTGACCCGGATACCGTCTTTGGCCCATTCATTGGCCGCAACGCGGGTCAATCCGCGTATCGCCTCTTTGGCGGCGGCATAGCTTGCCTGATTTTTCTGTCCGTTCAATGCGGCCCCGGACCCAAAATTGACGATGGATCCTTTGGTCTTGGCAAGTTCCGGATGCGCGGCCTTCATGAAGTTCAACGTCCCCGAAAAACCTGTGTCAAATGACAGCGCCCAATCTTCGGGAGTGTGATCCAGCAAAGGTTTTTGGCGCGACGCGTGGGCATTGTTCACCAATCCGGTAAGTTTGCCGAATTTCGATACCGCCATTTCAACGGCGTCCTTGGCCACCTGTTCCTTGGAAATATCCCCTTTCATAAACGCGACGTGATCAGGGTTGGCCTTGGCGATGTCCTGACCGGCCTCCTCATTCAGATCGACAGCGACGACATGCGCGCCAAGCTCCACCAGCTCGGCGGTGATTGCGCCGCCAATCCCCGCCGCACCGCCGGTTACGATAACAACCTGATTTTCCATTCTGCTATTCCTTTTCTGCTGCGTTGGTCGACGTCCAATTAAAAGTCGCTCGTTGCAATCAACGGATCTTGTGTAGCGCTCAAATTCCGCCACTCAGGTCATCCAAACAGGCTTTCGTTTGCCGCCTCAGTGAACTTAAACATCCCGTTGGTGTAATTAAACACCATGCCTGCGACCAGGCCCGGTGCTCATAGCAAAAGCGCCACGGTTGCATCTAGAGCGATTGCAAAGAGGACTACTTTTGGGCATCGATCGTAACGGCTGGCCACGCGCCGCCGGTTTTTCGAGATCCCAAAAAATGATCTGGATCCGATTGCATTTCCTGAAACGGCGCTTGTCAAATTCAATGGGTTTGTCGCGTGACTTTCGTCCAAGAAGGCGAGGCTTTGTTCCAATAACAACAAGAGCGTTTCTGAAGCCGCCGGCATCATACCTTCCATCTCCCGGCAGTGAGTAAGCCGCTGAGAGGCTATTCACTCAAGCCCCTGCACCGGCTTGGTCGCTGGCCCGACCGGCAATAAAAAAAACCGGATCGTACGACCGATTGCATCGGTGACAGCATGCAACCTGATCTCACTCGTCGATTGTTCCAATCGCCTGCCGGGCAACGTTTCATGCTGCCTTTCGCCGATCCTATCAGACGTCCACGCCTTCTCTTTTCATCCGCAAGCTTGGGGCCGCATGGGGGATCTTGAGATAGATAGCGCCAATCTAAATCGACTTGTTTTCGGCTACCCGGGCAGACCGAACGCCACTTTGATAATCAGACAGGCTTTTGCTGTGAGCCTGCGGACCTCCGGGGTCGTCCGCCAAAGCCGCCTCCGAGGCCATAGAGCGCGCACCATATTGATGGCGCACCCTTCGGCTCAAGGTTTAGCCGCGGTCTGATGGACTCCGATTTCGTAAGTCGACAGGGTTCAAAGCTTACGACGACCGGCGGACAAACCGAATTTAACCCATAAACCTCTCAGGCTGTTCCGTGCCGCACAGCCCCATTGCGCGCCAAATCCGCCTATCCCGGTGGTTTTGGCGTCCAGAAGCAATTCCGATCAGAACGGATCGGGTTCTCCATCCGGAAGGGGCACGCTGAATGCGTTTATCGTCATTGAAATCAACGTATAATAGCCAAGTATTCCAACCAGCTCGACCGCGCCCTCGACTCCGTAATGCGCGACCACTGCGGCATAGGTCGCATCTGAAACCTGATGGGTTCGATGCAGTTCGTCGGCAAAAGAATAAACAGCCGCTTCATCATCGGCGGTAAAAGTAGGTGTTTTTCCGCAACGGATATCTTCGACGATATTTGCCGCCAGCCCGTGCTGCAGGGCGATAGGCGCATGAACGGCCCATTCGAACCCTGAGGCCCAAAACGCGCCTGTCACCAGAATTGCCAGCTCTGACACGCGTGGCGGCAGGCGCGTATCATACCGGCAAAACGCGCCCAACGCCTGCGCGCGGTCCGCCAGCTTTGGCGATTGCAGCCAGACCCGCAGCGGACCCTGCACCAGGCCGCGCTTGCCGCCGGCGATGGCGTCAAAGACAGTCTGCTGCTCGGATGTGAGCGCGTTTTCGTCCAAGATAGGGTGGCGGTTGTCGGACATGAGGTAGCCTTTCTGGTTTGGTACGGGGCGCACCGCAAAATGCCTGCTGAAAGCGGCCGATAAGCGATACGCAACGCATGCCGGAGCGTTGAGCAGCGCAATGATACGGCCGTCAGACTGACGGTCGTATCGCAGGTTGAAGGGCACGGGACGCCGCGTCGGATACGATCGGCATCATACGGCGATTGCCCGATCTATCGCGCCCGAAAGCTTGTCGACCAGTTCGCCGATCTGGTCGTCGGTGATGATGAAAGGCGGGGCCAGCAGAACGTGATCGCCCCGTTGCCCGTCGATGGTACCCGACATCGGATAGCAGATCAGACCGGCGGCAAAGGCTTCCTTTTTGATCCGCGCGGCTATGCCGCGACTTGGCTCGAACGCCGCCTTGGTCGCCCGGTCGGCGACAAGTTCGACCCCGCGAAACAGACCGCGCCCACGAATGTCACCGACATGGGCGTGCTGTCCCAGCGCAGAGCGCAGCGCGGACTCCAGCTGCAGACCCTGCGTTTGCACGCGGCCTAACAGATCGCGGTCCAGTATTTCGTCCAGAACGGCATTGGCGGCGGTCGCGGCAAGCGCATGACCCATGTAGGTATGTCCGTGTTGGAAAAAGCCTGTCCCGGACGCGATCGCGTCATAGATCGCCGCGGTTGTCATAAGCGCACCTATCGGCTGATACCCAGCGCCAAGACCCTTTGCGATTGTAATCATGTCCGGCGCGACGCCGTCCTCAGCGCAGGCGAACAGATGGCCCGTGCGCCCCATGCCGCACATCACCTCGTCAAAGATCAGCAGCACGCCGTAGCGGTCACATATCTCGCGGATGCGCCGCAGGTACCCGGGCACCGCGGGCACAGCCCCGCTGGTGGCCCCCACCACAGGCTCGGCTATGAAAGCCATGACTGTTTCGGCGCCCACCCGCTGGATCTCGGACTCCAGTTCGTTCGCCACACGCAGACCGTAGGCTTCGGGCGTCTCATCCTCGCGGCGGTCGCGATATTCATAGCACGGGCTGATATGGGTGGTATCCGCCAGAAGCGGGGCAAATTGCGCGCGGCGCCATGCGTTGCCACCGGCAGCAAGCGCGCCCAGCGTATTGCCATGATAGCTTTGCCGACGCGCGATAACGCGATGCCGCTCCGGCTGGCCGATTTCCAGAAAGTACTGTCGCGCCAGTTTTATGGCGGCCTCGACAGCCTCTGATCCGCCTGAAACCAGATACACCCGATCGATTTCGCCCGGCGCATAGGACACCAGACGATCGGCCAGCCGTTCGGCGGGTTCTGAGGTGAAAAAGCCCGTATGCGCAAAGGCAAGTTGATCAATCTGCGCATGAAGAGCTGTTCGCACGGCTGCGTTGGAATGTCCCAGGCACGATACGGCCGCGCCCCCCGACCCGTCCAGATACCGCTTGCCATCGGCATCGATCAGATAGCACCCGTCGCCGGTCACTGCTGTGGGTAGGGCGCCCTTTGTTGATCGCCCAAAGATATGTCCCGCCATGCGATTCAATACCTGACGACAAGCACAGAGACAGGCGAACGGCGCACGATACGGTCGGCGTTCGACCCCACCAGAAATTCGCGCACGCGGTCGGGCTTGTGCGACGCCATGACCACCAGATCGCAGGCGATCTCTTCGATCACGTGCAAGACCCTGCGGTGGATCTTGCCGAATGCCAGATGCTGCTTGACTCGTACATCGCTTGGGACGTTCTCCTCGACAAGCTTGTCGAGCGCCTTGCTGGCGGCCTCGACGGCCAATTTCTCGTAATCGGGCGGAAAGAACCCATCGACCAATGGCATACCCATATCAGGTACGACCGACATGATATGCAGCTTGCCGCCAGAGGTGCGAACCAGCTCGATCGCTGCCGGCAGCGCCTTTTCCCATGATGCTTTGGCGTTCAGGTCGATGGTCAGAAGAACCGTGTTGAACATCGTCTCTCTCCTCAGGCGTGTGCGGTTTTGCGTGGCGCGCGCGTGTTGCGGCCCCGCTGCAGGAAGACGATCAGCGCCAGCAAAAGCAGCGCCGGAATGAACATCCAGTATTTGCTGGGTTGCGGCATGGGTTTCAGAACGCGCAGCACCTCTTGGTCCCAGTCCAGCCCGGCCTCTGCCGCCGCGCTGCCAAAGGCGACGTCGTCGATGAACATCTTGTCGCCCTCGTCCCGGAAGGTCAGGCCGGCATTCTCCAGTTTTTCTTCGCCTGTCGCACCTTCGGTGATCGGGACCAGCGCGACGAACTCGATCGGGTCGCCCAGATCGTTCACGCCTGCCACGCGCAGCCGCAGCCTTTGGCCGGTGTCGGTGTCGGCGGCGGCCTGTGTGATCGCAGACGGGTCCTCCTCGAGATACGGCGCGCTGACCATGTCCATCCAGAAACCGGGGCGGAACAGGGTGAACGCGATCAGCAGCAGGACGATGGTTTCATAGAACCGGTTCCTGGCAAGAAACCAGCCTTGCGTGGCCGCCGCGAACAGCAGCATCGCCACCGTCGCGACAATGAAGACAAAGATCCCCTGCACCATCGTCACGTTGATCAGCAGCAGTTCGGTATTGAAGATGAACAGGAACGGCAGCGCCGCCGTCCGTAAGCTGTAGAAGAACGCGATCACGCCTGTCTTGATCGGATCCCCGCCCGAAACGGCGGCAGCGGCGAAGGAGGCAAGCCCGACGGGCGGCGTCACATCGGCCATGATGCCGAAGTAGAACACGAACAAGTGCACCGCGATCAGCGGCACGATCAGCCCGTTTTGCTGCCCCAGCGTCACGATCACCGGCGCCAGCAGCGCGGAGACGACGATGTAGTTTGCCGTCGTCGGCAGGCCCATGCCAAGGATCAGCGACAGGATTGCCGTGAGGAACAGGATCGCAAGGATATTGCCGCCCGACAGGACTTCGACCACATCGGCAAGGGCCGATCCCACGCCGGTCTGGCTGACCACGCCGACGATGATACCGGCCGTGGCGGTGGCAATGCCGATGCCGATCATGTTCCGGGCACCGACGACCAGACCTTCCAACAGATCTATCGCGCCTTCCTTTACGCGGGCGCCCATTTCGCCTTCGCCGCGCAGCATCGCCATCAGCGGGCGCTGCGTGATCAGGATAAAGATCATGTACATCGTCGCCCAGAATGCCGACAGGCCCGGCGACAGGCGATCCACCATCAACGCCCAGACCAGCACGACGACCGGCAGGATAAAGTGCAGACCCGACCGCACGGTTGGTCCGGGCAGCGGCAGTTTCGTCACCTCTGCGTCCGGATCGTCCATCTTCAGCGGTGCTTCTTTCGAGGCAACGTAGAGCAGCCCGACATAGGCAGCCGTCAGGACGACGAAGATGATGTAAGGTGCTGCGACGGGAAAGGCGGGGCGGATCCAGCCCATGCCGTAATAAACCAGGAACGACAGCCCGCAGATGAACGCGACGCCGAACACGAAACCGATCAGGCGCTGGATGATCGGCTTGGGCTCATAGGGGCGCTCAAGACCCTCCATCCCGGCCTTCAACGCCTCCAGATGGACGATATAGACCAGCGCTATGTAAGAAATCAAGGCGGGCAGGAACGCGTGTTTGACCACGTCAAAATAGGGGATACCGACATATTCCACCATCAGAAAAGCGGCGGCGCCCATGACCGGCGGCATGATCTGACCGTTGACGGATGAGGCCACCTCGACCGCGCCGGCCTTCTCAGAGCTGAAGCCGACCTTTTTCATCAAGGGGATGGTGAACGTGCCGGTGGTCACGACGTTCGCGATGCTTGAGCCCGAGATCAGGCCGGTCATGGCGGATGACACCACAGCAGCCTTGGCCGGGCCGCCTTTCATGTGACCCATCAGCGAAAACGCTACCTGAATGAAATAGTTACCGGCCCCCGCGCGATCCAGCAGCGAGCCGAACAGCACGAACAGGAACACGAAACTTGTCGACACGCCCAGGGCGATGCCAAAGACGCCTTCTGTCGTGATCCACTGATGGTTCACGATCTCCGACAGGTTGTTGCCCTTGTGCGCTATGATGCTGGGCATCTGAGGACCAAGCACGGTGTAGACCAGAAACACGGTCGCCACGATCATCAGGGCCGGTCCCAATGCGCGGCGGGTGGCCTCCAGCAGCAGTATGATACCGATGACGGACACCACGAAATCCTGCATGATCGGCGCGCCGACGCGACCGGAAATATCGCGATAGTAGACGAAAAGGTAAAGCGCAGCGGCGGCACCAACGATGGCCAGCGCCCATTCCCAGAAAGGCACGCGGTCCTTTGGGCTGCCCAGAACGATCGCGGCGACGACGGCCAGACCGACGACAGGGATCCACCAGACGGCGGTGCCGTCCTTGGAGCTGACCACGAACAGATAGGACAGCAGAAGCGGGATCACGATGCCCAGACCCAACTGGAATTTTGACCGCGTCGCGGGAAAGGCGGCAAAGGCCAGGAAAATGGCGAAGGCAAGGTGGATCGACCGGCTTTCGGTATCGTTGAATACGCCCCATCCAACGATGAACGGGATCGGCGAAGCGATCCAGAGCTGGAAGAGGGACCACGCCAGCGCGACAAGCATCAGGAAGGTTCCAACCGGGCCTGCGATATTGCGGCCACCAGTGTCGGCTGAGGCGACAAGCGCGTCCAGTTCGGACTGGTCCAGACCGCCGCGACCAGCCGCCTCGTTTTCAACGCGCGCAGCCTGATGCTGGTTTGGGTCGTCGGTCATGTCTGTCCCCCGGTAACCCGCAAAAAGGCGGGCAAGATTTTTATGATTATTGTCAGGCCTGTCTTATCTGAACGATCTTTCAGAAGGTGGCAGCCAGTGAAGGCTGCCACCCGTGTCAATCCGCCGGAAATTACATCCAGCCCATTTCCTTGTAGTACCGCTCGGCACCCGGATGCAGAGGTGCCGACAGACCATCCTTGATCATCTCTTCTTCGGTCAGGTTGCCAAAGGCCGGATGAAGTTTCTTGAAGCGGTCAAAGTTGTCGAACACGGCCTTGACCACTTGATAGACTGTTTCTTCGGGCACATCGGCCGAGGTCACGAATGTCGCCTTCACACCGAATGTCTGGGTGTCGTCGGGTGATCCTTCATACATGCCGCCCGGAATGGTCGCGGTGGCATAATAGGGGTTGTCGGCGACCAACGCTTCGATCTCGGGCCCGGTGACGGGCACAAGGACTGTCTCGACTGTCGAGGCCGCTTCCTGAACCGATCCGTTCGGGTGACCGACCGTATAGATGATCGCATCGACCTTGTTGTCGCCCAAGGCTGCGGCCTGCTCGGCCGGTTTCAGCTCGGACGCCAGCGCAAAGTCGTCCATCGTCCAGCCCAATGCCTCCATGACGACCTGCATGGTCGCATACTGGCCGGAACCGGGATTGCCGATGTTGACGCGCTTGCCCTTGAGATCGGCAAACTCCGTGATGCCGGCATCGGCGCGCGCAACCACGGTGAACGGTTCGGAATGAACAGAAAAGACAGCGCGCTCCTTGTCGAACTTGTTGCCTTCGAAGTCGGATGTGCCGTTATAGGCGTGGTACTGCCAGTCCGATTGCGCGACGCCCATCGTCATGTCACCCGCCATGATGGCGTTGATGTTTGCGATGGACCCACCGGTCGACGGGGCGGTGCATTTCAGGTTTGTCTCGGCTGTGGTGCGGTTCACCAGACGACAGATTGATTGCCCGACAACAAAGTAGACGCCGGTCTGCCCGCCCGTCCCGATCGTGATGAACTGTTCCTGAGCGTGCGCTCCGGTTCCTGCGATCATCGCGCCCACTAGGGCCATTTGCTTAAGTATCTTCACGTATTTCTCCCGGTTAATAATGCAACTTTACCGTGCTTTGCGGTAGGTTGCGTTTTTAGCAATGGCGTTCATCAGTCTCTTCTGAACGCCCTCGCGAGCGAGACCCAAGTATTCTTTTTCGGTACTCGATGACACGGACACACTGCGTTTTAATGTGGAAATGCCTACCGATGGTCCAACTTGCTTCTCGATTGTCCAGATTAGTATGATGTAGCGGATTTAACGTGTCAACGTAGCATGCTGGCATCGCCACATCGCGCAGTTGGTGGTCGTCGCCCGCACAGACATGTCTTATATTCATACATAAAAATACATTATATATCAATTATTTAACCAAGTTACGCATTGCGATTGGGGCGGGTTGTGTGACCCAGATCTCACTAGGGAGCATGTTCTTTTCCGGCTCACATGTTCGTGGAAATCAACATTCCGCGAAATGCGTCAAGTTGCGAGCGGGCACTTTCTGGAGATGATCGCGTAAGCTGCGGATATATATACGGTCTGCCCAATCAGACCGCGCCAGACCAACAAATCGCTCGCGCTTTGGGGCCTCGCATGGATGTGGGGATGCGCTGGCGGGCCGTGGGGGGCGCCTATCCACCTCGCGACCTCAGCTAGGACAGGATGTCGAACGCGCCCAACTCTCAGGACCGGTCTGCAACCTTTTTTAACGGGGCGTAGCTATTGGCGCTTGGCCGAGAAACCGGGGCAACGCGTCGAAGGCCCGCCAGGTCATGGGCATGTTGCACGGTGCGCCCTATCGCTGCGAGTTGGCGGTGTCGAGGACGGCGATGGCGAGGCGATGTCTGAACACGCAAGGCCCAAGTCCAATCTGGCGGACCGGGTGAATGATCGCGTACTGATGTTCAATGCAGCACATAACTTTGCGCTGCTGCGAATTCCGACAGCTCGGGGCGCGAAATCGTGCGGTCGGGTCGCCGAGGGTGACTTTCGGCTCTTTTCTGACACTCAATAACATCGCCCGGTACCAAGACGCTCCCTATACAAGCGGTATCTGTGAGCGGCTCCACAAGAGCGTCCCGCAGGAGATTTATCAAGTCGCGTTCCGAAAGAAGCTTTACGACAGTAAAATTGCGCTGCGGGTCGATCTGGACAACTGGCTACGTCACTAAAAATACGCGCACACCCATCCGGGCCAACTGTGTTGCGGCAGAACGCCCATCGAAACTATCGTAGACAGCACGGAACCATGGCGTGAAAAGCGCGCCAAAGGAACGTTGACTGACAGACGCCGCGGGAAACGCGGCCACCTGTCAGATTGCGTCTGGCCCATTATGAAAGATGCATGGAGTAGCAACGAATTTATGCAATTCGCATAACTCTTAACCACAGATTTTCCATCGCAAAACCGGCAGGTTTTCATCTGCCACACATCCTTCGATGGTCACTTGGACATTCTGTGCACAACGGGCAGATCCTTCGGGCCCGACACGCAGATTACATCTTGCGGAGCAGGTAGGTGTCCATAATCCAGCCATGTTCGGCACGGGCAGCCCGGCGGATGGCATCTATACGGTCAGCAGCATCCGCGAGGGGCCCGTGACACAGTACCTGTTCGGCCATCCCCAGAAATGCCCCCCACCAGATACTGATATCTTCGGGGTCCAATTTTCGGAAGCTGCATTCGCCGTCCAGCATGACCACGACCGTCTCGGCGCCCGTGGGCCAGCCGTGATCGCGCAGGCGCCGACCGGTGGTGATCTGCACCGGGCCATTTACGGTGTTCACAGGAATGGCATGGGCCGCCGTCAGGGCCTGAATCGCGGTGATCCCAGGCACGACGCGGATCTTTGGCGTCACAGGCAGACGCGCAGCAATACGCATGGTGCTGTCATAGAGCGATGGATCGCCCCATACCATCAACGCAACAGGGCCGGGCGCGTCGGCACTGCCCAAGGCTGCCTGCCACCGCTCGGCAATCTGGTCATGCCATGCGGCGACCCGCGCGACATAGGGCAGGCCCGGATCGCGCACCGGATAATCAAAGAGAACGACGCGCGCCGCCGTGCCGCTGGCGGCAATGATGCGATGTCGTAATTCGGCCAGATCGTCTTTGCCCGCGCCCTTTTGCGGCACAAGGATAGTTGCCGCATCGCGCAGCGCCTGCATCCCCTCGCCCGTCACATGGCCGGGGCTGCCTGTGCCGATCCCGATCAGCCACAGATCCTGAATCACAGCGTCATCCCGCGAGGTTCCGGGCCCGTCGCCGGGCCCGGCGATACCGGCCTGCACTCAGCCTGCGCTATACAGACGATGCGTGAACAGACCGCGAACACCGCCGCCGCGCAGCGCCTTGGCGCCTGCCAGAACGGCCAGATCGGCAATTGGCTCGATCACAACCACCAGCATGTAGGCCGCGCCAAAGGTCCAAACGGCGTTCAGATTATCCGCGCCGAAACCCTGACCGTAGAACGCCCAGAATGCGACCCAGGCGACCACGCCGCCCTGATACGCGACCGACAACTTGAACACGTCGGCATAGGCCAGATCAACATAGGCACGATGCTGTGGAATGATGCGATGCGCCAAGGCATCAATGGCAAACAGCGGCACCAGCAGCGTTGTGACATTGACGAAATACATCGGCATATCAGACGGCGCAAAAAACATGCCCTGCACCAGCAGGCCCAGCGCCAAACCTATCGCTGAGGGCGCCGCACCCAGTAGCAGGAACAATGTTGTGCCGAGGATTAAATGCACCTCGGACACTCCGACCGCGAAATGCGGCAAAAGTTCGAAAAAGACAAAAACGCCGATCGTGGCCAGCACGGTACGGATAGCGAAGGACGCGATGTTGTGCTTGGCCAGATCATTCGCGATCAGCTTGACAGAATAGGCTGCAGCGACTGCGGCGGTGCCATAGGCAAACGCCATCTTGGCGCCGTCAACGACGCCCGGTTCGATATGCATGAGACAAGTCCCTTGTTAAGTCGCCCCTCCGGCGACGCCAGTTATGATAAGGACGCATGCGCCCTCGGTTTTACGGCAGGTCTCCTGACTTGCGGGTCAATGCGCGCCGGCCCTTCCCAGCCTTTCGGCCAGTGGTTTCACCTTTGCGCTCACCGCTTACAGTTGCGGGGGCAGTCCGGGTCTTTCACCCGATTCCCTTTGAAGCCACAGATGTGGCACCGTATTCCGACGCTACGTCAAATCGCCGCAGCGCGCAAAGCATAATTCACCCCTCGGCCAGCGGGCCGTAAAGGATCAGCGCAGGTGCGTCTCCAATCTCAGCCCGCAGCTGATCGGCCAGTTCTGCGACGCTCATCCGGGTCAGGCGCTGATCGGGACCGCTGACATCTTCGGCCAGAAGGGCGGGCGTATCCGAAGGCAGGCCGTGAACATGCAGCACCTCATACAGTTTTGGAAACGTCCGTTTTCCCATGAAAACAACGGTCGAGGCCATCGGATCGGCCAGAGCTGGCAGGTTCATATCCTCGGGCAGCCCGCCACTGATGTCGTGCCCGGTCACGAACTGCACACGCCGCGCGCTGAGGCGGCGGGTCAGCGGGATGCCAGCGGCGGCGGCGGCGGCGATGGCCGATGGCACCCCGGGAATGATCTCGTAAGGGATACCCGCCGCGCGCAGCGCGATCAGCTCTTCTTCCAGCCGACCAAAAAGGCCGCTGTCGCCTGATTTCAGCCGCACAACGCGTTGGTCGATCTGCGCGTATTCAACCAAAAGGCGACTGACCTGGTCCTGACGCGGCGATGCACGCCCCGCCCTTTTGCCCACGCCGATCAGGTCGGCCCCGGCCCGCGCATGACTGAGGATGGGGCCAGAAGACAGATCGTCGAACAGCACCGCATCGGCGCGGTGCAAACGGTCCACCGCCTTCAGCGTCAAAAGCTCGGGATCGCCTGGGCCAGACCCGACAAAGCTAACAAATCCGGTCATGTCTCTTCCCCCGTAATCAGATGAAAGAACGTACCCGAGACAGTCCCGCGATGCGACCCGGTTTCCGGCACCGGATTACCGTCAGCGTCCGCGACCCTCGCCAGCGGCGCATCGGGCTGCTCAAGGATTGTCGAATAGTGATATTCATGGCCGCGCAGCCGTGCACCGGGCCGTTGCCCGGGCAAGTGCGCCAGCAGATCGGCCTGACGATAGCCCAGATGAAATTTGCGCTTTTCATAGCTGGTGACGAGACCCAGAAGCCCCGCCATCGCATGACGCTGCCCGTCCGCGTCGATCAGCGCTGCCCCCAGCGCCATATAGCCGCCACATTCTCCATGCACAGGCCGCGTTTCGGCGTGACGCCTCAAACCGCTGCGGAAATTATCCGCCGTAGCCAGCCGCCCCGCATGCAATTCGGGATAACCGCCGGGCAGCCAGACCAGATCGGCACTTGGGTCCGGCGCCTCATCGGCCAGCGGGGAAAACGGCAGCACCTCGGCCCCTGCCGCGCGCCAGCCTTCGACCAGATGCGGATAAGTGAAGGAGAACGCCGCGTCCTGCGCCAGCGCGATGCGCTGCGCCGGTGGCGGGGGGAGTGCGCCGCCCTGCCCCGCAGGCCTGCCGCGCGCCGCAGCCTTGATCGCGCCCAGATCCACATGCTCGCGCAGGAAAGTGGCATAGCCCGCGATAGCGGCCTCCAGATCGGGATGCTCGACCGCTTGGATCAGGCCCAGATGCCGCTCGGGCAAGGTCAGATCGCCGCGCCGGGGCAACGCGCCCAGCACTTTCAGCCCCGCCTTTTCCATGCCCATCGCCGTCAGCCTTTCGTGCCGGGGCGACGCGACACGGTTCAGAATCACGCCGGCAAAGGGCAGATCGGGGTTATACATCCGAAACCCCAGCGCCGCCGCCGCCGCCGATTGTGCCTGCCCGCTGACATCGACGACCAGCACCACGGGCCAGCCCATGCGCAGCGCCGTTTCCGCACTGGTGCCAAAGCCGCTTTGTCCGCGGGTGGCGACACCATCGTAAAGGCCCATCGATCCCTCGGCGACGCAAATCTGCGCCCCTTCGGCCTGCGCGGCGATGGCGTTCAGCAGCCCCTCGCCCATCGCCCAGGTATCGAGGTTGAAGGACGCGCGCCCGGCAGCGGCCAGATGAAACGCCGGGTCGATATAATCCGGCCCCGATTTGAACGGCTGCACCCGCATCCCGTCCTCGGCGAGCGCCCGCAGAAGGCCCAGCATCACGGTGGTCTTGCCGGTCCCCGAGCATGGGGCCGAAATCATGATCCCCGGCGCATTACTCATCTTTGTCACTCCAATTGGCCCAACGGCTAGCCGCGCTTTGCGGCCTGTAGCGCCGGTCGTAATCCTTGGCGTAAAGGCAGCTTTCTGCAAACCCCTCGCCTCCCAGCGCGGGCCCGACAAGGATCAGCGCCGTGCGCGTGATGTCCCGCTCCATCCGCCCGGCGATATCGCCCAGCGTGCCGCGAATGATCCGCTGATCAGGCCAGGAGGCGCGAAACACGATGGCAACCGGGCAGTTCGCGCCATAGACGGGCGTCAGGCTGCCTGTTACATGGCCCAGATTCTGGACAGAAAGGTGAATGGCCAGCGTCGCTCCGGTGGCGGCGAAATTAGCCAGCGTCTCGCCCTCAGGCATCGAGGATGCACGCCCCGGCGTGCGGGTCAGCACCACCGACTGCGCAAGGCCCGGCAGCGTCAGCTCCGCCCCCAGCGCGGCGGCAGCGGCGGCAAAGGACGGCACGCCGGGCGTGACTGACACCGGGATATTCAGGGCGCGCAAGCGGCGCATCTGCTCGCCCATCGCGGACCAGACCGACACATCGCCGGAATGCAGCCGCGCCACATCCCGGCCGGCGGCGTGCGCGCGCTGCATCTCGGCAATGATCGCGTCCAGATCCATCGGCGCGGTGTTGACGATATGCGCGCCTTCGGGGCAATGGCTCAGGATTTCTTCGGGTACCAGCGATCCGGCATAAAGGCAGACCGGGCTGGCCGCGATCAGATCGCGCCCCCGCAGTGTCAACAGATCCGGCGCGCCGGGCCCTGCGCCGATGAAATGAATGGTCAATGTCCGTCTCCTTCTGCCATGGCACAGGTGGCCATGCGATCGGGTGAAATCTGCCGGGGCGCAATCAGCCGCGCGCCGGGACCGGCTGCCGCCAGCGCTGCCGCCTCGGCCACGCTGCCGGTGCCATAAGCGGCTTGGGACGGCCGCGACTGCGCCAGAGTTGTCTGAAGTTTCAGGCGCTCGGCGGGAATGGAATGGATACCAAGACCCATCTCATCCGCCAGCGCCTGCAATATTGCGCTATCCTCTTTGCCCGCCGCCGTTGCCAGCAAGTCCGGCACCGCCACCGCACCTGCCAGCCGCAGCGCCGCGCGCAGGCTATCCAGACCAGCGCCTGCGCGAAATCCGAACCCGGCCACAATCATAACGCCGCGCTCCACTGCACCACCGGATAGCTGGACTTCCAGCCGCGCCTTCCCCCCAGCGGCCCGGCCTGCGCCAGTTCAAGCCGCAAAAGATCGCCGCCCAGCCGCGCCTGAGCCTGCGTCAGCAAGCCTTCGGTTTCCAGCGTCACGGCATTGGCGACGATCCTTGTGCCACTGGGCAAATACGCCTGCAGCCAGTCCAGCAGCGCGGGCGTCAGCCCGCCGCCCACAAAGACCGCATCGGGCGCTGGCAGACCGACCAGCGCCTCCGGCGCCGCGCCCTGCACGACGGTCAGGCGGTCCACACCCAGGCGCGCCGCATTCTGCACGATCCGCGCCGCGCGGTCCTCCCTTGGCTCAATCGTAGTGGCGAAAAGACTGGGATGCGACAGCAACCATTCGATCGCGACAGAGCCAGAGCCGCCACCGATATCCCACAGATGCTCGAACGGGCGTGGCGCCAGCGCGGACAGGGTCAGCGCCCGAACGGGCCGCTTGGTCATTTGCCCGTCGCTGTCAAACCACGTATCGGGCCGCCCGCCAGCCAGCGGCAGCGCCTCGCCCGCGCCGCTCACCTGAACAGCCGCGCAGACCGGGTGCGCAAACTCCATATCCGGTAAATCCGCCGCCTTTGCATCTGTGCGCCGCTCGCGCGGGCCGCCGACCGCCTCATGAATGGCCAGAGCGGACGAGCCGAACCCGACCTGGCAAAGGTAATCGGCCAGCTCCTGCACCGCCGCGCCGTCACGCAACAGCACAAGCAGCCGGACACCATTCGCAAGCGCAGGCCGCAGCCGTGCCAGCGGCGCGGCGTGCAGACCGACGCACTCCGTGCGCTCCAGCGGCCAACCCATCCGCGCGGCCACAAGTGAGAATGTGGATGGGCCGGGCACGGCTGTCCATTCGCCCGGTGCCAAGTGCCGCGCGATGCTGCTGCCCGCGCCGAACCAGAACGGATTGTTTGAAGCCAGCGCCACCACGCGCCGCCCGCGCAACGATAGTAGCTGTGCGATCCCGTCTACAAAAGGCACGGGCCATGCGAGTCGCTCCGCCGTGATCGCCGGCAGCAGTCCCAGATGCCTTGGCGGACCAATGACGATTTCCGCCGCCTCCAGCGCGGCAAGGCTTGTGCGCGGCAGGCTGTCCGGCGCATCTTCGCCTATTCCAACTATGGTCAACCACGGAGCGTCAGCCATGGAATATAACCTTCTGGTTCTGGGCGGCACCACCGAGGCGACCGCGCTGTGCCAAAGCCTGAGCGCGGCCGGGATCGGCGGCACCGTATCCTTTGCGGGCAGGGTAAAGCGCCCGGTGCGCCAGCCGCTGCCACAGCGCGTCGGCGGTTTTGGCGGGGCGCAGGGGCTCGCGCGTTACCTGACGGATCACGCGATCAGCCACGTGGTCGATGCCACCCATCCCTTTGCCGCGCAGATGAGCGCCAATGCCGTCGCCGCCTGCACCGGCACGAACGTGCCGTTGATCGCACTGACGCGCTCCGCGTGGCGGGCAGAGCCGGGCGATGACTGGACGCATGTGCCGGATATTGCCGGAGCGGTCGCGGCGCTGAACCGTCCCGCCACCCGCGTCATGCTGGCTGTGGGCCGGATACATCTGGCCGAGTTCGCCCGCAATCCGCAGCATTTCTACCTGCTGCGCCTGATTGATCAGCCCGACGCGCCGCTGCCCTTTCCCGATTGCGAGATCGTGCAGGATCGCGGTCCGTTCAGCCTTGCGGGCGATCTGGCGCTGATGCGTACGCACCGCATTGATCTGGTCGTGTCCAAGAATTCCGGCGGCACCGGCGCCCATGCCAAAATCGCCGCCGCGCGTCAGTTGCACGTGCCAATCATAATGATCGACCGCCCCGCACTTCCGGCGCGGCGCGAGGCCCATACGGTGGACGAGGTGCTGGCGTGGCTGGCTCATACCGGCACCGAGCGGGGGGTATAGACAAACGGCGCTCCATCCCGTTCGATCACGCGCGTGTCCGATGTACCGACCAGAACCATGGTGCGCATGTCGGCCATTTCGGGCCGCGCATCCGGCAGGGGGACGATGTGGATCACTTCATCTGCGGTCGAAACCGCGCGGGCAAAGATCATCGGGCGGGCATCGCAGCACGCGTCATTTAGTATCTCGAGAACACGAGCAAACCCTTCTGGGCGGGCCTTGGACCGGGGATTGTAGAACGCCATGGCAAAGTCTGCTTCGGCGGCAAGGCGCAGGCGCTTTTCGATCAGCGACCAGGGTTTCAGATTATCGCTGAGGTTAATTGCGCAAAAATCATGACCCAACGGCGCACCGACGCGCGCGGCGGCCGCCAGCATGGCGGTGATCCCCGGCAGCACCTCAATGTCCAGCGCGCGCCATGCGGGCGGCCCGGCCTCCACCGCCTCGAACACCGCCGCCGCCATGGCGAAAACCCCCGGATCTCCCGATGATACCACGACAACGCGCCGGCCAGCGACGGCCATTTCCAGCGCATGGCGCGCGCGGTCAAGCTCGACCCGGTTGTCGCTGGGATGCAGCGTCAGGCCCGCACGAGGCGCAATGCGTGCCACATACGGAATATAGCCGACCACATCCGTCGCACGGCCCAGCGCGGCAGTAACCTGCGGCGTCACCAGATCACCTGCCCCCGGCCCCAGCCCTGCGATGACCAGTGAGCCGCTCATGGTCGCCGCCCGTTGCCATGCACCAGCACGATCGTGAAATAGGGTGTGACGCGGTCCTCAGCCTGCGACAGTTTTTGGACGGTCTGGCCCTGCATGCTGGCATATTCCACCAGCCATGCCGCGTCATATTTACCCGCGCGGCGCAAAGCGCGGCGTACCTTGTCAATATTGCGCCCGACCTTCATCAAAACCAGCGCATCGGCAGCAGCGATGTGGCGGGTCAGAACATCCTCAGGCAGGGTCGCCATGAGAACGCTGAGAACGTCATCCCCCCAGGTCATGGGCTGGCCCGAGGCTGTCCACGCCGCCGACATGCCGGTAGTTGCAGGAACCACCTGCACCGGGACCTGCCCGCTCAGCCGCGTGTAAAGATGCATGAACGAGCCGTAGAAAAACGGATCGCCCTCGCAAAGCACAACGACATCTTCGCCGCTGTTGACCACGCCGCGCAGATGAGTGGTGCACTCCGTATAAAACGCCGAGAGAGCGGCGTTGTAGTCAGGATGCTCTACCGGAATTTCCGTGGTGACGGGGTATTCCATGGCAAACTCCACGGTGTCTGCGGGCAGCATGCCCTCGACCATGCCGCGCGCGCGGCCTGTCCGCCCCTTCTTGCGAAAGAACGCGACATGCCGGGCACCGGTCACAAGGCGGTGGGCGCGCACGCTCATCAGGTCGGGATCGCCGGGACCAAGGCCGACGCCGTGGATCGTGCCCGTTGGCCGTGATGCAATGCTCATTCCGCGCGGCTTGCGATAGCGTTGATCGCGGCAACGGTGATGGCACTGCCGCCCAAACGCCCCTCGATAATGCAGCATGGTGTCGGCTGATCCGCCCAGAGCGCGTTCTTGCTCTCGCGCGCGCCGACAAATCCGACGGGGCAGCCGATGATCGCGGCAGGGCGCGGGCAACCGGGATCCTCCAGCATGTTCAGCAGATGGAACAGGGCGGTCGGCGCGTTGCCGATCGCCACCAGCGCCCCCGCCAGATGCGGGCGCCACAGCTCCAGCGCGGCGGCAGAGCGCGTGTTCGACATCTCGCGGGCAAGCTCTGGCACGCCGGGATCGCGCAGGGTGCAGATGACCGCGTTACCCGCCGGTAGGCGCGTTCGCGTGACGCCCTCGCTGACCATACGGGCGTCGCACAGGACCGGCGCGCCAGCGGCCAGCGCGGTGCGGGCGGCGCGGGCAAAATCCGGCGACATGCGGATATGTTGCTCCAACCCCACCATCCCGGCGGCATGGATCATGCGCACGGCAATCGGTTCCTCATCGGGGCTGAAGCGGGCCAGATCAGCCTCGGCGCGGATCATGGCGAAGGATTGCGCGTAGATCGCGGCGCCATCAGTCTGGTAGGTATAGCTCATTTTGTTCCGCTCACTTCGGCCAGAATGTCATCGGGGTTTAGCGCGTATCGCTCAGGGGTGTCGCCTGCGCGGCCATGGCGCAGCATATCAAACCGGCCCTCCCGCCCGATCAACGTCACGTCCGCAGGCCGCTGGCGCGCGCAGCCCTTGGCGCAGCCGGAGACGTGCAGCGTGCCACTGCCATGAGGCGCAAGGCGCCGCGCAAAGGCGCGCGTTTCGACGCTGGCCGCGGGGCAAAAGGGCGCGCCGGGGCAGGCATCGACTCGCATCAACGGATCGTGCGGATCGGTGACGAAGGCGGGTCCCTCGGGGAGCACGCCACCCTCCAGAAGTAATTTTCGCCACGGCGTGACGCGGATCGCGGCCAGATTTTGCGCGCGGATAACCCGCGCCAGTGCAGCAGCATCCACATGGCCGAATGCAGCGCCGATCAAGACGCCGCCATTCTGCTTGCCAATCTGCGGCCGCGATGCCGCTCTCGGGGCAGATGCATCGCACCACTCCGGTGGCAATGCTATCGCGGCAAGGATGCGCGCCATGCGGCGCCGGTCCGGCGTGATATGCTCCGCCAGCCAGTGCGCCATGTCGATCAGCGCCGGGATTGCGTTTTCTTCGGTAATCGCCCGTCCCGCCACTGCACCATCAGCCCGCAGGATCAGGCCGGATGCAGAGCGCTCAATGCGGAAATCCGCACTGTCGCTTGTCAGCAGCGGATGCGCCCCACAATCCACCGCAAAGCCAACCTTGGCGGGCAGGTCCGGCAGATCCGCGAGCCGCGCCAGCAAAGCCAGAGTGAGGCGATGAACTGCATCCCCTTCCTGCCAGAACGGCGCGACCAAGATGTTGCGTCGCCCTTCCAGCGCCGGGTCCGCATCGAGCAGGTCCAGATCGCGCAAGCGGTTCAACAGCGCAGTGTGATCGCCCGTCCTCACGCCGCGTATTTGCAGGTTGGCGCGGCTGGTCAGGTCCAGATACCCATGCCCATATCGCTGCGCCAAATCGCACAGGCCCAGTGCCTGCGCCGCCGTCAGCCGCGCCAGTCGCGGGCGGATGCGCACAACCAGCCCGTCGGCGGCCATCATCGGCCGATACGCACCGGGACACCAGCCCTTGACCATGGGCGCGCTCATGCGCCTGCCCCCAGACCAGCCATCACCGAATTGCGCCGCGTCTGCCACAGCCCCGCCTCCAGCAGCCCGGAAAACCGTGCCTGCATCGCACGGTGCGCTTGCGGGTTGGCGTCTTGCAGGAAGCCATCAGTTTCGGGATCACCCAGCGTCGCGTCGTGGTAAAGGTCAAACAGATGCGGCGGCACTGCGCCTGCCAGATGCGCGAAGCTGGCCATGTGATCCAGTGTCGCGGCAATTTCAGCAGCGCCGCGAAACCCGTGCTGTTTCATCCCCTCGATCCATGCGGGCTGCGCGGCGCGGGCGCGCACGACGCGGGCAATCTCTTCGCTCAAGCTCCGGGCACGGGGGCGGTCGGGATCGGTATTGTCCAAATGATACAGCGCCGCGGTGCCGCCTGTGACCGTTTGCGCGGCGGCGAAACCCGCCTCATGCGCCGCGTAATCGCTGGCCAGCAGCAGGTCTGTTTCGGGCAGATCCTGCGGATGCACGAAACAATCTGCCTGTGCGACGCGGGCGCGGATGCCGGCCGCATCACGCACCGCCGCCTCGCCGTCCAGTGCCCATGCGCTGGCGTTAAGCCATGCCAGCCCCGCCTTTTCGCGGCCCTCCTCGGTGTAATCGTCCAGCGCAGCGCCCATCCCCAGGCCGAAGGACCCCGGCGCCGGGCCATAGACGCGCGCCAAGTCCACACATCCAGCATAGGGGTTCCAATCCGGCGCCTCATCGCGGGCGGCCAGCGCCCGCACCGCTTGGGCAAAAAGCGCCGAGAGCGTCGGGAACACGTCGCGGAACAGGCCCGAGACGCGCAAGGTGACGTCGATGCGCGGGCGGTCCATTTCCGCCAGCGGCAGCACCTCGATGCCTGACACACGCTCGGACCCCGCATCCCAGACGGGCCGCACGCCCAGTAAATGCAGCGCCATGGCGTACTCCTCGCCCGCCGTGCGCATGGTGGCCGAACCCCACAGATCGACAATCAGGCCGCGCGGCCAGTCGCCCTCGTCCTGTAGGTGACGCCGGATCAGCTCATCGGCCAGCCGGACACCCTGCGCACAGGCCGCGCGCGTAGGCACAGCGCGCGGATCGGTGGTGAACAGGTTCCGCCCCGTCGGCAGCACGTCGCGCCGCCCGCGATAGGGCGACCCGGAGGGGCCCGCCGGGATGCGCCGCCCGGCCAGCGCGTCCAGCAGGGCCTGCCGCTCACCGGCCACTGACCCGGCCGTAGCAAAGGGCGTATCGCCCTGTGGTGCGCGACCCCAGATGTGCAGCCCCTCGGCAAACTGGCTATCCTTGATGTCACACACGAAACGGTCGATCCGACCGATTGCCTCGGCGCTGCACCCGGCACGATCAAGGCCCAGATCCTTCTCAAGCCCCTGTGTCTGCGCCTCCTCGCGGATATCGCTCTGAAGCCGGTCGCGGCGGCGCGGATCAAGGCCGTCGGCGTTTGAGAACTCGTCCAGAAGCGCCTCCAGCCGGGCCAGCCGCTCGGGCGTACCGCTGGCACGCAGGGGCGGCGGGATATGGCCCAGCGTGACCGCGCCGATACGCCGCTTGGCCTGCGCAGCCTCGCCGGGATCGTTGACGATAAAGGGGTAGATGACGGGCAGCGCACCGGTCAGAACCTCGGGCCAGCAGGTTTCCGACAGGGCCACCGATTTGCCGGGGAGCCATTCCAGCGTGCCATGCGCGCCGATATGCACCAGCGCGTCCGCATTGCTTTGCAGCCAGAGATAAAAGGCGACATAGGCATGGCGCGGGGTGCGGGACAGATCGTGATAGCTGTCCTCGCGGCCCTTTTGCGTATCACGCTCGGGTTGAAGCGCGATCCACGCCTTGCCGCGCCTTGTGGCGGCGAAGTGGAAGGCGCCGTCGCGGCAATCGGGGTCGTCCTCGGGATCACCCCAGACATCGGCCAATGTCGCGCGCAACTCTGCCGGAAGGCGGCTGAGCGCGGTCTTGTAATCCGCGACGGGCCAAGCGGTTTCGCGCCGCAAAAGCGCCTCGTGCAAGGGCGTGCCACCTGCCCCGATGTCATAATTCGCGCCGCGCAGGTCATTCAGGATCGCCTCGGCAGATTGCGGCGCGTCCAGACCGACGGCATGGCCCATGTTCCAGTCCTTGCCGGGATAGGTGGACAGGATCAGCGCCACGCGGCGCTGCGCCGCAGGTAGCGCCGCCAGTCTGGTCCAGCCCTGGACGCGGTCCGCAATGGCGGCGATCCGGCCCGTATCGGCACGATGCGCAAAGCGCGAGTATTGCAGATGCGCATCCTTTTTGCCCGGATCCTTGAAACTGGCAACGCCGCCCATGATGCGCCCGTCTACCTCGGGCAAGACCACATGCATGGCCAGATCGGCGGGCGACAGGCCCCGCTCTGCCTCGGCCCAGGCCTTGCGGGTGGAGGTCGCCAGCGCGACCTGGAAAACCGGCACGCCTGCGACGTCCAGCGGCGATGTGCCGCCCTCGCCCTTGCCGGAAAAGGCCGTGGCGTTGACGATGGCGGCGGGGGCCAGCGCGGCCACCTGACGGCGCAGCCAGCCTGCTGCTTCCGGCGCCTTGAGCGAAGGCGCGAATAGCGCGGTCACGTCAAATCCCCGTGCACGGAAGGCGGCGAAGAGCGCAGTGATCGGCGCAAGGTCAGCTGCCACCAGATAGGAGCGGTAGAAAACCAATAGGATGCGCGGCTGGCCAACCAATGCAGCGCCGGACCCCAGCGCCAGAACCGGGCAGCAGGCCGCCTCTTCCGGGGTCCAGGCCCCCACCTGCGGCAGGGATTTGGCGCCGCGCACCGGCCCGGCATATAGCCCCGCCGCCAGCGCCATCTGCGCCAGCGCCGCCTGCGCCGCAACCGCACCGCCGGTATCGCACAGATGCGCCAGCCGTCGCAGCGTGGATTTCGGCACGGTGGAGAGTTCGTCCAGTCGCGCATCGGGGCGGCCATCGGCAGGCAACACGGCCAGCGCGATACCCTTTTGCTGCGCCAGCGCACGGATCTGTTGCAGCCCGTAGGGCCAATAGGGCACACCGCCGATCAGGCGGATCAGGATGCCGCGCGCGCCACTCAGGGTCTGCTCGACATACGTATCGACGGACAGAGGGTGCTTCAGCGCAACGATATTGGCCAGCCGCAGCGTCGGCAGCCGCCCCTCCGGCCCGCCGCCCCGATGCCAGCCTCCCGCAAAAGCGCCAAGGTCGGAATCCGAGAGCGACAGCACCACCAGATCCGCGGCGTCCTGCCCCAGATCCATCGGTGTTTCGGCCTCTTCCAACCCGTGGCTTTCGCGGAAAACGACATGCATTGTGCTACTCTGCCGCCGCAGTGCGGGCAGCGCCCAGCGCGGTGCGGATCACGCCCGCATTGATATCGTGATGCTCGGCGATGACAACCAGCCGCCCGGCGCGCGCCTCACCCGGCTTCCACGGGCGGTCGAACTGGTGCCGCACGCGCGCGCCCACGGCCTGAACCAGCAGGCGCATTGGTTTGCCCGCAACGGCGGCATAGCCCTTGATTCGCAGAATGTTGTGATCATTGGCCAGCCCTTCGATGGCGCGGACCAGATCGGCGGGGTCGGTGACTTCGGGGATGTCCACGACGATGCTTTCGAAATCGTCGTGCTCATGGTCATCCGCGCCATCGTGATGCGAGGGGCGCGCGTCGATGTCATCCTCTGCCGCGGCCTCCAGCCCCAGAATGATGCGCGGGTCAATGACACCCTCGGCCACTTCGACCACGGGGATCGCGCGGTGGGATTCGGCAGCAATGATCTCTTTCGCGCGGGCCACGCCGTCCGGTCCGGCAAGGTCAGGCTTGGTCAGAAGGATGATGTCAGCGCAGGAAATCTGATCCTCGAACACCTCTGACAGGGGCGTTTCGTGGTCGATGCTGTCATCGGCCAGACGCTGCGCATCGACGCGCGCGACATCGCTGGCAAACCGGCCCGCCGCCACAGCCTCGGCATCGGCCAGCGCGATCACGCCGTCGACGGTGATTTTCGAGCGGATGTCGGGCCAGTCGAACGCTTTCAGCAGCGGCTTGGGCAGGGCCAATCCCGAGGTTTCGATCAGGATATGGTCGGGGCGTGGGTCCAGCGCCATCAGCGCCTCGATCGTCGGGATGAAATCATCGGCGACGGTGCAGCAGATGCAGCCGTTGGCCAGCTCCATGATGTTTTCCGCCGGGCAATCGGGGATCGCGCAGGATTTCAGTATATCGCCATCGACGCCGACATCGCCGAATTCATTGACGATCACTGCAAGCCGCCGGCCGCCCGGATTCTGCATCAGCTGGCGCACCAGCGTGGTTTTGCCCGAGCCGAGAAAGCCGGTGATGACGGTGACGGGAAGTTTTGACAGGTCAGACATTCGGGGCCTCCAGTGGGGGAATGCGGGCAACGCAGTTACGCTTGAAATGTTCGGGACGTTCGCGCCAGGGGATCAGCCCGTCGGGCTGCGCGTGATAGCGCGCGGCGCCGTCCAGGATCATTGCGGGGCCCGCCAGCTCATCGACATTGGCAAAAACATAGGTCCACCGCGCGCCGCCGCGCAGCGCAACAGTGCAGCCGTGATCGCAGTTTTGCAGGCACTCGACCGGCGTCATGCGCACGCCTTCAGGCAGTGGCAGCGCCTCCAGCGCGTCGAACAGAACCTGCCCGGGCCAGCGATCATCGCCCGGCTCGGTGCGGCCGCGGCGGCATTTCGTACAGACCAGTAATTCGGTTGGATCGGGTGTCGCTTCTGCGCTGTCTTTCATGCCTCAAAGCCCCATGTATCAGGGTCGCGGGCATGAGATGACGAGAGGATACCGGCAGCCGGAATCGCCCCGACACCGACACACCCCGTCCGGTTTCGTCCTTTTTGTGCTGGCAGGTCTCCCGGCTTGCGGATTCAGGGCGGCTGGCCCTATGGCTGATCTGCCTTCCCGGCGGTTGCCAGTGGCGGTGATCGGCCTTTCCGTTCACGGTCGCGGGGGCGGCTGTACTTGACCGCGACGACACGCGGCTGCACATTCCCTTTTCACCTGCCGAGGCAGGCACCAACACAAGCCGCAGCTTTCGCCCAAAGCCCACAGTCTGTCAAGCCGAAGGAAACCCCATGACCACTGACCTGAACGCCCGCCACAATGAAAAGATGCGCAAAATCAAGGCTGCGCGCGACAAGATGATGGAAACCAAGACCGAGGAAAAAGGCCTGATCATGGTTCATACCGGGTCCGGCAAAGGCAAATCATCGTCCGGGTTCGGCATGATCATGCGCTGTATTGCGCATAGGATGCCCTGCGCCGTGGTGCAGTTCATCAAGGGAAATTGGGAAACCGGCGAAAAGACGTTTCTGCGCGAGCGATTCGCAGATGAATGCCGGTTTTTCGTGTCGGGCGAAGGCTTCACTTGGGAAACGCAGGACCGCGAGCGCGATATCGCCGCCGCGCAAAACGGCTGGAAAATTGCGCAGGAGCAGATCCTCGACCCCGAAATTCAGTTCGTCCTGCTGGACGAGATCAACATCGCGCTGCGCTATGATTATCTGGATATCGACGAGGTGGTGGATTTTCTGCTGCACCAGAAACCCCATATGACGCATGTCTGCCTCACGGGCCGCAACGCCAAGCCTGAACTGATCGAGGCCGCCGATCTGGTCACCGAAATGACGCTGATCAAGCATCCCTTCCGCGATGGAATCAAGGCGCAGAACGGCATCGAGATGTAGCGCGGGCATGGCGCGCGCGCTGATGATCCAGGGCACCGGCTCGAACGTGGGCAAGTCGATGCTGGTGGCGGGGCTGTGCCGCGCCGCGCGCCTGCGGGGCCTGTCCGTGGCGCCCTTTAAGCCGCAGAATATGTCCAACAACGCCGCCGTGACGGCCGATGGCGGGGAAATCGGCCGCGCGCAGGCGCTTCAGGCGATGGCGTGCGGGCTGGCTGCGCACAGCGATATGAACCCGGTTCTGCTCAAGCCCGAAACGGAGATGGGCGCGCAGGTTGTGGTGCAGGGCAAGCGCCTGACCACCACCCGTGCGCGCGATTATGCAGCGCTGAAACCAGCGTTGATGAGCGCTGTTCTGGACAGTTTCCAGCGCCTGCGCGCCAAGTACGATCTGGTCATCGTCGAGGGCGCCGGCAGCCCTGCCGAAATCAACCTGCGGCAGGGCGACATTGCCAATATGGGCTTTGCCGAGGCCGCAAACGTGCCGGTCGTGCTGTGCGGCGATATCGACCGGGGCGGCGTGATTGCGCAGATCGTCGGCACTAAGACGGTGATGCCGACGACGGATGCGGACCGAATAAAAGGATTTATAATCAACAAGTTTCGCGGTGACCCTGCGCTTTTTGACGACGGATACGCTGCGATTTCCCAGATGACCGGATGGCGCGGTTATGGCGTTGCCCCGTGGTTCGCGGATGCGTGGCGCCTGCCGGCAGAGGATGCGCTTGATATCGTGGACACGCCGAGGGGCGACGGCTTTCACATCGTCTGCCTGCGCCTGTCGCGCATCGCCAATTTTGACGATCTCGATCCACTCAGCCAGGAAGCCAATGTGCGTGTCACCATGTTGCCGCCCGGCCAACCCATTCCGGCAGACGCGGATCTGGTCATTTTGCCGGGATCAAAATCGACGCGCGGTGATCTGGAGTTTCTGCGTGCGCAGGGCTGGGACATTGACCTGATCGCACATCACAGGCGCGGCGGACGTGTTCTGGGGATCTGCGGCGGGTATCAGATGCTGGGCCATCGTGTCGCAGACCCCATGGGCATTGAGGGCCCGCCGGGCGACACACCGGGCCTTGGCTTGCTGGATGTCCGGACCGTTATGGGCGGTGACAAACAACTGACCGAAGTACGCGCATGTCATACAATGCTGGACCTGCCCTTCACCGGCTACGAGATCCATATCGGACGCAGCGACGGCCCCGATTGCGCCCGCCCCTTCGCCCATGTACGCGGACGACCAGAGGGCGCGGTATCGCCGTGCGGACGCGTTGCAGGCAGCTATCTGCACGGCATGTTCGCCGACGATGTGTTTCGGCGCGCGTGGCTCGCAGAGCTTGGTGCGCAGCCGTCGGACACGGCCTACACTTCCCGCGTCGAAGACACGCTCGACGCGCTGGCCGAGCATCTGACGACGCATCTGGATGTGCCCGGCCTACTGGCGCTGGCGACCTGATATCAGTCGCCCGGGTTCTGGCGATCCGCGTCGCCTACGCTGTTGAACGCCCGGAACAATCCTGCCATCGGCGCCCTGAGGCCGCATTTTTCCAAAGGCATGCGATTGCCAAGCAATATGTCGAGAGGCATCAAAACGATTGCGGCAGCCAAGACTGTTCGCACGATTATCCGATAATTCTGCGCCTGCATGGGTTCAAGGCTTTGATAAGTGGACAGGATAATTGCCGAAATGTCGCGGCAGTCGAAACTGAAGCGCACCGGGATTGCCCGAGGCTGTTTTTGTCATGGTTACGCGGTCATGTCTGATCTTACCAAAGCGGCGCAATAATTGGCTTCGGACTCCGCAGGTGGAATATTCCCGATAAGAACACCTCGACCGCCGAACTGCACGACAGCCAGGTCTGGGACGAGTTGCTGCATGATGACAAAAACGCGGCCTGTGCCAGCAAGCGCTGTGTGAGCGCCAAACGTGAGGCCGTGTTCAAGGGGCCCGGCAAGGTCAGGGGCGTCATTTGCAAAGCGCCAGAGGGCGGAAACCTGCATCCTCTCAGCGCTGCCGACTGTGCCTCAGTGTCCGATTGGAAATGGGTTGGGTGAATTCAGCAGGTTATTACTCTGTTCTGTTGCGAAACTGAACGGAGATCGAGATGGCCTGGTCTGAATTGATCCGCAGACGCTATGAGCGCAGCAAGCATCGGTATTCAAGTGATGTATCCGATGATGAATGGGCAATTGTCGCGGCGCTCCCGCCCGCCGCCAATCGACTTGGCCGACCCCGAGACGTTGACCTTCGCGATGTCTGGAACGCGATCCAGTGTGTTGCGGTCGCCGGGTGCGCGTGGTCGCTTTTGCCGAAGGATTTTCCACCTGTTTCGACTGTGCGATACTAGTTCTATGGGTGGCGCGACAACGGGCTTCTTGCGGAGATTAACCATGCGCTGGTTGTTCTGGCACGCTGTACAGAAGGTCGAAACCTTACACCTACAGCTGGTGTAATCGACAACCAAAGCGTGAAAACCACTGAAAGCGGCGGGATCTGCGGCTATGACGCGGGCGGACGGATCAAAGGTCGCAAGCGTCACATCATGACCGACACCTGCGGCCATCTGGTCGCGATCAAGGTTCATGCTGCCAGCATGCAGGACCGTAACGGCGCGCCAGCTGTGTTCGCTCTGCTCAAGCGTGAGGCCCCGAAACTGCGTCACGTATTTGCGGATGGCGGGTATGCGGGACCAAATTTGCGTGGAGCGCTGATCGGCATAGGCCGCTGGGTTATCCAGATCGTGAAGCGCTCCGACACAGCCCAAGGCTTCGAGGTGATCCCGCGAGGATGGGTCGTGGAGCGGACCTCCGCGTGGCTTGGACGCTGCCGTCGATTGGCCAAGGATTGCCCTGCAATCGCCGAGAGGGAACGCGTCGTTCTATAAATGGCGGGCGAAGTATGGCGGCATGGATGCGTCCATGGTCAGCCAGATGAAGGCCATGGAGGAAGAGAACCGCAGGCTGGAGCGAATGTATGCAGACCTGAGCATGCAGGCAGATTTGCTGAAGAAAGCCCTCGGAAACAAGTGACTGGGCCATCCATTGCCCGGCAGTGGCTTGCCTGCAAACTATGAGAGGATCAACGCCGCGAGATGGCCGGGAATGCGGTGGTGCGACCCGGGGCCAGTGTCGCTTTGGCCTGCCGGGCCTTTAGTGTCAGCGAGACCTGTTATCGCTATGGCCCCAAGCTGCGCGCCGAGAACGAAGGAATTGCCGAGTTGCTGACCGGTTTGACCGGTGCTCGCAAAACTTGGGGATTTGGCCTGTGTTTTCTGCAGTTGCGTCACGTGAAGGGGCGCCCATGGGACCACAAAAAGGTTTACCGCGTCTATTGCGAGCACGAACTGAACCTTCGGATCAAGCCCAGAAAGCGGTTGAAGCGTGACAAACCCGATTCGCTGGCCGTGCCAGATGCGCCAAACGTGACCTCCCTCTCGCGCATGCAGGCATGCGCTGCCGGGCAGCGGGTCCATGGACTTCATGGCGGACCGTCTGGGTGACGGCCGTGCGTTTCGGTTGTTGAACGTGCTGGATGATTTCAACCGCGAGGGACTGGGCATTGAGCTCGACTTCACGCTGCCCGCCGAGCGCGTTATCCGGAGCCTGAACCGGATCATCGAATGGCGCGGCAAACCTGGGAAGATCAGGGTTGATAATGGCCCTGAATACATCAGTGAAAAGCTGAGAAAATGGGCTGACACGCAAGGGATTACAATTCAGCATATCCTGCCGGGACAGCCCCAACATGGGCATCGGCGGCATTAGACCCGCCCAGAAACTGAGAATGGCCGCATAAGTTCTACGGATGCACCCTGTTAAAAATGGGGGGATTGCCGAACGAGCTTAGTACATTTGTTTCGCCCATACTAACCCACGTGCACTATACGCGGTATAGCCTAACCTTTGCGACGGCCAATTCTGCTTGGAATTCACGGCCAATGGCAAGGATCCCGACCCGCCTAAGCTTTGCGGAATCGAAAATGGCATCAGTTCTGTGAGGCATGAGTGAGTCAAATGGCACTCGAAGCACCTGCCATTTCTGAATAGTTGCGAACTCTTTTCGGAAGGATTGCCAAGGACGGGTCAACTGGTCAGTGCGGAGGCGGATATCGTAGCGCTCTCCATTGCCCCAGACATCCATTTCTATTCCATCCCAGTTACTCGCGTCGAACACAGCGCCATCTGCGAGCAAATCGAAAGCGATCTGGATAAACCCGCCATTGCTGTCGAGAGACACATCTCCGCGCAAAACAGCAGCATTGCGACCCTGGAACATTTCCCGCGACATGCCTCCGTCCGACTTGCCGCCCATGACGTCATCAGCCACGAATTTCCAATTTGGATTAAGTTCCACCTTTTCTGCCCTCTTTTTTACCTGCGGGAAGATTAACAGATTAGTTTCGCCCCACCTTTCACCAAGCTACCTCCGCGCCTCACTCTTGTAGAAGCCGGAAAACTCTCCTCAGGGGTGGTGCAAGGTTCGGGGATAGCCCAGGCGCAGGTTACACTAAGGGTATGCTTGGACCACTCAAGGGCGACACTCAAACCGCTCGACCTGCGCCGTCGGTTCTGTGAACCTGACACACATCCTTCGCCAAATCGAGCCCGATTGTGGCAATCTCCGACAGGGCCGCTCTCCTTTGTGGATCATTGCGGACCCAACTTGGCCCATCGATGCCATCATGGCCGGTCATATAATCAAGGTCACTGTCATCAAGGTCACTGTCATCAAGGTCACTGTCATCAAAGTGATCCGAAAAGTCTGTTAGCCCGTAAATATCACATAAGACGCACAAGAAATGTGTCCGTCAATTAACTCTGCATTCCAACTGGAAATGTAAGATCAAGGGGAGCAAAAGATGAGCCAACTGATAGTCAAAGTATGGAACTTCATATTTAATGCTGATGCAAGTCCGCTTCGTAATATTCCCAATGTTTCGACGCGTCACTATGTGCTGCAGGCCTTGGGATTCATGTGGGCAGTAGCTTTTGCCGTCGCAATCGGAAGTTATACCGTATTGGCGGTGAGCATTATTGGGCATGCTGTATTGATAGCAGCCGCTGCGATTACGGTCATTACTTATACTGCCGCTGCGAAGAAGCCTGAACTATTCGGTAACGAATAGCCCGGCATTGCTCATGGGATGGATATCCAATCCTTGCAGGATCGCAATCTGCCAATGTGATAGATGCTCGGGCATTTTCTTCGCCTAATTCCGTCTGTCCATGTGACAGGGGCCGGAAGACTGTCGCGGCCGACGCAGAGCGGTTTATGGACGCGTCGTTGAGCTGCGTCATAGGGTCTGTCACTGTTGAAATGGAATATCAGCAGAGCCGGATCTTCGGCGCGAGGTTGATCATCAGCGCGGGTCGTTAGTTTGGTTAGGTGGATCAATCGGAAATTATGTGTGTCTCCCGATACGGCGCTGGTCTGAACACATCCGGTGGGATGGCTTGACCTTACGCTTCGGTCCGACGCGGCAGTGCGAGAACGACCCCGATCGGGCAGAGTTTCAGCACCCAGAGCACCACGCCATAGGCCACGGTGAGTTCTCGCAATGACACATCGGTATTCTGTGCGCCAAGGGTGAAACCAAAGATTTGCAACGCTGGCAGGACAACGAAGGCGGCCAGAGCAAGGCGAGCTTGCCCGCGAAAAACCACAATCCGAAGGCTTGGGAAGCGCTGATACCCGCTTGGGTCAGCGCAGCTGAAAACATCGCCGGCACGATCACCATGTCAGCGCCCAATGTTGCCCCCGAAGTCACACAGACCGCCGCGACAGCCGGTACCGATCCTGGATCGAGAAAGGCGGCACCGACGAACCCCGCCACCGCCAGCGGCATGGCGATCAACGGGACCGACCGCAGCCCGATGCGGTGGTTCAGCCATGCCCATGCGGGCACGTTTATACCGGCGCAGAGGAACAACAGGATCAGAAACGGCCCCGCCATTCCCTGCACCTGCAGTTTGTCCTCGACGAAAAACAGAAACAGCGTCGAGGTGATCGCCACCGGCAGCGCGTTGACAAGCGCCAGCAGCAGCAATCGCAACGCACCGGCCTGCGCCAGCCCGCGAACCGAGATCGGAGTTCCAGGCAGCACTGGCCTGCGCCGCTGAGTGCGAGCAGACCAAGTGTGGTATTTTATATTACAGCCGCATTCCGCTGATTAAACTCCGTTGCCCGCCATCAGAACCTTTGTCCCACCGAGATGTAGAGCAAGCTGTCGCCTTCGTCGCTGATGGAGCCATCCACCGCAAAGTCGACGGGGAATTTCTTGGATACTCGGTATCTCAAACCCAAGCCTACCGCTGATCCGACGTCATCCAGATCATTAAATCCGCCGCCGACAGCACCCACACCGCCGAAGGCGACCACACCTATCCGCTTGCCCAGCCTTTTGCGATACTCGACCTGCGAGGACAGAAGTGCATTGTCCAGAAATTCGGTGATGTTGAAGCCGCGGAACGAGTCTGTGCCGCCCAGTGAGCATAGATCGTAGAAAGGGACACGTCCTGGGGCCGAGCATCCGGCCAATCGGACCGCGACAACGCCGTCATCGCCGGCAGTGAAGTACTTGTCGTAGGTCAGAATGGACTTGAAGTATTCTTTCCCAAATCTGTTGGACGGCTTGTTGTAGGTGCCGGAAAACGCGAGGTTGAATCCGGAGGTCGGATAGATCTTGTCGTCCAGGCGCGCGTAATCTGCGACAACGCCAAAGCCGACCGAACTGAAGCCATCGGGCAATCGGATATTTGTCGGGAGGTTCGGAAAAATTGGGTCCGATGATCTTATGGTCGATTCAAGATAACGCGCACTCACCCCGAGCTGAAATTCCGGGGTGATGCCATAGAGGAGCTTGAGCTTGATCAACTCGCCCTCTTGTTCGAGGGGGAGTGTTCCGAATCGTGATATCAAATCATAGTTGATATCCGCATCGATGTAGGTGGCACCAATGGACCACCGATTATCCATGAAGTTCAGATTGAATGTGAGCCCATAGCCTTCGGACCCGTTTTGAGAGCCCAAATAACCGATACCAACCATGGACGTATCCGATCCCTCGTCAATGTTGAAAAGGTATCCCGCCCCTATCGCGAGCCCGCTGTCGATCATCGGGTCGCTGAACGGTACCGGCGCAACGATCACCGATCCGCTTCGCAGGCCGAATTCCGGCTTGGAGGATGCCTTGTTCAGGGGAGAAAGCTTGTGATCCAGGTTGCTCTCGGCGGCCACCACCGGCCCGGGATGTCCAGCAATGGCGTAGAGGCAGATAACCCAAAGCGCCACGACCCGCCTGAACGTTGCGGCCCGTGCTCGGGAAAGCCCGCCCTGCCTGAAGGCATTTCTAAGCCTCACCAACGGAGAGACGACTGCTGACAGAACAGTGCGCGGCCCGCATGCGCCGTGAGAACGACTGATGCTCTGCAAGTATTCCTTGGTTGGAAAGCGAGAGCTGAGACTGAACATACAACAATTCCTCAATGGGGATGGATTTCCGAGAATAAGAGCAGTCAAACAGGTATTTCTTGAGCCACCTGCCGGTCGACGGCCGGATGAACCCTGTTTGCACGTCACATCATCTTAGAACAACAAAAGTTTGCGCAGGATCTGAAACAGATCCTTCAGGGGTAGCTGCGTCGCGCCGGCTGCGAAGACGGGAAGTACTGCCGCCGCGGAAATAGGCAGAAGTGCCGTGCGCTGGATCAGCACTGTGGACAAGTTTCTGGCGGCCTTGAATATCGCACCGGGGTCCGACACGGGCCTCGCCGGCGATATCTCGTCCTCGGACGCCTTACTGATGCTCTCTTGCAGCACACTATGCTCTTGGGCGATGTGATATCGCGTGGCCTGGGCCTGCGCGATATCCTGCGTTCTTTGCTGGAGGTCTTTAATGGGTCCGGTGAAAAACAGCATCGGCAAGGCGAGCAGGCCGTTCGTGATCAGAACCCAGATGACCATGACCGCAGTAAAAGTGGTTGCGCTGATGGTCTCTGCATTCAGATGCCCGGCGATTGCCGCCCCCAGGTTGCAGCTCAGAGCAAGAACAAAGAGCGTGTATGTATTGGGAAATGCGCCCACAAAGCCGAGCCCGCCGGCACCGTCGGGATGGGTGACCGTCAGCCGCAACTCCAGCGCCGCAATCGCCTTCAGGAACAACCCCACGACGACGATGCGCCAAATCCAGCGCGCCACGAGGAAAAAATATATCGGGCTGCTGACCCATAGGCACCAAAGAGCAGTGTAAGAAAAACGGTCTCCGCCACTGCCAACGGTGAAGGCCCAGGAGGCCTCATCAAAGGCCCCAAGTGTGTAAGCTGTTCCAAGTGATAAACCGCAGGCTATGAGGAAGCAGATGATCTCGGCCAAGGAGGAATTGCGGCGCCGCACGGCAAGGGCCGCCGCGGATGCAGCCGCTGCCTGCGAGCCGGTCGCAAGCAGTGGGCGGCTGAGCAGAGGTTTCAGAACTGCCGCGAGTTGACGTTCCGCGACCGGTTCCATCGCGATGAGCAAGCTAATCCCGACAAGAAATCGCGACAGCACCGGCAAGTGAAGAAGGAAGGATGTCTCGGAAGTGTCTCCAAACGCCGATCCTTCGAAGATGCTGATGACCAGAGGCACACCCCATGCAATCAGGACAGACAAAAGCGCCCGGGTAACCGGTCGCAATTGGTCCTCCTTCACAAGGCCCAGCCGCGACTGCATCCTGTAGTAGAGCCCCCCGCGCGAAATCCTTGCAGCTTCGATAGTCAGGTCTTCATTCATCCACCAGGCACCCCGGATGGCGCGGGATCTGGCGGCCGCGATCGCGGTTTCGGTGACCGGGCCGACCGATCGAGATCCCCGAGGCTTGCTTGTTCATTCACACGCTCCCCCAATTGGCCGCGTCATTATCCTTTCGGGAAAAGGAAGGTGAGAAATGCACGTGCCCCCCAGCCTTCGGGCCCGGTCGGCGTGCTGTTGGCCCAATAGCGAGCGCCGACGCCGATGCTGACCGGTTGATCCCCGATCCGTGTCAGTTTCGAAACCTGCGCATTTATGGGAACCGACCACTCCTCGGACTCCCAGTTGTAGGAAGTTTCAGTGTTGAGAGTGTATGTCCACGCGGTAGCAGAGGTATAGGAGACGAAAGGTTGGAAGAACGTGTTGTTGATATCCGCGCGGCTACTGTCACCACCGACGGACCAGACATGGTTCGCCAAAGCACCGATGGTCCATCCGTCCGATTGCGTCAGAGCAACCGCCGTCGGGCCGAGCGCCCATTTCTCTGCGCCCAGCAGACTGTCCGTGGCTGTGGGCAATACCGCGACCGGTCCCACGCCCCAGATCCATTTTCCGAAAGCGGGCTGAACAGGCGAGAAGAACGCGCTGATAGTCGTATCACCCAGGCCGAACTGATCGCCGGCACCGGGAAAGATGTCGCTCTGCGACGTGACGGGCAGGATCACGCGCGTGATCAAATTCCAGTCATTGTTAAGTGATACCGGGATGACCGGCTGGATATTGAGGGTCGCGCGTTCACCATTATCTGCCGGTCCGATGTTCGAGTCGTAATTCCATTGAAGCGGCACGCTGATCAAAGACGATATCGGGTTGGCCAGCTTCTTGGCCAAATCAGTATCCTGCGCATGCGCGACAGGTGCGCAGACCAAAGATACGCTGGCCGCGAGAATTGCATTTGATCGGCATCCCCAGCCTCGGGAAAGTACTGATGTCTTCGCGTCAGCATTCACAGAGCTGTTTTTCATTCCATTGCTCCCAAATATTATAGTTAGAATCGCAGGGTAATCCCGATAACGGGCCCGTACATTTCAAGTTCGAGGTCGGCGGTGTCGCCGTCATAGTCGAAGCGCATATAGCGAAATCCGGCATTGGCGCTGAACCGGTCGCTGAGTGCATATTCAAGGCCACCGAAGATATCGTAGGAAATGTCGGACCCTGCGCCGAATCCGCCGATGCTCGCAAAGCCGCCCAGAGACACCTTTTCATTCAGCTCAATGCGACCGCGAAGCCCGATCATCGGATCGACCCAGGTCTTGTCAATCCTGGCGTCGAAACCCGCACCGACCGGACCGCCGCCAACCAGCCCGACATCTGTCCGGACATCGACCACGCGGATACCGCCATAGCCCTGAAGCAATTTGCCATCCTCCTCGTAAAGCGCATAGCCAAGCGCCGCCGAGGCAAGCTGCATCTTGACGTCAACAGTCGTTTGCCCGGCGAAGGGTCCGCCGAGCGTGCCGCTCTCTCCCAGATCGGTGTAGATGGCGTCGTAAAGCAGACTGAACTTTCCGAACCGACTTTCGCCCGCGACCATGTAAGTGCAGTCGAGCGCGTCTATGATGTCACCCGGCTTGGCGGACGAATTGGCAGAATTGCCCCCGCTCCCCGTCACCTCCGTGTCCACCCAAGGCACGAGACCGTAAAGCGTCAAACTGTTTTGGTACTCCTGCGCCATGGCTGCGCCGGCCGTCATCGTCACTGCAGCGGTCGCAGATATGACAATCAAAGTCGGCCGTTGCCGTATAGCAGGCCTGCCAATCGGCCGTGTCATCCTTCGGTGCCGCAAGTGTTTGTCCTCGAGAGCTTCATCTGGATTCTCCAAATATGGGTTAATGAGGTAGCATCCGAAGCCGGCCCCCCCAGAATGCCGCTGGCCTTGCAGGATGCATGATACAGGCGGCCGATCTGTGTGATGGATACCTTCCTGAGCGCGTGCATTTCGGTCAATTTCAAGCTGCCATTCTACTAATGGACCTGGACCAATTCTGCCCATTTCACGCCAATCTACTTCTTGTGGCGCGCGCGACACACGCGGTCCTGAAGACACTTGGGGCGCAACCCGCCCACCGGGTGAAGGCACGGCTGAACCCGCCAGGAGTGCTGTAGCCAAGTCTTCTGCCGATCTCTTGGATCTGAAGATCAGTGTCGCACAGCAAGGCGGCGGCAATCTCATACCGGCTCTGCTCAACCAACGACCAGAAGCAAACGCCACGTTGATTTAATCTGCGCTGAAGCGTTCGGGGGCTGACACTGAGATGTCTGGCTACAGTTTCCAGAGAGACGGTCCCCGCCAAGGCAAGTCCAGAGATCACGGATCTTAACTTGGAGTGCCCCGGCTCGAGTTCCTTCGTATGGCGGGCCATGTATGCTAACCTCAGGTAAAGATGTCTGTGCCGACAGATTGAACGAATCGGTTCGACAGATCAGACCATTGTGCGCCAAAATTTGCGCAACAACGCGAGGAGGATCGCATTTGGGAGGGAGACTTGCGCTTGTCAGGGCAACTCATCTGCTCGACTATATAGCCGTGCTACGCGATGCGGGCGCTCCGGTTGACCGCGACCTTGCACGCTCACGCTTGCCTCCACGCATAGAAGAAACGCCTGACCTTTATGTAAGCGTTCCAATTGTGCTTGAATGGGTTGCACGGACCGGCCACGATTTCCACCCCATGGAGCTGGGCCTTCTTGGTGCGCAAAAAGCTTCTCTGGCATCTCTGCGTCCGGCTCATCAAACAGCAATCATGGCCGCACAAACCGGCCTGAAGCGTCTTGAGGCCGTGATTGCGATTGCAAGGTTTGAGGACAGTGCCCTTGACGTCAGTATTCGGCAGGAGGGCGATGATATGCGTGTTGCCTGCGCTATGGCCGACTTTGGCCAGCATCGTTTTCTATGTCTTGCCGAATGGTTGAACGTGCAAGGAGTCATTTCCGTTATACGTAGTGTCTTGGGATCTGCGTGGTGCCCGAGCGAGATCTGTTTCGTCTCCCCCATGTGCGTTCCCCCTGCGGTCCAGGCGGCCTTTCCCAACACCCGTATCATGGTGGGCCAGCCGAATACGTCCGTTGTCGTCTCGCGCGCGGAACTTGCCCGATCCACCTGCAATCCGCTGACATCTGAATCTGGAGTGCCTGCGGCGCTGGCGTCATTGGACGTGGAGGATGGTCAATCTGCGTGGGAGTTCATTGGATTGATGCGCATGATGATTCAGCCCTATCTTAACGACGGCCGGATCGACATATCCATAGCCGCTGAGATAGCGGGTATTAGCGCCCGAACCTTGCAACGCAGGCTCAAGATGAGCGGCAGCACCTATTCGCAGATCCTGCAGGAGGCGCGCTTTGCACTTGCGCGCACGCGCCTCGAAGATCCCGGCATGAAAGTGACAGATGTGGCCATGATGGTAGGCTACGACAGCCCGCAACATTTCACTCGCGCCTTCCGCCGGTTCACAGGCGTTACGCCATCTCAGTATCGCGACCAACGCATCGCAGAAGCCTCTGAGACCGATCAAGCGGTCGCCTGAAAAAGCTTGGATGTCGTCACACACATGTGGCGTGTTCACAACGCCGCACTGCACGAACCCGGCAATGGCAGGAATGGCCGTCCGCCGGTCCGGCATCCCCTTGGTTCAAGGCGCCCCTGCCGTGCTTGCGCTTGAACTCGACCTGTAACGGGCCAGCGGCACAGGACCTGGCGGAATTTTCAAGACAGCATTCCCAGTATGGCGCGAAATGGGCAGAGCGATCGCGGGGGGAGGGGTAGTCTGATGACTTCGAGGGGAATCATCATGGAAACGCGGACAATGAACCGTTTGACAATCAAGGGTGCGCTCGCACTCCTCGTGGGCTGCGCCACTGGAATGACTGCAGGCTCCGCGTCACTTGCGCAAAACACCGCTACCTATTCGGCAGATGTTCCTGCCAAGATCACGACGCCCGATAGCACTGACACCCGAATTGGCACGCTGAACTTCAAGGACGGCGCGCCCGATAACAAGACCGTTGAACTTGTCTATGACAACCTCGATTTCATGCGCGGCGTGCAGGCATTCTTGACCGGCGTTTCCGCCACCTCGATCCGCGCGGTATGTAACGGCTTTGATAGCATCGGCATCAAGGCAAACGAGGCCTTTGGCATTACCGAAGACCTCATGGATGCACGGTCCCTTTTCCTCACGCCGAACACGACAACCGTTTACGGCTTCACCTGTTTCGATCTCTCCGAGGGGCCGATGATCATGGAGGTGCCGACCGGCGTGCTTGGCCCAGTGGATGACGCAGATTTTCGTTGGGTCAACGATATCGGTGTGACCGGGCCGGATGCCGGCAAGGGGGGCAAATACCTGTTTGTGCCGCCCGGCAACACCGACGCCATGCCCGAAACAAGTTATTTCGTTCAAAAACCGCGGACCAATACTTTGCTTCTGTTCTTTCGGGCGTTTGTGAAGGATGGCGATATCGCCGCTGCGGTTGACCATGTGAAGTCAGGCACCAAGGTCTATCCGCTGACTGCCGTCGATAATCCGCCTGCGACCAAATTCGTCAATGCATCGGGCCAGCAATTCAACACGATCAGCGCCAATGACTTCAGCTTCTACGAAGAGCTGAACCAGGTCGTGCAGGCCGAGCCTGCCGATTGGGTGGATCCCGCCACTGTCGGCCTCTACGCGTCGATCGGCATCCGCAAAGGTCAGGACTTTGCGCCTGACGAGCGGATGGAGAAAATCCTGACCGAGGCGGCTGCGGTGAGCAACGCCACGGCGCGGAGTTTCCTTTTCGCATCGCGCGAGCCATCCGCGAATTTTTATGAGGACCGCCAATGGTTCGCGCCTTTCATCGGCGGCAGCTATCTGTTTCAGGACGGGCCTGAGCGGCTGATGGACGCGGCCACGATGTTCTTTTACGGCTACACCGGCATCACCCCGGCGATGGCCCTCAAGAAGGCCGGCGCGGGATCGGTCTATGCGATGACGGTCCGCGATTCCGATGGCGCGTACCTCGATGGAGCCAAGACCTACAAGGTGACGCTGCCCGGACCGATCCCGGCCAAGGATTTCTGGTCTTTCGTGGTCTATGACAATCAGACCCGGTCCCTTCTGGAGACCGATCAGAAGATGGCGGGCGTGGACAGCAATGACACGGCGATGATCGTGGACGCGGACGGAACTACCGAGATCTGGTTCGCTCCGGAGGCGCCCGAAGGTCAGGAAGCCAACTGGGTTCAGACCATTCCGGGCAAGGGATACAACGTTTTGTTCCGGCTCTATGGACCGCTTGAGCCCTGGTTCGACAAGAGCTGGAAAGTCGGCGATCTGGAGCCGGTGCAAAAGTGATCACAAATAACATTACCGACCGCGCTGTCGGCACGGTCATGCAAGGAAAAAAGAAATACAAATGGGAGACCTTCAATGAAAATAACAAACCTCAGTCTTGCTGCGGCCGTTGCGGCGGCAGCCCTGCTTGCGCCGGTGGCTCATGCGCAGGATGTCACTCCGGAAGAGGCGCGCGAAATTGCCAAGGAAGCCTATACCTACGGCTACCCGCTGGTCGACAACTACCGCGTCAATTATTCCTTCTTCGTCGATGAAAGCAGCCCGGAATTCAAAGCCCCCTGGAACGAGCTCGCGAACATCAACAGGGTATTCACGCCCGCCGATACAGCGGTACAGTCGCCCAATTCGGACACGCCCTATTCCTGGGCGGGATTGGATCTGCGGGCCGAGCCCATCGTGATTTCCCTGCCCAAGATCGAGGCGGACCGCTACTATTCCGTCCAGATCTGGGATGCGTACACGTATGTTATCGGTTACGCAGGATCGCGCACCACCGGCAATGATGCCACGAATATCATGGTGGTCGGGCCCAGCTGGACCGGCGAGACACCGGACGGCATCGACCATGTCTACACGTCCGATACCGAATTCGGCATGGCCGCGATGCGCACGCAATTGTTCAACCCCGACGATATCGGCAATGTCGAGGCCATCCAGGCGCAGTACCAGATACAGCCCCTATCGGCTTTCCTTGGGACCCCGCCACCGCCGGCCGCTCCGGACATGGATTTCATCGAGCCGCTCAGCGCCGAAGACCAGAAAACGTCGCTTGAGTTCTTCAACATCATGAACTTCGTGCTGAGCTACAGCCCGCCGGTGCAGAGCGAGGCGGCGCTCAGAGAACGCTTCGCCAAGATCGGCATCGAGGGCGGCAAGACCTTTGACCCCTCCACCCTCTCGCCGGAGATGACGGCGGCCATCGAAGCAGGCCGCGACGATGCCTTGGCGGATTTCGCTGCCGGAGCGCAGAAGTTGAATGTCGGCGAAATCACCTCCGGTGACATTTTCGGCAGCCGCGACTTCCTTGGGAACAACTACCTCTATCGCTGGCTTGGCACGATCGGAATCTACGGAAACGCCAAGGAAGAGGCGATGTATCCGGTCTTGGCCGTTGATTCCACGGGTCAGACATTGAACGGCGCGAACCGCTATACCTTGCATTTCCCTGCGGACGCACTGCCTCCTGTGAACGCTTTCTGGTCCCTCACGATGTACGAGCTTCCGGCAAGCTTGCTCGTGGCCAACCCGCTTGACCGCTACCTTCTGAACTCGACGATGATGGATCAATTCGTCAGGGACGATGATGGCGGGCTGACCCTCTACTTCCAGAACGAATCGCCCGGGAAGGACAAGGAAGCCAACTGGCTGCCCGCGCCCGAGGGTCCTTTCTGGGTCGTCTTGCGTCTCTACTGGCCAAAGGAAGCCGCATTGGACGGCAGCTGGAAGGCACCCTCCATTGAGCGCGTGACCAACTGAAACCAGTCCGCCCGGTGAGGCAGCTCACCGGGCGGCGTGCGCCACGGCAAGCGCGCCGCCTGCTTTCGATGACCCCAGCCTGCGAGTACGGCCAGAATACGCAGGAACATCGGGTTGAGCGCACCAGGCGCGGGGCGAGTCGCAACGAACCGATAAACCAAGGAGTGGAAACCATGATACTTAGACGCCTGACATCAAAGCTGATGATGGCCGCCGCTGCCCTCTGCTTTGCGATGCCCGCGCAGGCGGATGACACGGCAGCCGTCCCGAAACCCGAAGAGGTGGCCGCGCAGGCTTATCTCTATGGTCTGCAACAGGCGATTTACTACGGCACCCGCTGGACCTACACCCAGAACGAGGCAACGACCAACGTGGTCCTCCCCGGCCTGAATCAGTTCTATTGGATCCGCAAGCAGATCACCCCGGACTACCCTATCGTTACGCCCAACGCGACCACCCTGTATGGCTCTGGCTTTCTGGATCTGCGCGCAGGCCCGGTCGTCGTGGAAATGCCCGAAATTACCGATCGCTATTTCAGCCTTCAGATTCAGGATCAGTACGGCATTTTTCGGTTGATCGTCGGCTCGCCGTTTAACGGCACGGAGGCGCGTAAGTATATCCTGGTGCCGCCGGGATTCACCGGCGATGTGCCGGCCGACTTCCCGACCACCGACATCGTCAAGTGGCCGGCATTGACGGCCTTTGCCATTGTTCGGATGGCAGTCGAGAACAACTCTGCCGCCGAATTCAAGATCCTCAATGACCTTCAGGATCAGGTAACCATGACGCCACTGGCCGACTGGCTGGCCAATGATCACAAGGGCATTGCGCAGGCCGACAGAAAGAAGGTTCTGGGCGATTTTCCGATCCCCGACGGCATGCCTGAATATCAATTCGGTCAGGTCGACAAGCAGACGCCCGAGCAATATTTTACCCTGCTCAATGTCATCTTGAACGACCCAACCATGCCGACGGACGCGGACTCGCTCATGGAAGTCGAGATGCTGAAGCAACTTGAGGCATTCAACATCGGCAAGGGTCTGACCTTTGACTGGGACACGCTGACCGCCGAGCAGCAAAAGGCGCTGGAGACCGGTTTCAAAGCCGGGTTCGATAATACCCGCAAGGCGTTGAAAACCAGCATGATCGACATGAACGGCTGGGGAATCACACGCAACGAGGGCGGATTTGAGACCCACTGGCTGGATCGCGCGGTGATCGCGGATGCTGCCTGGGGCGCGCCCGACAAGAACATATCGCACGTCGGAGGGTTCCTGTTTACCGATGCCGATGGCGAGCTGTTCAGCGGCAAGAACAAGTACACGTTGACCTTCGACATGAACGATCTGCCGCCAGTGACCCAGTTCTGGTCGATTCCGATCTACGATGCCAATGGCTATTTCGTTGCAAACGAAATCAACCGCTATACCGTCAACAGTTTCATGTTGGAAGCGGGTGACATTGCGCCCAATGACGGCAAGCTGGTGTTTTACATCCAGCACGAAAAGCCCACCGATCCGGAGCAAGCCAAGAACTGGCTTCCGGCTCCGCCTGACGGGTTCCGTTTCGCTGCGCGTTTCTACGGACCCTATGCCCCGATCGTGAATGGTACCTATGATATGCCGAAGGTGGTGCGTGTAAAGTGACGACCTGAGCAGGATTTAAAACGGGGCTTTGGAGCAACGCTTGATAGCCCCGTTTGCATTTACAGGTCTTATTCGATCCAGGTGGCACCGTTTCCTGAAAAAAGCGTATCGCAAGCGAGGAAACGCGCGCGAAATGCCCCAGAAACCTTATACAAAAAAAGCGGCCTTGTTGCATAAAGCGGCTGCTGACCGGACTTTCCCCTGCCCTAGACACACCTAACCCACGGCCTTTGTGACGGGAATGCGGAGTACAGGATATCCGTTCATGATGCGATCCCGTCCTGCGTCAGGACAAAGGTGAATTCGGTCGTCGTACTGCGCTCTGGCCCGGTGCGTGTGGGTTCCGGCACAGATGCGAGTTTCTGGAATTTTTCACCTTCAAGCGCCTGACAGACGTTCGCCCAGTTACGATCCAGACCACACATGTCATGCAGATCGCCTGCTCGTATCGTCACTGACGGGCAGGCCAGATTCGCGGGCGGGGTCAATGAAATAGGTGAGGGCAACGCGGCGCGCGCGCTCTGCCCGGCGCATCAGGTTGGTATACTGTTCCGGCAACGGTAAGGGCTCGTCATCCTGATCAACGATGATGTAACCCGCCTAGTGCAGGCGCGCGGCGGCATCATGCGGCTGGCTCCACCCTCCATTGAACACATTTGCAGGCTTGTCGAGCAGAAACCCAACGATTGGCTTGGTCGGAAAACGCGTGTCGGCGCGTGGCTTGCTGGATCGCACCCAATACTTGCATGGCTCTCCAAACTTTGAAAACACATCCGCCGGAGCACCAGATGTTTGGGATTGTTCAAAGGCGTCCATCGCTGCTTCGATCCTGTCGCGCGTAAAGATGGGATCGCTGCTGTTGGCCCCATTGCGATGAATGCGATACCCCAAAGCCTCCAGCCTGGCGAAGGATTGCGCCTCACCAAAGCCATTGAAGAACTCCGCCGCCGAAAGAGCGCGACCTTGGGGAAGGTGGCCCAAGGCGGCCGCGACGGTCGCTTGGGCCGGGTAGCGGTGCTCTGCGCCGTCATCGCTCACCCATACCTCGGGGCTGGCAAAGCCGCCGCGCGCAAGGAACGCTTTCAGCCCAAGCTGGTCGCACTCCTGCATCACAGAATCGACCTCCTTGCGCGTGAGACGGTCCAGCAGAGCTTGGTGCTCTGTCTTGTTTGGCATAGACTTCTGTTCGGTCAGGAAGGCGTGATAGAGCTTCAACGACTGCTGGAGGCTGGCAAGACCGGTGCGCAGGACGCCATCTATAGGCACCGGCGACGGATTTGGGCGTTCGGCGCGCTCGTCATCTGCCGTGTAGGTAAAGCGGTTTAGAATGCTGTCACGATCTTCCTGCCCGAATAGCTCGTCGAGGTCACCGAGCTGCTGCTCAACGCGTTTGGCGCTGCTCACCCGGGAGGAAGCCGTTGCATCCGTCTGTCCTTGCTCTACCCACCACTTCCGGAGCTCATCATGTCTCATCGCTTTGCCCGTTCATTGTCCTGAACGGTGTTGTTGCGAGGTCAGGAAGCCGAGGGCAAAATCCTTGTGCGTTCATCACCGTCGGGAAATCTACGATTGGATAGTGGCGGGAACTGGAGTCGCGCGCAACTGCAAGCTACCCGCCATTGTCCGCGAATCCCCGCTTATACACGCTGGTGTTGTTTTTCTGGTCTGGTGTGGCGTTGATGTAGAGCGGACAAGCAAAAGCCCGACTGATTAGGTCGGGCATTAAGCATTCGATATTGTGTAATTTATTTGTTGCGGGAGTAGGATTTGAACCTACGACCTTCAGGTTATGAGCCGAAATCACCGTGATTCCAATAGCTTTGTGATAACAGTGACTTATGCGATAAGCGTTTGATCTAACGGATATATCCACTCCGCAATCCCCCACATTCAAATGCACTCAGCCGGAAAATCAGCTTGAAATACGTAGTCGCAGGTTGATGTGGCGTTGATGTTGCCGGTCCACTGCCCTGACAAATCATGATCGCAATCGGCCCAAAGCAGGGCTTAAAGCTTCGCGCAGAGTAGGTCCGAGACAGCCCACCTCTGGTATGCTTTCCATCTTTTCAGCAAATATTCACAGGCAGGCTTGAATACAAGGAGTATGCTCACCAAATAGTGATTGCCCGCGGGAATTGGCCCACGGGTTTGGCCGTTGAACTTGTCAACCTCTTTATGGTGACCTGGCAGCACGATGCCGAACAGCATCGCCGCGACCAGAGCCAGACTGAACGAGACACTGAGCATAGCTCGGACCTCCACGGTTACATTATACCACCTCGCGTTTCGAGGCCCGTGTCTGCGAGACGTTCGGAAAAGAGACGCTGAACGTATACGCTGACAGAAGGTGGCGTGCGTTCGGGGGACGCCCGGCCTTAAAAACCGGAGCCCAGGGTCAGGGCCAGTCCTCCGAACTCTGCGACAAGGAGGATTGATGTCGCTCGATTGGTTTAAGTCCAGAGGCTACCGTCATTTCGATCTGCCCGTAGGCGAGAAATTCGCCAGCAAGGTAATGGACTCGAACTTCGTGCTTCAGCACTCGTTTCTCCCGCTGCTGCACTATACGAAGTCCGAGAAGCGCTACAAGAAGTGCCCGAAGACTGGGGCGCGGACGATTACCTCAAAGGACCGCCCTATCAAATACGCATCGCATCGGGATGCCTGCATACTTTCGTTCTACGCCAGCGAGATGAATAAGTTGCTGGACGCGCACTATGAGGCCGCAGATCTGTCCGACAGCGTGCTGGCCTATCGTGCTCTCGGACGCGGCAACTACGATTTCTCAGCTGAGGTGCTTGCCTTCGCCAAGAGCCATGCCCCGGTCACAATACTGGCATTCGACGTCAGCAGCTTCTTCGACAATCTTGACCACACGCTTCTGAAGCGCCGTTTGAAGTCCGTGCTTGGCGTTCCGTCGCTCCCTAGGCATTGGATGCGCGTGTTTCGAGCAATTACAGCCTTCCATTACGTTGATTTGGAAGAACTGAAAGCGAACCCCACCCTCTCCCCCAGACTGAAGAAGAACAGTCGGGACCGGATCGCCAGTGTCGAGGAACTGAAAGCCAACGGCATCAAGTTCCACCCGAACCCGGAACTGGCAAAAGGGCATCGGCGTGGCATCCCTCAGGGCACCCCCATCAGCGCGGCGGCGTCGAACCTATACATGATTGATTTCGACGCCGCTGCGCACGCTTATTGCGACAGCATCGGCGCGCTGTATCGTAGGTATTCGGATGACATTTTGGTGATCTGCGAACCTGCTCACGCGATAGCGGCCGAGGCCAAGATCATGGACCTCATCAAAGCGGAGAAGTTGGAGATTTCGCCGCACAAAACTGAAAAGACCGAGTTCACAGGCACAGGCGCTGTTCTGTCCGAGAAAGCGGCGCAATACCTCGGCTTCGCGCTTCACGAAGCGGGACCTGCTATTAGGGAAAGCTCTCTTGCACGCCAATGGCGGAAGATGCGAAGAGCGATGCGCCGGACCCGTAAGATTGCAGAGCGCAACATCGCATCTGGAAAGTCGACCAAGGCACACACCAAGCGTCTGTATCGCCGATTTACCCACCTGAAGGTGCGCGACGACGAAGGTGTTCGGATCGTTCGAAACTTTTCGTCCTATGGACGACGCAGCGCTGCCGCATTTGGTGAAGACGAGAAAATCTCCAAGCAAATAAAGCGGTTTGAAAGTGCAGCGCTTCGCGAGATCGAGAAGCTCAAGAAGCTGTGAACCGATTGCGAACCGGACCTTTTTATTGTCGCATTGCATTGAAACCAGCCATCTGTTCAAAACGCAGCTAACGACGGCTCCCGGCTGAACCAAAGCCGTTTGCACGGCCACAGCGCCTTTGCTGACTATGCCACCAGGGTCGTTTCCGCTTTTCCACAGATTCGTACGTGTGGCCCTCTTGCTCCGAATCGAGCACCCGTGCAGGTTGAACGTGTGGGGAGAGCAGTCCTCAACCAAAAGCAAAACAGGTCTATCGGATAAACCATTTCGGCCGTTAGAGGCGCGTTAACGCCCACCAGGTCGTTCCACCCGGACACTTACCCTGCGCCGTCAAGGCGCGGGCTGCATGCGGTTTGAGCTCAGATCATCCTCGGTTCATTTGAGGAGGTTTCAGCCATGGCCCTGCCGCCCCGCGTTTTTTTCACCCTTCATGAAGCCTCAGCCCGCTGGGGCTGCAATATCGCTGACATCGCCGGTTGGGCACATACAGGCAGATTCCGCATCCTGACAGGGATCGCCCCTGTTCGCTGTGGCGAAGAAATCATTGCAGACATGGTCGTGCTGTCGCCTATGGAACTGCTCCCGCTATTCCGTCGGTGTGGCACCGGCCCTTCTGAAGGCGTCATGCGACGCATCCAGCCTCTGGCCCGCCACGACTGGATGCTGATCACGGATCCCCCAGACGGACTGTCCGTTGGGTTGGCTGACATGCTGATCTTGGCTGAGGAGGTTCATGCCTTCGAAGAGGAAAACGATATGGTTCGGCGCGTGGCGGCTGGGCCTGGCGCGTCAAAATCCTATGACTGGGAGGGGATGACGGTTGCCTTGATGCTGCGCATTCACGACCACGGGCTGCCCGCGACCCAAGCCGAGCTGGTCGCCGAGATGCAGGACTGGTTCGCGGATCAGACGGACGGCAAGAAGATGCCCGACAGCCGGAGCATTCGGCGGCGGATCACACCGATCTGGAGAGCCCTGCGACGAGAGGACGCGTGATGATCCGGATCCGCGCCGATCCGCGTCAGGCCGACTTTTTGTCGCCGTGATCGTCCGCGTCGTGAACCAGCTTCGGTTTCGGTCGGAAAGCGCTGGCCACGGCATCGACCCCCGCGCGCAGGGGCGACTCCATCAGATGCGCATAGCGCAGCGTGGTCTGCGTCTGGCTGTGGCCCAGCAGCTTGCCGATCATTTCCAGTGACGCCCCGCCGCTGACCAGCAAGGAGGCAAATGTGTGGCGCAGGTCGTGGATGCGCACGTCCTGCAGCGCGCATTGCTTCTGGATCTGCGCCCAGAACCGCCGCACCTCCTGCACCGGCTGGCCGGGCGTATCGCCGGGGAACAGCCACGGTGTCCCGTTAGGCACCGACAGCTGGCGCTGGCGCACGATGGCGGCGGTCTCGTCCGAGATCGGCACGCGATGCACACGGCGCTGTTTTGTCATCATCGGTGGTTTCGACCAGCTCAGATGTTCAAGGTTGAACTGTTCGAACCGCGCCTGCCGCACCTCGCCCAGCCGCGCGCCGGTCAGCATGCACATGCGGATGATGTCGGCAGCTCGCCGGTCTTCTGCCGCATCCAGTGCGGCGCCGAGGCTGGTGATTTCCTCCTTGGACAGGAACCGCTCGCGGGGCGTCTCGATGCGGCGATGAAAGCGCTGGGCGGGGTTGTCGGTGCACCAGCCCCATTCCACCGCCAGCGTGAACATCTTGCGCAACACCTCTCCCATCCGGTTGGCGCGCACCGGCGTTGGCTTCGCGGGCTGCAGCTTTCGCGCCCGGTTGTTGGGTTTGTCCTTGTGCGGACGCGCCCGGCCCTCAGCGATCTTGTTCAGCAGCTTGTCGACGTCGGTCGAGGTGATTTCCGTCACAAGTTTTCGGCCCCAGACCGGGGCCACCAGCTTGGTCAGAGAGGCGCGCTGGTCGGCGGCATTGCGTTCTGCCAGCTTTGGCAGGTGCTGGGCGCAGTAGCGCTCGATCAGGTCGTTCACACGCGGCGCTTCGCGCAGCGCCCCGCGCTGGGCCAATGGGTCCGCCCCGGCATCGATCTCGCGGCGGATTTCCTTGGCCCGCTCGCGTGCCGCTGACACCGGCCATTCCGGCCAGCGCCCGAAGGTCATCCGGCGCTGCCGCCCGGCGTGGCGATAGTCGATCGTGAAAGCCCGCCCGCCGCCGCGATAGATGCAGGCAGCGAACCCGCGCACGTCTGTGTCGAAGATCTGGTAATCGCGCCCAACGATGGGCACGGCCTCGCGGAGTACTTTCTCGGTCAGCTTTGTGCGCTCGGCCATGTGTCCTGTCCTTCTTGCATCCGACATGAGGCGTGGTTTCGCCGTACTATCAAGGCAAGCATGAACGGCAGGTGGCGGGGAGGCGCGGGGTGGCGGAAAGGTCGCCCCCTTTGTGCCACCCCTTGTTTTACTGGCGATCCGGCGCTGGGCAGGGCAGTTGTCGGTCGGAGGCACCGCGATCACAGATCCCTGGCGCGCGCAAAACGATGCCAAAAGACCCGGAATCGATGCACCGGAACACGCCGATTTTGTAAATCTCCAACAAATTCAATGGGTGGCAGGGGTGCCGTGCCGGGTGCCACCCCCTCTTTGCCCGCCAATGCCGGTAAACCCTCTGTAAATCCGGCTGTTCGCGGGTGTTTGCGGCTTTGGCCTGCGTTTCGCATCCCCCACGACCACGGGCCGCGCGGCGCAGCTTCACCCCACCTGACCCGTAAAACTCAAGAACACCCAATAAAACAAGGGGTGGCACAAAGGTCGCCGCCTTTCCGCCACCCTACGCCTCGCCGCCACCCCTTCGCCTCTGCGCTCACTGATCTCTGCAAACGCCCCCCGACACGACCAGTCACGGGGCCAGAACAGGGAGACACCCATGCCGCATCTCGGATCGATGCCAGAAACGACGGAAAAGCCCCGCAAGCTGCTGGTCGGCTGGATTAGCCGTCTCGACCTGGCGCTGGAACTCGGCCTGTCGGTCGACACCCTGCGCCGCTGGGAGGCCCAACGCACCGGCCCGCCCTGCGTGCGCGCCGGGCGCAAGGTCTATTACCGCCGCGCCGCAGTCGAGGACTGGCTGGAGGAGCAGGAGCAGGCCGCCCCGCGCCGCCGCCGTGTCGGAGGGCGCCGGTGATGCACAAGTCAATTTGGCCCGCAGACCGACTTGCAGAGGCCCGCGCCGTCGTGGCGGACGTGGTCCACCATTCCGACCACCTGATCCGGCTCGCCTGCGACGTGCTCGTTCAGCATGGCGTGACGGAACAGGAACGCGAGGACGCCCGCATCCTGCTGGTAGTCGTCGATGCACGGCAGCCAACCCGTAACGCCCCACAGCGGGATCAAGATGGGAGGGGCGCGCAATGAGGCGTCGTGGAACCCCCGAGGCCGATCTGCAGCGTGCGGTGGTACAGGCGTTACGCGTTGCCCTGCCGCGCACGGCCATCATTCATCACTGCGCCAATGAAGTGACCGAGGCCGGGCCGCGTGGTGTCCGACGTCAGGCGATCCTGGTCGGCATGGGCGTGCACGCGGGTTTTGCCGACCTGATGGTGCTCTGCGACGGTCGCGTACTGTTTCTGGAACTCAAAGCCCCGAAAGGCCGATTGCGCCCCAACCAGGAGGCGTTTCGCGATGCCGCGCTGGCGCAGGGCTTTGGCTGGGCGCTGGTCCGCAGTCTCGACGACGCGCTGGGGGCGTTGGCCGATCATGGGTTCACCACCCGTGTCCGTCCAGCGCGGAGGGTTGCATCATGAGCCACAAGGCAACCGTCTGGGCCATCCAGCAACGCGGATTAAAGCCTGCGACCAAGATCGTGCTTTGGTTCCTCTGTGACCGGCACAATCCGGACTTCGGCTGTTTCCCGACGCAGGTACGATTGGCCGAGGACGCGGAAATGTCGGTCTCAGCGCTGAACAACCATCTCACCAAGCTTGAGGAGCTGCGCCTGATCACCCGGGTTCGCAGCTATGATCCGCGCACCCACAAGCGCAAAGCAACGCGCTACATCCTGGGGTTCGAGGATGGGTTTCCACCAGAGCCAACTCCGAAAACCGGAGATGGAATTGCAGGAACGGAGGAAGAACAGAACGCCGACCCAACTCCTGATTCCGGACATGGAGCCATCTCCGGATTTGCGGCAAAGCCATCTCCTGATTTTGCCCAAAGCCATCTCCGAAATCCGGAGATTAACCTTGTAAGAGAACCCCTAAGTAAACCAGTAAAGGAGGAGGAGGACGCGGCTGCGCGCGATTCCGATTTTGATCGGTTCTTTGACGAGCTTCTCTCGGCGCTGGGCTTTGCCACCAATGCGACCCTCCCTGCCTGGTGGCAGTGCTGGCCAGCGCGGCTGCACGTTCGCCGCTGGATCGATGACCTCGGGTTGTCTGAGGACCGGATCATCGAGGTCGCGACCCAGACCCGGAACGATCACCCCAACCCGCCCGATGGGCCCAAGGCGCTGGATCGGTTCATGGAACGCGCCGCCCAGCGCGATGTGCAGGCGGCTGCCGCAAATGTCAGTGCCCTGAAATTCAAACGCAGCCGCAAGGCCCAAGGCAAGCCACCGCCCAGCCCGGATGAACTGGCGGCCTTTTACGCCGCCAAGGTGAACTCCGACGAATACCTGCCAAACGGCATGATCAGCACCGCCATGTGCAGTTTGATGCTGGCGCGCGGGCTGGTGACAGCGGACAGGCTGCGTCAGCGGGGAGTGCGGTGAATGGCATGGTGTCACGTCCCCGGCACGGATTGTCCCTCTGCGCAGGCGGCGGAGGCCTTGATCTGGGCCTCATGCTCGCCGAGCCTGGCTATCACAGCCGCGCCTTTGTCGAGTGGGAGGACTGGCCCCGCGCCGTCCTCATTGCCGCCCAGCACGCGAGGTATTTTGCACCAGCGCCGATCTGGGACGATCTGCGCTCATTCGATGCCCTCCCATTCTTCGGTGCCTTCGACATCGTCTTGGCAGGATATCCCTGCCAGCCCTTCAGCGCCGCCGGAAAACGTGACGGTGCCGCCGATCCCCGCCACCTCTGGCCCGACGTCGCCCGTATCATTGCCGAGTGCAGCCCCGAGTGGGTCTTACTCGAGAATGTCGCCGGTCACGTCAGCCTCGGCCTTGAGACCGTGCTGCGAGAGCTTTGGGACATGGGCTACACGCCTGCGGCGGGCCTGTTCAGCGCGGCAGAAGTCGGCGCGCCGCACCAGCGACAGCGCATCTTCATCCTGGCCCACACCGATGAGCCTGCATCCCGGCACCGCCAGTTACAATCCGGCGGGGAACAGCGATTTCACCCGCAAGGCGGAGGCAATGGCGCTGGGCATCACCAACTGGTCGACACCAAAGGCGACCGACGGCGCGAAGGGTGGGCCGGGCCAGACCTATGGCTCGGGCGGGAGGCCACCCTTGCCAGCGCAGGCGGCGCAATGGCAGACCCCGGTGGAGGACGATCAGGCGGACCGGCTGCACGGCAAGATCAACAGCCGGGGCGAGCCGAAGCTGTCGGCACAAGTCCTGCAATGGCCCACCCCGGCGGCCCAAAACTGGAAGGGCAGCAGCCCGGCCAGCGTGACGCGGGCAGATGGCAAAAGCCGGATGGATATCCTGCACTACCGGGCAGAACAGGGGTTCACCCACCCGGACCCGGCGATCACGCCGCATGGGCGGCGGTCCTCGCGGCACGCCCCGATCTCGCGCCCGCTCTGGGCTTCAATGATTGCCTCGCATGGGCGGGCCGTCTCGCGTCGGATCCTGAAGGCCCGGACGCGGCGGCGGCTCAATTCGATCTTCGTCGGATGGCTGATGGGCTGGCCCATCGGGCACGCGCTCTGCGCCTGCTCGGCAACGGAGTTCACCCACTGGCAGCAGCGCATGCGTGGCGCACTCTCGCAGCTGCCCATGGCCTCGGGTCCGTGGATCTGGCGACCGAGCGAGGAGCCGGTGGGCCCGGTGCAAATGAACCTCTTTGAAGGATGGCAGCCATGAGCATGCAGGGACGAATTACCCGCACGAGTGGTGCAAAAGTCAAACGCGTGCTGGGCGTGCAGGTAGCGCTGGAATGGGCGTTCCGGGTGGAAAAGGCACAGCTGGAATTGCCGCCGCCAGAGGATGTGGTCGAGGAGGGCTTCGGGTTTGGCCTCGAATATGTCCTGATGCAGCGTGCCGCGTTGGGCTGCAAGGTCGATGGCGGCCAGCACAAGATGGGCAGCTACACCCACGCGGACGCCGAGGTCATCGCTGCCACCGTGGCCGGGATGCCCGACAGTCTGGGCGGCATCCGCATGGCCATCCGCATCACCGAACTGGCCCGCGCCGGGTTGACCCCCGACTGGATGCCCGGTGTCGTACCGCGCTGTGTGCCGGTCGCGACGCGGCAAAATCAGCATGGTGTTCGGGCCGTGACGGAGATTGTGAGCACTGAACGGGTGCTGACTCGCGGTAAATGGCGATCGGTCGAGGTCTTGGCCTGTCCGGTCACATGGCGGCCGCATCCGGAGCAGATTGCATCCGCCCGGCGCGGATATGAGGATTGGTGGCAGGCGCTGGGCTGGGTCCGGGATGGGCTGGTGGTGTGCGGTATGCTGCGGGAGGTGGAGGTGACAGCAGCGATGCCGAGAGTGCGACCTTGGGCTGCAAGCTCGCCAGGCAGTGAAAGATGAGGGTATCCCAAACCCTATGCGAACTTGATGAACAGCTCATCCTCGAGACCCAGTTCGGTCAGGGTGTATTTCATCCGCTCGAATTTAGTCGTCGAATCGATGTTGCCCTCGACGAAATAGCCCTCCGCGACCTGAACCGACTGGCGCAAGCTGGCGGGGTCGGCGGCCAGTTGGATGCGATCACCAAGCTTCGTACCGTGGAAAGCGTCAGGTTGCTCAGAAAGCAGACGCTGGATGACCTCGACGTAAAGACGGCTGACCTGCGTCACCCAGAGCCGGTTTCCGAGGAAAACCGCATATTCCAATTTTTTGAATTTCGGTTCTTCCGCCTCGAAGATATTGACCTCATCAACATCCGAGCCGACCAGCACGTCCACGCTGGGGGCGGGCCAGACCTCAAGAAACCGCTGTGCGATGCGCTCTGCCCGCGCTTCGATCTGTGCGACGTTCCAATGATCAAGGGTCTGCAGGTCGCGATTGAGCCAGAGCCGACTGTAGCGGTAGCCTTGTTCAGCACCATCGTGGTTCATGTCCCGCTTTGCGGTAAATGTCTTGTTACCAAGTCGACCGTTGTTGCCTGACAGCGTCAGGTTGCCGATCGTGTTGAGGAAGTGCTCTCCCATCGCCGCATAGTCGTCCTCGTCGAGGATGCTGCGCCATTCCGGATCAGGGTTTTGCGGGAAGATATGCTCGACCGTGATTCCGGGCACCGTGACATCGACGATCTCTCGGTTGTTGTGGTTCTCGAGCCTGTCAAAGAAATAGGTGCGCGTGCGCCCCTTTACGCTGTACATGTCCTTCTCCTTGAGAACCGCCAGCACCTCGGGGTCGCGCGGGAAACGCTGTGTGCCGCCACGCTGCATCAGCGCGCGCTGGATCGATTTGAGGTATTCCGCGGGTTCCACCCGATCGTAAAGGCCCATAAAGATCTTGTTCAGCGCGTTGGTAGGTAGGCCCAAGATGGCGCGACGCCAGACATAGCTCTGTACCAAACGCAACACTGCAGCATAGTCGTCTCGGGAAATCACCCCGGCCTGGAAATCCCGATAGACCGGCATCAGGAACGGATAGGACACGTTGATTTCGAGTGTGCGGATATAGCCGAGTTCGCGCGCGATCACGGCGTCCGTTTCCAGATCAGGATTAAGCAGGCGCGCATAGACGTTCGACAGATCGCGGATTTCGACAAGCGCATCCATCAGCTCGGGCGAGTTTGGTGTGGGAAAGCGCTCTTTGAACTTGGCGTAGACCGCGCCCTTGTTAGGAATGTCCTTCTGCTTCAGTGTCAGATAGTCACGGATGAAATCTGACACGCGGCTTTCATTCACCTCGAGATTTCGCGCATTGCGCTCGATTGGCTCCCAGAACTTGCGGAACACCTGCTCCTGCTCTTTGCGCGGCAATCCCATAAGGATGTAGTTGCGGATTAGGTCAGCCTGCGAAAGCTCCAGACCCGTCGAATTCAGGCTCTCGAATATGCGCTGCGGGTTGTCCTTCTGGCGGTCCAGCGCAATGTCGACAAAGATGAGTTTGGACAGTCCCTTAAGGACAATTGCCACGTTGGACGCGTCGATCCTGGTCTGAAAGAAGCGGAAATTCTCGACCAACCGCGAATACCCCCTGACCTTAACCGCTTCCTGTGGATCCATTAGCTGAGCCAGCGCGGCCTTGTTGTTGTCGGTGGGTTTCAGCTTCAGCTTCTCGGTGTCTTCTGCAAATTCGTTGATCAGGAATGTCTTGTAGACGCGCTGGGCTTCGCGCTCTTCACCCGCGGTAATCAGGTAACGGAAGATGGCGATGTAGATAAGCGTCAGCGTGGTCAGGCGCTGCTGGCCATCAATGATCGTAAATTCGCGAAGTCCTGAGACAGTGTAAACATCATCATGAACGTAAACGACGCTGCCAATGAAATGCCCGGACAGATCGTCTATGCCCCCAACTTCCAGAATATCCTTGAACAACTGCGCGCATTGCGTCTTCGCCCAGTCATAATTACGCTGATAGACAGGAATCGCGAAAGACGTCTCATTGCTGGCCAGAAAACGATCAACCTTGGTCTCTGCTGCCTTCACCCCGTGTCTCCCAAACCACCATTCAGACGCGACGCTATGAGATCGCGGCCTAAGAGTCACGCGGGGTTGGCTAGGTTTCCGGGGCAAGGGGCAGTTAAGACTGAATATTTCCTGATGCGACGCGACAAGTACTTGGCGTCGTCGCCCGACTTATCACGACTGGCAACACGCAGAAGTGAACACGCCTGACTAGTTCGCGCCAACAGTATCCCTAGACTTGCCCGCCCACTCCTTTGAACTTTTCGACGAACGTTGAAATCTTTTCAAAGACGGTCGTCTTCTTGGTCCGAAACTGCGGATTTAGCGGGCTCATTTTCGGGAGTATAGCATTTAGGTCAGCGCCGTTTTCACTTGCAAATTCGCGTTTTATGGAAGCCGAAATATAACGCTTCGCAGCGTCAGAGTTTAGATCTTCTGACTTGATAAGCTCCTCGACTTCCTTGCGTTGTTCAGCCTGAGCAAACGAAAAAAATGCGTCAATCACACCAGCTTTGTCATCAATCTGGTCAAGATCAGTCTGATTAATGAAGTCCACTATCAGACTCTCTTTTGCTCGATTACCAAGACTACCGCGAATGACGCGGCGAGCATCGTCAATCAGATCCCCCTTGCTCTTCACCTTCTTATTTTTGTCGAAGATTAGCTCGAGGATGTAGTCGAGGTTGATCTCCTGCGATTTGAGAAGGTCCACCTCAAAGACTACGTCATCCCACTCGATATTGCTCTGTTCTTGCTCAGCCGACGACTTTGCCCGGCGCAGCCAATCGCGAATATCATTGTACGTCGATCTATAGTCTTGAATTGCTCTGTCGGAAGGCAGGTCTATTGCCTCCAAGTCACGAAGGTCATCGTCGCTCAAGTAGTGCTTTTGCTTGAACTCCTCGACGGCATAAGGGTCTGTTGGGTCCAGCCCCTGATAGGCATTCAATGCAGTGAACTCATCGTAGTTCCGAAGGACATTCTCTATCCTCAGATACTCACCAAAGAGCTTTGCAAACTCCTTCTTGTCTTCTTCTTTGACAATCTCGTCCGGCTTGGGAAAGCGTTCGCTTAACTCGTTCAGAACATCGATGAACCCGCGACGCGCAGTACCTGTTTCCTGATCGGCGAAACCATTCATGTATTCGTCGTAGCTCTTCTCCAGCACGACGTTCTTTGTGTTCTTGTCACCAAACAACGTAATCGCATCAACGGTGGCTTGCTCCAAGTCCCTGAACGCTACGATATTGCCAAATGTCTTCGTCGCATCGAAGATTCGGTTGGTCCTGGAGAACGCCTGCATCAAGCCATGGTAGCGGAGGTTTTTGTCGACGAACAATGTATTGAGCGTCGGAGCGTCAAAGCCAGTAAGGAACATGCCGACGACAATGAGTAGGTCGATATCCCTCGAGCGAACCCGGCTGGCGAGGTCGCGATAATAGTTCTGAAAACCGCTACTATCGACACTAAAATTCGTCTTAAAGAATCCATTATAGTCATCGACTGCCGCGCTTAAAAATTCCTTCGCGCTGCTATTCATCGCTGACACATCAAAGCTCTCGTCCTGAATGTCCCCGATCGCATCTTGCTCTTCGTTGGCTGCAAACGAGAAGATCGTCGCGATCTTGAGCGGCTTTTCACTGTCTACTTGCAGAGCGTTTAAGGTTTCATAGTAGAGCTTTGCCGCATCCACACTGCTGACGGCAAACATGGCGTTGAACCCATTGCTCCCCGCCTGCGTCCTGTGGGTTTTTTGACGGAAGTTGTTCAGTATATACTGCGAAACTTCTCGAATGCGTTCAGGATGCAGAAGCGCTTGCTTGTTTTCGGCGGCGCTAAGTTTCTTTTCGTCTTGCTCGGTTTCAATGGCTTTGAACTGGGGACGAACATCGTTGTAGTCGACCTTGAACTTCAGAACCTTTTCGTCGCGGATGGCGTCAGTGATCACATACGAATGCAACTCACGCCCAAACACGCTTGCAGTCGTTTCAGCCCCTAGTGCATTCTCAGGAAAGATCGGCGTTCCGGTGAAACCAAACTGATAAAATCGCTTGAACTTCTTCTTCAGATTCTTCTGTGCCTCACCAAACTGACTGCGATGGCATTCGTCAAAAATGAAGACCACCTGCTGATCATACACCGGCAGATCACCCTCTGATTTCATCAGGTTATTCAGCTTCTGGATTGTCGTGACAATGATTTTGTTATCGTCTTTACCCAAGTTGCGCTTCAACCCGGCCGTACTGTCAGAGCCGTTAACGCTGTCAGGGGAAAATCGCTGGTATTCCTTCATCGTCTGGTAGTCGAGATCCTTACGGTCCACGACGAAGAAGACCTTGTCGATAAATCCCAGCTCAGTCGCTAACCGCGCAGCCTTAAAACTCGTCAGCGTCTTGCCAGAGCCAGTGGTGTGCCAGATGAAGCCACCACTCTCTGGTTTTCTCCAGTTTTTGGCCTCAAATGAGCTTTTGATCTTCCACAGAATGCGTTCTGTCGCAGCAATCTGGTAAGGCCGCATGACAAGCAGGGTGTCACTGACATCGAAAACCGAATACTGCAGTAAAACGTTCAGCAGTGTGCGCTTCTGAAGGAAAGTCGCGGTGAAATCCTTCAGATCCTTGATCAAGCTATTGTCGGACTTCGCCCAGTTCATGGTGAAGTCAAAGCTGTTCTTGTTGCGCTTTGTCGTGTTGGCGAAATACCGGGTATCTGTGCCGTTCGAAATCACGAAGAGCTGCAGGAACTTAAACAGGGAATTTTCGTTGTTAAAGCTCTCTTTGCTATACCGATGGATCTGATTGAACGCCTCTCGGATCGCCACGCCGCGCCTTTTCAGCTCGATTTGCACCAAAGGCAAACCATTGACCAAGATCGTCACGTCATAGCGATTAGAATGGGAGCCCACTTGCTCGAACTGCTTGATTACCTGCAGTTTGTTGCGTGCCTTGTTCTTTTTGTCGACCAGGTAGATGTTCTGGATGCGACCATCGTCAAAGACGAAATCGTGGATGTAGTTGTCATGGATTTTGCGGGTTTTTTCGACGATGCTGTCGCTGGGTTTGTCTAGGTAAGTTTCGGCAAAACGCTTCCATTCATCAGCCGAAAATTTGACGTTGTTCAGCTCTTCCAGCTGTACCCGAACGTTGGCGAGCATGGCCCCAGGTGTCGTAAGGGCCGACAGGAATTCATAGCCAAGACTGACCAGATCCTGAACCAACTCGCGTTCCAGATCATCTTCGCTCTGGTACCGATCAGCGGCGTCCCACTCTTTGGTGTACTTGTCGAGGACGATGAAATTCTTAGTTTCCGCGATGGTTTTCGTCTGCTCAACCATTTTGCTCATCCTGTTGCCAATAGGCGTAATTGTTCACCAGGTTATCCAATAAGAGCTTCACAGTGTTTTTCTCGGCAGGCGAAGGATCCCGGACCTGCTCATTCGAAAGCGCTGAGTGGGTGAAAGTATTGATTGCCCTTACGTAGGCATCTTTACTGCCGTCCACCGTGTCAAGCAGATCGCTCCACCTTGCATAGCCCAGGAACCCGGCTGTTTTCTCATAAAGGTTCCGAAGCAGCGTAAAATGGTATCGCTCGACAGCGTTGCCAGCGATCGCCTCTTCCAACACCTTCTTCAAATGCAAATGATAGGAAAAACTCTTGTTCGCATCGCCGTACTTGACGTTCAGATTGAAGGTCCCATCTTCCATCCGCTCAAGCAGATAGCACCCTTCTTTCTTACCCTGCTTTCTTAGGTCAAGCTCGTTGTGCAGAACGTTGTAGAACAATGGACTGTGGGTCGTGACGACAAATTTCAGTTGCTGCGGCGCAGCTTTGATCAGGTTCGCTAGGTTCACCGCCAATTCGATCAAGTGGTTTTCATCAAGCGAGCTGACTGGGTCATCAACAAAAACGTACTGCAGCACATTGAACTGATCTGTTGGTCGATCGCCGACCTCGGCAATGCTCAGAACCGAAACCACTTCTTCAAGGAGGGTGAAGAAGATGCTCCAGATGAAATTGCTTTCTTCACCCTTGGATATCTTGAAGTTACCGGTTTCCTCATCCCCACCGGCTTCAACGGAGAATGTGACTTCAGAATTGGCCTTGATCACGATCTCTTTGTCTTGCCCAAGCTCATCCTTGGTTTGAACGGTATATTCTTGGTTGAAAGTGGGTGTCAGCTTGTCATTGGCATATCGCTGAAAATTTCTAGTGATATTTGGCTCTTGCCCTTGCTCGGTCAAGATCCATTCAGTGAACGTATTCGGCTGGATCACCAATTTGGCATCGCCGTCACCCTGCAGGTCATTGTTCCAATAAAACAGGTCCTCGGTGAAGGCGTTGTAGTACAGAATTTTTTCGCGCGAGAGCTCGCTTTCCTGACCGTCTTCAGTCTTGTGAGCGATTAGGTCCTTTAAGGTACGGGACAGCCGAGTTTTACCAGTGCCGTTGAAGGCGTAGATCAACTGCACCTTCTTATCGGCTGCATGCAGCTGTTGTGCGATCTCCTCGAGGGTCTGGCTCATTTACGCGGCCTCCTCAGATTTGGGGAAGCTCAAGAGCAGGTCGCGGTAGTGTTCGTATTGCTGCTGACGCAACTTGATCTCACGCGGCAGGCCTTCGCTCAGCGAAGCGGTCAGCGTGTTGAACTTGTCGAGGATGTTGACGACGCGGTCTTGCTCTTCGGCAGAGGGAACAGGGATCAATATCTTGGCGAGGTTGTCGGCATTAACGCGTCTGACCTTTGCGCCGGTAATGTGAATCCGTTTTTGTTTTTGAAACTGCTCCGTTTGGAAGAAGTAGGCGACAAATTTGGGGTTTAACTTGTGCGAGTAGAAGCATGCGTCGCTGCTAACCGCGATATCCTCATCGCCAAGCCAAGCCACGGCCTTGCAGACGTCTTCATCGTTTTCGCTCGTAGTCGCAATAACTAAATCGCCCGGTTTTGCCATGCGAGCTTTCTTCGCAAACTCTTCTGAAACAAAGCTTTTCGTTGTATGGGCATAGGTCCCGTAGTGGGTGTAAATCTGACCGTAGTGAATGCAGCCTACTCCAGACTCTGCGAAGTCTTTCTTCTGAAGGCCGCCGCCGCGCGTGAAGGCTCCAACCCGCTCATCACCCATGGGCAAATGCTCAACATCTTTGCCCCCATAGTCCAGCAATTGCTCTCGATAGTAGTTGTGTTGCTGCTTGCGGGCTTTAAGCTCGGCTGTCAGCTCGGCTGTCAGCTCGGCTGTCAGCTCGGTGAAACTGTCCAAAATCCGAACAATCTCCGCTTGGATCGAACGTGATTTCTTTGTGTTCTTGGGGCATGGTATAGGTATCAGGACCTTTGCCAAATCCTTGGCAGAAACATCAATTACCTTTGCCCCCTTTGCGTATTTGCGCTTTTCTTGCTCGAAAGCAGGCGTTTGAGTAAAATAAGCAAAATACTTCCCCAACACCGACCTGTTGGGCTTGAAGATTGTTGCGTGCCCGCCGGTTACGGCCTGTTCTTGACCAAAATAGACCAGGGGCGTTCCTACATCTTCGAAGTTTTCGCTTGTATTGGTAATCACGACATCGCCCGTATCCACTTTTTTTAGGCTTGCAGCGGTCTCTGGCGAAACAAACGAGATGGTTTCCTCAGTTGAAAGCCCATAAAAAGTATAGATCTGGCCGTAGTGGATCGCGGGCACACCAGTTTCAGTGAAGTCAGACTTCGGCAGACCGTTTCCACGGATCAAGTCACCAAGTTCACCCAAAGGAGTCCAGATTACAGCAGCTTCATCCAGCAGCCTTTCCAGAGAACCCAACTTGCTCATGCCTCGATCTCCGCGACAATGGCGTCGATGTCTGAGCGCAGCTCGTCAATCCTGGCGACCGTGGACACTATTTTCGAATTTAGCTCTTTGATGTCAACAACTTCGCGGGTGTCTTTGGGCTCCACGTACGCGCTGACGGACAGGTTGTATTCAGCGTCAGCAATCTTGCCATAGCTCACCGTTTCCGCAAGGTGGGGCACGTTTTCCTTGCTGTCGAACATCCTCATGATCTCGGCAATGTGCCGGTCATCCATGATGTTGATGTTCACGCCCTTACGGAAGAAACCCTCACCAGTCGCATCGATAAACTGAACGGCGGTGTCTGTCTTATTCTTGGCCAGCACCAAAATAGTTACCGCAATGGTCGTCCCGAAGAACAAGTTTGGTGCGAGTGCGATTACCGATTCAATATAGTTGTTGTCGACCAGATACTTGCGAATCTTCTGCTCCGCGCCGCCGCGGTAGAAGATACCAGGGAAGCAAACGATCGCGGCCCGACCCTTGGCCGACAAGTAGTGCAGCGCATGAAGGACAAAGGCAAAATCGGCCTTCGACTTCGGGGCCAGCACACCAGCCGGGGCGAAGCGTTCATCGTTGATCAGCGTCGGGTCATCCGCGCCCTTCCATTTCACCGAATACGGCGGGTTCGACACGATGGCGTCAAAGGGTTTGTCATCGCCGAAATGCGGGTCTTCCAGCGTGTTGCCATGCTGGATGTTGAACTTGTCGTAGTTGATGTTGTGCAGGAACATGTTCATGCGGGCGAGGTTGTAGGTCGTGTAGTTGATCTCCTGCCCGAAGAAGCCGTCTTCGATGATGTGTTTGTCGAACTCATCCTTGGCCTGCAGAAGCAGCGACCCAGACCCCGCCGCCGGATCATAGATCTTGTTGACGCTCTTTTGCTTGTGCAAGGCCAGCTTCGCGATCAACTTGGAAACATGGGTGGGCGTGAAGAACTCACCGCCTGATTTGCCCGCGTTGGCCGCGTAGTTCGAGATAAGGAACTCATAGGCATCGCCGAATAGGTCGCCTTCGTTCTCGTCGAATTTCAAGTTCACGCTTTCCACGCCCTTTAGGACTTCCGTAAGACGTTCGTTCTTTTGCTTAACCGTGTTGCCAAGGCGGTTGCTGGTGGTGTCGAAGTCAGCGAAGAGGCCGATGAGGTCCTGTTCGGACGGATAGCCGCTGGCAGAAGCCTCGATCGCCGAAAAAATTTCAGCCAATTCGGTATTCAAGCTGTCGTTCTTGCTCGCGGTTTTGACGACGTTTTCAAAGAGCTGGCTGGGATAGATAAAGTATCCCTTGGTCTTGATCGCATCGACCTTAGCTTCATCTGGGATATCGGCATCAGACATACCTGCATAATTGATGCTCTCGTCACCACCTTCGATGTATTTGGTGAAGTTCTCGCTGATGAAGCGATAGAACAATGCGCCCAAGACGAATTGCTTGAAGTCCCAGCCGTCTACTGCGCCTCGCACTCTGTTTGCAATTTGCCAGATTTCCCGGCGCAACGCTTCAGCCTGTTGCTGACCTGTCATTTTTGCTCCCCTTCTCGTTTTTGTTCCTGCTCAGCAATCCAGCGATCGATCTCGCTTTTGCGAAACCGCCACGCGCTTCCCACCTTGAAACCGGGAACCTTCCCCTCAGAAGCAAACCGATAGGCCGTTTTCTCAGCGATTTTGAGATACTCAGCGAGCTCTCTCACGGTCAAAATGTCTTCATTTTGCATTTCGAAAATGTCCTCTCTGAGGGATTTGTGTTGAAACTAGTAGACACTGGTAGAATGAACAAGGTTGGTTTTCCGCTAACTTATGCCTGCAGCCTTACAGTTCACGCTCCCTGTAGTGGCAGGTCGGACCTCAACCATAGCTTTGAGAGGGAACACCGAGGCCCGCATGAAGCGCTTGTTATTGATGCGATCGCATCTGCAGCGAATTTACACTTCCCGCCACCCAAAATCGGGCGGGTGGGCTATGGATTGACAGCGGCCGCTCGGCGGAAACACACGATCGGCAGCTGATGGTTAGGTCCGTCGTTCCCCCCGCCATGGTTCCTCCCCGCCCTCGATCGTATACGGGGGGGCGCAGCGCGGCATTTCGCTAGCGACTGGCTTCTTCACCGGGGAATCCAGGCGGAAGCCACCTCGGCGATAACGCGAAATAAAGTCACGATATTACAGCGCCTTACGTTGGTTGGCCCGGCTCTCAGGGTGGATTTTACTATTTCTGTCAAGAATCCACCCCGTGGAATCCAGGGAAGCCACTTGGACCAGAAGCCAAGCTTCGGAAGCCACCCCTCCGCGAAGCCATTGAATCCGCCCGAGATTTTCGTTTGACAAAGCTGCCCCCCTTGACCTACCTATTGATCATCGAAGAATAGCGCCCGGAGAACCCCCCTCTCGGGCGCTTTCGTTTTTCTCCACATCGCGGATCCCGATTCTGCCGCTGCCGGTCTTGGCCGCGCACATCGGCCTGCCCGCCCATCGCCAAATGAGAACCACCCCATGGACCTTGTCTTCGCGCCAAGCGAGATTGAGACGTGGCCGATTGATCGGCTGCGCCCCTATGCCCGCAATGCCAAGATGCACGGTGACGACCAGGTGGCCAAGATCGCGGCCAGCATGGCGAAGTTCGGCTGGACAGTGCCCTGCATGGTGGCCGACGATGGCGAGCTGATTGCCGGACATGGGCGGGTGCTGGCGGCCACGATGCTCGGGCTGACCGACGTACCTGTGATCCGGCTCGGCCACCTCGACGAGGCCGAACGCCGGGCTTACCGCATCGCGGACAATAAATTGACCGAGTTGGGCGAATGGGACGAGGCCATGCTGCGCGATGAGATCGCGGGGCTGCTGGCCGAGGATTTCGACCTGTCGCTGCTCGGGATCACCGACGAGGATCTGGATGCGCTGCTGCGTGATCCGGATGCGCTGGGCGACGACGGGCCGGTGGAGGGCGAGGACGACATTCCCGAACATCCGGTCACGCCAGTGTCGGTACCGGGCGACCTCTGGCAGCTGGGATCGCACCGGTTGATCTGCGGTGACAGTACGTCCGCCGATGTGGTCGAGCGGCTGCTGGGCGATGTAAAGCCGCTGCTGATGGTCACCGATCCGCCCTATGGCGTGGAATATGACCCGTCCTGGCGCAATCAGGCGGGCGCGGCCAAGACCAAACGCACCGGCAAGGTGCTGAACGACGACCGGGCCGATTGGCACGAGGCTTGGGCGCTGTTCCCCGGCGATGTCGCCTATGTCTGGCACGGCGCGCTGCACGCTGCGACCGTGGCCGAAAGCCTCGTCGCGGCCGGTTTCGCCGTGCGGTCGCAGATCATCTGGGCCAAAGATCGGCTTGTATTGAGCCGAGGCGATTACCACTGGCAGCACGAACCTTGCTGGTATGCCGTGAAGAAGACCGGCAAGGGCCACTGGGCAGGCGACCGCAAGCAAACGACGCTCTGGCACATCTCGGGCAAGGACCAGGACGCCGCCACTGTTCACGGCACCCAGAAGCCGGTCGAATGCATGCGCCGCCCAATCCTGAACAATTCCAGCCCCGGTCAGGCGGTGTATGAACCCTTCATGGGCTCCGGCACGACTCTGATCGCGGCCGAGACCACCGGCCGGGTGTGTTTTGGGATCGAGTTGAACCCGGCTTACGTCGATGTAGCCATCGAGCGCTGGCAGCAGTTCACCGGTGCCAATGCCGTGCTGGCGGAAACGGGCGAGACCTTCGCCGACCTGACGGCCATGAGGCTGGCTTCATGAACGCTCCAATCCTGCCGGGCCGGATCGAGCACTGGCCGGTTGACCGGCTCCGCCCCTATGCCCGCAACGCCAAGACCCATGACGCTGACCAAGTGGCAAAGATCGCCGCCAGCATGGCCGAGTTCGGATGGACCGTCCCGGTGCTGGTGGCTGCCGATGGCGAGCTGATCGCCGGGCACGGCCGTGTCCTGGCTGCCGCCCAGCTCGGACTGTCCGAGGCCCCGGTAATCGTGTTGGGTCATCTGACCGAGGCGCAGCGCCGGGCGTATCGCATCGCCGACAACAAATTGACCGAACTGGGCGGCTGGGACGAGGCCCTGCTCTTGCAGGAATTGCAAGCCCTGCTGGCTGAGGACTTCGACCTCGGGCTGATCGGGATCCCCGAGGACGAACTGGACGCGCTACTGGCCGATGCCGACGACCACCCGGCGATCTCCGACGATGCCGCCGACGCGATCCCCGAACCGCCCGCCGAACCGATCACCAAGTCGGGCGATATCTGGGCGCTGGGCAAGCACCGGCTGTGCTGCGGCGATGCCACCGATCCGGACGTCGTCGCCAGGCTGACGCAGGGCGAACAAGCGACGCTGATGTTCACCTCGCCACCCTATGCCCAGCAGCGCGACTATGGCGCGGCCAAGGACAAGGTCGGCGATTGGGACGCATTGATGCAGGGCGTGTTCACAGCGGCCCCGGTCACGGACGACGTCCAGCTTCTGGTGAACCTTGGCCTCGTGCACCGCGACGGCGAATGGATGCCCTATTGGGAAGGATGGGTGGAATGGATGCGCAGCTCTGGCTGGCGACGCTTTGGCTGGTATGTGTGGGATCAGGGCCCGGGTCTGCCGGGCGACTGGAACGGCCGCCTGGCCCCGTCGCACGAGTTCATTTTCCACTTCAACCACAGCTCACGCAAACCACACAAAACTGTCCCGTCCAAACACGCGGGTGTAACCCTCGGCGGCGGTGGGCTGCGCGGAGCCGACGGCACCGTTCACGCCAAGACCGGCACCGGCAACGCGATCCAAAGCCACCGCATCCCCGACAGCGTTTTCCGGATCATGCGCCACAAGGGAGGGCTGGGCGCGGCCGGATCGCATCCGGCGGTATTCCCTGTGGCGCTGGTCGAAGCAGTGCTGACTGCTTTCAGCGATCCGGGCGACCTGATCTATGAACCCTTCTGCGGCTCCGGCACCCAGTTGATCGCTGCCGAACGCGCTGGGCGAAGGTGTTTCGCGATGGAACTGGACCCGGTCTATTGCGATGTGGCCGTGCGGCGGTGGGAGATGGCGACGGGGCGGACGGCCAGTCGCGCCGCCGAACAGGACGAGGCTGAGAGCCCGGCTCCTCAAACGAGGAAGCGCGCATGACACAGTCCCGACGCATGTCATTTGTCGAAGCCGTCACGAATGTCGTCGTGGGCTATATCTTGGCCGTCGCGGCACAGATCGTGGTGTTCCCATGGTTCGGCCTGCACCTGCATATTGGCGAAAACCTGATAATCGGTGCGGTTTTTGTTGGCATTTCACTCCTGCGCAACTACGCGCTGCGCAGGCTGTTCCAGCGCTGGGGATAAGATTCAGATGCTTAGGAGGCGTTCAAGCGATGCACCGTGCCGCGCCCCTCGACCTTTTCCGAGGTGACAGGCAGGCCCAGCCTCTTCTTCAGCGCCCCCGAAATCATGCCCCTCGCGCTATGAGCTTGCCAACCGGTTGCCACGACAATCTCGGCGATCGTAGCGCCTTCGGGACGCTGCAGAAGGGTGATGATCTGCGCCTGCTTGGTTCCGGTGCGCGGTGTCGGCGGTTTGGGCGCGGGCGGTTGGGCGGCATGTGTTCGGATCGCGGCCATGGTCTTGACCACCGCTGGCTCGATCCCGATGGCGAGCAACCCTGCGTCGGTGACCACCAGCGTGGTACCGTGGCCATCGCCGGTTTCCCGCCAGAGCGGTTCGCCCTTTCGCAGATCGGCGTCGACCTCCTCGAGCCAGCCGCGTCCGATCATCATGCTGACGACCTTTTTCGCAGCGGCGCCATGCAGCCCCTTGGGCAGCGGCATCGCGAGATTGTCCGGACGCTGGGATGCGGCGCTGAGGATAAGGCTTTGCGTATCGGTGAGTTTGGGCATGGGGGCCTCCGGTTGTGAGTTGCGACGCGCGGTCGCGCGCCCTTCTACCGGGGCAAGCCCGCCGCATTGGCGGGCTGCATCATGCGGCGTGGCCGGTTTATTCGGCGTATTCGCCCTCGTTGAACGCGCTGTCCGTGATACGCTTGAGCTGGCTCGCGTAATGCTCAAGGGTTCCGACATCGCCCCAATTGATCTCGTCGGGGTGGGCGTTGAAATGATCCGCGCTGAGGGCCTGCACGCGCTCAAGCATCTCGTCGATCTCCGCCTTTTTCGCAAGGAACGCGCTCAAGGCAGCCTCTTTATTACGCCGGGCCTTCTCGGCGCGTAGCTGGTGGCGGGGTGTGGTGGCAGGGTTGAGGCGGGCCATGGCGGGGCTCCTTACTTTTGCGCTATCTCTGCGCTGCTTGAGCGCGGTGGCGAGTTGCATCGTTTGCGTGTCATCACCATCGCTCTGCTGCGCCCATTATCGTAGGCAAATCAGAGCAATATCAGTGCTTTCTGATTACACTCGGTGGCATTAAATCAGCTGCAGCTCGGCCAACACGGCGCTGGCAGCGGCCAGTTGCGTCGTGGGCAGTTCGACCTTGAGATGCGAGATTACGTCCGAGGCCTCGGCGGTGATCCCGTCCTCGCGCAACGCGGCCTCGATAGCGGCGGCGACAGCGTCGGGGCGCGAGCGGTCAAACTGGTCAGGCAGCGCGTCATGATCGATGCGGATTGTGGTGATGGCGGTCATATCCGTCTCCTCATTCCTGCTGTTCGATCATGGCAAGGATCGCGCAAGCCATCCCGCCGAGGAATTCGCTGCGGCGAAAGACGATCTCGTCGATCTCACCCGCCGTGGTGATCGTGGGGTCGACCGCAAGGTCTGTCGCCATGTGCGGCAGCAGGCGGGCGGCTTCGGTGTTGAAGCGATGGGCGATGGTCATGGGCGTGTCTCCGATCCGGGGGTAATTTCATGATCCGAGAATCGCTCGACGGGCGAGTGTAATCAACTGAATAAGATTATTATTTCGGTTTAATTCCAATATCTTGAAGGCACATCCAATCGCCATGGAAGGTATGTCCGAGCGCGAGTATTCCGCCCATTCCGGCCTGTCGCGCGGCGCCATTCAGAAGGCGCGCAAAGCCGGGCGATTGGCGGTTTACAGCGACGGGTCGATCAACGCCGCAGCCTCGGACGTGCGCCGCGCCGAGATGACCGACCCCGACCAGCAGCGGCGCAGCACCGGTGGCGACAGTGGCTTTTCGGGGCCAGCTGACAGCTCATCCTACCTCAAGGCCCGCACCGCGCTGACGGTCTACCAGGCGCAGGAACGTCAGCTGGCGATCCAGAAGAAGAAGGGCACGCTGGTCGATCGGGCCCGGGTGGAAACGCTGGTGTTTCGACTGGCGCGACAGGAACGCGACGTCTGGGTCACCTGGCCCAGCAGGGTGGCGGCGTTGATGGCGGCCGACGTGGCGGCGGAGGTGGAAAAACAATCCGGCATACCGGTGATGATCGAGGCCGCGATCCTGCAGAGGGTGCTGGAAACCCATGTCAGAGCGCAACTCGACGCCCTTGCCGATCTCCGGGTCAGCCTCGGATAACGACGACGATACGACCGACACCGATCTGACCGAAGATCTCGATCTTGGGTTTGACGGGGCCGAGGACATTCTGCGGTCCTGGCGGCGCGGCATGCGGCCCGATCCCGACCTGACGGTGTCGGAATGGGCGGATCAGCACCGCAAGCTGTCCTCGCGGGCCTCGGCCGAACCGGGCCAGTACCGCACCGCGCGCACACCATACTTGCGCGAGATCATGGATGCGTTGTCGCCGCGCCACTCGGCGCAGCGGATCAGCTTCATGAAGGCGGCGCAGGTCGGCGCGACGGAGGCGGGCAACAACTGGATCGGCTTTGTGATCCACCACGCGCCGGGCCCGATGCTGGCCGTGCTGCCGACGGTGGAGATGGCCAAGCGGTCATCGCGCGGGCGGCTGGACCCTCTAATTGCTGAAAGCCCGGCACTTCGGGAACGGGTGAACCCGGCGCGGTCGCGGGACGCGGGCAACTCGATGCTGTCCAAGGAATTCCCCGGCGGCATTCTGGTGCTGACCGGGGCGAACTCGGCGACCGGCCTGCGATCGATGCCCGCGCGCTACATCTTTCTCGATGAGGTCGATGCCTATCCGGCTTCCGCCGACGAGGAAGGCGACCCGGTCACGCTCGCCGAAGCACGCACCACCACCTTTTCGCACCGGCGCAAGGTGTTCATGGTCTCGACGCCGACCATTCGCGGGCTGAGCCGGATCGAGCGGGAGTTCGAGGCGTCGGACCAGCGGCGGTATTTTGTGCCCTGTCCGCATTGCGGAGTGATGCAGTGGCTGCAGTTTGAGAGGCTCCGCTGGGACAAGGGGCGGCCCGACACCGCAGCCTATCATTGCGAGGGGTGTGAAAAACCCATCGCCGAGCATCACAAGACGCAAATGCTGGAGCGCGGCGAATGGCGGGCAACGGCAGTGTCCGCCGATCCGCATTCGATCGGCTTCCATCTCTCGGCGCTCTATTCACCGCTGGGCTGGAAAAGCTGGCAGCAGATCGCACAGGATTGGCTGGCGGCGCAGGGCTCGGAAGAGATGCTGCGCGCGGCGCGCAACACGCTGCTGGGCGAGACATGGGTTGAGTCGGGCGATGCACCGGAATGGCAGCGGCTGGCTGAACGCCGCGAAGCTTTCGGGGCGCAGATTCCCGAGGGCGGTCTGTTCCTGACGGCTGGCGTCGATGTGCAGAAGGACCGGATCGAGGTCGATGTCTGGGCTTGGGGTCGCGGGCTGGAAAGCTGGCTGATCGATCACATTGTCATTCCAGGCGGTCCCGACGATCCGGCCTGCTGGGACAAGCTGACGGCGCTCTTGGGGCAAACATGGACCCATGCCAACGGCGCAGTAATGATGATCGCCAAGCTGGCGATCGACACCGGCTATGAGGCAGCGGCAGTTTATGCCTGGGCGCGGACGCAGGGGTTCGAGCAGGTCTCGCCCATCAAGGGCCTTGAGGGCTTCAACCGCGCGACGCCGGTATCGGGCCCGACCTTTGTCGACGCCACCATCGGAGGCAAGCGTCTGCGCCGCGGCGCACGGCTTTGGTCGATCGCCACCGCTACATTCAAGACCGAGACCTATCGCTTCCTAAGGCTCGAGCGCCCCTCGGATGAAGATCCGGCGCTGGGCGTGCTGGATGCACCCGGCACCGTGCATCTGCCAGACTGGATCGACACCGAATGGCTGAAGCAGCTGGTCGCCGAACAACTGGTCACGGTGCGCAATAAACGCGGCTACAGCCACCCCGAGTGGCAGAAAATGCGCGAGAGGAACGAGGCGCTGGATTGCCGGGTCTATGCAAGGGCGGCCGCATGGATACTCGGGGCCGATCGCTGGGACGAAGCGACATGGCGGCGGCTTGAGGAACAGGCCGGGGTGGAAACCCGCCCACCGGTCGCCCCGGTTGCCGTGGGCAGTGCGGCCTCGGAATCAGACGCGCCGCAACCCGCCAAGGCCGGAGCGCCAACCACGCCACGGCGCAAGCGTCGGGTCTACACACCGAACTTCATGAGGGATTGAGATGGATCTGGAACGGATGCGCGCCCTGTTGGTCGCACTGCAGGAGGCACGCTACGCGGGCGTCCGCTCGGTCAGCTATGACGGCAAGACCATCACCTACGGCTCGGATGCGGAACTGACGAACGCAATCAGTGATCTGGAGGCCAGAATTGCCATCGCGGCTGGCACCCCACACCGCCGCCGTCGCTGGGGCACCGTTGCCTCAAAAGGTCTGTGACCCATGGCGTTTGAAGCCCTCCGTCAACGCATCGGCAGCATCATCGGCGGGTTTGACGCGGCGCAGGCCCATCGGCGGCTGCGGGGCTTCCGGGCCTCCCGCGCCCATGTGAACACGTTGATCGCAGCTTCGGGCGACACGATCACGGCCCGCGCCCGCTGGCTGGTGCGCAACAATGGCTATGCGGCGAATGCGGTGGAGTCCTTCGCCAGCAATGTGGTCGGCGATGGCATCAAACCCTCGTCCACCATCGCCGATGCCGCAAAGAAGGAAGAACTGCAGGCGCTGTGGCTGGCTTGGACCGACGACGCCGATGCCGAAGGGCTGACCGATTTCTACGGGCTGCAGCGCCGCGCCGCGCGCGAGGTGTTCCTGTCGGGCGAGGTCTTCATCCGAATTCGGCCGCGCCGGGCCGAGGACGGTCTGACCGTACCGCTGCAATTGCAGATGCTGCCCGCCGAAATGTTGCCGCTGGACATGAGCCGCGAATTGCCCGGCGTCGGCCTGATCCGGCAGGGGATTGAGTTCGACGGCATCGGCCGCCGCGTCGCTTATCACTTCCTGCGCCGCCATCCAAGTGACATGACAGACCCGGGACTTGCGGGCGAGACGACACGGGTGCCTGCATCCGAAGTGATCCATGTGCTGGACCCGGTCGAGGCTGGTCAGCTGCGCGGCGTGTCAAGATTTTCCGCTGCGATCGTCAAGCTGTTCACCTTGGATCTCTACGACGATGCCGAGCTGGAGCGCAAAAAGATCGCGGCGATGTTCGCGATGTTCATCACCTCCCCCGCGCCGGAAACACCGCTGGAGCCGACCGACGAGGATCTGGAGGTTGAGCCCGGCCAGGTGGTGCGCTTGGATCCCGGTGAGGATGTGTCCACCCCGGCGACGCCGGACTCGGGCGGGACCTACGAGCCGTTCCAGTACCGGACCTTGCTGCAAATCGCGGCGGCGCTGGGCATCCCCTATGGCTATCTGACCGGCGACACGGCGAAGGGCAATTTTTCCAACACCCGGATATCGCTGGTGGACTTTCGGCGCCGCATCTCGGCCTTCCAGCACAGTGTGATGGTATATCAGATGGGCCGCGCGGTCTGGACCCGCTGGTTGGATGTGGCCGTTCTGTCGGGAGCCATCAATCTGCCTGGTTATAGCGGCCAGCGCCGCCAGTATCAGGCCTGCGCCTGGCTGCCGACCAAATGGGACTGGATCGATCCGATGAAGGACGCCTCAGCCGAGATCCTGCAGATCGAAGCGGGTCTCAAATCCCGCACGCAGGCAATTTCCGAGCGCGGCTATGACGCCGAACAGGTCGACCGCGAGATTGCCGCCGAGCGTAAACGCGAACTGGCGCTGGGCCTCGACTTCCGCCGTCCGGGATCCCCGGCGCAGGGGCCGGGAACTGCGGGCGACAGTGACGACAAGCAGGATGGCGCGGAAGGCGACGGTGCGCCGGAAGACACTGAAGACGAGTCCAACCCCAAGGGTGACACATGATGCACCACGCCCAGATCGCCCAGCGCGCTTTCAACACGCCGCTGATGGTGGACCCTGCCAAGGCACTGGCCTTCTTGTCTGGGCTGGGTCCGCGCATCACCGGGCAGGACATCACCTTTCTGGGCGTGGAGACCGATGCCACTGATCAAACGGCTGCCGCCCTGCCTGCCCGCGCGTCGCTGTTCGGCAATGATCTCGCCCAGCGCCATCAGCGCAATGGAAGCCAGCCCTACGCAGTGGTCGACGGCATCGCGGTGATCGAAATCGCAGGAACGCTGGTGCATCGCGGGGCTTGGATCGGACAATCCTCGGGGCTGACGTCTTACGAGGGGATCGCCGCCCAGATCGGCGCGGCGATCAGCGACTCGGCGGTGCGGGGCATTGCGCTCGACATCGACAGCTTCGGCGGTGAGGTCGCGGGGGCCTTCGATCTGGCAGACCGCATCCGGGCCGCACGCGCACGAAAGCCGGTGCAGGCCTTCGTGGCGGAACATGCGCTGTCCGCTGGCTACGTTCTGGCCAGCCAGGCCGACCGGATTATTCTGCCGCGCACCGGGGCCGTTGGCAGCATCGGGGTGGTGGCCCTGCACACCGACATGAGCGGCGCGCTGGACCAGAAAGGCATTGCGGTCACGCTGATACATGCGGGGGTCCACAAGATCGACGCCAATCCCTATCAGCCGCTGCCCGAGGCCGTGGGCGACCAGATGCAGCGCGAGCTGGAGGTCGTGCGCTTCCTCTTCGCCGAGACCGTCGCCGCCGGGCGCGGGGATCGTCTCAGCCATGCCGCCGCGCTGGCAACAGAGGCTGCCGTGCTCCGCGGCGCTGATGCCATTGCCGCCGGTCTTGCCGACGAACTGGCCGATCCCGTCACCGCCTTCCGCGCCTTCGCCGCTGCTTCGCATGGCACCAATCCCACCAGCAGAAAGGGTCCACAGATGACTACCAACTCCACCGACACCCCGAATTCGGATCAGATTGCCGCCCCTCCCGCAGCTGAGGTCGCCCCAATTACACCTGAGCGGCCTGCTGTGGCTGTGGATGATGCACCGACGTCCGACGCACCCACCATGAGCGCCGACGCCATCCGCGCCGAGGCGGCCGAGGTAGCCCAAGTCTGCGCGCAGGCCGCCCGGCTGGGTGTGGATATCGACGCCGCCGACGCTGTTGCGCGCGGCTTGAAACCCGAAGCCCTGCGCGCCCACGTGCTGGCCGATCTTGCCTCGCGCAGCGATGCGGCGGGCATCATCGCCACTGCCCCGGCTGCCGCTGCCGCCAAAGACAGCCCCATCATCGCCGCCGCAAAGAAGGCCGCCACAGCCTCGCGCTGATCCCGCGCCCACCCCCCCCAAACATGGAGACTGACCAATGCCCGTCCTGACGGAACCGCCCAGCATGGGCGATGTCCTCAAATATGAGGTCAACCCGAACTACACCCGCGAAGTGGTCACGCTTCTGCAAGGCATGCCCTATCCAGTCGGCTCGGTGCTCGGCCAGATCACCGCCAGCGGCAAGTACAAGCTGGCGACCAGCGGCGGCGCTGATGGCGCGCAGACCGCCACTGCCGTCTTGCTCTACGCCGTCGACGCCACGCTCGCTGATGCCAGCGGCATTGTGATCGCGCGCGGGCCCTCGCTCGTGTCGCGGGCAGGCCTTGCTTACGACGGCACCGTCGATGACAGCGCCAAGATCACCACAAAGATCGGCCAGCTGGCCGCCGTCGGCATCATTGCCCGCGACGGCGTCTGATCCCGAACCAGCCCAGCGCATTCACATCCATTCCTCTTTCTCCCGGAGCCCCTCATGACCCTTGTCCGCAACCCGTTCGACGCTGGCGGCTATTCGCTGGCCGAGATGACGCAGGCCATCAACATCCTGCCCAACCTCTACACCCGCCTTGGCCAGATCGGCCTCTTCCGCTTCGAAGGCGTCAGCCAGCGCTCGGTGATCATCGAGCAATACGAGGGGGTGCTGAACCTGCTGCCCTCGGTTCCGCTGGGTGGCCCCGCCACGGTTGGCACCCGCGAAGGGCGTGCCATGCGCAGCTTTGCCCTGCCATGGATTCCGCATGATGACGTGATCCTGCCGGGCGACATCCAGGGAAGCCCGGCGCTGGGCGTATTCGACGCGGCCGATCCGCTGGTGGAGGTGATGAACCGCAAGTTGCAGCTGATGCGCCGCAAGCACGCCCAGACGCGCGAATACATGGAAATGAACGCTCTGCGCGGCATCGTCAAAGACGGCGCAGGCACCACGCTCTACAACTACTTCACCGAATTCGGTCTGGCGCAGATTTCTGTCGACTTCGTTCTGGGCACGGCGGGCACCAATGTGCAGGGCAAGGTCCGTGAGGTGCTGCGCGCGGTGGAAGACAACCTGCTGGGCGAGGCGATGTCTTCGGTCCACGCCCTTGTGAGTCGCGAGTTCTTCGACAAGCTGATCTCGCACCCGAAGACCGAGGAGGCCTACAAGTTCTATGCCGCCACCGGGGCCCAGCCGCTGCGCGAGGATATGCGCCGCAACTTCCCCTTCGCGGGCATCGTATTCGAGGAATACTCTGGCACCGTGACGCTTTCGACCAGCGCCAGCGAACGTCTCGTCCCGGCCAGTGAGGGCATCGCCTTTCCTTTGGGCACGATGGACACCTTCACCACCTATGGCGGCCCGGCCAACTTGCTGGAGGCGGCCAACACCATGGGCCTGCCGCTCTATGCCCGGCAGCATCTCGACGAGAAAGGCCGCTGGATCGATCTGATGACGGAGGCCTCGATCCTGCCGGTGAACAAGCGGCCGCGCATCGCGATCCGCCTGCACACCTCGAACTGACGGGCGCGCCATGAATGTCTTCGCCGCCGCCATGGACCGGATCTTCGCCAACCCGTCCATGGCGGTGGCAGCACTCTGGATCTCCGCCGCCACCTCCGACGAACGCCCGATGCGCGTCATCCGCCGCGCCCCGGACCGCATCACCGAGTTCGGCGCGGCTCGTTTTGTCAGCGACACCACGATGGTCGACGTGCGCCTGTCCGACCTGTCCGATCCGCGCCCCGGCGATTTGATCGTGATCGGCACCGACAGCTTCACCATCCAGGGCGAGCCCACGCGCGACCGTGAACGGCTGATCTGGTCACTGGACCTGCGGCCGACATGAAGCTGAAACTCGATATCCGTCCCGATATCGTGGCGATGATGCAAGCTGAAATTGCCGCCGGTGAGAAGGCGGTATCGGCCGCCATGCGAGAGGCGGGGACCGGGCTGAAATCCGACTGGCGAGGACAAATCACTGGCGCGGGACTTGGTCGGCGGCTTGCCAACTCCATCCGCAGCCAAAACTTCCCGAGGTCGGGCAAAAGTCTCAATGCAGCCGTGCTGGTCTGGTCCAAGGCACCGGTGATCGTCGGCGCGCACGACACCAGCCCGCTGATCCGCTCGAAGGACGGGTTCTGGCTGGCAATCCCGACGCCCGCTGCCGGGAAAAGCCGCAAAGGCGGACGCATCACACCCCTTGAGTGGGAGCGCCGCACCGGTCTGCGTTTGCGGTTTGTCTATCGTCGCAGGGGGCCAAGCCTGCTCGTGGCCGAAGGGCGGTTGAACACAAAGGGCCAGGCGGCGGTGTCGCGCTCGAAAACCGGACGCGGCAAGGCGACCGTGCCGATCTTCCTGCTGGTGCCGCAGGTCAAGTTGCAGAAGCGGCTGGATCTGGCGCGGGATGCAGCGCGGGTGCATGAGGCGGTGCCGGGACTGATTGTAGCGAATTGGGTGAAACGAAGCTGATGGCTTGTATAATATTGGGCGGCTATGGCGGTAGGAACCACACATGTTATAATTCGCCCTTAAGATGCACACCAACGCTTGAAGATTTGCGTCAAGGCGATACAGATTTCCTAAATACAGACAGATTATGGCGGAGTGAGAAATGATTGGCGACTTTGGTGACCGAAATGCACGGAATAGGGACATCAAGGTTGCCGACTATGCGCCTGAAAAATGGAAAGAGTTTTCGTTCGCCAGAGAGGCATTTGCTACCAAAGCCATTGAGCAGGCTGGCGGAAAGGTCGAGAGCCACAAGGTGCTCATTCTAGTTGATCTTAACGGGATGTATTTGCGCCTGCATGAATGGCTGACTGAGGCAGGAATGCCTGTCCGGGGAGGGCTGATCCTAAGCCGTTTTGCGTTTTTCCAAATTTACGATGCGTTCGAGAGGATCAGAAAGAGTGTCATAGATCTGTCTGACGGAGAGTTCGCGGACTTCGATGACGTCACAGAGAATATTCGAACTACAGATGGTGAAGGTATTTGGGTAGATTCCAAAAAGACATATTTAAAATTTTCTCCTCAGTTTGACCTGTTTTATGCTCCGGCACCTCACAAAGATATCGAATGGAAGCTACGGAAAGAAGCTCGATCGGGCGGTATTAATCTGCAACGCCTTGTCAAAATGGCGGAGAACGGCGTGATTGAGGTTTTTGGAAAGGAGCGAGACTATAAGGCATATGATGATTTCATCGCAAAATTGAGGGCCAATCCAGAGTACTCTAGGTCAGAACAGGGCTTTTTTTGCTATAATATCGGGCCGAAAGGTCTCAGATACTTTGGTGAGAAGGAAGTTGACACCCGCATTGTGATGCGTGCAATGGATGTCCTTTATAATTATGAAGCTGACGTCATTTGCGTAGTTTCTTCCGACCAAGACTTCTTGCCGCTGAGCGATAAGTCATCCGAATTTGGGGTCATGTTTTACCAAGCAGATCTCGCCAAGTTCGGTTCGTACAATAATGTAGGCAGAAAAATCAAAGAGTTGGGAGCGAAATTTTTGGCCGGCAGGATAGATCCAAGCTGGCCTTTAAAGGTGATTTGCGAAGCCGCGTCTTCCGAGGAGCATAATTCGTCCGCACTCTACGAGATAGATGAGGACGAGCTTAGATCGCTTTGTGAGATGCACAATGGCATGAACGAGTACAAAATCGCCCCAAATTTTGGATCAGACGGTAATGTTTCAGGTTTGGTTTTGTCAAAGCCCGCAAAATAGAGAATAAGCCTGCCGACCTTCATAAGTTGACTGATGCAAATTTGCCAAATGCAGAGCTATGCCCACACCTCGTGAATCCATCCTCACCGCGCTGCATGCGCGGCTCTCGGCGCTGACCGCCACCGCCCTGCGCGGTGAGGTGCTGCCGGAGCGCGTGCCCAGCGAGGGTCTACTGATCCTGCGCGACGGCGAACCAGGCGACCCGGATGTCACGCTGTCACCTCTACGCTACCACTACCAGCACCGAGCCGAGATCGAGGCTGTTGTTCAGGGCACCGCCCGTGACGTCGCCTTCGACACACTGACCGCGAGCATCGGCGCGGTGATTGCCGCCGACCGCACGCTGGGTAGCCTTTGCGACTGGGTCGAAGCGGAAGCGCCACGCCCCGTCGATCTGCCGGTCGAGGGCGCGGCCAGTCTGAAGGCGGCCGTGATCCCGGTCGTCCTGCACTACTCCACGGCCGATCCGCTGGCCTGATCCCGACAACCTGAGGAGAAAACGATGGCACGAGCCCAAGGGGCGCGGGCGCAGATGGCGCTTGCGTTCGAAACGACCTATGGCACGCCGCCGGTGGGCGGATTCACGAAGATGCCCTTCGCCAGCACCTCGCTCGGCGCGGAGCAGCCGCTGCTCAATTCGGAACTGCTGGGCTACGGCCGCGATCCACTGGCACCGATCAAGGATGCGGTGACCGCCGATGGTGATGTTGTCGTACCGCTTGACGCCGAGGCCTTCGGGTTCTGGCTGAAGGCGGGTTTCGGCGATCCGACCACGACCGGAACCGGCCCCTGGACGCATGAATTCCAGTCAGGGTCCTGGGCACTGCCCAGCATGTCCATTGAGACCAGCATGCCCGAGGTGCCGCGCTTTGCAATGTATTCCGGCTGCGTGCTAGACCAGATCAACTGGCAGATGCAACGATCTGGCCTGCTGACCGCGACAGCGCGGCTGGTGGCGCAGGGCGAGACGGTGGGCACGACCACCAGCGCCGGGACGCCAGCCGCTCTCGAATTGCAGCGGTTTGGTCATTTCAACGGGGCAATCACCCGGAATGGCTCGGCCCTCGGCAATGTGGTCTCGGCCGACATCACCTATGCCAACAACCTCGATCGGATCGAGACCATACGCTCGGACGGCCGCATCGATGGCGCAGACCCGTCCATCGCCGCGCTGACCGGCTCGATCGAAGTCCGGTTCTCCGATCAGACGCTGGTGACGCAGGCGATCAATGGCGATCCCTGCGAGCTTGAGTTCGCCTATGTGCTGCCCTCAGGCGAAAGCTTCATCTTCACCGTGCACTCTGTCTTTCTGCCACGTCCCCGGATCGAGATTTCCGGGCCGCAGGGCGTGCAGGCCACCTTCGACTGGCAGGCCGCGCGCGACAGCACGGTCGGCCGGATGTGCACCGCAACCCTGATCAACGACATTGAGGTATACTGATGCTCACGCTCGATCTAACGAACGCGCCGCGCTGGCATGATCTCGCACCCGGGGTGCGTGTGAAGCTGCGCCCCCTGACCACCGCGCTGATGGTGGCGACCCGTAGCGACTCTGCGGTCGAAGATATCCCCGAGGCCGCATCCGACGAAGAGCGCGCCGTTGCCTTCGCCAAGGCGCTGGCGCGGCGGGCCGTGCTTGCATGGGAGGGTATTGGTGATGCGGATGGCAATGTAATCGAGCCCAGTCCCGACGCTGTCGACGCGCTTCTCGACATCTGGCCGATCTTCGAGGCGTTCCAATTGGCCTACGTCTCCAAGGGCCTGCTGTTGGAACAGGAAAAAAACGTCTCCGCGCTCTCGCCGAATGGTCCTTCGGCGGGGGCGAACGCTACTGTGAAGCCTGCGCGCAAGCCTGCCCGGACTGCCCGGCGCGGCTGAACCGTCCCGTCACATTTGAGGGCTGGCAGGTCTGGGACCTTGTCGACCGTCTCGGCGGTCAGCTGCGCGTGCTGCCCGGCGCGGTGATCGGTTGGGATCTGAACGCGGCACTCGCGCTCGGTGACGCGCTGGGCATCCCGCCTCCGGCCATGGCCGAACTGCTGCCCGCCATCGAGGCGGTGATGGTGGCAAAACTTAACGAACAGATGGAGCAATCCCATGGCGGAAAAACGGGTTAGCGTCCGCCTCGCGGCCGTGGGCGGCCGACAGGTACGCGCCGAGCTGGAAGGCGTAGGAGAGGCCGGATCGCGCGGCTTTGGGCGTCTCAGCCGGGAGATGGAAGCGGCGAATGCCCGGATGGCGGCCTTCTCGCGCCGGGTCAAAGTCGCGGCTGCGGCCGCCGTGGCCGCCGCTGCGGCTGCTGGCGTGGCGATGGTTCGATCCGGGCTGCAAACGGTCGACGCGCAGGCCAAGCTGGCGCAATCGCTCGGCACGACAGTTGCCTCGATCCAGACGCTGGAGCGGGCGGGTGAACTCGCGGGCGTCTCCATCTCCGGCATCGAACAGGCGACAAAGGATCTGACACGACGGCTCAGCCAGGCGGCCGCCGGGACCGGCCCAGCCGCCGACGCGTTGGACCGGCTCGGGCTCTCAGCGACCGAGCTGATCACCCTGCCGCTGGACCAGCGCGTTGGGGCGATCAACGCGGCCATCGAGAGTTTCGTGCCTGCGGCCGAACGCGCAGCCGTTGCAGGCCAGCTTTTCGGCGAAGAAGGCTCCATCGCAATGAGCCGGATCGACACCGCGACGCTGCGCCAGGCGACCGAGGATGTTCTGGCTTTCGGTGTCGTCGTGTCGGAGCAGGACGCCGACCAGATCGAACGCACCAATGACGCCATCTCCCGGCTCGGGCTGATCTGGCGCGGGCTGTCGAACCAGTTGGCCGTCGCTGCAGCACCTGCGCTGGAAGCGGTCGCGAATGCCATGGCGGCCGTGGCCAGCCGCACCGGGCCGCTCGGGATCGCGATCCGAGGCCTGTTCGACAACATCGGCCGCCTCACCACCTATGCCGTCACCTTTGTGGGTTTTCTCGCCGGGCGCTGGGTGGCGGGGATGGCGGTCGCCGCGCTCTCCGTGCGCGGTCTGGCCACCGCGCTTGTCCTGTTGCGGGGCGCGCTGATCCGCACCGGCATCGGGGCGCTGATCGTCGGTGCGGGTGAGTTGGTCTATCAGTTCACGAAGCTCGTTGCAGGCGCGGGTGGCTTTGGGGCCGCCATGGGGCTGATGGGCGATGTTGCCAAGGCTGTCTGGGACGGCATCAAGGCGACCGCCGGGTCCTTCGCGGATGATTTCCGGGCGCTGGGCGCGGATGTCGAGCGCATCTGGACCCGGCTGATGGCGTTCCTGTCGACCAAATGGGCTGAATTTCTGGGTCGGATCGGCCCCACGTTCAATGCCGTGGCCGAGGAGATCGGGGCTGAAACCCGGATCGACTGGTTTGGTGCCATGTCCTATGCCTCGATGCTCGAGCATGCCGCCAGCAACGCCGGGCACAGGGCCGACCGGTATCGCCAGCGCGCCGCCGCAACCCGCGCCGGGGCGTTTGACGGGGTCGGTCCGGCCTTGCAGGCACTGGGCGATGCAATGTCGGGCGGGGACGATACCGGCAGCGACGCGCTTGATCAGGCCACCGCGGCGACGGAGCGGTTCGAGGCGACGCTTGGAGATGCCGGGCGGGCGGCGACGGATGCGGGAACTGCAGCCGGGGCAGCGGCCGCTGCCGCCAAACCCGATACCGAAGCCGCTGTTTCGGGTTGGCAGGCGGTCACCACGGCGCTGTCGGACTATGCCAGCAAGGCCCGCGATATCGGCGGGGATATCGGCCAGAGCCTCGTCAGCGCCTTCCAGTCGGCCGAGAATGCGGTCGGCGAGTTCGTGAAGACCGGCAAGCTGAAGTTTGGCGATCTGGTGACCTCGTTGATTGCTGATCTGGCGAAGCTCGGGGCGCGCAAGTTCATCCTCGGGCCGATCGCTAACGCGCTCTCCGGCGCACTCGGGGGCGTTGGTGGTGCGGGCGGGATCTTCGCGAACATCCTGCATGCGGGCGGCGTGGTTGGATCGGGTGGGCCATCGCGGATGGTCCCAGCCATGGCCTTCGCGGCTGCCCCCCGGATGCATTCAGGCGGCGTCGCCGGTCTGCGGCATGACGAAGTGCCCGCAATCCTGCAACGTGGCGAGCGGGTGCTGTCACGGAGGGAGGCGCAGTCCTACGGCGCAGGCAGCAGCGTCAACGTCACCATCATGGCCCGCGATGCCGAGAGCTTCCGGCAATCGCGCACGCAAGTCGCGGCCGACATCGCCCGCGCCGTATCGCTCGGGCGGAGGGGCATGTGATGTTCCACGAGGTCCGGTTTCCCGACAATATCAGCCGCGGTGCGCGCGGCGGACCGGAACGCCGCACCCAGATTGTCGAATTGGCCTCGGGCGACGAGGAGCGCAACGCCAGCTGGGCGAACAGCCGACGCCGCTATGATGTGGCCTATGGCATCCGCCGCGCCGACGATCTGGCAGCGGTCGTGGCATTTTTCGAGGCGCGGAACGGCCGCCTGCATGGGTTCCGCTTCAAGGACTGGGGCGACCACAAATCCTGCCTGCCTTCGGGCACGCCATCGCCGACTGATCAGGGGATCGGGACCGGCGATGGCGCGACGACCGGCTTCCAGCTGGTAAAGCGCTACACCTCCGGTGCGCAATCCTGGACGCGCGCCATCGCCAAGCCAGTGGTGGGAACTGTGCGGATTGCGCTTGGCGGGGTGGAGCAGCCCTCCGGCTGGTCGGTCGATACGACCACTGGCCTCGTCACCTTTAGCTCCGCGCCCGGCGCTGGCGTCGCGATCACCGCAGGTTTCGAATTCGACGTGCCGGTCCGCTTCGACAGCGATGCGCTCGATGTGACCCACGACATCGAACGACTGGGCTCGATCACCTCCATTCCATTGCTGGAACTGCGCCAATGAAAAATATGAACCCTGACCTGCAGGCCCATCTCGACGAGGGGACGACGACGCTATCCTGGTGCTGGCGGATTGCCCGCGCGGATGGCGTGAGCTTCGGCTTCACCGATCATGACGTGACGCTGAGCTTTGACGGCACCGATTTCGAGCCGGAGAGCGGGCTGACGGCCTCAGAGGTCCGGTCTGGCTCCGACCTCTCCGTCGATGCGCAGGATGCCGAAGGTGTGCTGACCTCGGACCGGATTACCGAGACCGACATTCTCGATGGACGCTGGGACAATGCTGAGGTGGAGGTCTGGCGGGTCAACTGGGCCGACACGGGTCAGCGCGTGCTGATGCGCCGGGGCGCCATCGGGCAAATCCGGCGCGGGCGGTTGGCCTTCGTGGCCGAGGTGCGATCGCTCGCGCATGTGTTGGGCCAGACGGTGGGACGGACATTCCAGGCGACCTGCGATGCCGCGCTCGGCGATGCACGCTGCGGCGTCGATCTGGAGGACCCCGCCTACAAGGGCACGGGCGCCGTCATCGATCTGCTGCGTGACCGTGCCTTCACCGCCTCGGGCCTCGGCGGATTCACCTCCGGCTGGTTCACGTTCGGCACGGTCGAATGGACAAGCGGTGCGAATGCCGGGCGGCGTTCGGAAATCATCGCGCATGACGTGACCGACGGTATCGCTGTGGTGACATTGCTGGAAGCTCCGGTGCGGCCCTTCGCCGAGACTGATACGTTCAGCATCCGCGCGGGCTGCGACAAGCGCATGGAGACCTGCGGCGCGAAGTTCGCCAACATCGCCAACTTTCGGGGCTTCCCGCATATCCCTGGCCAGGATGCGGTGCTTCGCTATGCGACGAAGGACGGCGGGCATGAGGGGGCGGTGCTGTGACACAAGCTTTCGCCTCAGCCGATCCTGATCGCGTCATCGCAATCGCGCGATCCTGGCTCGGGACGCCGTATCACGACCAGGCCAGCCTTCGCGGCGTTGGCTGCGACTGCCTCGGCCTCGCGCGGGGCGTCTGGCGCGAGGTCGTCGGCCCCGAGCCGTTCCCGATCCCACCCTACAGCCGGGATTGGGGCGAGACCGGCCCGCGCGAGGTGCTGGCAGAGGGCGCACGGCGCATGATGCCGGAGATCGCACTATCAGACGCGGGTCCCGGCGCGCTGGTCCTGTTCCGCATGACGCCGCGCGCCATCGCCAAGCATGTCGGGATCCTCACGGGTCCGGGCAGTTTCCTCCACGCCTATGAGCGGCTTGGCGTGATCGAGGAACCGCTCACCCCATCTTGGGCGCGCAAGCTCGCCTTCGCTTTCATGTTTCCCCAACGCTGAGGTTTTGCGATGGCCACACTTGTTCTCGGTGCCGCAGGTGCCGCCATTGGCGGCAGCATCGGCGGCGCGATCCTCGGCGTCAGCGCCGCCACCATCGGTGGCTTCATCGGCTCCACCATCGGATCGGTCGTCGACAGCTGGATCATCTCGTCGCTCGCGCCAACCCAACGGATCGAAGGGGCGCGGATGGACAATCTGCGCATCACCTCAGCCACCGAAGGTGCGGTGATCCCGCGCCTCTATGGCCGGATGCGGATCGGCGGCAACATCATCTGGGCCACGGATTTTCGTGAGGAGACCAAAACCACCACGCAAGGCGGCGGCAAGGGCGGCGGAGGCGGAGGTGGCAAGGTCAAGACGACCGAGTATCTGTACTATGCGTCCTTCGCCGTTGCGCTCTGCGAAGGGCCGATCACCGGCGTCGGGCGCGTCTGGGCCGACGGCAAGCCGATGGACATGTCCGGTGTGACCTGGCGCTGGTATCCCGGCATTGAGGCGCAATCGCCAGACCCGTTCATCGCCGCAAAGATGGGCGCTGGCAACGCGCCCGGCTATCGCGGCACCGCCTATGTCGTCTTCGAAGATCTGCCGCTGGGGAACTACGGCAACCGCATCCCGCAGCTAAGTTTTGAGGTGTTCCGTCCTCTGGCCGATCCCGACAGCGCCGAGGGTCTGACCCGCGCGATCACCATGATCCCGGCCTCCGGCGAATTTACCTATGCCACGGGCGCAATCCGCAAGGGCGGCAGCGGGGCGACGCAGGCTGAGAACCTGAACGCCCGGGCCGATGTGCCAGACATGGTGGTGGCGCTGGATCGGCTGCAAGCATCCGCGCCGAAGGTCGAGAGCATCAGCCTCGTGGTGTCCTGGTTCGGCGATGATCTGCGCGCAGGGCACTGCCGGATCCGGCCCAAGGTCGAACTGGCCGCCAAAAACACCACGCCAGCCGTATGGTCGGTGAATGGTGTGAACAGGGCGGCTGCACAGCTGGTCAGCCGCGACGATCAGAACCGGGCGAACTTTGGCGGCACGCCAGCGGATTTCACGGTGGTGCAGGCGATCCGGGAGATGAAAGACCGAGGCCTGCGCGTCACCTTCTATCCGTTCCTGATGATGGATGTGCCGCACGGCAATACCCTGCCGAACCCGTATTCCGACAACGCGACCGGGACGGGCCAGCCTGCTTTCCCCTGGCGCGGGCGGATCACCTGTTCACCTGCAGGGGGCTATGTCGGATCTATGGACAAGACCGCCACGGCTGCTGCGCAGGTTGCAGCGCTGTTCGGCGCGGCGACGTCCGCGAACTATGCGGTTTCCGGGCAGTCGGTTTCATGGACCGGATCGCCCAGCGACTGGGGCCTGCGCCGGATGGTGCTGCACTATGCCCATCTCTGCGCCGCTGCAGGCGGGGTCGATGCCTTCCTGATCGGCTCGGAGATGCGCGGGCTGACGACGATCCGTTCCGGGGCGAGCAGCTATCCGACGGTGCAGGCGTTGCGCGACCTGGCGGCGGATGTGCGGGCGATCCTTGGGGCGTCGACAAAGATCGGCTACGCGGCTGACTGGTCGGAGTATTTCGGGCACCATCCTGCGGACGGCAGTGGTGATGTGTTCTTCCACCTCGATCCGCTCTGGGCCGATCCGGAGATCGATTTCATCGGCATCGACAACTACATGCCGCTCTCGGATTGGCGCGACGGGTTCGATCATGCCGATGCGTCCGAGGGTTGGCCTGCGATCTACGACCGGGCTTATCTGCAGGCAAATATCGCGGGCGGCGAGGGGTTTGAGTGGTTCTATGCCAGCGCTGCCGACCGCACCGCGCAGGTGCGGACGCCGATCACCGACGGCACGGCAGGAAAGCCCTGGGTGTTCCGCAACAAGGATCTGCGCGCCTGGTGGTCAAACTTGCACTACAACCGCCCGGGCGGGGTGGAAAGCAGCACGCCGACGGCTTGGGTGCCGCAGTCCAAGCCGATCTGGTTCACCGAGCTTGGCTGCCCCGCCATTGACCGCGGCACCAATCAGCCCAACGTCTTCTTCGACCCGAAATCCTCGGAGAGCGTCACGCCGCATTTCTCGCGTGGCTGGCGGGATGATGCGATCCAGCGCGCCTATCTTGAAGCAACCTATCTCTGGTGGAGCACCCCGGCGAACAACCCGGTGTCATCGATCTACAGCGGCCGGATGGTCCATGTGCCGGAATGTGCCGCCTGGACCTGGGACGCACGGCCCTATCCGTTCTTTCCCGAACTCACCGATGTCTGGGCCGATGGGCCAAACTGGCGGCTCGGGCACTGGCTGACCGGGCGGCTCGGGGCGGTGTCGCTGGCGGCGCTCGTGCGGCACCTCTGCCTGCGGGCCGGAATGCCGGAGACCCGGATCGATGTTACCGGCCTCTGGGGCGCGGTGGAAGGCTATGCCATCGGCGCGTTGGAGTCACCGCGTGCCTCGATCACCACGCTTTCGCGGCACTTCGGCTTCGATGCCGTAGAGACGGAAGGGCTGATCCGCTTCGTCATGCGCGGCCGGGCCTCCACCGCGACCATCGCGCACGATGACCTCGTTGCCCCGCGCGAGGGCGACGTGCTTGAACTGACCCGCGGCCAGGAGACGGAATTGCCACAGGCCCTGAAATGGCAGGTGGCGCGCGCCGATGAGGACTATGACGCCGCCCTTGTCGAGGCGCGCCGCATCACGGTCGACACCACGCGGATCGCGTCGGAGAGTTTTCCCATGGCGGTGCCGCCCGAGGAAGCCGAACGCCGCTGTCGCCGCGCACTGATGGAGGTGTGGATGGGGCGGGAGACGGCGGCGTTTCGTCTACCGCCCTCGCGGCTGGGCCTTGATCCGGCGGATGTTGTGACGCTGGAACACGACGGGCGACAGATGGACCTGCGGCTCATTTCCATTGCCGACGCAGAGGCGCGAGGCATCGAGGCGGTGCATCAGGACCGTGCAGCCTACGATATGCCGCCCGGATCGCCACGTCCGTCGTCGCTCCTGAGCCCCGTCGTGTTCGGCGCTCCCGAGGTCGTGTTGATGGACCTGCCGCAGCTGACCGAGGATCAGGCCGCCCATCGGCCGATGATCGCAGCGCACGCGGTTCCCTGGCCGGGGGAGATGGCAGTGTTTCGCAGCCCGTCGACGGACGGGTTCGAGCTGCTGACCACGTTTGGCAGCCGGGCACGGATCGGGGAGTTGGTCTCGGACTTCTACGCAGGCCCGTCATCCCGGTTCGATCTCGGCAATACGCTCGTCATTGACCTGCTCTCTGGTGCGCTGGAAAGTGTCACTGACCTGACGTTGTTCGGCGGAGCCAATGCCATCGCCGTCGAGAGCGCCCCCGGCATCTGGGAAATCGTGCAGGCAGGCGCTGCAGACCTGATTGCGCCAGGCCGCTATCGCCTGACGCGGCTGCTGCGCGGCCAGCGAGGCACGGAAGCGGCGATGGCGAATCCCGTGCACGCAGGCGCGCGGGTAGTGGTGCTGGACGCGAGCCTTGCCTCGCTGCCAATCACGGAAGCCGATCTCGGACTGCCATGGAACTGGCGCATCGGTCCCGCAAGCCGGTCTGTCAGCGATGAGACCTTTGTCGCGGCCAGTTTCACGCCCGAAGGCGCTGGGCTGCGGCCGTTCTCGGTGGCCCATGTCGGACAGCCGTGGCGACGACCGCGCGCACCGGGCGATCTGACCATCCGCTGGACACGACGGTCCCGCGCGCTCTCGGCCGACAGCTGGGGTGCGGTTGAGGTGCCGCTGATCGAGGAGGTCGAAGCCTATGAGCTCGAGATCCTCGACGGGGCTACGGTGAAGCGCACGCTGACCACAACCACGACCAACGCCATCTACTCGGCCGCCGAGCAAACCAGCGACTGGGGTGCGCTTCTGGGCCCCGTCGACACGCTGACCATCCGTATCTACCAGCTCTCCAACCTGATCGGGCGGGGTGCGGCCAAGACCACCACGCTGATATTCTGAAAGGACCACCATGGCCGACGCCACGACCCATCTGCTGCTGCCCTACATCCTGGCGGCGCAGGCCCAGAAGCACGTCACCCACAACGAGGCGCTTCAGCTGCTCGACGGGCTCGTGCAGCTCTCCGTTCTCGACCGCGATCTGACCACGCCGCCCGGTTCACCCGCCGACGGCGAGCGCTACATCGTCGCCTCGGGTGCCACCGACGATTGGGCGGGCTGGGATCAGAACGTCGCTTTGTTCACTGACGGAGCCTGGCTGCGCCTGCCGCCACGCACCGGCTGGCGGGCTTGGGTCGAAGATGAGGACCTGCTGTTGGTCTATGACGGCGCGGGCTGGATCGGGACGACACCCGAGTCGATACAGAACCTCGCGCTGCTGGGCGTGGGCACGACCGCCGATCCCGCCAACCCGTTCTCAGCCAAGCTGAACGCCGCGCTATGGACGGCTAAGACCGTGGCCGAAGGCGGCACCGGCAATCTGTTCTATACCATGAACAAGGAAGCGGCGAACGACGACGTCGGGCTCACACTTCAGACCGGTTTCGTGACAAAGGCGCTGCTGGGGTTGTTCGGGTCAGACAAGTTCCGCCTCGCGGTCTCGCCCGACGGCAGCACGTTCTTCGACGGGCTCATCGTCGACAACACGACCGGTATCGTCGATCAACCCCGGCTGCCGCGCTTCAAGGCCTATACAGACTATGACAACTATGCCGGTGTCGGGACCTGGACAAAGATTGCCCTCAACAACACCGAGTATAACGATCAGGGCTGTTTTGATGCCGGGACCAACCTATTCACCGCGCCCGTCGACGGGACATACATCTTCGGTGCGACGCTCCTCTACAAGATCAACTCCAGCACCACGGCGCGGATGCGCGGACGGCTGCTGCTGAACGGCAGCTCGGAAATCCGGGGCTCCTTCGGCGAGAGCTCGGCCACCCATGTTTCGCTGGCCACCGCCATCTGGCTGCAAACCATGGTGCCGCTGAGCGCGGGCGATACCGTCGAGCTGCAGGGGTATTTCCGCGCGCAGGATGGGTATTTCGCGGCCGAGCACACGTCCTTCTGGGGCGCGAAGATCGGCTGAGTGGCGCACGAAGATCGAAGGACATCACCATGACAGAACGTAACTCCCTCGCGCAGGAGGTTGGCGCGGCCTTGCGCGACCATGGCATCACCGCCGCCATCACCGCGCTGATCGGTGGCACCATCGCCCTGCTGGCCGCCGTTTCGCGCAGGGCGTTCACCAATGACGCCATGCTGTCCCGGTTGGACCGCGAGCTTCTGGCCGAGCGCGATCGCGTGGATCGCCAGCGCGCCGAGGACCGCAAGGGCGACGCCGACCGGCTGGAGCGGATCGAGACTGATATCCGTGCAATGCGTGATCTGATGTTCGAAGCATTTCAGCGCGGCCGCAGCGACTGATCGATATTCCCGCCACGACGCCAACCCAACCGACCCGCCCAAGAGGCGGGGTGAGCCGTGCTCTGCCTGACAGGCAGACGGGAAGGTCCAGTGGACCTTTCCGAGCGACGAACGCACCGAGCCGCCGCGAGGGGCCGGAAACTCATTTCTGGAGACCAACATGCCAACCACGACCTATGCCCATTTTCGCGACGTGCCCGAGAGCGCCTGGCGCTGGCCGAGCTTTTCGCCCGCCGAGATCGCCAGTCGCCGCGAAGGCGCGCTCAAGATCAACACCGAAGCCATGGACAAGCTGCAATCCCTGCGCAACCGCCTTGGCAAACCGCTGATCGTGCGTTCGGGCTATCGCAGCCCGGCCCACAACCGCGCCGTGGGCGGTGCGCCTGCTTCCAAGCACATGCTGGGCACCGCGTTCGATATCTCCATGTCGAACCATGACCCGGCCACATTTGCCGAGGCCGCTCGTGCTGTGGGGTTTCTGGGCTTCGGTACCTATCCCCGCTCGGGCTTCATGCACATCGACCTCGGGCCCGCGCGGTCCTGGGGCGAGCCGTTCCCCGCCCGCGCCACGTCCTTCGTGCCGGAGGTGCCGCCCGCTCGCGAGGTGCTGGCCGAGAGCCGCACGCTGAAAGGCAGCGGCGCGGCGGGAGTGGCGACCGTCGGCGCAGCAGGGGTCGAGGTGGCACAGGACGTCTTGGCTGAAACCCAATCCGCGATCCTGCCGCTGGTACCCTACCTCGACACGCTGCGCTGGGTGTTCATTGCTGTGGCGCTGATTGGCATCGCCGTTGCCATCCACGCGAGAGTCGACGACTGGAAACGAGGCCAGAGGTGATGGGCGTCATCACCGCGATCCTTGCCAGCAGCCCGGTTCGCAAGGCGCTGGGCCTGCTTCTGGCCGCCACCACCATCGCACTGCTTGTCCTCAACCTCCGCCGCGCGGGTGAGCGTGCCGGGCGGCTGGCCGAGCGACTTGCGACAACGGAGAACACCAATGCAATACACCGCCAGATGCTCGACGCCGCCAGCCGCCGCCCTGCTGATCGCGATGCTCTCGCTCAGCGCCTGCGCGACGGCCAATTCTGACGCCCGCGCGCGATGTCCGCCCGTGGCGCCCTACAGCGCCGCCGACCAGGCGCGCGCTGCGGCCGAGGTGGCTGCCCTGCCAGAGAGCGCGGTCGTCATCCGGATGCTGAGCGATTACGCCGTCCTGCGCGACCAGGTGCGAGCGTGCGGGTGAAGATCGGGCCGAGTAGATGTCCCGCGGGCTTGATGAGTGAAATCCTGGTGGTTGCGGCCAAGGCAAGTCGTCCGAAAGCGAAGCAACGTCTGATCAGTTCTTATACGCCGGAACGGTCATAGGATGAATCGCTGTGCAGGGAAGATACTTGATTCCAGAGAGAAAACCCGCCGTTTTACTTGTGTCCGGACTAACCTGCGTCAGTGCGCGCGAACTGGAAAATCAGCAAGGTGCAGCTTGATCACCGATTCGCGTGGCGCATGCATTTGATAGAACTGACCTGACGCGGGCGACAAATATCTCTTCGTATCCGCCTTGACCGTGGACAATCACATCGCGCCCGGCTCGAAAAATTCGGGTCGGCGCGTTTTATTTGCGTGGCCAATACCGGGCCACGCACAGGAGTTACTATGCCAATACCCTCAACTACTACCAATCGTCTCTCCGCCATGCATAATTTCGGGACTGACCCCGGTTCGCTGAGTGCGGACATCTATATTCCCGAGAACTTTCCGAAGAACGGTCCGCTTGTCGTCGTACTCCATGGCAGCACCCAATCGGCGGACAGCTATAATGTCGGGTCAGGCTGGTCTACTCTCGCCGACGAATGCGGGATGGCGCTCCTGTTTCCGGGGCAAAGACTGACCAATAACCTCCTTGGCAGCTTCAACTGGTTTGAGACCGGCGACAGCGAGCGCGGCGGCGGCGAGCCTCTGTCTATTCGTCAGATGATCAAGCAAGTCGTTGATGATCACACGGTAGACCCGTCGCGCGTCTTCATCACGGGGATGTCTTCTGGCGGTGCCATGACATCTGTGATGCTTGCGACCTATCCGGAAGTGTTCGCGGGAGGGGCGATCATTGCAGGGCTGCCCTATCGCAGCGCGGACAACATGATGGAAGCGATCATTCGCATGAATGGATTTGGCAGCCCATCGGACAGCGCACTTCACGCGTCTGTCCGTGAAGCCTCGGACTCCAAAGGCCCCTGGCCGACGATCTCTGTCTGGCATGGCGGCAGCGATACGACCGTCGACAGTTCCAACGCCGGTGATATCGTCAGACAGTGGCAGAAGATCCACAACGTTGAAGGACCGCCGACACGTGTGGAGACCGTCGACAGCATTCCCCGGAAAGTCTGGTGCGACGCGGACGGGCGCGTGGTGATTGAGGAATATATTATCGAGGCCATGGGCCACGGCACGCCGATCAGTGCCGGGGGAGACGAGGGTCTTGGCGAAGAAGGTGAGTATATGCTGGAAGTCGGCATTTCTTCGACGCGTCACATTGCGAATTTCTGGGGTTTGACGGAGTCCGGTGCCGCGACTCTGGCGAAAACGAAAACCGCAGCATAGTTTGGGCGGGAACATGTAGACGATGCACTGCCCCCTCGCTGTATCATTCCCTGCGCCGAGCGGGGCGGATCTTTTGCGGCGTCCTATTGTCAAAGTCGGCCTGTAAGGCTTCCGGCGCGGCGTTAGGGATCTTACGCTGAGATAGATTAACATCGATCTGCATGCGCACGCCCGTCAGCGGTCAACCGGTCGCGTCGATTGCCTGCGCAAGGCAGTCGACGCGATTTCAGGGAAACGAAGAGTCGTTTTTCCGATCCGACTTGGGTTTATCGCTGAGTAGGCGTGCCTACAGAGTCATGGCGAGTAATTTCCCTGAACTGCATGTGACCAGGAGGAGCGCCACTTGGCGAAGTCATTTTCCATCACACGCGTCTCCGCGTTCTGGGGACGCCTGAACTCGAGCTTCTGGTTTGTTCCCGCCATGATGTGCGCGGTTGCCGTCGGACTATCGTTCCTGCTGATCGCGGTCGATACCCGTCTCGGTGTCGGCACTGTGAGCGATTTCGGCTTGCTCTACACGTTCGGACCGGAAGGCGCCCGGGCAATCCTTTCGGTCATCGCGAGTTCGATGATCACGGTCGCCAGTCTGATTTTCTCCATAACCATGCTGTCGCTGCAGCTCGCCTCCTCGCAATTCGGGCCGCGTATCTTGGAAAACTTCATGCGGGACCGCAGCAATCAGATCGTGCTTGGAACCTTTGTGGCGACTTTCCTCTATTGTCTGGTCGTGCTGCGGGCGGTGCGGGGGACGACGGACTCCAGCTTCGTTCCGCATTTGACCGTTGCATTTTCGGTGGTTCTTGCTGCGGTTGGTGTCGCGGTTCTGATCTATTTCATCCATCACATCGCCACTTCAATCCGCATCGAAACACTGCTCGCGCAGCTCGCCGCCGACGGGTGTGACGCCGTTGATCGACTTTTTCCGGAACGGCTCGGCAATGGTCCCTTGCATGACAAGGACGAACCGGCCCCACATCGGCTTCCAACCGACTTCGATGGCGGCTCCGAACAGGTCAGTGCCGATGCGGGCGGATACGTGCAGAATGTCGGTATGGACGCGCTCATGCAGAGTGCCAAAGAATATGATCTTGTCTTGCGGATCGAGGCTCCGCCGGGCCAGTTTGTGACCGAAGGCCCTGCCTGCTCACCGCGTATCCGCGAAACCGCGTGACGAAAGAGATTGCCAACAGCCTGCGTGGCGCGCTGGTCATCGGGAAAAACCGGACGATCAACCAGGACCTCGAGTTTTCGATCCGGCGTATAGTTGAGTTGGCCCAGCGATCCTTGTCGCCTGGCATAAACGACCCCACCACCGCGCTTTACTGCATCGACCGCCTCGGGCAGGTGTTCGGTCGATTGGCCGGTCGGGATATCCCATCGCCAATCCGCTATGATGCGACCGGACAATTGCGTATCCTGACTAAAGTCATCGTCATTGAGGAACTGGCATGCAACGCCTTTTCGGCGATAGCACGCTACGGGACCTCCGACGTCGATGTGGTCACGCGTCTGGTAAACACAATGGGCAAGTTGAGCCTGTCATTCTCGCCTGCAGCGCGTGACGCCATCATGGCGCTGAGTGAGCAGGTGCTCATTGCCAGCGAACAGAGCGCCTCTCTCAGCTTTGAGCGGGCAGCACTTCAGGAGCTGTCGGGTGGTCAGCGGGTCTGAATCGTCGTTGTGGGTGATGATCTTGGAACGCAGCTTGGAACCAAGCCACTCATTGTCTGACAGGCCAGGATTTCTCCCTTCGCCTGCCGCGCTATCCAGTCCGGGACGGGTTCGTTTTCGGCTATTCAAGCGTCATGGTCGCCGCACCGAATTGCCGCCTGCGATGATGCGATTTATCAGCGCCGCGACGGCCCGGTGCGTTTCCATCTCGCTTTCCGAACCCACCCCGTTCTCGTGGGTTTCGGCGGAATCGCGCAAAACACCCATGATCTCATTTTCGGGTAAAAGCTTGTGGTCGTTCATGGCCAGAAGGAGCGCCTCGCAGATCGTGAGGGCAGCTATTCCTGAATGATCATTTTGGTCGGACATTGCTGCCTGTTCCTCCCGGAAAAAATTTCAGGACCCGGAAACGGGCACCTGATAGTTTATACTGTCAGGAAATGAGGTATGCTGGGCTGATCTGAAGCAGTGCCAGCAACGATGGTCTCGGTAATCTGAGCAAAATCCGGAGGGACCCTTGAACGCCGTAGCAAACAGCCCGTTAACCCGAAAACTCTCTGCCTTCGTCGCGTTGTCGCCGAACGATCTGGGTGTTCTGGAACGTCTGCATCAACGCCGCCGATCCTTCGTCGCCGGGCGGGACCTTGTCCATCAGGGCCAGTCGGATCAGGCAGCCTACATTCTGGCGTCGGGATGGGTCTGCTCCTACAAGCTCCAGCCCGACGGGACGCGCCAGATCGTCGATTTCCAGATAGCCGGGGATTTTCTGGGGCTGCGGAGCGTTCTTTTGCGCACATCGGACCACAGTTTCGAACCCATCGTGGACATTCAGGCGGTCGAGGTGATGGCCAGCGACCTGATTGACGCGTTTGAACAGACCCCGCGTCTGGCAACGGCGATCCTCTGGGCGGCGTCCCGCGACGAGGCGATGGTGGTCGAACATCTCGTGGGGATGGGACAGCGAGACGCGGAAGCACGGATGGCGCATTTCCTGCTCGAACTTGGCGCCAAGCTGGCTCTGGTCGGGTTGGGGAGCAGGGACGGCTATGACTGTCCACTGACCCAGTATCATCTCGCGGATGCGCTGGGACTGAGTGCTGTGCATGTCAATCGGGTCTTGCGCAAGCTTCGGGAGGACGGGTTGGCCACGTTTCGGAATGGCCGCGTGACGTTCGACGCTTTCGATCGATTGGCTGCGCTGGCAGAATTCGATCCGGCTTATATGGATCACACTGGGCCACTTCTCAAATGACGTGCGGGCGCTTTCCTAAATTGATCAGCGTTAGTTCCGGCCAGAATTTGCACCTGGCGTCATTGGGGTGTCTTTCAGGGATGATCCGATAAATTGAAGCGCGCGGGATCAGGGATATCGAGGGACGAAAAATCTCGCGCGCTTCAGAGGGACTTGTACACAACACATACCCTTCAATCTTCAGAGGGCACACCTCAACTAAACGATAGTTGTGCCGCACTGCACTGACGCAGGTTAGCCCGGAGCCAAGTCTCAGAATATTTTCGGTTGGTGACTGAGCCGACGCGGTCACGGTCTGAAGGAGAATTCCATTTTCAAAGATGCCAGGAAAAGTCTCAGGACCTCATGCCCGTCGTGCCTCGGCAAAGGAAAGGAGCTTGCGACTATTCTCGTCCCAAAGATGCCGACGGGCGCAGTCAAGACTTTGGCGCAGTGTCAGGCGTTGTGCGCCAGCGAGCGCGTGATGGTCTCGAATGACCTCGGAAAGGCGGTAGAACGGAATCCGGTTATAAAGGTGATGGACATGATGGATTCCGATATTGGCGGTAAACCATGCCAGAACGGGTGGAAGGACGTAATGGGAACTGCCTTCGAGCGCCGCATCGTGCAGGTCCCAGTCGGGCGATCGGTCCCAGGATGTCTCTTCGAACTGGTGCTGAACATAGAACATCCACACACCGACAGTCGCCCCGACCAGCGCCGTCGGCAGCACCGTCACCACCACGGGAACGATCCCGGCCAACCAGATCGCCGCACCGAGAAGAGTTGCCAGTGCGGCGTTCGTCGCCATGACGCTGAGCCAGGATGACCCTGACTGCATCGACCCGACAGGAACCCGGTTTTCCAGGAAGAACAGATAGGCAGGTACGAAACCAAAGAGAAAGAGCGGGTGGCGATAGAGCCAGTATCCGATCCGCCCGGCCCGCGACCGGTCGCGATATTCAGCAACTGTCAGCGTCTTCACATCGCCGATACCGCGGCGATCGAGATTCCCTGCCGAAGCATGATGGATCGAGTGCTTTTTTCGCCAGACATCGTAGGGCGTCATCGTGAAAACCCCCAGAACCCGCCCTGTCCAATCGTTGCCCCTCCGGTTGCGAAAGAACGACCCATGACCGCAATCATGTTGAATCACGAAGGTGCGGACCAGAAACGCACCATTCAAGGTCGAGATGAACGCGGCAAGCGCATAACTGATGGAGAGAGACCACCAAGCCAGCGCCATAAGGAGGGCAAATGGACCAAGCGTGACCAGGAGTTCGACGATGCTGCGCTGTGGCGACGGCTCGCGATAATGCGCAAGGATCCGCACCCATTCCCGCCCGCTGTTTGGGCCAGTCACAGCATCAGTATCCTGAGAGACCATTTTGCATCCTTCCCTGTGCCGTGCGGCAGCCCATCGGGGCATTTCCTGCACGGACATTTCAGACGTAGTGTACCCGGCAGATCCGCCGACCTGCACTGATGCGCGTTAGTTCGGAGCAAACTTAAAATTCCTTTTTGAAACGTTCCAACCGATGCGGCCACAGCCCTCCGGCATGCGCCCGTTTGCTCGAAAGTTAGTGCTCTCGAATTTTGACCAGCAGCCGAATGATTTGACTGCAGCCCGCAATGCACGCTGATCTGTATCAGTGCACGACAGACATTTTTCGCCCTACTTTCGTGCAGGCAACGGGAAAGGTCCGGTCACGAAGTACCTTCACAGGTGCGACTTGTCAGGATCAATCGCTGGCCTTGGGGGCGGCGCAAGCCGGATTTTTATGAATTTGAAACATGAGACCACTGATCTTGAACCGGAGGCGAGCTCAAACAGCATCGCTGAAGCGGATCATCGCATTGCCAACCACCTGACGATGCTGGCCAGCTACGTTCGCCTCAAGGGGGCGGCAATCGCTCAGCACGATGAGCCGTTGGATGCCCAGGACGTACAAAGTTTGACCCGAATGATTGTCGCCCAGATCGACGCAATCTCGGACCTGCATCGTATCTTGTCAGTCAAGGCGAACTCGGACACTCTGAACCTGAGCACCTCCTTGTCCAGGATGTGCGACGCAATGAATACCGGTGTCGCAAGTGAGATCAAAATAGTCCAAACACTTGAAAAGGACTGTGAGGTTGCGTCTCAATCCATATTGCCAGTTACGCAGATCTGCGCCGAGGTCATCACAAATGCACTGAAGCATGGGTGCAACTCTGATGGCTCGGCCACGATCCGGGTCGCATGCCGCAAAAACTCCGCCGGAGTCGTTATTGTTGAGATCAGCGATTCCGGTCCCGGCCTGTCCGACAGATCGGGAGGCACCGAGAAAGATGGCCTCGGAATTCGCCTGATCGACGCGCTGATCGAGCAGGTAGACGGGCGCATCGACTATCTTTCGACCTCTCAGGGTCTGACAGTCCGCTTGGCACTGCCTGCAGCGCTGGAAGCAGACGCGAGCCGAACAGGCAGCCCAAAGCCCAATCACCAAGGTCATTCGAGCGTTGCACAACTGCCGACATCGGGTAGGTGAAGACCCGCTTTCAACGGGATGGGAACTGAATAGTTCTGATGCCGAGGGCCAGGATGGTCATCGCAAGGATTGCGGAACGCGATCATGGCGCAATGCTGCCACGAGGCTTCTGCCGGGCCCAGAATCAATAAAGCCTCCGCGTCTCTGGAGGACTCGCCAAACGTTGAGGTGGCGTTGATGTAAACCGCGCAAGCAAAAGCCCGACTGATTAGGCCGGGCTTTAAGCGTTTGATTTGGCGCTGTTTTTTGGTTGCGGGAGTAGGATTTGAACCTACGACCTTCAGGTTATGAGCCTGACGAGCTACCGGGCTGCTCCATCCCGCG
>CANMFU010000005.1 GCA_947497295.1 uncultured Roseovarius sp.
GCATAACCCCGTCACTGACCCTGGGCCAGGCAAAGCCGCCCTGTTCCAACCGCTTGTAGATCATCACAACTCCGCTGCCGTCCCAAAAGAGAACCTTGATCCGACCACCACGCTTGGAGCGGAACACCACCATCACCCCCGCCTTGGGCGAAAACCCCAACTCGGCATGCGCCAAAGCGGCAAGTCCGTCGTGCCCCTTGCGGAAGTCCACCGGCTTGGTCGCGATCACGATCCGAACTGCTTGATCCGGAAAGATCACAGCACCTTCCTCAAGGCCGCCGCCAAAGCGGCCGCGCGGTCCGGGCTGCAGTCCGGTGTCACATGCAAAACGGCACCGCAGATATCAACCCTGATCACGCCTGTGCCCGCGAGTGCGGCAGCGGCTGTGTCTGGAGCCGATGGCTCAATCACCTGCGGCACGAAAGTCGGGGCCGCGTCAATTGGCAGGACCAGTTCGCCCCTTGCGTGCGAGGGCACGCCATCCGGAAAGGTGCCGGGCAATCAATCCATACTTCGCAGCAACATCGCAAACCCGTGCGCCCGGCAGAAAACTCTCCGCCACGATCCGCGCCTTGACGTCATCCGGCCAGCGCCGCCGCCCCGTCGGGCCATCAAGGACCTCGATCCGTGATACTCCCTTCGCCCCGCGCACCTCCATCCGGTGCTCGTTTTGGTGCTCCACTGCCAAACTCCTGCAAACTCAACTGCAGGACGGCATCCCTCAAACGTAAAAAAGCCGAAACCACGGGCCTGACGCACCGCCTACGGTGGGCCGGAGAAAGCCGTAAGTTCAATTTCAGGCCGGGTGCTGAAACAAAACGCCAGACTACAAGCGGCGGCCGTGCCCTGACATAACCGATCTACAAATCCCGTTTGATCTATTCGGGTGGGGCCTCGCTCTGCTACCGATCCTTGTTCTTATGGTCCTGAGGTCATGTTGCGCTGGACGGCGCCGCAGGCAGGGATGCTAGGCATGTTTACGCTCGCCCGCGTCGCCCTGTTCATTTTTCAGACCCCGATAGAGACGCTTGCCGTTGGCGGGGCCAAGGGTGTTCGGGACGTAGTGTTCGCCCTCTATGCCGTGTGGCCTGCGCTGCTGCTGTATCAGGTGACCGACACGGCGGGCGGGTATGAGGCGCTGCGTCATGGTATCACCCGGTTCAGCGGGAACGAGCCGTTCGTCGTGCTGGCGCTTGGCTGGGTGTTTCGTCTTTTCTTCAGGGTATTGCGGGTTTAGGTACACCGACTGCCGTAGTCGCGCCGCTGCTCGTGGCGTTTGTCGTGCGCCCTGTCTATGCGGTTGCCATCCCCATCATCGCCCATGTCTGGGGCAAAATTCTTTGGCACGCTCGCCGTTGGCTGGCTGGCCACATTGCAGGTCGTGGATCTAACGGACCCGACCGCAGTGGCGTTTCAGACCGGTCTGCTGCTGATCATCGCGGCCCGGTCTGCGGGCCGGCCATTCTGTGGTGGGTCGGCCTTGCTTCGCTGATCATCGGCGGCATCCTTCCGCCCCTGCGCCGGGTGCTGGGTCCCAGTCAGCAGATGCCAGAGCCGACAAAGGTCGGCCTGCCCGAGGATGACCGGGTTTCCTGACATGCCTGCTATGCGGAGGTTTTGCTGATGTCGACGCGAAAGAAGATCGCGTAAAGCGTCGGTACGATGATCAGTGTCCGGATAGTCGCAAAGCTGAGACCGCAGATTATCACCACCGCCAGCGAGTGAAAGAACGGATCCCAAAGCAGCGGCACCACGCCCAGAACCGTCGTCACCACGCCCAGTGTTACCGAGCGGGCGCGGCTGACGGCTGCGTCGATCACCGCCTGCATCCGCTCGCGATCTGGCTGTCCGTTTCATCAATCAGGACAATCGCGTTCTTGATCAACATACCCGCCAGCGACAAGATGCCCAGTGTCGCCATGAATTCCAGTGCGGTCTGCGTCAAAACCAGCCCCCAAACGACACCGATGAACGCCAGCGGCACGGTCAGCCAGATGATCAAGGGCTGGCGCACAGCGTTAAATAGCAAGATCACAACGATGATCATCGCGCCAATCACCAGCGGCATCGTAGCCGCCAGACCGGCGTTGGCCTCGGCGCTGCTGCCAAACTCGCCCTCCCATTCCAGCGTGTAGCAGTGGGGCAGATCAATCGCCTTTCGGGCGCGCGCACGGCGTCAAAGAGATCACCCGACAGCACGCCGGGGGCGTTGTCGGCCCGCGCGGTAATCGCAAGGTTGCGATCCACACGGCGCAGATTGCTGGCCTCATAGACCAGATCGAACCGGCTCACGACCTGCGCAATAGAGATGTAGCCGCCGATGATCTGGCTGAAATCCTGCACATCGCGCAGTTTTGCCACATCATCGCGGCTGACCTTATCGGGGCGCATTATGATGGGGCGCAGCTCGCCTGCCTTGGGATAGACGCCGATCCGGATGCCCTCCAGATGGCTGTAAAATGCGTTTGAAATCTCGCCCTGCGTCAGGCCCAGGCGGCGCGCGTTTTCGGTGTCGATCACCGGGCGCAGGATGGGTTTGAGATTGCCCCAATCGTCCTGAATACCAATGCCGCCCGCGTCCGCCATGATATCCTTGGCGTGTTCGGACAGGGCGCAGGACGCTGGGATCAGGACCAAAGAACCGCGCTTCGATCTTGGCGACGCCGCCGGGGCCTGGGGCGAATTTCGACACTTTCGCATTGGCATTGGGATAGCGCGCGTCGATCCATTGCTGGATGTTGGCGCGCAAGGTGTCGATCCGCTTGTATTTCTCAACATCGATAAGGATCTGACTGTAAGCCGCGCTGGCATCGGCGGCCGCATAGGTCAGCATGAACCGTGCATGACCGACGCCAATGACGGTGTTTGCGCCGGTAACGCCGTCCAGGGTGCGGACATGATCAGCGATTTGCAGGACATCCGCTTCGGTCGTCTGGATGTCCGTGCCCTCCGCCAGGGAGTAATCGACGATAAACTGAGCCCGCGTGGAGCCGGGAAAGAACCCCGCCGGCACCATGGAAAAGCCAAGGATCGACGAGGCAAAAAGCGCGACGACCACAAGGACTGTCACATACCGGCGGCGAATGGCCAGCGTCAGCAGGCCGCGATACCAGCGCAGGATGATGTTTTCAGGTTTGGCTGTGGCCTCCGTAGGCTTCAGCAGCAGGGTGCAGAAATAGGGGGGCAACCAGACAGCGACCAGCCACGAGAACAGCAGTGCGATCGAGATCGTCCAGAACAGGCTGCCAGCGTATTCGCCGGTATTGTCCGGCGAAAACCCGATGGGGGAGAACGCCAGAAAACCGACAATCGTGCCGCCCAGCAGCGGCCACCTGGTCTGCGCGACCACAGCCTTTGCCGCCGTGGCGGTATCCTCGTCCTTCTGGACGCGCACCAGCGTTCCGTCCACGACCACAATCGCATTATCGGCCAGTATCCCGAGGCCAATAATCAGCGCACCCGGCGACACGCGCTGCATGTTCAGCCCATAGAGATACATCCCCAAGAGCGTCCCCGCGATGGTCACCAACAATATGCCACCCATCAAGATACCCGAGCGCAGACCCATGAAGACCAGAGCGTGCCGACCACGATCGCCAGCGCCGCGACCACATTCACCACAAAGTCGGAAACCGACTGTTGCACCGTTGCCGCCTAGCCGGAGATTGAGGCGACTTGGATGCCGACCGGACGGTCCTTGATCAGCGTCTCCATTCTGGTTTTGACCGCCGCGCTCATCTCGACGACGTTGCCGCCGATGGTGTTGGATACGCCCAGTCCGATGGCAGGTGCGCCGTCACGAAAGAGCAGCAGGGACGCAGGTTCTGTCACGCCGCGGCGTATGGTTGCGATATCGGCCAGTCGAAAGGACGCGCCGGTTTGCGGATTGGCCAGCACCAGATCGCCTATGGCCGCCAAGGACTCCACCGCATTGGTTGCGCGCACCGTCAGCCGCACATCGTCCGCGCGCAGTGATCCGCCGGGCATGACGAGGGTCTGGCCTTCCAGAACGTTGGCTATCTGGCTGGTGGAAATGCCCATTTTGGTCAGTCTGGCAGGGGCCTATTCGACGTAAATGACCTCGTCCTGCTCGCCGGTCAGCACGACCTTGTAAACCCCGTCGACCAACACCAGCTTGCGCTGCAAATCCGTGGTGTATTGATGCAGTTCGGGCAGGGTGTAGCCTTCGCCGGTGACAGCATAATACAGCGCATAAACATCGCCGTAGTTCTCATAAACCTGCGATGTCAGCGCGTTCATCGGCAGGCTGGCTTGCTCGTCCTGTATCTTGGACCGCATCTGCGTGAATTTCTGTGCCAGCGCATCGCGGGTCTTTGTCTCGGCAATCTCGAATTCGACCGTTACGGTGCTGACGCCGGGGGACGAGACCGATTTTATTTCCTTTACCCGGCCAGTTCCTGCAACGTGTTTTCAACAACGTCAGTGACTTCCTCGGCCACCTCGTCGGCGCTGGCGCCGGGACAGGGGGTGATGATCTGCGCCTGCCGGATAATAAATTCGGGGTCCTCGAAACGTGGCAGCGCGGTATAGGCAAAGTATCCGCCGATCAGGATGAGCAGGGTCGCAAGCGCCGAAATCAGGCGCTTTTCAATGGCGAAGCGGGCCAGATCCATGGGCTATTCTCCAACCTCTGACATGGGCCGGATAACCGCCCCTTCGCGCAAGTAAGTCACGCCTGCGGTGACAATCATATCGCCCGGCTGAAGGCCCTGCGTGACAACCACGCTGCACCCTGCGACATGCCCAAGCGTGACATTACGCGCCGACACTGCGTTGGTTTCAGGGGCGACAATCCAAACAAATGCGCCGCCCTGCGGGTTGGCCGCGATTCCCGTTAACGGTACTTCGATGTGCGGCGTGGCGGCGGCGTCGCTGGACACGATCACACTGCCGACCATGCCGGGCAGGACCTGCGCGCCCTCCGGCACCTTGATCGACACGCGAGCGCGGTAGGTCTGCGTGCCCCGATCCGCCTGACTGGAAAATTCAACCAGTTTCGACGGAATCTGGACGCCGGGACGTGTGTCAAGTTCGACGACCGCATCTGCATCCTCGGAGCCGCTCCAGATCAACACATCTGGTCCGAGCACATCAAATCCCAGATCAACAGACTTCAATGCTTGCAACAAAACGATGCTTTGCCCGGCCTGAATGTTTGAGAAATTTTTAATATCCCGCCGCGCGATAACACCGTCAAAAGGCGCCCGCAGGGTCGCATCGTCCAAGTGTCCAGCGCACGGTGCACTTGGCTGTCAAGTCCGCGTAGCGCCGCCTCGACCGCTGCAATTTCGTCGATCCGCGCGCCTGCGCGGCCCAGCGCCAGATCTTCGCCGGCCGCGTCCAATTGGGCAAATGCGACACTTGCCGCAGCTTTGCTCTGTTCCAGCTGCGCTTGGGCAACGACACCGCGATTCGCCAGCTTCCGGGTCCGCTGGACCTGATCTTTGGCTTGGTTGGCTTGGGCTTGCGCCGCTGTCACAGCGGCCTTGAGCGCGGCGATCTCTTCGTCGCGGGCGCCATTGTGCAACGCTTCCAACTGCGCTTGGGCCTGATCGCGCTGACTGATCAACTGCTCAAGTGCGGCAATGAAGGGGCGTTTGTCCAGTGCCGCAATCACATCCCCAGCGGACAGGTTTGTCGATGCCCAGATTGGAAAATCCACGACCTGACAGGGCACCTTGAACGACACCTCCGCCACTTGCGAGGGCTGCACAATCACGGGATAGCGGCGCAGCACTGTGCTGACGGTTTCCTGCATCACCAGCACCTTGGCTGGGCGCGCTGTGTCCGGCGCGAGGCCCGGCGTCATTCCTGACGCAATAAACGCAGCGAGTGCGAGAAAGCGCATGACGACATCCTGACATGAAAGTTATCCTTGAGGCGCAAGACCTTAAATCCGGCCCTTCGCCAGACGGACATGATCAAGCCGCGCCAGTCTGTTGCGATAACTTTCGGTCAGAGGCACCCGATAGGCGGCGCCCATTGGCAGGATATCGGGGTCGAAGACATATTCCGGATGATGCACGAATTTGGTGTCTCAATTGCCGACGAAGCAGGAGGTGCCCGTCCGGTTTTGCAGCATGACGGCGACATCTTCGGGCCCCAGAAATGTCGGCCCTTCCTTGGATACGTTATCTGGTCCGAACGCATCGTGGAATTTTTTCGGCTTTGCGGGTTTCTTCGGGATGATTGGTCAGCACGGCACCGGCCACGCCTTCGCGGATCTGCGAGGTGCAGCCGAACGATGCGCTCCGCTGTGCGATCAGGCGGCGAACGTTGCCCAGCACGGTTTTGCGGTCCTTGGGCGTTGTCGTGCGGATCGACAGGCGCAGAAGTGCGCGGTCTGCGATCACGTGGCCAGCCTCGCCGGACTGGAACGCGCCGACAGCGACCACCGCGCTGTTTGACAGGGCGACATTGCGCGCCACAATGGGATCGACCGCCAATTCGGGAAACGCGCCATGCCCGCCGACGCTGTTGATTTCGACCTTAAAGTCGCCGAAGCTTCGCAAAGTTGATGCCCCCCTCCAGCCACAGCACATTCTCGCCCACGCTGAGAGCGGTGAAGATCGCCGCCGAAATGACCACACCAAAAGACGCGCCCAGCGATGAGGCCATCTTGTCGATGCCCGCGCCGGTGCCCGATTGATCCTTGGGCAGGATTGACAACGCAGCATCGGTGGAGGGCGTGGCTTAAAGCTCAAGACCCACACCAAACAGCGTGAAGGCCACAACCGTCAGCGGCCTGTAGGCATCCAGCGTCAGCAGCCCCACCATCAGGACCGTCGCGCCCAGTGCGCCGCTGCGCGCAAACCCCACCAGCAGCGATCCCGCAATGCTGAGGGCGAGGCCCCATTGTGTGATTTTCACCCGTTCGATCCGACCGACCAAACCGCCCATCACGGCGATAAAACGCCCGAGAACAGCGCGGCGATCGACGCCGCGATGTTCAGTATGCTCTGCTCGACAGCCAAGTCGGCGCCCATCACCGGCCATATGTTACGCGTCGTTTGAGAAAACAGCCAAAAGGCCAGAACGCCCGGTATGATGCCAAAGAGAAACTTGTCGTCCTCTTTGAGTGTTGCGGCGGAAGCGACAATTACAGTGGTTGTCCCGTTCAAAATTTGTATTCAGATGCGCGGGATCACCGCCCCGGCAAAATCAGGGGCGTACCGCGACAACCTCGATCTCGACCAGCCATGCCCGATTGGCGAGGCCCGCGACCTCAAAGACCGAGCGCACCGGCATATTGGGCTGATCAGCAGTGGCAAAATACTGGGTGTAGCCGTTCATAAAACCATCAAAGTCCATGGCATCGCTACCCTCTGGCCGGACGAGATAGGCCTGCATTTTGACAATGTCGCCAATCCCCAGATCCAGTTCGGCCAGCTTGCCCTCAATCGCGGCCAGTACGCTGGCGGTTTGCGCCGCCGTGTCGCCATAGCGCGCCGCCGCGCCCTCGGGTGCGGTGTCGTCGATCACCTGTGGCACGGTCCCGCTGAGATAAACGAGCGTGGCATCGGCCAGTATCTCGACCGCCTGAAGGATCGGAAAATCCGAATCCGGGATGGGATGACGCACAATGCCGGAGGATTCAGCCTGAGCAGGCGCCGCCAAAAGGGCGGCAACAGCGATTGCGGCGAAAAAAGCGGTGTTGATGGCACGTCTTGCACGGTCGGGCAAAGTCGCCCTATCAGGCAGGGAGGGGCTGCAAAACGCAGTTCCAGTCACGCCCGGCAGGGCATCGCGTGTAAAATTGTGCATTGTCAGGGTCTCCTTTTATATCCGTTTGCCGCGCCGGTCAGTTTTGGGAGTGGGCCAGTGCGGGTCTGATGTGTCAACGACCCAAACCTGCGTGGGGTTCGATCAATTCGTATGTCGCGCGCGATCTGACTTCACAACTCACGGCCCCGCCACCGAATTCTTTCCCACTAAAATCCGGTTGATCAAGTCCGCTACCGCGGCGTGATGGCGCGGATCATCATCCGTCTCGGACATTTCCGCATGGGCCGGGGCCGCGTCTTGCAGGATGCCGACGAGTTCGTGCTCTGGCAGGATTTTACGATCTTTCAGCGTCAGAAGAAGCTATTCAATGATGGCCAGTGAGGCGGCCCCGAAAACATCCTCGACCTGTGTCATCGGGTAACCTTTCCTAAACAGACCGCGTTGGGGCGTCAAAATACGCCAGCGGCATCGTCAGTGGGTATCATCCCAGGAAACTGGTAGCCTGCACTGATCCAGATTAGGACTGCCCCTCCCACGATGAGCCAGAGCATGTCCGCGCTGCGGCGACACGTCTTGAGATTGACGCAGAAAGCGACCATAGGGCGACACGCGCACAGCCCTGTCCGCTGTCCCGCAAATTGGCGGCCTTTTCTACGCTACCCGAGGCTAATTGGCTATTCTGACGGATCTGCACGCACGGCGCCGGATGTATCCGGCAGGCGCCGACATGATTTTCGAAGGGCGGGCCAAACGTCCAGTCCATATTTTTTGCGATGGCTGGGCCAGTTCGTACAAACTGCTGCCGAACGGGACGCGGCAGATCCTCGATTTTCGGATAGCGGGCGATTTCATTGGCCCGAGCAGTGTGTTCCGTACCGCCGACCACAATATCGAACCTCTAACCGACGTCGCAGCAGCCGAGATCGTCGCCAGCGATCTGACCGACTGCTTCACTCGGTCCCCACAGCTTGCGATCGCAGTGCTGTGGGCGGCAGCCCGCGCTCAGCGATGGTGGTCGAACATATGAGCAATATTGGCCGCCGTGATGCGCCCAAGCGTACGCCGCATTTCCTTCCGGGGCTGGGCGCACGTCTTATGCTGGACGGCCTTGGTACGAGGGAAGGCTATGGCTGCCCGCTGTCGCAATACCTGCTTTCCGATGCGCTTGGTCTCAGTGCGGTGCACGTTAACTGAGTGCTGCAGCAGCTGCGCGAGGACGGGCTGCTTTGTGCTTGGGGCGCTGGTGGGGACGTTTTTGGACAGTGCCCGACGGGCGTTCGGCGGCGTATTGGCTCTCGTAGGTGTGACCGGAACGCTGATCGCGGTTTTCTGCTTTATCGAGACTACGAGGTCGAGGCGTTGACGATAGGATTGCGGGCGGCAGCGATGGGGATGCAGAATACCGCTATGCGGGGGGTGGCGGGACATGCTGTTGGCTTGACCTATCTCACCGGTAATCTGACCAAGCTGGGGCAGAACCTTGCCCAGCGATAATGGGGCAGCCCGTGGGCCGAAAATGTCTGCTCTTCGCCGGTATGTGGACCGCCCTGATCAGCGGCGCGGTAGCCGGCACATTTACCTATTCACAGGCGGAAATGGGCACGCTGGCTGCTGCGGGCGCCAAGGACTGTGGGATTCTGCCGCGATCCTGTTCGTCATCTGGACGGCGCTGTTGCTGTATCACGTGATGAACAAGGCCGGCGGGTACGAGGCGCTGCGCCAGGGCATCGTCAGTTTCAGCTGCAACGAGCTGTTTATCGTCGTCGCGCTTGGCTGAGTGTTCACGTCGTTTCTGCAAGGCATCGACGGGTTCGGCACGTCCATCGTCGTCGTCGTCCCGCTGCGGGTGGCCATCGGCATGCGGCCCGTCTATGCGGTGGCGATCCCGATCATCGCCCCATATCTGGGCCAAATATTTCGGTACGCTGCGCCGTGGCTGGATTGCCACAATGCAGGTGGTCGAACCTGACCACGCCACCGCAGCCGCAATGGGCACGCAGACGGCATGGTTCATGGTCGTTCAGGTTCTGCTGGGCGGATTTACCATCGTCTGGATGTAACAGGCGCTGGGCCGCGGCCTGCCATGCCTGGCCGCTGATCCTGATCCTTTCGGCGGTGACGGGCGTCGGGCAGGTTTTCGTCGTGCAGTTTCAGCCGGTTCTGGCCGCGGTCATTCGGGGGGGGGTGGCGATGCTGGCTCTTTATCCGCTGTCGCGCTGGCGTCGCTGTGCCGAGCCTTTCGACGACATGCCGGACCGCCCGGCAATGCGCGGCGACATGATCGGCGACATCGCGGACGAAACGGCGCCAATCGGGCTTGCCATGTCCTTCATGCCTTACGGCGTATTGACCGTGATTGCCCTTGGCTCGGTGCCTGCGTCATGGGCGGCGATACCGGTATCATCATGCAGAACCGTGGCAGCGTCTTCTCGCCGGATGAAAATCACCCCAACCGTCTGGAGCGGACGAAGAACTCCTTCCACACCATCACCCCGGCGCTGGCGGTGAAGGACGGCAAACCGGCGATTGCCTATGGCGCGATGGGCGGCGAAAGCCAGTCGCAAACGCAGGCCGCGATGCTGACGCGGGTGGTTGATTTCGGCTATGACGTGCAGCAATCCATCGAAGCGCCGCGCCGGTTGTTCGGACGGACATGCGGCATGGACCCCAGTGATCTGTGGATCGAATCCGACGTGCCGGACAACGTCCTGCGCGAGCTGAAACGGCGGGCCCAGCCGGTGAAACTGCTTGGGCGCTGGTACAGCATCGTCGGCCACGCACAGACGATCCGCTGGAACGCGGACACTGGATTCTACGAGGGCGGCGCCGATCCGCGCGGCGATGGCAGCGCGGCCGGCTACTGATCCTTTCGCGCAATTGCAACGGGCGCATCACGCATCGGCCGTTGCATAATCCGCCCCGGTAAAGTGTTATCCAACCGATGACACAAAACGTGCGCGAGGTTCTTTCCTCGGTCAAATCCCTGCTGGTCGGCACTGCCGCCTTTACCATTGGCAACAGCCTGCTGGGCGTTGTCCTGCCGCTTCGCATGGAGGCGGCAGGCTATCCGGTGGCGTTGACCGGGGCGATCATGGCGGCCTATTATTTCGGTCTCGCGCTGGGCGGGTGGCGCGGCAAGAGGGTGATCCTGCGCATCGGGCATATCCGCGCCTTTGCAGTTTTCGCGGCGCTGACGGCGGCAACCACGCTGGCATACGCCAGCTTTTTCGATCCGGCCGCCTGGTTGATCTTTCGCATCGTCAACGGGTTCTGCATCGCTGGTATGACGGCCACCATTGAGAGCTGGCTGAACACCCGCAGCAGTAATCAAACGCGTGGGCGGGTTCTGGGGTTCTACATGCTGACCTTCTATCTGGCGATTGCCTCGGGTCAGACCATGGTCAACCTTGCCGATGTGGGCGGGCCGGACCTGTTCATGCTGGCCGCAGGGCTGATCGGGTTGGCGCTGATCCCGGTCGCCATGACCCGTCTGGGCGAGCCGAATCTGAGCGACAGCCGCGTGCTGAAGGTCTGGGATCTTTATGCCGCGTCACAGGTGGGCGTCATCGGCGCCGCCGTTGCGGGGCTGATGGTGGGATCATTCTACGCACTCGGGGTCGTGTTCGCCCGCCGCATCGGGCTGAGCGTGTCCGAGGCCGCCATGTTTATGAGCGTCGTGGTGCTGGGCGGTCTGGCCGCGCAGGTGCCGATGGGGATGCTGGCGGACCGGTTCGACCGGCGCATCGTCATGGCCGGCGCGCTGCTGGCGGTTGGCGCGGCATGGATGGCGCTGGCCGGGTTTGTCGCGTCGGGCCTGCCGCTGATCGCGTTGCTGATCGTGGCGCTTGCCTTTGGCGGCGCGATGAGCAGTGTTTATCCGCTGTGTGTGGCGCAGACCTTTGACCGGCTGGAGCGGCAGTACTACATCGCGGCAGCGGGGCGTCTGCTGATGGTCTATTCCATCGGCGCAACAATTGGCCCGGTTTTAGCGGCGGCGCTGATGGCGGTTTATGGGCCGTCCAGCTTCTTCTTGTTCGAATCCACGGTGGCGATCCTATACGCTATGTTCGTTCTGTATCAGGTCTCACGCAAGCCTTGTGTGCCGGCCGATCAGCGCGAGCCTTACGTGACGCTTCCCGACGTCACATCCGTCGCGATGGCCCTTGACCCGCGTACGGATCCCGAGGGCGAAGGCGCGCGCGCGCGGGATTGACACCGGGGCCATTTGCACGCTGGGGCGTTTGTTTTACATGATATTAGAGGATGCTATGACAACTCGTAACAATCCCGCCCGCTATGGCCCGGCAATAAATGTCACCCCGCAAGAGGCCGAGCTGAACAAGCGTAAGATGGGTAAAAAAGGGGCGGCGGAAAGCGATGCGCGCGGCGACGATCCCTTTGGCCACGACCAAACCAGTGAGAAGCAGTAGGCGGACGCCCCAAAGCACGACAGCGGGACAAGCTGAGCCACATATCGGTACGGCTTGTGCCACAACGCAGAAGCCGTTGCTTTATCCGGGCCAAGCTCAAGACAGGCCCGTACTGTCCTGTTTGCGATCTCGCAAGTCCTTGATGGAGACGAATAGCGCCAACAAAACCACACCTGCGATCAGGCCGAATCCGACGACCATTGCCGTCGGCCATGACGTCACCGCAAGCGTAGAAAACGTTGCCGCGGTGATAACAGCAATCCCTACGGCCGTGCCAATCCGCTGGCCCGTCTGCATGATCGCCCCCGAACTGCCCGCATAATCCAAAGGCACCTGCGCCAGCGTCAGCGTCTGATTTGGGCTGATGACTGCGCCCTGCGCGACCCCAACGAAGGCCAGCGATGCCATAAGCCACCAGATGCTGAGATGGTCTGCCTCATGCAACAGAACGACAGCGATGCTGAGCCCGAGCCCGAAGAGCGCCAGAAGCAGACCGCCGATGACCAGCTTTCGGCCCAGTTTCAAAACCCGGCTACCGGCCCAATAGGCGGCATAGGCCGACAACAAGGCCGCTGGGATTCCGAACATTCCCGATTGCAGTGCCGTCTTGCCGTCGCTTTCCTGTACATATAGAGCGACCAGCACCCAAACGCTGGTGATGCCCATGAAATAGAGCGTCATGATTGCGATGCCGTTGGTAAAGCTGAGGGTCGAGAATATCTTGAGATCCACCATCGGGCTGAAGCCGAGGCGCACGTAACGTTTCTCCCATAGCACCCAAAGCCAAAGCAGCAAGCCACCCACCGGCAGAAGCAGCCAGACCAGCGCGCCGCCGCTCCCCTCAACAAAAGGATAAAGCGTGGCCAGCACGGCCAGTCCCAGAAGGGCCGCGCCGATTGGATCAAGCGAGCGCAGGCCGCTTCCGGTGCGCGGAAGGCGGATGATCAGAGGGCGTGGGAACCACATCAGCCCCAGAATGATAACCAAGACGCCGATGGGGACATTGACCAGAAACGTCAGCCGCCAGCCCAGCTCGGGGCCTCCAAGCTGGATCAGAACCCCGCCAAGAACGGGGCCGATGGCCACCGAGAAACCTACCGCTGTTCCAAAATATCCAAAGGCACGCCCGCGCGCGTCGCCGCGGAAATAGTGCTGGATCATCCCAAGGCCCTGCGGGTTCAGCAAGCCAGAGCCGACACCCTGAACAAATCGAGCGGCATTGAGCCATTCCGCGTTGGGCGCAAGACCCGCCGCGACAGATGAGGCCGTAAAGATTCCGACGCCAATCAGGAACAGCCCGCCCCGGCCCATGATATCGCCCGCCCGACCGGCGGCCACCAAAATCACGCCAAAGGTCAGCGCATAGCCCGATAGCACCCATTGCAGATCAGATTGTGACGCGCCAAGGCCCTGCCGGATCGATGGCAAGGCCACGTTCACGATACTGACACCGATCAGCGTCATGAAAATCGTGATCAGCAGCACGAAAAGGATACGCCACCTGACCGGATCCGTCGTCGGATCGATCTCAGGCGGCGAAGATTTGGCCTCTTTCGTCTCAGGCACAACCATCACCGTGACTTTCATTTCAGCAACAAAAAGGCCGTATAGCCCTTGCGTTGCGCAATTACAAACTGCCGGGATGGGGCAGTTTCACTGACAGCACCAGGGCCGCCTTGGAACGCAAGATATCGCCGGTAACCGTGCCAGAATTGGCTCAGTCCTTGATCTCGTGCAGGCCTTTTGTCACTCCGAATGCGGCCAGCGACATCGCGGCAAAGATCATGAGCGTGACGTTGGCACCGGCAAGGGACGCCAAAGCGCCGAACAGGCCCGAGCCCAGCAATAGAACCCCGATCACCGTATTGGACACGGCCGTATAGGCGGCGCGCCTGTCTCTGGGTGCCATATCGACCAGATAAATCGAGCGGCCTTGCCGCACGCCGTGATAGGCGATCATCAGCACAAACAGAACCAGCGGCAACGCCCAGACCGTGCCGGACGCGCCCGCCAGATCCAGCAGCACTGCCGCCGACAATGCCGCAGCCCCCGCCAGCGCCGACAGCATCAGCACCCGGCGGCTGGACCTGTCCGCCATGCGCCCCCAGACCCATGAGCTGAGCAATGACGCAATGGAAGAGGCCAGCACCAGCGCGCCCAGCCGGTCAAAGGTGCCCTGACCTGCCTGTGCACCCAAAAGCACGATGTAGGGCGGTGCCAGCGCCGTTGCCGTCAACAGCCCGCGCGCCCATATGAAACGCCGCAATTGTGCATCTTCGCGTAGCAGTTTTAGCTGTCCAAGCGCCGCCGATCCTGCCTGTCCCGGGGCTGGCTCCTCCCACAGCGTCGAGAAGATGAGGCCGGCCGCCAGAAACAGCAGTGACGACAGCGTGATCGCCACCAACACCAGCGCCGCGCGGTCCAGCAAACCAGTCATCAGGACCAGCGCAAAGATCACCACCGCGCCCGCCCCCAGCGAACTGGCCAGCCCCGTTGCCGACCCTCGCCGCGAGCTGCCAACGGTCTTGCCCAATATATCGCTGTAGCTGACCGAACAGACAGATCGCGATACTGCCAGCACTGCCAGAAGGGCGCAGATTACGGCCCCCGCCGTCGCCCCCGACAGCGTCAGTGCGGTCAGGACGATGCCTGCCGCAGACACCCCTTGCCCGACGCTGCCTGCAACCCATGCCCATTTCCGCCGGGCCATGGCCTGCACACGCGGCGCGGTGAACAGCTGTGGCAGCAAAGCGCCCGCCTCGCGGATCGGGACCAGCAAGCCGACAAAGAGGGACGGCGCGCCCAGATGAGCCAGCAGCCAGGCCAGCACCAGTTTCGGGTCGATCAGCCCGTCGGCGATCTTGCTCATCGAAAGCGACGCAGCATGGCGCAGGAAATTCCCCGGCTCATGTTGTGATTGCGCCTGCGTCAGACCGCCGGTGCCGCTGGTATCGTCAACCAGTGCCTCGAACAGAGTTTTCTCAAATCTGGTCGTCCGAGCGGAGGTATCGGGCATCAGGAATGTCCTCTTCAGGGTGTTCTGCCAATATAACGGCAAAAGGATATTTTCACTTTCAATGCCATACATCCGTAGACTTTGCAGTTCCAGTTTCGCTATCCACGCTGGTGCGCCGCCACACCTTACTGCGGCCGGACGTGCAACTAAAGCGGCATACCTGCGACCATCATACCAATGATGCGCCGCAGCTTTGGCGCGGGACCTATATAAAAACGCACCGAACGTTATCTGCAAATTCTACTTTCCGGTCAGCCAGAGGCTGGGGCACATACTGTTGCGCGCTGTTGTGCCGGGTCTGCACGGGGCCAGGCGAAATCCAGTGCAATACCGCTTTTGCGTCTGGTCCGGGCGATGTTGTTGATCACTTCGTCAATTCACTGTCTGATGCCGGATGACACGGCCTGCGAGGATAAATCATGCCCCACGACGACCTGGACGAAATGCTGACCGTCCAAGGTCTGATTGCAGCACTGCCGTTGCCAACGCTGATCATCGGCCAGTCGGAAAAGGTTGAGATCCTGAACGACGCCGCCGAAATGCTGCTGGGCAAGAACATTACCGGCAGGCATTTCACCACCGCCCTGCGCCATCCCAGACTGGTCGAAGCGGTTGAACATAGCCTGCAGGACCGGGCAGCGCGCAAAGTATCGTTTCAGATCGTCGAGCATGGTCGCGATACGTCCTACGACGTGGATATGCATGCAATTGCGGCCACCAGTCTGCTGTTGCTCAGTTTTCGAAACGCGACAGATATCGCCCAAGCCGAGCAGATGCGCCGCGATTTCGTCGCGAATGTCAGCCATGAATTACGGACCCCCCTCACAGCGGTCATGGGGTTTATTGAAACCCTTCGCAGCTCTGCCCGGGACGATGTCGCGGCGCGGGATCGTTTCTTGGATATCATGGCAGGCGAAGCGGACCGCATGAACCGTCTTGTCGGAGGTCTGCTGTCGCTGAGCCGGGTCGAGGCGGACGAACGTGTGCGCCCTACGCAGCACCTGGATCTGCGGCACGTTTTGCATACAACACTGGGCAATCTTGCGCCGGTGGCAAGGGGCAGTGGTGTGGCCTTGCACTACGATCCGGGGCAAGTGCCGCGGCACGTGATTGGCGATGCCGACCAGTTGGTTCAGGTCTTCACCAATCTGGTGGAGAACGCGATAAAATACGGTGGCGCGGATCGTCCTGTAGAGATTTGCACGCAGGAAACTGCGCATGATCCGGTCCTGCGCGGACCGGCAATCGAAGTTACTGTTACCGATCATGGGCCGGGGATTGACGCCATCCACCTGCCACGCCTGACCGAGCGGTTCTATCGCGGCGACACGCACCGCAGCCGTGATCTTGGCGGGACCGGGTTGGGCCTGGCGATTGTAAAGCACATTCTCAACCGTCATCGCGGCCGACTGAAAGTTGCCAGCCAGCCGGGGCAGGGATCACAATTTACCGTTGTTCTGCCGCCATGTCCCGCGCCTTAGCACGGCGATCAGCTGACCTGTCATAAAACTGTAACTTGCCTGTCGCAAAACCGAAACATGCGGCGCCGATAAGCGCGGCAGGGTCGCCAAGGGGGCGATTCTTGATCCGGATATGACAGGAGTTTTCATGTCACTCGTAAATCTGACGACTTCCACGCTGACAATCGCAGCGCTGACAGCCACCGCCGCTGCGGCCCGCGATAACGTGCAGATCGCAGGGTCGTCCACCGTGCTGCCCTACGGTGCCATCGTCGCCGAAGCCTTTGGTGAAAATTTCGACTACCCCACGCCGGTGGTTGAATCGGGCGGCTCGTCCGCCGGGCTCAAGCGGTTCTGCTCGGGCGTTGGCGAAAACACCATCGACATTGCCAATTCCAGCCGCCCCATCAAGGCGTCCGAACGGGACATCTGCGCCGAAAACGGCGTGACGGACATTGTCGAGGTGCGCATCGGCTATGACGGGATCGTGTTCGCCAGCGATATCGCGGGTAACACCTTCGCCTTTACGCCGGCAGACTGGTATCGGGCGCTGGCCGCCGAATTGCCGATTGCCGGCGCCATAGCGGCGAACCCCAATACTAACTGGAGCGCGGTCAATGCAGGCCTGCCGGACCAGCCCATTCAGGCATTCATCCCCGGTACCAAACATGGCACCCGCGAAGTTTTCGAAGAAAAAGTGCTTCTGGCTGGGTGCAAGGACAGCGGCGCGCTGGACGCGATTATTGCGCTGAATGGCGGTGACGAAGACGCCGCCGAAGCCGCTTGCATGGCCGTGCGCACCGACGGGCTGTCGGTCGATATCGACGGCGACTATACCGAAACGCTGGCCCGGATCGACGCGGATGCAAATGGCATCGGCGTGTTTGGCCTGTCATTTTATGAGAACAATACCAATCGGTTGCAGGTCGCGACCATGTCAGGTGTTGTTCCCACTTCCGAAAGCATCGCCGCCGGAGCGTACCCCGTGTCGCGCCCGTTGTACTTCTACATCAAAGCGGCCCATCTGGACGCAATTCCCGGCTTGCAGGAGTTTGCGGAATTTTTTGTGAGCGATGACATCGCCGGCCCGGATGGCCCTTTGGCCGAATATGGTCTGGTGTCTGATCCGGATCTTGCCAGCACGCAGGATGCGGTGGCCAATCGCACGCTTTTGGGCGGCATGTAATGCAGGTCAGCAAACGCAAGGGGCGGGCCTGATGTGGTTTTATAAAACCATCTTGTCCTTGCCGGTCCTGGTCTTCGCCGTGGCCCTTCTGGGCCTGATCGGTGCCCAGGCCCGCGCCCGTCTGGCAGCGGGCGGGGATGTGCGCAGTCTGGCCGCCCTGCCGAGGGCGCATGGGATGAATGCCGCTCTGAGCGTGCTCATACCTGTGATCGCCAGCTATGCAATCTTGTCTTTTGCACGGATGATCGGGCGTCATCAGGGGGTTGAATTCCTGACGGATCGCACCCTGTTCTGGGCGGTGCTGGCGGTTGCGCTGATAGGATGCATGGGCGCAATCCTGCGTTTCTCTGCCCGGTTTCGCGCGCGAGCGGCGTCCGAGGCATGGATCAACGCAATGCTCATTGCGGCATCCGCCGTGGCGATCATGACGACCGTGGGCATCGTGTTTTCTATGGTGTTCGAGGCGGCCAGTTTTTTCAAACAATACGGCTGGCGCAATTTTTTCCTCTCCACCGAATGGGCGCCCAATTTCCGCGGCAACAGCGCGCTGGGCATCCTGCCGCTGCTGTGGGGCACGCTTTATGTCAGCTTTATCGCGCTGGTGTTTGCGGTGCCGGTGGGTCTTTTTGCCGCGATCTACATGTCCGAATATGCCGGGCCACGGATGCGCAGCATTGCCAAGCCGCTGATCGAAATCCTCGCCGGTATTCCGACCATTGTTTACGGGCTGTTCGCGCTGATCACCATCGGCCCGATGCTGCGCGATTACCTCGCACAGCCGCTGGGTCTGGGCGACAGCGCGTCATCGGTGATGACCGCCGGGCTGGTGATGGGCATCATGCTGATCCCGTTCGTGTCGTCGCTGTCCGATGACGCGATGGGCGCCGTGCCGCAGGCGATGCGCGACGGATCATCGGCGCTGGGCGCCACCCGGTCGGAAACCATCCGCCGGGTGGTCATTCCCGCCGCGCTGCCGGGCATCATGGGCGCCGTTCTGCTGGCCGCCAGCCGCGCCATTGGCGAGACGATGATCGTCGTTCTGGGCGCCGGGGCCGCCGCGCGGCTGTCGCTGAACCCATTTGAGGCGATGACAACCATCACGGTCAAGATCGTCAGCCAGCTGACCGGCGACACCGATTTTGCCAGCGCCGAAACGCTGGTGGCCTTTGCGCTGGGCCTGACGCTGTTCACGCTGACGCTGTGCCTGAACGTGGTCGCGCTGATGATCGTGCGCAAATACCGGGAGCAATACGAATGAGCGACACGGCAAATTCCCTGTTGGTGCAAGGCGCACGCACCCGGCGCCGCCGCGCGGCGGAGGCGCGGTTCCGCGCCGGCGGGCTAGCCGCCATCGGCATCGCGGCGCTGGCGCTGAACGTGCTTTTGACGTCCGTGATCTCCAACGGGGTTGGCGCGTTCAAACAGACCTATATCACGCTGGAGATCGCGCTGCCCGAGGCCAAGCTGGACAAAACCGGCCAGCGCGATCCGGCGCAAATGGCCAAGGTTACCACATTCGGCTACGCCCCCCTCGTGCGCGATGCGCTGCTGGCGCAGGTGGACGTCGCAGGCATCACCACGTCCCTGCCAACCAAAGAGATCGCCAGCATGATCAGCAAGGAGGCGGTCGCAACCTTGCGCGATCATGTGCTGGCAAATCCCGGGCTGGTCGGTGGCACCGTGACGCTGGACGTCCTGGCAGACGGGCGGATCGACGGGTATTTCAAGGGCCGCGTGACCCTGCAAAGCGCCGCGCTGGACGGCAACACCTCGCCCGAGGCGCTGCGCGTGGCGCAGGCGTTGGCCGATGAGGGGGTGATTGGAACGCGGCTGAACTGGCGGTTCCTGACCGCCCCCGACGCCAGCGACCAGCGCCCCGAGGCGGCGGGGCTGGGCGTGGCCATTCTGGGATCGCTTTACATGATGGCGGTCGTGCTGGTTCTGGCGCTGCCCATCGGCGTGGCCGCGTCGATCTATCTGGAGGAGTTTGCGCCCAAAAACCGCATATCGGATCTGATCGAGGTGAATATCAGCAATCTGGCGGCGGTGCCGTCGATTGTGTACGGCATCCTTGGCCTTGCAATTTTCATCAACTTTGCGGGCCTGCGGCAATCCTCGCCATTGGTCGGCGGTCTGGTGCTGACGCTGATGACGTTGCCGACGATCATCATCTCAACCCGCGCGGCGCTGAAATCGGTGCCACCCTCGATCCGCGATGCGGCGCTGGGCGTCGGGGCCAGCAAGATGCAGTCGGTGTTCCACCACGTCCTGCCGCTGGCCGCGCCCGGTATCCTGACCGGCACCATCATCGGCCTGGCGCAGGCGCTGGGGGAAACCGCGCCGCTTTTGCTGATCGGCATGGTCGCCTTTGTGCGTGACTATCCGGCCGCCTACAGCGAAAGCGCCGGCCTGTTCGGCGAGGCGGCAACGGCGCTGCCCGTGCAGGTATTCAACTGGACCCAGCGGGCCGATCCCGGTTTTGCCGAACGCGCATCGGGCGCGATCATCACGCTGCTGATCTTCCTTGCGGTGATGAATATCGCCGCGGTCCTGCTGCGCCGCCGGTTCGAGCGGCGCTGGTGAGCAAGGACATTAACATGAAAGAGGTATCTATGACTAAAGGCGGCCAGAAAATCTCTGCCAGAAACGTGCAGGTCTGCTATGGCGGTAGCCCCGCGATCCGGGGCGTATCGGTGGATATCGCGCCGAATACCGTGACCGCCTTTATCGGCCCGTCGGGCTGCGGCAAATCCACGTTTCTGCGTTGCCTGAACCGGATGAACGACACGATAGACATCTGCCGCGTTTCCGGCGATATCCGCATCGACGGCGAGGATATCTATGACCGGCGCGTCGATCCGGTGCAGCTGCGCGCCAAGGTCGGCATGGTGTTTCAAAAGCCCAATCCGTTTCCCAAATCCATCTTTGATAATGTCGCCTATGGCCCGAAAATTCACGGGCTGACGCGCAGCAAGGCCGAACTAGCGGGCGTCGTCGAAAACGCCCTGAGGAAGGCGGCACTATGGGACGAGGTAAAGGACAGGCTTGGCAGCGCAGGCACCGCGCTGTCAGGCGGGCAGCAACAGCGACTTTGCATCGCGCGCGCGATTGCAACATCGCCCGAGGTGCTGCTGATGGACGAGCCGTGCTCGGCGCTGGACCCGATAGCGACCGCACAGATCGAGGAATTGATCGACGACCTGCGGCAGAATTTTTGTGTCGTGATCGTGACCCATTCGATGCAGCAGGCTGCACGGATCAGTCAGAAAACGGCGTTCTTTCATCTGGGATCTTTGGTGGAATATGGCGATACTGACCAAATATTCACCGCGCCCAGCGATCCGCGCACCGAAAGCTATATCACCGGCAGGATTGGATAAATCATGACAGACGCGCATATATCATCGGCGTTCGACAGCGATCTGGAGGCCGTTCAGGCGCAGATCATGAAAATGGGCGGGCTGGTCGAGGATGCCATCCGCCTTGGCATGCAGGCGCTGGAGACGCGCGATGCGGAGCTGGCCTTGCAGGTGCGCCGGGCCGACGCGGCCATCGACACGCTGGAGGAGACGATCAACGAGGGCGCCGCGCGCATCATCGCCCTGCGCGCGCCCACGGCGATTGATCTGCGGCTGGTGCTGAGCGTGATCAAGATCAGCGGCAATCTGGAACGCATCGGCGATTATGCAAAAAATATGGCAAAACGCTGCGAGGTGCTGGCGCAGGCCGCGCCGATCAGTGACAGCACCGGCACCTTGCGCCGCATGACACGCGCCGTCGAGGGGATGCTGAAGGACGCGCTGGACGCCTATATCCACCGCGATGCGGCGCTTGCGGCGGATGTGATCGCGCGCGATGTCGATATCGATCAGATGTATAATGCGTTGTTCCGCGAATTGCTGACCTTTATGATGGAGGATCCGCGCAACATCACCGCCTGCCTGCATCTGCATTTCATCTCGAAAAATACCGAACGTATGGGCGATCACGTGACCTCGATCGCCGAACAGGTGATTTATCTTTCGACCGGCAAACAACCCGGCGAGGATCGCCCGAAGGCAGATACGACAACCACCGTCACCGGCGCATAGGGCGGTGGCCATGCAACCCCAAGTGCTGCTTGTCGAGGATGAGGCGGCCCAGCGCGCGGTGCTGGCCTATAATCTGGAAGCCGAAGGATACGCCGTGCGCTGCGCCGAAAATGGCGAAGAGGCATTACTGATGATCGCCGAGGCGCCGCCCGATCTGGCAATTCTTGACTGGATGATGCCGCTGATGAGCGGGATCGAACTGTGCCGCCAGATGAAGGCCCGCGATGACACGCGGCATATCCCGATCATCATGCTGTCCGCCCGGTCCGAGGAGGTCGATACCGTGCGCGGGCTTGAGACGGGGGCGGATGATTATGTGATCAAGCCCTATTCGGTGAAGGAACTGATGGCACGCGTTCGCACCCAACTGCGCCGTACGCGCCCGGCACTGGCGGGGCAGGCGCTGCGCTTCGAGGATATCACTCTGGACCCGCTGCGCCACCGGGTCACGCGCGGCGATAACGAGGTTAAACTGGGACCGACCGAATTTCGCCTGCTGATCAAGCTGATGGAGCGGCAGGGCCGCGTATTCAGCCGCGAACAGCTGCTGGATCTGGTTTGGGGGCGCGATATTTTCGTGGATACGCGCACGGTGGACGTGCATGTGGCGCGGCTGCGCAAGGCGCTGACGCGCTCGGGCGGCAGCGATCCGATCCGCACCATCCGCGGCGCGGGCTACGCGCTGGGATAAGTGCGCTCACCCGCTGCGGCGCGCGCTTTCGGTATCGCCCGATTGCTCGGACGGGACCAGCGCCTTGACCAGATTACGCATGTTCAAAACGCCCACCGGCGCGCCGTTCTTCATCACGCGGTAGCTGCGCAGCGTGTCGCCCTCAGACCGGGCGATGACCGACTCCAGCGTATCGTCGTGGTCAATCTCGCCCGCGTGATCGCCGCTGCCCGCGTTGCGGCGGTCCATGACCGAGCGGACGCGCAGCACGCGGGCGCGGTTGATATCACTGACAAAATCCTCGATATAGGGATCCGCCGGGTTCAGCAGGATGTGCTGCGGCTCTCCTTGCTGGACCACCAGCCCGTCCTTCAAGACCACCAGATGATCGGCCAGCTTCAGCGCCTCGTCCAGATCGTGAGTGATGAACACCACCGTTTTTTGCAGCTCGGCCTGCAATTCGATCAGCAGGTTCTGCATGTCGGTGCGGATCAGCGGATCGAGCGCCGAAAATGCCTCGTCCATCAGCATGATGTCCGAATTGCTGGTCAGCGCACGCGCGATGCCAACGCGCTGCTGCATTCCGCCAGACAGCTGATGCGGATACTGATCGCCCTGCCCATGCAGGCCGACACGGTCCAGCCATTTGCGCGCCTCATCGGCATAGTTGCGCTCCTTTTCGCCCTCGACCGATGGAGCAAGACCCGCGTTCTGCAAAACCGTGCGGTGCGGGAACAGCGCGAATTTCTGGAACACCATCGACATTTTATGTTGCCGCAGATGACGTAACTGCTTGTCGTTATACTCAAGGATATTCTCACCATCGACCCAGACTTCGCCCGCTGTCGGTTCGATCAGGCGGTTGAGGTGACGGATCAGGGTGGATTTGCCCGACCCCGACAGGCCCATGATGACCGTCGTCTTGCCCGCCGGGATATCGACGTTGATATCATTGAGGCCCAGCACATGACCATGCGCCTGCAACAGCTCGGTCTTGCCCATGCCGTCCTTGACATGTTGCAGGGCGGGCAGGGGCTTGTCGCCGAAAATCTTGTAGAGGTTACGGATCGAAATCTTGATGTCTGTCTCTGTCATATCCGCCTCTTACGATTGGCTGGTGTTGATGCGGGCCAGCGCGGCCTTGGTCACGCGGTCCAGAATGATCGCGAGCAGGACGATGCCCAGACCCGACAGCAGGCCAACGCCCAGCTCCAGCGACCGGATACCGCGCAGCACCAGAACGCCCAGACCGGGGGCCGATACCAGCGACGCGATGACGACCATCGCAAGGCTCATCATGATGGTCTGGTTGACGCCCGCCATGATGTTCGGCAGCGCCAGAGGGATCTGCACGTTGAACAGTTTCTGCCGCTGCGTCATGCCAAAGGCGTCTGCCGCCTCGATCACGTCCTTGTCGACCAGACGGATGCCCAGATCGGTCAGGCGCACCACCGGCACGATGGCGTAAAGGATGATGGCGATACCGTATAGCTTTGGTTCCGTTACAGAAAAAAGGAAGATCAGCGGGATCAGATAGACAAAGGGCGGCAGCGTTTGCAGCATGTCCAGAATGGGGATCATCGAACGCTGCACCCTGTCATTGCGCGCCATGGCAATGCCGATGGGCACCCCGAACAGCACGCATATGAAGGCGCAGACGAATATGATCGCCAGCGTCTGCATGGTGTAATCATAATAATCGACAAAGGCCAGAAAGCCGAAGCAAAGCACGATCAGCGCGACCAGTTTCGCCGAGCGGCTGACAGCGTATGCGACCAGCATCAACAGCGGGATCATGATGAACCACGGCGTGGCCTGCATCATCCAAAGCGCGTTGTTCAGCGCCCAGCTCAGCGGTTGCGTCAGAGGATCGACAACGATTTTCAGCACGTCCTTGATCGACAGGAAGCCTTCCTCCAGCCCCGAGGTCAGCTCGCGCGATTGGGGGAAAGAGGGGCACGCCTCGTGCAGGGCGTCCATCGATGGGAATGGCGTCTCCCAAACCGATTTTTCCACCTCCTCGCCCGATGCCTGTGCCAGAAGCTGCGCCATGGAGGTCATGCCGCCTGCGGCATCGCCGCTGTCACCGCACCAGCCGCGCAATCCGAGATTGTCGAAAATGAAGTCGTAAGTCGCCATGCATCCCTCAATCGGACCGCCGTGGCGGGCCATTTTCATCGGTTAAATCGGGAAGGGCCGGATCATTGGATCCGGCCCTGCCGTTTATCTGCGCGCCTGCGATTGCTGTGGCGCGTTATGCGCAGGCCTCCGCCCGGCGGATTACTTCAGCAGCGGCGCCAGCTTTTCGGCAGCGGCGTCGTTGATCCAGTTTTTCCACTCATCGGGGTTGTTTTGCAAGAAATACACCGCCGCTTCTTCGTTCGAGGCGTTGTTGTCTTCCTTCCATGCCAGAACCTGGCTCATCGTGTCTGTCTTGAAGCTGACCTTGCTCATCAGTTCGGCAATCTCGGGCTTTTCCTCCATGAAATCCTTGGTCACGATGGTCAGTACCGGCGCGGAGGGGAAGGCGGACGGTTTGGGGTCCGGCGTTTCGACGTTCTGGTTGGCTGCATGGGCCGCCTCGTCAAATTCGCCCAGATCGATGCTGGTCATGTCGAATTTGCCCAGCGGCGTTGTCGGGCCCCAGTAATAGCCGAACCACGGCTCTTCGTTCTGATAGGCCGACGCCATCGACGTGCCCAGCGTTTCGCCCGAGCCATGGTTGAAGATCTCGATCCCGGCATCCTCCATGCCGAAGGCGCGGATCAGGTTGTCATTGGCGATGCGGCAGCCCCAGCCATCGGGGCAATTGTTGAACATGCCGCCGACCAGGTCGGGGTTATCCAAGACGCCCTGAATGGTGGCCAGTTCGGGATGCGCCTCGACCAGATAGGTGGGCAGCCACCAGCCTTCGACCCCGCCGGGGTCCAGCACGCTGCCGACTTCCTCGATCTTGCCGTCTTCTTTCAGCTTTTTGTAAACGTCGCCGGTGGAGTTGGTCCAAAGCTCGGTCACGATGTCCGGTTCGTTGTTTTCAGACAGCGATGTCACCGCAGGCGTCGTGTCGGACGGAACCGCTGTGACGTTGCACCCGTAACCCTGTTCCATCAGGAATTTCGAAACGGCCGTGACGATTGCGGACGAATCCCAGTTCATCTGCGTGATCGTGACATCGCCGCACTGATCCTGCGCCAAGGCCGCCGTGGGCGCGGCGAGGGCCGCAAAGGCGGCGCCGTAAAGAATGCGTTTCATAGTGTAATTCTCCTCTGTTCATTCTGGAATGGCGGGCACGCTGAGATGCCGAACCACCCAAAGCCCTCATCGTCTGAAATCTATGCCTTTAATCATCATGCCTATGTGGCAGATCGCTGAAAAAGGGCTGCTTCACGCCGTGATGTCGCTTTCCGGCGCAACACTAAACGGCTGCTTGAGGAGATCAACCGGCTAAATGCCTGTTTGCGACATTTTAAAGGTCGCATTTGAGCGACTGCTGCGCTGGAATTGATTGGACATCGATCCGGTGCAGTATCTGCGCGCAGCGCTCCAATCGTCGGCGGACTTAACGGTCAATATCGTTTATACATTTCGCGCCCTGACCGCCGTTATCACCGCGCGGCCTATCACAACTGCTGCTACGATCACGATCAGCACCACTGAAATCGCGGCGATGGCCGGATCGATATTGTCGCGCAGGCCCTGCCACATCAGGCGGGGCAGGGTGACTGCCTCGACCGAGGTGATGAAAATGGTTACGGCGATCTCTTCCCATGACAACACGAAGGTCAGGAAAAATGCGGCGATCACGCCGAACTTGATATTCGGCAGGATCACGGTGAACACCCGCGTGGCCAGACTGGCGCCCATCGCGCGCGCGGCCAGATCCATGCGCCGGTCGACCTGCGCCAGCGATACGCTGACCAGCACGACCGCAAAGGGCACGATCATCACGGAATGTGCCAGCGCAACGCCCAGCATGGTGTCATAAGCGAACACGCCGTTATATTTGGTCAAGGTGATCAGGAAAAAATACAGCGTCAGCGCCGATACCACCGGCGGCGCCACCATCGGCAGCAGCGCGACGCCCATCAGCAACCCGGCAAAGCGCGGCCGGAACATCCACAGGCCAAGGCTGAAAAACGTCCCCAGCGCCGTGGCAAATCCGGCGCTCAGCAGCCCGATGCGCAGCGACAGCCAGATACCCTCGCCCCATTCGCGATCCTCATAAAGCGCGCGGTAATGGCGCAACGACAGCTCATCCGTCGGGATCGACAGGAAGCGTTTCGGCGTGAACGACACCGGCACCACCGCCAGCAGCGGCATCAGCATGAAGATACCCACCAGCACGGCAAGGATCGTGGCAATCAGACCGGGGCGCAGGCGGATCATCGGACACCTTTGGGGCTGAGTTGCTTCAGAAGCAGCGCCAGCAGCGCCGAAATCGCGACCATCAGGATCACGCTGACCGCAGCGGCAAGGCCCCAGTCGGGCGACTGGAAAATGCGCAGATAAATCAGCTCGGCCACCATGACGCTGCGGCCACCGCCGAGGATCGCGGGCGTGATAAAGAACCCGATGGCAAAGACGAACACCAGCAGCGCCGCGCCCATCAGGCCGGCTGCCGTCATCGGCATGAACACCTGCCAGAAGGTGCGCGTGCGACTGGCGCCCATGCCGCGCGCGGCCAGCAGCACACGTTCGTCCACGTTGCGCATGGCCGAGGCCAGCGGGAACACCGCGAACGGGATCATGAAATGCACCATGCCGACGACAACCCCGAATTCGTTGCGCACCAGTCGCAGCGGATCGTCGATCACGCCCATCGCCTCAAGCCAGCCATTAACCAGCCCGCGATGCGACAAGAGCGCAAGCCAGCCAAACGCGCGGGTTAGGACCGAAATCCAGAACGGGATCAGGATACACAGCTCGGTCAATGTGCGCACCAGCGGCGTGCCGCGCACCCAGAGCAGCGACAGGATATAGCCCATGACGACCGATGCGACCGTGACGATGACGCAGATGCGCAAGGTCCGCCAGAACACCGACAGGATCAGTGGGTCGCTGACGGCGGCCGTATAGTTCTGTACGCCCGGCTCGGGCAGGGTCACGCTCCACCCGATGACGCCGGCGAAGGGCAGCACATAGGCGAGGCTGAGGAAGGCCAGTAGCGGCGCCAGCAGGATGAGGGGGCGGGTGATCCGGGTCATGCTTTATCCTCTTGGGGTGCCGCCCCCGCCGGTGCAGGGGCGGCGCAGGGATGTCAGGCCGAAACGATGGCGAGGTATTCGTCCAGCGCGGGGCCGTAGTTTTCCTCGTACCACGCCACATCCAGCGGCACCTGCACCGCGAAGTTATCCGGCGCCACCGGGTTGAACCGGCGCTCGTCCTCGGGGATCAGATCGTCGGCGGCGGGGTTGGCCGGGCCTTGGGACAGCATGTTGAACATGACCAGCTGACGTTCGGGGTCCTGGGCCGACGCGATGAACTTCATCGCAGCCTCGGCGCCGCCCGGATTGCCCTTGATCACCGCCATCGCGCCGGGCGAGATGACGCCGTCTTGCCAGGTAAAGCTGACATCGCCATCTGTATCCTGCTCCAGCAGGCGCGCGCGGGTGGACCAGATCAGTGCCATCGACGCCTCGCCGTTCAGCATCAGCGTCTGGCTTTCGGCGCCATTGCCCCAGAAGCTGATGACGTGCTGTTTGAAATCCTTCAGCTTGTTATGCGCGCGCTCCAGATCCAGCGGATAGAGATCCGCCTGCGCCACGCCGTCACCCATGAGCAGCGCCTCCCACATGCCCGCGCCCCATTTATACATCGAGCGTTTGCCGGGGAATGTGTCGGTGTCAAAGAAATCGGCCATGGTTTTCGGGGGATTGTCGCCAAACTTGGTGGCGTCATAGGCGATGATGTAGCTGAAGAAATAGGACGAGGCCGAATATTCCCAGCCAAAGCCCTCGCGCATCTTGGATTTATCAACGATATCATAATCAATCGGCTCGATCATGCCCTTCTTGCCGAGCGATTCAGCGGAAAAGGCGTCGGCGTCCATGATGTCCCATGTGGGGGTGCCGCTTTCGAATTGGGCCTGGATCGCGCCTTCGGTCGGTCCAGATCCGTCCTGACGCACGCGGATGCCTGTTTCATCCTCGAACGGTTTGCCGTAAGCCTCCCCGTAGGCATCCACCGCGTCGCCGCCCCAGCTGACGAAGACCAGCTGGCCGTCATCGGCCAGCACCGGCGCGCCGCGCGTGGCAACCACGGTGGCGCCCAGCAATGCCATGCCCAGCTGGGTGAATTTGCGGCGGCTGATCTTGCCCTGTCGGGCCTTGTCGGCCAGCAGCTGCAGTTGGTCGTCGGTGAAATTATCTGTTGGTTTCATTATTGTTATCTCCCTTGTTGGTGGTCGCGCTACAGAAGGAACCCCTTCTGCTCGGGCCAGCTGGCCCAGATATCGCTGCCGGGCGCGAGGCCCACGGGCAGATCGTCGGTGGGGTGGTTCAGCGTGATTTGCGTATCCTCTGGCCCGATCAGATCAATGCGCGTGGCGGCGCCCAGATAGGTCAGGTCCAGCACTTTGGCCGGGATGGCATTTCCACTGCCGGGTTCGGTATGGCCAAGGCTCATATATTCGGGGCGCACGGCAAGGGTATGGCCGTTTTCATGGCCGGGCGCGCGCAGACTGCGCCCGCCGATCGTGCCGCGTAGCATGTCGCCGTCGCGCGTGGTGCTGCTGAGAGGCAAAAGGTTGATGTCGCCCAGAAACTCGGCGACGAACCGGTTTTCAGGACGCTCATAGATTTCGCGTGGCGGCGCGATCTGTTGCAGCTTGCCCTTTTCAAAAATCGCAACGCGGCTGGACAGCGCCAGCGCTTCGGATTGGTCGTGGGTGACGAAGATGAATGTCGTTCCCGTCTCGCGGTGCAGGCGGCGGACCTCGTCCTGCATCTGGCCGCGCAGGTTCTTGTCCAGCGCCGAAAACGGCTCGTCCAGCAGCATCACGGGCGGCTCGCAGGCCAGCGCGCGGGCCAGCGCGACGCGCTGTTGTTGCCCGCCGGACAGCGCATCGGGGCGTTTGTGGCCGTGGCCGCCAAGGCCGACCATCTCGATAATCTCGGACACGCGCGCCTTGATCTCGCGCGAGGCGCGTTTCTGCACCTTCAGCGGGAAGGCGATGTTCTGCTCGACAGTCATGTGCGGGAACAGCGCATAGCCCTGAAACACCATGCCAAAACCGCGCCGTTCGGCCGGCACATCTGTCATGTCCTTGCCGTCCAGCGTCATCGTGCCGCGCGTTGCCTCTTCAAAGCCGGCGGTCAGCATGAGGAAGGTGGATTTGCCGGATCCCGACGGTCCCAGCAACGTCAGAAACTCGCCCCGCCCGATGGTCAGCGAAATATCGTCCAGCGCGGTGAAGGTTCCGAAATCCTTGCCGATGCCCTTTACCCCGATTTCGGCGGCGCGGGTTTTTATGGTCATGGCGTCCTCCCTTTGAGCCCTGAGCGTAGTGGCGGGCGGCAATGCGGCGCAATCGAATTGTTTTCCCAGTACGGACAAATTTCATTTGCCATTGCCCGGCTCATCGCTTGCGCTGCGGCAGTGAGGCGATGATCCAGCGGCGAAAGGCGAGGGCTGGCGCAAGCCCTGCCTTTTGCGGTGGTGTGCACAGATAATAGGCATCCGGCGAGGTGATCCGCACGTCACCGACCCGGATCAACTGCCCGGCCTCCATCGCCGCATTGCCAATCAGAACGTCGCCCATGGACACGCCCTGACCGGCAATCGTTGCCGCATAGACAAGATTCATGTCGGAAAAAACCGGTCCTTTGTCTGCGGCGGCTTGTGGCAGCCCGGCGGCGTCCATCCATTGGCGCCAGTCGCTGTAATCGCCCAGATGCAGCAGTTCGGCGCGCAGCAGATCGGCGGCGGTTTCGATCCCGCCAAGGCGGTTGGCCAATATGGGCGCGATGAGCGGTGCAAATTCGACCTGTTGCAGCAGTTCCACCTCGACGCCCTGCATCGCGCCGCTACCAAAGGCGATAAAGATGTCGGCGGCAGGGCTGGACACGTCATCAAGGCGGCGGGGCGTCACGATGCGCAGATCGACCTCGGGGCAGACGGCGCGAAACTCGCCGATGCGCGGTGCCAGCCAGAAGGCGGCGAAACCGGGCGTGCAACTGACCGTCAGTGTGCCGGACAGGCTGTGCCCTGCATTGCGCGCCGCTGATCCGGCGATGGCAGAAAGCGCGCTGCGCACGTCGCCGGCATAGGCGCGCCCGCGCGGCGTCAGCTCGATCCGTGTGCCGACGCGGTTGAACAGGGCAAAGCCAAGGTCACGCTCCAGCAGGCGCAACTGATGGCTGACGGCGCTGCGCGTCAGGTTCAGCTCTTCCGCCGCGGCCCAGACCGTGCCGTGACGCGCGAAACATTCCAGCGCGCGCAGGGCTTGGGTGGACGGGATGCGGGACATGCGGCGGCTCCTTGGGATGGTTCATAATATCCGCTGCGGGCTGTGCGTCCACTCTTTAGGTGAGCAGAATTTGCTGATCGCAGGAAAAGGTTTCACTTTGATGCGGCGTCAAGCGCCGCTTAACTGCACGGCGCAGGAGGACGCCATGACATTGACTGATGCACAGACCCACGCCCTGAAAACCGTTGACGCGCGCATGCCGGAGCTGTCCGAATGGTGCGCGACGATTTTCGACTTTGGCGAAACGGCGTGGCGCGAATACCGCTCGGCCGAATGGTACGTGGCGCGGCTGCGCGCCGAAGGCTTCACCGTCGAAGAAGGGTCCGGCGGGATGCCGACCGCCTTTTGCGCCGAGTGGTCGAATGGCGACGGGCCGATCATCGGGATGTATGGCGAATATGATGCCATTCCGGGCAATTGCCAGGCCGCAGTGACGCATCGCGCCCCGCGCGATGGGCTGGGATACATGGCCGGCGGCCATACCGACCCGCATTCGGGGCTGGGCATCGGCGCGCTGGGCGGGCTCTTGGCGACCAAGGCGGCGATGGAGGCGGGCGGCATCAAGGGCGGCCTGCGATTCACTGGCGAGCCTGCGGAAAAGGTGCGCGGTTCGAAACCCATTCACGCCGCCAAAGGGTATTATGACGGGCTGGCGGCGATGCTGTCGTTTCATCCGTTCTACATGCTGCCGATGTGCAACACGGTGCGCTGGGATACTCACTGTGGCGCCGCCTATTCGATGATCTACCGGTTTATCTGCGACACGCCCGAGGCATGGGGCGCCGGCGATGGCGCGCCGATCCCGCAATCGCACTCCGCCATCCGCGCGCCAGGCGCGTCCGAGGCGCTGGTGCAGATGTATTCGCTGTCGAAATCCCTGCGCGAGTCGATGCTGCCGCATCAGGGCGGCTGGTCCATCTCCGAGGCGATCCTGACAGCCGGTCAGGCCACCGCCGACAACCAGCCCGCCGGGCTGGCCGAATTGCAGTACATGATGCGCACCCCGACCGTGGAGATGGCCGAGCAGGTGACAGCGGCGCTGGACCGCAACGCCGCCGCCGTCGCCGCCATGACCGGCTGCCGGTGGGAGCGGCACTGGGTCTGCAAATCGCGCCCCGGATTGGCCAATCACGCGATGGCGAATGTCGTTTGGGACGCGTTGCAAGCCGCTGGTGCGCCCGAATGGGGCGCCGAGGCGGTCAGGGTCGCACAGGACATACAGGCCAATCTGGCGCAGGCGCCCATGGCCGAGCCGTTTATTGATGAGATGAGCCGTCTGATTTCCCCGCAGGATGCCGAGGCGATTTTGCGCCGCGATCTGCCACCTTCGCAGCTCAACAGCACATCGGACGATTACACCGACATGAGCTGGCACGCCCCGCTGGCGCGGTTCTACATCGCGCGCCCGGCGCTGAAGCCGAACGGCCCGCCCTATCCCAACTGGGTGATGAACGCGCTGGGTGGAATCCCCGCCACGATTGACCCGATGGTGCGAACAGCGGCGCGGGTCTGCGCCCTGTCAGCACTGCGCCTCTTGGAGGACAAGGCGGCGCGCGATGCCGCTATGGACGAATTCAAGGACCGCACCGGCGGCGGTGTGGGCGGGGATAAATGGCTGGCCCCGCTATGCGATTACGAGCCGCCCATTCATTTCCGCTGGCCTGAATATATCGACACCCCGCGCGGGCGCGACTGGTGGATACCCTCTGCCATGCCCGATGCCTGACCCAAAGGAGCCTTTCCCATGCTAGATAAAACCCAAAGCGAATTTACCCTCCAGCGCCGCAAGCGCGGCGGCGGCACGCCGCGCATGAAAAACTGGCACCTGCCCAATGAGACAGACGCGCTCAGCCATGTCCTGCTGGGATCGCCCGCGCATCTGAAACACCTATCAACCTCAAGCTTGTCATCGAAGCACCTGCGCGAAAACCCCTGCAACATTCAGGTCGCGCAATCCCAACATGCCGAAATGGTGGCCGCCTACGAGCATTTCGGCGTCAAGGTTAAGATGCACGCGGCCCAGCCCGAATTGCCCATGCAAGTCTATGCGCGCGATTCGTCGGTAATGACACCTTATGGCGCGATCATTACAGCGATGTCGCAATGGTGGCGCCGGGGCGAGAATTACGCCGCCATCCGCACCTACGAAGAACTGGGCATTCCGATCTATGACATGGTCACCGCCGGCACGTTCGAGGGCGGCGATTTCAACGTGATCGAAGAGGGCGTCCTTCTGATCGGCTGCGGCGGCGCGCGCACGAACGAGGCCGGCGCGCGTCAGGTGGCCGGATGGTTCGAGGATGAGGGCTGGGAGGTCAAGCTGGCCTTTATCGACGAATATTATGTGCATATCGACCTGATGGTCGTGCCGATTGCCGAGAAACTGACCGCCGTTTGCCTTGATTGCACTGATCCCTGGATCGTCGACTGGCTCAAGGGCAAGGGCCATGAGATCATCGACGTGCCGTTCCGCGACACGATGAATCTGGGGTGCAACGTGATGAGCCTTGGCAATGGCAAGATCATCGCGCCCAAAGCCTCGACCGTGCTGGTCGATGCGCTGCGCGCGCGCGGATTCGAGGTGGCGGCGATTGATACGGCCGAAATCTCGAAAACCGGCGGCGGCATTCACTGCATGGCGCAAGCGCTCAATCGCGGCTGACAAGCAAAGGGGAAAAACCCTGACAGGGGGCGCGGCTGTGCCCCCTGTGCTATTTGGCGTCGGCTGCGCTGCTCACGAAACCATTGTTCCAGCCGGCACCTCATCGCCCTTTTCGCGGCGTGCCAACGCGCCAAGGATCGCTGCAGCAGCGGCTTTGGTGCCGGGATTGCGTTGCATATCATCCGAGATTTCGGCCAGACGTCCGCGCATCGCCGTGTCGTTCAAAATGGCCATGATATCGGCGCGCAGCGATTCGATGGACCAATCGGCGCGGTTGATATGCCTGCCGACACCGACCGTCTGCGCGCGCTGGGCGTTGTCGTGCCCGTCCCAGCAATATGGCATGACCAGCGATGGCACCCCATGATACAGCGCCTCGCAAAAGCTGTTATTGCCGCCGTGATGAATGGCCAGCGCGGCCTTTTCCATGACCGAGGGTTGCGGAAACCAACTGCCCAGATGCACATTGTCGGGCACGCGGTCATAGGCTTCGATCTGGGCGCCGACATTGACCAGAAACCGCGCCGGAACGGTCTCAAAGACAGCAATCAACCGTTTGATCAGGTCCGTATCCACCGCACCCAGCGAGCCGAAACTGACATAGACAAGCGGCCCTGCGCTTAGCGGAAAACGCGGCGGGTCAAACTGGTTTTCGCTGCGCACACAGCCTTCGAGAAAGACGAATTTATCTTCTGGTAACGGGTTCCGGCGACAGTAGCGTACAGCGGCAGGCGAAAGAATTAGGTTCAAGGTCGGGGAGGGCTCTAAAAACTGCGCGCCGCGTAAATCGGCCAGCAGGTGCTTCTTGCGAAATCTGTTGTAGTGGCGATGCACCGCGTCTGTGGCGGCGCGATATGCGGTGTCGAAACTGGCAATCGCGCCGGTGTCTTCGGGTGTCAGGCCCGACAGATAGGGCGGGACAGCGGGATCGGGTATCTCGGTCTCGGCGCAGGACACGATGCGGATCCAGGGGCATCCGGCATTGGCGATGGCGGGAAACATGATGACGTTGTCCAGCACGATGGCGTCCGGTGCGATCTGTTGCAGCAGCCGGGCCAGATCATCTTCGGCCGCGATAACGGTGTCGACAATTGCCGCCCATGTGGGCCGGACATAGGTCTGAAGCTGCGCCAGCGGGTCCAGATTGAAATGGGGCACATGGGTGTTGGTGAATTCCTGCCAGTAGTCGGCGATGGTTTCGGCATTGGTGGCCGGGTCTTCGGGCAGGTGGTATTCCTTGAAGCCGTAATCGGCGAACACACCGGTGAATCCCGGATGGCAGATGAACACCGGGATCGCGCCCTTTTTTTGCAGCTCCTGCGCGATGCCGACACAGTTCAGCGCGGCGCCAAAGCTGGCCTCGGGAAAAAAGGCGATCGTTTGGGGGCGGGTCATGTGCGGGGGCCTTTTGCCAGCGGGGGAATGCCGCGGTTTGCCGCCTGCGGTTTGCGAATACGTGAACGGCGCAGATGCACGACGATCTGGTCGGCGGCCAGCTGAAACTGACTGCGTTCGAGGCTATCAAGAATCTCCAGATGCTCCAACATGGCCTGCCTCAGGCGAAATTCGGGGCTGAGCGCGATCTTTTGCGAGGCTTTGCGCAGCCGGTGATGTGCCGTCAGCGTGCCGCGCAGAAAGCGGTTGCCGGAACATTCGGCGATCAATGTATGAAACTCGACATCTATGCGCCGGAAGCCTGCCGGAGCAACGGCGCCCTCTGGTGCGTTCAGAAAACTGGTCATCCGCTCGCGCAGAAGCCCGGCGCGTTTGGTGTCCAGCGCGAAATCCGGCGCCAGGATTGCCTGCGGTTCCATGAGAATGCGAAAGTCAAAACTGTCCTCGATGGCGTTTGCGGAATCCACCATCGGCTGAAACGCCCATGCGCGACCTGGAAGTTGGCGCACAATGCCATCTTTCGTCAGTACTTTTAGCGCATTTAGTACAGAGGCGCGCGGCGCATTATACCGCCGTGCCAGTGCGCTGACGGACTGCACGGCGCCGATGCGCCGCTCTGCCCGGTCTGATAGGATCTGGTGGGCAACGGAATGTTCGCTCTCCTCAAGGGATCGGATCGTGGCGCTGATGTCTTCGGGCGATGCGAGTGTCAGGAAGTATCCTTCCTCCGCGCGCCATTCCAGAGCATCCCTTTCTTCCAGGACCTTAAAAGCAGACCTGATCGGCGTTCGCGAGACCCCACAAGCCTTGGAAAAGGTCTGCTCAGGCAGGTGGTCGCCAGCGGCCATGCCGGTTTCCAGCGCGACCCCGAGGATTTTCTGCGCCAGCTCCAGATGGTTTTGCCGGATGTGTCGGCGGGGTTCGGCCACTGGTCCATCTCCTGAGTAACGATTTGTCCTGCATGGATCAGGCCGGACTGAAAAAGAACATCGAATACAGTTTGACGTATTTTTATGCATCTTAATACTGTGTCGGAAAGTGAACGACAACGTTTGCAAATAACAAAACGCACGCGCCGCCCGTTTTCGTGGGTGAGCCGTGATAACGGGAGGAACGAAATGTCTGGGCAATTCAAGATATGCGGAGCGGCCATGGGCGCAGGTCTGGCAATCAGCGCAAGCATGGCGTCGGCCCAAGCGCTGGTGGTGTCCAACTGGGACGGTTACATGGCGCCCGACGCGATCACGGCGTTCAATGATGCCACCGGCAATCAGGCCGAACTGGTGCTGCACGGCACCAACGAGGAAATCATGGGCAAGCTGATCGCGTCCAAGGGCAAGGGATATGACGTTGTTTTCGTCTCCTCGCCCTTTGCCGAGGTGCTGCATAATCTGGGCCTTGCCGAAGATCTGGACCACGCCAAGATCCCCAACATCGCCAATCTTTACCCGCAGGCAACGCAGCTGAGCCATGATGAGGGCAACGCGTTTTCGCTGCCCTATGCATGGGGCACTACCGGGCTGTGCTATCGTTCGGATCTGGTGGCCGAAACGCCCGACAGCTGGATGGACCTGCTGGAGCCATCGGAGGATCTGCGCGGCAAGACCACTATGCTGGCCACCGACCGCTGGCTGCTGGGCGCGGCGATGCTGGCCAAGGGGTATTCGGTCAACACCGTGGATGAGGCCGAACTGGCCGAAGTGCGCGACCAGCTGATCCAGACCAAGGGCACGCTGCTGGCCTATGACGACACCACGTTCTACGCCAAGCTGGTGTCCGGCGAGGCCGAGCTGGTGCAGGCGTGGGATGGCTGGTGCAACTATGGCATCGCCGAAAATGCCGACATCAAATATGTCATCCCCGAGGAGGGATCGGATCTGTGGGTGGACACGATGGTGATCCTCAAGAATTCCCAGAACAAAGATGCGGCCTATGATTTCGTCAACTTCGTACTGGAGCCGGCCAACCACGGCTGGGCCGCCGAGAATATCCTCTACAAGGTGCCAAACCAGCCCGCGATGGAAGCGCTGCCCGATGAATTCGTGACGCAATTCCCGAATATGGGCATCCAGCCGGATCAGCTGATGGGGTATGAGCAGCTGCGCGATGTGGGGCAGGCGCAGCGCGCCTATTCGCGGATCGTGTCCGAGATCAAGGCGGCCAACTGATCGCGGCACGCGCTCTTTGATGCACTTAACACAATGGGGCGGCGCAGAAATGCCCGCCCTTCCTTCCCGGAATTTCCAGCACAGGCGGGTCCGATGACCGACCGCAAACCTCTGTATCTGATGACGCCCGCGCTGGCCTGGCTGACGGCCTTCATGGTGGTGCCGTGCCTGTTGATCCTTGCGCTGGGGTTTTTCCGGCGAGGGATTTACGGTGGCATCGAATACACCTTTACTCTGGAGAATATCGCGCTGGTGTTCGATCCGCTTTATGCGGGAATTTTCCTGAAATCCGCGATGATTGCCGGACTGTCGGCGCTGATCGCGGTCGTCATCGGCTATGCCGCCGCCTATGCCATCGCAGCCGCGCCGCAGCGCAGGCAGGCGACGCTGCTGTTTTTCGCGGTGCTGCCGTTCTGGTCAAACTATCTGGTGCGCACCTATGCGTGGATCGTGATGCTGAATCGCGAGGGGCTGATTGCGGGCATCGCGCATGGGCTGGGCTGGGGCGGCGAATTGCCCAAGATGCTCTATACCGAAAGCGCGGTGGTTATCGGGCTGGTCTATAACTACCTTCCGTTCGTCATTCTGGCCTGTTATGCGCCTCTGTCGCGCCTCAATCCCGAAATTGCCGAGGCATCGCGCGATCTGGGGGCCAGCGGCTGGACCACGTTCCGCCGGGTGATCCTGCCTGCGACCGTGCCGGGGATTGCGACCGGGTTTGTCTTTGTCTTCGTGCTGTCGATCGGCAATTTCGTGACGCCCGCGCTGCTGGGGGGCGGTCAGTTCCAGATGATCGGCAACCTGATCTATGCGCAGTTCCTGACGGCGAATGACTGGCCCTTTGGCGCCGCGCTTTCGATATTCCTGATCGCCATCATGATGGGTCTGCTTACCCTTCAGACCTTCGCGACCGAGCGTGCCTCTGGCGCGCGGCGGGAGGAATAGGATATGCGCGGCACCGCCAATCCCCGCCTGATGCTGATGATCCTGTCGGCGGTCTTTGCGTTCCTCTACATCCCGATTTCGGTGCTGTTCGCGTTGTCCTTTAACGAGGGCGGGTTGCCAACGGCATGGACCGGATTTTCGGTGAAATGGTATGGCGCGCTGTTTCGCAATGGCGACATCATGGGCGCCGCGCTGAACACGCTGATCGTGGCGGTGGTTTCGACGATCATGGCCACCATCCTCGGGACGCTCTTGGCCGTCGGGGTGGAAATCAGGCGCCGCAAGGGCCGTTTCCTTGAGACGATCATCTTTGCCCCGATGATCATTCCCGACATCGTGCTGGCCATCGCGCTGCTCAGCTTTTTCTCGCTGCTGAATGTCACGATGGGGTTGCATACGGTGATCGTCAGTCATGTGGTGTTCAATCTTGCCTTTGTCTGCTCGGTCGTGCGGGCGCGGTTGAAGACCTTTGACTGGTCCATTGTCGAGGCATCCACAGATCTGGGCGCGCCGATGCCAGTGACCCTGTGGCGCGTTGTCCTGCCGGTGATGATGCCGGCGGTGATCGCGGGGGCATTGCTGGCGTTTACCCTGTCGCTGGACGAATTCATCATCGCGTTCTTCACCGCCGGTGCCGGGCGCGATTCCATCACCTTGCCCATGCAGATTTTTGCGATGATCCGCTTTGGCGTGACCCCTGAAATCAACGCGCTGGCCGCCATCGTGATGACCGTATCGGTCGTCATTCTGGCGATATCGCAGCGCCTGAACCGTGGAGGGCTTCCGGGACAATGACCCAGCCTTTGCTGACCATCCGGGGGGTCGAAAAGCGCTTCGGCGCCGTCCAGGCCATTGACGGGATCGACCTCGACATTCAGGAGAACGAGTTTTTCGCGCTTCTGGGCGCATCGGGCAGTGGCAAGACCACGCTTTTGCGCATGTTGGCAGGGTTTGAATTGCCCGATGGCGGCCAGATCATCCTTGACGGCAAGGATGTCAGTCGCGTGCCGCCAAACCACCGGCCGGTGAACCTGATGTTTCAATCCTACGCCCTGTTTCCGCATATGAGCGTGGCGCAGAACATCGCCTACGGGCTGGAGATGGAGAAGCTGCCCAAGGCGCAGATCAAAAGCCGCGTCGATGAAATCCTCGAGGTGATCCAGCTGGCGCATCTGGCGGCGCGCAAGCCCGATCAGCTGTCCGGCGGTCAAAGGCAGCGGGTTGCGCTGGCGCGCGCCTTGGTCAAACGCCCGCGTCTGCTCCTGCTGGACGAGCCGCTGGGTGCGCTGGACAAGAAACTGCGCGGCGAAATGCAGCTGGAGCTGAAACGCATCCAGCACGAATTTGGCATCACCTTCATCATCGTCACCCACGATCAGGAAGAGGCGCTGGTGATGGCCGACCGGGTGGCGATCTTGCAGGATGGCAAGCTGCTGCAATGCGGCACCCCGCACGAGATTTACGAACAGCCGCAAAGCCGCTTTGCCGCCGATTTCATCGGCGTGATGAATTTCATCCCGGTGCGCGAGGAGGGCGGTAAATTGCGGGCCGCTGACGGCAGCATCATCGCAGCGGCTGCATCGCTTGAGCCCGGACAGGCTGGCGTTGCCGCCGTGCGGCCCGAACGGCTGCGCATCGGTGGCGCAGCGGGCGAGAACAGTCTCATCGGCACGGTCACCGCGACCGCCTATCACGGGCTGGATCTGCAGGTGCATCTGAAAAGCCCCGCATCGCCCGATCCGGTGCTGATGCGCCTGACCGCCGATGCCGCCGAGGCGCGCCCGCTGAAGGCGGGCGACAGCGTCACCATTCACTGGACGGCCCGCGATACGCGCGCCTTCCCGGTGTGAAACCCACACAAAAAGACCGCGCTCAAGCGGCAGCAGTCACTTACAAGGAGATGATCTTATGACCCAGAAAACCTTCGCCTTTTTCCCCGAAGCGGCCTTTGGTCCCGCGTTGAACTCTGTCGGTATCGCGCAGGCGGTCGAGCGTAAGGGCCACAAGGTGGTGTTCCTGTCCGACCCCGGATTTGTCGATGTTTACAAGGGCTATGGGTTTGAGGCCCATCCCGTGAACCTGTCCGAACCGATGCCGCCTGAACAGATGGCGAAATTCTGGGAGGATTTCATCAACGGTCACATCCCGAACTTTCGCAAGGCGCCGATCGACCAGATCGACAACTACGTCAAGGAATGCTGGGAGGCGATCGTGGACAGTGCTAAATGGGCGCAAAAGGATCTGCCCGCCATTCTGGACAAGATAAAGCCGGACGTGATCGCCACCGACAACGTGATCCTGTTCCCGGCCATCAAGCAATACGGCGTGCCATGGGTGCGCGTGATTTCCTGTTCCGAAAATGAGATCGAGGATGACGCGATCCCGCCGCATCTGTCCGGCATGTCGGTCAATGACAGCGAAGGTCACGCTGCGTTTCGCCAGAAATTCAACGAGATGATCAAACCGATTCACGATGATTTCAATGCGTTCCTGAAAACCACTGGCGAAGATCCTTACCCGTTGGGCGAATTTTTCGAGCGCTCCCCATGGCTGAACCTGTTGCTGTATCCTGAGCAAATGAAATACAAGCGCGCCGTCCCGCTGGACCCGGAGCGGTTTCAGTATCTGGAGGGCTGCGTGCGGCAGGACAAACCCTACGATTTGCCGACATTCAAGAAGAACAACGACGGCCCGCTGCTTTATGTCTCGTTCGGCTCGCTGGGGGCCGGCGATACCGACCTGCTGAAACGCATCATTCAGATGATCGGGCGCAGCCGCTATCGTGCGCTGGTCAATGTCGGCGATTACGAGGCCGAATACAGCGACATCCCGGACAATGTCATCATCGGCAGCTGGTTTCCGCAGCCTTCGGTCATCCCGCAGGTCGATGCGGTGATCCATCACGGCGGCAATAATTCATTCACCGAATGTCTCTACTTCGGCAAGCCGGCGATCATCATGCCCTATGTCTGGGATGGCCACGACAACGCGATGCGCGTGCAGGAAACCGGCCACGGCTTCCGCTCGGACCGCTATGATTGGACCGATGAGGAGTTGACGGCCAAGATCGAGGCGTGTCTGACAGATGCCGACATGGCCGCCCGGCTGAAGAAGACGTCCGCTCATATGCAATCTCAAAACGGTCAGGAAAAGGCAGCGACGCTGCTGGCCAAACTGGCGGAGAAACAGAAATGACCAACCTCACTTGCTCGGCGCCGCATATCCATGGGGCCACCACTTATGACGATCTGCTCGACTGGGGGCCGCAGCCCGACATGATCGAAGGGCAGTCGCATTCGACAGGCCGGTTGCTACACAAGGGGCCGGGCAATTCGCCCGAAACCGGTGTATGGGTCTGCACGCCGGGCACCCGGAAAATCTCGGTGCCGCGCAACGAATTTTGTCATTTCGTCGCAGGCCGCGTCACCTATCGCCGTGGCGGCGGCGATGAGGTAATCGAGGCCGGACCGGGCACTTGCGTCATGTTTCCGGCAGGCTGGGAAGGCACCGCCGAGATCACCGAAACCCTGCGCAACATTTACATGCTGGTTTGAAAGGATGAAAACCATGAAAGCACCCGTGATGAACAACCCGCTTCAGGTCACCGATCTGGCTGACTGGGGCATCATCCCGACGATGATCGAGGGCGAAAGCCACGTTTCCGGCAAGGTCCTGCACAAGGGCCCGGATGGTCAGAGCGAATGTGGCCTCTGGGTCTGCACCCCCGGCAAATGGGATTGCCATGTCACCAGCGACGAATTCTGCCACTTCCTTGAGGGGCGCTGCACATATGTGCACGAATCCGGTGATGTAATCGAAGTCACGCCCGATACCGCAGCGTTTTTCCCCAAGGACTGGAAGGGCGTCTGCACCGTCCATGAAACCATCAAGAAGGTTTACATGATCCGATGACCGGACCTGCTCAGATCCTGCCTGCCTCTGCCGACCTTCTGGCGCAGCAGGGGCAGGACGCCGCCCGGCTGACGGCCTTTAAATCCGACGCCTCGCCGCGCCGGTACTACCGGCTGGAGGGGCAGGGGATGGTGCTGATGGAGGACCCGACCGATCCGGTGGGGTTCGACGCGTTCCTGCGTCTTTCGGCGCATCTCAATGATCTGGGCCTGTCGGCGCCACGCATTCTGGCGGCCAATGAGGCGGCGGGGGTGGCGCTGATCGAGGATTTCGGCGACACCACCTATACCAACTGCCTGTCTGCCGGGCAGGATGAGGGCGCGCTGTATCGCCTCGCCGTGGATGCCCTGCTGCATCTGCACCACGACCCGCGCGGGGTAGAGGCGGCGCAGCCGCGCTATGACGTGGCACGGATGTTGGACGAGCTGGCGGTGTTTGCCGAATGGTTCGTGCCCGCCGTCGCCCCCGATGTGGACGTGGCCAGTTTCGGGCGCGACTGGCGCGCCCGTTGGCAGGACGCGCTGGCGCCGGTGGACGCGCGGTTTGATACGCTGGTGATGCGGGATTTTCACGTCGATAACCTGATGTTACTGGAGGATCGCGAGGGCGTCCGGCGCTGCGGTCTGCTGGACTTTCAGGACTGCGTGCTGGGACCTTGCGAATATGATCTGATGTCGCTTTTGCAGGACGCGCGCCGCGATCTTTCGCCGGGGCTGGAGGAGGCGCTGCTGACGCGCTATCTGGTCGGCGCCCCCGCTCATCTGGGCCGCCCCAAGGAGATCCGCCGCCGCTATCACCTGCTGGCCGCCCAGCGCCACGCGCGCATCCTCGGCGTTTTTGTCCGGCTGTGCCAGCGCGATGGCAAGCCGCGCTATCTGGAATGGATGCCGCGTGTGCTGCGCCAGTTCCAGACCGCGCTGACGGATGCAAACCTCACCGATATTTCCGCGCTGCTTGATGCGCGCCTGCCAAACTGGCGGGAAAAGGCCGCAACGCTCGAAACCCGTTTCAAACCCTGAAAAGGAGTGTCCGCATGTCCGACATTCACGCGCCCTGCTATTATCTGGCCCCCGATTTCCATCCTTCCGAGGGTGCCGGCCAGCCCGTCATCGACCCCGCCACGCTAGAGCAGGTCGGGCAGCGCGCCATTGTGACAGGGGCCGAATTGGAGAGCGTCCTGACCCGCGTGAATGCCGCGCAGCGCAAATGGGCGAAAATCGACGCGAAAACGCGCGCCGCGATGCTGCACCAGCTGGCCAACCGGATCGAGGCGCATGACATGACCGATTGCGCCATCCTGATGAGCCGCGAGATGGGCAAACCCTATCCCGAAGCCATCGGCGAGGTTGCCAATTGCGCGCCGATCTTTCGCTATTATGCCGAAATGGCCCGCGATGAGGCGGGCAAGGTGGCGGGGACCACGCAAGTAGGCTCTCTGCAATTTGCGCGCTACGAGGCGCTGGGCGTGTCGGCGCATATCATGCCGTTCAATTTTCCGATCCTTTTGATGTGCTGGACCGTCGCCGCATCGCTGGCCGCGGGCAATGGCGCGGTGATCAAACCCGCAGAGGCGACGACGCTGTCGACGCTGGAATTCATGAAGGTATTTTCGGATATGCCCGAAGGCTTGATTGCCTGCGTTCCGGGCGATGCTGATGTGGGGCGCGCCTTGGTGGACAGCCCCAAATCCCACGCAGTCGCCTTTACCGGGTCGGTCAAGGCCGGGCAGGCGGTGGCCGAGGCCGCTGCGCGCCGCCTGAAACCGGCAGTAATCGAGGCGGGCGGATCGGATCCGATGATCATCACGGCGCATGCCCCCATCTCGGTGGCCGCGGCCGGCGCGGTGACGGGCGCGTTTCACATGTCGGGGCAGGTCTGCACCTCGACCGAGCGGATGTATGTTGTCGACGCGGTGCATGACGAATTCGTGCCCGCCTTTGTCTCCGAGACGAAACGCCTGCGCATCGGTAACGGGCTGAAGAAATCCGAAATCGGTCCCTTGGTCAGCGAGGCTGCGCGCGACCGGGTGGTGAAACTGGTCGCGGATGCCGTGGCCAATGGCGCCACGGTCGAATGTGGCGGGCGCATCCCCGAGGGGATGGACACCGGCTGGTTCTACGAGCCGACGATCCTGACGAACTGCACGCCCGATATGGCAATCCAGCGGCAGGAGGTGTTCGGCCCGGTGGTCAGCATCGTGCGCGTGCCGGATTTCGACACCGCCATCGCCATGGCGAACGACAGTGAATTCGGCCTTGGCGCGTCGGTCTTTACCACCGATCTGGCCGAGGCGCATGAGGCTTGCGAGCGGCTGGAGTCCGGGATGGTCTGGATCAACAACCCGATGATCGACAATGACGCGCTGCCCTTTGGCGGATGGAAGAATTCCGGCATCGGGCGCGAATTGGGGCGGATGGGGCTGGACACGTTCCGCCGCACCAAGATGGTGATCATGGACCACAATCCGGTGCACCATGACTGGTGGTATCCCTATGACGACGATTGGTTTCTGGACGAGGGCGGGCGCAAACACGTCTGAAACCGGTTTTTATATCGAGGAGCGCACATGACCCAGCAGAGTAAATTCGCAGACGCAAAACTTGCGCCCTATTGGCGCGAGACAGTGGAAAAGCCGGTGCGCGGCGCAACGCTGGCCGGGGATATCACCTGCGATTTGGCTATCATAGGTGGTGGGTTTGCGGGACTGTGGTCTGCACTGAAGGCGACCGAGCGTTTTCCCGATGCCCGGATCGTTGTTCTGGAGGGCGACACTCTGGGCAATGCCGCCAGCGGGCGCAATGGCGGGTTTTGCGCGCCCAGCATCTCGCATGGCGTATCGAACGCGGTGGAGCGCTGGCCCGATGAGGCCGAAACGCTGGTCCGGCTGGGGCGCGAAAATCTGGATGCGTTCGAACAGGATCTGGAAAGCTACGGCATTGATGGCGGGTTCGAGCGCAGCGGCAAGCTGAACGTCGCCGCAACGCCTTGGCAGGTGCAGGGGCTGCGTGCGATGCAGGCCAATTATGCTCGGTTCGGGATTGAAACCGAATATCTGGAGGGCGCCGCGCTGGACGAACGGTTCAAGACGCCGCGATATTGCGCCGGCTTGTTCGAGCCGAATTATGCGCTGGTCAATCCCGGCCGGCTGGTCGATGGGCTGGCACGCGCGGCAATGGCGCGCGGTGTTAAGGTTTATGAGCATTGTCTGGTCACAGGGCTCAAGAATGAAGCCGGCGGCGTGCGCCTGACGGCGCAGGGCGGCACTGTCCATGCAAAGCAGGTTATTCTCGCCACCAACGCCGCGGTCCCGTTGCTCAAACGGCTGCGCGGCGCGGTTATTCCGGTCTGGGATTACACATTGCTGAGCGCGCCGCTGAGCGATGATCAATTGGCGGCTATCGGCTGGCAAGGGCGGTACGGCGTTGCCGATAGTGGCAATCAGTTTCACTATTTTCGCAAGACCGAGGATAACCGCATTCTCTGGGGCGGCTATGACGCCATTTATCATTATGGCAACGGCCGCGATCCGCAGTTGAGCGACAGAACTGAAACCTATGCGAAGATCGAGCAGAACTTCTTTGATGCGTTTCCGGCGCTGGCCGGTATCGGATTCACCCATCGCTGGGGCGGGATCATTGACACTTCGGCGCGCCTGACCACCTTTGTCGGCGCGGCGATGCAGGGCCGTGTCGTCTATGCGATGGGGTTTTCGGGGCAGGGCGTGTCGGCGACGCGGTTTGCCGCGCTGACCATGCTGGACCTTCTGGAGGGCAAGACGACAGAGCGCACGCAGCTGAAGCTGCTGAGCAGTTATGCGGTTCCGTTCCCGCCCGAACCCCTGCGCAGCATGGCGGTGAAATGGGCGCAGGCCGATCTGGCGCGCGAGGACATCACCGGCAAGCGGTCGATGCTGCTACGGACGCTGGACCGGTTCAGGATCGGTTTCGGCTCATAGGTTCAATGGAGAAAATTACATGAAAAACCCCGAACATGTGATCGGGTTCGACACCGCAGGCATAGCGCCGTGCGAGACGGTTGTGGATGATCCCGCTGCCGTCGACACGCCCTATACCAGCCGCAGCTGGCGCCAGTTCGAGAACAGCGAAAAGGGCGCCAGCGCCGGTATCTGGGAGGCCGGGCCGCACAAGGAACGCTGCAAATGCGACTATGACGAGCTGTGTCATATCCTTGAGGGCGACGTGCGCCTGACAGATGCCGCAGGCACATCCCGCACGTTTGGTGCGGGTGACAGTTTTGTCGTCGCGGCAGGTTTTGATGGCATTTGGGAGAACCTGACAGACGTGCGAAAGGTGTTCTTCATCCTGTCCTCAGGGCGCGCGCTCAGCGGCTGCGGGTCAGTTCCAGAAACACATCCTGAAGATCGGCCTGTTCGGTACGCACATCGCGGATGCGGATTCCCGCATCGCGCACGGCCGCCAGAACTGCCTCGGCGCTGACCTGCCCGGCGCTGTAGCTGAGCGCCAGCACGCCGCCCTCGCGGCGCGTGACCTCGATGCCTGGCTTTTCAGGCAGGTCGGTCACCTCGCCTTCGGGGACGATGATCATGCTGCGGGTATCCAGCCGGGCCAGAAGGTTGGCTGTGCTATCGCGCGCTGTCATCTCGCCGTGGTTGATGATGGCGATCTGGTCGCACATCTCTTCGGCCTCTTCCAGATAATGGGTGGTCAGGATGATGGTCATACCTTCGGCGTTCAGCTTGCGGATGTTTTCCCACAGCATCTGGCGCAGTTCGATGTCGACGCCGGCTGTCGGCTCGTCCAGCACCAGGATGTGGGGGCGGTGCACCAGCGCCTTGGCCAGAAGCAGTCGGCGGCGCATACCGCCCGACAGGGTGCGGGCGTAGGCGTTTGCCTTGTCCTCAAGGCCGACAAGGGTGAGGATCTCATCGCTGCGGCGTTGCGATTTAGGCACGCCGTAAAGGCCAGCCTGCACCTCCAGTGCGGCGCGCGGGGTAAAGAACGGATCGAGGTTCAACTCTTGGGGCATGACCCCGATGGCGGCCCGGCTCTGACGCGGGTTCACGTCCTGATCAAAGCCCCAGATATTGACCTTGCCGCTGGTTTTCAGCACGAGCCCGGCCAGAATATTGATCAGCGTGGACTTGCCCGCGCCGTTGGGGCCAAGCAGGCCAAAGACGGAGCCCGCGGGAATATCCAGATCAACGCCTTTCAGTGCCTCCTTGGCCGGGGCGCCGCGGCTGCCTGCATAGGTCTTGCGCAGGCCGCGTATTTCGATTGCTTTGGCTGCCATGGTCCCCTTGCCCCCGCGCTGCTGTTCCATCATATATGTCGGGTAATCGAGATGCCTGCAAAAGGAAACGCCCAGATGGTGACCAAAGCGCCCGAAATCCGGATCGTGGACGACTATCGTGTATGCTGCGACGGCAGCGGGCCGGGCCTTGGCCACCCGCGTGTCTGGCTTCAGATCCCAGCGGATCGCGGTTGGGTCGAGTGCGGATACTGCGATTGCAAGATGATCCATCGCGATTTCGAGGGCAAGGTCTGAGCCGCGAGACGCCGCGCCTGTGGGGCCGGATGGATTTGAGTATTTCGACCAAGATGAAGCATGAGGCCATGACGGGAGGCTGACGTTATGTCATTCGGAAAAGGGTGCCATCTGCATCTGATCGACGGTTCGGCCTTCATCTTTCGCGCCTATCACGCGCTGCCGCCGCTGACGCGTAAATCCGACGGGCTGCCGATTGGCGCGGTGTCGGGCTTTTGCAACATGCTGCAACGGTATGTCGCGGGCAATAATGGCTCGGATGCGGCGACGCATGTTGCGGTGATCTTTGACAAGGGCAGTCACACGTTCCGCAACGATCTGTTCGAGGGCTACAAGGCCAACCGCGAGGCGATGCCCGAGGATCTGCGCCCGCAGATCCCGCTGACGCGGCGCGCGACCGAGGCGTTCAATATCGCCTGCAAGGAGATCGAGGGATACGAGGCTGACGACATCATCGCCACGCTGTCGGTGCAGGCGCGCGATGCGGGCGGGCGCGTGACGATCATCAGTTCGGACAAGGACATGATGCAGCTGGTCGGCGGCGGCGTGGAAATGCTGGACGCGATGAAGAACCGGCGGATCGACGTCGAGGGCGTGGAGGAGAAGTTTGGCGTTGGCCCCGACCGCGTGGTGGATGTGCAGGCGCTGGCGGGGGATTCGGTGGATAACGTGCCCGGCGCTCCGGGCATCGGTGTCAAGACCGCGGCGCTGCTTATCAACGAGTTCGGCGATCTGGACACCCTTCTGGCGCGGGCGGGCGAGATCACGCAGCCCAAGCGGCGCCAGACGCTGATTGATCATGCCGACCAGATCCGCCTGTCGCGGCAGTTGGTACAGCTGGACCGCAACACGCCGCTGGATTTCGGGCTGGACGATCTGGAAGTGCGCGATCCTGACCCCGAGGTGCTGCTGGGCTTTCTGGCCGAGATGGAGTTTCGCACCCTGACCAAGCGTATTGCCGAGGCGATGGATGCCGAGGTGCCCGAGATTGACGACACGCCGCACGATCTGCCAGAGACGGACGCGCCCGAGATGCCGGAATTTGACGTTGCGATCTACGAGCATGTACAGGATCTGGCCGCGCTTGAGACGTGGATTGCGCGCATCCGCGCGCGTGGTTATGTGGCGGTCGATACCGAGACGACTTCGCTCAATGAGATGCAGGCCGAGCTGGTCGGCATTTCGCTATCTGTCGAGCCGGGTCATGCCTGCTATATCCCGCTGGCCCATAAGGGCGAGGGGGAGGGTGATCTCTTCGGCAGCGCGGCGCTGGCCGGAGGACAGATGCCGGTGCAGGATGCGCTGGACGCTTTGAAGCCGGTTCTGGAGGATCCAAGCATCCTCAAGATCGGCCAGAACATGAAATATGACGCCAAGATTCTGGCACGCCGGGGCATCGACATTGCCCCCATCGACGACACGATGCTTATCTCCTATGCGCTGCATGCCGGTCTGCATGGTCACGGCATGGACGCGCTGAGCGAGCGCTATCTGAACCACACCCCGATCCCGATCAAGACGCTGCTGGGCGGCGGCAAATCCGCCATCACCTTTGACCGGGTGCCGGTGGAGGACGCCGTCAGATACGCGTCCGAGGATGCCGATATCACGCTGCGGCTGTGGACGGTGTTGAAGCCTCAGCTGCACCGGGCCCAGGTCACCCGCGTCTACGAGACGCTGGAGCGGCCTTTGGTGCCGGTTCTGGCGCATATGGAGCGGAACGGGATCGCGGTGGACCGCGACACGCTCAGCCGGATGTCGGGGGCCTTTGCGCAGAAGATGGCCGCGCTGGAGGAAGAAATACACCAGCTGGCGGGGCGCAAGTTCAACGTGGGCTCGCCCAAGCAACTGGGCGAGATCCTGTTCGACGAGATGAGCCTCGACGGCGGCAAGCGCGGCAAGACCGGCGCCTATGCCACCGGCGCCGACGTGCTCGAGGATCTGGCGACCGAACATGAGCTGCCCGCCCGTGTGCTGGACTGGCGCCAGATATCCAAGCTGAAATCGACCTATACCGACGCGCTTCAGGACCATATCGACCCGGACACGGGGCGCGTGCACACGTCCTATATGCAGGCCGGGGCTAACACGGGACGACTGGCCTCAAGCGATCCGAACCTGCAAAATATCCCGGTGCGCAGCGAAGAAGGCCGCCGCATCCGCGAGGCCTTTGTCGCGCCCGAAGGCAAGGTTCTGGTCAGCCTTGACTACAGCCAGATCGAGCTGCGGATCCTGGCGCATGTGGCGGATATCGAAGCGCTGAAGCAGGCGTTTCGGGACGGGCAGGACATCCACGCGATGACAGCAAGCGAGATGTTCGGCGTTGCTATGGAAAATATGACGCCCGAGATTCGCCGTCAGGCCAAGGCGATCAATTTCGGCGTGATCTACGGCATTTCCGGCTTTGGCCTTGCGCGCAACCTGCGCATTCCACGCAGCGAGGCGCAGGGGTTTATCGACCGCTATTTCGAGCGGTTCCCCGGTATCCGGGCTTATATGGACGAAACGGTCGAGTTTGGCAAAAAGCATGGCTATGTCCAGACGCTCTTTGGCCGCAAGATCCACACGCCCGAAATCGGCGCCAAGGGTCCGCGCGCGGGGTTCGCCAAACGCGCCGCGATCAACGCGCCGATTCAGGGCACCGCCGCCGACGTGATCCGGCGCGCGATGATCCGCATGCCGGATGCCATCGCGGATCTGCCGTGCAAGATGTTGCTGCAAGTGCATGACGAATTGCTCTTTGAGGTTGAGCAGGGCGCGACCGACGCCGTGATCAAGGCGGCCCGCGACGTGATGGAGGGCGCCGCCGAGCCGGTCGTCAAGCTCACGGTCCCACTGACGGTCGAGGCCGGGCAGGGCGCAAACTGGGCGAAGGCACATTGAAGCGGTTCCTGATCCTGCAGCTACGGCCCGAAGCCGATGCCTCGGATGCCGAATATGCGGCGTTTCTGGAAAAGAGTGGATTGGAGGCGGCGCGCACCCACCGGATCCGGCTGGAGCGCGAGGCGCTGCCGGACGCACTGGATCCAACCGATTATGCAGGCATCATCGTCGGCGGCGGCCCCGGCTGCGTCAGTGATACGCCGGATGAGAAAAGCGATGAACACGCTCGGATCGAGGACGCCGTCATGTCACTTATGCCGCGCGTCACGCAGGACGACATTCCCTTTCTGGGGTGCTGCTATGGCATCGGCATTCTGGGCAAGCATCTGGGCGGCGTGGTCGGCAAAGGCCGCTACGGCGAACCTGTCGGAACCGCCGACTGCACCCTGACGGATGCGGGCCACGCCGATCCGTTGCTGGCTGGCCTGCCCGCGCGGTTTGACGCCTTCGTCGGTCACAAGGAAGCGTTGGAAGAGTTGCCCGCTGGATGCGTGCATCTGATCGCGGCGCCCAGTTGCCCGTATCAAATGGTGCGCTACGGCAGCAACATCTATGCCACGCAGTTTCACCCCGAGGCGGATGAACGCGTGTTCGAGGACCGGATCAGGATCTATAAACACCATGGCTATTTTCCACCCGAGACGGCGGCAGATCTGATCGCGATGTGCCGCGCGGCGGATGTGCATGCGCCACAACAGATCTTGCGGAATTTCGTCCAGCGCTACAGTTGATTCACCTGCGCAAGCTTCCCGCGGTGGATCTTGGGTATTTGGACCAAGAAAAAGCACCATGGTTTTTTCTTGGTAAAAATACCCATTTTGCGACGGTCACGATTAAAGCAAATGGCCCGATTTGTGCGCTTTCGTCGCTAGGTATCCCTTGTTCTGATCGGTCTGTCCGACAGCCAGCGGCACACGTTCGACGACGTCGATGCCGCAGCGCTTCATCATGTCGATCTTGGCGGGGTTATTGGTCATCAGGCGCACGGACGAAAATCCCATGCGTGACAGAATACCGGCGCCGATGCGAAAATCGCGCTCGTCGTCTTCAAAGCCGAGCCTGTGGTTCGCCTCGACCGTGTCAAACCCCTGATCCTGAAGCGCATAGGCGCGCATTTTGTTGGCCAGACCGATCCCGCGCCCCTCTTGGTTGAGGTAGAGCAGGACGCCCGCGCCCTCTGCACCCATCTGGGCCAGTGCGGCGCGCAGTTGCGGGCCGCAATCGCATTTGAGGCTGCCCAGCACGTCGCCGGTAAAGCAGGCCGAATGCAACCGGGTCAGAACCGGCAGATCGCGCGGCGGCTTGCCGATTTCGATGGCGTAATGTTCCTCGCTGCCATCCTCGGGGCGAAAGACGTGGACGCGACCGGCATGGCTGGCCTCTAGCGGGACGCGGGCGTTCACCACCGGATGAGGCGGGCTGGACAGGCGCATGGCCGCCTCGGCGGCCTCAACGGGCAGGATGGTCAGGCCGGCGTCGGCGGCATATTTTTCGGCAGTGTCCAGCGGCAAAACCAGAGCGGCGGGCAGCAAGCGCGCGGCCTTGGTCAGTGTCAGGGCGAGCCGGTGCAGGGCCGCATCGCCGCCGCGCTGTGTGGCAAAGGGGCCTTTCATCGGGCTTTTCAGATCGTCCTCGGGGTTTGCTGTGGCGGCAATCCACGCAGGGTCCGCGCCCTGCGGCACTAAGATGCGGGCCAGATCGCCGTCATAGGCCCGCGCCTTGAGCGTTTCGGCGCGGCGGGCGGTGATGGCCAGTGTCAGGTCTGCACCCGTTTCAGTGGCAAGCGCGCGCAGGCTGGCAAGGCGCGGAGCGTCCAGCGTCTCGGCCGCCGCCATCAGGGCACTGCCGCCTGTGCCGCACAGCGCGATGGGCAGGCCCATGGCCAGATCGCCGCGCGCGCGCGACAAAAGATGGGTGACGTCGGGTCTGAGGCTCATCTGCGTTGGCGCTTGTATGGGGTCCGGTGGCGGGGCTGGGATCGGTTTAATCGCTTTCGTGCGGGATTGAAACAAAAGTGACGTGCACAACACGTGCGCGTGATCGCCATGACGCATTCCTTGCCCTTACGTTAGCAATGCGCATCTGATGGGCACGGGAACTGGAGGATATAACGATGGCGCAGTTGAAGAAAATACTGCTGGTGGATGACGACGAGGATCTTCGCGAGGCGCTGGGCGAGCAGCTGGTGATGACCGAGGATTTCGATGTGTTCGAGGCCGGTACAGGTGCCGAAGCAATGGCGCATGCCAAGGATGCGAACTACGATCTGATCCTTCTTGACGTTGGGCTGCCCGACACCGATGGCCGTGAATTGTGCCGTCTAATGCGCAAGCAGGGCGTAAAGTGTCCGATTGTCATGCTGACCGGACATGATGGTGACGCCGACACCATTCTGGGCCTTGATGCCGGCGCCAATGATTATGTGACCAAGCCGTTCAAGTTTCCCGTCCTTCTGGCGCGCATTCGTGCGCAGCTGCGTCAGCACGAGCAGTCTGAGGATGCTGTGTTTCAGCTGGGGCCATACAGCTTCAAGCCGGCGGTCAAGATGCTGATCGCCGAAGATGGCCGCAAGGTGCGGCTGACGGAGAAAGAAACAAATATTCTCAAATACCTGTACCGCGCGCCCGACGGCGTCGTGGCACGAGAAGAATTGCTGCACGAGGTCTGGGGATACAATGCCGGCGTCACCACCCACACGCTGGAGACGCATATCTATCGCTTGCGCCAGAAGATTGAGCCGGACCCGTCAAACGCCCGTCTGCTGGTGACTGAAAGCGGAGGGTATCGCCTTCTGTCATAGGGGCGCGTCTGTTGTTTGGAGCCAATGCCCACGGGCCTGGCGCGCGCTGTAATTGACGCAGTGAGGGCGTCTTATCCGTTCTCATATGCGGTTATATATGCACCTCCCTGTTGGACTGGCCCCGGTTTGTTCCCGGGGCCATTTTCCTGCGCCGACTGGTGCGTTGAGGGCGTGCGTGGTAGGTGCCTCAACACCCCGATCTGACCCTTGGAGATGTTTTGTATGTCCTTCACGCTTGCCACCTGGAATATCAACTCGGTCCGGCTGCGCGCGCCGTTGGTGTGCAGGCTGCTGTCCGAAGAGGCGCCTGACATCCTGTGCCTTCAGGAATGCAAAAGCCCGGTCGACAAGATCCCTTTCGAGGATTTTGCAGCGCTGGGCTATACTCATATGATCGCGCGTGGCCAGAAGGGGTACAATGGCGTCGCCATCCTGTCCAAGCTGCCACTGACCGATGTGGGTGACAAGGATTTCGCGGGCCTTGGCCATGCTCGGCATGTGGCCGGGCGGCTTGAGGATGGGACGATCATTCACAATTTTTACGTCCCCGCAGGCGGCGATGTGGCGGACAGGACTGTGAATGAAAAATTCGGGCAGAAGCTGGATTACCTGACCGAGATGCGGGATTGGTTCCGCGACGAGCGGCCGGAGCGGTCGATCTTGGTGGGTGATTTGAACATCGCACCGCGCGAGGATGATGTGTGGAGCCATAAACAGCTGCTGAAGGTGGTCAGCCACACGCCTGTTGAGGTCGAGCATCTGGAAAATGCGATGGACGCCGGAGGCTGGACCGATGTCACGCGGGCGGATATTCCCGATGGGCAGCTATACAGCTGGTGGTCGTATCGCGCCAAGGATTGGAATGCCGCCGACAAGGGACGGCGGCTGGATCATGTCTGGGCGACTGACGATATTGCCAGCGCGGGCCATTCAAGCCGGATTTTGCGCACGGCGCGCGGATGGGAAAAGCCCAGCGACCACGCGCCTGTATTCGCCAGTTTCGATTTATGAGAGCGCCTGGGGCGATGCCCCCGGACCCCCGGGAGTATTTTGGGGAAGATGAAAGGGCAGCTGCATCTGCAGCACAAAGCGTTGCCCTTGCAAGGCGGGAGGCGCTGGGCCATTTAATTGGAAACGCGAAATTCAGCGAGCGAGGCGAGATGATATGATAGAGTTAGGTGGCGGGGCAGCGGCCCCTGCGAAAGATTTGATCAAGGACGTGTCCGAGATCGATTTCATGCGCGATGTGGTTGAGATGTCTCAGACCGTGCCGGTGATCGTCGATTTCTGGGCGCCATGGTGCGGGCCGTGCAAGACGCTGGGCCCGGCGCTGGAAGCGGCCGTGACCAAGGCAGGCGGCGCTGTGCGTATGGCGAAGGTCAACGTGGACGAAAATCAGGCCATTGCCGGTCAGTTGCAAGTGCAGTCGATCCCGACCGTCTATGCGTTCTGGCAGGGTCAGCCGATTGACGGGTTCCAAGGGGCGGTGCCACCGTCCGAGCTTGAGGCGTTTGTCGGGCGGGTTGTCGCGGCTGCTGGCGGGGCTGTGCCAGAAGAAGATACCGGCTTCGCCGAGGCGATTGTCGCGGCGGATGAGATGCTGGATGAGGGCGATGCGGCAGGCGCCGCGCAGACTTTTGCCGCCATTCTGGTCGAGGATCCGGGCAACGCCGCCGCGTTTGGCGGAATGGCGCGGGCGCATATCGCCTTGGGCGAATTGGAGCAGGCCGAGGCCGTCCTGAACGGTGCGCCCGCCGAGATCAGCAACGCGCCCGAGATCGAGGCGGCACATGCGCAGCTGGCCCTTGCGCGGCAGGCCGAGAACGCCGGCCCGATCGCTGACCTTGAGGCTGCGGTTTCAGCCGATCCGGAAGATCATCGGGCGCGCTATGATCTGGCAATGTCTTTGGCAGCCGCTGGTCGCAGCGAAGAGGCCGTCGATCATCTGCTGGAGCTGTTCGGCCGTGATGCGGAGTGGAACGATGGCGCGGCCAAGGCGCAGCTATTCACCATTTTTGATGCGCTCAAGCCGAATGATCCGGTGGCAATGCGCGGACGGCGCAAGCTAAGCTCGATGATTTTCATGTGAGGTGCCTGTTGGTGTTGCCGGCCAGTGCGGCAGAGCTAGATACCCCTGCATGACAAACAAGCCCGACCTTCCGGATACCATTCCGATATTTCCGCTCACGGGTGCGCTGCTTTTGCCGCGCGCCCGTATGCCACTGCACCTTTTTGAGCCGCGCTATCTGGCGATGCTGGACGATGCCCTGAAAACCCCCCATCGACTGATTGGAATGGTGCAGCCCAACAAGGTGCCGGGACGGTCCGGTCATGGGCTTCAGACCATTGGCTGCGCCGGGCGCGTCACCCAGTTTTCCGAAACGGAGGACGGGCGGTATATGGTGACGCTGGCCGGCATGTCGCGGTTTCGTGTGGTCGAGGAAGTGGAGGGGTTCACCCCTTACAGGCGCGCGCGGGTGTCTTGGACCGGGTTCGAGCGGGATCGCGGCCCGGAAGAGGAAGATGCGCGTTTCAACCGAACGGCGTTCCTGACCACGCTGGCGCAGTATTTCGACAGTCAGGATTTGCAGACGGACTGGGACAGTCTGAAAGAGGCCGATGACGAATTGCTGATAAATTCGCTGTCGATGTTGCTGGGGTTCGAGCCGGAAGACAAGCAAGCCCTGCTGGAGGCGCCGTCACTGGCCACGCGGCGCGAGACTTTGATGACGCTGATCGAGTTCACCATGCGCGGCGGCGACAGCGGCGAAGGACCACTACAATGAGCACGTTAGAAGGCGTTCCGCAGTTTGACCGGCGCATGCTGGAGGCGTTGATTTGCCCGCAAACCCACCAGCGGCTGGACTATGACGCCTCGGCACAGGAGCTGATCAGTCGGTCTGCGAATTTGGCATTTCCGATTCGTGCAGGCATACCGATCCTACTGATCAGCGAGGCGCGCGCGCTGGATTGAAGCGCAGTTTGGCCAAGGCGAATGGGGTTTGTTTTGTCACACTTTGTTTACGGTAAGTTGCAATTGCGGCAAATATGGGAACTTGCTGGAGACCGCGGGCGTAGTAGATTACGATGTGCGACCAAGATGCCTGAACCGCGAACGGTGGTCGGGGCAAGAGTGCACTGATACGAAAAGGATGCGCGCGTGAAGTTCAGACCGGATGTGTCGCATCTGCCAAAATCGTTGGCGATTGCTTTTTTTTCCCTGGCTGCAACCGGTGTCGGCGCGCTGGATGCCGTGAATTTCTACGTGGTCGGCGGCGATAAAGACCTGGTCAAGGCGTTCCAAAATGCGTCGCTGGTTGAGTCCGCGCGCGAAGATGGGCGCACTGGCGCGCAGGATATCATCGCTGCGGCCAACGCTGACTATGCCAAGCTGCTGAGCGTGCTTTACGAGCAGGGATATTACAGCGGTGTCATCAGCATCTTGGTAAACGGGCGCGAGGCAGGGCAGCTGTCACCCTTTGCTAATATAAACGGCGTCGACGATGTCACCATCCGTATTGATCCGGGCCGCCCGTTCACCTTCGGGGCCGCGCGCATCGCGCCGGTTGCGCCCGGCACTGAACTGCCCGAAGAATTTGCAACGGGCAAGCCCGCGCGCGCGCCTGTCGTCGGCAAGGCGGCTGACGCTGGCATCAAAGGCTGGCGCGAGGTGGGGCGTGCCAAGGCTGAACTGGCGGACCAGTCCATCATCGCAGATCATAAGTCCGCCACGCTGGCGGCCGAGTTGGCGCTGCGGCCCGGCCCTGTGGTGCGCTTTGGCAACTTGAAGCAAACAACTGACAGCGCGGTGCGCCCTGAGCGCCTGCAACAAATCGCCGGCCTTCCTACGGGCGAGCAGTTTTCGCCTGATGAGCTTGATAAGTCGGCCAAGCGTCTGCGCCGCACGGGCGCATTCAAGTCGGTTTCTCTGACCGAGGCAGAGGAACTGCGCCAGGGCGATGTCATGGACATCGAAATGAACATCGCGGATGAAAAACCGCGCCGTTTTGGCTTTGGCGCTGAGATCAGCAGCAACGAGGGCGCGGGCGTGTCGGCGTTCTGGCTCCATCGCAATCTGCTGGGCGGGGCCGAGCGACTGCGATTCGACACCGCGATCAGCGGGATCGGCAGTCAGACGGGCGGCATCGACGGCGGCATCGACTATGAAGTCAAGGGACGCTATGAGCGGCCGGCAACCTTCGGGGCAGACACAACGCTGTTCGTATTCGGTAAAGTCGCCCGTGAGGATGAACCGAACTATCTGTCCGATCAGGTCACGTTGGGGTTCGGCTTTAGCCGAATCGTGACGGAACAGTTGACACTGGAGGCCGGTCTGGCTCTGCGTTATTCGGACGAAGAGGACAGTCTGGGCAATCGCGAGTTTTTCCATCTGCTGCTGCCGCTGAAGGCTACATATGACAGTCGCGATGTATTGCTCGACCCGGCAAAGGGTTTTTACGCTCAGGCTGAGGTGATGCCGTTCGTCGCGCTTGATGGCAACGATTCGGGCGGGCGCGTCTATCTGGATGGGCGCACCTATTACCAACTGGACGAAGGCGGCATGTTCACGCTGGCCGGGCGCCTGCAATTTGGCAGTATTCTGGGCGCCAGTCTGGCCGACACCCCGCAGGAATTCCTTTTCTATTCCGGCGGTGGCGACACGGTGCGCGGGCAACCCTACCAATCGCTGGGCGTACCGCAGGGCGGCGGAATTACCGGCGGGCGCACCTTTGTCGGAGCGTCTGCAGAGATGCGCGTTGATCTGGCGGGTAATTTTGATCCGGTGGCATTTTTTGATATCGGTTACGTCGGCTCGGAGAGCATTTACGACGATAGCGGGCGCTGGCACAGCGGCGCGGGGTTGGGCATTCGGTACGCAACCGGCATCGGCCCCATTCGTTTGGATGTTGGCCTGCCAGTGTCCGGCAGCACAGATGACGGCGTGCAAATCTACATCGGTATCGGGCAAGCGTTTTGAGGATTCAATCAGTGTCAAATTCCATGATCGCCCGAGTCAAGCAACTGGCCCTGATGGTGCTGCTGCTGACCCTGCCATATGGCGCGGCCGCGCAGGATGATCGCGGCCTCTTGCAGGGCTTTATCGAAGACAACCTGTCCACCGAGGGCCGCGCCGTTCGGATTGAGGGGTTCGCCGGGGCGCTGTCCAGTGAGGCGTCGCTGGATCTGCTGACCATCGCGGACGAGGATGGCGTATGGCTGACGCTCAAGGATGTCACGCTGAATTGGAGCCGCCTTTCGCTGCTGCGCGGGCGTCTGGAAGTGACCAAATTATCTGCGGGCGAAATTCTGGTGCCGCGCTTGCCAAAACCGCAGCAGAGCGTCGACATTCCCGATGCCGAAGCGACGGGGTTTTCCTTGCCGGATCTGCCGGTTGCGATAAATGTCGAAGAGATTGCGGCCCAGAAAATCGTGCTGGGCGCGCCGCTGCTGGGCGAGGAGGTCAGCCTGTCGCTGGCCGGATCGCTGCAACTGGACGACGGCGTGGGCAACGCCAAGCTGGACGTGACGCGACTGGACCGCGAGGCCGACAAACTGGTGCTGGATGTGAGTTATTCCAACGCAGATCATCAACTGGGCATTGACCTGACCGTGACCGAGGATGAAAGCGGGCTGGCGTCCAAACTGATGGGAATTCCGGGCGCTCCGGCATTGAAGTTGACGGTGCTGGGCAACGACCCGCTCGAAGATTTTACCGCAGACATCGGACTTGATACAGATGGCGAGCGCCGGATTGGCGGCACAGTTGCAATCCAGTCGCCCGCGCCGGACCCTGAAGCGCCGGATGCGCCAACGCCGTTGAATTTCTCTGCCAATATCGGCGGGGATATCGCGCCGGTCTTTGCCCCGGAATATCGCGCCTTCTTTGGCCGCGACATTGCGCTGGTTGTGCGCGGGTCGAAGCCTGCGGGCGGGGGGCTTGGAATTGAGACATTGTCGCTGAAATCGGCGGCGCTGATGCTGGATGGCAGCTTGCAGCTTGGGGCCGATAACTGGCCGCAGCGCTTTGATTTGACCGGTCGTCTGGCGGCGCAGGACGGCGCGCCGGTGCTGCTGCCGCTCAGCGGGCCAAAGACGACGCTGGAAGGCGTTGATCTGTCGTTGAAATTTGACCGCGCGACGGGTGATGAATGGCGTCTGACGCTGGACGCCCAAGGGCTGGAGCGGGATGATCTGACGCTTGAGACTGCACAGATCAGCGGCGGCGGCACGCTGGCACAGGGCGAAGGCAATATGCCGGGCAAGGTGGATGGTGCGCTTGACTTGACTGCCTCCGGACTTGCCCTGACGGACCCCGATCTGAAGGCGGCAGTGGGCGATGCGCTGAGCGGAGAGGTTGCTTTTGACTGGACGCAAGGCGCGCCGTTCAAACTGACGTCGCTGGCGCTGAATGGGCAAGATTTCAGTCTGGACGGCAATGCCGAAGTTACCGGCCTGTCCAAGCCGATGGCGCCCCGTCTGTCGGCATCGGTTGCACTGAAGGCGTCTGATCTGGAGCGATTTGCAGGCCTTTCTGGCGTCGATCTCAAGGGCGCGGCAGATGTGCAGATTGACGTTGCGACCACGCCGATGGAGGGAACGTTGGAGGTGTCAGTCGGCGGCACGGCGCAGGATCTGGCCATTGGGCAGCCCCGACTGGACCCGCTGTTGGCCGGACGCACCGAATTGACGCTGGACGCGCGGCGCGGCAAGGATGGCACATTTCTGGACACACTGCGCGTAACGTCGCCTGCCACCGATCTGACCGCGAGCGCGACGTGGAAATCGGACGGCTCGACCGCAGATTTGGCGCTGGCACTTGATGACGCGGCATTGATCGCACTTGGCTTGTCGGGTCCGGCAAAATTGACGGTGGATGCCAATCAGGACGGCAATGTCTGGACCATTCGGGCGGGTGCCTCTGGCCCAGGCGAGGCGGTTGTGACAGCGAACGGCACGGTTGACGTGATCGGCGGCAAGCCCGGCCTGTTCGACGCCACCGCGACGATCGTGGCCAGCGATCTGGCGCGCTACTCGGATCTTGCGGGCCGCGATCTGGGCGGCGCTGCCAGCGTACTGGTCGAGGCGCGCGGCAACATCGCCGATCTGAGCGGACAGACCGAGGTTCAGGTAACCGGGCAGGATCTGGCCGTTGGCATCGACGCGGCGGACCGCATTCTGCGCGGCGCCTCCAGCGCCCGGATCGATGCGCAGCGTAGTGCAGACGGCGCGCTGACGCTCAGCAAAGGTGTGCTGACGACACCGCAAATAAATGCAACAGCGCAAGGTTTTTACGCCGCCGATGGCGCGGGTGAGGCAACAGTCGATGTGACCGGCAATGATCTGACCATCGGGATTGCACAAGTGGACCAGCTGCTGCGCGGCGAATCCACCGCCCATGTCGAGGCGCTGCGCAGCGCAGATGGGGGGCTGTCCCTGCGAGCTGGGCGCCTGAAAACACCGCAAATTGACGCGACGGCGAGCGGATTTATGTCCGCAAATGGTGCGGCCGAGGCCAGTATTGACGTCACTGGCGACAATATTGCGATTGGTATCGCGCAGGTTGACAGCCTGCTGCGCGGTCGTTCGACCCTGAAAGCCGAAGTGGCGCGCAAGCCGGACGGAACGCTGATTATTGACCGCGCCAATCTGGATACCCCGCAGGTGGCGGCGAATGTGTCCGGAACGGTCGGAACCGAAGGAGACGCGGCGGCGAACTTCGATGTGCGGCTGGCCAATGTGGCGGTTGTGGCGCCGGGGATTTCTGGCCCCGGAACCGCGAAAGGAACCGTTCGCGGCGACGGATCTGGCTATATCATCGACGCTGATGCGACGGGCCCTGCGGGCATTGCTGCCAAGGTGACGGGCCGAATCGGCAATGACCGGAACCTGAACGTGAATGCGCGCGGCAAGGTGCCTTTGGCGCTGGCCAATTTCGCTATCAGCCCGCGCAGCCTGTCTGGCGTGGCCAATTTCGATCTGGCGGTGAAGGGGCCGCCTGCAATCTCATCGGTGACGGGTACGATCACGACCAATGGTGCCGGGCTGGCACTGCCCAAGCTGAAACTGGCGCTGCAAGGCATCAATGCGAACGTCCGTCTGACCGGAGGCGCCGCGCAGATTGACGTCGGCGCTGGGCTCAATACCGGCGGGCGGATTGCAGCGAACGGCCGGATCGGCCTGACTGCGCCTTTTCAGGCGGACCTGGCGATTGATTTGCAGAATGTCGGCATCACCGATCCGGGGCTGTATACCACAACGGCGAATGGGCGGATTACGCTGAACGGGCCCATGACAGGGGGCGCAAACATTGCCGGGGCGATCAACCTTGGCGAAGTAAATGTGCAGATCCCAAGCGGCGCCATCACAGCGGGCGCGGATTTGCCGGGGCTGGAGCATATAAACGAACCGGCCGCCGTGCGGCGTACGCGCGCCTTTGCGGATATGCTGAACACTGGCGGCAATGGCGGGCCGGGCACAGGCAATGGCGGTCCGGTTTACGGGTTGGATGTGACTGTAAATGCGCCGGCTCGGATTTTCATCCGGGGCCGGGGTCTTGACGCCGAATTGGGCGGGGCGCTGCGCCTGCGCGGCACCACCGCGCAGATCATTCCCGAAGGGCGGTTCAACCTGCTGCGCGGGCGTCTGGATATCCTTGGCAAGCGTTTGGATCTGACGGAAGGGTACTTGCAGATGCAAGGCAGCTTCGTGCCGTACCTGCATCTGGTGGCGCAGACCACCAGCGGCGATGTGCAGATCATGATTGGCATTGATGGCCCGGCAAATGAGCCTGAGATCACGTTCTCCTCGCAGCCCGAACTGCCAGAGGATCAGGTGGTGTCGCAGTTGATTTTCGGCCGCGATCTTAGCCAGATTTCGGCGTTTCAGGCGATTCAGCTTGCCTCTGCGGTGGCGACACTGGCGGGCAAGGGCGGCGGCGGCGTGGTTGGAAAACTGCGCGAGGGCGTTGGGCTCGATAACTTGGACGTGACGACCGGTGAGGGCGACACGACTGAGGTGAAGGCGGGTAAGTACCTGTCAGAGAACATATATTCTGAGGTCGCGGTTGATTCCGATGGGCAGACGCAAATCAATCTTAATTTACAGATCAACAAGCGGCTGAAGGCCAAGGGCACTTTTGGCGCCGATGGCAATAGCGGTCTTGGTGTGTTTTTTGAGAAAGATTATTGACGCTTTCAGTCCCGAGGAATGGTGCCCGCGCCAGGCGTCTTGGCGCAGCGCCGGCATTGCGCTAACCTGACGCAAATCGCCCAAGGGAGAGCGCCCGATGCAAATGAGCGACACGCGCGAAATCGCCGCAGACAAGGCCACGGTCTGGGCCGCGCTGCTAAGCCCCGAAGTTCTGAAGGAATGCGTGCCCGGCGCGACCGAAGTCACCGGCAACGCCGAGGACGGGTTCGAGGCGGTCGTCACCCAGAAGGTCGGTCCGGTCAAGGCGACGTTCCGCGGCGCCGTCGTCATCAGCAACGTGGTCGAGCAAACCAGCCTGACGCTGACCGGTGAGGGCAAGGGCGGCGCAGCCGGCTTTGCCAAGGGCGCCGCCGATGTGCATCTGGATGAGGCAGACGGCGTGACAACGCTCAGCTACGACGTCGAGGCTAAGGTGGGCGGCAAGCTGGCCCAGCTGGGCAGCCGCATCGTGGACGGCTTTGCCAAGAAGATGGCAGATCAGTTTTTCACCCGGCTCGAAGAGGTGATCGAAGGGCCGCAGGAAGAGGACCCAGAGCCAGAGGCCGAGAAAAAAGGCTGGCTGAAAAAGCTGATTAGCTAAGCAGTGTCGCCATGCGTCCCGCCACGCTGCGCCCGCTGGCATAGGCACCATGCGCTGTTGACTGCCAGTTGAGCGAAAACGCCTCGCCCGCGAAGGCCACGCGGCCTGTGTCGCGATTAATCATATCGCGCCGAAACTGCGCCGACCCCGGCAGCGCTTGCGAATATGACCCCAAAACAAGCGGGTCGTTGGTCCAGTTTGTCGTGGCCGTTGCGGTAATCCTGTCCAGGATCTGCGCGCCGAAGGCATCAACCAGCGCTGCGCGCGCGTAGTCGGCCATGGCGTCCGGTCCTGCCATCACCAGCGTGTGCGCGGTTTTCCCGGCCACATGGCACAGCATCATCGGGTTCTCGCCCTGCATGATCTGGAAATTTACCGCCAGATCAAGGCCGCTCTGCTGGATCGAAAGATACCGCGTCTGCGCCATTTCCGGTGGCAGGGTATCCAGTGCAAAAGCGACTTTTTCGTAGATCCCGCAAGGCACACGGTCCAGCCCGAACGCCAGATCGGCGGCAGGGCCGGGGTTGAAATGGATACCGCCCCGTGCAAGCACGTTGGTTGAGGCGGTCACGATCACGCCTGCCGCCTCCAGCTTGCCCTGATCTGTTGTCACGCTTGTGCCGGTGCCGCGCTGGTGAATGGCCTTCACAGCCACGCCGGTGCGGATATTCAGCCCCTGCGCCATGGCGGCGATCAGCGCGCCATACCCGGACAGCACCGGCCAGTTATGTTCAGTATCGCGGTAATCGGCATAGCCGGACGCCGATATGCTTTCCGCATCATTGCCCGCCATCAGCGCTATGATCATGCGCACGGAGGGCCGCCAGCGCCCGGCTTCGGGCAGAACCTGGGGGATTGGCACATCGCGGCCCGACTGCTCGATAGCGTCAAAGGCGGCAGTAACGGCGGCATTATAGGCCGTGACATCCTCGGCGCCCGCGAACGCGCCACCTGTCCAGACCTGAAACGGGTTTTCCAGATCCTCGGTCCGGTAGGTGGCGCCCAGCCGATCCGCCCATGCGACCAGCGGATTCTCATCCGCGCAGTGCAGCCAGTGACAGCCGTGATCCCATGGCGCGAGAAGTCCCGCCGTCGCCGTGTAGGCGCGCCCACCGATGCGGTGCGAAGCCTCCAGCACCAGATAGGGGACGCCGCGCGCGGCACATTCCAGCGCCGCGCCGATGCCGGCCGCGCCTGCGCCGACGATAATGATGGGATCGCCCATGCTGAAAGTCCTTTGAGATCCGATGACTATAACGCGCGGGTATGGCCCTGCAAGCGCGCCGTGCCATTCGCGATTGCCACCACGCGCGATTGCGTTAGGTTCCGCCGGGCAAGAATGGCAGGAGGCCACGGCATGACGGCGATCGTTGACGTCAGGAATATGGGCAAGGTCTATGATGGTGGCCACGTTGCGCTGAAAGACGTGTCGATCCAGATCGAGGAGGGCGAGATTATCGCCCTGCTTGGCCCAAATGGCGCGGGCAAGACAACGCTGATCTCGGCGCTGTGCGGCATCGTCACGCCCTCCAGCGGCCACGGGACGGTGGGCGGCCATGACGTGGTGACGGGCTATCGCAAGGCGCGCGCGATGATCGGCCTTGTGCCGCAGGAAATCGCGCTGGAGCCGTTCGAGAAGGTCATAAACACCGTGCGATTCTCGCGCGGGCTGTTCGGGAAAAAGCGCAACGAGGCGCTGATCGAGAAAATTCTGCGCCAGCTTAGCCTCTGGGACAAGCGCAATTCGCGCATCCGCGAATTATCGGGCGGGATGAAGCGCCGCGTGCTGATCGCCAAGGCGCTATGCCACGAGCCGCGCGTTCTGTTCCTGGACGAGCCGACGGCAGGCGTCGATGTCGAACTGCGCCGTGATATGTGGCAAGTGGTTGAAGATTTGCGGAAATCCGGCGTCACCATCATCCTGACCACCCATTACATCGAAGAGGCCGAGGCGATTGCCGACCGCATAGCCGTGATCAACAAGGGCCAGATCCTGCTGGTCGAACCCAAGGCCGATCTGATGTCGCGGATGGGGCAAAAGACGCTGCGTATCGACCTGATGGAGCCGCAGCGCGATGTGCCCGCCGCGCTGGCGGCGTTTGACGTCACGCTGTCTGCCGATGGCCAGTCGCTCAGCTATATCTACGACACGGGCGGCGAGCGGACGGGGATCACCCGCCTGCTGCAAACACTGGCCGCCGAAGGGCTGGCCTTGCGCGATATCCAGACCAAACAAAGCAGCCTTGAGGAAATTTTCGTCGGGCTGATCAAGGAGGGCGAGCCATGAACCTGCCAGCGATCTGGGCGATTTACCTTTATGAAATGAAACGGTTCTTTCGCACTCTGATGGAAAGCCTGCTGTCGCCGGTCATTTCGACGTCTCTGTATTTCGTGGTATTTGGCGCCGCTATCGGCAGCCGCATCGACGAGGTTGAGGGTGTCAGCTATGGCGCGTTCATCGTGCCGGGCCTGATCATGCTCAGCGTGATGACACAGGCAATCAGCAACGCGTCCTTTGGTATTTATTTCCCGAAATTTATCGGCACGATATTCGAATTGCTTTCGGCGCCTGTAAACTTTCTGGAAATCGTTCTGGGCTATGTCGGCGCGGCGGCGACGAAATCACTGCTGATCGGGATCGTCATTCTGGTCACGGCCGGATTTTTCGTGGAAATTCAGATTATGCACCCCTGGGCGATGCTGGCCTTTCTGCTGTTGACCTGCATCAGCTTTAGCCTGTTCGGCTTTATCATCGGCATATGGGCCGAGAATTTTCAGCAGCTTCAACTGATTCCGCTGCTGGTCATTACGCCGCTGATCTTTCTTGGAGGCGCATTTTATTCCATTTCGATGCTGCCAGAAAGCTGGCAAACCGTGGCGCTGTTCAATCCGGTTGTGTATCTGGTATCGGGATTCCGCTGGTCGTTCTTCGGCACTGCCGATGTTGGCGTTGGCTGGTCTTTGCTGGCGATCGCTGCCTTTACCGGTGTTTGCATGGGCGTGGTCTGGTGGATTTTCAAGACGGGCTACCGGATCAAGTCATGAATTATTGGCGCGCAAACGCTCCATATTTTTGCAATAAGCGACACCGCGCGCCGCTCGGCGCCTTGTTTCACGCTCCTTGGGATTATACATCGCTCACATGATAAACTGGTCCGCGCTCAAATCCCGCCTGCCTTTTACCAAGAGGACTCCGCGCGTTGCTGTCGTGCGTCTGAACGGGACAATCGGCACAGGCCGTATGTCCCTCAACGACGAGGCGTTGGCGCCGATCTTTGAAAAGGCTTTCAAGCGGGGCAAGCCAAGCGCGGTTGCGCTGTTGATCAACTCGCCGGGCGGATCGCCGGTGCAATCGTCCTTGATTGCCTCGCGTATCCGTCGGCTGGCAGACGACAAAGGTGTGCCGGTTCACGCCTTTGTCGAGGATGTGGCCGCCTCGGGCGGCTACTGGCTTGCGGCATCGGCAGATGATATCTGGGTCGATTTCGGCTCGATTGTCGGCTCGATAGGCGTCATTTCAGCGGGCTTTGGCCTGCCGGTTTTCCTGGCACGCCAAGGAATTGAACGTCGGGTTCATACCTCGGGCAAGTCCAAATCGACACTGGACCCGTTTCTTCCGCAAAAGGAAGAAGATGTGGAACGTCTGAAGCACATCCTTGAAGACATGCACAGCGGTTTTATTGCCTATATCAAGGAGCGCCGCGGCGCGAAGCTGGTGGAAAATCCGGCGCTGTTTACCGGTGAGTTCTGGCTGGGCCGCCGCGCGGTCAAACTGGGGCTGGTCGACGGCGAGGCGCACATGATGCCCAAGCTGCAACAACTATACGGCAAGGACGTCCGTTTGATGCGCTACGGTCCCAAAAAAGGCCTGCTGTCGCGCTTTGGCGCTACGATGGCCGAGGATGCTATCATGGCCGTCGAGGCCCGTGCGCATTATGCGCGGTTCGGGTTGTGATCCCGTGATTGTAAAAATAGTTGTTCTTTTTCTGGCGGCAATGGCCGTGCTGGCCATGTTCGGGCGCTATCGTTTTCCGGGACAAAAGCGGCTCGCTGCCGCGAAATGCAAGCGATGTGGCAAATTCAGGATCGGCAAGGGGCCCTGCTCCTGTGAGAAGGGACTGAAGTAAATGATCGTCTGGTTACTTGCTGCGCTTGGCCTGGTGATCCTGCTGTTGGCCGGAGACGCATTGGTCAAAGGGGCTGTGAACCTTAGCCTGCGCATCGGAATACCGGCGTTGATCGTCAGCCTTACAGTCGTCGCTTTTGGCACGTCGGCGCCCGAACTGCTGATTTCCATCAATGCTGTCCTGCTGGACAAGCCGGGACTGGCGCTGGGCAATGTGGTGGGGTCGAATACGGCCAATGTTCTGCTGGTGCTGGGCATCCCCGCGATGCTGTCGGTTATCCAAACCAGTTGCTGCGATACACGAAAAACCTATATTTTCATGTTGATTTCCAGCATTCTGTTCATCGGCTTGGCGCTCATCGGAATCTTCACATTTTGGTCAGGGCTGGTTCTTTTGGCGGGGCTGGCCTTGGTCATGGCCGCTTTGGCACTGGACGCGCAAAGGCACCGCCGCGCCGAACGTGCGAACCCGGCGGACGAAATTGAGGGCGCAGACCCGAACATGCCGTGGTGGCAGATCGGTGTATTCTTGGTGCTGGGCCTTGTCGGCTTGCCGCTGGGCGCAGATATTCTGATCGACAATGCATCGATCATCGCCGCGCGATACGGCGTAAGCGACAGTGTGATCGGCTTGACATTGGTCGCGCTGGGCACGTCCCTGCCGGAACTGGCAACGACAGTCATGGCTGCACTGCGCAAGCAGGCAGATGTGGCGCTGGGCAACGTCATCGGATCGAACATGTTCAATCTGCTTGGCATTATCGGTGTTGCGTCCCTGATCGGCCCGATTCCGGTCGATCCCGAATTCCTGACCTTCGATCTGTGGGTCATGTTGGCCGCGTCACTGGTGCTGGTGCCGTTTGTGTTCTTCAAGATTGACATCGGACGGGTTTGGGGTGTGCTTTTGACTACTGCCTATTTGGGCTATGTGACCATCGTATTGATCTGACCCGCAGGCAGGAGGCGCGCATGGGACGAGCATTGGTAACGGGCGCGGGCCATCGACTGGGCCGGGCAATGGCGCTGGAGCTGGCGCGGCAGGGTCATGACGTGGCCGTTCATTATCACAGCTCTGACGAGGGCGCGAAGTCGGTCGTCGCTGAAATTCGCAAAATGGGCCGTGGCGCGGTTGCGCTGAAGGCCAATCTGCTGATCGAGGCCGAGGTGACGCCCCTCATTCCGGCGGCCGCTTCGGCGCTGGGCGGCCCGGTGACGGTACTGGTCAACTCGGCTTCGATCTTTGATTATGACACTTTGTACAGCGCCACGCGCAGCAGCTGGGACCGGCATTTTGAATCTAATCTGCGCGCGCCTTTCGTGTTGACGCAGGAACTGGCAGGACAGGTGCCAGACCCGGTAAACGACGCGCGGGGCGAGCCTGTTGCGCAGGGGCTGGTCGTCAATATGATTGACCAGCGCGTGCGCAAGCTGACGCCGGAATTCATGACCTACACATTGGCCAAGATGGGCCTCTGGGCGTTTACACAGACCGCCGCTCAGGCGCTTGCGCCACGGGTGCGCGTCAATGGGATCGGGCCCGGTCCCACCTTGCGCGCCACCCGCCAGAGCGAGGCGCATTTTGCCGCGCAGCGCGCCGCGACCGTGCTGGAGAGAGGCGCGAATGAGGACGACATCACGGGAGCTTTGGCGTACTTCCTGAATGCGCCCGCGGTCACCGGACAGCTGATCTGCGTCGATGGTGGGCAGCATCTGTGCTGGCAAACGCCGGATGTTTTGGGCGTGGAATAGCCATCTTGAACGCGATCCACCGTAAAAGTTCTGCACTTTGCTCAGATTAATCACCAAGATGTTACAGATAGCTTAATGTTATCAATATATTGCACCGCAGCATAAAAATAAGTGCGCAATTACAGTATGTTGCGGGTGTGCCTAATTTATAGGCAAATCGGCGAAGGCTCCAGCGAGCAAGGGAAAATTGCAGATGACGTGAAGTTATCCGCAGACTTATCCACAGAAAACGGGGACAGGTTTCCCCTTGTCTTGGCCCCGGCAAGATTGCAGCCGGGCCACAGAATCATATCTATAGGCCCATGACAGATCAAACCTCGCAAACGCCTGCGCCGACCGGACACAAGGTGATCCAATCCTACCTGAATACGCTGGACGCGTCGCCGGGTGTGTACCGTATGCTGGATGCGCAGGCCCGGGTTCTGTATGTCGGCAAAGCGCGCAATCTCAAGGCGCGTGTGTCCAGCTATGCGCGGCCCACCGGGCACACCGGGCGCATCATGCGGATGATCGACGCGACCGCGTCGATGATGTTCCTGACAACATCGACAGAAACCGAGGCGCTGCTGCTGGAGCAGAACCTGATCAAGCAGCTCAAGCCGAAATACAACGTGCTGCTGCGGGACGACAAATCGTTTCCAAATATTCTCGTCACGAAATCGCACGACTACCCGATGATCAAGAAACACCGTGGCGCCAAACGGGAAAAAGGCGCCTATTACGGCCCTTTTGCCAGCGCCGGTGCGGTCAATCGCACGCTGGCGCAGTTGCAGCGGGTGTTTCAGCTGCGCAACTGCACGGATTCGGTGTTCGAGGCGCGCACGCGCCCTTGTCTGCAATATCAGATCAAACGCTGCACGGCGCCCTGTGTCGGCTATATTTCCAAGGCGGATTACAATGCGCAGGTGGGCGATGCCGAGCGATATCTGAGCGGGAAATCCACCGAAATTCAAGAAAAGCTGGCCGGTCAGATGAACGAGGCATCTGCGGCGATGGAGTTCGAGCGCGCTGCCGCCCTGCGGGACCGGATCAAGGCGATGACGCAGGTGCAGACGGCGCAGGGCATCAACCCGCGGAGCGTTGACGAGGCCGACATAATCGCGCTGCATCTGGAGAACGGTCAGGCTTGCGTTCAGGTTTTCTTTATCCGGGGCGGGCAGAATTGGGGCAACCGTGATTTTTATCCCCGAGTCGGCGTCGATGTCGAAGCGCCGGAGGTGCTTGAGGCATTTATCGGTCAGTTCTACGGTACCAAAGAGCCTGCCCGCCAGCTGATCCTGTCAGGCGAGATCGAGAACCCGGATCTGATGGCCGAGGCGCTGACCGGCAAGCTGGGCCGCAAAGTGACGCTGCTGGTGCCGCAGCGCGGTGAAAAGGCCGAACTGATTGAGAGCGCCTTGCGCAACGCGCGCGAAAGCCTTGCCCGCAAAATGGCCGAGAGCGCCACGCAAGCCCGCCTGCTACGCGGTGTGGCCGACGCCTTTGACCTTGATGCCCCGCCTCAACGGATTGAGGTTTATGACAACAGCCACATTCAGGGCGCCCATGCCGTCGGAGCGATGATTGTCGCGGGTCCTGAAGGCATGATGAAAAATCAATACCGCAAGTTCAACATTCGCGGTGATGACCTGACCCCCGGCGATGATTTCGGCATGATGAAAGAAGTGCTGCAACGCCGCTTTAAACGCCTGCTGAAGGAGGATCCAGACCGCTCCAAAGGCACGTGGCCCGACCTTCTGCTGATCGATGGCGGGGCAGGGCAGGTCAGCGCCGTGCGCAGCATCATGAACGATATGGGCGTCAGCGAAATTCCGATGGTCGGCGTTGCCAAGGGCATTGACCGTGATCTGGGCAAGGAAGAATTCCACCGGACCGGCCAGCGCCCCATCGCGCTACAGCGCAACGATCCGGTGCTGTATTTCATCCAGCGCCTGCGGGACGAGGCGCACCGCTTTGCCATCGGCACCCACCGTGCGAAGCGGTCCAAGGCGGTCAGCGCCACGCCGCTGGACGATGTGCCGGGTGTCGGGGCTGCGCGTAAACGTGCGCTTTTGGCGCATTTTGGCAGCGCCAAGGCCGTGGGTCGCGCTAATCTGGCCGATCTCAAGGCGGTGGATGGTGTGTCCGAAGGGCTGGCACAAAAGGTCTATGATTATTTCCACGACAAAGGCTGACGCTGAGAGCGTCGAGCATTCTCCACGGCCGCCAAAGCGGGGGCTTTCGCAGCCTCGCTTTGCGGGATAGACATAACGCCATGACATGGACTATTCCGAATATCCTGACGCTTCTACGCCTACTGGCCGCGCCCGGCGTGGCGATTATGTTCCTGTATTTTGATCGCCCGTATGCCGACTGGTTCGCGCTGATCCTGTTTGTCACGGCGGCGATTACCGACTGGTTTGACGGCTATCTTGCCCGCTCGTGGAAGCAGGAAACCCGGCTGGGCGCGATGCTGGACCCGATCGCGGACAAGGCGATGGTGGTGGTCGCGCTGATGGTTATCGTCGGCTATTCAACGATGTCGCCCTGGCTGGTTTTGCCCGCGACCGTGATCCTTTTTCGCGAAGTGTTCGTGTCGGGTCTGCGTGAATTTCTGGGGGATACTGCGGGCACGCTAAAAGTGACGAAACTGGCCAAATGGAAGACGACCGCGCAGATGGTGGCCATCGCGACCCTGTTCGCGCAGGGCGTTTTCGAGGGGCACGGCTGGAAATTGGCCAGCATGCATTACACATGGTATGCAGGGCTGTGGCTTTTGTGGCTGGCGGCGGTTCTGACGCTTATATCGGGCGTCGATTACCTGCTGAAATCGCTGCCATATCTAAAGGATGAACGCTGATGGATGTGCTTTACTTCGCATGGGTTCGCGAGCGGATCGGTCTGCCGCGCGAGACGGTTGAGGCTGGCGCGGCGACAGTGCGCGATCTTGTGGCCCAGTTGAGCGCACGAGAGGAGCGATATCAGGCGGCTTTTGCCGATATCACAGCCCTGCGCGTGGCCGTCGATCAGGAATTGGCTGATTTTGACACGCCTTTGATAGGCGCGCGCGAAGTGGCGTTTTTTCCGCCGATGACCGGGGGCTGAGCGCGTGGATATCCGCGTGCAGGAGGCACCGTTTGATTTCGGCGCCGAGGCGAATGAATTTGCCGCGCGGCAGACCGGCATGGGCGCTGTCGTCACTTTCGCCGGCATTGTGCGTGATCTAGGCGGCGCTTTGGACCACATGCAGATCGAACATTATCCCGGCATGACCGAAAAGGCTCTGCGCAGCATCGCTGAGGACGCGCACGCGCGCTGGGATCTGGGCGGTAGCCTGATTATTCATCGCCACGGAAATTTGCGCCCGGACGATATGATCATGATGGTTGCCGCAGCGTCGCGACACCGCAAGGATGCATTCGAGGCGGCGATGTTCCTGATGGACTACCTTAAATCCCGAGCGCCATTTTGGAAAAAAGAAACCACAAAGGGCGGTGCCGACTGGGTTGCGGCCCGTGCCGAGGATGAGGACGCGCTGGAAATCTGGCAGCGGTAGCATTTCCGACAGTGCTGCGCAGATGTGCTGCGCCGACTGAAACGGGGATAGTCAAGTCCGCATCCACCGTGCAGGCTGGTCTCGGATCAGACCTGACATAAAAAGTCCCAACGGGACACATCAATGACATATGCCGCCCATCGCCTCCGGTTTGCCCTGAAACTGGCCGTAATCGGCGCTTGTGTGATCGCGTTGCCGGGATGCACTGGTGGCATGGCCAATATCTTTGGCCCGCGCACGCCGGCCGTGGAGCAAATCCGCGTGCCGCAGCCCGGCCGAACGCGGACCCGCAGGATATTGCGCTGAGCGCTATCTATCATGAGCGCATTCTAGTGTCAGTGGGATCGGATTTGGTTGTGCAAGCGCAATCCGACAGAAATCGCTCACCGGCGATCAGGGCGATCAAGACCGGAGGCGGGCCGCCCTATGTGCTCAGCTTGCCTGTGGATACGGCCAAGGATGCCTAACCGATGATCGTTCAGGCCACGCTGACATATACCATCGGCCACGTGTTGACCGGCACGGTTACGCTGCAGGAGAAGCCCACAGATCCTGTCGAAATCGTCACGCGCACCAATGCAGCGGCGACGTCTGACAATGATAGCGCTGCCGGTGAGGCCGAGTACTCAGCGCATCAGATCGGGCAGATCTCCGGTCAGCCCCGCAGCCTCGCGCATCAGCGCACGGCGAACGGGCGCCGCCGCATTGATTGCCCCCATGCCCAAATCTCGCACGGCCCGCAGGAATGGGTTGTCGTTTGAAAATAGACGATTGCTGAGATCTGTGGTCATCGCCAGCGCCGCGACATCAAAGCGACGCCAGCGCTGATACCGCTCCAGGACATCCGGCGCCGCCAGATCCTCTCCCCGTTGGAGAGCATCTGTCAGCACCTGATGCAACGCAGCGACATCGCGCAGCCCCGCGTTCAGGCCCTGACCCGCGATGGGGTGCATCCCATGTGCCGCATCTCCGACCAGCACCACTCGCGGTGCGACAAAGCTGTTCGCAACGGTCAGCCCCAGCGGGTAGGTGTAGCGTTTGCCTGTCAGGGAAATCTCGCCCAGAAAATCACCAAAGCGCGGGCGCAGCACATGCAGGAAATCAGCGTCGCTGAGCGTCGTGAATTCTGCGGCGGTTTTGTCGCTCTCGCTCCAGACAATGGACGATACGTTGCCGGGCAGCGGCAGAATGGCCAGCGGGCCGGGTGGCATGAAGAATTGATGCGCAATCCCGTGATGTGGCAGCTCGTGCGCAATGGCGCAGACCAGCGCGGTCTGCCCATAGCCCCAGCCCGTGCGCTGGATTCCAGCCCGCGCCCCGGTGCCCGAGGCGCGCCCATCTGCGCCTACGATCAGCCGCGTGCGCAGCACCTTGCCCGAGTCCAGCGTCAGCTCCGCGCCGCCCGCCGTGATCATCTGCGCCGTGACGGCATCACCGGAAATCCGCGTGATACCGGGCGCTTCCTTCATCGAGGCCAGCAGGGCGGGGCGCAGAACGCGGTCCTCGCACATGTGGCCCATCGGGCCTTCCTCCAGCTCGGCGTGGTCGAAATGCAGGTGGAAGGGCGATAATGGTCCAGCGCCTGCGCGCCCGTCGCTGACTTTTATCTCGAGCATCGGCTGGGTTTGATCTGCAATCTTCTCCCACACGCCGATGGCGCGCAGGAGGCGCACAGAGGCCAGTGCAAGCGCATAGGCGCGCCCGTCAAAGGCGGCGTTTTTACGCACAGGTTCAGGCAAGGCGTCGACGATGGTCACGCTCAGTCCCGATTGCGACAGGGCCAGGGCCAGGGCGGGGCCGTTCAGGCCGCCTCCGACGATCACGATATCAGTGTCATGTTTCATGCCGCTCAATATGGCGGGGATTGCCGGATTGTCCATGCGCCAACGCGCCGCTACTGTCAGCGAGATTGCGGCAGATGGGCGAGGATGAATGATGCAGGACTGGCTAAAGATGGGTGCGATAGATCTGGGACGCGGTATTGCAGGCGGCCAGATTGATGCCGTGGCACTGACCGAAACCTATCTGGATGCCATTGATGCGCATCCTGCCGGGCCGCGCATTTATTCAGCCGTCACGCGCGAGCGGGCCTGCGCCGAGGCTGCCGCTGCTGCTGCGCGCGCCAGGGCTGGCCAGCGGCGCGGGCTGCTGGACGGCGTGCCGATCAGTTGGAAGGATATGTTTGATAGCGCCGGAACCGCGACCGAAGCAGGCAGCCGGTTACTTGGGGGCCGCGTGCCGGACCGCGACGCCGAAGTGCTGCGCCGCGCGACCGCCGCCGGCATGGTGTGTCTGGGCAAGACGCATATGAGCGAGCTGGCGTTTTCCGGCCTTGGCTTGAACCCGATGACGGCTACGCCGCCCTGCATCAACGATCCTGATGCGGTGGCTGGTGGATCGTCCAGCGGTGCTGCGGCCAGCATCGCGCATGGGCTGGCAGCAGGCGCCATCGGCAGCGATACCGGCGGATCGGTACGCGTGCCTGCCGCCTGGAATGATCTGGTGGGGCTGAAAACAACGGCCGGGCGCGTGCCTTCCGGTGGCTGCGTTCCGCTGGCCGCGCGGTTCGACACCGTTGGGCCGCTGGCGCGAACCGTCGAGGACGCCGCGCTGCTTTTGGCCGTGTTGGAGGCACGCAATGCGCCAGATCTGCGGGGCGCGTCCTTGCGCGGTATGCGTTTTGCCGCGCTGCAAAGCACGGTGATGAACGATCTGCGCGACGCGCCGGCCCGCGCCTATGAAGCCGCCAGTGAGCGACTGAAAGCAGCCGGCGCGACGATCACGCCCGTAACCGCCTCCGAGGTGGACGAGGCGATGGATCTGGCACCGGTGCTGTTCTCTGGCGAAGCCTACGGCACCTGGGGCCAGGTCATCGAGGCGGACCCGGAACTGATGTTTGCCCCGATTCGTGACAGGTTTCGCGGCGGGCAGTCATTTGCCGCCCCGGAATTCGTCGTTGCCTGGCAGCGGCTGGACAGTCTGCGCGCGGTCTGGGCCGGCCGGATGGCGGGATATGATGCGGTGCTGATGCCGACCGCGCCGAACCTGCCGCCCAATGCGCAGCGTCTGCTGGAGGATGGGGATTACTATGTCACCGAGAACCTTCTGACGTTGCGCAATACCCGGGTCGGGAACCTGATGGGTCTTGCTGCGATCACTCTGCCCACGGGCGTTCCCAGTTGCGGGATCATGCTGTGCGGGCAGGCGATGGGGGAAGACCGGCTTCTGCGGATCGCCAAGGCGGCGGAGGCGGCGCTGGGCTGAAATGCCGCGCTTGGGTATTTTCACCAAGAAAAAGCCCGAGGGCCATCTATGATATTGGCAGGTTTGCCATAAATGCCACAATCGGCGCATTGCCGGAATGGTTTTGCTGGACGCACCGGCGGGCAAAGGGTAGTTTTGCCAGATACGGGGCGATAACGATCCCGACCTGAGGCAGTATTTCGATGGTATCCGAGCGGTTTCCGATTTTTGGGGCGTCTGCTGTGGTGTGTCCGTGCGATCCTTATCGCGGCGCTCTGCGATGCCTTGCTATCGAAATTCGCACCCCTCAGGAACATGATTCAATCAGCCGGATCGGGGATGCAGCCGCATTCCTGCCGCGGCAGGCGGGCGCATCGCGCTGCCGATGGGCACGGTAAGGACGAGGGAAACGATGGCATATCAGACACGCGGGCGGGATCCACTGCTGGACAGCAACATGGCGCAGGCCATCGAGAAACGCGGCAAGGAACTGCTGGGTCTGGCGCTTCTGGGTGTGGCCGTGCTGGCTGCCATGATCTTTGCGTCCTACAGCGCCGAGGATCCCAGCTGGCTGTCCGCGGTCGATACGCCGGTGCAGAACTGGCTGGGTCAGACCGGCGCGACGATTGCTGCGACGCTCATCATGGTTGTGGGCTGGGGCGGCTGGGGCATTGCTGCGGTTCTGGCTGCGTGGGGCATCCGGTTTGTGCTGCACAAGGGGCAGGAGCGGGCGATGGCGCGGGTTATTTTTGCGCCGATCTGGATCGCTGTCCTGTCACTTTATGCAGCATCGCTTACTCCGGGTGCCGAATGGTATGCCAGCCACAGCTTTGGCTTGGGCGGTATCTTTGGCGATACGGTTCTGGGGGCGGTTCTGGGCGTGCTGCCGATTGGCGCCGCCATGGGCCTGAAGCTGCTGTCGCTGGTGCTGGGCGTCGGTATGGTGGCGCTGGGCGCCTTTGTCATGGGTTTTGAGCGCGCTGAAATGGCGCGCGGGATCAAGCTGGCACTGCTGGGCTGCATCATGGCGTATTCGACGTTGATCGCTCTGGCCACGCGCGGCGCATCTGGCGCTGCTGTTGCTGCGCGTACTGCACAGGCACGCCGGGCGGAGCGCCGCATTGAGGCGGAGCCGAAAATGGAGGTTGCTGCGCCGCGTCTGGGCCGCAGTGCCCACGCCAAGGTCTATGACGAGGCCGACGCGCCGGTGCTGCACGCCCCCTCACGCGCGCCTGAAAAGTCGTCCGGCGGCCTTCTGGGCCGGATGCCATCGCTGATGCGCAAGCCCGATCCGCTGCCCGAGGCCGAGTGGGTGGATCAGCATGCAACCGCGCAGGACCGGCCCATGCCGGGCGAGGATCGCATCAAGGAAAAAATCGCCGATGTCATAAAATCACGGGTCCGAAAGTCCCCGGCCATGCATCTCCCGTCAGTTTCCAGCGCCGGACGCGGTATCGGCAAGCGTGGACCGGCGCCGCTGATTCTGGACACCGTGCGCACCGCGCGCCTTCCGGACGAGCCGCCGCTGACGGCCCAGCGCGCAACAACCCTTCCGCCCGAGCCGCCGCTAAGCGCGCAGCGCTCGGCCACATCCGCGCAGGCGATCCCGCCAGCTCCGCGCATGGCGGCACCTGAGGCGCACCTTGAGCCGGAGACGATTTTCGAAGACGATCCGTTCGAGGATGAGGCGGTCATTCTGGACGAAACCGCACCAATGCCGGATGCCCCCCGCGCAGCGCCCATGCCTGAGGCAAAGAAGGTTGTGCAGCATACTCAGCGCCGGGTTTCCGCCCCCTCAACCCGCGCCGTTGCCGAAGCGCAGCCGACGTTGCAGTTCGAAGAGACCGCCAGCACCAAGTACGAGTTGCCGCCCCTCAGCCTTCTGTCCAGCCCTGAGAACATCACCCGATACCATCTGAGCGACGAGGCGCTGGAGGAAAATGCGCGGATGCTGGAGGTCGTGCTGGATGATTACGGCGTCAAGGGCGAGATCGTCAGCGTCCGCCCCGGCCCCGTCGTCACCATGTACGAGCTGGAGCCGGCGCCGGGCCTCAAGGCCAGCCGCGTGATCGGCCTGTCGGACGATATCGCGCGGTCCATGTCGGCGCTGTCGGCGCGCGTCAGCACCGTGCCGGGCCGCACCGTTATCGGGATCGAGCTGCCCAATGACAACCGCGAGATGGTCAGCTTGCGCGAGATCCTGTCGACCCGCGATTTTGGCGACGGCAATCACAAGTTGCCGCTGGCGCTGGGCAAGGATATCGGCGGCGATCCGATGGTCGTCAACCTCGCAAAGATGCCCCACCTTTTGATTGCGGGGACCACCGGATCGGGCAAATCGGTGGCAATCAACACCATGATCCTGTCGCTGCTCTACAGGCTGACGCCGGATGATTGCCGGATGATCATGATCGACCCCAAGATGCTGGAACTCAGTGTTTATGACGGCATCCCGCACCTGCTCAGCCCCGTCGTGACGGACCCGAAAAAGGCCGTCGTGGCCCTGAAATGGACCGTGGCCGAGATGGAAGAGCGCTATCGCAAGATGTCCAAGATGGGCGTGCGCAACATCGACGGGTACAACTCCCGCGTGGCTGATGCGCTGAGCAAGAACGAGATGTTCAGCCGCACAGTGCAGACCGGATTCGATGACGACACGGGCGAGCCAGTGTTCGAAACCGAGAAATTCGCACCCGAAAAGATGTCCTACATTGTCGTCATCGTCGACGAGATGGCGGACCTGATGATGGTCGCCGGAAAGGAAATCGAAGCCTGCATCCAGCGTCTTGCGCAGATGGCGCGTGCGTCCGGCATTCACATCATCATGGCCACGCAGCGCCCATCGGTGGATGTCATCACCGGCACGATCAAGGCGAATTTCCCGACGCGCATCAGCTTTCAGGTGACGTCCAAAATCGACAGCCGCACTATCCTGGGCGAAATGGGAGCCGAGCAACTGCTGGGAATGGGCGACATGTTGTACATGGCTGGCGGCGCCAAAATCACGCGATGCCACGGTCCTTTCGTCAGCGACGAAGAGGTCGAGGAGGTCGTGAATAACCTGAAGGCATACGGCCCTCCGGCCTATGTCGGCAGCGTTCTGGAAGGTCCGGACGAAGATCAGGCCAGCAATATCGATGCGGTGCTCGGTCTGTCCACAGGATCGGAAGGCGAAGACGCGCTGTATGATCAGGCTGTGCAGATCGCGATCACCGATCGCAAATGCTCTACCTCCTATATTCAGCGCAAGCTGGCGATCGGCTATAACAAGGCCGCACGTCTGGTCGAGCAAATGGAGGATCAGGGCGTCGTGTCGGCCGCGAACCACGTCGGCAAGCGCGAAATTCTGGTGCCGGAGCGGCAATAGCAGCCGGCGCGATTGTGCCGGGCTTGCAGGGCACATCGCTTGCGGTCTTGATAACCGAGGCCAGGCTGCCGATATCGAACAAGCGCGGTTGTTATCGCATATCACGGCGCAGCTCGGCAGTCTGACTGCTGACTGTCCCGTAGCCCGAATCGAAAGAGGCCCAATCTTATGAGAATTTTTACTGGAGCCGTCGTGGCGACTGCTGCCTGCCTGTGCATGGCCCTGCCTGCCGCCGCTGAGAAACTGAGCCTTCGCGAAATTTCGCGCTACCTGAACAGCTTTGAGACGGCCAGTGGTGCCTTTACGCAGATCAACGATGACGGCACCATCAGTCAGGGCCGGATCTTGATCAAACGTCCTGGCCGTGTACGGTTCGAATATCAGCCGCCCGAAGACATGCTGGTCGTCGCGAATGGAGATACCGTGGGCATCATCGACGGAAAGTCGAACGATGGGCCTCAGGGGTATCCGCTGAACCAAACGCCCTTGTCGATCATTCTTGCGCGTAACGTCGATTTGACGCGCGCTCGCATGGTGACAGGCCATACCAGCGATGGCAAGACGACGACAGTGCGTGCGCAAGACCCTGAAAATCCGGAATACGGCAGTATCGATCTGGTCTTTACAGCGGCCCCGACAGAACTGCGCCAATGGGTCATTAACGACAGTGGCGGCAGCCGGACCACGGTTATTCTGGGGGGGCTGGAAAAGGGCGTGACGCTGCGCAATGACAGCTTTGTCATTCCGGGCATCGGCGGCAGTGGCCAGCGGGATCGTTAACGCTGCGCCGCCCGTTCCGGGCGGCGCTACGTCTTAGCGACTACAGCTGCGCAGCTGTGCCTGATAGGTGGCGGCACGCGATTCGACAGTGCCGGCCACGCGCACCAGCCAGGCCTTGTCGTTATAGCTGCCCCGGCGAAATCCGGTGCGACCCTCGTGATAGGCCAGATAATGGTTGCGAGCGTCATACATCTGGATGCCCAGCTCATCGCGCGATTTGGACATGTACCAACCCATGAAATCGGTCGCATCGTGGATATTGTCACGCCGGGCGCGGCGCGATCCGGTCTGCTCGACGTATTCGTCCCACGTTCCGTCCAGCGCCTGACTATATCCAAAGGCCGAACTTTGGCGACCCATCGGAATGATCCCCAGCGAATAGCGATAAGGAGTGCGCGCATCGCTGTCGAATTTGCTTTCCTGATAGATTGTCGCCATCTGAACGTGAGTCGGGACGCCCCAGCGCCGCTCGGCGGCACGGAAGGCACGGGAATACTGCGGTCGTTCCTTTAGAATGGCGCAGGCATCGTCCATCTGTCTGGGGGATTCGCCATAGCCGCCGCCGCGCCCGCAGGCCGCAACCAACAACATCAAAAGGACCGCGCGAAGCTGTCTGCTCATTACTGCCTCTGCTCTCTTTTATCGGGGCAGTCTACGCTGCCTCCGTTTTTTTGATTGCTTTCACTGTACCCAATTTTTTGTAAATAGGAAATCACCAATTCTTCCGGTCCGCCGGATGTGGCGGGTTGGCACCGATGGAGGGCCGCAGGTTTGCGTCCGTGCGTACTTCACAGACTGTTTCCACGTTCAGGTGCGATCATCATTGGACAAAGCCTACTTGAAACATTTACCCTCGCACTCTAAAGGGTTCCGACGTTTGGCTACTGACGGCGACAGGTCAAAACGCACGCAATGATTAAACCTTGCACGCGTTTTTTCTTCAAGTTGCGGCGCAACTTAAACTCGAAACGCCTTAGGGACTGCATCATATGCTGAAATCGCGCGCTAAATATCATCTGGGGCAAGTCGTCCGTCACAAGAAGCACCCGTTTCGGGGTGTTATTTTTGACGTGGACCCGGAATTTGCCAATACCGAGGAGTGGTATGCGTCCATCCCCGAAGAAAGCCGCCCGATCAAGGACCAGCCGTTTTACCATCTTCTCGCCGAGAACGATCAAAGCTACTATGTCGCCTATGTCAGCGAACAAAACCTGATCGCCGACTATTCCGGGGAGCCGGTAGAGCATCCCGACATTGAAGATCTTTTTGGTCCTTTTGAAGATGGGCAGTACCCCCTCCACTTTCAGCTCAACTGATCCTGCGGGGCGCGCGAGGATCGAGACCGTTTTCCTGTGAGCGGATGTGAGAGACGCGTGGTTTGACAATCGCGCTGTTGAAAACCCGTGGAATCGTAGCTGAAGCCGACCATCCGCGTCTGGCAATCAATCTAACCGTCTGGGCTATTCGATGCAGACCCTTAAATCCTCGGCGCCGCGCACTGGGTGGGGGCTGTTAAGCGCGGCGCCGAAGCAAGCTGTTACAGCTACAGATATCGTCATAACGGTGCAGTCTGTCCCCTTTGAGAAAAGATCGGGGCAAGTTTGCGGCATGCTTATTTTTAGGCTTATTTCCACGGTTTTTGATGTGCAGGCTATTCGATAGTCAAGAGGCGACGGGCTCGCAAATGTGGATAGATCCGGCCGCGACCGGCCGTTCGCGTCACTCCCCGCCTCGCGTCGCGCGCGTGCCAGGGACCGGGCAGGCGATGCGCAGGCAGAGATGGTTTTCGCCTTCGTGGCGTGTGTAGCTCACACAGTCCGTCAGCGTCCGAATCAGATGCCAGCCAAATCCGCCTTCTGGCAGAGAGTGGCAGTTTCCACCAAGCGGCGGCAATTGCCCGACGGGTGGACAAAGGCCGGGCAGGGCAATTCCCTTATCGACAATTTCAGCAGCCAGGGCATGGTCACTTTTCGTGAGAGTGACGCGGATTTTACCGATGTGGATGCCGACATACGCATGTTCTGCAATATTGTTGAGCGCTTCAGCCAATACGATTTCTGCAGTTCCGCAGAAATCCGCATCAATGCTGTTGGCTTCGAGAAAACTGCGTATTTCCGCCAACCCGGCCCGAACACCATGCTCGGACGCGGGAAGGTCAAAGACCTCTCTTCGCACAGGTATTGCATTTTGCGCGCCCTCGGGCGTGACGTTGCGGTGCAGAGCCCGGCTTGTCATCCGGCTTGCCGTGGTGCCAGTTCCTCCAGTGATGCATGAATGGCGAATATCGTATCCATGCGCGTCAGGCGGAACACTTTTGCCACGTCTGGCGTCAGACATGCCAGTTCGAGCCGTCTGCCCGGGCCCATCAGTTTGAGGGTCGCGACAATCGCGCCGAGGCCGCTGGAATCGATGAATTGCACCCGCCCCAGATCCAGTATCACACGATCGCCGCCCTCGGCGGTCATCGTGCGCATCGCATCCTTGAAAGCGATTGCCTGTGCAGCATCGATTCGCGGGGCATTTACAGTTATCAGTTGGTGGGTGCCGTGTTGGCTGCTTTCGAGGTCCATGTGTGCTCCGCTGAGTGATGACGTGTTTGTTCAGGCTAGGCGGGAAACGTTACCAATCGGTGTGCATCGTTCGAAAAAGCCGTCACCGCGCTTGGCTCGGCCTTTTGACTGTGCTTTCGCGGTCGGAACGGCGTAGAACGACCTGAACTCCGCCAAACACAACGTGGATAAGGACAGACCCGCGATGCGAATCGATTATGACGAAAAGGCCAGGACATTGGCGGCTCTTACGACAGGCGAGCAGGATTTGATCGCGCTGATGGCCACGATGGCGTGCGAACTGCACCATGCCGATGATCGATTCGACTGGACGGGGTTTTACCGCGTGACACAGCCAGAGATCCTGCGAATCGGACCCTATCAGGGCGGGCACGGTTGCCTTGTCATCCCGTTTTCGCGCGGGGTTTGCGGCGCTGCTGCGCGGACCGGTCAGGTGCAGCTGGTGGATGATGTGGACGCGTTCGATGGGCATATCGCTTGCGCCAGTTCGACCCGGTCCGAGATTGTGCTGCCGGTGCGCGACAGCCATGGCGCGCTGATCGCGGTGCTGGATATCGACAGTGATCAGCCGTCGGCATTCGATCAGGCCGATGTCGAAGGACTGACACGGCTGCTGCGCCAGACCTTTGGCGGCTGACAAAACTTGCGTGAAATTTAGGTTGATTTTTTCAGCGCGGCGGGCCAGCGTGAAAATATAGCCTCAATTTTCACCAAGCGAGCTCTGTGTGACCGTTCCCCTGCCTGCCTTCCAACGCACTCTTGGCGCCGATCTGCGCGCCTTGCGCCGGGCGCGGGGTGTGACGCTGGCCGATCTGGCGCAGCGATTGGGCCGATCCGTCGGCTGGCTGAGCCAGGTTGAGCGCGATCTGTCCGAGCCCTCCGTGGCCGACCTGCGCAGTATCGCGGCGGTACTGGATGTGTCCCTGTCACTGCTCTTTGATCATTCCGGCGCGCAGGAGGGCGAGGCGGGGTATATCGTACGCCGCAGCGCCCGCCGCCCCATCGGCAAAGGCAAGCCCGGCCTGACCGAAGAACTGCTGTCGCCCGATCTGACCGACGATTTCGAGATGGTCCACTCTACCTTTGACCCCGGCGCGCGCGCCGTCGAACCGCAGATCCGCGCGACGCAGGAGGTGGGCTATATCCTGTCGGGACGTCTGGATCTGACCATCGCAGGCCGCCAGTTTACCGTTGGCACCGGCGACAGTTTTCGCATCCGCGGCGAGCCGTTCGAGTGGCAGAACCCCTATAACATTCCCGCCGTCGCGATCTGGGTGATCGCGCCGCCGGTTTACTGAACGCAGCAAGGAGACGCAGCAGATGAGCACTTTTCCCGGCACGGCCCGCGTGGTCATCATCGGCGGCGGCGCGGTGGGCGCGTCTGGCCTCTATCATCTGGCCAAAGCTGGCTGGACCGATTGCGTTCTGCTTGAGAAGAACGAGCTGACGGCAGGCAGCACCTGGCATGCGGCGGGAAACTGCCCGACGTTTTCGACCTCCTGGGCAATCATGAACATGCAGCGCTATTCGACCGAGCTCTATCGCGGCCTGGCCGAGGCGGTGGATTATCCGATGAACTACCACGTCACCGGGTCCATCCGGCTGGGTCATTCGGACGAGCGCGTGCAGGAGTTTCAGCGTGCCTGCGGCATGGGCCGCTATCAGGGCATGGACATGGAGATGCTGACGCCCGAGGAGGCCAAGGCGCGCTATCCCTTCATGGAAACGCACGACCTGAAGGGTGTTCTGTTCGATCCCAATGACGGCGATATCGACCCCAGCCAGCTGACGCAGGCATTGGCCAAGGGCGCGCGTGATCTGGGCGCGCGGATCGAACGGTTTTGCCCCGCCACCGGCGTGACGCGGGATGGTAATGAATGGGTCGTGCATACCCACAAGGGCGATATCCGCTGCGAATTCGTGGTGAACGCCGCCGGGTATTACGCGCAAAAGGTCGGCGAGTGGTTCAAGCCTTATGGCGGGCGCACCGTGCCGATGATGGTGATGAGCCATCAGTATTTGCTGACGGATGAAATCCCGGAGATTGCCGAATACACCGCAAACCATGGCAAGCTGCCGCTGATGCGCGACGTCGACAGCTCCTACTACCTGCGGCAGGAGAAAACCGGCCTGAACCTTGGCCCGTATGAGCGCAACTGCAAGGCGCACTGGATCACGCCCGACGATCCCTTTCCCGAGGATTTCAGCTTCCAGCTATACCCCGACGATCTGGAGCGGCTGGAGTGGTATATCGAGGATGCGATGGCGCGCGTTCCCCTGCTGGGCAAGGTCGGCATTAACAAGGTGATCAACGGGCCGATCCCCTATGCGCCTGATGGCCTGCCGCTGCTTGGCCCGATGCCCGGCGTGCCGAACGCGTTCGAGGCATGCGTGTTCACCTTCGGCATCTCTCAGGCTGGCGGCGCGGGCAAGGTGCTGGCCGAGTGGATCACCGAAGGCGCGACCGAGTGGGACATGTGGGCCACCGATCCACGCCGCTACACCGATTATACGGACAATGATTACTGCATTGCCAAGGGGATGGAGATCTACGGCTACGAATACGCCATGCATTTCCCATGGCATGAATGGCCTGCGGGCCGCAACAAGAAGCTGGGACCAAATGACGATATCGTGCGCAAATTGGGCGGCGTCATGGGGGTCTATAACGGGTGGGAGCGGGCAAACTGGTTCGCTCAGCCCGGCGATGATGTCAGCGAGGAGGCCACCCAGACGTGGAACCGTGCCGGGCCGTGGTCAAATCGCATCGCCGAGGAATGCGCCGCTGTGCACAACCATTGCGGCGTGCTGGACCTGCCCGGATTTTCGCGCTTCTGGGTGCGGGGGCAGGGCGCGGACGACTGGCTACGCGGATTTGTGACCGGCGCCTTGCCGAAGGTGGGGCGCATGAACCTGGTTTATGTCGCCGACAAGCGGGGCCGCATCCTGACAGAATGGTCCTGCATCCGGCAGGCCGAGGACAGTTTCATCCTGATCACCGCCGCCACCGCCCAGTGGCATGATGGCGAGCTGATCCGGGGCAACGTGCCCGAGTGCGTCAGCGTCGCGGAAACCACGACCGAGCGGTCGGCTCTGATCGTCACCGGGCCGCAAAGCCGCGCGATCCTTGGCCCGCTGACCGATGGTGATCTAACGCTGCCATGGCTCAGCCACCAGCATTGCACGGTTGCGGGCCGGATGGCGCATCTGATACGCGTCTCCTTTGCCGGCGAACTGGGCTGGGAGGTCCACGCCGCCAATGAGGATATGCCCGATATCTACCGCGCCATTCTGGACGCGGGCGCCAAACCCTTTGGAATGTACGCGCTGAACTCCTTGCGGATCGAAAAGGGCTATCGCGCGTGGAAGGGCGATCTCAGCACCGATTATTCGATGTATGAGGGCGGGCTGGACCGGTTCGTCAAGCTGGACAAGCCGCAGGATTTCCCGGGCAAGGCGGCGCTCCTGCGCGAAAAACAGCAGGGCAGCGCCAAGCGGTTCGTCACGCTGATCGTCGACGCAGGCGAGGCCGACGCGCCCTATATGTCGACGATCTGGCATGACGGCAAAGTGGTGGGCGAGACGACCAGCGGTGCCTGGGGCTATCGCGTGGGCGCCTCCATCGCGCTGGGCATGATACGCGCCGATCTGGCGGTGCCGGGCACCGAACTGGAGGTCGAGATTTACGGCGAGCGGTTCGGCGCGGTGGTGCAGCTAGACGCGCCTCTATGGGATCCCGAGAACGAAAGGATACGTGCCTGATGCTGACCCAATCTGCCGAAGATCTGATCGCCGACTTCCCTTTGGGGTTTGTCGCCACGATCACGCCGGGCGGGCAGCCGGCCGTCAGCCCCAAGGGCACGTTTCTGGTGCTTGATCACCTGACCGTCGGCTTTGGCAACATCCGCTCGCCCGGCACGCTGGCCAACCTGCGCCACAACCCCTACGCCGAGGTGAATTTCATTGACCCATGGACGCGCAAGGGCCTGCGCCTGCGCGGCCCGGCCCGCATCGCCGAGGAGGGGACGTCGGAATTCATCGCGCTGATCGGCCTCTGGCAGGAGGTTTGGGGCGATCTGGCCGGGCGCATCGCCGATCTGGTCCTGATCGACGTCGAACATGTCAGCGAAGTGACCTCGCCGCCCTATGACGATGGCGCGACCGAGGACGAGATGATCGCCGCCTACAAACGCAAATTCGCAAAAATCCATCCCTGACATCAGGGCCGCTTAGGAGTGCAGCATATGGATCTGCCCACAAAGGCCCGCGTGGTCATCATCGGCGGCGGCGTCGTCGGCTGTTCGGTCGCCTATCATCTGGCGAAACTCGGCTGGATGGACGTTGTCCTGCTGGAACGCAAGGCGCTGACATCGGGCACCACCTGGCACGCGGCCGGCCTGATCGGCCAGCTGCGCGCGTCCAGCAACATGACCAAGCTGGCGCGCTATTCGGCTGAACTCTACACCGGGCTGGAGGCCGAAACCGGCGTCGCCACCGGGTTCCGGCAGGTCGGATCGGTCTCGGCCGCGCTGACGGGAGAGCGGCTGGAGGAGATGTATCGCTCGGCCGCGATGGCGCGTGCGTTTGGCGTACCGGTCGAGGAGCTGTCCCCGGCGGAAGTGAAAGAGCGGTATCCGCATCTTAACATGGACAGCGTCACCGGGGGCGTCTGGCTGCCCACCGACGGGCAGGCCGATCCCGCCAACATCGCGCTGGCCCTTGCCAAGGGCGCACGCCAGCGCGGCGCAAAGGTGCAGGAGCGGGTGCGCGTGACCGGCATGACCCGCAAGGACCGCCGCATCACCGGCGTTGATTGGGCCAGCAACGACGGCAAGGAAAGCGGCCATATCGAGGCCGAGATGATCGTCAACTGTGCCGGCATGTGGGGCCACGAAGTGGGCCGGATGGCGGGCATCAACGTGCCACTGCATGCCTGCGAACATTTCTACATCGTGACCGAACCGATCGAGGGTCTGAGCCAGATGCCGGTGCTGCGCGTGCCGGACGAATGCACCTATTATAAAGAGGATGCAGGCAAGATGCTGGTCGGCGCGTTCGAGCCTGTCTCGAAACCCTGGGGCATGAACGGCATCCCCGAGACGTTTGAATTTGACCAGCTGCCCGAGGATTTCGACCATTTCGAGCCAATCCTTGAGGCCGCCTGCAACCGCCTGCCGATGATGGCGACGGCGGGGATACATACGTTCTTTAACGGACCGGAATCGTTTACGCCCGACGACGCCTATCATCTGGGCCTCGCGCCGCAGATGGATAACGTTTGGGTCGCGGCAGGTTTCAACTCCATTGGCATCCAGTCGGCGGGCGGTGCGGGCCATGCGCTGAGCCAGTGGATGGACAGCGGCGAGAAACCCTTTGATCTGGGCGATGTGGATATCGCGCGCATGCAACCCTTTCAGGGCAACAAGACCTATCTGTTCGAGCGCTCCAAAGAGACGCTGGGCCTGCTCTATGCCGACCATTTCCCCTATCGCCAGAAGGCGACGGCGCGGGGCATCAGGCGCACGCCGTTTCACGCGCAACTGCTGGAACAAGGCGGCGTCATGGGCGAGGCTGCGGGCTGGGAGCGCGCGAACTGGTTTGCCATGCCGGGACAGGAGCGGGAGTATCGCTATAGCTGGAAGCGGCAGAACTGGTTTGACAATGCCGCTGCAGAACATCGCGCGATCCGGGGCGGCGTGGGCATGTATGACATGTCCTCCTTCGGTAAGATCCGCGTCGAAGGGCCAGATGCGGAACGTTTTCTGAACTATATCGGTGGCGGCGATTTTTCGGTTCCCGTGGGGCGCATCGTCTATACGCAATTCCTGAATACGCGCGGCGGAATCGAGGCGGATGTGACCGTCACGCGCCTGTCCGAGACGGCCTATCTGGTGGTTACCCCCGCCGCCACGCGGCTGGCCGATCAGACACGGATGGAGCGTTTGCGCGGCGATCATCAAGTGGTGATTACCGATGTAACAGCGGGCGAGGGCGTGCTGGCCGTTATGGGACCAAAGGCGCGGGATGTGATGCAGGCGGTGTCGCCGGGTGATTTCTCGAACGAGGTGAACCCGTTTGGCACGGCGCAGGAGATCGAGCTGGGCATGGGATTGGCACGCGCACACCGCGTCAGCTATGTGGGCGAGCTGGGCTGGGAGATCTATGTCAGCGCCGACATGGCCGGGAATGCGTTTGAGGTGCTGCTGGAGGCGGGCCGCGCGTATGGGATGAAGCTGTGCGGGATGCACGCGATGGACAGTTGCCGTATCGAGAAGGGCTTCCGTCATTTCGGGCATGATATCACCTGCGAGGATCACGTACTGGAAGCGGGGCTGGGCTTTGCCGTCAAGGCGGACAAGCCCGATTTCATCGGGCGCGACGCAGTGCTGCGCAAGCGCGATGCAGGGCTGGCGGCGCGTATGGTGCAGTTTTGCCTGACCGATCCGGAACCGCTGCTCTATCATAACGAGCCGCTGCTGCGGGATGGGCAGATTGTGGGTTATGTCAGTTCGGGCGCGTATGGGCATCATCTGGGCGGTGCGATCGGCATGGGGTATGTGCCGTGCCCCGGTGAAAGCGTGGCGGAGGTTCTGGCGTCCAGCTATGAGATCGATGTCGCCGGAACACGCGTGCGCGCCGACGCCAGCCTGAAGCCGATGTATGATCCGTCGGGCGCGCGCGCCAAGGCATAAGGCGGCTGCTTCGCGTTTGCGGCGCCGACGAATGAGTATTTGGACCAAGATGAAGGGGCGGGCAGCGTTCTGGACCCTGCCGGGGCGGCGCTGTATGGCGGGGTATGCAATCTGAATACATGCCCCCCGACACGCCGTTATCTGTGCTTCATGAGGATCACGAACTGTTGGCCGTGGACAAGCCCGATGGGCTGCTGTCCGTGCCCGGCAAGGGCGCGCATCTGGCCGATTGCCTGCTGGCCCGTGTGCAGGCGGCGTTTCCCACGGCGCTGCTGGTGCATCGGCTGGATCGGGATACGTCCGGCGTGATGGTGTTTGCGCTGACGCCGCATGCGCAGCGGTTTTTGTCCAAGGAATTCGAGGACCGGCGCGCGCGCAAGACCTATGTGGCGCGTGTGGCAGGTCGGCTGGAGCCAAAGATCGGGGCGGTCGATCTGCCGTTGATCGTGGATTGGCCGAACCGGCCGCGCCAGATGGTTTGCCATGAGACCGGCAAGCCGTCGCTGACGGAGTATCGCGTCCTGAAAGCGGCGGAGGATGAAAGCCGCGTCCGGCTGTGGCCGAGGAGCGGGCGCACGCATCAGCTGCGCGTGCATATGCTGGCGCTGGGGAATCCCATTCTGGGCGATCCGCTTTATGCGCCTGAACCGGCATATGAGCGGATGATGCTGCATGCCGAGGAACTGCGCATAAACCATCCCGAAAGCGGGCGGGGCATGGCATTTCGCGCCAAGGCACCGTTCTAGGGCTTCAGCACGCGGTCGGTCAGGTTCAGGCGGCCCGCGATAATGGGTTTCAGCGCCTCGGCCAGTTGCGGATCACCCTGTTGCAACAGAGCCAGCTCGTCCAGCCGGTTGGCCGCGATGAGGTGCAGCGCGTCCATGCGGGGCGTGCCGTCCGGGTGGCGCGGCAGGCGCAGGGCAGGCTGGATGATTTCGGGGCGCGGCGCCGGGGCGAGCCTGGCGAGGGTTTCCGCGTCCAGCGTCGTTTCGACGAAGGCGTAAAGGCCGACGCCCTTGGCCGGCAGCGCGTAGGTGCTGAGCGCGACGCCTGTCACGTCGGGATGGGCCAGCAAAGCCGCGGTCAGGGCGGGGCCGTCGCGTTCGATGCGGTCCTCGGTGCCTTCGCCGTCGGACCAGTTCATCAGACGGCGGGTGATGAAATTATACGCGCGCTTGCCGGTGGCCATCCAGATGCGCGAGGGCAGCGCCTTTTGCGCCAGCATCGCGTGCTCGGACCGGGTCAGCAGATCGGGCGCATAGGCGCGTTTCTGTTTCAACAGGTGGCGCAGATCCTCGCGAGCCATGACGCGGTAGAGGCGCCCGCGCCGCCGGTGAACCGATGCCAGCTGAAAGTCGATCACGGCGGCGCGGCCATCCGGGGTCATCAGCCAGTTCTGCGGTTTGGCGATGTCGTTATGCGTGACGCCGGCACGGCGCATCTCGCGCAAGAGGCGCTTGGCGTCGCGATACCATTCGGGATCGGCGGGCCTGGCCAGTTGCAGCGGTGTGCCTTGCGTCCAGCTGCGCAGCAGGCCGGTGCGGTCGACGCGGATCAGCGCCGGGCAGCCCTCGATTCCCTGAACCGCTTGCAGGCCGCGGATTTCCTTGCGCGCCAGCGCCCAGGCGAGGGGGCGGGCGTAGACGGGAACCGTGTCAAGCTTGCGAAGCACGACGGGGCAATCCGGCACGCCGTCCAGATGGCCGGAAATCGTCTCGGAGAAGATGTCGCGCTTGTGGACCGTCTCCGGCACAAAGCGGGCTTGGGTGATGGTGTCAGGCAGGTTCATGCAGGCTGTCCTACTGCGTTTCTCGGCGCTGGGCCAGAGCCGCCGCCCGGAACGCGAGCGGGCCGGATCGCTCCGGCCCGCTGAAAGCTTCGTCAGAGCGATGGCTCAGGCGGCAGGATCGTAGCCCGAGATCGACTTGACCTCGATGAAATCCTCGATGCCCCAGGGGCCACCCTCGCGGCCGTTGCCGGACTGCTTCATGCCGCCAAAAGGCGCACCCATGCCGCGGCTCTGGCCGTTGACCTCGACCATGCCGGCGCGCAGGGCGCGGGCGACGCGGGCGGCGCGGGCCGGGTCTTGGGTCTGGACGTAATCGGTCAGGCCGTAGGGCGTGTTGTTGGCGATGTAGATGCCCTCCTCTTCGTCGTCGAAGGGGATGATCGACAGGACCGGGCCAAAGATTTCCTCGCGCGCGACGATCATGGCATTGTTGACGTCGGCAAACACCGTCGGCTTGACGTAAAAGCCGCGGTTCAGGCCGTCGGGGCGTCCAACGCCACCGGCGACAAGGCGCGCGCCTTCGTCGATGCCTTTCTGGATCAGGTCCTGGATCTTGTTGAACTGCGCCTCATTCACGACGGGGCCGATGTGATTGCCGTCCTCACTGGCCGGGCCGACCCTGATTGAATTGGCGACCTTGGTGGCCGTCTCGACCGCCTGATCATAGATTTCGCGCTGCACGATCATGCGGGTCGGCGCGTTGCACGACTGGCCCGAGTTGTTCATGCAGTGCCGCACGCCGCGCTCGACCGCATCCGCATCGGCATCGTCGAACACCAGATTGGCGCCCTTGCCGCCCAGTTCCAGACTGACGCGTTTCAGCGTATCGGCGGCGGCCTTGGAAATCAGGATGCCCGCGCGAGACGATCCGGTAAAGCTGATCATGTCGACATCGGGATGCTCGGTCAGGAGGGTGCCGACGCCGGTGCCATCGCCGTTAATCAGGTTGAAAACGCCGGGGGGAAATCCAGCCTCGTCCATCATTTCGGCAAAGACCATTGCGGACAGGGGCGATTCCTCAGACGGTTTCAGCACCATGGTGCAGCCTGCCACCGCAGCTGCCACGACCTTGAGCGTGACCTGATTCATCGGCCAGTTCCACGGCGTGATCAGTGCGGCAACGCCGATCGGCTCGTTGCGGATATAGCTGCCTGGGGTGTCGGGATCGTGCGGATGCTCGAACTCAAACTCCTTGGCTGCGGCGAGAAAGGCGGCGATGTGGCCTGCGCCAGCAGCGGTTTGCTGCTCGCGTGCGAGTTCAATCGGCGCGCCCATCTCAAGGCTGATGGCCTGCGCCATATCCTCGGCGCGGGACTCGTAAACCTCGGCCAGCTTTTCGACCAGCGCGATACGCTCGGCGGGGGGGGTGTTCATCCAGTCCGGAAACGCGGATTTGGCGGCGGCAACGGCGGCGTCAACATCGCCGTCACAGCCCAGCGTGATGATCGCGCACGGCTCTTCGGTTGAGGGGTTGATAACTTGGTGATCGCGCTCCTGCGCCGGGTCAGACCAGTTGCCATTGATATAGAACTGACGTTTTTCGATCATGTTGTATCTCCCTTTCTAAATTGTATTCGCCGGGCCCAAGGTCGTTCGATGTCCTGTCCACAGCTATGGCGTAGACATAGACCCCGCGCTGGCGGGCTGCAAGGCGGGCACGCACCACGCTTGGGGGGTGCAAATCCCGGCGCGGATGCCTATCTTGCGGCCAAAGACACATCACAACCTGAAAGGACTGCTCAAATGTCATTGCGCATCAACGATACTGTTCCCAATTTCACCGCCGACACCGATCACGGCGAAATCAAGTTTCACGATTTTATCGGGGACAGTTGGGCAATCCTGTTCTCGCATCCCAAGGATTTCACGCCGGTCTGCACCACTGAATTCGGTGCTGTCGCCCGCTTGGCGGATGAATGGGAAAAGCGCGGCACCAAGGTGATCGGCATTTCCGTCGACGGCGTCGAGGAGCACAAAGAGTGGAAGGGCGACATCGAAAAGGTCGCAGGCACCAAGGCCGGTTTCCCGATTATCGCGGACGAGGATCTGGAAGTGTCCAAGGCGTTCGACATGCTGCCCGCCGAAGCTTATATGCCCGATGGACGCACCCCAAATGACAGCGCCACAGTGCGCGCCGTTTTCATTATCGGCCCGGACAAGAAGCTGAAGCTGTCGATGACGTACCCGATGAACGTCGGGCGCAACTTTGCCGAGGTGCTGCGCGCGCTGGACGCCTTGCAGACGGCGGCGAAAAATACCGTCGCAACACCGGCCGATTGGCAGGTGGGCCAGGACGTGGTGATCCCGACGTCGGTCAGTGATGAAGATGCCAAGTCAAAATACGGCGACTTCGAAACCGTGCTGCCCTATCTGCGGATGACCAAGCTGTAAGGCTGGACTTCTCTGCAATTTGTATTGCAAAGGCCCCGGCGGAATGCCGGGGCCTTTTTCGCAAGTATCTACTCTGTAGAGATTTTTGGCAGGTTGTGTTCGGCTGAGCGGCGTTTGCAAAGCTTGCAAATTCACCCCCGCACGCCGTGTATCGCCTGCGCGGGCGATTGCCCCAAAGCAGTGGCGAGTGGCGAAATCTCGCCAAGGGCGAATGCAAGAACCTTGCCAATCCACGCTTGAGTCTGGCTTTAAGGCGCAACAGATTCCCTAAGAGAGCCTCGGACCATGATCTTGCGCGCCCTAATCGCCGCCTCGCTACTGTTCACGGCCGCCTGCGCCGACACGATGCCAAAGACATCCCCGACCGTTTCGACCAGCTCGGTGATGCAGCTGCATCCCGGCGAAACACCGCAGATCCGCGCGCTGGTCAACAAATACGCCGACCATTACCAGGTGCCCCGCCCGCTGGTGCACAAGGTCATTCAGCGCGAAAGTGATTATCGCCCCGCCGCCCGCAATGGCCCCTATATGGGCATGATGCAGATCCTGCCTGCCACCGCACGGGGCATGGGCTTTGCCGGGCACGACAGCGATCTGCTGGACGCCGAGACGAACCTGCACTTTGCCGTCAAATATCTGCGTGGCGCGTGGCTGGTGTCGGATGGCGATCAGGACAAGGCCGTGATGTGGTATGCGCGCGGATATTACTACGAGGCCAAGAACCGCTGCCTTCTGGTCGAGACCGAGCTGAAACAGCGCGAACTGGCCAAGCATTGCCGATGAAAGGCCGCGCCGCGCCGCCTGACGGCGGCGTATCGCTTGCAGCAGGTGATAGCGTGGGGTTTGAGATAAATCTGAAATACTTGATGTTTGATCGCGGCGCCAATTTGCGATAGCTTCAATGTATCGGGCCAGGAAGGCCGGAACTTTATCCAGAGACACGTGTGGTGCAATGGGAGCACGTGGGGTGGCGGAGGGTTTCGGTTATTTGAATCGGGACCCTCCGTTTGATTTTCCGCCCGACATAGTCCGAAATTCATGCAGTCATTCATGGCCAGATGCGCCAAAGGCCCCGCGAACGGGGCCTTTTCAGTGTTTGCGCGAGCAATGCGGCAAATGCGTTTACTGGGCTTTCAGCTCGGTTGTGCATTTACGCACTTCGTACAGCGCGTTCTTTGCGCCGCGCATGTCCACAACGTAGGAATTGGGCATGTCCGGGAAGGCAACCAGTTCCTTTCCGACTTCGATATCCTTCACAAATTCTGGATTGTTCACAATGATGTAGCCACCCTGGTACCCATCCTCGATGCTGGGGCCCATGCCGGTCGCTTCGCCAACGTAGAGATTGCCATTGGCCAGAACGGCGATTTCCTGAGAGGCCGGGACATTGGCAACGGCTTGCGAAAACAGCCCCAGATATCCGGCTTCCTCACCTTCGGCAAAGCCGAACTGGACGATTGCCCCAGAGTCGCTCTTGTAGGATGCAAAGCACAGATCGCGCGTTTCGTTCTTGCGGATTTCCCATGCGCCGGCGCTGCGGAAGTTGGAGATGGTGTCGCCGCGCGTTGGCAGAATTTCCTGAGCGGCAGCCGCGAAAGGCGCTGCACAGACAAGGGCGATAGCGGTCAGTGTGGGGGTTAACTTGATCATGTTAGGTACTCCGTTTCACATTAAAACGCACGCGCTGCAAACGCGTGCTGGGCCTGCGCAGGTAGCGACTTGCACAGGCGTCAGCAACTCAACGCAGCCACCGCGCCAAAGGTTCCCCAACGGCATTTACCACTCTTCGGCGCCGCCCATCCGGCAAATTATTTTCCATGCCTCCAGCGTCACAGGCTGGACAGACAGGCGCGGTTGACGCACCAGCGCCATATCTGAAAGGCGCGGATCGGCCTTTATGGCCTCCAGCGTCACTGGCATTGGCAAGGGTGCCAGCGCGCGGATGTCGACGCAGTGCCAGCGCGGATCGTCTGTTGTGCTGTCTGGGTGCGCCTCTGCGCAAACCTCGACGATGCCGACAACGGCCTTTTCATTCTGAGTGTGATAGAAGAACCCGCGATCCGCCAAGGCCATCTCGCGCATGAAATTGCGCGCTTGATAGTTGCGCACGCCGTCCCATTGTTCGCCCGTATCGCCGCGCCGGACCTGATCACGCCAGCCCCAGACAGATGGCTCGGATTTGAACAGCCAGTAGCGCATGGCCCTCAGATCACCTTGTTCCAATGGATCAATTCGACGGATTTGAACAGTCCGGCCTTGCCGTAAGGGTCCAGCGCTACCCAAGCCGTGGCAGCGGCCATATCTGCCACGTCCAGCACCACCAGCGAGCCGCACATCTGCCCGGCATCGTCCAAAAGCGGCCCGGCCTGCGTGACCACGCCCGAGGATTTCAGATAGGCAACATGCGCGTCGCGGTTATCAATCCGGGTTTGCAGCGCGCCGGGTTTGTCCCGGCCAATAAGGGCGATCAGCATGGTGGCTCCTGTGCGTGTGTCTTTGGGCAGTGTTTGCGTCCGCAAGCTACCGCGCCGGGGCGGCGCGCGCAATTTGGATCCGCTATGCCTTGGCACCCTTGCGGCCAGACCCCAGCATCGCCGGGCTGCTGGCATCCAATGGCCAGCGCGGGCGCGCGGCCAGCGTCATGTCGTCGCGGTGGCCCAGCAGGAACAATTCGGCGCCCGCATAGGCAATCATCGCGGCATTGTCTGTGCATAGCGCAAGAGGCGGTGCGAGAAACTGTACGCCTGCGTCATTTGCCACCTGCATCAGCGCGTCCCTGATGGTGTGATTGGCCGCAACGCCGCCCGCCACGGCCAGCAGTCGCAGATCGGGATGGGCGGCCAGCGCGCGGCGGGTTTTCTCGGCCAGAACGTCGCACACTGCGGCCTGAAACCCGGCGCAAAGATCCGCGCGATCCTGGCCCGTCAGCCCGCCCTGGTCGCGCATGACGGCGTCGCGGGTGCGCAGGAGCGCGGTTTTCAGCCCCGAAAATGACATGTCGCATCCCGGCCGGTCCAGCAGCGGGCGGGGAAAGCCATAACGTGCCGGATCGCCTGCTTTCGCCTCTGCCTCGACCGCAGGGCCGCCGGGCTGGGACAGACCCAGCAGCCGGGCGGTCTTGTCAAACGCCTCGCCCGGTGCATCGTCGATGGTGCCGCCAAGGCGGGTGAAATGCTGCGCGCCGTCGACGCGCAGAAACTGGCAATGGCCACCGGACACCAGTAGCATCAGGTAGGGGTATTCTGCCCCGTCCGTCAGACGCGGGGTCAGCGCGTGACCGGCAAGATGGTTGACCCCGATCAGCGGCAGACCTGCCCCCGCCGCCAGCCCCTTGGCGCACATCACGCCGGACATGACACCACCGATCAGGCCGGGCCCGGCGGTGACAGCGATGGCATCCATATCGCGCAGGCCAAGGCCGCTGGCGCGCAGAACCTCCGCCACGCATAGGTCCAGCTTCTCTGCATGGGCGCGCGCGGCGATTTCTGGCACAACGCCGCCGAAGGCTGCGTGTAACTGCCCCTGTCCCTGCACCGTTTGGGCCAGAATTTGCGCCGGGGCGCCGCCGCGCACGCGCACGATTGCGGCAGCCGTGTCGTCACAGCTGCTTTCCAGTCCGAGGATGGTCACGGTGTCGCCCATGATGCCTGTTGTGGTCCTGCCCGTTGCGTAGATGCACCCGGGCAGCTATCACTTGGCGTGCGATCCCACAAGCAGCGGAGCGGCCCTGACTTTGCCCCCCATCATCCTCATTACCCGGCCCGAACCCGGCGCCAGCCGATTCATTGCTGCTTTGCAAGATATGCCCGGCGGCGATCTGCCGGTGGTCCTGTCGCCTGTGCTGGCAATCGAACGGCAGGGTACACTGCCCGATCTGACAGGCGTGCGCTGGCTGATCTTTACCTCGCAGCACGGCGTCTTTCGCTTTTCCGAGTTGAGCGCGCGGCGCGACATTCCAGCCTATTGCGTAGGCGATACCACCGCGCAGGCCGCTGAGGAGGCGGGGATGCGTGCGATATCGTCCGCTGGGGATGCGGGCGATCTGCTGGCGCGTATTGCGGCGGACGGGGCGCAAGGACCGATGTTGCATCTGCGCGGCGCCCATGCGGCCGCGGATGTGGCGGGCGCACTGACAGCCGCCGGTATCCCGGCAAGCGAAGCGGTTCTCTACGCGCAGCGGCCCGTGCCGCTGAACGATAAGGCGCTGGGCTGCCTGACCGGCTCTGCGCCCGTGATCGCCCCGGTATTTTCTCCGCGCAGCGCCGCAGCGCTATTTGAAAACGCGCGTGTCACAGCGCCGCTGGTTATCCTTGCAATCAGCCCCGCGGCAGCAGACCGTGTGCCGCAGGGCGCGGCGCAGGCGTGCATCGTCGCGGACCGGCCTGATGGAGCCGGCATGTTGCGCGCCTGGCCCGAAGCCCTGGCCGAGGCGTATCGCCTTGAGGGAACAAAGCGTGCGCAGTAAGGTTGTCCGGTTCAGGGTATTGTGCAGATTCGGAAGGAATGGCTGACGTGGCAGATAAAAAGGCACCTTCAGGAAGCAAAAGTACCGCAGCATCGCGCGGCAAGGCGACCAAGGAAAGCGATGACGTAACGACCAAAAAAAGCGATACCGCTGGCCCGCGCGCCGAAGATACCGCAAAATCCAAGCGCAAGTCATCAACCACTCAACGCGACGCATCCGGCAAGGATAGCAGCGCCGCGTCAGGTAATGCCCCAGCCCGAACTCAAAGCAGCAAACAAACCGACGCAAAGCCGCAAACTGGCGTCAAATCTGCCTCCAGCGTCGAACCTGCAGCCAAAATAACGACGCCCGCCGCGGCGTCTGGCGACAAAGACGATTCGCCCAAACCCGCGCAGACTTCGATACCGTCCAGCGGCCGCAAGCCGTCCACCAGCGCGGCGCCTGAGAGCGCGGCAAAAACAGATGCTTCGACAGCCAAGACGCCAACCAGCGCGGCCACTTCAGGCGGCCCGTCAAAGGCGCCGGATGACAAGTCAAAGATGATTGGCGCGGGGCATACAGCTTCGGCTCCGGCGGGCGCTACTGCGGTGCCACCCTCGCCAGCCAAGGATAGTCCGTCCAGCGCATCCACCAATCAGTCGTCAAAGCCGGGCGCAGACTCCACCACGCCGTTCAGTGCAGCGTCGGGCGACTCTGGCGCCAAGACAACCAGTGCCACGACGAGTGACGCCAAAACAACCAGCGCCAAACCGTCAGAGCCGCCAAAGGCAACGTCGGAACCTTCGCATGCGCGCCCGTCTGCGACGCAGGCCAGCCGAGCCCAGCCGCGCAAAAGCGGGTTCGTGGGAATGCTGCTTGGCGGTGTCTGTGCGGCAGCGATTGGATTTGGCGCCGCTTATTTCATTTTTCCGCAACTTGGCATTATGGCGCCAGTCGAGACGGAGACTGACAACGTATCGACCGAACAGGCGCTGGCCGAACAGTTGGATCGGATCAACGCCCTGGACGCCCGCATCGACGCCATTCCGGCAGCGCCGGACACCAGCGGGATCGAAGCCGGGCAGGCCGATATGGCGTCAAAGCTGGACGATTTATCGGATCGGTTGAGCGATCTTTCAGGTCGTGTCGATGTGCTGGAATCGCAGCCCGTCGGACTGGGCGAGGACGGCGTGACAACCGGCCAGTTGAATGATCTGCGCCGCACGATCAAGGCGCAGGGCGAGCAGGTGCAAGCGCTCGTCGCGCAAGCGGGCAAGCGTGAAGAGGCCGCAGAAGCTGCAGCGCAGCAGGATTTGCGCCGCGATGCCCTGTCGCGCATTCGTGCCGCACTGGACAGCGGCGCGCCCTTCGCCGACGCGCTGGGCGATCTTGAGCGGGCAGGCATGTCTGCGCCCGATGCGCTTCAGGAAGTGGCGCAGACCGGCGTGCCAACTCGAACAGCATTGCAGCAATCCTTTGCCCCAGCCGCCCGCGCGGCGCTGGCCGAAGCGCGCAAAGCCGGAGACGAAGACGGCAATGCTGATTTCTGGTCATTCATGTCGAACCAATTGGGTGCGCGCTCGCTGGAGCGGCGCGAGGGGCCGGGCACCGATGCCGTTTTGTCGCGCGCCGAAGATGATCTGCGCCAAGGCAATCTGAACGCGGCCCTGACCGAGGTCGAGGCATTGCCAGATCCCGCCGCCGGCGAACTTGCGGACTGGGCGACCAGCGCTCGCACCCGGATGCAGGCGATTGCCGCCTACGACGCGCTTGCCGCGAAATTGAACTGAAACCGAAGGGGCACGCTTTAAATGCTGTGGTCAATTATCAAGATCGTCGTTTTCCTGGCCCTCGTGGTTTTGGTAACTTTCGGCGCGTCCTACCTGCTGGAACTGGATGGCGGCGTGCGCATCTTCATGGCCGGGGTCGAACTGAACTTGACCCCGCTCAAGGCGGTGCTTGCGCTGGCGCTTATCATTATGGCTCTTTGGTTATTGATGAAACTGGCCGCGCTTTTGATCGCCGTGCTGAAGTTCATCAACGGCGATGAGACCGCGATTTCGCGATATTTTGACCGCAATCGACAGGAAAAGGGCTATCGCGCCCTGTCCGAAGGCATGTTGGCCCTCGCCTCGGGCGAGGGGGACGTGGCCATGGCCCGAGCTGCTCGAGCCGAGCGTTACCTCAAGAAACCGGCGCTGACCAACCTGGTCACAGCGCAGGCCGCCGAAATGCAGGGCGACCGCGCCAAGGCGGAAGAAGTCTATAAACGTCTGCTGAAGGATGATCGTACGCGCTTTGTCGGGGTGCGCGGTATTTTGCGCCAAAAGCTGGCCGATGGTGACACCGACACGGCGCTGAAACTGGCGCAGACGGCCTTTGGCCTGAAACCGGGGCATGGCGAAATTCAGGACACGTTGCTGAAATTGCAGACCGGTCAGGAGGATTGGGTCGGCGCACGCTCGACCCTGAACGCCAAGCTGAAATTCGGCAACATTCCCCGCGATGTGCACAAGCGCCGCGACGCCGTGCTGGCCCTGTCTGCCGCGCGCGACATCGCCGTCGAGGGCAAGACCGTCGAAGCGCGCGAAGCTGCGATCGAGGCGAACAAGCTGTCGCCGCATCTGATACCCGCCGCGGTGATGGCCGCGCGCGGCTACATCGCCCAAGGCGCGCCGCGTTATGCCGCCCGCGTCATTCGCAAGGCGTGGGACCAGCAGCCGCACCCCGATCTGGCCGCCGCCTTTGCTGCCATCGCCCCCGATGAGACGCCGCAGCAGCGCCTGAAACGATTTGCCAAGCTGATCGCTGCGCGCCCTGATCACCGCGAGTCAAAACTGGTCGAGGCCGAGTTGAACCTTGCCGCCGAGGATTTCCCCGCTGCACGCCGCGCGTTGGGCACTCTGGTGGAAAACGACCCCGACGCCCGCGTGCTGACCATCATGGCGGCTGTGGAACGGGGCGAAGGCGCGCCAGACCGCGTGGTCAAGGGCTGGCTGGCCCGCGCGTTATCCGCCCCGCGTGGCCCGCAATGGATCTGCAACAATTGCCAGCATATCCATAGCGAATGGGCGCCGGCATGCGAAAACTGCGGCGCGTTCGACACGCTGGCATGGAAATCACCACCGCAGGGCGACATCACATCGCCTACCGGGATCGAAATGTTGCCCCTGATTATGGGCGATCTGGATGACCAGAGCGCCACGGACATCGTTGGAGTTGTAGATGCCGAGATCGTCGACGCAGCCGACCCTGACGTGGACGACACTCCTGACGCGACCAAGACTGAAAAATAATCTGGCTATCCCGGAATGGCGGCGTCCTCGCGCCGCCCTTGGGGCAGCCACGAACGATCCTGCTCAAAGGCGAGCGCGGCTTATGTGAGAGGCCTTTACTTGCAGCGCGCGTCGCCAGATTCAGGTAATATGGACGATTCAGGATGGTGCCCCAAGACGGACTCGAACCGCCGACCTACTATTTACGAAACAGTTGCTCTACCAGCTGAGCTATTGGGGCTACGCGGCTGATCGGATAAACGCTAAAAGCACGCCGTGCAAGATAAATTATCCCTCAGGGCAATGCTTCCGGAGCCAGGTTTTTCGGCTGGCTGACTGGTTATGGATGCGAGTTCAGAATGGGCAAGCGACCCTTATTCATTGAAAAGAGGTGCCAGCAGGTCTGACATCTGGCCAAGGATGAAGGCAAAATCATGCACTGTTTCGTTTGCTGCAGACACATGCCATTGGACGCCACAGAGTGGTCGGTTCCACGGCCGTGTTCGCCCTCCAGGCAGGACAGCAAAGGCGCCGATATCAGTCTTTTCGCACCGCTGTCACCGTCCATTGGCGTTTTGTGGGGCATTGATTGTCAGGAAGGTAGCCGGTTCGTGTCGGCGGATTTCTCCGCCGACACAGGGAATGATCGGCTTAGTTCTTTACCGTATCCTCAAGAAAGAAGCGGCCCAGAGGATTCTGAAAGAACCCTTCGATGTTAGACTGGGTCACGTTGCGATAGGGACTGTAGTAAAGGTCGATCCAGTTGACGTCCTCTTTGGCCATTTTTTGCAGATCGACGTACATCGTCTCGCGCTTTGCCTCATCCATTTCCACGCGGGCAGCGGCTACCAGCGCCTCGACCTCGGGATTGTTGTAGCGCGTCATGTAGTTCTGATTTGAATCGTGGCCCAGGACGAACGTCGTCTTTTGGTCGGGGTCGATCACGTCCTTGGTCCAGTACATGACCGAGATATCGTATTCGCCCGCGACCAGCATGTCCCACGTCTGGCTAGGGTCCATTTTGCTCAGGTTTACGGTTATTCCTGCCTGGCCCAGTTGCTGTTGCAACAGAACGGCAATCTGTTCGTCGACCTGATCACCGGCTCTGACCAGATAATCCAAAGTAAGGTCGCTCGCACCGGCATCCGCCAGCATCTGCTTGGCTTTTTCAGGGTCATAGGGACGTTGAAGGTTGTCGGCGTAATGATAGAGCGACCCCTTGGGAATGTAGGAATATGCCACCTCGCCAATGCCGAAGGTGACGGCATCCACAATTGACTGCTTGTCGATGGCCATGTCCAGCGCCTGACGCACCTCTTTTTGCGCCAGCGCGCCGCTTTCATGGTTGATCAGCAGGTGATCTTCGCGCGTGGATTGGTCCAGCAGCACCTTCAGATTGGGGTCTTGCTTCAGGTCCTCGATCCTTGCGAAGGGCACGAATATGGCGGCGTCAATCTCGCCTGCCTGCACTTTCAGGATCCTGGTGTTATCGTCCGGGATGGAAATCCATTCGACCCCGTCCAGGCTGACGCGGTCCGCCTCCCAGAAATGCGGGTTTTTCGCCAGGATCACCCGGTCGCCGCGCAGCCAATCCTCGACCGAAAACGCGCCCGAGCCGATGGGGCGTTCGGCATAGGCCTCGGCGCCCATTTCTTCCATCCCGGCCTTGGACAGGATCGACGCGCCCGGCATGGCCAGCGACGCCATGAACGGTGCCGACGGGCCGGACAGCTTGACCACCAGCGTTTGCGGGTCCGGTGTCTCCATGCTCTCGATGATCTGATAGCTGTCGCTCCACAGCGATCCTGCATCGTCGCGGATCCGGGTCAGCGAGTACTTGGCATCTTCTGATGTGATGTCGCTGCCGTCCGAGAATTTGGCCGGGCGCATCTTGAAGGTGTATTCGGTGCCGTCCTCGGACACGGTCCAGCTTTCGGCGAGGCCCGGCTCCAGCTTGGTGCCGGATTTGTCGACGCGTACCAGCACGTCATAGACGTTCGAGAACACCCAGAAATCGATGTTTTGCGCGGTCGCGATGGGATCGAACGTGGTGCCGTCCTCGCGTCGGCCGATTGTCAGCACGCCTGCGGCCTCGGCCACGCTGGTGCCTGTCATCAACGCGGCCACGGCTGCGGCGGCGAGATAGCGGGTATATTTACCTTTCAGCATTTCTCCATCCTCTCTGTTGGGGTTCGGTTTGTCGTTTCGGGCAGGGTTGTACCTGCCACGTTCAGCGCGCCGCCGGGTGCATAGATGCAGGCGGCACGATGCGCGCCCGCGCCCACGAGGGGCGGCACAGCGGCGCGGCATTCTGGCGTGGCCAGCGGGCAGCGCGGATGAAACGCGCAGCCAGGAGGCAGGTTGACCGGGCTGGGCGGCTCGCCCGCCAGCGGGTGGCGGGGCAGGTGACGGTCCGGGTCGATCTCGGGGATCGCCTCGATCAGGGATCGGGTGTAGGGGTGGCGCGGGCTGGCAAAAACGTCGCCGGTCGGCCCCTCCTCGACGATGCGGCCCAGATACATCACGGCAATCCGGTCGCACAGGCGGCGCACCATGCCCAGATCATGCGCGATAAAGATCATGCCCAGATCCACCCGCCGCGCCAGATCCATCAGCAGATTGATGATCTGGCCCTGAATGGACACATCCAGCGCGGCCACGCATTCATCGGCCACGATCAGGCGCGGCTCGATCGCCAGCGCACGGGCGATGCCGACGCGCTGGCACTGCCCGCCGCTCAGATCACCGGGGCGGCGGTCCATCAGCGAGCGGTCCAGCCCCACGAGGTCCATCAATTCGCCCACCCGCGCGTTGATCCCGTCCGGCGCGGCCTTGCCATGCACGCGCAGCACCTCGCCGATGGTCTGGCCCACGGTCAGGCGCGGGTTGAGCGCGCCGTAGGGGTCCTGGAAAACCATCGCCGTTTCGCGCCGCAGCCGCGCCAGATCGGCGCCGCGCGCATGGGCCATGTCCTGCCCGTCCAGCAGAACCTGACCGCCGCTCAGCGGGCCAAGGCGCAGGACGGCGCGGCCAAACGTGCTTTTGCCGCTGCCGGATTCGCCGACAAGGCCGACGGTTTCGCCCGGTGCAACCGTCATCGACACGTCACTGACCGCCCGCAGGCTTTGCTTGGCACCAAAGCCAAGGCCGCTGCGCGCCATCGCAAACTCGACCCGCAGATCGCGCACATCAAGAAGGATGGGATCGCTCATACGGCCTCCTGCGCATCGGTATGTGCCGGATGGTGGCAGGCGTGCTGATGGCCCGGCGCAGCCTCGGTCAGCGGGGGCTGCTTTGCCTTGCACAGCGCATCGGCCGCCTCGCAGCGGGGGTGAAAGCGGCATCCGCCGGGCATGTCGCCCGCAACCGGCGGCTGGCCGGGAATGGTATGCACCGGTCCGCTGCCGCCGTCCGTGCCGGGCTGGCAGGCCACCAAACCGGCGGTGTAATGATGGCGCGGGCGCGCGATCACCTCGTGTTTGGGCCCATATTCACACAGGCGCCCCGCATACATCACGGCCACGGTATCGCAGAGCTGGTACACTACCCCAAGATCGTGCGTGATAAAAATGATCGACAGCCCCCGTTCGTCGCGCAGCTGCTGCAAAAGGCGCAGGATCTGCGCCTGGACGGTCACATCCAGCGCTGTTGTCGGCTCGTCCGCGATCAGGATCTCGGGATCGCAGGCCAGCGCGGCGGCGATCATCGCGCGCTGCCGCATCCCGCCGGAAAATTCATGCGTGTAGGCGTTGGCGCGGCTTTCGGGGTCGGGGATGCCGACCTGCCGCAGGATGTCCAGCATGTTTGACCATGCCTGGCGGCGGCTGACACCTTTGTGATGGCGGATTGTCTCGGCGATCTGGCGGCCGATGGACATGACCGGGTCCAGATGGCTGGCCGGGTTCTGAAAGATCATGCCGATGCGCCGCCCGCGCACGCGGGTCAGATCACGCGCGGGCAGGGCCAGCACATCGCGCCCATCCGCCAGCGTGACCGTGCCGCCGGTCACGCGCAACATGCTGCTGGGCAGAAGCCGCATCAGCGCGCGGCAAGTCATGCTTTTGCCCGAGCCGGATTCGCCCACGATGCCCAGAATTTCGCCGGGATGCAGATCAAAGGACACAGCGTCAATGATGCTGGTCGAGCTGCCGCGACCCTCATAGGCAACGCTCAGATCACGCACGCGCAGCACCGGGGTGCGATCATCGTTCATTCGCGCACCCCCAATGCTTCGCCAAGGCCATCAGCTAGCAGGCTGAACCCCATCGCCAGCGTCACGATGGCGATTCCGGGGAATGTGGTGATCCACCAGGCGGTGGTAATGAAACCCTGCCCTTCGGCAATCATCATGCCCCATTCGGCGGTGGGCGGCTGCACGCCAAGGCCGAGATAGCTGATCGCAGCGCCGTTCAGCAGCACCAGCACCGCGTCCGACATGGAAAACACGATCGAGCCAAGGATCGCGTTCGGCATGATGTGGCGGAACATCACCCGGCTGTTGCTGTAGCCCAGACTGACGGCGGCCATGGCGAAATCGGAATTTTTCAGAACTAGGAACTGCGCCCGGATCAGTCGTGCGTAGGACACCCAGCCTACCAGCGCCATCGCGATATAGAAACTGCCCAGACCGGGGCCGATGATGGTGATGATCGCCAGCATCAGCACAAGGAACGGAAAGGCCAGAACCACATCGATCAACCGCATGAAGAGGGTGTCCACCCAACCGCCGAAAAACCCGGAAATACTGCCGATGATGGTGCCAAGAATGAAGGGAAAGATCACACCGAACAGCGCAATTTGCAGGTCGATCCGGCTGGCCCAGATCACGCGCGACAGCACGTCCCGCCCGAAATTATCGGTGCCCAGGGGATGCGCCCACGAGGGTGGCTTCAGCCGCACGGCGGCGTCCTGGTAGATCGGGTCATAGGGTGCCAGCAGCGGCGCAAACAGCGCAATCAGAAGCCAAGCGATCAGGATGCCCGCGCCGAGTGCAAGCGGCGTCACGCGATTGGCAAACGGCCAGCGGATGCGCCATGGGCGCGAACGGATCTGTGCGCGGCTCATAGCTTGATCCTCGGGTCGATCGAAACGGTCAGAATGTCGGCCAGGAAGTTCACCAGCACCGTTGCGCAGGCGAATACCATCGCAACGCCTTGCACTACCATGTAATCACGGGTGAAAATCCCCCGCACCAGCAGCTGCCCCATGCCGGGAATGGCAAAGACCGTTTCGATCACCACAGATCCGCTGATCAGCCAGCCGATATTGACCGCCAGCAGGTTCACGGTGGGCACCAGCGAATTGGGCATGACATGACGCCAGAAAACGGTGTTTTCAGACAAGCCGCGCGCCCGCGCGGCGGTGGCCTGATCCGATTGCAGCTCGGCCAGGATCGAGGCGCGCAGGTTGCGGGTCAAAACCGCCGCCAGCGCGAGGCCCGCGGTCAGGCAGGGCAGGGTCATATGATGGATCTTGTCCACAAAGGTACGCCCATAGCCCGTCACCGGGAACCAGCCCAATTGCACGCTGAACAGCAGAATCAGCATGATCGCCAGCCAGAACGCCGGAAACCCCAGGCCCGCGGTCGAGATGATGCGAATGACGTGATCAGGCCAGCTTCCGCGCCGCCGCGCGGCGATGGCGGCCATCGGCGTGGCGATCAAAAGTGCCAGCAGGACAGAGCCGATGACCAGCACCAGCGTCGGTTCAATCCGTGTCGCGATCAGCTTGAGCACGTCGACCTTGTAGAGGATCGATTTACCCAGCTCGCCCTTGAACAGGTTCTTGACGAAGTAGAAATATTGCAGCCACAGCGGCTCATCCAGGCCAAACTGCTCGCGTACGCGGCGCAGCGCCTCTTCAGTGCTGCGCGGCCCCAGCAGCACGCGCGCCGGATCGCCGGGGATCGAGCGCACCAGCACGAAGGTGATGATGCTGATCCCGACCAGAACCGGAAGCAGTTGAAATGGCCGGTAGAGGACAAAGCGATAGCGGCTCATGCGCGGGCACCGTCAACGCGGTTCAAAAACGCGGTCAGCGCCGCGCGGTATGCCTCGGGCTCTTCGTAGAAGGGCGAGTGCGAGGAGTTGGCAAACACCTCGATCTGAGAGTCGGGCAGGGCCTCGTGCATCCGCATCCCGCAGGCAGGCGACAGCGCGTCATGCATCCCTTGCACCACAAGGCAGGGCCAGTTGAAATCGCGCAGCGCCTCCAGCCGGTTCCAGCCTTTCAGATTGCCGGTGTAATGATATTCGTTCGGTCCCTGCATCGTCTCGAAAATCGGATAGTTAAAGCCATCCTTCGATCTTTGCACAGGCGTGGGCCGCGCGTCCATCCGGCGGATATGGCGATGATCCAAAAGGGTGATCGCCGCCTCGTAGGCCGGATGATTCAACCAGCCGAGCGCCTCATACCGCTGCATCATTTTCACCGTTTCCGGCCCCAGCGCGTTGCGGTGCCGCTCGATCTGTAGCAGCAGATGGGGCATGTCGGCGCAGGTATTGGCCAGGATCATGCTGCGCAGGCGGGCCGGGTGGCGCAGCGCGTATTCGATGCCGCACCAGCCGCCCCAGGAATGGCCGAGGAAGTGGACAGAGGTGAGGTTCAGCGCGTCCAGCACCGCCTCCACCTCGTCGGCGTAACGGGTGATTTCCCACAAGGCCGGATCATCCGGCGCGACCGATGCGCCGGTGCCAAGCTGATCATAGGTGACAACGCGAAACCCCGCATCCGCCAGTGGCACATGCGGATCGCGCAGATAATCGCAGGGCAGGCCGGGCCCGCCATTGAGGCAAAACAGCACCCGCTCGCCGCTGCCATAGCAGTAGGCGGTCACGCGGCCATGCGGCGTTTGCACTTGCGTCACCTCGTCGGCGGCCCGATCGTCCCACACACGGAAGCCATTGGCGAGCCGCCCGGTCTGCGCCATATCAGCGGTCATTTGCCCGATGTCCGTTCCAGAAATTTCAGCAGCACAGGGTAATAGGCATCCGGCTCTTCAAAGAAGGGCATGTGGCTGCTGTTGGGGAAAACGTGGATTTCGGCATCGGGGAGCGCCTCTTTCATGCGGCGGGCACAGGCGGGGGTCAGCTCGTCATGCTGGCCGGTGGTGATGAGGCAGGGCACCTTGATCTTGTGCATGTCGGGGACGCGGTTCCAGTTCGCCATGTTGCCCGTATAGAGAAACTCGTTCGGCCCCTGCATCGTGCCATAAGGCCCCATGTTCCAATCATCCAGCGACCGGTTGACCGGCGCGGGCCATTCATCCAGACGGCAGACATGACGATAATTCAGCAGCGTGACTGCCGCCTGATATTCCGGGTGGTCCAGTGTTCCCATCGCCTCGTGGCGCTGCATCATCGCCACGGTTTCGGATCCCAGCGCATCGCGCAGGCGGTTCAGCTCGGATACCAGATGCGGGATGTCGCCGGCGGTATTCTCAAGGATCAGGGTTTGCAGGCTGTCCGGATAGGTCAGGGCATATTCGATGCCCAACCAGCCACCCCATGACTGACCGATGAAATGCACCTTGCCCAGATCCAGCGCCTTGCGCACAGTCTCGGTCTCTTCGACATAGCGCTGGATGGTCCAGAGCGCGGGGTCGGTCGGCCTGTCGGAGGCCCCGGTGCCCAATTGATCCCAGGCAACCACGCGATAGCCGCGTTCGGCAAGGCACGAATGCGAGTCGCGCAGGTAATCGCAGGGCAGTCCCGGCCCGCCATTCGCACAGAGCACGACATTGTCGCCACTGCCAAAGCTGTATGTTTTGACGGTGTATCCGTCCACGGTGACGTCCTGCACCTCATCGGGTTCGATTTCTGACCACATCACGCATTTCCTCCGCTTGTCTTATTGATGCTAGTGCCGCGCGCCGGCCTGCGTCTACCTGTCAAAAATGATAGCCCGAGACGTCATTCGGTGTATCATCCGGCCAGCCATCACAATTGAGCGGCGGGCCGGTCACATGCACACAATCACAGATCATCTGAAACGCGATATCGGGGCGGCCTGTTCGGTCGGGCATATGGTGGATGCGGCGCACGGTGCAGCGCGTCAAAGCGGCTTTGACGCGCTGATCTATGATTTCAGCCCGGTGGCCACCACGCCCGAGGGGGATCTGGTCATTCCCAGCCATCTGAGCCATCGAAACGCCCCGCAGGACATGCGGCATCTGTGGTGTGACCGCCAGTATCACCGGCACGATCCGGTTCAGCAAATTGCGCTGCGGCGCAACGCGCCCTTCGTCTGGTCATACCGAAACAGGGGGCAGGGCAGCGCTCTGGCTGGTCGGCTTGAGGGTCAGCATGACGCGGTCTGCACGTATCTGCACGATACCGGAATGACCTGCGGCATTACCGTACCGCTGCACCGGGCGATGGGTGGCTTTGCCACCTTTACGGTGATCCAGAAGGACGCGGGAGCGTCATTCACCAAAGAAGCAGGCGACATGCTGCAAGCTGTCGCCATGATCGGCCAGATCATGCATGACACGGCGCTGCCTCATCTTGAGGCGACGGGCGCGACGACGCCAACCCTGACACGGCGCGAGGCGCAATGCCTGCGCTATGCGGCCCAAGGGTGCACGGCCAAGGAAGTCGCCGGTTTGATCCGCCGGTCAGTGCCAACCGCTACGCTGCATTTAAAGTCGGCAACGACCAAGTTAGGCGCACGAAATCGGTCCCACGCGGTTGCGCTGGCGATGCATTATCGGCTTATCCGCCTCTGAAGCGGCAGTTTGGCTCAGGCTTGCGCCGCTGTCTTTGCCAGCCATTCCGCGCCCAGTTCGGCCGTCACGCGGGCAAAATCGGGGGCCATCGCCTGTGGTTCGGGCGCCTCGATATGGCTGCCGATCCACGCCAGCAATGCCATCCGGCGCAGCATGACGAACGTGTCGATCTCATCCTTTTCGGCATCATCGAGCGGGCGCACCTTTTCATAGCCGCGCACCCATGCAGCCTTGAGCGCGGGCACGCGCGGGTCATCCTCCATAAAGCTGATGCCGGTGGCAAAATCGTACAGGAACCAGCCAAAGCCGCAATCGTCGAAATCAATCAGGCGGGTGCCTTCGGGGCCGGTCAAGAGGTTGGCCAGCCGCATATCGGCGTGGATCAGCCCATAGCGATCATCGCCTGCGCCAAATGCCTCCAGTCGTTCGCGCACGCGGACCTCGACTGCCTCCAGCACCGTGGCAATCTCGGGCGTCACATTCGGCGCATCGCGCCAATTGCCCCAGTTCGGGGCGTCGCCGAAAACCGTCTCGACATTCCATACCAGACGTTCGAAATTCGCGGGACGCTGCCAGCGTTTTGACTGCTCATGCGTCAGCGCCGCGATCTCGCCCAGCTCCTCGAACGGGGCTTCCAGATCGCCGGCCTCATCGGGTTGGGTGCCTTCGACGAATTCGAACAGCACCATGAAACGGGGGTTTTGCAACGGGTCGATGCGCCCCTGCTGAATGATTTCGCCATTCTTGCCGGTATAGCTGGCGGGCGTCACAACGGCGCGCGCGTCTTTCAGCCCGGCAATCCAAGCCAGTTCGCATTCGATGGCGCGGCGGGTGTGATACTGCTCGCGGTGGATGCGCAGGATCGCCTTGTAGCCGTCATCCGCTTCGACCAGATAGGTGGCGTTTTCGGACACGTTGATCAGCCGCGCGCGAGCATTGGGCGGCATGTCCCACAGGGCCAGCGATTGCTGCGCCAGCCGGTCCAGATGTGTCAGCAGTTCTGCCAGCGGCATATCGGTTTGAGCCATCATCGGTCCCTTTGTCGTGGTCTGTAAGTGGGTGGGGCCGCAGATGGGTGCGGCCCCGGTTGGGCTTAGATTTCTTCGATTGCTTCCAGCGATTCCGGTAGGATCTGCCCGCCATCGACGATGATCTGCTGGCCGGTGATATACCCGGCCTCGTCGGAGGCAAAAAATAGCGCGGCGTTGCCGATATCCTCGACCGCGCCGAGACGTTTGAGCGGGATCGATGCGGCCATCGTATCCAGATACTCCTGCCCCAGCCCTTGCAGACCTTCGGTGTAGATGTTGCCGGGCATCACCGCGTTGATGGTGGTGTTGTAGCGCGACAGTTCCATCGCCGCGGTTTTCAGAAAGCCGAGCTGACCGGCCTTGGACGCGCCGTAATGCGACCAGCCGGGAAAGCCGGTGACAGCGCCGGTGATCGACGAGGTCAGGATCACGCGGCCCTTGCCGGCCTTTTCGAAATACGGGATCGACGCCTTGACCGCCAAAAAGGACGAGCGCAGGTTGCAGGCCATGACGCTGTCCCACTCCTCGACATCCATATCGACGATCTTGGTCTGCGGGAAATAGCCCGCGTTGGCGCACATGATGTCCAGCCCGCCCTGCGCCTTGGCCGTGCTGTCCACCGCCGCCTTCATCGCGTCCCAGTCGCCCACATCCGCAATCTCATAGCGGACATTATCGCCCATTTCGCTGGCGGCTGTCTTCAGCGCGGCTTCGTCGCGGGCGATCAGCGTGACCTTGGCGCCCTGGGCTGCAAAAACCTGCGCGATGCCGCGCCCGATACCCTTGGAGCCACCGGTGACGATGACGCTTTTGCCCTTGATGGATGTCAGCATGATTTCCTCCTCTATGCCGGATTCATTTTTGCGGGCGCAGCGCCCGGTAGATCGCCAGCCCTGCAAAGGCGACGATGATGAGCAGGAACGACCCGATCACCGACAGGATGCCCAGCGTCGGCACCAGCGGCGAATAGCCCGATACCATTTTCGCATAGAGCCATTCGGGCAGTGTCGAATCCGCGCCTGTGGTGAACAGCGACAGCGGGAAATTTCCCCAGCTCAGCAGGAACGAAAACAGCCCCGCCGCAACGATGCCGGGCATCAGGAGCGGCAATGTGATCTCGCGCAGGATGACGGGGGTTGAGGCGCCCATGTCGCGCGCCGCTTCCTCCAGCGCCGGGTCGAAACTGTAGGCGCGGATGGCGACGATCAGCGTGGCGATGGGGGCGATCCAGACCAGATGCGCGACGATGGCGGTTTTCCAGGACGGAATGATGCCGATCGAATTGAACCACATCAGCAGCGCCAGCCCCAGCACCGTCTGCGGGAAGAAGATGGGCAGCAGCACCAGTTTCTGAAACAGCGACCGATAGCGCCACTGATAGCGGGCAAAGGCCAGCGCCCCGAAAAAGCCGATGATCATCGACAGGATCGTGACGATCATCGCGATCTTCAGCGATGTCATCGCCAGCATATGCACTTCCTTGCTGGCCAGCGCATCGGCGAACCAGCCGGTTGTGTAGCGCCGGATCGGGAAGGTCAGGTAGCGGGCCTTGGATACGGAGGCAAAGGCGACCGACACGAGCGGCAGGTAAAGGAACGCGATGATGCCGATGCCGTAGATCATCAGCACGATGCGGGTGGTGCGCGACGTCTCCATATCAGCCCCTGCCCATGATCTTGTCGAGGTCGATCTTGGCGATGCCATAGATCGCCAGCGCGCCGATCAGCACGATCAGTACCATCGACAGCGCCGCGCCCAGCGACCAGTTTTGCCCGTAGGTGAACGCGGTCTGGATGTCGTCAGCGATCACGATCACCGCGCGTCCGCCCAGAATTTTCGCCTCCGCCATGGCGCCGGCGGCCAGAACAAAGGTCAGCAGATAGCCCACCATGATCCCCGGCGCGGCCAACGGCAGGTCGATCTGCGTCAGCACCTGCCAGCGCGTCGCGCCCAGATCGCGCGCCGCCTGCCGCGCGTCATCTGGCACCATCGAGATGCCTTGCGCCAGTGGAAACAGCATGAAGGGCAGGTACACATAGACAATGCCGAAGATGATGATGCCGACGTTATAAAGCGGGCTGTTAAATCCGATCCCGGTCCAGTGGCGCAGATAGCCCTCGAACAATCCGCCCTTCATCAGGGTCAGAACCCAGCCGAAAAGGCGGATATTTTCGGAGACAAAAAGGCTCATCACTACGGCGATGGTGACGACCAGTGCAAAGCGTTTGAACACCTTGGCCATGCCATAGGCCAGCGGCCAGCAGATCACGAAAAGGATCGTCGTGGCGGCAAAGGCCATGAACAGCGACCACAGCAGCGACTTGTAATACCCCTGATCGGCCATCGTCTTGAAGGCTGCGAAATTGGGCATGTTGAATATGCTGAAGACCTTTTCCGGCATGATGGAAAAGATCGCAACCAACCCCAGCGGCGCGATAAAGGCCAGCGCCAGCACCGCCAGCATCGGCAGCGATGACAGCGCGCCCAGTTTGCTGTCCAGACGCCTCATGCCATCTGCTCCTCGAATGCGGGCTCTTCGATCACATGCGCGCTGTCCGCGTTCCAGCCGAGGCGCACAGTGTCGCCCTCGCGCCCGTCATGGCGATCCTCGCGCAGTTTTTCGACGGTCAGGATCTGGCCGCTTTCTGTGCGGATTTCGTAATGGATGCGTGACCCCAGCGCATAAATGCCTTGCAACGTGCCGGTCACTTCAAAATCGGCGTTTTCGCCGTCTTGCAGAAATTGCACATATTCGGGGCGGATCATCAGTGTCGCGCCGCGCGTGGCAGCGATCTTGTCGGCCATCGGGCGGGTCGCGGCACCTTGCGCGGCGCTCAGTCCGGCGCCTTCGATCCGGCCGGCGGTGGCGGTTACGTCAAACAGGTTCACCTCGCCCATGAATTCGGCGACGAAACGCGACACCGGCTTGGAATAAATCTCATCCGCATCCGAGATCTGCTCGAACCGGCCCGTCTTCATGATGGCGATGCGGTCCGACATGACCATCGCCTCTTCAAGGCTGTGGGTGATATAGACGAATGTCTTGCCCGTGCGCGCGTGCAGGCTTTTCAGCTCTTTTTCCAGGCTTTTGCGCAGGCGATAATCCAGCGCCGACAGCGGTTCGTCAAAGAACAGGATTTCGGGATCAAACGCCAGTGCGCGGGCCAGCGCGATACGCTGACGCTCGCCGCCCGAACATTCGGTGACGCGCTTGTCGTAATAGTGTTCGGGCAGGTGCAGCAGCTTGAGCAGCTCAAGCGCGCGTGCCTTGCGTTTGGCAGGCTCGATCTTGCGCAGCTTGAGCGGGAATTCGATATTCTGGCCCACCGACATATGCGGAAACAGCGCCAGCGATTGAAACACCATGCAGGTCGGGCGCAGGTTGGCGGGGGTCTGGTCAATGCGTTTGTCGCGCAGCCAGATTTCGCCGCTGGTGACTTCATCCATGCCGACCAGCAGCCGGATAATGGTGGATTTGCCACTGCCTGACGGGCCGACGATGGTGAAAAACTCACCCTCCTCGATATCCAGATCGATGCCGTGCAGGGCCGTAAACCGTCCGAAAATTTTGCGGACGCCCCGAAGGCGCAAAATGGGTTTGGCGGGCATCTAAGTCTCCGGACTCTGAAAAAAAGGGGGCGTGCAGGGCGGCGGACAGACCGCCACCCTGCCAGCGTCGTTTAGCTGCGGCGCGCTTGGGTGTAGATGTCGATCAGCGAAGAATACGAGGTAACCACCTCATAATCGGCGGAATTCGCCATATCCTCGGCCAGCGAATCCATCTGGATCGCGTCCAGCTCATCCTCGGTGAACAGGGCCATCACCTCCTCGTTGCCCATCTGGGCCACGGGGTTGTACGTGCCTTCGGTAAAGGCGACCGAATGGGCCACTTCGGGCGTCTGCACGTATTCAAGGAAATCCTGCGCCAGATTGGTCGGATCGGGATTGTTCACCACTGATGTCAGCTCGACCCAGACACAACCCCCCTTGCCATCGACAGGGCCGGAATTGGGCGTGATTGCCCGCACATTGGTCAGACCATCAAACCGCGCGGGCGAGGCAGTATAGACGCCGCCGGTGAAATAGGCGTCAATTTCGCCGTTGATAAGCGCGGTGTTCATCGCCACCAGATCGTCGGTCAGCAGCCGTGCATTGCCAAAGATATATTCGGCGGTTGTCTTGAACTTTTGCTGATCCTCGCCCTCGATCGCCTGAAACGGGTTCAGCCCGGATGCCATCGCCATGTGGATGATGTTCCAGTTGTCATAGGTCAGAACGCCGTAGCGACCCTTCATCTTTTCGTCAAAGAACAGGTTCCAACCCTCGTCCTCTGCCGTCTCGCGGCTGATCTTGTCAGTGTTCACCACAAAGGAGAAGGGGCCGTAGCGCTGCGGCATACCCAGAAGATCGCCGTTCTCGGCAAAAGCCAGCGGATAAGGCTCGGCAAATTCCGGCAGCATCTTGTCGAAATAGGGCATGAAGCGGTCCTTATCCATCGCCTTGATCAGGCCCTCGGGATAAAGCTGGTTGCGCGCCCATGGCTGGTTGACGTTGATCAGATCCCAAACGCGCACCTCGCCGGCGCGCAGCTTGTTGATCATGTCGGGGTCCGATGTACCGCTTTCGGCGCGCACGGTGGCGTCGGGATGCAGGGCACGATAGGGGCCAAGCACGGGGTCCGAATTGTAGCCCTCCCAGCACAGGATGTTCAGCTCATTGTCGCGCGCGGCATAGGCGGCACGCGGGCCCATCAGGCCACCTGCACCCAGCAGCGCACCGGCGCCGGCAGCAAACTGTCGTCTTGAAAGTGTCATGGTCAATCCTCCCGAGATTGTTGGTTATGGTTTTATGCTGATTCCCATGCGCTCTTACGGCGTTTTCCGGCCCAGCCTTGTCGTCCCTTACTTTTTCCGTCCCTTTATGCCTTCGAGGCATTTTGTGATTGTTTCGCGGGCGGTCTTCATGTCCTTGAGGGATCCGGACATGAAGATGCGGCCGGTGGCGCCCATCATCTGGACGTCGTTGATGGTCGCGTTTGGCGCGGCTTTTTCGGCCTCGTTGGCGGCGACGCAGGCGAAGAGGGCTGGGGCCATTTCGTAGATCAAAAGCGCCACGCCGGGGATCAGGATCGAGCCGTCGCGCGAGCGGTTGAGAATGATCGCGTGCTGGTCCGACAGGTCCTCGATGATGTCGTGGTAAAGGATCGTCGGCGCCAGCTGGTCTTCGGGTTTCGCACTGATGCCCTTGAGGATGGCGCGCCCGGCCACCTCGACATCCTTCATGTCGTCGGCATGCAGCTCCAGCAGGCCGAACTGGCGTTCGGTGAACAGGATGCCCGGCTCCATGTCCGGCGCTTCCTTCAGCGCCAGATCGGTGATGCGGTGAATGCTGAGCGCCGGAGCCACCTCGATGATCAGCGAGTTCTGCCCGGTAAAGGGAGGATACCCCCGCGCCCTTGTGGGCGAGGACAGATAGGCCGCGAACTGCGGTTGCAGATCCTCGATCGGCAGGTAGACACGCAATTCAGTCATCAAAATGCTCCGGCTTCAGGGACGCTTATTGTGCGGCGTCAAAATGCTTGCCCAGATCGGCATGGGGGCGCGGGATCACGTGGACGGCGGTGACGTCACCCACTTGGCTGGCCGCTTCGGCACCTGCTTCGGTGGCGGCCTTGACCGCGCCCACATCGCCGCGCACGACGACCGAGACCAGCCCGCCGCCGACCTCATTGCGGGCGACGATTTCCACATTCGCCGCCTTGACCATCGCATCCGCCGCCGCCAGCGCCGGCACGTAGCCCTTGGTTTCGATCATCCCGAGTGCGAGATTTGCCATTTACTCTCTCCTTCAGTTTTTGCCGGACTTGCCGGATTTGTTGGGGGTTTCTTCATCAATAGAGCCGATGATGAGCGCATCGATCGCCGCGGTGCGATCCGTAAAATAGGCGGCTGCAACCGATCCTTGAGTGATCAGCACCGCCTCTCCGGGGGCGCATCCCAGCGGGTCGAACGCAATCAGGCGCGCGCCTGTTTCGGTTTCGACCTCCAGATACCCGCCGGTCGGCATGGTATCGATCCGGCGCGAGGCCCAGATTTTCCCGGTCACGGTTGCGCGTATCATGTTGCAAACCTTTCGATCTTGATGCCCCGGCGGCGTGCCTCGTCATTGGCAAGCGGCGTGAGGCGGCATTGTTTGGGCACGCGCAGCACCTTGGCGCTGCTGTCCAGCGCGTCGATGTCACGCTCGGTCACCAGCGTCTTGGTCAGCTCCGCCGCCTTGGTACGGGGCGGCTGCGCGGTGGAATGCTGGGCGGGCGTGTGATGCACCACCGGGCGCGGCGCGTAGGTATTGGCGGGCGCGGGCATTCCGCCCGACAGCTCGAAGCGCTGCGCGCCGCTGGTGACGGCGGCGGCAAACTCCGGATCGCTCTGCGCGCGCATCAAGAGGTCGCGCGCGAAGCGGTCCAGATCGGCGCTGCCGCTGATCTGCACAGCCTCGGGCGCGCGCGCCGGCGCGATTTCGGATCGCAGCGCCGCGATCTCCTCGCGCAGGATGTTGCGTATTTCGTCGCGCAATGCAGACATCACTCGGCCCCCGCCGCGCGCAGCGCGCCCTCGGCAGCGTTGCGGGCATTGCGTACATCCGCCTCGGTCCCGGCAAGGTAAAGCCTGCCATTGGCGCCGATCGGGCGCATGTCGATCACCTTGATATCGGCCTCTTTTTCGGCCTCGTTACAGGCCAGCACCGCATAGGCCGCCGACTGACATTCCAGCAGATAAACCGATTCACCGCCCAGAACCATCGACCCCATCTTGTTGCGGTTCATCAGGAATGCATGCTGGTTTTCGATATTGGTGACGATTTTCGAGGCAAGGATTTTCGGCGGCGCCACATCATGCGCCGTGGTCCCCAGTTGCTGCATCACCGCCTCCGCGCCCGCCTGCACCTCGGCGGTGGAGCGCGAATGGAACTGCAATGTGCCGAACTGGCGTTCCACCACCAGAAGGCCCGCGCGCACATCGGCGGATTTCAGCACCACATCGGTCAGCGCCTCGATATCAAGACCCGGCGCGATCTCGACAATCTGCGCCGCCATGCGCGCGCGCGGCAGCGATCCGCGCATCCATGTGGACAGATAAGCCAGCGTTTGCGGCTGCAATTGGTCGATAAAGATCGAGGCGCGTAGATCGGTCATTTCTGGCCTCCGGTCAGCCCTCTGAGTTCTTCCAGGATCAGCTGGCGCAGCATGTCGCGATCACTGCCTTCCAGCGCAGAGGGGGCGATGGGCGCACGCGGCGCGGCATGGGCCGGGCGGGGCTGGCTGGGCAGCTTGCTGTCCAGCACCGACAGATCAAAATGCTCGAACGGCACCGAGGCATCGCTGTTATAGGCAATGCGCGTCCAGTGCACCAAATTCTGCGGGCCGACATTCTCGCCCACCGACGAGCGCCCGGCAAAGCCGGTGCCGATCATGAAGGAGGGCGGCAGATGCGTGGCAAACCCGGCCGCGCCTTGGCTGCAGGGCGCATTCACCACCACGCGGTAAACCGGCAGGGCACTCGCAAATTGCAGCAACCGGTCCGGCGCCTCGCCGTGGAAGGCCGCCGAATGGCCGCCGCCGCGTTTCAGGATCTGCGCCGCAATCGTCATCGCCTGTTGAAAGTCCACCGCCGAGGCCAGTGTCAGCACCGGGCACAGTTTCTCGCGCAGCAGCAGGTCGTCCTGCCCCGGCGCGCTCAGCACCGGCACAAGGATACGCGCCGAAGGGTTGACGCGGATGCCCGCCTTGTCGGCGATCCATGTGGCGGATTTGCCGATGGCCGCCACGTTGAAGCCGTGATCGGTAAAGAGATACGCGCGCAGCTTGTCGGTGTCGCCCTCGTTGCACAGATGCGCACCGGCACTGCGCAGGGCGCGCTCCATATTGGCGCGGTTGGCGTCCAGCGTCAGAACCACGCTTTCATTGGTGCACAGCACCGAATTGTCAAAGCTCTTGCTGTCCACCAGCCGTTTCGCGGTCGCGTCCACCTTGGCCGACGGATCAACATAGGCCACCGCATTGCCCGGCCCCACACCCATCGCCGGATTGCCCGAAGAATAGGCCGCGCGCACCATCGGCCCGCCGCCCGTGGCCATGATCACCGCCACCTTGTCAGACGCCATGACCTCCTGCACCAGCGGGACCGAGGGCTGCTCGATACACTGGATCAGACCGGCGGGCGCGCCTGCGGCCTCGGCGGCATCGGCCAGCGTTTTGGCGGCTGCAACACTGCACTCGCGCGCCGCAGGATGCGGGCTGAACACGATGGCATTGCGGCTGAGGATCGCCAGCATCGCCTTGTAATAAAGCGTGGCAATCGGGTTGGTCGCGGGCGTCAGCGCGAAGACCACACCGGCGGGTTTGGGCAGTTCCACCATCTTGGCATCGGGCAGGATGCGCGGGCTGACCAGATCCAGATCGCGGTAGTAATCCAAGAGCGCCAAGGTGCTGAGCTCGTTCTTCAGCTTCTTGTGCTCGACCACGCCAAAGCCGGTCTCGCGCACCGCCCAATCGGCGTAATGCCCCGCCTGCGCATGGCCCGCACGCGCCACCGCCTCGGCCACTTTCAGCACGGTTTCACGATTTGCCTTGCCGAACTGGCGCACGGCCCAATGGGCGCGGCTGATCTTCATATGGGCGGTCGCGAGCGCGGGGTCCGGAACGACCAGACGCGCGGCGTTTGGATCGGCGGTCATGCGGCTGTCCTCATCGTTTTCATCAATTGTCTGGCGCGCGGCATCGCCGCGTCAAACCGGTCCAGAATCTCCTGGCACACATCCACCGTCAGCATCACGCCCGGCTTGAACTGCAAAACCCGCTTGTCCAGCGACGAGAAGATCGCCCAGACGCCGTTTTCATAGAGCGCGCGGCTCACCGCGACAGCGCCCTCGGGATGGTCGAACTCCAGCCCCAGAACCACGCCGCGCTGGCGCACACCGACAAAGATATCGCTGTGGCGCGCCATCATTTCCTGCATCCCGGCGGCAAAGAAATCGGTCACGAAATGCACGTTCGAGATGATCTCGGGGCGCTCGAGCATCTCGATCACCTTGTGACCGACCAGACAGCCCAGCTCGGCACCGCCCGCCGTGGAGATATGCGCCGCGCCGTCCTCGGTCAGCCAGCCGCCACATTCTTTGGTCACAAGGCAGGCCGAGATCGGGTAAATCCCCCCGCCCAGACCCTTGCCGCAGACCATGATATCGGGCTGGATGCCATAGCCCTGCCAGCCCCACATGACGCCGGTGCGCATCAGTCCGGTCTGCACCTCGTCCGAGATCAGCAGCGTGCCGTATTTGCGGCAGATCCGGTGACATTCGCGCAGATAATCATCGTCCGGCATCGGGAAACCATAGGTCGCCGGGATCGTTTCGATGATGAACGCGGCGACATCGCCTTTTTTCAGCACCTGCTCCAGCGCGTCGGGATCGTTGAACGGCACGTTCAGGAATTCGTCAGGCCGGTCGGCCAGGAAGATCTTGGAAAACCGCTCGTCGCCGGTCGCGACCGACAGGCCCGAATGGCCGTGATAGCCCTTGATGATCGACACGATCTTCTTGCGCTGCGTGACGTAACGCGCTGTTTTTAGGGCAATCTCAACCGCCTCGGCACCGCCCGCGCCAAAGATCGCATATTGCATATGCGGCGCCGTCTTGATCAGCTGCTCGGCAAAGGCCGCCCGCGCAACCGACGGGAACCAGTGGTTGCCCATGTCGAAATAATCAAGGCCGGATTTCAGCGTCGCCACCAGTTCAGAATTGCGATGGCCGAAATTGTAAGTGCCGCCGTTCAGGTGCAAATCAATCAGGCGCTTGCCCGACATGTCATGCAGGAAATACTCCTCGCGGCGGTCAATCACCATCGGCGTGCCCGCATCGCTCCAGAACTGCACCTTGCCAGGATTCCAGTATTCTGCGGCCTTTTCGAGAAGGTCCTCTTTGGAGTCGAAGCTGAAAAATCCGTAGTTGAACACGCGTGATTCCCCCTAAGTCACCCTTCACCTTAGTCATAAAGTTGGCGTTGGCAATTCTTTTGTGGCAAGTCGGGCAATATCTGCGAGTGACACGGGCAAACCTCGGGCTATAACCAGCGAAAGGCAGGAGGATGCGAAAATGGTAGTGTCGAAAAAGGAGCGGCGGCAGGACCAGATTCTTGAGGCGCTGGACCGCAATCCGTCAATGCGTGTCAATGAATTGGCCGATAGTCTGAATGTATCGTCCGAGACTATTCGCCGCGATCTGGCGCGTCTGGACGCGGCGGGGCGCATCAGCCGTACCTACGGCGGCGCGGTTCGGGGCCAAGTGTCCGAGCCGCATCTGGCCGAGCGTCTTGGCCAGCATATCGAGGCACGGCAGGCCATCGCGCGCAAGGCGATGGAGCTTATCGGGGATGCGGAAACCATTTTTGTTGGCGGGGGTGCAACGACATTGCATTTCGCGCGGGCGCTGCGCAGCACCACAAGGCGCCTGACGGTTTTGACCCCCGCGCACCGGGTCGCGGCGGAACTGTCCGAAAATGCCAATATCCAGATAATGTGCCTGCCCGGCCTTTTCGACGGCAAAGAGGGGTTGGTCACTGGCCCCGAAACGCTGGCGGCGATCCAACGGTTTTATACGCCTGTCGCTTTCATGGGCGCATCCGGGGTGGATGCCGGCGGCGTGAGTGAAGCCATGCTGGGCCCATCCGAGGTTTACCGCGCAATGATCGAATGTTCGCTGACGGCTTATGTTCTGGCTGATCAGTCCAAGTTTGACCGCCGGGCCCTGAAGTATATCACTGGTTGGACCGAAGGCATCCATCTGGTCACGGACGTGAAGCCAAGCGCGCCTCTGCTCAGCAAGCTGGAAGCTGGCAACGCGAAAATCCATCTGAGCATTGATGTTTAACCCCCCCCCCCCCCCCCCCCCCCCCCCCGGTGAGGTGGTTTGGGTTTCGGCCGAGCCGATCACGCTGGCGGTTGAAGCTTGGCGCAGGGCGTTGTCCGGAACTGCGTCCGTGTCGCGGCCCGGGTCATGGCGGGAGGTGGCGCACGAAAATGGCGCATTGGTATTGATTGCTGAAAGCTTGTACGGCAAATTTCTGATCCAGATCAATAATAATGGGTGTCTCCTGTAGTTTACCGAATATTATTCGAAACAGTATGCGTTGCACACGCAAATCCAATGGAAAATTCACGGCAACATGGTGTTTTTGTGACCCTCGAACAAGCGCGCGTTGGCAGTGGAGTGAGCTATGAAAATCGTTGTTCTCGGAGGCGGCGTTATCGGCGTCACATCTGCGTGGTATTTGGCCAAAGATGGTCACGAGGTTACCGTGATCGACCGGAACGCAGCCGTTGGAGAGGACACGACCTTTGCCAATGCCGGGCAAATCTCGCCGGGCTATTCCGCCCCTTGGGCAGCGCCGGGAATTCCGCTGAAGGCTATAAAGTGGTTGTTTCAGCGCCACGCGCCGCTGATCGTGCAGCCGAAAATGGACTGGAGAAAAGTCAGCTGGATGGCGCGCATGCTGCGGAATTGTACCGAGGCGCGCTATGAAGTGAACAAGGGGCGCATGGTGCGGCTGGCCGAATACAGCCGTGATTGCCTGACCGAGATCCGCGACGAGACGGGAATTGACTTTGATAACCGCCAGCAGGGCACGTTGCAGCTGTTTCGTACGCAAAAACAGGTGGATGGCGCGGCTAAGGACATCAAGGTTCTGGAAAAGGGCGGCGTGCGCTACGAGGTTCTGGATGCAGTTGGCTGCGTCAAGGTCGAGCCGGGGTTGGCTGGCGCGCGTGATCTGATTGCCGGCGGTCTGCGCTTGCCCGGCGATGAGACTGGCGATTGCCACATCTTTACGACCAAGCTGGCCCAGATGATGGTCAAGGATCTGGGCGTGACATTCCGTCCGGGCGTCGAGATCCGCGCGCTGATCCAAGGCCCCGGCGGCATTGAGGCGGTCGAGACATCCGAGGGCCGCGTAACCGCGGATGTGTTCGTGGTGGCGATGGGCAACCATTCGCCGGATCTGGTGCGCCCGCTTGGGCTTAAGCTGCCGATCTATCCGGTCAAGGGCTATTCCATCACCGCGCCGATCGTTGCGCCCGAACACGCGCCGCAATCGACCGTCATGGACGAAACCTACAAGATCGCGATCACCCGTTTGGGCGACCGTATCCGTGTGGGCGGCATGGCTGAACTGGCCGGGATGGACCGCAGTCTGAGCGCTAAGCGGCAGGAAACGCTAACGATGTCGGTTGAATCGTTGTTCAAGGGCGCCGCAGATCAAAGCCGCGCCGTGCTGTGGACCGGCCTGCGCCCGATGACGCCGGACGGGACGCCGATTATCGGACAATCCGGCGCGCCCAACCTCTACCTGAACACCGGGCATGGCACGCTGGGCTGGACCATGGCAGCAGGATCGGCGCGAGTGCTGAGCGATCTGGTGGCGGGCCGTGCGTCTGATATTGAAACAGCGGATCTGAACTATGACCGCTATGTCGCGGCACGCTAAGACGGCAACGGGGGCAGGCGGGGACAAACAGCCGGTGGTAATTGGCTGAAACTTTGGCATAACGTTGCAATCAGCAATGTTGCAGTCGCTATCTGGCCTCTGCCGAAGGAGACCGCGCGCATGCCCCAGACAGCCCCAGTTCATCCGCAGACCGGGCGGCGCCAGTGACCGGACAACCGCAACAATTGGCGTTGCCGGTCAATGCGGCGCTTTTGATGGTTCTGGCCGGGTTTCTGCTGCTGATCGGCAAGCCGGTGCTGCTGCCCATTTTGGCCGCCGTGATCGCCGTTTACGTCCTGATCAACGTGTCCGAAGCGCTGCGCGCTGTGCCGCTGGTCGGGCGGCTGTCGGCGCCGATGCGGCGGTTGCTGGTGCTGATGGCGTTTTCAGTGGTAGTGCTGATCCTGCTGGGGGTCGTTATCGACACGATCAGCCGCATCCTGCGCGAGGCGCCCACCTATCAGTCGAACATCGAAAAGCTGGTGGCGCAGGGCGCTGATATGCTTGGTGTGGACGAGCGACCTGATTGGAAAGCGATCCGCGATGCGACGTTCGGGCGCCTGTCCGTGCAAAGCCTGATCAACACCGCGTTTTACAACATCACCGGAATTGGCACGTCCGTGTTTCTGGTCATAGTCTATTCGGCCTTCCTGCTGTCCGAGCGCGCCGGTTTCGCTGTCAAACTGTCAGCCGCGATGCGCGATGCTGAAGGCGCCGCCAAAACCGAGGCAATGATCAGTGACATCAACGACCGGATTGGGGACTATCTGGCGATCAAGACATTGATAAACGTGGTCCTGGGCAGCGTGTCCTTTGTCATCCTGTGGGCGCTGGATGTGGATTTTGCCATCTTCTGGGCGCTGGTGATCGCCCTGCTGAACTATATTCCCTATTTCGGATCTCTGGTCGGCGTCGCCTTTCCGGTCAGCCTGTCGATCGTTCAGTTCGGTGATCTGTGGTGGACATTGCTTCTGGCTGCCCTGCTGACCGCGGCGCAGATGGTTGTAGGCAATATTGTCGAGCCACGCCTGATCGGGCGGCGCGTCAATCTGAGCCCCTTTGTCGTGCTGGTATCACTGGCGGTCTGGAGCGCGCTATGGGGGTTTGCCGGTGCATTGCTGGCCGTGCCGCTGACATCTATCCTGTCTATTATCCTGTCCTCGTTCGAGCCGACACGCCCCATTGCCATCCTTATGTCGGACCGGATCGAATTTGGAACGCCGCTAATAAAATCCGATACGGGCCACTGAAATATCCGCCACATGGTCGCGGCCAAAGGCCACGACTGCCACGCTTTTGATGGCATCCGGGGCCAGAGCATCCCGTAGCAACATGCCCTGCGCCTCGAACCGCTGGAACGGGATGCGCAGCGTCGCCCATTCGGGTGCCGCGTCAAACGGTGCCTGATAGAAATTCCACGGCAAGATCGTGCCGCCCGTGCGCGCGTGAATATAGTATGTCTGGCCGTTTCCCTTGATCTTCAATTCCAGCCCTTGGGCGGTTTCGGGCAGACGAGCGGGCAGTTTCAGGCGGGCCTGAATGAAGCCGCCGTTATTCGCTGTGCTGACCGATCCTGTCAAATGCAGAACCGTCTGTCCGTTCTCATGCCGCAGTGTGACCTGCCCGGTCGATACGCCGCCCATCACCTGATCGCTGATAAATTCCCATCGCTCGGCAGGTCTGCCGTTGAAATCCTCTATCATCCGCTCGTCTCCCTGCGCGATGGTTGCGGCGGTGAGCGCGGCGCACAAGACGGCATTTGAAAAAAGTGATCTGGCGAACTTGAAGGGAAAGAACATTCACAGTTTCCTTTTACGCCGTGTGGCAGCGAAAACCCGAACGATTCCGGGACGCAGCCGCAGAAATCCGCGATACGCCAGCTCCAGCAGCGCCATAACACCCGGCCATTGTGCAACTCTGCCCGCCAGACGCCACCCTGGCACCTGCCGCCAGACCTCGGCAAAGGCGGGGGCACCTGACAGCAGATCACCCTCGGCTGACCTCACGTGAAACCGCGCCTTGGCGTCGGCCACTTCCAAGCTTTCTGGCAAGGCTGCGTCAGATTGCGAGACATCGACCAGTGACAGATTGCCGCCCGTATCGAGATTGGCGTAATGCGCAACCTCGGCCCGGCAGAGCGGGCAGGCGCCATCATAATACAGGATGGTGCGGTCATCGTCGGCAGGGGCGTCGGCAGTCATTTCAGCATGGTCTCAATTGGGCCGGTGATCTTGGTCGACAGCGGGGCGACCCCTGACCCAAATGTGCCAGCCACTCGTCCATCCGGGCCAATCAGTACCTTGTTAAAATTCCAGCCGGGCGCGAATCCCGTCTCGTCCCTCAGGGTGCGATAAAATGGGTGCGCATCGCTACCCTTGACATGAGTGATCCCGGTCATCGGCATGTCGATGCCGTATTGCAGTTCGCAAAATTGCTTGACCTCGGCATTTGTTGCCAGCTCTTGCCGGAAATCGTCTGAGGGCACGGCCAGAACGATCAGTCCGCGATCGCGATATTTGTCGTAAAGATCCTGAAGCCCTCGGTACTGCCGGGTGAATGCGCATTGCGAGGCGGTATTAACCACCAGAACGGGCTGGCCTTGCCAGTCCGTCAGAGCAAGCGATCCACCGTCAATCGACGAAAAGGGCGCTTTGAGGTCGAGCGCGGCGGCAGGTGTGGCGATCAAAAGAACGATTGTCAGGGCGAGTTTACGGAACATTGCGGTCCTCCTGTTGCCTTTTAGCATACGGACAAGCAGGCTGATTGGATCACGCTGGCCGAAGCAAAGGATCACATCTTCAGCAAATCCCCCAGTGCATGGCGCGCTTTTGTTGCATTAGCTAATGTATAGCCGTCTAGCGTCGCAAAGAAGGCCTCCTGCGCCTCGGCAAGGGGGCCGCGCAGCCCGCATGCGGGCAGGATCAGACAGGATTTGTCGGGGCCGAAACATTCGACTACCGGCTGGCCGCGTTTCATCGCGCGTACGACGGCGCCCAGGGTGATCTCTTCGGCAGGGCGGGCCAGTGTCAGCCCACCGTTGCGTCCCCGCTCGGCAATTACGAAGCCTTCGCGCACCAGCTGCGTTGCGACCTTGGACAGGTGATTCTCGGACAGCCCGAAAATACCGGCAATTTCGGATGTCGGCATCCGCGCTGGCGATTTGATCGCCAAGGTTATCAGAACGCGCAAGGCGTAATCAGTGAATTTGTCTAACTGCATGTCGTGATAATTAGCATTTACAATGCGCAATAAGAAGGGCTATATATTCGGCACTGGAAATACCTAATAAGAGGCGCCTCATGAAAATTGCTGATGCAATACTCTGGCCACGAACAAAGGTGTGCGAGCGAATGGGGGTCGACCCCCGAGGCCGATGGCGGACTGCTGCGCTGGATGGTCAACACGCTGTTTTATTTGGTGGTTTGCCTCATCGTGGTCTGGGTCATCGTGATATGACGCTGCCGCCGCGCATTCCTGTGACAGAGGAACAGATCGACCGGGTCGTCGCGCGGTTTTACGAGCGCGTCCGCGTCCATCCGGCGCTGGGCCCGGTTTTTGCGGAGCATGTGACGGACTGGCCCGCCCATGAGGAAAAGATTGGGCGATTCTGGCGCAATGCGCTGTTGTTCCAACGCAGTTATGATGGCAATCCGATGCAGATTCACAAGGCGGCTGGAAATGTCCGCGCCGCCCATTTTCCGGTTTGGCTGTCGCTGTTCGAGACTGTATTAACGCAGGAATTGCCGGGGCCGCTGGCCTATGGCTGGGCTGCGCTGGCACACAGGATCGGACGCGGGCTGAGCTATGGCCTGCCGCAAGAGGGCGGCAATGGCATCCCTGCCTTGGGCGATTAGCGCAGAGCGCCCGCCCGAGGCTAATACATTTCCAAAGGATACGTGAGATGACGACCAGAACAGCGGGCCAAATGCGCGGATGGCAGGGGCCGACCCTTTTGACTTACGGGTTTCGCCCGTTCTTTTTGGGCGGCGCGACTTGGGCCGCCATCGCCATGGCGATTTGGATTCTGACGCTGACGGGCGCGCTGAAGATCGATCTGGGGTTTGATCCGATTTCCTGGCACGCGCATGAATTCCTCTTTGGTACGCTGGGTGCGATCATCGGAGGCTTCTTGTTGACGGCGGTGCCGAACTGGACCGGGCGTCTGCCTGTTACGGGCTGGCCTTTGGGGGCGCTGGCGCTGCTTTGGCTGGCGGGCAGGGCGGCGGTGACGCTGACCTTGGGCGCGCATTGGGCGGTGGTGGCTGCGGTCGATCTCAGTTTTCCTGTCGCGCTCGGCGCCATGATCCTGCGCGAGATTGTTGCTGGAAAGAACTGGCGCAACCTGCCGGTTTTGCTGTTGCTGGCTGTTTTCGCGCTGGCGAATGGGCTGTTTCATGTCGATGCGGCAGAGGGGCGACTTGCCGCTCAGGGTATCGGCCTGCGGCTGGGACTGGGGGCGGCAATCATGATGATTGCGCTTATTGGCGGGCGGGTCGTCCCTAGTTTCACGCGCAACTGGCTGGCCAAAAGAGGTGATCCGGCGCGTCCTGCGCCGCCCATGCAGCGTTTCGACAAGGTAGCTCTGAGCTTCACGGTCGCAGCCCTAATTCTGTGGGTGATCCAGCCTGCCGGCGGGGCGACGGGGGTTGCGCTGCTGGGTATCGGCGCGCTGCATGCGGTGCGTTTGTCGCGGTGGTGCGGCTTGCGCACCGCGGCCGATCCGCTGGTTGCGGTGTTGCATGTCGGATATGGGTTCGTGCCGCTTGGGGCGCTGGCGCTGGGAGTTGCGGCGCTTTGGCCTGACGCGATGCCGCTGGCCGCAGCACAGCATCTGTGGATGGCCGGCGCGATCGGAATGATGACGCTGGCGGTGATGACACGCGCCACGCTGGGCCATACGGGGCGCAAACTGCACGCGGGGCCGGGAACGGTCGCGCTGTATGGTCTGATGGCGCTATCGGTTCTGGCGCGGCTGGTGGCAGATTTGCTGCCCGGCCTGCCGCTGCTGGAGCTGGCCGCGCTTTGCTGGATCGGCGCGTTCGGAGGGTTCGCCCTGATCTACGGCCCGATGTTGCTGACCTCCAAACCGGGCAAGGCATGATGGGCTGGGCCAGTTTTGCCGCCGCCTTTGCTGCATTTTTCCTAAGCCACAGCATACCGCTGCGCCCACCGGTAAAGGCGCGTCTGGTTTCCGCGATGGGCAGAGGCGGCTTTACGTTAGCTTATTCCGCGCTGTCGCTTGCTGTGCTGACATGGCTGATCGTGGCAGCCGCCAACGCGCCCTATGTCGGCCTGTGGCCGCGCGCGCCATGGCAAAGCTGGGTGCCGCTGGTGGCGATGGGTGTTGCTTGCGCGCTGCTATGCCTTGCGGTTGGGCGTCCCAATCCGCTGTCTTTTGGCGGGGCGCATAATGATCGTTTTAACCCCGACCGCCCCGGTATTCTGCGTTGGACGCGGCATCCGCTACTGGTCGCGGCGGCGCTGTGGGCCGGCGCGCATCTGGTGCCGAATGGCGATCTGGCGCATGTGATCTTGTTCGGCGTGTTCGCGTTTTTCGCCCTTGCCGGAATGCGCATTGTCGACCGGCGCAAGCGGCGCGAGATGGGGCGCGCGCAGTGGCAGGCGCTGTGCCAACGCATTGCCGACACTTCGCTACTGCCGCGCCCGGTCTCCTGGGCCGGGACGGCGATGCGATTGGGGATCGCGTTCACGCTGTATGTGGCATTGCTGGGGTTGCACCCTGTGGTGCTGGGCGTGTCGCCGTTGCCGTGATGACGTGACCGGCGCGTTGTTCGGCCCCTGCCGTGCGTCCAGATGTGCTGACAGCGCAGCCGCCGCCAAACAGCTGCCCTCTGCCGAGTGCGGCGGGTGCGTCACACTCGTGGCCGATGCAAACTCCTGACAGGTTTCCACGCCTGCGCCATCCGGCGCAAAATCACCTCTCGGAATCCTTGTCAGACACGGGTAATACCGGACCAAATCAGAGGATTGTATTGCCGTGCCCAAACTCGATGAAAGCCTGCTTAACGGTCTGGACCCTTTCAGAGGGTTGGAGCGTGCGCAGATTCGCGAAATTCTGGACAAGGCGACAACGCATCGCTTTGAGGCGGGCGATACCGTTTTTCACGAAGGTGCCGAGGCGGACAGGTTTTATCTGCTGCTGGATGGATATGTTCGTGTCGGGCGCGTGACCCCGGAAGGCGAGCATGTCACGGTGATGCATATTCCGGCGGGGCAATTGTTCGGAATCGCTCTGGCGCTGGGCCACACACATTTTCCGGCCACCTCTGTAGCGGCGTCCGAGACCATTGTGCTGTCATGGCCACAGCGACAATGGCCCGATTTTACTGGCAGTTATCCAGGATTCTCTGTTGTGGCCTATCGCACCATTGGCCAGCGTATGAAGGAAATGCACGATCAGGTCATGCAGATAGCGACCCAGCAGGTCGAGCAGCGAGTCGCAAATGCGCTGTTGCGGCTGATCACCCAAATGGGACGCCGCACGGATGCAGGGATCGAGGTGGATTTTCCCATCACGCGCCAGGATCTGTCAGAGATGACCGGCACCACCCTGCACACTGTCAGCCGTCTGCTCAGCGCATGGGAAAAACGCGGCATAGTGACAAGCAAGCGCAAGCGTATCATGGTGTGCCAGCCGCATGAGCTGGTTATGCTGGCCGAGCCTCCGGCGCCTCGTTGATCGCGCCTTCCAGTTCGCGCCGAAAATCCGCCTCGTCCAGATTGTACTCCAGACACGCGTCTTCGATGGTGTGAAACGGTCCGACCTTGCATCCGACGCAGTGCATGCCGTGGCGCAGAAATACACGCACCGTCTGGGGCCATGTTGTCATTATTTCGGATACGCTCTGGTCCATGGCGCGCTGTACAGATGTTGTCATCAATCGGCCCTCCCAGCCGGTCAGGGCACGATGTCACAGACAATCGGGCCAAACTTTGATTTTGCGCAAACTTTGCGTGCGGAATATGGATAGGTTGCCCAGCACTGCAACCGGAGGTAGGTTGCGGTTGACTGCAACCAGATAGGGAGGCCCGCGAATGGCCGAATTCCTGACTAAGTCGCGGGCACGCAATATTTTCTATGGCGGATCACTTTTCTTCGTCATCGTCTTTCTTGCGCTGGTCGTGCAAAGCCACCACTACGTTGTTACCAAATCCACTGCGGGGGCTCCGATCACTGCGGCCGTCGCTCATGGCAAGGAAGTGTGGGAGCGTAATAGCTGCATCAACTGCCATTCGCTGCATGGTGAGGGCGCGTATTTCGCACCCGAACTGGGCAACGTGATGACCCGTTGGGGCGTCGTAGACGATCCCGAAGGCGCCTATGAAATAATGGACGCCTGGATCGAGGCACAGCCCAGCCGAATCGAAGGTCGCCGCCAAATGCCCTATTTCGAGATGACCGAAGAGGACAAGCGCGGACTGGCGGAATTCCTGCGCTGGGCCGATCAGACCGACACACAGGGCTGGCCGCCCAATGATGCGGGCTAAGGAGACAAGCACATGAAGTATAAATCTCAACAGATCGCTTATGCCTATTTCATCTGCGCGATGGCACTGTTTGCCGTGCAGGTGCTGGGCGGGCTGACCATCGGCTGGATCTATGTTCAGCCCAATTTCCTGGCCGAAATCTTTCCGTTTCACATCATCCGCATGGTTCACACCAACGCGCTGATCGTCTGGTTGCTGCTGGGCTTCTTCGGGGCTGCCTATTTCATGGTGCCCGAGGAATCAGAGCGCGAGATCTGGTCGACCAAGCTGGCCTACCTTCAGCTGATCATCCTGATCGTCGGCACCCTTGGTGCGGTCATCGGCTACGGCTTCAAGGTCCATGGCGGGCGCGAATTCCTGGAGCAACCCCTTTGGGTGCGATTCGGGATTCTGGTCGCGGCTGTCATATTCTTGATCAACATCTCGATGACGGTTCTTGCGGGTCGCAAGACGGCCATTACCGGCGTGCTGCTGGTGGGGCTGTGGTTGCTGTCGCTTCTTTGGATCTTCTCGTTCATCAACCCGGTGAACCTGAGCCTGGACAAAATGTATTGGTGGTTCATCGTTCACCTGTGGGTCGAAGGCACATGGGAATTGGTGATGGCCTCTATCCTCGCGTTCCTGTTGCTCAAGCTGACGGGCGTGGATCGTGAAGTGATCGAAAAATGGCTGTATGTCATTGTCGCCACTGCGCTGTTCACGGGTATCCTGGGAACTGGTCACCACTTCTTCTGGATTGGTCTGCCGGGCTACTGGATGTGGATTGGTAGCATCTTTGGTGCGCTGGAAATCATCCCGTTCTTCCTGATGATGTCCTTTGCCTTTGTCATGGTCTGGAAGGGCCGCCGCAACCACCCCAACAAGGCCGCACTTCTGTGGTCGCTGGGCTCAGCCACTATCGCCTTCTTTGGGGCGGGTGTCTGGGGCGTGCTGCACAACATGCACGGCGTGAACTTCTATAGCCACGGCACGCAGATCACCGCGGCGCACGGGCACCTTGCCTTCTACGGCGCCTATGTGGCGATCAACCTGGCGATCATCAGCTATGCAATGCCGCTTTTGAAGGGCCGCGAGCCTTACAATCAGGTGCTGAACATGGGATCGTTCTGGCTGATGACCGGCGGCATGGCGTTCATGACCTTCACACTGACCTTTGCCGGCGTCATTCAGACGCACATGCAGCGGGTGCTGGGCAACTACTATATGGATGTCCAGGACGAGCTGGTGCTGTTCTATCTGATGCGCTTGATCGCGGGCAGCGCCGTTGTGTTGGGCGCTCTGCTGTTCATCTACTCGATCCTGGTGGTTCGCCGCCGCGAGGTGGTGGCGCCGGGTTCGGCAAATCCGGCAGCGATGAAGTCTGATCCGATTGTGGGGAAATGAACATGAATGCCCATGCAGGCGCGCCGAAAGGCGCGCCATACTACGCTGAGACAGGCAATGAATGTACCCTGTTCGAATCGGCTCACAAAAACGGTTTGCCCCTTCTTCTGAAGGGGCCGACCGGCTGCGGCAAAACCCGCTTTGTCGAACACATGGCCGCGCGGACGGGTCGGCGGCTCTATACCGTGGCCTGCCATGACGACCTGACAGCGGCTGACCTGATCGGGCGCTATCTGCTTCGCGGCGGCGAGACCGAATGGGTCGACGGCCCGCTGACGCGCGCCGTGCGCGAAGGCGCGATCTGCTACCTCGATGAGGTGGTCGAAGCGCGCAAGGATGTGGCCGTGGTGCTGCACCCGCTGACCGATAACCGCCGCACCCTGATGATCGACCGCACCGCAGAGGAGCTGACAGCGCCGCCCGGTTTCATGCTGGTCGCCAGCTACAACCCCGGCTATCAGAACGTTCTGAAACGGATGAAACCCTCGACGCGCCAGCGTTTTCTGGCGATCACATTCGGTTTCCCCGATCCCGAGACGGAAATTGCCGTTGTCGCCGAGGAAAGCGGTCTGCCTGCTGACCGTGTCGAACCGCTGGTGCGGCTGGGCGGGCATATTCGCAACCTGTCAGGCATGGATCTGGAAGAGGGCGTATCGACCCGCCTGCTAATCTATGCAGCCACGTTGATGGCTGGCGGCATGGGCGTGGAACAGGCGCTTGAGGCGGCGGTGATTGAACCGCTGACCGATGATGATGACGTTCAGACCGCCCTGCGCGATCTGGTCGCGACAGTCTACGGATAAGACAACATGGCACTGCATCCCCTTGACCTGATGGACCCCGAAGAAGCGGTCGGAAATCTATGGCATGATTACGCCGTGGGGATCGGTGCCGCACCTTCCTATCCGGATGAGGCGGCAACGCTGGAGTCCGTGCGCCCCAGCCTGACCATGATGTTCCGCGCCCTCGGCGGCCCGCCGGGGGTGGAGCTGTCCGAGGTCGCTGCCAGTGTCGCGCGCCACCGCCGTCCTGCGGTGCGCAAGCTGGCGACCGAGCGGGACAAGATTTATCTTGCCGCCTTTGACGGAGAACGCCTGCGCCTGCCGCCGATGATCGATGTTTTTCCGGCCCAATCGTTGAACCGGTCCGCCTATTTCTGGCTGGTCGCCTTGGCGGCGCTGGCCGGTGATGCGGCGCTGGCCGCTGGCGATCAGACGGGCGCTGCACGCGATCTGGCCATGATCCGCGCCAATACCGTCGCAGGCCGCCGCGTGCTGGATGCCTGTCCGGGCCTGCGCGCACGCCACACCGAGATGACGGCGCATATCCTCGCCACGCGTCCGCGCACGCAGCTTCCGGGCCCTGAAAAGGCGATTGAGCAGACCCTGCGCGCCGCCTTGGCCGGTATTGATCTGCCAGAGACAGACGCAGCCGATACCGCGCGCAATCACCTGACATTCGCGCATGTGCCGATCTGGCTGGACTTCACGCCCGCCGGGCAGGGCGCCTCTGCTGACGATCACGCGGACGAGCCGGGCAACGTGCCTGACGCCGCACAGATGACCAAGCGCAAGCTGGGTATGCGCAAGGATCAAGATCAGGCCAATCGCAAGGACAGCTTCATCCTACACCGGTTCGAGGCGATCCTGTCATGGGTCGAATCGATGAACCTGAACCGCACCATCCACGACGATGACGAGGAGAACGCCCAGAAGGCGGCGGATGATCAGGACAACATTACCCTGTCCAAGAATGACAAGCGCGCGGCAACCCGCCTGCGCCTGCATCTGGACCTGTCCCCGGCGGACGCAGATCACGAACGGCTGTCGGGCACCTTCACTTACCCCGAATGGAACCACCGCTCGCGCAGCTACATGGAAGATCATTGCCGCGTGCTTGAGGCGGACGCCGTCCCGGACCCGACCAATGACTTTGTCCCCAATGCTAAACGCACCGAGGAGGTGCGCCGCCAGTTCGAGGTGCTGCGCCCGCGCCGCATCCTGCAACCGCGCCAGATTGACGGCTCCGAGCTGGATCTGGACGCTGCCATCGCCGCGCAGATTGACCTGCGCGCGACCGGGCGCTGCGATGACCGGGTGTTTCAGGCCTCTCGCCAGACCTCGCGCGATCTGACCGTGGCGTTCCTGATCGACACGTCCCGTTCGACCGAATCGGTCGTCGGTGAGACCTCCGTGATCGACGTGGCGCGCGATGCGCTGGCGGCACTCGCGGGGGGCATCGACGCGGCAGGGGACCGGCTGGGTATCTGGGGGTTTTCGTCCCTGCGCCGCGACCGGGTGTTCCTGACGCGCTGCAAACGCTTTGATCAGACCATGAGCCGCGACGTCACCGATAATATCTGCGCGCTGAAACCCGGCCACTACACCCGTCTGGGCGCCGCCATCCGCCATGTCAGCGCCCAGCTGGCCGAGGAGACGGCAGCACGCAAGCTGCTGATCGTGCTGACCGACGGCAAGCCGAATGATCTGGACTATTACGAGGGGACGCATGGGATCGAGGACAGCCACATGGCCGTTGTCGAGGCGCGCCGCGCCGGGCAGGCCGTGCATGGCATCGTCGTCGATGCCGACGGGCAAGACTGGTTTGCTCGCATTTTTGGGCGCGGCGGGTTTCACCTTTTGCCCCGCCCCGAACGCCTGACCCGCGTTCTGCCCGACATTTACCGCACCTTGACGCAGGAGACCTGACATGTACCGTCTTATCGCCCTATTGGCCCTTATCCTCCCGACCGGCGCGCTGGCCGAAGCTTTCCAACGGCCGATTCCGCAGCCGCAAACGGCAACCGCCGAGGGGTGGTTCTTTGCGGCATCGGTCGCGCTGTTGCTGGCGCTTTTGGCGGTTCATATGCTGGTGCGCCGCCGATGACGGAACGGCGCGGCTGGGGCGTAGGGGCGCTGACGCTGGTGCTGTATCCGTTCGGCGCCGGCGCAATGATGATCAATCTGTATTTCGCGGCGCTGCTGGGATCGTTTCTGGATCTGGTGGTGATGGCACCAATGACCGCCGTTATCTGGGGAGCGGTGCTGGGGGTGCCTGCGACATGGGCGTTTGCGCGCCATTTAAGGGTTTTGATGGACCGCGCCGATGCCGAGGCAGACGCGGCGGAATAGCCGTTAAAGCAACCATTCGATCGGCAGCCAGCCGATCACAGTCAGGGCGACGGTGCGCATCAGGCTCCCGCCCGGCTCGACCGTCAGGGGGTCCGCGTCGGGGGCCGTGGGATCGACCCAGACCAAACCGCCCTTGCGTTTTTCCACCTCCCAGGCCAGCCCGCCCATTCCGTTATCGAACGCCTCGTGCAGGCGGGAGGCCATCGCCTCGCTGTCGATCAGCAGGCCCATTTCGGTATTCAGCGTGATCGAGCGGGGATCGAAATTGAACGATCCGACAAAGATGCGTTCACCGTCCACCGCAAATGTCTTGGCGTGCAGGCTGGACCCGGATGAGCCGAAAGGCCCCATCCGGTCAGCCGACATTTCCAGCGTGCCGGTGCGGCGCAGTTCGAACAGGCGGGCGCCGCTTTTCAGTATGTCCTTGCGGTATTTGGTGTAACCGGCATGCACCGGCAAAACGTCCGTCGCCTCCAGAGAATTGGTCAGCATGCGCACTTCGACGCCCCGTTTCTCCAGCGCGGCAAAGTTGCGCATGCCCAATTTGCCCGGCACGAAATAGGGTGAGATACCATCGAACCTCTGATTCACCTCGCCTACCGCATCCAGCAGCCTTGTGACCAGCAGATCCTTGCGTCGCACCAGCCCCTGACCCTTGGTGGGCTTGTCGCTGATCAGCAGCGCTGTGGTCCATTCAAGCGGCAGGATGCCGCCGGTCAATTGTGGCACAGTTTCGGATGTTTGCAGGATGGATCGGTAGGTCTGCATCTGGTCCGTTCCCTGATGCCGGGCCAGTAGCGCGCCGATATCATCGTCCCCGCTGGCGGTGCCGACAATCGGTGTGGCGGGGTGGACCGGCTGGCTGTTCCAGTAAGTGTCGAAATCTGCCGACACTTCAGGGACGATATCGCCCACAACCATGACGTCCAGATCGACATAAAGTGCAATTTCACCGGTGCCGAAATATTCATCGCCGACATTGCGGCCACCCAGAATGGTGGCGTGGTTATCGACGGTAAACGATTTGTTGTGCATCCTTCGGTTGAGGCGGAAAAAATCAAAGGTGTAGGACAGCAGTTTGAACCGGCGCAGGTTGAACGGATTGTATAGCCGAACCTGAGCCATAGGATGCGCGTCCAGCTGCGCCAGCTGCGCATCAAGCCCGGAGGTGCCGTTGTCGTCCAACAGCAGGCGCACGCGTACACCACGATCCGCAGCGCGCTTAAGCGCGTCCAGCAATAGTGTGCCGGTCAGGTCATCATGCCAGATATAGTATTGCGCGTCGATTGACGACACGGCCGCGTCGGCCAGAATCATCCGCGCAGCAAAGGCATCTGCCCCGTTTTGAAGCTGCGCAATGCCCGACAGACCAGAATGGACTGCTGCGGTTTCAGTCAAGGCTTCGGCCAGCGGGCCGGTTGTGGCGGGGGCCAGCGCCTTGCCCGGTGCGCCGCCATTTGCGGGTAGGGCAAAAAGGAGACGCGCGACGATGATGGCAATGCCAATGAACGCCAGTCCAAGCACCAGGTATTTCACAAGGGTCAGCAAGGGATGTCTCCTGTCGGGCGCAGGTTGGATATTATTGAACGACCGTAACGCTACGCGCCCTTGCTGGCGAGGCGATTATCTGCACCGGCGATGCATATTCCTGCCGTGATCTAACCATGCAATTTGGCCTCTGGGGTGCGGGGCATTGTCATTACCAGCGGCACGGCCAGCGCCAGCAAGCCCAAATGGAGCGCCCAGATGGCTGCAAACCCGCCAGCGCGTTCCATCACCAGCGCCGCGACCAGCGGTGACAGCGCGTTCAGGATGAAACCGCCGCCCTGAACCGCTGCCATCAGCCGGACCGCCGCGCTACGGTCCGCTGTGCAATCCACAATTGCGACGATCATCAGTGCAAACGTACCGCCCAGCCCGACGCCCATGATCGAAACCGTCACAAGGGGCGGGATCGCGCCCAGTATCAGCAGGATGAATCCGACGGCTTGTAGTGCTACGGACAATAAAAGGGCGCCGCGCCTTTGATGTGGCGCCGATAATAACGGTGGCAGAATCAGAGCAGACGCGGCTTGCCAGATTGACATGACCGCGATCAGAAATCCGACATGGCCGGGCGCAATGCTGCGCAGCTCGAACTGCGGGCCAAGCCATGTGATGATTGTCGCATAACTTGCATTCAGCGCGCCAAAGCATGCGATCAAATGCCATGTGCGCCGCTCAGCCATCACCTGCCACATCGACGGTCCCGGCGTTTCACTGGCGCTCATGTCCAGCGTGCGCGCGGCCAATGTCACGGTGATGGCCAGCAGCGCAGGCAGCGCCATCGCCGCCAGCCCCACGTTCCAGCCGGACCCCTCTGCGATCAGAGGTACAGCTTGCGCACCCAACGCGCCGCCCGCCAGCAGGCATGCAGAGTAAATGCTGGTGACCAGCCCGTATCGCCGGGTAAACCGCTCGCGGATCAGCGCGGGAAGAACGGCTTGGATCTATGCCACGCCCAGCCCGCAGATTGCTGCGGTGAAAATGACGATCGCTGCGGTCGGAATGATTCGGGCCGTCGATCCCGCCATGATGCAGCACAGCGCAATCAGAATGGCCCGCCGTGCGCCGACGCGCGTTTGAATTCGCGGCGCCAGAAATGCTCCTAGCCCGATCAGTGCCAGCGGCCCCAGCGTCAGCAGCGACAGCCCCGCAGGGCCCAGACCCGTCTCTGCGCCGATCCGGTTCAGTACCGGCCCCGGCCCGGCCAGAAACGGGCGCAAATTCAGCGCGATCAGTGCAACTGCGCTGACGGCCAGGAATGTTTCGCGCGATTTACGCATGAGACGGGCCTTTCGTGTGGTGACAGGGCAGAACGGCCTTGACCCTTCCTGCCCTGCCGTTTCATGGATCAACCGGCAGTATGCAACCGGTTCTGGCGTGCAGCGGCGCGGCGCAGGCAGGTTGTATTACACCCTTTCACGGGTGCAGACCCCGCCCTGTTCGGGTAAGGCAGGAACGAAAAAGGAGAAATGCATGAGGCGCATGATAGGCATAGCATTGGTTGCAACCTTGGGGTGTGCCGGGGCGTCAAGCGCGCAAGAGGTCGCTGCACCGGTTTCGGCGCAGGCGTCGGATCCGTCTGATCTGGGGTGGATGCAAGGATTTCCACCGCCTGACGGCAAGGCGATCCGCATATCCGATCCCGACTTTTTTGCCTTTCCCAAGCTGCGCTGGACCGTCTGCAATTTCCGCCAGTTGTTGCCCAACGTTGCCGTCTACAACGGCATGAGCGGCGAAAGCGCGCTGATCGAGGCTATGAAACCGGCGCTTGGCGGTGTCACGTTCACGCCGCTGGGTGGCGGCGATGCCATGACGTGGGACGCCGCGTTCGATGCGAACTATACCGATGGCGTGATCGTGCTGCACCATGGCCGCGTCGTCTACGAGCGTTACGACGGGTGTCTGAACGGCAACGACTTGCACGCCGCGATGTCAGCCACCAAGTCGCTGACCGGGCTACTGGGTGAGGTTCTGATCGCCGAAGGCAAGCTGGATGAGGCTGTGCGCGTTGGCGATCTGATTCCGGAACTGGCGGCCAGCGCCTTTGGTGATGCGACGGTGCGCCAGGTCATGGATATGACAACGGCACTTGAGTTTTCAGAGGATTATAGTGATCCGAACGCCGATGTCTGGGTTTATGCCGATGCTGGCAGCGCCCTTCCCAAGCCCGAAGGATATGAGGGCCCGCGCAGCTATTTCGAATTTCTCCAGACGGTACAGAAAAGCGGCGACCATGGCGAGGGGTTCAGTTATCGCACTGTCAACTCCGATGCGCTGGGCTGGCTGATTGCACGTGCGACGAATATGTCAGTCGCAGACCTGCTGGCAGATCGGATCTGGTCCCATATAGGAGCGCAACGGGAAGCGTTCTATACGGTCGATTCACTCGGCACGCCCTTTGCTGGCGGTGGCTTCAACGCAACGCTCCGAGATATGGCGCGACTGGGCCAAATGATGCTGGATGGCGGGCGCGTCGGCACAGATCAGATCGTTCCCCCAGCCGCAGTGCCGGCGATTGCGCGGGGCGGCAGCACTGAAAACTTCGCCAAGGCCGGCTATGATCTGCTGCCGGGGTGGAGCTATCGGTCGATGTGGTGGGTTTCCGGCGACGATCACGGCGCTTATGCCGCGCGCGGTGTGCATGGCCAGACGCTGTGGATCGATCCGGCGGCGGATATGGTCATTGCGCGCTTTGCCTCGCACCCGGTGGCGCCGAATGCCGCCAGCGACCCCACATCGCTGCCCGCTTTTCGCGCCGTGGCTGACTATTTGATAGCCAATGACGACATGCCGCTGGTCGGACGCGAATGGCGGATCGAGGATGTCGAGGGCATGGGCGTGATAGATTTCAGCAACGCCACACTTCAGTTCAGCGCCGATGGGTCGCTTTCCGGCAGTGCGACCTGCAACCGTCTGATTGGAAGCTATGAGGCGACGGGCGACGTTATCACCATCGCGCCCGCTGGCGCCACGATGATGGCCTGTCCAGAGGCGCTGATGTTGCAAGAGCAGCGTATTCTGGACCTGCTGCCTAAAATTGAACGCTATGTCATTGACGAAACGGGTGCGCTGATCCTGATTGCCTCGGACGGCCGTACAATCGCCGCGCGCCGCTGACGCGCGGTGCACATCATTCGTGGGTGTCCATTCGGGGCCGTCGCATTATATACGGGTGGCCAACCCTGCGACTGCTCCGGAGCCACCATGCCTGATGAAGAAAAGCGTGCCTTGCGAGATGCCTTTGGCCGCTTCGCCACCGGCGTCACGGTTTTGACCACCCGCGAGGCGGGCGGCGCGCCGCGCGGCTTTACAGCCAATTCGTTCAGCTCGGTGTCGCTGGATCCGCCTCTGGTGTTGGTTTGCATCGGTCACACCTCGCACAGCGCGCCTGCGTTCCGCGCCGCGCCGCATTTTGCCATCAATATCCTGTGCGAGGATCAGCAGGGGATTTCCACCCTGTTTGCCTCTCGCGCGGATGATAAATTTGAACAAGTGGACTGGTATGAGGGCCCGCATGGGGTGCCACTATTGCCCGGCTCGCTCGCGACGCTGGTGTGCGCCCAGCACCGGCTGATTGAGGCGGGCGATCATGTGATTCTGATCGGCGAGGTTCTGGAGACGCAGACGCGTGAAGCACCTGCTTTGGGCTATCATCGCGGCAAATATGCGTCCATCACCGCCAAGGGCGCTGTTCCCAAGCTTTGATGGTCACAGGCGGCCTGTAGCCGCCTCTATGAGCGTCAGTAGGAGTATTCGGCGTAAATCTTGCTCAGGTCGCCATTCCAGTCGCCATTATAGCGCGCCAGCAGCTCGTCCGCCGGGGTCTGGCCCGAATCGATGCTTTCGCGCAGGGCGTTCAGAAAATGCGTCTCGTCCGGGATCAGGCCCTCGGCACCGGGACGCGCGCGGGCCTTGAGGCCCGCCTCGGAGATGTCCAGCACCTTGCGCGCCAGATCGTGCATGTCGATGCCATCGACCTTTGCCTGCAATGCATCGACGCTGGCGGCCACGCGCAGCGCCTCGCGCTGTTCGGCCGTCCAGTCCTTGACCAGATCCCATGCGGCATCCAGGCTGCTGGAATCATACATGATTCCGGTCCAGAACGCGGGCAGCGCACACAGGCGGCGCCACGGGCCGCCATCGGCACCGCGCATTTCCATGAATTTCTTGATCCGCGCCTCGGGGAAGATCGTGGTCAGGTGATCGGCCCAATCGGACAGGGTGGCCTTTTCGCCCGGCAGCGCAGGCAATTCGCCGCGCAGGAAATCGCGAAAGGACATGCCCAGCGCGTCGATGTATTTGCCGTCGCGGTAGACAAAATACATCGGCACATCCAGCGCGTAATCGACATAGCGTTCAAACCCCATGCCATCTTCAAAGACAAACGGCAGCATCCCGGTGCGGTCCGCGTCCAAATCACGCCAGACGCGGGCGCGCCATGATTTATGGCCGTTCACCTTGCCTTCGAAGAACGGCGAGTTGGCGAATAGCGCGGTCGCAACCGGCTGTAGCGCCAGCGCGACGCGGAATTTTTTGACCATGTCGGCCTCTGACGCGAAGTCCAGATTGACCTGCACGGTGCAGGTCCGGCGCATCATCACCCGGCCCATCGTCCCGACCTTCTGCATGTAGCTGTCCATCAGCTTGTAGCGGCCCTTGGGCATCAGGGGCATGTCCTCATGCGTCCATTCGGGCGCTGCGCCCAGCCCGATAAACCCGACGCCGACACGGTCTGCCACATCCTTGACCTCGCGCAGATGCAGGTTGACCTCGTCGCAGGTGCCGTGGATCGTCTGCAGCGGGGCGCCAGACAGCTCCAGCTGGCCGCCCGGCTCCAGCGAGACGTTTGCGCCGTCTTTTTCCAGCCCGATCAGGTTGCCGTCCTCGGTCACGGGGGACCAGCCATGCACGTCGCGCAGCCCCTCGAGCACCGCCGATACGCTGCGCGCGCCGTGGTAGGGGATGGGCTGATGCGTGTCCTTGCAATAGCCGAACTTCTCGTGCTCGGTGCCGATGCGCCAATCTGCTTTGGGCTTGTTGCCGTCTTCAAGGTATTCGGCCAGTTGGCTGTGATGTTCGATCGGCCCGCCGCCGGATTGGGGAATGGACATGGCTTGGCCTCCGCTAAGTTGAGTTTCAGTAGGTGGCGCGGGGGCAGGGGGCTGTCAACCCGCGAATGGCGTCAACTCAGGCGCAGATGGGCGGGTTTGCTGCCCGGTTTCTGCCACAGCACAATGCGCCCCGGCGCGGTGCGGTGCATTTCGGTCAGCATCCGTTCGGTACGCATGCCCGGCAGCGCGGCAAACACATCGAACAGCGCATCAGCGCCGCTGGCGGTCAGCGGGATCATCACATCGGGTTGATCCGGCTGGCTGAGCGCCCAATGCGCCGGTTTTCCGGTGCGGTCCAGCGCCAGCGCGGTCATTTCCGAGCGCGCGATGACCCCGCCGCCCAGCGGGCCGAAATAGCCAATGGCACCCTCGTCGATGTCCACCACTCCGGGACCGCCCGCGCCTGCGGCAAAGCGCAGGCGTTGCAGGGCCGCGACCAGCGATATGGCGCCCGCCAGCGCGATTATCACGCCCAGCCAGAAGGTGATGCCAAAGCTGCGCCAAATGATCAGCAGGCCGGATGCCAGCACGGCGAGGCTGATCAGCACGCCTTGCCAGCGCGCAAGGGTCGCCGTGGCTTCGGGTCGCATGAAGCTCATCGCCAATCCCCGAGCCGGGCCTGCCAAAGTGTCAGCGCCGCGACGGCTGCGGTATCGGCGCGCAGGATACGCGGGCCGAGGCGGGTAGCATGGGCATGAGGAAGGGAGGCAAGCCGGTCGCGTTCGCGCGCGGAAAAGCCGCCTTCGGGGCCAATCAGGATCGCCCATGGGCCGGGCATGTCCGGCAGCGCGCCTGCGGGGCCATCCGCCAGCGCCTCGTCGCAGAACAGGATCCGGCGGGCGGGATCCCAGCGATCCAGCAGAGTGCCCAACCTTTGCAGATCGTCCACCGGGGGCACATAGGTGCCGCCGCATTGCTCGGCGGCCTCGATGGCGTGCGCTTGCAGGCGGTCCTGGCGGATACGTTCGGAATTGGTGAAGTCGGTCTGTACCGGGCAGATGCGCGCGGCGCCCATTTCAGCCGCCTTTTCAACGATGAAATCGGTACGGGCCTTCTTGATCGGGGCGAATAACAGCCACAGATCGGGCGGCATTTGCTGGGGGCGGTTTTGTGACAGGCAGGCCAGCGTGCCAGCCTTCTTGGTCGCGCTTGCCACCTCGGCCAGCCATTCACCATCCGTGCCGTTGAACAGCAGCACCTGCGCGCCAACGACCTGTCGCATCACCCCGAAAAGGTAATGCGACTGCGCTTGCGTCAGAGGAACCGTTTGCCCCTGCCCCAGTGGCTGCTCTACATACAATCTGATTTTGACGGTATTCGCGGCGTTTTTCATGGGGGCATCATATGAGCGGCAAAGGGCAGAGACCAGAGGCCGGCAGTGTTGCCGATGCGCCTAAAGGCAACTGGGTGGACCGGTATGCGCCCGGCCCATGGCGGCCCTATCTGCGGCTGTCCCGCGCGGACCGGCCCATCGGGACGTGGCTGCTGCTGCTCCCTTGCTGGTGGGGCCTGCTGCTGGCGATGCTGCATGACGGGCAGGCGCGGTGGTTTGATCTGTGGATCTTTGCCTCCTGCGGGATTGGCGCGTTTTTGATGCGCGGCGCGGGCTGTACGTGGAACGACATCACCGACCGCCATATTGACGGCAGTGTGGCACGCACGGCGTCGCGTCCCATCCCATCGGGTCAGGTCAGCGTGAAAGCTGCATTGGCGTGGCTGGTGGCGCAGGCGCTGGTGGCGTTTTTGATCTTGCTGACCTTTCCGGGGATGGCCATTGCGCTTGGCATTCTCGCGCTGGCACCGGTGGCGGTCTATCCCTTTGCCAAGCGGTTCACATGGTGGCCGCAGGTGTTTCTGGGCATCGCCTTCAACTGGGGCGCGCTGCTGGCATGGACAGCGCATACCGGGCGGCTGGAGTGGCCTGCCGTCGTGCTTTATCTAGCGGGAATCGCGTGGACGCTGTTCTATGATACGATCTATGCGCATCAGGACGCCGAAGATGACGCCCTGATCGGGGTGAAATCGACCGCGCGGCTGTTTGGGGACCAATCGCCGCAATGGCTGCGTTGGTTTTTGGTCGTCACGGTCGTATTAATGACCGCAGCGGTGATTCTGGCCATGCGCGGGGGCGAGCCCATGGCGCTGCTGGTTGCTCTTCTGGGGCCTTGGGCGCTGGGTTTGCACCTGCTTTGGCAGCTGACGCGCCTGAACTTGCACGATACCACTGCGTTGCTGGCGCTGTTCCGGTCCAACCGAAATGCCGGCCTTCTACCCTTGCCGTTTTTTGCCATTGCACTGCTGGTGTGATTGAACTTGGAGGGCTGGGGGCATAAATAGGCTTCAGCCCCAACAGCATCAGGCCCCCATATGCGCCTTTCCATGATCTTCGCCATTGCCGGAACATTCCTCATGGCGGCGATCCTGTGCCTTGTCACAGCCGGGTTTGCGGTGACGGTGATCGAGGACAACGCACGCACCACTGTGCTGAGCGAGTTGGACAAGGAAGGCATGACCTGGACCGAGGTTGATGCCGATGGATTGCAGGTATTTCTGGCTGGAGCCGCCCCGAGCGAGGCCAAAAGGTTCAAGGCGCTGTCGGTTGCCGGACGCATCGTCGATGCGGCGCGCGTGATCGACCAGATGCAGGTCGAGGATAGCGAAGATATCGCGCCGCCACGCTTTTCGGTCGAGATTTTACGCAATGACAGCGGGATTTCGCTGATCGGCCTGATTCCCGCATCCATGGATCGCGAGGCTCTGCTGGAACAGATGACGCGTGCCGCAAGCGGCGGCGACGTGATCGACCTGCTCGAATCGGCGGATTACCCGGTCAGCGATAGTTGGGATGTGGCCATCGACTATGCCGTGCGTGCGCTTCAGCAACTGCCGCGCACCAAGATCTCGGTCGAGGCGGGGCGCGTGGCGATCATCACAATGGCAGACAGTCCTGAAGAAAAACGCAAGCTGGAGGCAACGCTGAAGCGGCGCGTTCCTGCAAACCTGCGTATTTCGGTCGATGTGTCGGCGCCGCGACCTGTGATTACGCCCTTTACGCTTCGGTTTTTGATCGAGGATGGCGTCGCGCGCTTTGATGCATGTTCGGCCGATACGCCCGAAGCGAAGCGCATGATCCTTGCCGCTGCGCGCGAGGCCGGGCTGGAGGGCGCAGCCGATTGCACAATCGGCCTTGGCGTGCCGACGCCTGCATGGGGCAAGGCCGCCGCGCTGGCGATTGGCGCTGTGGCCGAACTGGGCGGCGGCAGTGTGACATTTGCCGATGCCGACATTTCCCTCATCGCCGCTCAAGGCACGCCCGAGGGCCGTTTCGACGACGTCGTCGGCGGACTGGAGAGCGATCTGCCTGACGTCTTTGCCCTGCACTCGGTGTTGCCGCCACCCGATGTTGAGGGCGCGCCAGCCATTCCCGAATTCGTCGCCACCCTGTCGCCTGACGGGGTTGTGCAGCTGCGCGGCAGGGTCGGCAGCCAGCGCCTGCGCGAGGCAGTCGACAGCTTTGCCAAGGCGCGGTTCCGATCGGGCAGTGTTTTTACCAAGGCGCGGGTGGCCGAAGGTCTGCCGCAGGATTGGCCAGTTCGTGTGCTGACGGGGCTGGAAGCGCTGGGTTTTTTGGCCAACGGCACGGTTGTCGTAACGCCGAGTAATCTGAAAATCAGCGGTTTGACTGGCCGTCAGGATGCAAGCGCGCAAATTGCCGGTCTTCTGGCCGCCAAGCTGGGCGAGGGCGCGCAATTTGATATAGATGTGACCTACAAGATCGAGCTGGATCCGATCGCGGGCATCCCGACGCCCGAGGAATGCGTCGCCCAGATCAAGGAAATTCAGGAAACCCGAAAGATTAATTTCGAACCGGGGTCGCCGAATTTTGACGCCAATGGCGCGTCGATCATGAACGATATCGCTGATATCTTAGGCAAATGCGGCGAGATCCAGATTGAAATTGGCGGTCATACTGACAGTCAGGGCCGCGAGATAATGAACGAAGAGCTGAGTCAGGAACGTGCCAATGCCGTTCTGGACGCTCTACGCTCGCGCCGGGTGCTGACCTCCAGTTATACCGCAAAGGGGTATGGCGAGGCTCAGCCCATCGCCGGAAACGACACCGAAGAGGGCCGCGAGGCGAACCGACGGATCGAATTCAAGCTGACGCCCGAAGCCGAACCTGCGCCAGACCCGAACGCATCAGGGCTTGAAAGCTCTGACCAAGAGGGGCAGGAAGGAGACGCAGAGGATCAGGACGCAGAGGGCGCAGCAGGTGAACAGGACTGAATTCATCATCGCCACGGCGATCATCCTCTTTGTCGCCTTCGCGCTGGGCTGGTTTGCCAACTGGCTGGTGCACCGATTTATTCGCGTGTCGTCATCGGATGTAGGCGAACTGGACCGCATGGCGCAGGAACTGCATGAGGCCGAAGAGACCCGTGATCAGGCGATTACATACCTGCAGCAACGCGAGGCCGAGCTGACCAATCAGCTGAGCCAAAGCGAGGCGGAACTGCGCGCCACCATGGATGGTTTGCGCGAAGCCCGCCAAGAGGCCGAGCAGATGCGGGCCTATATTGACCGGATGGGGCAGAGCTAGAGCCGACGCGTTTAGCCTCTGGGGCGGACATCCGCATGGAACCGGCGGGATCTGGATTGCGTCCTGCGCCGGGCTTTCAAATGTTACGAAATTGCTAAATACGTTCTGTCAGGCACAAGGTCGTGCGCCACTTGGGGGTTAGGCGCCATGACGAAGCGCCCGATCACCGCATTCACGAAGCGGCGGACCTCCGCGCAGTTCCGGCCAAGAAGCCATTTGCAAAGCACGCCGGTCTGCAGGTCGATCCGGCCTGCGAGCCTTCTAGTGTTGGTAAATCGGCTCGCCACGCGCCTGAACTCAGGTGAGCAATGGGTCCGTGATCAGTCAACCCCATACCGATTGGAGCCAGTGTCCCGACCGCCAGAGAGCTTTGCTCATAGGCTGATCCCAGACCTCTCCGGCTTCCTCCTTGCGAAGGTTTTTGAACGCAGGCCTCCACATGTGGTCGCCAAGGTTGAGCCGCGGCCCGCATCGAAAAACCTTCTGAAACCGGACATTGATGCAGGCGCACAATAAACGACTTGATGTGCCAAATCCGGACATTCCCGCGTTGTGAAATGGCGTTATCGCCCAACAAACTTGAGAGGCGCAGCGCTCGCAGCAGAAAGGTCGTTATAAAAGTAGCTTCCATGTGCTTCTCGCTGAACGAGACGCTTGATTGCGGTGCCCGGTTTACAGCCGGTCCGGTGGCACGTCACCACGAAAGAATGCGTCAAGATTATCGAGCGCCTTGAACCCCATAGCATCGCGGGTTCGGAGAGTGGCGCTACCGACATGGGGCATCATTACGATATTTTCATGATCTGCGAAGGCAGGGTTGCCGCCGGGTTCAGTGCCGAAACAATCAAGACCTGCGGCACCAATATGCTTTGTCTGAATTGCTGCCAGCAATGCCGACTCGTCGATCAGATTGCCACGCGCGGTGTTCACTATCACGCAGTCCTTGGGCAGTCGGGCAAGGCGGTCTGCATTTATCAGGCCGATCGTCTCGGGCGTGGCGGGGCAATGCAGGGACAGAAAATCGGATATTGCCAGAAGACTTTCGAGATTCTCGTGGTAGACGGCGCCAGCCTCATCTTCCGGAGCTAGTCGATGGCGGTTATGGTAGTGGATCTCCATGTCAAAACCGCGCGCCTTGCGGGCAAAGGCGCGTCCTACGCCCCCCATGCCGATGATCCCCAAACGGCCGCCAGTCACCTGTTTTCCGACAAGAAATGCAGGAGACCAGGTAGTCCACTCGCCGGAACGCACGATGCGGTCGCCAGTCACTGCATGACGCGCCGCGCCAAGCATCAGCATCATTGCCAGTTCGGCGGTGGCATCAGACAAAACGCCGGGCGTGTTGGTGACGGTGATGCCTTTGGATTTGAGCGCAGGCAAATCGCAATGATCAACGCCCACCGAATGGTTCGCCACAATCTTCAGGCGAGGGTCCAATTGCGCCACGACATCGGCAGTGAAATGTTCGGAATGACATGGGATGATCCCATCCACCCGCCCGCTCATCGCAATAATATCCTCGGCGCTGCCGGGTGTGTCGGCGGCGTCCCAGATGACTTCGTAATCACGCCTCGCACGTTCAAGCGTCGCATCAGACAAGTTGCGGGTGATCCAGATGACTGGTTTCGCCATCTCGTCAGTCCTGCTTGTTGCGGCTTGACGTGGCAAAGTCATAGGCCACGAAGGCCAGCGTGATAACGATCACGATCACCAGGTCGGGGCTGGGCACTTTGAATGCGAGTATCAGCAAGAATACCGCTATTGCGACAAATGCAAAGAGAGCAAGTATCCGGTTCATATTACTTTACTCCTCATTCCGATGCGCCGTCCGCCCAGTCGAACAACCATTGCGCAGTGCGGATTAGCCGGGCGTCATTGTAGCGTCCGCCGATCAACTGGACGCCCATGGGCAGGCCCTCGTTCGAGGTCAGCAGTGGCAGGCTGACGCAGGGCGTGCCACATAGCGTCCAGAGACCATTGAAGATCGGATCGCCCGTTGTGTCCAGCCCCTTGGGCGCCGGGCCTGTTGCAGCAGGGCACAGAATCGCATCGCAGCGTGTCATCATCTCGTCAAGCACGGCATTCAGCAGTTTGGGCATGTCGCATGCCGACAGATAATCGCGGGCGAGCGTTGCGTTGCCCTGCTGGATCGCGTCACGGGTCACCTTGCCCAATTGGTCTGCGGCATCCCGCCAATAGGGGTAGTAGTGATAGGACATCTCGGCAAAATTGATCAGTTTGCGGTGCTCTGCGGCGGTGTCAAAAATGGCTGGCAGCGGCAATTCAAACGCCCGATCGCCAAGCGCTTTTATTAATTCGTCAAAGGCGTCACGAAGCTGTGGGTCCGCATCCTCCCATCCGGGCGGACGCACAAAGCCAAAAAGCGGCTTCAGCGGCGGCTTGGATGTGGCAGCGGCAAAAAGGGCTGGCGCGGGTTCTGGATGTGTGGCCGTATCTTCGGCGTCATAGCCAAACAGGACCTCTGCCAGCATGGCGGCACCGGCGGGATCACTGGCAAATACGCCGACGGTGTCCAGCGACGGCGATTGCGTCAGGATGCCCCGGCGCGGGATCGCGCCGAAGGTGGGCTTGTAGCCAGTGACGCCGCAGTACGAGGCGGGCCTTATGATGGAGCCACCGGTCTGCGTGCCGATGGCCAGCGGAACCATTCCGTCCGCCACCGCTGCGGCTGAGCCTTGGGACGATCCGCCCGGCGTATGGGCCAGATTATGTGGGTTGGCAGTTTTGCCCGGATGCATGAAGGCAAGCTCGGTTGTGACCGTCTTGCCCATGATGATCGCGCCCTCTTTCTTGAGCCGCTCAACCACAAAGGCGTCCCGTAGGGGGACCCGCCCGGCATCGCGCGTACAGCCGTTGGTCGTCGGGATGCGGGCGGTGTCTATAACATCCTTGAGGCCCACCGGCAGCCCGTGCAAACGCCCCAATGGGCGACCTGCGCGGCGGTGTGCATCCAGCGTGCGGGCCTGCGCGCGGACAAATTCGGGATCGAACCATGCCCATGCGCCCACCTCGGGCTCGCGCGTTTCGATCCGCGAAATATAGGCTTCCACCAGGGTTATTGCGTCCAGCGCCCCCGACGCCAGCCTGTCGCGCAGCAACGCGACGCCAGAAGCCGCGACGCGGGCCTGTGCAATATCGTCCGATTGCTTGGTGTCAGCGCCCATAAAGCTGCTCCGGCAGATAGAACACGATCGACGGGAAGACATACATCAGCACCATCGATACGAGCACAAAGAACAAAAACGGCATGACGCCCCTGAAGATTTGCGTCAGGCGCAGCTCGGGCGGGGCGATCCCCTTGAGATAGTAGGCCGACATGGCCATCGGCGGCGTTAGAAAACTGGTCTGCAGGTTAAGGGCCACAAGGATGCCGAAAAACAGCGGATCGATATCGAAGATCGCCAGCAGTGGCAGGAATATCGGTACGAAGATGATGATGATCTCGGACCACTCCAGCGGCCAGCCCAGCAGGAAGATGATCAGCTGCGCAAGGATCAGGAACATGATCGGGGACAGGTCCAGTGACTGCACGAACTGCGAGATAACCTGCTCGCCGCCCAGATACGAAAACACCGCTGAAAACGTGTAGGAGCCGACAAACAGCCAACAGACCATCGCCGTGGTACGCACCGTCAGATAGACGCTTTCACGCATCCGTTGCCAAGTCATGGCGCGGTAGACAAGCGCCAGGAATATCCCACCGAGCGCCCCGATTGAGGCCGCCTCGGTTGGGGTGGCAAGGCCGAACAGGATCGACCCCAGCACAGCAAAGATCAGGAAGGCCAGTGGCACAAAGGACGTGACGATCATCAGCAGCAGCTTGCCCATCGGCATGTCTGGCACCTCGTCATCGGTGGGGCGCGGCGCCGAGGACGGCTGAAGGATCGACCGTGCAACTATGTATATCAGATAAAGCCCAACCAGCGTCAGCCCCGGCAGCAAGGCCGCCGCGTAAAGCCGCACGATAGACACGTTGGTTGCCGCCGCATAGACGATCAGCATGATCGAGGGCGGTATCAGGATGCCCAGCGTGCCGCCCGCGCAGATGATGCCGGCCGCAAACGACGGATCATAGCGCGCCTTGAGCATCGCAGGCAGCGCCAGCAGTCCCATTAGCGTGACAACCGCGCCAACAATCCCGGTGGCCGTGGCAAAGAGCGCACAGGTAATCAACGCTGCGACACCCATCGAGCCTGGCACGTTCTTGGAGGCGATGTTGAGCGTTGTGAACAGCCGGTCAACGATATTCGCACGCTCTACGATGTAGCCCATGAACAGGAACAAAGGCACGGCCGTCAGAACTTCGTTGGACATCACCGTGTATGTCTGATTCACGAAAAGATCGAATATTCGGTTGTTCAATAACCCCTCGAACCAGGTGGTCCATTGCTCCCACTGCCCCGCCCCCTCGTCCAGCCGGTCAAAACTGCGCCACATGCGGCGCGCGTCGAAATAGGCGTAATATCCAAAGCCGATGCCCATCGCCATCAGCGTGAAGGCAATCGGAAAGCCGAGGAAAACGAAGGCGATGAACAGCCCCAGCATCATCAGAGCAACTTGCGGATCAGTCATGTGATGTGATCTTTCTCGGCCTTGTTAGCGGCCCGCATGATGAGGTCTTCGGTTTCGAACACGTCCTCATCTGCCTCAAGCCAGTAGTTGTCGCGTATCGCGATGATGCAGCGGCACATTTGCGCCAGCCCCTGAATGAACAGCAAGATGCCGGCAGCCACAAGCACAGCCTTGAACTGGTAGATTGGCACGCCTGCCGGGCTGTTGACCGACACTTCGCCGTATTGCCATGACCGGGCTGCGTATTTCCAGCCGGACAGGATCAAAGCTGTGACACCGGGAAAAAAGAAGATCAGATACAGCACAAAGTCGATTTTGCCCTGTGTCCTGGGTTGCAGGAGCCGGTACAGAAAGTCGCCCCGTACATGCCCGCCGCGTGACAGGGTATAGGCGCCGCCCATCATGAACAGCGTCCCATACATGATGAATGACACGTCCAGCGCCCAAGCGGTGGGATTGTTCATCACGTAGCGAACGAAGACCTCATAACCGGTCCCCAGAGACATCAGCAGAATCAGCCAAGCGAAGGCCTTTCCGAACCATGCGGAAAGGTTATCGGCGAACCGAATAAATGATATCATGTTGCCCCTGTTCCTCGCCAGATAAGCCCGGCACGGAGCGTGCCGAGCTTTGGTTCAAATTTCGCCTGTCGCGGTCAGAGTTTGACTTTGCCGGGGAAATAATGATCGTAGGCCAGCCCATAATCGGGCGAGTTCATCAGCTCGTAATACGAAACACGGCTGACCCACTCGCGCTGGCTGTCGAGGGTTTTTTTCATGAACGGATCGGCTTCCAGTTCCGGAATCAGCTCGTCCCACGCCTTGAGCTGCGCGTCGAGGATTTCCTTCGAGGTGCGGTGTACGGTAACTCCGGCCTCGTTTTGCAGAAACTGAAGATCGGCCGAATACCGGTCCATTGCCTTGGCGGTGTTGGCGGTCGAGGCCGCTTCGACCCCGTATTTCAGGATCGCCTGAAGGTCGGGGTCCAGATCCTCAAGGAAGGTTTTGGAGAACAGGAATTCGAAACTTTCCGAGGCCTGATGATAGGAGGACAGGTAATAGTTCTTTGCCACATCCTGCGCGCCGAAATCCTTGTCCGATGACGGGTTGTTGAATTCGAAGGCGTCGATCACGCCGCGCTCCATGGCGGGGACGATCTCGCCGCCCGGCAGCTGTGCCACGGACATGCCCAGCTTGGACATCAGATCAGCGGCGAGGCCCACGGTCCGGTATTTGAACCCTTGCAGGTCGGCAACGGTGTTGACCTCCTCCTTGAACCAGCCGAAGGGCTGCGCGAACATCGGAAACCCGAGATAGCCAACCACGTCAAGATTCATGTCATCCTGAAGCAATTCATTAAACAGCTCCTGACCTCCGCCCTGATAGAACCACGACAGCATCGTCGTGGCCGAGCCGCCAAAGACCGGGCCAGTGCCAAAGAGCGACGCTGCCTTGTTCTTGCCATACCAGTAGACGGGCACCGAATGTGCGGCATCGATCAAGCCATCATTCACGGCGTCCAGCACCTGAAACGCGGCAACCACCGCGCCCGCCGGCAGAACATCCACCTTGAGGCGACCGCCTGACATCTCTTCGACGCGGGTGGCGTAATCGCGCGCAAATTCCTGCCAGATATTGGCGTCGTTCCACGATGTCTGCATCTTGATGACAATCGGCGATTGAGCAAGGACGGCCGGTGCAGCAAGCATGCTGCCGGTTGCAACACCCCCGGCAAGAGCCGATTTCGTCAGAAATGAGCGTCGGTTAAAAATTTGATTATTCGACATGTTTTCTCCTCCCAGAGCGATTGATCGTTCATTTTTCGCAAGGCAGTCAAGCGACGACGATCTAACGCGTTACCCTAACGCCTCGATTTTGCTTGGCAAGTAAACAGCCACGACAGGAGAGAGAAAAGTCAGCAACGCTCGCGTATTCTTCGCCTCGATAGCCGGTCAAGCGACACGGATGAAACCTTACATCATATTGATTTTGATTCACTATTCTACAGAACGTGCAGGAAAATCTGCGCGCCGCGCCATTCTGCATATACGGTGAGGAGGGGGTTGAGCCGTTTATCCTACTGCTGATCGGGACGGTCACGGTGCGTCTGCGCTTCCCGATGCGAAAGGCGCAAGACGGCTATTCTAGACCCTCGTGGCAGCCCGCAATGCCAAATCATCCTACCGCAGCGCCACCACCACTCGTATGTGAAGCAAGGAGCAGGCAGAGTGACCGCATTTGCATTGACGGGCCGGGCTGGCTCGGGCATCGAACGCTGGGCGGGGCGCGGTCTGATGTCAAAGCGAGAACCCGCATTGGAAAATTTGTGACAATGGCGATTGCAACTGGCCGCAAGGCAAACCTGCATGGCAGTATGCTAATGATCACTGCGATGGCAATTTTTGCCATTGAGGACGCATTTATCAAAGCAGCGTCCGAAACGCTTCCGGTCGGTCAAATCCTGATAATTTTTGGCTCAGGGGGGGCTTTCGTATTCGCCTGCCTGGCGTTTATGAACCAAGAACCATTGTTCAGGCGCGACGTCATCTCACGCCCGATGCGGATTCGCGTGATATTCGAGATCACCGGCCGATTGTTCTACACACTTTCCATATCCTTGATCCCACTGTCGGCAGTGACCGTGATCTTGCAGGCGACCCCTCTTGTCGTTGTCGCCGGAGCGGCCTTGGTCTTTGGCGAAAAGGTGGGATGGCGTCGATGGATCGCAATCTTCACGGGATTGATCGGGGTAATGATCGTCGTACAGCCTGGAACCGATAGTTTCTCCGTGCTCTCGGTTTTAGCGATTATCGGAATGATTGGATTTGCGGGCCGCGATTTAGCCTCCCGCGCCGCTCCTGCCTCGCTCAGTACTTTAGTCCTTGGATTTTACGGATTTCTGGCAATCGTCATTGCGGGCGCGTTATTTATCATCTGGCAGCCGACCCCTTTTGTGCAACCCAGTTTCGAGGCTAATTTTTACGTGCTCGGGGCGGTACTGGCAGGCGCCATCGCCTATTCATGCCTGATGAAAGCAATGCGGACCGGAGAGGTTTCAGCCGTAACGCCGTTCAGATATTCACGGCTACTATTCGGAATATCTCTGGGCGTGGTGTTGTTTGGCGAGCAGTTGAGCTTCGCGATGCTGGCAGGATCAAGTTTGATCGTTCTTTCAGGTCTTTTTATTCTCTGGCGCGGCAGACGCGTCAGCGTTTTAAAATAGGCAACGCGGTGCGGCATACATGTTTCCAATGTAGTACCTATCGGTCACAGAGCGGATGACAACGGACCTGCGCCGCTCAGGCGGGGCAAATCCCGGCCCGGTTTATCGCCGCTTCGATACGCATACGCGTGAGCGATCCGCTGGTTTAGGGGTTCGCGGGCGCTTCCGGTTACTGGATGTCTGTCACGCGTGACCACGCTGCGCCTGATGGAAGAAGATCGGGCTTTGCTGATGTTGAACAAAAACCCCTACAAGTTGAAGTGTTAAGACCGCCGTAACGCCTGACCTGCTACCCATGATCTTGGGTGAGTTAAAAAGGTGGTGGAGATGAGCGCGCAAGGAAATGCGGCGCCAGTCATCATCAAGAGAAAGAAAATAATTGTCGCTGGCGGGCACCATGGTGGTGCCTGGAAAGTTGCCTATGCCGACTTTGTAACAGCGATGATGGCTTTTTTCCTTTTGATGTGGCTGCTGAACGCAACAACGGAAAAACAACGTAAAGGTCTGGCTGATTATTTCAGCCCGACAGTGCCAATCAGCCGGGTTTCCAGCGGAGGAAACGGCCATTTCGGCGGCGAGAGTGTCTTTGCCGAGGATACGCTGTCCAATGATGGAACAGGCGCGTCCAAGCGGTACGCAACAGAATCCCGTCAGGCGCGTGGCGAAACTGGCATTGACTTGCAGGCCGAGCAAGAGATGCAAGAACTCAAGCAAAAAATTGACAGTGCGCTACGCGGCACCAATGGCGAAAGCATGAGTTCGCCCGATTTGGAGCGGCACATTATTACGCGGGTAACGGACGAGGGATTACTGATTGAATTGTTCGACACCACCGATGGCGGTTTGTTTGAGCAAGGATTGGACCAGCCCACGGGTTTGTTAAAACAGCTGGTGACCTTTTTGGGCGAGGTATCGGATCTGGTCACGAATAATGTCGCAGTCGAGGCGCATATTCGCGCTGCACCTGTCATTCTCAGGGATAACCCGGTCTGGGATCTGTCGGCGGCTCGCGCCCAAAGGATGCGTATTATGCTGACTGGAAGTGGGTTGGATGCGGGCCGAATCAGCCGCGTGACTGGTCATGCAGACCGTGCCCCAGCTGTTGATGACCCCATGGCAGTGCGGAACAATCGGTTGAAAGTCATTTTTCTGCGCAATGGCGCCTGAGGGTCTCCGTCCAACGCGGCAAAGGGCCGGACACGCAAATATGTGTTACGCATGATTTGGTCTGTTAGCGCGATGTTAAAGGATCGGACGTATGTCTGGTGTCAGACGAAAGTCGATGCAGTAGAAAGGCGTATTAATGACAATTTCTTCATCGCTCAATGCCGGTGTGGCGGCGCTCAGCGCGAACGCAACGCGCCTCGCCGCCATTTCGGACAATATCGCGAACTCGGCAACCTATGGCTACAAACGCGTTGAAACTGATTTTCAGTCGATGGTCATCAGCGGCAATGGTGGAAGCTATTCGGCCGGCGGTGTGCGGTCGTCGACACAGCGCCTGATCGATCAGGGCGGATCGCTGACCACGACATCGAACGCCACAGATCTGGCCGTACGCGGCCGCGGTATGCTGCCCGTCGCGCGCGCCAGCCAGGTTGAAGCCGGAAATGGGTCAACCCAGATGTTGTTGACGACCACTGGATCGTTCCGTACGGACGCCAATGGTTTCCTCAAGACGGACAGTGGCCTCGTCCTGATGGGATGGCCCGCCAATCCAGATGGGACGATTCCTAGTTTTCCCCGCGATACTGCCGATGGGCTGGAGCCGGTTCAGATCAACATCAATCAAATGACCGGCGAGCCGACGACATCGATAAACTTGGGCCTGAACCTGCCGGCGACGGAGACCAACGCCACGTCGGCTGGCATGCCGCAGCAACTGCAGGTTGAGTATTTTGACAACTTGGGCAAGCCTGAAAGTGTGCAGGTAGATTTCACCCCGACCATTCCCGGAACTGGCAATTCGAACGAATGGACGATGACTATGACGGATTCGGCGCAGGCCGGCGCGGTCATCGGTGAATACACCCTCTCTTTCGATGATGGCCGCACGTCTGGCGGAACCCTGCTAAATGTGGCGACCGGTGCTGTTGGCGGGACATATGATGCTGCTACTGGGTCTGTCATCGTCAACGTCGCGGGTGGCCCGATAGAGGTAAATATCGGCGAGTTGGGCGCACCGGACGGACTGACCCAATTGGGAAGCACATTTGCACCGTTGCCGGTTTCCAAAAATGGCTCACCGGTCGGTAATATGATGTCAGCCGAGGTCGACGAAAACGGCTTTGTCCATGCCTCCTTTGACACCGGGGTCACACGGATCATCTACCAAGTGCCGCTGGTTGACCTTCCAAATCCGAACGGGATGGTAACGCTGGATCAACAGACCTACTTGCCGTCACCGGACAGCGGTGCATTCTTCCTATGGGATGCAGGCGACGGACCGACAGGGGATGTCGTCTCATTCGCACGCCAAGAGAGCGCAACCGACGTTGCCGGCGAGTTGACAGACATGATCCAAACGCAGCGGGCCTACTCCTCCAACGCGAAGGTCATCCAGACAGTCGACGAAATGTTGCAGGAAACCACAAATATCAAGCGCTGATAACCACTGATCGGCGCGGGCAAGGTCTTGCACACGCGCCACGTTGACCGAAAGGTATTCTGATGAGCATTACCTCCGCCATGTCCAGCGCTTTGAGCGGACTGACCGCCAACTCCCGCGCCGCCAGCGTCGTGGCGTCTAACCTGGCAAACATACAGACCGAAGGGTATGGCCGCCGCGATTTGACGCTGAGCCATGACCGCCATGGCGGCGTTAAGGTCATCGGTATATCCCGCCACGTCGACCCTGGGGTTCTATCGGATCGGCGTTTGGCCGACGGCGCCCTGTCGCACAGCGAGACGCGCGCGACCTTCTTGCAGGCGGTGCAGTCAACTGTAGGCACACCAGATCAGCCAGGGTCACTGTCCGCGCGGGTCGCAGAACTTGAGGCGGCGCTCGTTTCTGCCGCCAGCCGCCCGGACGCGAACGATCGCCTGCAGGCGGTTTCATTGCGGGCCGCGGAACTGGTTCAGGGGTTCAACGCGGCCTCTACGGAAATTCAAGACCAAAGGATGGCCGCTGAAGAGGGCATCGCAGTAGCGGTCCGGAGTTTGAACGTAGACCTTGCACAAGTGCACGACCTGAATTTGCATATCCAGGCCGCGCAACGTGGCGGTGCAGATAGCTCGAGTTTGCTAGATCACAGGCAAGCTGTGATAGACCGCATCGCTGACCTCATTTCGGTGCGTGAGGTGCCTAGGGGCGACGGCGCTGTAGCGCTTATGACACCGCGCGGCACGCTTCTAGTTGACGGATCATTCGCCAAACTGGATTTTACTCGTAGCAATACTGTCCTTCCACACATGACCGTTGATGCCGGATTGCTATCCGGCATTACAATCAACGGTCAGGAGGTTACGCTTGGCGGCCCGCTTAGTTCAATCGGCGGCGGTCGCCTATCTGCACTTTTCGAAGTGCGCGATACCTTGGCGGAGAACGCGCAGAGTCAACTTGATGCTGTAGCGCGGAACGTGATTGAGCGATTTCAAGACTCGTCTTTCGATCTGACGCGCGCGCCCGGAGCCACAGGATTATTAACGGATGACGGTGCTGTTTTTGACAGCGCAAATGAGGTCGGTATTGCTGGTCGCCTGAGGCTAAATGGTCTTGTGGATCCGCGCGGCGCTAACGAGATGTGGCGCCTGCGCGATGGCCTTGGGGCTGGGGGCCCTGGCCCAACAGGTAATGCGACCTTGCTAGCGGCAACATCCGACGCGCTATCGGCGCGAAATATAGCTGTATCTGGTAATATGGGCAGCGGCGCAGGCACCGTCGCTCAGCATGTCGACCGTTTAGTATCGCATCTGGCCCAATCTACCCAAGCGCAAGACCGCGCTACAAGCTATGCAGCCGTTCGGCAATCTGAGTTGCAAACGCGGCTTTTCAGTGACGGAGTAAATTCCGACGCTGAAACGCAACGCCTTCTATTGATCGAACAAGCATATGGCGCCAACGCCCGTATGATCAAGACGCTTGACGAAATGATGCAAACCATTCTGGGGATCTGACTCATGAGTTTTCACGCGATAGGTGACCTTGCACAATTTATGACCAAACGGCGGCACAGTGCGACTTTGCAATTGCAGATCGGACGTCTGAGCCAGGAGTTATCCACTGGCAAGGCATCCGATGTTACACGCAGTCAGAACGCAAGCTTTGGGTATCTAGCCGATGTGGAGCATCAAATTGTCCTAAACTCAGCCTTTAATGCGGCCGCGAAAGAGGCGTCGATTCAAGCGAGTGCAATGCAATCTGTCCTCGATTTAGTTCAGACAAAAGTGACAGAGATGTCCGACACTGCACTTCTGGCTGGACATGGATTAAATGGCCCGGCTCTTGCAAATGCGTCCGCAACTGCGCGGGGGGCTCTGGATAGTATTGTTGCGGCCTTGAACACTAGTGTTGCGGGACGACCTGTTTTTGGCGGCACTAACCTGAATCGCGCACCATTGGTTAGCAGTGATGATTTGATTGACGCAATTATTTCCACAACGTCTTTGGCAAGTGATGCGGCGTCTGTCATTGCAGCAATTGATAACTTTTTCGATACGCCTGGCGGCGACTTTGACACGAATATCTACGTAGGAGGGGATCAAGATTTTTCTGCCTTTCAGTTGGGTGCGGGAGAATCCGTGAGGTTGTCGATCCGGGCCGATGACGATGCGTTGAAAGCTGTGCTCAAAGATATGGCCATTGCTGCGATTGCGGGCGACCCCTCATTGTCGTTGAGCCGCGACGAGCGTTTGTCGCTGCTCCACACCGCAGGCAATGCAATGATGTCTTCTGTCGACGGGGTAATTCAGATCAGGTCAGACCTCGGCGCCGCCGAAGCGCGGATCGATCAGTCAGTCGCACGTATCGGCGCCGAAAGATCAAGTCTAACGATTACCCAGAACGAGCTGACATCGGTCGATTTGTTCGAGACGGCAACCGCTCTGGAGCAGGCGCAGCTTCAACTGGAAACAATTTATACACTCACCGCGCGGACATCGCGCCTGAATTTGGCGAATTTCCTTTGATACAGCTTTATCAAACCATCCTAAGCATCTTGGCGATCAGCTTATTAAGCGTGAGCTCCGTCTCAGCAACTCAAATTCGAATCAAAGACCTTGTTGAATTTGATGGGGTGCGCGGAAACGACCTGATCGGATATGGTTTAGTTGTCGGGTTGAACGGTACCGGAGATGGCCTCAGGAACGCTCCTTTTACCGAAGAAATCATGTCAAACATCCTTGAACGTTTAGGCGTAAACGTCGCCGGCGAGCAATTTCGTCCAAAGAACGTTGCGGCAGTTCTGGTCACTGCCACTCTCCCGCCTTTCGCGCGTGCCGGAGGACAGGTCGATGTAACCGTGTCGGCAATCGGGGACGCAGACAGTTTGCTTGGTGGCACCCTTGTGATGACGCCTCTAAATGCGGCAGATGGTCAGATTTATGCCGTTGCACAGGGAACAATAATTGCCGGTGGCGCAGTGGCCAAGGGTGATGCGGCGACGGTCACTCAAGGGGTTCCAACATCGGGAACTATTCCTTCTGGTGCGCGCGTGGAACGAGAAATTGCATTCGAATTGGATTCGCTCGACACGTTGCGTCTCGCGCTGCGTGAGCCTGATTTCACGACAGCGGTACGTATAGAATCCGTGATTAACGGAAGTTTTGGCCGGTCTGTTGCCGTCATGTTGGACAGTGGAACTGTGCGCTTGGATATTGGTCGAACGCGAATGACTTCACCAGCACATGCGTTAGCTAGGATTGAAAACCTATTGGTTGAGCCAGAACGCAAGGCGCGGGTCGTTGTCGATCAGCGATCGGGAACGATCGTCATGGGGCAGAATGTGAGGATCAGCCGTATCGCCGTCTCCCAAGGTAATTTAACGTTGCGCGTCCAAGAAGCGCCGCTCGCAATTCAGCCCAACCCGTTTGCTGAGGGTGAAACGATGGTCGTTCCACGAACGAATGTCGACATCGAGGAGGAACCGGGGATCGGCCTAGCCGAGGTGCCACCGGGTACGACCCTTGCAGAAGTGGTAGCAGGCTTGAACGCACTCGGAGTTGCACCGCGTGATATGATTGATATCTTGAAAAGCATTAAGGCGGCAGGCGCACTGCACGCCGAATTTGTAGTGCGCTGACGCTTTGTTGCGCAAATCGGGTGAAGGACGATCTTCCTCCTTCGCCAGAAACACTTAACCGCAGGTTCCGTGACAGGTATGCCAAAAGCCGTATAGCGGTCGAGGACGGCGATGCTGATCTGGATTTCCGCGACCTGCCGATCAAAGTCCCTCACCATCAGCGATTGGCCGAATAGTTTTTACAATGCCTCTTCGTTTCGACGCGGCTACTGCGCTTGTAGCTGCTACAGCGTCGCCAAACGGTGCGTCCCAGATATCGTTGCGCATTGACCGTATCGTTGCGGCCAATAGCGTCGGCGCTGGTCGGTCTCCAAGGCTTTGCATTCCTACGCGGCAGGATCACTGCATGGGCGTTTCTGGCGGCGACCGCTTGATGGCATTTTCGCGTGTCGTATGCCTCATCTGCGGTGACACTGCCAATGTCCTGATCATGAGGCTTTGGGTTCAAAAAGTGTCGGCAGCATTGGCGCATCACCGGGCTTGCTACTGATCTTGCCCCCGTTTCACCGGACACTCAGGCGGTTGCGGTTTGGGCTGCGATGAACTCGCGTGGTGAGCGGATCTTCAGCCTCGAGCGCGGGTGGTTTTCCTTGTCGTCCTCGAACCACCCGGCAATCAATCCAAGGACGGTCGCGGCGTCAGGCAGCGGCGTGACGTTTACGTAATCGCGCTTCAGGGTGTTGACGAAAGCCTCGGATATTCCATACTCTGCGGGCCCTTCTCCGGCGTGTAGCAACGTTTCAGGCCGAGCTGGCGCGCGAAGCTGCCGGTGTCCCTGGCGATATAGGGTGATCCATTATCGCTTAGTATCTCGACCTGATACGGTGCGCGATGACCGCCAAACCGCGCCTCCACCGCTGCCAGCATCATGTCGCGCACTTCCGATCCGATGGTGCCTGCGTTCACGACCGCGCACCAGGCGATGATCTCGCGGTCGTGAGCATCGATGATGAAAGCGCCGCGAATGATGTCGCCGTTCTAACAGGTGAACTCAAAGCCGTCGCTGCACCATCGCAGGTTCGATCGCATTGTCACGATCTTGCCGTTGTGCGTGCGATCGGACCGTTCGGTGTAGTGGCGTGCCAGCAGCAGGTTCTGGGCCTGGATGATCCGGTAAACGCGTTTGTAGTTAACAGGTGCTGCGCCTGTGGTGCGCAACTGCCGGTTTGAACCGCGCCGGGTTTGCCGGAGGCTAATTTGTCTTAGTTACGCGGCCATGTCTGATCTTTCCAGATCGGCGTAGA
>CANMFU010000006.1 GCA_947497295.1 uncultured Roseovarius sp.
CCTTCACCTTCGGCCTTGATGCCTGTGCTGTCGACCAGAAGATGCAAAGGGGCCTTGGGAACTCTGATATCCAATGGGAACGGACAGTGCCTTCTGCCGCCGACACAGGGTGCTGTCGTCGGGCACCTCCCAATCAAAGTCGCCGAGCTTCAGCAGGCTTTCGACAAACCCCGTCGTCTGTCGCAAGGGCAAGCCGAACGGCACTTTGATCGGCAAACACGCCTGGATCGCCGCATCTCTATAGCGCGGATTACGGCCCCGCCTGCCAGTCGGCTTGGCTTTCCAATCCGCGTCGGGATCGAACCAAAGTGCCAATGATCCGCGTCGTTTCAGGGCCCGGTTGTCGTCAGGCCAGTTCCAGGTCTCGTACGTTGTAGGGGTCCAGCTGCTCATGCCAGCCAGCTAACATGCTGGATTCACACAGTGAATCCCTCTTTAGGCTGATTTGCGCAACAAAGCCAGATCTCTGAGAAGTATGGTGGAACTATCGTTAGACATTTTTTCCTGCAGCTCTGGGCAAAGCCATCGCTTCTGACCCGGCCCAAGCATTTTAGAAATTTTTTCCGTAGTCTGCTCATAGGTTATGTGGTTCAGAAAGAGGTATCCAGTGATTTCACGCTTGCAGTAAAGAAGCGGTCTGCCGGGTTGCACCGCAGTATGTTGATCAGTGGCTGGATGTCTCCTTTGGGCCGTTCGCAGTCCTGCTAGTCGATGATAACGGCGGCAATCGCGACCCACGTTCACCGTCAGAATTTAGGAAATCGAAGTCCCGCTGACCCAGATGCGAGGCAGCTGCTGCACCTCTGCTTACCGCCGTTTGGCTCTGGCTCGATCCTTCGTCTGAGGAAGGATAGTGACCAACAAGGAAGACTATCGTGGCAATCGACACTTTTGAAGACTGGTCGGGCTGAGAGGATTCGAACCTCCGACCCCCTGCTCCCGAAGCAGGTGCGCTACCAGGCTGCGCTACAGCCCGACCGTGGCGCGAGCGATAGACGACAGGCGCGGCGTTTGCAATCCCTCAAATATGCGGCGCCCGGCGTGTAGCGGGGCGCCGCAAATGCCTACAGGCTGGCGTCGAGTGCCGTGATGATCGCATCGCCCATCTGAGCGGTGGTCAACGGCGTGCCGCCATCGGGACCCATCAGATCCGGTGTGCGGGCGCCATCTGCAAGCACGGTTTCGACCGCGCGCTCCAGCCGGGCCGCCTCATCGCCCTGATCAAAGGAATAGCGCAGCGCCATGGCAAAGCTGAGGATGCAGGCGATCGGGTTCGCCTTGCCCTGTCCGGCGATGTCTGGGGCCGAGCCGTGAACCGGCTCGTACAGCGCTTTGGGCCGGCCATTCGCCATCGGCGCACCAAGGCTGGCCGAGGGCAGCATGCCAAGGCTGCCGGTCAGCATCGCGGCGGCGTCCGACAGGATGTCGCCGAAAAGGTTATCGGTGACGATCACATCGAACTGCTTGGGGTTGCGGCACAGCTGCATTGCGCCTGCGTCGGCATACATGTGCGACAGCTGGACGTCGGCGTAGCTTTCGGCGTGCACCGCTGTGACGACCTCGCGCCACAGGATGCCCGATTCCATCACGTTGGCCTTCTCCATCGAGCAGACCTTGTTGCCACGGCGGCGGGCCAGCTCGAACGCGGCGCGCGCGACGCGGTCGATCTCGGACGTGGTATAGCGCTGTGTATTGATACCAACACGCTCGCCGTTTTCCTCGAAAATGCCGCGCGGCTCGCCGAAATAGATGCCCGAGGTCAGCTCGCGCACGATCATGATATCAAGGCCCGCGACGATTTCCTTTTTCAGCGACGAAAAATCCGCCAGCGCGTCAAAGCATTGCGCCGGGCGCAGGTTGGCAAACAAATCCATCTCCTTGCGCAGGCGCAGAAGACCGCGCTCGGGCTTGTCGCAGAAGTCCAGATCGTCGTATTTCGGACCGCCAACGGCGCCCAGCAGAACGGCATCCACTTCCTGCGCGCGTGCCATCGTGTCATCGTGCAGGGGCGTACCATGCGCATCATAGGCGCTGCCGCCGACCAGATCGGTGGTGACGTCAAAAGGCATGTCGCGCTTGGCGCCGTACCAGTCGATGACCTTGGTCACCTCGGTCATGACCTCGGGACCGATCCCGTCACCGGGCAGAATAAGAAGCGAAGGGTTGCTCATGTGGGCGGTCCTCTCGGGATGATGGGCGTTCGCGCAATCGGGTAGCGCGAAGGTGGCTGATGGTCAAGAAAGTGTAGGGCACCCCGTGCAGCGTCTGGCCCGGCCTCAGGCTACCCAAGCGGCTTGGTCATCATGTAATTGTGCAGTGCGGCGCCGTTGCGGAGGATCTGCTGTCGTCCGGAATTGGTAAAGCCGCGGCGCAGAAAGAACCGCCGCGCGGCTTCGCTGGCGTGAACGCGCAGCTGCGCGATACCCGCTTGGGTCGCCTCGATCTCCAGCGCGCGATACAGCTGCGATCCGGTCCCTTTGTCTGCCGGATAGCAGTAAAAGCAATCGATATAGCCGTCCGGTAAAAGCTCGATAAAGCCGGTCAGGGTGCCGGTGCGATCTTCTGCGACCAACAGCTTGCGTCGGTCTGAAACGCGCGCCAGAAACGCGTCTGATGATGCGGCGCAAGGGCTCCACGCCAACCGCTGCGAGGGGCTGTAATCTGTGCTGGCGTGGATGGATGCGTGCATCAGCCGTGCCAATGCCGCGGCGTCGCCAGATCGGAAATCTCTGATGATTACGGTCAGGGCGCGACCTTTTGGTGTGGACGCAAGGCGGCAAAAATGGCGGCCTTGCGTCCTGGTCCTAGCGCGCGTTCGGCAGGATCACGATTTCAACCCGGCGGTTCTGCGCCTTGCCTTCGGCGGTCAGGTTCGAGGCGATGGGCTGGTCTTCGCCGCGGCCGAACTTGTTGATCCGGCTGGGGGCGACGCCGCCCTCCATCAGCACAGCCGCAACCGCGTTCGCGCGGCGCTCGGACAGCTGCTGGTTATAGGCGGCCGCGCCGGTGTTGTCGGTATGACCAACCACCTGCACCGAGCTGGCGGGATAGTTTTGCAGGCTGTCTGCAACGGTCAGCAGATCGCCGCGCAGGCCGCGGTTTACGGTCGCGCTGTCGACGGCAAACAGGATATCCTGTGGCAGGGTCACGATCAGGCGGTCGCCGGTATTGTTGATCTGGACGCGCTCATTGTCCAGATCGCGGCGCAGTTCGGCCTCCTGCCGGTCCAGTGCGTTGCCGATGGCCGCGCCGCCCAGCGCGCCGATGGCGCCGCCGATCAGTGCGCCCTTGCCCGATTTGTCGCTGGCCGCAGCGCCCGTGACCGCCCCGGCGATGCCGCCGATTAGCGCGCCCTGCTGCGTTTTGTTGGTGGGGCCGCCAAAGCCGCCCATGCCTTGGGTGCCGTCGCAGGCCGCGGTCAGTGTCAGCGCGGCGCCGGCGGCGATGATAAGGGGTGTTCTTGCTCGGATCATGGTAAAGTTCGCCTCAAGTTTGGGTGTTCGGACCTTTCCGAACTTGGCCGCGACTATATGCATGCGCGGGGCGATGCCCAACACGGAAAATCACGCGACTCGGCAGTAATCCGCGCAATTTTGCGTGTTATACGTCGGCGCGGGCGCTTTCGCGGGCCAGCATGGCGCGCTTGACCGGCAGACCCCAGTGATAGCCGCCCAGCCCGCCCGATTTGCGCAGCGCGCGGTGGCAGGGGATGAGCAGGCCGATCGGGTTGCGCCCGACAGCGGTGCCGACGGCGCGCACGGCCTTTGGATGGCCGATGGCCTGCGCGATCTGGCTGTAGGTGGTCACATGGCCGGGCGGGATGGTCAGCAGCGCCTCCCACACCTTGATCTGAAAGGGCGCGCCCATCAGGTGCAGTGGCGTTTGCCCCTTTGCGTCAAAAGCGGCGGCGACCCAAGCGCGCAAACGCTCGGGCGCCTCAAGGAACGTGGCCTTGGGCCAGCGGCCCGTCAGATCCGCCATCACCGCCGCATCGCCCGCCTGTGGCGCAAAGCCGATGCCGCAAATCCCCTTGTCCGTGCCCATGACCAGCGCCGGGCCGAAGGGGCTGTCAAACCAGCCCCAATGCACCGTGAGGCCGGCCCCCTTGCGGGCAAAATCGCCGGGGCTCATCGCCTCCCAGCGTAGGAACAGATCGTGCAGCCGCCCGGTGCCGGACAGCCCGGCTCTATCCGCCGCCTCCAGCAGGGTGCAGCGATTGTCCAGCAATGCCTTGGCATGGCCCAGCGTCAGATATTGCTGATAGCGCTTGGGCGACACACCGACCCAAGCGGAGAAAATGCGCTGGAAATGCGCCGCGCTCATGCCCATTTCGCTGGCGAGCCGGTCCAGCGTCATGCCTTCGCCGCCTTCGTCGATCAATTCGATCGCGCGGCGCATGACGCCGAAATGATAGCTTTGCTCGGGCGATGCGGTCATGGCTGATATCCTTAGGTTGCATCTCAATCTAGGTGTGCGCCGTCTGCGCTGCGACCCGAATGTTGCGCAATGGCATGAATCCGGCCATAGGGATGGACCTATGAGCAAACAACTTGATTATCACACGATCCGCGCGATCTTTGAACGGTTTCAGGAGGCGCAGCCGCACCCCGAGGGCGAACTGCACCACACCAACGCTTACACGCTGGTCGTGGCCGTCGCGCTGAGCGCGCAGGCCACTGATGCGGGCGTCAACCGCGCGACGCATGATCTGTTCAAGTTGGCCGATACGCCGAAAAAGATGCTGGATCTGGGGCTGGATGGCGTGACGGATCATATCAAGTCGATCGGCCTCTACCGTCAGAAGGCGAAGAACGTCATCAAGCTGAGCCAGATCCTGGTCGACGATTACGGAGGCGAGGTGCCCAATTCGCGCGCGGCGCTGCAATCGCTGCCGGGCGTGGGGCGCAAGACTGCCAATGTCGTGCTGAACATGTGGTGGAAGATCCCGGCGCAGGCGGTCGATACCCACATCTTTCGCGTCGGCAACCGCACCGGCATCTGCCCCGGCAAGGATGTCGTCGCGGTTGAGCGCGCGCTCGAAGACCACATTCCGGCAGATTTTCAACAGCATGCACATCACTGGCTGATCCTGCATGGCCGCTACCATTGCAAGGCGCGCAAGCCCATGTGTCCCACATGCCTGATCCGCGACCTGTGCCCCTACGAGGACAAGACAATATGAGTAAATATCAGGCTATTGGCATCGGAAATGCTGTTGTGGACGTGATCTGTCGCAGCGATGATGCGTTTTTGGAACGCATGGGAATCGACAAAGGTGTCATGCAGCTGATCGACGCAGATCGCGGCGAGGCGTTGTATGCGGCGATGGACAACCGCGTGCAGATGGCGGGCGGCTCGGTTGCCAATACAATTGCGGGGCTCGGCGCATTGGGGCTCAAGACCGGCTTTATCGGTCGGGTGCGCGATGACGAACTGGGCCGCGCCTACGCGGAAGACTTGGCGCGCGTCGGCACTGATTTCGTAAACTCGCCCGTCGCGCAAGGCGAATTGCCGACTTCGCGCTGCATGATTTTCGTATCCCCGGATGGCGAGCGGTCGATGAACACTTACCTGGGTATTTCTACTGAACTGGGCGCCGCCGATGTCCCGGACAAGGTCGTCTCGGGCGCCGGTCTGCTGCTGCTTGAGGGGTATCTTTTCGACAAGCCAAAGGGCAAGGCCGCTCTTGCCGCTGCCGCAGAGGCGTGCCGAAACGCCGGCGGCATGGCCGGTATTTCGCTGAGCGATCCGTTCTGCGTTGATCGGCACCGCGGTGATTTTCGCAGCCTGATCCGCGGCCTCGACTATGTGATTGGGAACGAACATGAATGGATGTCGCTGTATCAGACCGACGATCTGGATACCGCGCTGGCGCAGGCCGCTGCCAAAACGGGACTCGTCGTCTGTACGCGGTCAGGCGCCGGCGTGATCATCCTGCGCGGCGACCGGCGCATTGATGTGCCGGTCGCACGCATTTCGCCGGTCGACACCACAGGCGCCGGCGATCAGTTCGCCGCCGGATTCCTCTACGGTCTTTCTACCGGAAAATCTCTGGATGTGGCAGGTCGGATGGGCTGCATCGCTGCCGCCGAGGTCATTTCGCATTATGGCGCCCGTCCCGAGACGGATATCAAAGCGCAATTTGCGGCCGAAGGCCTTATCTGAGCGGGACGACGCCCGGCTGCCAATAGTGAGGCACGCACGGCAAAAGACAGGATTTGGGTATTTTCACCAAGAAAAAGTCCAAACTGCGCGCCCCGTTTTCCGGCGTCGGTCGCAGTGATCGCGATGCAAACCGTTGGCGGGGCGCGGCTTTTCCTTGGGCGGTCATCGGCTCCCCAGCCTGTACCGCGGCTCTGAGGCTGACAGAGGTTGGTAAAGAAAAGGTTAGCGGCTTTTCTTGGTGAAAATACCCAAATCCTGACTTCGCCGAACGCGCTTTCGGCAGCGAATTATTCGCCCAGCTTCGCGTGAACCTCGTCCAGATCAATTTCGCCAATCGGCATCTTGTTGGACGGATCAGCAAAGTCATATTTGAACAGCTCGAAATCCTGTTTGTATATCTCAAGCATCAGATGCATTGACAAATCGTCAAAATAATCCTCGACCGGATGGGCGCGTTTTGGGCCATGGCCTTCGCTTTCGTTAAAGCGCGGTATCGCAGCCAGATCGACCTGATGAGGCGATTGTATGGCATTCAGCACGTCTTGCATCCCGTCGTTGAACGCCTCGGTCCAGAAAATGCGATCATACGTGCCGCCATTAGCGATGTAGGTGCCGATATGACCGGACATGGCCGACCAGTGGATGTCAGGCTCCATCGGGCGGCGCCAGCGGATCGTGTCGCGCGCGAACAGCAGGAACCTGCGAAAGCTGGCGATCTGGTCAAACTCCTGCTTGCCGTCGTCGCCGCCGACCTCAATGCCGTACTTCTGAACCAAAAGCGGGACCAGCTTGCCGCGGTAGCGTTTGCCGTTACGCTGAATTCCGCAAATCTTGTCAAAGAAGCTGCTGAGGATGCGGGTATAGGGGTTGCGCACGCAGGTGAACGCGTAGGAGCTATGCGTCCTGACGTTGGCGTTGATCAGCGGCTGACTGGCATCCAGCGCCCATTTGTGTATGCCGTCCTTTGCATCGTGAATGTCGCCGTCGAAGAATTCGCCGTGATCCGAATAATACATGATTTGCCCAATGGTCGAGCAGGCACATTTTGGAACCACGCGATAAACCACGCTTTCGCTGTGCGTCATCCATGTGCCGGGAAACCCCATGATCACCGCCCTTGCCAAATCTGCCATGTCCTGTTGAGGACTTATTGTTCTTTGCCATGATAAAACACGATTATTACGGTTTCATCGATATGTGATCGGGATTATCACTGTAAACAATCGGCAGAACAAGGGTTAGTCCGTTTCCTATATGGCAAAAATTGCCTACATACTTTTGTGCCACAAAGACCCCGAGGGCGTGATCGCGCAGGCCGAGATGCTGACTGCCGTTGGCGACTGCATTTCCATTCATTTTGACGGGCGCGCTTATCCGGATCACTTCCGGCGGATCAAGGCGGCGCTGGCGGATAATCCGAACGTTTGCTTTGCGCGCAGGCGGATCAAGTGTGGCTGGGGCGAATGGTCGCTTGTGCAGGCGACACTATTGGCGGTTGAAGCCGCGGTGCGCAGCTTTCCGCGGGCCACGCATTTCTACATGCTGTCGGGCGATTGCGCGGCGATCAAATCGGCGCGTTATGCGCATGAGTTTCTGGACGCGAATGATGTTGATTACATCGAAAGCTTCGATTTCTTCGAAAGCGACTGGATCAAGACCGGCCTGAAGGAAGAGCGGCTGATTTACCGTCACCTTTTCAATGAACGCAAGCACAAGTGGCTGTTTGAGACGTCATTTCTTTTGCAAAAGCGGCTGGGACTAAGCCGCGACATTCCGCATGACATTCAGGTTCAGATCGGCAGCCAGTGGTGGTGTCTGCGCCGCCGCACCGTAGAGTGGATACTGGATTTCACCCGACAAAAGCGCGGCGTGATGCGGTTTTTCCGCACGACCTGGATTCCCGATGAGACTTTTTTCCAAACGCTCGTGCGTCATATCGTTCCGGACAATGAGATTGAGACGCGCACGCTGACCTTTCTGATGTTCACCGATTACGGGATGCCGCAGACATTCTACAACGATCACTACGATTTGCTGCTGGGGCAGGATTTCCTGTTCGCTCGCAAGATCAGCCCGGAGGCGACCGAGCTGAAAACGCGGCTGGCCGCGCTTTATGCGGATGAGACTGCTACGTTCAAGATTTCGAACGAGGGGCGCAGCCTGTTCAAGTTTCTGACCGACCGCGGCAGAATTGGACGCCGGTTCGCCAGCCGGTTCTGGGAGGCGGAAAGCACGCTGGGCCGTCACCGCGAACTGATGATCATCGTGTGCAAGAAATGGCATGTGGCCAAACGTTTGCTACAGCGGATCCGCCAGGTGACCAATGTGCCGACCGCCGAATACCTGTTCAACGAAGAAAGCAATGATTTGCCGAATCTGGGAGGTATTCAGGCCACGCTGAGCAAGCGGACCCGTCACCGCCGGGCGCTGATGCGCATGTTGTTCGACTATCACGACACTGATCGCATGATCGTATGCATGGACCCTGGCAATCTGGACCTGTTGCAGGATTTCTGCGGCGACCGGTCCACTACCCGGCTGCTTGAGATCCAGTGCGATTTCACCGACGATTACCTTGTCGGCCATGCCGTGCGCGTCGGTTTGGCGGGCGAGCAGACATCGACTGAGACGCTGGAGCGGCTCTTGCCCACGATCCGGGGCGAGACGACCTATGAGAGTGACAAGATTCGCGATGCGGATTTCGAGCATCACTATATTATGCGCCAGAAAGCCAGCGCCGAAGATAACGCCGTGCCAATCTCGAAATTCCTGAGCATCGGCTATGATCCCGCGCTAAGCATCGCGCGCACCGACCACCTGTTTGCAGATTGAGGAAAGTCCATGACCTTTGAATATGACGACCAGAATATCTTTGCCAAGATCCTGCGCGGCGAGATCCCGAACGACACCGTGCTTGAGACGACGCACAGCCTTGCTTTTCACGATATCGCGGCGCAGGCTCCGGTGCATGTTCTGGTGATCCCCAAGGGCCCCTACGTTACTTATGACCATTTCATCGCCGAGGCGAACGACGCTGAAATCGTCGATTTCAACCGCGCCATTGGCGAGGTTTGCCGCCTGATGGAGCTAAGCGGCGCGGATGCGGGCGGTGGATTTCGCGTGATTGCGAATGCTGGTCCGCACGCCTTGCAGGAGGTCCCGCATCTGCACATGCATGTGCTGGGCGGGCGCCCGCTGGGGCTGTTGCTGGACCGGGGGTGAACGGCGCCAAGCGCTTTGCCCAGACGCCAGAGCCGCCATATTACGCCGTAATTTTCACCAGTCTGCTGGCCGATGACGATACCGGATATGCCGCGATGGCCGATGCGATGTATGATCTGGCGTTGCGGCAGCCGGGCTGTCTGGGCGCAGAAAGCGCGCGGGATGATGCGCGGCTTGGTATCACCGTGTCCTACTGGGCGGACGAGGCCAGTATCGTGGCGTGGAAGGCGCAGGCACAGCATCTGGTCGCGCAGAAATACGGGATCGAGCGGTGGTATTCCCATTACGAGTTGCGCATCGCGCGGGTCGAGAGGGCGTATTGCGGGCCAGAGGGGCGCAGCCTGCCCTGACCGTCGGGCCGTTCAACGGACGTCATCGGGGCGAACATATGCCGCGCCGATGACACTCGTGGGGTTGTAGCCGTCAGAGGCCGGCATCCGCGATGGCTTGCACGGCGCAAGCCTCGTCATTGGCGGACCCGCCTGCGCCGGCCACACCGACGGCGCCGATGGTTTCGCCATCAAGTTTCACTGGCACGCCGCCGCCGAGCAATAGCAGTTCGGACACGGTGTTGAGGTTCTGCGACGCCGGATCGTTGCGTGCCTTTTCGCCTAACTCGCCCGATTTCGATTTGGTCGATAGCGAGGTGAACGCCTTGCGCTGCGCCGCAACAGTGTTGTGCGGGCCGACGTTGTCGCCGCGCTGAAGCGCCACCAGATTGCCACCACGGTCAACAACCGCGACCACGGCGGTCTGGCCGATCTTGTCGCACGCAGCCAGCGCGCCGCTGGCCAGCGTGTTGGCCAGCGTCAACGACAGGGTGTTCTGGCTTAGCACGCCGGTATCCTCGGCGGCCATCGACATGGGTGCTGCGAAGGCCGCAGTGGACAGCGCAGCCGCGCATATGCCGGTTTTGATCGTTTTCATCATGTCTTCAATCCCTTGTCATACAGGTAAGCGGCCCGCCCGAAATGGCAGGCCGCGGGCGGGCCATCAGTTGCCCAGATACGTCGAATAGCCGAAGGGGTTGATCAGAATCGGGATGTGATGATGCTCGCGTTCGGCGTCCTGGACCTGGAACGTGACGCTGATTTGCGGAAAGAACGGATCGTCGCCTAGCGCCTCGTAGCCCGACACGTCGAAATTAAGACGGTACAGCGCGACCTCGGTCTGAATGTCGAAGGCTTTCACGCGGCCATTTTCGCCGGTCTCGCCGCTGCCGACTTGGGTCCAGGCACCGTCCTTGTGCATCTCCAGCGTGACGGGAATGCCCGCGCCGCCGGTGCCAGTGGTGGTGTTCAGAACATGTGTGGAAATGTCGCCTGCGGAGGCAACGCCTGCCAGCGCCATTGCGGCGGCTGCGATCGTGAATGTGGTGCGGTACATCTGTAATTCCTTTTTTTTCAGGCCGTGCATGGAGCGGACCGGACGCCTCCGGGGCCGAGTTGTGCGCAGCGCTGCGTTGCGTTCCCGGCGTTCAGGAACATGGCTGAGTGAATGGTCAAGCCTGTGAGCGGGACGCCATCCCATTACGGCATGAAGCCTGAGTTAGGCCGCGCGCCGTCTATGCAAAGCGCCAACGCGCAAATGAAACGGCGCCTCACGCAGCTGTGATTGCGCGCGTTTTCGCTGTTATCGCAGGGCTTGCCCGGCGCGGACATTGGCCCTTTCCCTTTGTGCATAAATCCTCTATGCGGGCGGCTTCACGCGGGGCTACAGCCTTGGAGGAGCCCCGCCCTTATCGTATGGAGAATTACACATGGCTGGAGAAATTCCTGATCTTCACGCCCAGGAACGCACGGGGACAGGCAAGGGCGCCGCTCGTGCCGCACGCCGCGCTGGCATGGTTCCGGGTATCGTTTTTGGTGGTGAGAGCGATCCGCTTCCGATCAACATTCCGTTCAACGTCCTGCTCAAGCGCCTGAAGAAAGGCCGCTTCAAGTCGACATTGTTCAACCTGAAGGTTGAGGGCCAAGAGGACGTGCGCGTCATCTGCCGCGATGTTCAGCGCGACGTGGTCAAGGACCTGCCGACACATCTGGACCTGATGCGCCTGAAGCGCACCACCAAGATCAACCTGTTCATCCCGATCGATTTTCAGCACGAAGACGAATGCCCCGCCATCACCAAGGGCGGTGTCATGACCACCGTTCGCGGCGAAGTCGAGCTGCTTGTGACCGCTGGCGACATCCCTGATGCGCTGGTCGTTGACATGCGCAAGCTGGTCAATCTGGGCGATACTATCACGATCTCGGACATCGAGCTGCCAGAGGGCGCCGAGCTGGTGATCAAGGACCGTGATTTCATGATCTGCAACGTGACGGCTCCGTCGGCGCTGAAATCCGATGGTGAAGACGAAGATGAAGACGAAGTCGATGCAGGCGAAGTGCCGACCATCGAGCAGGACGCCGACATCCCGCCGACCGACGAGTGATCCTCGGCTTTATTTGAAATCGGCAAACGCGGCCTATCGGGGCCGCGTTTTTCGTTTCGGAGCATTCTCACACGGTACCTTACCGACAGGGAAGTCCCGTTGATGCAGCCCCGTTGATTCTGGGCGCTGTGCCGCCTAAACCCGGTTCAAACCAATCCAAGAGGCATCGCATGCTGATCTTTGCAGGGCTGGGAAATCCCGGCGCGAAATATGCGCGCAACCGGCACAATATTGGCTTCATGGCGCTGGACCAGATTGCCGCTGATCACGGCTTTGGCCCGTGGAAGACGCGATTTCTGGGTTTGGCTTGTGAGGGAAAGCTGAGCGGCGCCAAGGTGCTGCTGTTGAAACCGGGCACATTCATGAACCTCAGCGGTCAGTCGGTGGGCGAGGCGATGCGCTTTTACAAGCTGGAGCCGACAGACATCACCGTTTTCCATGACGAGATTGATCTGACCCCCGGCAAGCTGCGCGTCAAAGATGGCGGCGGTCATGCGGGCCACAATGGCCTGCGCTCGATCCATCAGCATATCGGCCCGCATTACAGCCGCGTCCGCATGGGCGTCGGCCACCCAGGCCGCAAGGAGGCGGTGCCGGGCTATGTGCTGAGCGACTTTGCAAAGGCCGATCAGGACTGGCTGGACGATGTGCTGCGCGGCGTCAGCGATGGTGCGCCTCATCTGGCCGACGGCGATGCGGGCCGGTTTCAGAACGCGGTCGCACAGCGTACTGCGCCGGCGCGATCATCGGGTGGCGCTCGGCCCGGCGCGGGCGAAAAGCCGAAACCTCAGGCAGCTCCACAGCCCGACCCTCAGGCAGGGGAGGCGCCGCAGACACCGGACAGTCGCAGCGCCCTGCAAAAACTGGCAGACAGGTTTCGCTAAGTGCCGTTTGCCGGACGCGCATCGCGTGTTAGGCTAAGGGCAAGCAACAAGAGGGCGGCACAGATGCAAAAGGACGATCCCGTAAATGTTCTGGGCGGGCCACTGGACCCATGTTCGCAGACCAATCCCGTCACCGGTTTTTTCCGCGATGGCCATTGCAACACTTGTGCCGAGGATCGGGGCAGCCACACCGTCTGTGCGCAGATGACGGCCGAATTTCTGGCGTTCTCGAAATATGTCGGCAACGACCTGACCACGCCGCGTCCCGAGTTTGGCTTTGCAGGACTTGCCCCCGGCGATGCGTGGTGCCTGTGCGCCGCACGCTTTGCGCAGGCCCATGACGAGGGTTGCGCACCGAAGGTCCGGCTGGCCGCCACACATATCCGCGCATTGGATATCGTTCCGCTGGACGTACTGCGCATCCATGCAGCGGCAGATTGATACCGGGTCGTTCAGGCATCTGAACAATCATGCACTTGTGATTGCATCCCGCTGGAAAGCGCCTCAGAGGTACCTTAATTTCTTGGTCAGGCGTTTGTAAAACCGCCCCCGCCGCGACGCGTTACGGCGGACATCACAGACCAAAAAGGACTAGATATGACTTTCAAGACATTGGTCGCCGCCTCGGTGCTGGCGCTTGTCCCTGCTTTGGCCTCTGCCGAAGTGCATGAGGTAAAGATGCTGAACAGAGGCGAAGCCGGGGTCATGGTATTCGAGCCGCACTTCGTGTCAGCCGCCGTTGGCGATACAGTCAAGTTCATCCCGGCGGACAAGGGCCACAATGCAGAAAGCGTCAAGGGCATGCTGCCCGAAGGGCAAGAGGAATTTACCGGCAAGATCAACGAAGAGATCGACATCGAGCTGACGGCCGAAGGCGTGCTCGGGGTTGAGTGCAAGCCGCACAGGGGTATGGGCATGGTCATGGTCATCCAGGTTGCGGACGCCGCAGTTCCGGATGGTTTCCTGGATGTCAAAATGCCGAAAAAGGCCAAGCAGACTTTTGAGGATATTCTGACCGAAGCCAGCCTGAACTGATCTGGCCATCGGTTTGACGACAGGCGCCATGCCCTCGCTACGCGGGGCGTGGCGTTTTTTTGTGGTGGCCGTTGCCGGGTGCAGAGGGTCGGGCAGAGGCGGTCTTGGGCCTTATGATTGCCGGGGTGGATGGTTGTGGAAGAGGCTTTTCTTCCTGCTTCGCTCTGCTTAGGCTCCGCATCGGACCTATGTTCCAACAATGGGAGACGACTCATGAAAAAATTTCTAATGGCCACTGCCGCAACCGCCCTGATGGCGGGTTCAGCCTATGCCGAAGATGTAAAGCTGGGAATCCTGCTGGGATTCACCGGACCGCTGGAATCTCTGTCGCCGAACATGGCTGCGGGAGCAAAGCTGGCGATTGCCGAGATCAACGAGTCGGGCAATTTTATGGACGGCCAGACGATTGCGACCGTCGAGGGTGACACCGGTTGCATCGATGCCAGCCTTGCCGTGGCCTCGGCTGAGCGGCTGATAACCTCGGACGGGGTAAAGGGCATCATCGGCGGCATGTGCTCGGGCGAGACTGGCGCCGTTCTGCAAAACGCGGCGATTCCGAACGGCATTGTAATGATTTCGCCTTCGGCGACCTCGCCAGCGCTGAGCACGGTCGAGGATAACGGACTGTTTTTCCGCACGTCGCCGTCGGACGCGCGCCAGGGTCAGGTGATGGCCGATATCCTGAATGAGCGCGGCATCAGCGAAGTCGCTGTGACCTACACCAATAACGATTACGGCAAGGGTCTGGCCGATGCGTTCGAGGAAGCGTTCACGCAATCGGCTGGTACTGTCACGCTGAACTCGGCGCACGAGGACGGCAAGGCCGATTATTCCGCCGAAGTGGGCGCTCTTGCCTCGGCTGGCGGCGAAGTTCTGGTCGTCGTCGGCTATATCGATCAGGGCGGCGCCGGCGTAATCAATGCGGCACTGGATTCCGGTGCGTTCGATACGTTCATGTATCCCGACGGCATGGTTTCCGAGACGCTGGAAGCAAATTTTGCCAGCGCAACCGAAGGCTCCTTTGGTCAGCATCCCAACGCACCGGGTGACGGCGCGGAAAGGTTTACCGAGATGAGCAAGGACGCGGGTTTCGATTCGACGAGCGCGTTTTCGGCTGAATCCTATGACGCCGCTGCGCTGATCCTGCTGGCGATGCAGGCCGCCGGATCGACCGATCCGTCCGACTACAAAGACAAGTTGATGGATGTCGCCAACGCACCGGGCGAGGAAATTCTGCCGGGCGATCTGGGCAAGGCGCTGCAGATCCTGAAAGATGGCGGCGAGATCGACTATGTCGGCGCCGCTGCGGTCGAGTTCGTCGGAAACGGCGAAACTGCCGGCAGCTATCGCGAGATTGAGATGAAGGATGGCAAAATGGTGACTGTCGGCTACCGCTGATTGTCCGTATTTTGTGCGCAAATGGTGGCTCGGGCGATAGTCCGGGCCATTTTCGGGTGTTTTTCCGCGAAAATGGGGTGAACCTTCTGTTGCGAAACGAGCGCAACTTTCTATAAGCGTGCAAGGCAATACATGGCCCGCCAAGCTATGGCTTCCTTGGGGGCGAGAGGCATTTTGATGATCGCTGTTGAAAATCTCCACAAGCATTTTGGCGGATTTCATGCCGTTGACGGCGCCAGTCTGTCCTTTGAGGAAGGTGCGATCACTGGATTGATCGGGCCGAATGGTGCGGGAAAAACGACGCTGTTCAACGTGATCGCCGGCGTTCACCGGCCGACATCGGGCCGCGTCACTATGGGCGGCGAAGACATCACCGGCCTTGCGCCGCACGATCTGTTTCACAAGGGCGTGCTGCGCACTTTTCAGATTGCCCACGAATTTCACTCGATGACGTGCCGCGAGAACTTGATGATGGTGCCCGGAGGGCAATCGGGCGAGCGACTGTGGAACACATGGTTCGGGCGTCGGCGCATCGCGGATGAAGAGCGCGCGCTGCGGGCCAAGGCGGACGAGGTTCTGGAGTTTCTGACGATTCAGCATCTGGCCGATCAGAAGGCAGGGCAGATTTCCGGTGGGCAGAAAAAGTTGCTGGAACTGGGCCGCACAATGATGGTCGATGCGCGCATCGTGTTTCTGGACGAGGTGGGTGCGGGCGTGAACCGCACCCTTCTGAACGTCATCGGCGACGCGATCCTGCGCCTGAATGCCGAACGCGGCTATACCTTTGTCGTGATCGAGCATGACATGGATTTCATCGGTCGGCTGTGTGGCCCGGTGATCTGCATGGCGGAGGGGCGTGTCCTGGCGACCGGCAGTCTGGCCGAGATCAAGGCCAATGAGCAGGTGATCGAGGCGTATCTGGGCACCGGCCTCAAGAACCGCGACAAGGTGAGCGCGTGAGGCGTGCCGATTGCTGCGGCAGGCTTGGGGGCGCTGCCCTCTGCGTTGAATTTCAGGAGAAATTCAACGCTCCCCCGGGATATTTGGAGCAAGAAGAAACATGAGCAGCGATCCCTACGGTGACCGGGGCAACAAGGATGTTTCCATTGCCAATCCCCGTGGCACCGGCAGCGCGGCGTCTATGCAAGGTGGCGGCACAGCGTCGTTGGCGCCCGGCGGCCCGTTTCTGATTGGGGAGAGCATGACCGGCGGCTATGGCAAAGGCCCTGACATTCTGCATGATTGCACGATTTCCGTCGATAAGGGCGAGATCGCTGTCATCGTCGGGCCGAACGGCGCGGGTAAGTCTACCGCGATGAAGGCCGTCTTTGGCATGCTGGATCTGCGCGCGGGTCATGTGCGCCTGAACGGCGAGGATATCACCGCGCTGTCGCCGCAGGACCGGGTGGCCAAGGGCATGGGGTTCGTTCCGCAGACGAACAACATCTTTGCCTCTATGACGGTGCAGGAAAATCTGGAGATGGGCGCTTTTATCCGGACCGATGATTATTCCGGCACGATGGAGCAAATTTACGATCTGTTCCCGATCCTGCGCGACAAGCGGTATCAGGCGGCAGGCGAGCTTTCGGGCGGGCAGCGCCAGCAGGTGGCGGTGGGCCGCGCGTTGATGACGCAGCCCAAGGTGCTGATGCTGGACGAGCCGACCGCCGGCGTCAGCCCCATCGTCATGGACGAGCTGTTTGATCGCATCATCGACGTGGCGCGCACCGGCATCCCCATTCTGATGGTCGAACAAAACGCCCGGCAGGCGCTGGAGATTGCCGACAAGGGCTATGTTCTGGTGCAGGGGGCCAACGCCTACTCCGGCACCGGCAAGGACCTGTTGGCGGACGAGGACGTGCGCAAGAGTTTCCTTGGGGGATGATGATGCGACACCCTTTTACAGTTACCTGTCACGGCAGCGGAGCGACTGACTGATGGATTTTCTAAACGCGATCGTCGCGCTTGCAAATTATGTGCTGGTCCCCGGTATCGCTTATGGCAGCCAATTGGCGCTGGGTGCGCTGGGCGTGACGCTGATTTACGGAATCCTGCGGTTTTCCAACTTTGCCCATGGCGACACCATGGCTTTCGGGGCGATGGTGACAGTGCTGTTAACTTGGTGGTTTCAATCCATGGGCGTCAGTCTGGGACCGCTTCCGACTGCGCTTTTGGCGTTGCCGTTCGGAGTCCTTGGGTGTGTCTTTATGCTGTTGGCCACAGACCGCGCCGTCTATCGTTTTTACCGCGAGAAAAAAGCGAAGCCGGTGATCCTGGTAATTGTGTCAATGGGCGTGATGTTCATCATGAACGGGATCGTCCGCTTTATCGTCGGGCCTGACGATCAGCAGTTTCTGGATGGCGAACGTTTCCTGATTTCCGCCCGCACTTTCAAGGAGATGACCGGGCTGAACGAGGGGTTGGCGATCAAATCGACTCAAGCGATCACGCTGGTGACGGCTATTGTGGTGGTGGCGCTGCTGTTCTGGTTTCTGAACCGCACCCGTGCCGGTAAATCCATGCGCGCCTATTCCGATAACGAAGATCTGGCGTTGCTGTCGGGGGTCAATCCAGAGCGTGTGGTGATGCTGACCTGGATCATTGTCGCGGCGCTGGCGACCATTGCCGGGGTGCTGTATGGGCTGGATAAATCGTTCAAACCTTTCACGTATTTTCAACTTCTTTTGCCAATCTTTGCCAGTGCCATCGTCGGCGGGCTGGGCAACCCGCTGGGCGCCATCGCGGGTGGGTTTGTGATCGCGTTTTCTGAGGTGACGATTACCTATGCGTGGAAAAAGGTGCTGGGCTACCTGATGCCGGACAATCTGGCGCCGGACGGTCTGGTGCAGTTGCTAAGCACCGACTATAAATTCGCAGTCAGTTTCGTTATCCTGCTGATCGTGCTGCTGTTCAAGCCAACGGGATTGTTCAAGGGGCAGTCGGTATGAACGCCATGGTAAAAAACGTCGGCCTGTTCGCCATAGTGGGCGTGTTGATCCTGCTGACCGGGTTTCTGCAAAGCTGGAACGCCGCTGTGCTGATCCTCAACATGGGGCTGATTTCGGCCATTATGGCGCTGGGGGTCAATCTGCAATGGGGCTTTGCGGGGCTGTTCAATATCGGGGTGATGGGCTTTGTCGCGCTGGGCGGACTGGCGACGGTTCTGGTGTCGATGCCGCCCACTGAAGGGGCGTTTGCCGCTGGCGGCGTGCGCGTCGTGCTGGCGTTGGTGCTGGGGGCGGCGACCATAACCGCCGCTGTGCTGATCCACGGCGCGATGCAAAAAGGCTGGCTGCGTACCGCCGCGATGATCGTGCTGCTGGTGGTCGGGTTCTTCGTCTACCGCGCGGTGCTGGACCCGGGCGTCGCCGCCATCGAGGCGATTGATCCCGCTGCGACCGGGTATCTCGGCGGGTTGGGTCTGCCGGTTCTTATTGCGTGGCCGGTGGGTGGCCTCTTTGCGGCCGGTGCGGCATGGCTGATTGGCAAGACGGCACTGGGGCTCCGCTCGGACTATCTGGCGATTGCGACGCTGGGCATTGCCGAAATTATCATCGCTGTCATGAAGAACGAGGATTGGCTGTCGCGCGGCGTCAAGAACGTGATCGGCATCCCGCGTCCGGTGCCGTATGAGATCGACCTTCAGGGCGATCCGGGGTTTGTGGAACGTGCGGCCGGGCTGGGTCTGGATCCGGTCATGGCCTCGACGCTATACGTTAAATTATTGTATGCGGGCCTTTTTTTGACGGTTCTCGTGTTACTGCTTTGGATGGCCCAAAGGGCGCTGGCCAGCCCATGGGGCCGCATGCTGCGTGCGATCCGCGATAACGAGGTCGCCGCCGAAGCCATGGGCAAGGATGTCAAGCGGCGGCATTTGCAGGTGTTCATTCTGGGCAGTGCAATCTGCGGCATTGCGGGCGCGATGATGACCACACTGGACAGCCAGTTGACACCCAGCAGTTACCAGCCGCTGCGATTTACCTTCTTGGTCTGGGTAATGGTCATCGTCGGCGGATCAGGCAACAATTTCGGCGCCGTGCTGGGTGGTTTCCTGATCTGGTTCCTTTGGGTGCAGGTTGAGCCGATGGGCAGGCTGCTGATGGATGTGATCACCGCCGGTATGACAGACGGCTATTGGCTGAAGGTGCATCTGTTGGAATCGGCGGCGCACATGCGCCTGTTCACGATGGGCCTGGTCCTGCTGCTGGTGCTGCGGTTCAATCCGCGGGGATTGATCCCGGAGAAGTAGGGGCTGGGGCAGGCACAGCAAAGGCCGGATCGATTACGCGACGACCGCCCTGCGAACATGGCGAGGGGTCGTCTCTATGTCGGTTGTGCGGACAAAGTAAGCTTTCGCTGCGGCTGCGCCAATGACCGCTTTCGAGCGCTTCCCCGAAAGAGGTGGTTCTTGAGGAATTTTTCATGCATAAATAAGGGGGGCAAATTGACAAAGGCGTAACTTGTCAGAACAACAATCTTTTCGTAAAAGTGAGAGACCCAGAAACGACCTACTGGGTGATGGGGTTTATGCACTTGGCGTTTTGACGGGCGTGTTGATCAGCCTATCACTGTATTTGGGCATTCAAGTTTTTTCATCACTGCTGTCCCGAGACGAGTTGATAGACATCTTGCCATCGGTGACAGCCTTCTTAGTGGCCTTGGTATCGCTACAGATTTCATTTCGCGCGCTGACAGAACAACGGCGGATGAGGCAAGCTGGTGTTGACCCTGTTCTAATTGCCCATTTAGCGAAGGACGAGATGTACCCTTTAGTATTGTCTCTGAATATCTCCAACGTCGGCGCTGGCGCGGCTATCAATGTTAAAGCGCAATTGGAGGGAAACATTCCGGCAGGGCGGTCAGACTTTTTGGATAGGATACGTACATCTGATTTCTTCAACAATCGGCGACCACTAGCAGCTATTCTCCAGAACCAAACAGTCCCCCACTGGATGGGAACAGGGCCTGACCTTTTTGGAAGTGACGCTCCTATTGCCCCTTTTTCAATATCTCTCACCTATGAAGACATTGAAGGCTCTAAGTATTATTCTACTCACGAACTTAACATCTTAGAGTTTGAAAACGCCAACGCCAATGAACCGGCTGACACTAAGATATTTCGAGAGCTGGAAAAAATTCGAAAGTTGCTGGAAAAGCGCCGGAAGTAGTTACTTAGAGGTAATCGAGCGTCATAAGAAGGCTGGTTTTCCACATCCATAAGACACCTGTGTTAATTATCCTTCACCCCCCGTTCAGCGTCCACCAAGGTGTTGGTCAGCTGTTGAATTCGCCGCTGCTAGCAGACATCAGAGCCAGAGGCAGCATTGGTCAACCTGGGCTCGGAGCGGTCATTGCGACAGCAGCCAAGACCCCGCCGTTTCCGGCGAGGCCCTTTCTCTATTGTCCAGCCCGGCTCTCAGTGCGTCAGAACCCGCGCGAGGAAGCTTTGCGTGCGCTCGTTCTGCGGATCATCGAACACCGCCTCAGGTTTGCCCTGCTCAACGATCTCGCCCTTGTGGATATAGATCACGCGGTCGGCGACCTCGCGCGCAAAATTCATCTCGTGCGTGACGATCACCATGGTCATGCCTTCGCGGGCCAGCTCGCGCATGGCGTCCAGTACTTCACCGATCATCTCGGGGTCCAGCGCCGATGTCGGCTCGTCGAACAGCATCAGGCGCGGCTCCATCGCCAAGGCGCGGGCCAGCGCCACGCGCTGTTGCTGGCCGCCAGAGAGCTGCGAGGGATGCTTGTCGGCTTGATCCAGAATGCCCACGCGCTCCAGCAGGCGGCGTGCGGTTTGGCGCGCCTCATCCCGGCTGGCGCCGCGTACCTTCATCGGGGCCAGCGTGACGTTGTCCAGAACGGTCATGTGCGGGAACAGGTTGAACTGCTGGAACACCATTCCGACCTCGGTGCGGATCTGTTGCAGCGCCTTGGATGCCTTGCCGTGCGGCAGCAGCACCTTGCCATCCACATCAAGGCTGCCGGACTGGAATTCCTCCAGCCCGTTGATGCAGCGGATCAGCGTCGATTTGCCCGACCCGCTGGCGCCGATGATCACGACCACCTCGCCGGGGGTGACCTCCAGATCGACGTCCTTCAGGACGTGCAGGGTGCCGAAATGCTTGTTCAGCTTTTCCATTTTTACGATGGGGTTGTCGCTGGTTTTCTGCATGTTATCGCTCTTCATTGTCCAACCAGCCCCTTGCGTTCCAGCAGGCGCAGCAGCACCGACAGGGTCAGTGTGATCGCCAGATACATCAGCGCGACCATCAGGTAGACCTCAAGCGCGTTGAAGGTCGTGGCGATGTAAATCTGCCCCTGACGGACCAGTTCACCGACGCCGATAACGGCAAACAGCGACGTGTCCTTGATGCTGATGATGGCCTGATTGCCCAGTGCGGGGATCATCCGGCGAAACCCTTGGGGCCAGATGATGTAGCGAAACGTCTGGGTGCGCGTCAGGCCCAGCGACACCCCCGCCTCGCGCTGGCCGCGTTCGATGGATTGCACGCCGCCGCGCACCACCTCGGAAATATAGGCACCCGAGTTGACGGCAATGGCCGCGATCCCGGCCGTCAACGCGTCGATCGGTCCGCCGATCAACTGCGGCAGGCCGTAGAAAATGAACAGCACCTGCACCAGAACGGGCGTGCCGCGAAACACCTCGATATAGGCGATGGCTGGTACGCGCAGCCATGCGGTGGGGCTGATGCGCATAAGGCCGAATATAATCCCGATCAGGAACCCGATAGCGAGGCCGCCGAACGAGATCATTAGCGTATAGGGCACGCCTTTGAGCAGATAGGGAATGGAGGCGAAAGCTGCCTGCCAGTCAAATTGAAATGAATTCACAAGTCAGGCTCCGGTGGGGAAATATCCGTTGACGTGAAAACCTCCCCGAAGATGCATCCTCGGGGAGGCAGGGCCGCGTGTTATGCGGCCATGATCGCAATGCCCGTAGGCAAGGCTTATTCTTCAGCTTTGCCGAACCACTTGGCGTGGATTTCGTCATAGGTGCCGTCTTCGCGCATGGAGGCCAGCGCCTCGTTCACGGCGTCGACACGGTCGCTGCCCTTGGGAAAGGCGATGCCGTACTGCTGGCCTTCATAGAGCGGGCCGACAACCTTGACCCGGCCTTCGCCGCGTGTCTGCGAGAAGTAGCCGACGTTTGGCGCGTCATAAAACACCGCGTCAACGCTACCACCGACCAGCGCCATATACATGTCGGCCGAGCCGGGGTAGGGCGTGATCGTGGCGTCGCTGCCGAACTTTTCGGTCAGGAAATCAAAGCTGGTCGAGCCGATCTTGGTGCCGATTTTCAGCCCGGCCAGATCTTCGACGGCTTTGACGTCGGTGTTGTCCGTGCCAACCAGCAGCTGAAGGCCGCTGTCATAATAGGGCTCGGAAAAATCGACGACTTCGCGGCGCTCGTCCGTGATGGTCATGCCGGCGATGGCGATATCCACGTTGCCGGTTTGCAGGGCGGGGATGATGCCGTTGAAGTCCATCGTGTTGATATTAGGCGTAAACCCGGCGCGATTGCCAATCTCGCGGATGATGTCCATGTCAAAGCCGACCATTTCGCCGGATTCCTGATCCATCATCTCGAACGGAACAAAGCTGGGGTCGGTGGCAACGCGCACGTCGTCTGCATGCGCCATGGCGCCCATTGCCATTGCGGCGCTTGCCACGCTGGCCAGTGCCATTTTTTTAAAGCTGAATTTCATGTCTCTCTCCCTTTCCAAGGTATTGGCGAGGTCTTAGGTACAGACGGCCCGGACCATGACGAAGCGGCCGGAGGGCGTCAAGCCGAAAGCCCGCGCAGAATATCGCGCGATTTTTGCAGATATGCGCAGGGTTACAACCGTTATTTGCGCCCAACAGTTCCGGTGCAGCCCTGTTTGGATGCAAAGGCGGGCGAAAGCCGTGCCGCGAGCCGTCCATGACGTTGATGGCGTATCAGTCGGAACCAATGTCAAACGGCGGTGCGGTCCGTCAGGCGCGCTGCGCCGCGGCTAAGTCCGGAATGTTCTCAGTAATTCTCGACGTTACTCACCACACCAAAGGCCGATCCGACCAGCCCCAGCACCGTGCGGACGGATGCCACGGCCGATTCTGTTGCCATGACGGTGTCTTCTGGCTGGATCTGGAATTTACGCGCCGCAAACAGACCATCCGCGCTGGTTATGTCAAAGGCAAACACGACCTGCGGCTTGCTGGGCCCTGACCCGTCCGGACGCAGTGCCGCGACGCCATAATCGCGTAGCACCAGGACGCCCTTGGGGTTGGCGCGATTATCCGACAGGCCGCCAATGATCGACAATGCCTCTAACGCCGTGATGCGGTCCTGTTCAAACTTGATCAACTGTTCACTGCCGGTCGCGCCAAAGGCGGTGAAATACCGCTGATCCTCGGTGACGACCACACTATCGCCGCCGCGCAGGGTGATGTTGTGCGCGCCATTGCCAAACAATTGATCGGCACGGATGCGGTAGGTTGAATTGCCGCGTTGAAGCTGCACCTGCGGGTTGCGCAAGGTTGGCGCAATGCCGCCGCCCTGTGCAATCAGGCTGAGGATTTTGTAATTGCGGTCCGGCAAGGGAAAACTGCCCGGTTTGGCCACGCCAGATACCAGGTTCACTGAATTGTTCTGTCCCGGCTCCAGCTCCAGTTGAACCTGCGCGGACGGCACGATTGAGCTGAGACGGTTCTGAACCTCGCGGCGGGCCTGTGCTGGGGTTTGGCCGTTAACCACCACCTCTTCGAGGTACGGGACGAAAATCGTGCCGGCGGGCGATACGGTCAGGCCGGGCATACTGACAGATTTGCCATCAGCTTGGGTCAAAAGCGAATTGTCCTGATTGTCCCAGATCGCCAGATTAACCTTGTCTCCGGGGCGAATAATTGCGCTTTGCGGCCCGTTGGATGCTTTTGGCCAATGGAAACTGTCGTTTGTTCCAGTGCCAGGCCATGCAGCAATCGCCGCTGCATTGGCGCGGCCAACGCGGATCACCTGATAGGTCGGCGATTCTGCATTTTCCTCGTTGACGATCTCCGAGGTAATTGCGGCGCCGCGCGGCAGGCTGCAGGCGGGCACGGCAAGCAAAACGAGGCTCAGTGCGGCGAATTTTGCAATTTGCCGGGTGGATTTGATCGTCTGACCCAAGTCTACTTTCCTCGTACAGAAGCCGGGCGCCCGGCGCCGGTTTTGTCACATCTACCCGTTGGCCCACGGCGCCGACAACCTAAAAAGCCCTGATGCGGCCTGTGCAGCGAACCACGGACCCTATCGACCCCCCAACCTCTAGTCGCCGTGCCGGCGGGCGCTGGGCTGTCTAACCTTTGATCGCGCGCGATTTTTACATGGCTCAGGCTGTAACCGGGCGTTACGATAGGGCGTGAACACATTACGACGGGATGGGCGAAAATCGGCATGGCGGATAGCACGGTGGTTGTGGTCGGTGGCGGCGCTTGGGGGACGGCGCTGGCCTGTGTAGCGGCACGAGCGGGGCGGCACGCGATTCTTCTGTGCCGCGATTCCAGCACTGCCGAGGCGCTGAATATGCACCGGTGCAATCCGCGCTATCTGCCGGATATCATTCTGCCCGACAAAATCGAGGCGACAACCGACCCCGGCGTTTTGGGCGGTGCGGACACCGTCATTCTGGCCATCCCGGCGCAGAGCCTGCGCGCAGCGCTGCCCGCGCTTGCACCGCTGATCGCGCCGGGCTCGACCCTGATCAACACCGCCAAGGGGATCGAGCTGGGCACAGGACTGGCGCTGAGCCGCGTCATTGCCGATATCTGCCCGGATCATGCACAGGCCGTCCTGTCTGGCCCCAGCTTTGCCAGTGATGTCGCGCAGGGCAAGCCGACGGCTGTTACGCTGGCGGCCGAAGGCGAGGCGGCGGCACTGTCCCTGTGCCGCGCGCTGAGTTCGGACAGTTTTCGCGCTTATGCCAGCGACGATATGACCGGCGTGGAAACCGGGGGCGCGTTGAAGAACGTCTATGCCATCGCGGCGGGCGTCGTCATCGGCCTTGGCTTTGGCGAAAGCGCCAAGGCCGCGCTGATCACCCGCGCCTTTGTCGAGTTGCGCCGCCTTGGGGCTGCGATGGGGGGCCGCCCGCAGACATATCTGGGTCTGTCGGGCTTTGGCGATCTGATGCTGAGCTGTTCGTCGCCGCAATCGCGCAATTTCGGCTATGGCATGGCGCTGGGCCGGCGCGAGGACCTGGCCGGGCGCCCCTTGGCCGAGGGCGCGGCGACAGTGCAGATTGCCGGGCGCATCGCAGACGAGCATGGCGTAAGCGCGCCCATCCTGCACGCCACGCGCCGCCTGATTGCCGGTGAGATTGCGCCAAAGGACGCGGTGGAGGGCCTGCTGTCGCGTCCCATCAAGGAGGAATTCTGACGCTTTATCGCAGGCGGCGAAACACCGTTTTCAGCATGATTTCCCAATCATAGCAAAATGACCGGTTCCGCTGATAGATCAGGTCGATCGTCGCTTTGCGCGGCACGCAGCGTTCTGAATAGACGCGATCCGTCTCGGCGGCGTCCGTGCAGCGGGCCAGCAGATATTCCTCGTGTTCGTGGAAATAGAGCGTGGCAAGCCCGGTGATACCGGGCCGCGATTTCAACACTTGGGCGTAGATCTTGGGAAAGCGTTCGACATAAATACGCAAGGGCGGGCGCGGGCCGACGAGGCTGATATCGCCCTTCAGCACATTCAGGATTTGTGGCAACTCGTCCAGCCGCTTGGCCCGCAGCATCCCGCCGGTGCGCGTCAGGCGATTGCGCTTGTCGCCGCCCGACACGCCGCTGTCACCCGCCGCCGGGCGCATGGTGCGGAACTTGATCAGTCCAAAGGACTGCGTCGGGGTTCTCATCCGCTCGGCGATATAGAAGACGGGCCGCCCGTCGCGCACGAGGATCATAACCGCAACGGTGATCATCACAGGCAGCAGCAGAGTGCCCAGCACGATGGCCGAGATGATATCGAAAAACCGTTTGAAGGGCGTCATGTCGCGTCCCTGACCCGGCGCCATTCGTCCAGCATCGCGGCTGCGTCCGATGCCGCAGGACCGAAGGAATGCAGTTTCGCCAGCATCGTGCAATCCAGGGTGATATTTTGCACCGCATTCGGCGGCGCGGGGTGCGTGACATAGGCTGTGCCGCTGACTTCCAGCAAGGTCTGCATGGCGACGGGCGCCGGCGCGCTGACATTCAATACATCCGGCAATGCGGGGCCTTTGTGCAGCAGTGTTTCCAGCACCTGCGCCAATGTGGCCGGACCGATATAGCTGCGTAGCGGCCCGTTGCCGTCGCTGAAGCGGTCCAGCGTCAGCGGGTGCGCGGCGCTGGCGCGAACCGCATTCAGCATAAGCGCATCCGCGCCCAGAACGTTGCCGATGCGCAGCGCGCAGGCGGGCGGGGTGGCTGTCCCCTGCACGGCGTGCTCTGACTCCAGCTTGGCCTTGGCGTAAGGGCTGGCGGGGTTTGGTGTGTCGTCCTCGGCATAGGGGCGCGCGCTGTCGGTGCCATAGACGGCAGAGCTGGAGGCCAGTAAAACATGCGCCGTGCCCATCCGGGCCGCCGCTTCGATCGCGGCGCGCGCAATTACGGCGTTCTGGTCCAGATTGGCACCCTCGGCAGGGGTGACGCCAGCCAGAACCAGAAGCCGATCAAAGCTGCCTTGTGTGGCCAGCGCATCCGCGCCCTGCGCCGCGTCCCACTGGATATCACCGTTGCCGCCGCGCGATTGCCAAGACAGCGCAATGCAATGCGGCGGCGAGGCGTCCCAATAGCGGCGTAGCATGCGACCCACGCGGCCAGTGCCGCCGATGACCAGCACTTTCAGATCAGCTTCTGCCATGCGCGGTGCCCTCCGGTTCTCCCTTGCGGCACTCTAGCGGAAATTGAGGGGGCCGCCAGTGGACTGGATCAGCGCGGCGCCGCGTCCGGGATCAGCAGCGCTGCCGCCAGCACCTTGCGGGTGCCGTCAAAGACGGTGGGTTTTTCGCCGCGCCAGCGCGAAAAATGGCGGTGTTGGGCGTAACCGCTGCCCAGCTGCGCCACAGTCTCGCCGGTCTCATCGGCGATGCGGCCAAGGCGCAGGCGCAGGTTGTCCTGATACTGTCCGCGATGCTTTGCCTCCAGCCGAAGGTGGAACAGGGAGGATCTGATACGCGGCCTGATTTCCATATCCGCCACGGCGGCGGGGGCGACCTGCCAGCCCTTATGAGCCAAAGCAATCAGCGCGCTTGCGTCCTTTCCTTGCGTCAGCCGTACCATGGCGCGGGCCGCAGGCGCCGTAGCGCGGCGCAGATCAGCGCGGGAAAAGCGGCCCCGTGCAAGCGCATCTGCGGCAAAAAACAGCCGCGCCGCGCGGGCCATCCGGCCCGCGCAATACGCCTCGTTTCCGGCTTCCATCAGCCGTTCCCACATCAGATCGGCGCGGGTCCAGCCCGATTTTTGCGCCAATAGCCAGTCGGGATCGCTGCGCTTAAATGCCCAGATATGCGGCACGGACCGTCTCGTTATCGTGTAGCTCATGGGCGGGGCCCTCCATCGCGCAGTTTCCGGTCTCAAGAACATAGGCGTAATCGGCCAGTTCCAGCGCCAGTTCGGCGTTCTGTTCGACCAGCACGACGGACAAACCTTGCGCGTTGATTTCTTCGATGATCACCGCGATCTCTTCGACGATGACGGGGGCAAGGCCCATTGACGGCTCGTCCATCAGCAAAAGCCGCGGTGCGGACATCAGCGCGCGGCCAATCGCCAGCATCTGTTGCTCGCCGCCCGACATGGTCTGCGCGCGCTGGGTGCGCCGTTCGCGCAGGCGTTCGAACCGTTTGAAGACGTCCTCAAGGTCGTTTTCCACGCCGTCCTTGTCACGCCGCAGGAAGGCGCCGGTGCGCAGGTTTTCCTCGACTGTCATTTGCGGAAAAATGCGCCGCCCCTCGGGCACATGCGCGATGCCGTGGGCCACCACCTTGGACGCGGGCAGCCCGTCGATGCGCTTGCCCTCAAAGGTGATTTCGCCCTTCGTGATCGGCACCATGCCGGACATGGCGCGCAATGTCGTCGTCTTGCCCGCGCCATTGCCGCCGATGATGGTGACGATCTTGCCCTCCGGCACGGCGACGGAAATATCGCGGATTGCGTTGATCTTGCCATAGTTGACGGCGATGTTCTTCATCTCAAGCAACATGGCGCGCCCCCCCCAGATAGGCTTCGATCACGGCGGGGTGGTTGCGGATCTCCTTGGGGTTGCCCTCGGCCAGAAACTTGCCAAAGCTCATGCAGGTGATCTTGTCGCACAGGCCCATGATGGCCTGCATGTCATGTTCCACCAGCAGGATGGTCGTGCCGGCCTCGCGCAGGCGGCGCATGAGATCCATCATCTGGCGGGTCTCCTCGGGGTTCATGCCGGTGAACGGCTCGTCCAGCAGCATCAGGTCGGGGTGGCTGGCAAAGACGATCGCCATGCCCAGCGCGCGCTGGTGGCCGTGGCTCAGATCGCCTGCGCGTTCCCTGGCCAGCTCGCTCAGCCCGAAGAATTTCAGCGCCTCGCGCGCGCGTCCCTCGGCGCCTTCGCGATCCTCGCGGTCCCAGCCGATGATGGCGGCAAAGATGTTCGGGCGGAACGGCATATGGGTGCCGATCAGCACGTTTTCCATCACCGTCAGTTCGGCAAAAAGGGTCGAGTGCTGGAACGTGCGCACCACGCCGCGCCGTGCGACCTCGTGCATTTTCAGGCCCGATATATCCTCCTCGTGCAGCAGAACCTTGCCGCTGGTCGGCTTGTAGAAGCCCGAAATCATGTTGAACGTCGTTGTCTTGCCCGCGCCATTGGGGCCGATCAGGCCATGGATCGTGCCATGATCGACCGAAAAGTTCAGCGCATCCACCGCCACCAGACCGCCAAAGCGCATGGTCAGGTCTTCGACTTTCAGAAACTGGGTCATGGCTTGGCTCTCCGCTTGGTGAATTTCTGGACGATGCTTTCCAGCCCGTTGGGCAGGAACAGGATCGAAGCGATCAGGATGGCGCCGTAGATCAGTGGGCGCAGCTGCTCGAATCCCATTTCGCGCAGGACCACCTCATTCAGGATGGTCAGCACGACACAGCCCAGGATGGGGCCGTAGAACGTGCCGGTGCCGCCGACGATGGCCCATGTCAGCACGAAAACCATGTAATCCAGATCGAAACTGCCCGGATTGATCGTGCCGATATAATGCGCCAACAGCGCGCCGCCGATACCCGCGAACCCGCTGGCAATGGCAAAGGCCAGCGTCCGGTAGGCGCGCAGATTGACGCCCGACGCCTCGGCCAGCTTGTCCTGCCAGTGGACGGCGTGGAAGGTCAGGCCGACAGGGCTGCGTTCGATCCGCCACAGGATCCACAGGCAGATGATGACGATGAACCCGGCAAAGTAGAAATAGCTGACCGGCTCGAAGAAGTCGAAATTATAGATGCCGATGGAGAAATCCGGCATCGGGTCAATTCCCTTGATCCCCTTGGCGCCGCCGAACGGGTCGCGGAAATGCTTCCACAGCAGGCGGATGATCTCGCCCGCGGCAAAACTGCCGATGAGGAAGTAGAACCCCTTCATGCGGAACAGTGGGAAGCTGAGGATGACCGCGATCAGCGCCGCCGTGATGCCGCCCAGCAGCATCGAAATAGGCACATAGATGCCCAGGTTCTTGGTCATCATTGCGCTGGCATAGGCGCCGACGCCCATGATGACCACATGCGCCAGCGACCATTCGCCGGTCAGCGTCAGCAGGCGGTAGGACGACACGACAAGGATGTTTATGGTCAGGAAAACAAGGATTTCCTGCTGTGAAAAGCTGAGGCCATGAGGCAGGGCAATCAGGGCTACGGCCGCGATGGGCCAGATCAGGTATTTAAGCACGATCCGCACTCCCAAAGAGGCCGGTTGGCTTGACGATGAGGACCAGCAGCATCAGCGACAGCCCGGTGATATCGGCGATGACACCGCCATAGAAGGTGGTGACGAACGTGTGCACGAAGGCATAGACGACCGATGCGATGATCGCCCCCTCCAGCGATCCGACGCCGCCGACGATGATCACGATGAAGGCCGTCACGATCACCGAATGGCCCATATGCGGATTGACCGACACCAGTGGCGCAGTCAGCGTTCCGGCGATGCCGGCCAGCCCGGCGCCGATGAACATGGCGATCTTGGCTGTCTGCGCGATGGAAATGCCTTGTAGCTCGGCCGCCTGCGGATCCTGGGCGGACGCGCGCAACGCCCAGCCAAAGCGCGTGCGTTTCAGGAAATACCACAGCGTTGACAGCAGCAGCACGGCGGCAACGATGACATAAACGCGCGCCAGCGGGATGCTGATCGTGTCCGTGAACCAGACCACATGCTGCGTAACCGGCGGGATGAACTCCATCCGGACGCCAAAGCCCATGCTGGCCAGAGCCTGAAGGATCATCAGGAACCCGATAGAGGCCACCAGCCCGCCCAGCGGATTATCCCGCAGCGGTCTGAACAGCGCCCGCTCCATCAACAGGCCCAGACAGCCGACGAACAGCAGGCCGACAACAACGGCCAGGAAAAATGGCATATGCATGTCTGCATAGACGGCAACGACGACATAGGCGCCGGCCATGAACAGCTCGCCATGGGCGAAGTTGATCACGCCCATGACGCCGAAAATCAGCACAAGGCCGACCGCAACGAGCGAGATATAGCTTGCCGCATAGACGGCATTCAGGCCGGTCTGGGCCAGAAGATCCAGCATTGGGATACACTCTCAAAATGGGGGAGGAAGCGGCGCAGAGGGTCACCCCGCGCCGCAAAGATGCGATCAGCCGCGCTGATCGTACATCTGGTCATAGGCCTGCATGTGCTTGATCAGCAGATCGCCGTGCTGATCGTACCAGTCCGGGATCGACTTGAATCCCTTGATGACGGCCTTGCCATCCTCAATCACGACGACGGGCCAGTCCCCGACCAGCGCGTTGTCGATCCCGAACAGCTCGGTCCCCCACCACACCGCGTCGCCAAAGGCGTGCTTGCCTGTGCCGCCCTCTTTCATCGCGGCAATCACAGCATCGGGGTCGGCGCTGCCTGCCTTTTCGGCGGCGGCCTTCCACAGGTCCATGATTGACGCGTATTCCCAAGAAACAGCGCCCCATTCGCCGGGGTGCCGTTCGGAATAGGCCTCATAGAAACCGTTCGCATCCTCGAAATTGATATTGTCGCCCGCCAGTGCCGGATCGTCGAAATCGGGAAACTGGAAAATGAAGCCTTCCATGAACTCCTTGGACGTTTTGGCGATCATCTGGTCATAGAAATCGGCGGTCGCGCTAATCATTTTGCCCGCGTAGCCCTGCTGAAACAGCTGCTCGCAGATCGGATGGACATAATCCGAATAGCAGGTGTCGAGGCAGATGATATCGGGGTTGCTGGACAGCATGCGCGTGACGATGGGCGCGAAATCGGTCGTGGCGGGGTCAAAGAGCAGAGGCTCTTCCAGAACCTCGATTCCGCGCGCCTCGAAGGCGGCCAGATAGGTCGCGACCGAGGGCAGGCCCAGCGCATCGTCCTGCGCGCAGATCACGGCAGTTTTCGCGTCAGGGTAGGTATCGGCCAGATAATCGACGCCGGTTACGACGTAGATCGGATGCACCTCGGCGGGGGCCAGCAACGTGGTGCTTTCCGGGCTCAGGTCAGACGGCAGGAGGGTGGAAAACAGCATGCCGGTCTTGTCGGCAACGGGTTGCACGCCGGGCCACGTATCGCCGCCCAGCATCATGATGAACGAAACGCCGTCCTCGCGGATCAGCTTTGTCGCGCCGGTGCGGGCCTTGGCGGGGTCGTATTCATTGTCGTAGCTGACGAATTCAACCGGATGCTTGCCGTCGGACAGCTCGATTCCGCCAGCGGCATTGACACGTTCGGCCCAGATCATGCAGCCATCAAGGCCGGGCTTGCCCCATGCGGCAACGGCGCCTGTCAGCGGCGCGAGAAAGCCGATCTTGATCGGCTCGCCCGCGGCCAGCGATGCGCCGGGCAGGGCTGCCCCGACAGCGGTGATGGCGGTACTTTTCAAAAAGGTCCGGCGCGTCAGACCGGCGGCCATAAGCTTGGAAATCATCTGGTTTCTCCCGTGTTGAGACCGCAAATTGTCTGCGGCGCATATTTTGGAAATCGGGCGATGCGATACGGTCAGGCGCCGGGCACATCGTCGCGCCCGGCGGGTCTGAGTGTCAGTTCGCGCCGATCTCAGGGAAAGGGTAACAGCGGGTTGGTTGCGCGAGCAAGAAACTTTGTTTCATTCTGGTCCATAAAATTGAACCAATTGTACTTCTGTGGTGGGTGTTTCAGAATAAAGTATCTATAAAGACCATTTAGTTTAATAGCTTAGCCTTTCGTCCGGCCGTTGCTGGTGGTCGATCTGAATGAACCAATTTTTATACCGAAATCACCGGCGGCACCCATTCCGGTCCTCATATGACGGCGGCGAACGGGAAAACGGCGCAGAATCTGCCGATCCTGTGGCCGGCTCAGCCATCCGAAAACGCCCAGCCACCTTTGGCCAGACGCTGCTCCCAGAGCTGCTCCAGATCCGACATTTCCCGTCGCAGCAAGTCGCCATGTTGTCCTAGCCACGCCGGGATCGAGCCAAATTCGGTAATGCGCGCTTTGCCGCCCTGCACTGTCACTACTGGCCAGTCGCCGACCAGCGCGTTCGAGATGCCAAACATCTCGTCACCCCACCATTGCGCCGGGCCAAAGGCATGCGTGACCTGCCCCAGTTGTTTCATCGCGGCCAGCACCGATGCAGGCGCAAGACTGCCCGCCTTTTCGACGGCGGCCTGCCAGATCTCCAACGTGGCAACATATTCCCAGCTGACCGCGCTCCAGGTACCCGGAAAGCGGCGCTCGTATTCTTCAAAAAACTTTTTGGGCTGGTTAAAGAAAAACGCCTTCTCGCGCAGTAACGGATCATCGAAATCGGGAAACTGAAACACGGTTCCTTCCATGAACTCCGCCGACGTGCGCGCCACCAGCGCGGGGTAATTGTCCAGCGTGCAGGATACGATCTGTCCGTCGTATCCCTTGGCATGGGCGTATTCGGTCAGCGCATGCACCATCGGCGTGTAGCTGGTGGACCAGCAAAGGATGTCCGGCGCATCCTCCAGCATCGCATCGACGATGGCGGCGGCATCGGTCTGGTCTGGCGGGTACTGAATTTCCTTGACCAGATTGATACCCGCCGCCTTGAACGCGGCGCGATACGTGGCCAGCGATGGCAGCCCCAGCGCATCTGTCTGACTGCAAATCGCCGCTGTCTTCAATTCGGGCTGCGTGCGCCCCAACCAATCGACGCCGGTGACCGTATATATCGGATGAAGTTCGCTGGGCGCGATCAGCAGCGGCGTGTCGGGCGACAGATCCGAGGGCAGCAGGGTCGAGGTCAACACCTTGGACCGCATCAGAAAATCGCGTACCGGCGTGAATGTATCGCCCCCCAGCATCATCAGCAGCGCCACATCGTGTCGCTGCACCATCAGCCGCGCGCCCTCCATGGAATGGCCCTGATCATAACCGCAGTCAAAGGCGTGAATACGCACCGGATGCCGCTGCCCTTCGATCAGCAGACCGCCCGCAGCGTTCAGCCAATCCTCCCAGATACGCGCGCCGTTCAGACCTGGCAGGCCCCAGCTTTCGACAGGGCCGCTTAGCGGTCCCAGAAAGCCGATATTGATTACTTTGCGCGCGCCAGCGCTCAGGCGGGGCAGGGCGCTGCGGACGGCAAGGCGATGGGCGAAACTCGATCCTGACATGATCCGAACCCTACCAGCGCCCGCGCCGCTCTGTCGCGCAAGATCGTTCACCTTTCCATAAATACTCAAAAAAACACCCGCGCCGAAACGCGGATGTTGTCATTATCTCAAGTTCGATCAGCACTCAGTGAGTGTATGCCTTGATCTCGCCGGATTTCAGCCGCGCGGCATAGGAGTTCAGCTCGCGCCGGACCAGCTTCATCATGAAGTAGAGCGCAAAGATGTTGACCACCGCCATCGAGAAGATCGCCGCATCCGAGAAGTCGATGACAGGCCCCAGGTTGGCGGCCGCACCAATCACGATGAACACGCAGAACATCACTTTGAAAACCAGCTCTGCCCCTTTGCCTTCGCCAAAGAGGTAGGTCCACGCCTTCAACCCGTAATAGCTCCACGAGATCATGGTCGAGAAGGCAAAAAGAACCACCGCGATGGCCAGAACATACGGAAACCAGCTGATGGCAGATCCAAACGCCGCCGACGTCAGCGCGACGCCCGACGTGTCACCGATGGTGGCGATTGCCGTGCCGGCCTCGTTCAGGATGTAGTTGCCGGTCGTTTCATCGATCAGCAACTGCCCCGAAATCGTGATGACCAGCGCGGTCATCGTGCAGATGACGACCGTGTCGATCAGTGGCTCCAGCAGTGACACGAAGCCTTCCGTAATCGGCTCTTTGGTGCGCACCGCCGCGTGGGCGATCGCCGCCGAGCCGACGCCGGCCTCGTTTGAGAACGCCGCCCGCTTGAAGCCCTGGATCAAAGCGCCGACAAAGCCGCCGGCAATCCCGAGCCCGGTAAAGGCCCCGGCAAAGATCTGACCAAACGCCCAGCCGATCAGGTCGTAGTTCATCAAAATAATGACCAATGACGCGCCCACATAAAGGATGCCCATAAACGGCACGATCTTTTCGGTCACCCGCGCGATGGACTTAATGCCACCGACGATGACCGCGAACACGACACCTGCGAACACCAAGCCGGTGATCCAGCCGGGAAATTCACCCACGATCCCTTCGATCTGCGCATGTGCCTGATTGGCCTGGAACATGTTACCGCCGCCCAATGCGCCGAGGATGCAGAAGACCGAGAACATGATCGCCAGGAACCCGCCGCCGGGCAGGCCCAGCTCGGCAAAGCCCTTCTTCATGTAATACATCGGGCCACCTGACACGGTGCCGTCAGGGTATTCATTGCGGTATTTCACGGCCAGCGTACATTCGGTGAACTTCGACGCCATGCCCAAAAGACCGGCGAGGATCATCCAGAACGTTGCGCCGGGCCCGCCGATACCCACAGCCACCGCGACGCCGGCGATGTTGCCGAGGCCGACAGTGCCCGAAAGCGCCGTGGTCAGCGCCTGAAAGTGACTGACCTCGCCCGCGTCATTGGGGTCGGAATAGTCGCCTTTGACCAGCCTGACCGCATGTCCGAAGAACCGGAACTGCACGAAGCCGAAATAGATGCTGAAAACCGTCGCTCCAACCACCAGCCACATCACGATCCATGGAAAGGATGTGCCAGGGAACGGTGCAAAGATCAGGTTTACGAAGGGGCCAGTAGTGGTCGCGAACGCCTCGTTGACCTTTTGGTCCAGGGTTGCCGCCTCCTGCGCCACGGCGCTGATCGGGGCGGCAACGACCGCTGAGGCAAGTAGTACCTTTTGAAATAAATTCATGTATGTGATCCCTTCTCAGCTGACGACGGTGACGGGCACGGGCGAGCTCATCACGAGGTTGGAGGTGGAGCTGCCAAAAAGCCGCTTGGCAAAGCCGCCCTCGGATGTACGCGCGACGATGATCTGTTCGGCATTCTCCTGCGCTGAGATGGCGATCAGCGCGTCTGACACGTCGCCATGGCGCACAACGCCGCGGACTTTTATGCCGCTGCCGCTCATGCTTTCGACCGCGGGATTGACCACCCGGCTGAACGCTGTCTGGGTCTCTTCTTCGCGGCGCTTGTGCCGCGCTTCGTTTTCCTCGGCTGTCTGGAACGAAAATGGGGACCATTCGATAATGTAGGCCACTACCAGTTCGCAATCTCCGATTAATTCGGCCAAACGTGTCGCGTGTTTCAGCGCCCGTTCGCCCGAGGCGTGCCCGTCAAGGCCCACCACCAGTGTCGTTGTCATTCTCAGTTTCCTCCCGGTTAAATGCCGACTTGCTATAGATCCGCCCCCACTGTGCGGCGCGTCTGTTGGCGCAGCTTGGAAGGCCGAAAGCGGCGTATGACTCGAAGCTTAGCAGATAAATTTTCGCCGTGGTCTTGTTTTATTGGCAAAGGCACACAACGCGGCGTGGATGGACAGGCATCCGAAAACCGCATACGTCCTGAAACTGTCGCCGTAGCGGAGGGCCTATGCCGAACACTAAACCGTTTCAGATCGCCGGACGCGCCATAGCTCCCGGCGCGCGCGAAACTGTTGAAATTCCGGTCAGCACCCTATCGGATCACACACCGGTCACGCTGTCGGTGCACGTCATTCACGGGCGCAGGCCCGGGCCGGTCATGTTCGTATCTGCCGCCATCCATGGCGACGAGGTGATCGGGGTCGAGATCGTCCGCCGTCTGCTGCGCGCCGCGCCGATGAAATCGCTGGCTGGCACGCTTCTGGCGGTACCTATCGTCAACACCTACGGGTTTTTGAACAACTCCAGGTATCTGCCGGACAGGCGCGATCTGAACCGTTGCTTTCCGGGCGGTACGACCGGGTCGATGGCGTCGCGGTTGGCCGATATCTTCATGCGCGAGGTGGTCCTGCGCGCGGATGTCGGGATTGACCTGCATTCCGCGGCGGTCCATCGCAGCAACCTGCCGCAGATCCGTCTGACGCCCGGCAATACCCAGGTTGCCGCGCTGGGCCACGCCTTTGGCGCGCCGGTGATGCTGAATTCGAAACTGCGCGAGGGATCGCTGCGCATGGCCGCCGAAGAGGCGGGCATTGATGTGCTGCTATTCGAGGGCGGCGAGGGGCTGCGCTTTGACGAACTTGCCGCGCGATCGGGCATGGCAGGTATCCTGCGGGTCATGCACAGTCTGGGCATGGTGGGACCCAAAGGCGTACCCAAGCCGCGTGCCGCGACGGTAATGTGCGCAGGCTCGCGCTGGTTTCGGGCGCCGGTAGGCGGGTTGTTTCGCAGCTATCGCGCGCGAGGCGATGCTGTGGTGGCGGGTACGGTGCTGGGCGCCATATCAGATCCGTTCGGTGAGATGGAGGCCGAGGTGACCTGCGACGAAGACGGCATTATCATCGGGCGCAGCAACATGCCGGTTGTCTATGAGGGCGAGGCGCTGTTCCACGTTGCCAGCACCCGGCGCGCCGAAGCGGCATCTGACGGGGTCACGGCCCAGATGGACGCGGCGCCGCTGTTTGACGAGGACGAGATCCTGTAGCGATCAGCGCGTCTTGCCGGGGTTTTGCGGCAACAGAAAGATCGACACGACCACCATGCTGAAGATCAGTTCATAGACTTCCCATTTACGGTCCACGTCCAGCACGGCGATGATGATGCTGGCCACCAGCGCGACAGCGGCATGCTTCATCCACGGCACCGGCACGGCCATACGGTCTGCCAGCGCGGCGATCCGCCCGCCCTTGGGGTAGATCAGCGGCAGCCCGACCAGATACAGCAGGATGCAGATCGTCAGAACCGGGCCGAACAGCGATTTGGTCAGATGCACGTCGCCAACCATCAGATTGTGCAGGTTCGTCTCGTTTTGTTTGTTGTTCTCCAGGAAAAAATCGCCCGATTCCCAGCCAATGATGCGCTGGCCCCAGGATACTTCCTCGCCGGCGGCCATGAAAAACAGCAGCGCGTAGAACACCGTCAGCGCCGCCGCGCCGCGCCGCCCGCCGCCCCACAGTGATGCGGCATGCGTGGCCAGAACACCGCTGGCCACCAGCAGGAACAGGGCTGTAGCATATTCGACCGGCCCATCCTCGGCGGCAAAAACCAGCGTAAAGAAGGTCGGGTTGGCGAAGGCCAGAATGACCGTCGCAATCAGGATCAGCCCGATGGCACCCATCAGCGCGGTGTCGCATTTACGGATAAAGCTCATGGCGCGTCCTTCGTAGCCAGTTTAAAAGCGTTTTGAGCCCGGGCCGGAGCGCAACCGGAGCTTTGCACGCGTTGGCCAGCAGTTACGCCACTGCGCCCCTTCCATCAAGATCAATCGCCCTGCCAAACGGTGCCCGTGAGGGCGCAACCAGAGTAGAAATACGGCCCACCTTGCAATCAAGAGCAGAAACAACAAGACTGCGCCAACTGCGGACCGCCAGCGCGCGCCGAAGCTACGCCTAAACTGCGCAGCATCCGGGCCGGGCAGGCCAGATACGCCAGGACAAACGGCCCCAAAGAGGCCGATCCGCCATCGGGGAGAAATAAGTGGACCATAAATGCTGATTATAATCCGGGCTATAGATGCCCTGAACGAGATTGTCGGGCGCATCGTCGCGGTCGTGGCAATCCTCTTTGCGGCCATCATTATTTACGATGTGGTCATGCGATACGCATTTAACGAGCCGACGCGCTGGGCCTTCGACATCTCAAAACAGCTATATGGATTCTACTTCGTGATGCTGGGCGGTTATGCGCTGCGCCACAAGGCGCATGTACGCGTCGATATCCTGACCGAACGCTTTAGCCGGGGCTGGCAGCGCATCATTGATGTGCTGGGTTATGTCATCTTCTTTTTCCCATTCACCTATGTATTCACCACCCGCTCGTGGGATTTCGCGCTGAAATCGTGGAATCAGGGCGAAGTGACCTATGGCGCGATCCAGATGCCGGTCTATCCGCTGAAAATGGCAATGTGTCTTGCAGCGGCGCTGCTGCTGATCCAGGGCATCGCGGAGGTAATGAAAATCATCCTCGACGTCGACACCACGTCCGAAGAGGTGCTGTCATGAACCCCGAGCTGATCGCGCTGCTGATGTTCGGCCTGTTGGTGCTGGGCCTGTTCATGGGCCACCCGCTGGCCTTGGTTCTGGGCGGCACGGCCGTGCTGACCACTATTATCACAGGTAAAACCATGGTGCTGGGCATCGTCATCAACCGTATCTTTGGCGACGTGCTGGACAATTACACACTGATCGCCATCCCGCTATTCGTCCTGATGGCGCGATTTTTATCGGACTCAGGCGTCACCGACCGAATGTTCGAAGCGCTGCGCCTGCTGCTGAGCAACGTGCGCGGCGGGCTTGCATTGGCGGTTGTGTTCATCTCGATCCTGCTGGCCGCGACCACTGGCATTATCGGCGCGTCGATCACCGTCATGGGCGTGATGGCCCTGCGCCCCATGCTGCAATACGGCTATGCGCCGACGCTGACGACCGGGGTTATCGCCGCCTCGGGCTGCCTTGGGATCCTGATCCCGCCGTCGATCATGCTGATCCTGATGGCCAGCTATTCGCCGCTGACCGTGGGCGATCTGTTCGCCGGTGCGATGATCCCCGGCCTGCTGCTGGGCCTCAGCTATGCGGCCTATGTCTATATCATCTCGGTTTTTCGCCCCGATCTGGCCCCCTCCGTCGAGCCGGACGAGAAGATCAGCCGCCCCGCGCTGATCCGCATGCTGCTGGTCGAGGCGATGCCGCCGCTGGTGCTGATTTTCGGCATCCTCGGCTCGCTTCTGGCAGGGATCGCCACGGCGACCGAAGCATCGGCCATCGGTGCGGGCCTTGCCCTCTTGATCGTCATATCGCGCGGCCGGTTCCGCCTGCGCACCTTCTACGGCGCCATGCTGGAGACTGGGCGCACCTCCGCAATGATCCTTTTCATCGTCGTCGGCGCCACCGCCTTTACCGGCGTCTTCAACATCACCGGCGGCCTGCGCGCCACGCAGGAGATCATCCGCGCGCTCGATATGGAGCCTTGGCTGCTGATCGCCATGATGATGTTCATCGTGTTCATCCTGGGCGCATTCCTTGACTGGACGGGCATCGTGCTGCTGTCCTTCCCCATCTTCCTGCCCATTGTGCAGGAAATGCCGGATGTCAGCCTGCTGTGGTTCGTCGTGCTGATGGCGGTGGTGCTGCAAACGTCGTTCCTGACGCCGCCTTTCGGTTATGCGCTGTTTTACTTACGCGCAATCGCGCCAAAGGAAGTGCGCACCGGCCACATCATCCGCGGCGTGCTGCCATTCATCGGGCTGATCGTGGTGATGTGCATCCTCGTCGCTGCCTTTCCGCCGCTGGTGGAATGGCTGCCAAGCGCTCTTTACGCCAAATAAAATGCTACCAAAAAGGGAGAGTAAGCATGACTAAACTGACCATTCTGGCCGCTGCTGCCAGCGCCGCAATCGCGGGGCAGGCGATGGCGCAGGAAAGCTGGACCATGACCACCACATGGCCTTCGTCGCTGGAGCTGATCGAGACGGACAAGCATTTCGTCGATCTGGCCAACAAGCTGACCAAGGGCGAGCTGACCATCGAATTCTTCGAAGGCGGATCGCTGGTGCCTGCGGGCGAAGTGTTCGGCGCGGTTGAATCCGGTACCGTGCAGGCGGGCGCCGACTGGCCCGGTTACTGGGCGGGCCGCGATGCGGCATTTTCCGCGCTGGCCACCACGCCGTCGCTGTTCAACGCTGTCGATTACGCCAACTGGATCCTCGAATGGGGCGGCGCCGAGATTTATAACGACATCTACGGCCAGTTCGGCATGGTCTATCTGCCCTACGGGCTGACCAACAACGAATCGGGCTTCCGCACGAACGAGCCGATCCGCAACCTGGAAGACTTGCAAGGCAAGCGCCTGCGCCTCTCGGGCCTTGAGCAGGGCAAACTGCTGGAGCGTCTGGGCGGCAATCAGGTGTCCATGGCGGGCGGCGAAATCTATCAATCGCTGGAGCGCGGCGTCATCGACGGCGCCGAATTCTCCACCCCCAACGTGGACTGGTCGGGCGGCTTTCAGCAGGTCACGAAATACTGGGCGACACCGGGCTGGCACCAGTCGGCGTCGGTATTCGGCGTGATGATCAACAAGGCATCGTGGGACGCGTTGAGCGAGGAAACCCGCGAGAAACTGCAAATCGCGGCGGACGCCACGATGATGTGGTCGCTGGCCTTCACCGAAAAGCGCGCGACCGAAGCCTACGCCCAGTTCGACGAGGCGGTCGAAATCAACCGCTACGACGACGAGACGCTGGCGAAAGTTCAGGAAATGGCAAACGAAGTCATCGTCGAGGTCGCCTGCGAGAACCCCAACTCGGCCAAGGTTTATGTGTCGATGCTGGAATACCTGAGCGACTACGCCCAGTGGCGCGACGCCTCCGCCCCGTTCAATCTGGGCCGGACACCCAATGGGCCGGACGTGCAGGCGATCAAGGACTGCATGTAAGGTTTAAGGGTTTAGGGTGAGAGATGGAGAGGCCCCCGCGAGAGCGGGGGCCCTTTTTGTAGTGCATTTTTAGATAACCATTGCCAATTTATCGGCCTAATTGTCTATTGAGGAGAGCTCGAGGCGCCTTTATGCTTTTGATGTAAATAGGTTAACAAAAATGTCAGAGAAAAAGATTATAATTCCGCCTCGCCTTACTAGTGTCACGAATGTATTTAACATGGGCATACAGAGGATCAATTTGTCAAAATTTGATAAGTGTACCTTTTCTTTTGAAGGCACCACTTTCGGCGAGCCCTTGCCAATGATAGTTTTAGCAAAAGAAATTCAAGGTTTAATGCGGCGTTATCCAAACCTGAGTTTTTTCTGCCAGACTAGGTCCTGTGATTTCCGAGGTTACGCTGATCACATTGGATATTTCCGACTCCTAGGATTCGATCGAGGGAACAAGTTGGGTGTCGCGGATGGATCGGCTAACTATGTTCCGATACAAGTTTTTGATCTTGAGCGCCTCCGAGAGGTATCTGGCGATCGCCCCTACGCCGAAATAGTTGAAGAGAAAGCCTCTGAGCTTGCTCATGTCCTGACGCAAAAACGATCAGGAGGAGTGTTTGTCGCTCTTCAATATCTTTTACGTGAAGTAATGCGGAATGCTATAGAGCATAGCTTCGGCACAAAGCTGAGTTTCTTTGCGCAAAATTGGTCTAGGAAAAACCAGTCCGAAATTGTTATCTGTGATAATGGAGTTGGAATTCGAGAGGGTCTCAAGGGGGCCAACAGGGTTTCTTCAGATACTGAAGCGCTAAGGCTTGCTTTAAAACCCGGCGTTTCTGGCGTGACTGAACGCGAAAAATCTTACCAGAATGAGCACTATCGAAACTCAGGATTTGGTCTTTATGCATCATCAAGATTTTGTTCGGAAAGAGGTGTTTTTCGTTTGCTATCATCGGGGGCAGGTCTAACAGCAAATAGGACCAGCTTAACCGACCATGATTGGAGGTTTTCAGGAACTTGCGTCCAAATGAAAATTGATACGACAGACTTGGAGAACGCCGAGCGTAGAATTCTGGAGATCATTGAGGATGGTAACAACGCACTTGCAGCGTGCGGTTCAGATCATCGGGCATCTACAGCAAGCAAGCAGGTGTCAGGTTGGATTAAATCCATCGATAAATAGTATCTCCCCAAACAAAAAACCCCCGAAGCCAACGCTCGGGGGTCCTTCAATCTCATATCGTGTCGGTCAAAACCGCACTTAAAGCGATGATTTACATCATGCCTTCGCGTTGCGCTTTCTTGCGTGCCAGCTTCCGGGCGCGTCGAATCGCCTCGGCGCTTTCGCGCGCTTTCTTCTCGGACGGCTTCTCGAAATGTTGCTTGAGCTTCATTTCGCGGAATACGCCTTCGCGCTGCAGTTTCTTCTTCAGGGCACGAAGCGCCTGATCGACATTGTTGTCGCGAACACTAACCTGCATGTGGTGTCACCACCTTCCTAAGTTGAATTTGCATGATTTGCAGGAAGTGCGTCTATAGCAAACCGCGCCCTATATGTCTAGGGTGGATGATAACAGGAGGACGCCATGCAGACCGACATCATAGACCGGCTTTTGGACGCCGCCGCCGCCCATGTGCCCTTCGACGGATGGAGCGAGGCGGCTTTTGCCGCATCGGCCCGCGACGCCGGGATCGACATCGCCGTGGCCCGCGCCGCCTGCCCGCGCGGGGCGGTGGATCTGGCGCTGGCCTACCACGCCGCCGGGGACCGCGCCATGCTGGACCGGCTGGCAGAGGCGGATCTGGGCGACATGCGCTTTCGCGACAGGATCGCCGCCGCCGTGCGCTGCCGGCTGGAGGGCGCAGAGCCGGAAATGGTGCGCCGCGGCATGACCCTGTTCGCGATGCCGCACCACGCCGCCGACGGCACACGCGCGCTGTGGCAGACCGCCGATCACATCTGGAATGCCTTGGGCGATACCTCGGACGATGTGAACTGGTACACCAAACGCGCGACTTTGTCGGGGGTGTATGGCTCTACCGTTCTGTATTGGCTGGGCGATGATAGCCCAGATCACACGGCGACGTGGGACTTTCTGGATCGGCGCATCGACGATGTCATGCAGATCGAAAAGATCAAGGCGAAGGCAAAGGGCAGCAAGCTGGCAAGCGCGCTGATGGCCGGGCCGATGGCGCTGCTGAACCAGATCCGCGCGCCGCGCAAGGATAACGATCTGCCGGGCCATTGGTCCGGCAAGCGCTGATAAGGATAGAATATGAGCGATACGATGCAGGCTGTCGAGATTACCGAAGCGGGCGGGCCGGACGTTCTGCGTCTGTGCACCCGCCCCCGTCCCGAGGCGCGCAATGACGAGGTCGTGATCCGCGTCGCCTATGCCGGCGTCAACCGCCCCGATGCGCTGCAGCGCGCGGGCGCCTACGCGCCGCCAAAAGGCGCCAGCGACCTGCCGGGGCTGGAAGCCTCGGGCGAAGTGGTCGCCATTGGCGATGGCGTCACCGATTGGAAGGTCGGCGACCGCGTCTGCGCGCTGTTGCCCGGCGGCGGGTACGCCGAATACGTCGCCACCCCCGCCGCCCATTGCCTGCCGATCCCCGAGGGAATGGATATGGCACAGGCCGCCTGCCTGCCCGAGACGTTCTTTACCGTCTGGTCCAATGTGTTCCAGCGTGGCGGCCTGCAGGCGGGCGAGCGATTCCTGGTGCATGGTGGGTCGTCTGGCATTGGCACGACGGCCATTCAACTGGCCAACGTGCTGGGCGCGCGGGTGTTCACAACGGCCGGCTCGGATGAGAAGTGCGCGAAGTGCGTTGAGTTGGGCGCAGAGCGGGCGATCAACTACAAGACCGAAGATTTCGTCGATGTGCTCAAGGCTGAGGGCGGCGCGAACCTGATCCTCGATATGGTCGGCGGCGATTACATCCCGCGCAACGTGCGCGCACTGGCCGATGACGGACGGCTGGTGCAGATCGCGTTTCTGAGCGGACCGAAGATCGAGCTGAACTTTGCTCATGTGATGATGCGCCGCCTGACGATCACAGGCAGCACCCTGCGCCCGCAAAGCGATGTTGCCAAGGCGCAGATCGCCCAGGCGCTGTTGCAGAATGTCTGGCCGCTGCTGGCCGCGGGCCGGATCGCGCCGGTGATGGACAGCACCTATGCGCTGGCCGATGCCGCCAAGGCGCACGCGTACATGGAGAGCAGCGCCCATATCGGCAAGATTGTCCTCAAGGTCGGTTGAGGGGCGTGGGCGCCGTGCAGATCGCCATTCTTGTACTGGCCGCACTGAGCGTCGCGTTGAGCGCATGGGCGATCCGCCGCGATGTGCCACTGATGTGGGAGTGGGCGGAGCCTGTGCCTTTGGCGGAGGGCGATGCGCCTTTATTTCAGACGGTTCTCGATTACACCGCACCAGAGGGGGAGGCGCATTCGCCGGGGATCATTCTGCGAGACGGCGGCTATTCAATCTTGTGGTTCGAAGGCTCGCAGGAAGCGCGCGCCGATGTCGATATCGTCGGCGTCGATATGGACGCGGAAGGGGTGTCGCCGGTGACGCGGCGTGTGACGCGCGGCGGGCTGTCGGATGCGTTCGAACCAAGGCAACTGGTCGTGACGCTGGGCAATACTGTGCAAAACGATGCCTCGCAGGATGCGCTATACGCGACAGTGGTGTCCGTCGGCGGCTGGGCTATGGCGTCCGCTGCCGATGTGCGCATGGGGCCTGATGGGCCGGAGGTTGCACGCAAGTTGAACCTGTCGCCGTTGCTGAACCGGTCTTTTTTGGTGAAATCGCCGATGGTTGAATATGCTGATGGCAGTCACGCCTTGCCGGTTTATTTCGAGATGGGCCAGACCTATGGCGCACTTGTGCGGCTGGACGCGAGCGGTCAGGTACGCGATATGCGCCGGATAGCGGGGCCGGTGAAGGCGATTCAGCCGATGGTCGTGCCGTTGGATGCGCGCCGGGCCGTGGCGTTTATGCGCAATTTCGATGGTGCTGGAAAGAGGCTGCTGATCAGCCGCAGCGAGGATGGCGGTCAAAGCTGGGACAGGGTGCGAGAGACGGATATTCCAAACCCATCGGCGCCCGTTGCGGCGCTGGGTTTGGCCGCGGATCGCATCCTGATGGCGGTCAATGATGATGTCAGCGATGGCAGTATCCTGAACCTGACGCTGAGCGAGGATGGCGGCGAGACGTGGCGCCACCTTCAGCGGCTGGAGGCGGGCGGCGGTGAAGCGCGATATCCGATGATGCGCGCGCTGCCGGACGGACGCATCGTGCTGGCCTATAGTGTCGGCGCCAAAACTGGAATTCGGGTGCATGAATTCAACCTGGCGTGGGCGCTGAGGGCATGAGCGCGCTGGCCTCAACAGTGTGGCTGGCACTGCTTCTGGGATGGATGGCATGGGGCGCGCTCAGCCTCGGGCTGGAGATGCCTGTCAGTCTGGTGCTGGGTCTAGCACTGGGAGTGGTCTGCGCCGCGCTTTTCCGCGATACGCTGGTTCTGCGCGGGCTGATTGCGGTGTTGGCACCGGTCGGGATTGTGATGCCGCTCTTGATCCTCCGGCAAATGGCGGGGCATCTGGGCGCGCCTGTGCAGCCCTTCGGTGGCGTGCAGATTGGATTGTTCGTTCTGTTCTACGCCACGTTTCTTGCCGCTGCGGCAGGAGCGATCCCGGTGGATTTATACCGGCTTGGCTTTGCGCCGTGGCCGGTAGCGATCATGGTTCTGGCGCTATGTGCGCTGGGGCTGGTGCAGGGGTCGCTGTTTGTGCCGGTGCTGGCGGTCGCGGCGCAGGCGATATGGGTCATTGGATGGGGCAGCAGCAACTGGTTTGATCAAGTCCTTCATCCAATGTTGATACCCGCGGCGATCATCGTGTTGGTGCTGCGTTTATTTTGAGCCGGGCCGGGGGCGTTGCCCCCACGGTAAATTCTCAAGGGAATTTACCGTTCCCCCAGGATATTTTTGGCAAAAAGAAAAAGGCGTGCGCGCCACGAAAAACGCCGCCGGGTGCGATCCGGCGGCGTTTTGTATTTGTAACCAGCGGCTTGGCTCAGGCGGGCAGGGCGCCTTTGGCCTGCTCGACGATCGCAGCGAAGGCTGCGGGCTCGTGAACGGCCAGATCGGCCAGAACCTTTCGGTCAACCTCAACGCCGGCCAGTGCCAGACCGTTGATGAAGCGGCTGTATGTCAGCGCCTCGTCATGGCTGCGCACGGCGGCATTGATCCGCTGGATCCACAGCGCGCGGAAGCTGCGCTTGCGATTTTTGCGGTCGCGCGTGGCGTATTGGTTGGCCTTGTCGACGGCCTGTGCGGCAACCTTGAAGGTGTTCTTGCGGCGACCATAGTACCCTTTGGCTGCCTTGATGACCTTCTTGTGACGGGCGTGCGTGACGACACCACTTTTAACTCGGGACATGTCTGATCCTCCTTAGCGCGCGTAGGGCATCATTGGCTTGATGATCTGCTCATCAGCCTTTGACAGAGTGGTGGTTCCGCGCGCATTGCGGAGGAATTTGTTGCTGCGCTTGATCATGCCGTGCTGTTTGCCGGCCTGACCTGCAATGATCCGGCCTGTGGCCGAGATCTTGAACCGTTTTTTGCAGCTCGATTTTGTCTTCATCTTGGGCATTTCCGGCTCCTCTTGAAGTTCGGTAGAACGCGCGACTCGGCATGCCACTTCGGGCCGGACGCGCGGGTGAAGCCCGTCTTTTAGGGGGGATGGGGGGGCGGTGCAAGAGACAATACGCCTTAGCGGACGACCTGCGCGATGACGCTGACAAAGGCGATTGGGACATCGCGCAGGCTGTATCCGCCAGGTTTTTTCTGAATTGCCCAGACCACAAGGCATCCGGCCACGATCAGCACAACGGCCGCAACGCGCGGCGGGCGCCTGTCCGAGATCGCCGAGATGATTGCGGGCACCGAAAAGACCCCCAAAACAATGCCGAGCACGAAGATCAGGTCAGGGGGCATGATGCGCTTTCAAGCTTGAGGTTTGTTAACCCTAACTCGGATCGGTGGCGTAGATCAAACTTTCTTGGCAAGGTGCCACGCGCAGGATGTTGGTGGTGCCGGGCACATTGAACGGCACGCCCGCCGTCACCACGATCTGGTCCAGTGTGGTGGCATAGCCCTGCAACCGCGCAGCGCGCGCCGCAATGATCACGGCCTGTTTGAAGCGTTCGAGTTCCGGCGTCATCACGCAATTGACACCCCAGCTGAGCGACAAGCGCCGTGCGGTGCGCCGCTCGGATGTCATGGCGATGATTGGCACGCGGGGGCGTTCGCGCGCGGTCAGCAGGGCGGTGGTGCCCGATTGTGTGAAGCAGCAGATCGCCTTGATGTTCGCGGTTTCGGCAATCTCGCGGGCGGCGGCGACGATGCCGTCGGCGACGCTGCTGCGTACGGCAACGCGCGAGGCCTCGATGATCTGGGTATAGGTCGGATCGCTTTCGACCTCGCGGGCGACGTTGTCCATCGTTGTGACGGCTTCGACCGGATAGCTGCCTGCCGCCGATTCCGCTGACAGCATGATGGCATCGGCGCCCTCGTAGATCGCTGTGGCCACATCACTGACCTCGGCGCGGGTCGGGACCGGCGATTCGATCATCGATTCCAACATCTGCGTGGCAACGATCACCGGCTTGGCGGCAGCGCGGCAGGCCCGCACGAGGCGTTTCTGGATCGGCGGGACGTTCTGCACAGGCAATTCCACACCCAGATCGCCGCGCGCTACCATGATGCCGTCCGACGCTGCCAAAATCCCATTAAAGCGCGTTACTGCGGACGGTTTTTCGATCTTGCTGAGGATCGCCGCGCGCCCTGCGGCGAGTGCGCGCGCCTCGGTCACGTCTTCGGGGCGCTGCACGAAGCTGAGCGCCAGCCAGTCGACGCCCAGTTCGCAGACGAATTCCAGATCCTTGCGGTCCTTTTCCGACAGCGCGGCCAGCGGCAATTCGACATCCGGCACGTTCACGCCCTTGCGGTTGCTGATCGTGCCGCCAACGATGACCTCGCAATTGGCGTGGTCCTTGCTGCAATCGGTGACGGTCAGGCGGATCTTGCCATCGTTGACCAGCAGGCTCGCGCCGGGCTTGAGGGCGGCGAAAATCTCGGGGTGGGGCAGGTTGACGCGGGTGGCGTCGCCCTCGGCGCTGTCCAGATCGAGGCGAAAGGCCGCGCCGGGCACCAGCTCCTCTTCGCCATTGGCAAAGACACCGACGCGTAGTTTCGGGCCCTGAAGGTCGGCCAGAATGCAGATCGGGCTATCCAGATCCTGCTCGACCTGCCGGATGATCCGGTGCTTTTCGCGGATTCCCTCGTGATCGCCATGGCTCATGTTCAGGCGGAATACATCTGCACCTGCCTCGTGCAGGGCGCGAATCATGTCGTAGGTTTCCGAAGCGGGGCCGAGCGTGGCGACGATCTTGACGTTGCGATGGCGTCTCATATGTGGGATTCCCTAGATGTGAGGGGCGTTGCTTGGGTTATCGCTAACATTGCCGGGCCTGCGAAGCCAGCATTTCATGCAACGCGCCGGACGAAACAGGGGGAAACCACGATATGGCATATCAACCATTTGTCATAGACGGCGCCGATCGTGGTGGACGCTGGGTGGTGCTGTGCGATCACGCGTCCAATACTGTGCCGGATTTCGTGGCTGGCGGCACGCTGGGCGTGGGTCCGGTCGACATGGCGCGCCACATCGCCTATGATCCCGGCGCCGAAGGTGTCAGCCGCGCGCTAGCTGCTGCGCTGAACGGGCCGGCGATCCTGTCCCGGTTCTCGCGGCTGGTGATCGACCCGAACCGCGGCGAGGATGATCCGACGCTGATCATGCAGTTATATGACGGCACGATCATTCCGGGCAATCGCGGTATCAGCGATATTGAAATGGGCGAGCGGCTGAGACGGTGTCACAGGCCCTATCATAATGCCGTGGCGCAGCAGGCGGCGCAGCGCGCGGCGCCTGTGATCATATCGGTTCATAGCTATACCCCGCAGCTGCGCGGTCATGCACCGCGCCCTTGGCAGATGGGCCTGCTGTATTCCACAGACAAACGGCTGGCGCATCCCTTGCTGGCGCGGCTGCGGGCCGAGCCCGACCTGAGCGTTGGCGACAATCAGCCCTACACGGGCCATCTGCCGGGCGATACCATCGCGCGGCACGCCATTGCGGCGCAGCGGCCCAACGTGCTGATCGAACTGCGCAACGATCTGATCCAGACCGAGGCTCAACAGCGCGCGTGGGGCGCGCGCCTTGCGTCCGTGCTGGTCGAAACCCTGGCCCGTGAAGCGCTGTAGAAAAGGACAAAAGGATCGCCATGCCACATGTCGTGATAGACCATTCGCCGGATGCAGCATCCCCGCTTGGACTACAGGCGCTCTGTGCCGCGCTGTTTCACGCGTTGGCGGCGCATCCCGCGATTCCGAGGCCAGAGGCGCTGAAGCTGCGCACGTTGCAATCGGGCGTGCATTTGCTGGGAACGGACGGGCAAAGTTATGTGTATGCGACGTTGATGCTCTTGCCGGGGCGCGATGCCGATACCAAATCAGATCTGGCGCAGACGATCCTGCGCGTCATGGCAGAGGCGTTACCCCAGGTTCATAGCCTGTCGGTAGATGTGGCTGATCTGGATAACGCTTACGCCAAGCGCGTGCTGCCGGACGAGGCGTAACACCTTTGAGAGAGGACAAGGCGATGGATGAGCAGACCCAGATCGAACTGGAGGCCGCGGCATTTCGCAGGTTGCGCAAGCACCTGATGGAGGACCGCACGGATGTGCAGAATATCGACATGATGAACCTCGCCGGGTTCTGCCGCAATTGCCTGAGCCGCTGGTATCAGGAAGCGGCAAACGAGCGCGGCATCGAGATGGGCAAAGAGGAGGCGCGAGAGATCTTTTACGGCATGACCATGGACGCGTGGAAGGCGGACTACCAGACCGAGGCGAGCGCCGCGCAGCAGGATGCGTTCAAAGTGTCGTTTGCTGAAAATGTCGGTGATAAAAACTGATAGGGGATCAGCGTTGCAGCGGCGCGCCTTGGGTATTTTTACTAAGAAAAAGCCTCGGGGCGCGGTTTATCAGATCGCGCTTTTGAGGCTTTCGGCGATGTAAATCTCGCGCAGGCGGGTTGCGACAGGGCCGGGTTTGCCGCCTCCCAGAATTGTGCCATCGATTTCTACGACGGGCATGACGAACGCGCTGGCTGAGGTAAAGAACGCCTCGTCCGCCTGTTTGGCTTCATCCAAGGTAAAGCTGCGCTCTTCGACGTCCATTTGCGCCTCGGTGGCAAAGCGCAGAATGGCCGCGCGGGTGATGCCGTGAAGGATGTCGTGGTTGAGGGCGCGCGTGATGATACGCCCGTCGTTGACGATATAGGCGTTGTTGGACGTGCCCTCGGTCACGTGATCGTCTTGCACCATCCAGGCATCATCGACGCCCGCCTCATGCGCCATCATCTTGGCCATTGAGGGGTAGAGCAGCTGCACCGTCTTGATGTCGCGGCGGCCCCAGCGCATGTCCGGGACGGAAATCACCCGCGCACCGCGCTGGGCAAGGGGCGCGTTGGCAAAGCCGGGCTTGGACTGCGTGAACAGCACCAGCGTCGGTGCCGTATCCGCAGACGGATAATGAAAATCGCGATCGCCGGGATTGCCGCGTGTGACCTGCAGGTAGATCAGCCCATCGACAAGATCGTTCCGCGTAACCATTTCGCGGTGGATTGCCAGCAGATCGCCCATGGTATCTGGCTGACGCATGTTCATCTCGCTCAGCGATCGCTCCAGCCGTTTTACATGGCCAGCGAAATCGATCAGCTTGCCGCCCAGCACGCTTGTGACCTCGTATACGCCGTCCGCCATAAGAAAGCCGCGGTCGAAGACCGAGACCTTGGCCACGGTTTCAGGGAGGTAATCGCCGTTCAGATAGACTATGCGCATGGTGCCTTATCCCCAAAGGTCCGCCGCCGGAGGGTGTACCCCGGCTGCGTCAAATTTCAATGGTGTGTCGCGGTCTTCTGCCAGAAGCAGTGGCCCGTCAAGATCGGTTACCATCGCGCCCTGCGCGACTAGCGTGGCTGGCGCCATGGCCAGGCTGGTGCCGACCATACAGCCGACCATGACGCGGAAACCTTCGGCCTCAGCCGCGCGGCGCAGTTCCAGCGCCTCGGTCAGGCCGCCGGTCTTGTCCAGCTTGATGTTGACGACGTCATATTTGCCCGAAAGCGCGGCCAGACTGGCGCGGTCGTGGCACGATTCGTCGGCGCATACTGGCACGGGACGGTCCATTCCGAGCAGCGCCTCATCCTCGCCCGCAGGCAGTGGTTGTTCCACCAATGCAACGCCAAGGCGCAGAAGATGCGGCGCGAGGTCAGCATATAGGTCAGCGGTCCATCCCTCATTCGCATCGACGATGATCGTGGAATTCGGCGCGCCTTTGCGCACAGCCTCCAGACGTGCCATGTCATCGGGGGTGCCCAGCTTGATCTTCAGGAGGGGCCGAAATGCATTTTTGGCGGCCTGTGCCTGCATCGCCTCGGGCGTGTCCAGCGACAGGGTGTAGGCGGTTATCTCGGGTCCGGGCCTGGGCAGTCCGGCCATCTGCCACACGCGGCGCCCGGTCCGCTTGGCTTCCAGATCCCATAGCGCGCAGTCCAGCGCATTGCGCGCGGCCCCGGCGGGAAGCGTATAAAGCGCCGCGCGATCCGTCACTGACGCGGCTTGGATCTGCGCGGTCACACTGTCCAGCGTTTCGCCATAACGTGCATAAGGCACGCATTCGCCGCGCCCCTGATGCGCGCCATCGCTAACCGTGACGGTCAGCACCTGCGCCTCCGTGCGGGAGCCGCGACTGATGGTAAAAACCTGCGCTAGCCTGAATATATCGCGCGTCACTGAAACCTGCATGCGACCCCGCCTTTCATCTTCCCGAAAATACTCACATTCCGGCGCAAGCAACCTTGCGCCGGACCACCAATCAGAGCGCCGCCAGTGCATCCACCAGACTTCCGGCGCCAAAACGGTAGGGATCGGTCGCAGGCAGTCCCATCCGTTGCGACACCTCCTCCAGATAGGCGCGCGCGTCTGCCTCGCTCATGTGCTGTGTATTGACCGCAACACCCGCCACGCGGCAGTTGGGGTTCGCGACCTGCGCCAGCGGCAGGGCGGTATCGCGCAACTGCTCCAGCGTGGGCAGGCTATAGCCGGGCAGGCCGCGCATATGGGTGCGTGTCGGCTCGTGGCACAGGATCAGCGCATCGGGCTGGCCGCCATGAACAAGTGCCAGCGTGACGCCGGAATAGGAGACGTGAAACAGGCTGCCTTGTCCTTCGATCATGTCCCAGTGATCGGGGTCGTTGTCCGGGGTCAGATACTCGATTGATCCGGCCATGAAATCAGCGATCACCGCATCCAGCGGCACACCATCGCCGGTGATCAGGATGCCGGTCTGGCCTGTGGCCCTAAAGGTGCATTGCATCCCGCGCGCGGTCATTTCGCGCTCCAACGCCATGGCTGTGTACATCTTGCCGACGGCGCAATCCGTGCCAATGGCAAGACACCGCTTGCCGCGCCGCTTTTCCCCGTTGGCGATGGGATACCGAACCGATGGGATGCGCACATCATGGAGGGTGCGGCCATGTTGCTCGGCCGCTGCCAGCAGGTCAGCCTCGTCGCGCAGAAGGTTATGCAGGCCGCTGGCCAGATCGTAGCCCATGGCAAGGGCCGCAAGCAGCAGCTCTTTCCACGCGGGCGATATGACGCCGCCCCGGTTGGCAACACCGATGACCAAGGTTTTGGCACCAGCCGCGCGACCCTCGGCCAAAGTCATCTCGGTCAGACCCAGATCGGCGCCGCAGCCGGGCAGGCGAATCTGTCCAACCGCATTGTCTGGGCGCCAGTCGCGGATGCCGATAGCAACCTTTGCGGCCAGCATGTCGGGCGCATCGCCCAGAAACAAAAGATAGGGCGTTTCAATCATGGCTGGCGTCCTTCAGGCGTGGTGAAAGCGTTGCGTATTTGGCGTGACCTTAGCGGCCTGAAGGGGATAGATCACGCAGAATCCTGCGCCAAAGCTGGCAGATATTCCCTGCGCGTGGCAGTTTCCCGGTCGATGCTGCAAGTGCGAAATCAGCTTGTGCCTTGCGGCGTAATTTAATACCGATCAAGGCGAACCTTACGCAACATCCTTATTCTGAAAGGCCTATGACATGAGCTTTCGCCTTCAACCCCCCGCCCCCGCCCGCCCCAACCGCTGCCAGCTGTTTGGGCCGGGATCGAATGCCAAGCTGTTCGAGAAGATGGCGGCAAGCGCTGCGGATGTGATCAACATCGACCTTGAGGATTCCGTCAGCCCCAACGACAAGAATCTGGCGCGCAAACAGACGATTGAGGCGATCAATTCGGTTGATTGGGGCAATAAGTACCTCAGTGTGCGCATTAACGGTCTGGATACCGGATGGTGGTATCGTGACGTGGTGGACCTGCTGGAGCAGGCTGGCGACCGGCTGGACCAGATCATGATCCCCAAGGTGGGCTGCGCGGGCGACATCTATGCCGTTGACGCGCTGGTCACATCCATCGAACGCGCCAAAGGACGCACCAAGCCGATCAGTTTTGAGGTTATCATCGAGAGCGCGGCAGGTATTGCCCATGTCGAAGAGATTGCTGCCGCCAGCCCGCGCCTGCAAGCGATGAGCCTTGGTGCCGCGGATTTTGCCGCCTCCATGGGGATGTCGACAACCGGCATCGGCGGCACGCAGGAAAACTATTACATGCTTCATGAGGGTGCCAAGCATTGGTCCGATCCGTGGCATTGGGCGCAAACCGCTATCGTCGCGGCCTGCCGGACGCATGGTTTGCTGCCGGTGGATGGTCCGTTCGGGGATTTCTCGGACGACGAGGGATTCCGGGCGCAGGCGCTGCGGTCGGCGACGCTGGGTATGGTGGGTAAATGGGCGATCCACCCCAAGCAGATCGCGCTGTGCAACGAAGTGTTCACCCCGTCAGAGGCTGCAGTAACCGAGGCGCGCGAGATTTTGGCGGCGATGGAGACGGCCAAGGCCAATGGCGAAGGCGCGACTGTCTACAAAGGGCGTTTGGTGGATATCGCCAGCATCAAGCAGGCAGAAGTCATCGTGAAGCAGTCCGAGATGATCGCGGCCGGCTGATCTGGGAGAATTTACCGGAAGCTGTGCGCCTTCGGCGCGCACTTTCATCATTTGCGCTGCGCGCAGCCGCAATAAAAATCTTGCAGATTTTCATTGCGTGGATATTTAGAGCAAAAAGAAAGAGGGGCGCCGCGGCTGAGCGGCGCCCGTTTCGTATTTGCCATCCGGAAAAGGTGCGGTGATGGACGCGCGCACATGGCCGGACGCGTGTTTGTCGCAGTGCGCTTCAGGGCAGGGGATCATTGGAGTGATATCTTTGACGCGGCTCTGCCGGGAATGGAGACGTCGGGCATCTTGATGGCGCGATTATGCGGGTTGGGCCGGTCCGGCGATAGCCCGTCTCTGATCATGACGCTGTAATCGCGGTAGATCAACATTATGCGCGTGGCTATGAAGGTTTATCCATGGCCCTTGGTGTTTTTATAACAATCATTCCTGGCATGATTTTTGCGGTCGCAAACATGCTTGCGGCCCTGTCTTCAATTCCACGCAGGTCGTACATCAAACCATGAACGCGGCCAACATCCCATGCTGGGGTGATGCAGTAGTCAGGCTCAATTGAAGCCCGGCTGGCCGACATGTCACGTCAGGGCCGGGAGCTGGCTGCTAGTCTGCGGACTGCCATGCATCCAGAATATAACGGCTGGTCATCAGGTCCAGATGAGCGCCGCCGCCATTCTTGAACAGGGTGATTTCATCCTCCGAAGAGCGTTTGAATTTTTCGGGCTCGTAGAGATCGGCTAGGATATCCTCGGGCCCAATCACGCCTGCGGCTATCGGAATTTTCAGCTCGCCGATATGGTCGATCGTAGTGGCGCGGCTATCGACGAAGATCCGTGCGCGGGTAAGGGCGGTATCATCCGCCTCGCGCATGTCGGGGCGATAGGCGCCGATCAGGTCGATATGCTGGCCGGGCTGGAACCATTCGCCCTTGATGAACGGCTCGGTGCTCATCGTGGCAGAGGTGACGATATCGGCGGCGCGCACGGCGGCTTCCAGATCGTCCGCGACGGCAATGCCGGGGCAGTCTTCCTGCATCGCTTCGGCATTGGCGCGGGTGCGGTTCCAGACGGTAAAGCGCGCGTTCGGCCAAACGCTGCGATAGGCTTGCCAAAGATTACGGCCGACTGTGCCGGCACCGATGATCAGGATTTTTTCGCTATCCCGGCGGGCAAGGCTGCGCGCGGCATAAAGGCTGTCACCGGCCGTTTTCCATTTGGTCACAAGGTGGAAGTCAATGATTGCGGCCAGCGTGCCATCCTCATCGTCAAACAGATTGACCGCGCCATTGATCATCGGCTGCTCATTGGCAGGATTATCCGGAAAGACAGTGGCGCACTTCACCGCCAGCCCGATTCCGTCAATCCACGCCGACCGGTTCAGCAGCGTATCCTTGCCGCGATAGAGAAAGGTATCGGCAATCTCGGCTTTGGGTTGGGCATGACCGCGTTTGAACGCATCGCACAGGTCCATCCAGTCAAGATTGGCCTCGCCCTCAGCAAAGGGAATCATGGTGATGGTCATTCAGTGTCTCCTTGGATCTCCAGGCCGGGGGGAAGCAACCCGGCAGTGACCAGACATTGGGCAAAACCGGGCGCGCCGTCAAACAGATGCACCTGCCAGCCGCGCGCGGCGGCTGCGGCGAGATTTTCAGCCCGGTCATCGGTGAACAGCAGATGACCGGGCGGGATACCGCAATCATCCTCGACCGCAGCGTAGATTGCCGGGTCCGGTTTGGCCACGCCCATCGGGCCGGAGATATAGGCGCGGTCAAAATCGGTGAGAAACGGAAATTGCGCGGCGCTGAGGGGGAAGTTCTGCGCGCCGAAATTCGACAGTGCGAACACCGGGATTCCGCGCTCCTGCAATGCACGGAGTATGAGCAGCGATCCGGGGATCGCGGGCTGCGCGATATCGCACCAATGGTCGCGGACATGCAGGATTTCTGCCGCAAACTGGGGATGAGCAGCAGCCGTGCGCGCTACTTCGCGCGCAAAATCCGCGCCGCTGTCGATGCGCTGCATCATCGCGTGTATATCGACGGCCGCAAACAGAGCGCGGCGACGATCCGGGCCGCATTGTCGGTCAAAATAGCGTTCGGGTTGCCACTCGATCAGGACATTTCCGATGTCGAATATGACAGCCTCGGGGGTCATCGGCGATACCTTGATTTGGGCTTTTCGGCGCCGACCACGCTTTCGCGCCAGATCATGTAAAGACCCGATCCTATGATCAGAATAATCCCGGCCCAAGCGTTCAGCAGCGGCCATGTGCCGAAAAACGCGACTCCCCAGAAGATTGAGATCGGCATCGCTATATATTCAAACGGCGCCACCAGGGCGGCTTCGCTCAGCCTGTAGGCTTGGCTGATCAGCCAACTGCCCATGACGCCCGCAACGCCGAGCATGAGGATGATCCACATGTCGGCGCGCGCAACTGGTCCCCATGTGCGTAAGAGAAACTCCAGCGCCGGATGCGGTCCGCCCGCATAGCGCCCATCGCCTATCATTACGCCGATGATGGCGCTGGAGATCAGAAACGTAAGGATGACGTAGAACGTCATCGTCGTTGCGCTTTCGGTCGTGCGCACCTTGCGGGTGACCATGTGCATTGCGCCATAAAGCAGCGCCGCGATAGCGGGCAGCAGCGATGCGGTCTGAAACGCGCTTGTGCCCGGCTGGACGATCAGCAAGACCCCGATCAGGCCCAGAACAATCGCGGCCCACCGGCGCGGACCGACCGTTTCACCCAGAAAAACTACTGACATCACAGCAATCGCCAAGGGCGAAATAAAGAAGATCGCGACCGCATCTGCGATGGGCAGGGCGGCCAGCCCGAGGAAAAGACAAACGTTGGCGCTGACGATAAAAGCGCCGCGCAGCAGATGGGCGCCGGGGCGGCGTGTGCGCAGAACGGACCATCCACCGCTGAGGGGCATGATGATGAGAAGAAATACAGCAAGACTGACCAGCGAGCGCAGGAACACGACCTGATGCAGCGCGTAGCTCTCGCTCAGCAGCTTGATGCCCAGATCGACAAAGGAAAAGCACAGGATCGCCGTCAGCGCACAGGCCGCGCCCATGGCGTTGTTACCCTCATCTGGAGCGGTGTCTTTTGCGGTCGTCATCGCGCGTAGTCCTTCAGGTGGCACGGGCCTGCCTGACCGCCCGCTCCAGCGAGTCTAGGAAGCGCGAACGATCCTTTTTTGTAAACCCCTTGCCGCCGCCCTGCCGAAACGGATCGGCGGCACGTAGATCGGTCATCAGATCGCGCGTCGCCAGGACGTTGCCGATATTGGCGGAGGTCAGGGGCTCGCCGTTATGTTTCAGCACCAGCGCGCCCGCCTCGATGCATTTTGCGGCGAGAGGTATGTCTCCGGTGATGACGACATCGCCCGGACCCGCGCGTTCGGCAATCCACATGTCTGCCACATCTGGGCCGTCGGGGACGATGACGGTTTCAACCAAAGGATGCGGTGATGGGCGCAGGCCGCCGTTTGAGACAATGTAAACGGCCAGCCCATGGCGCGTTCCCACGCGAATTGCCTCGTCTTTGACCGGGCAGGCATCGGCATCGACATAAATCATCGTGAGATGGCTCCGACTGATGGAAACGCGTGCGATTGCGCAGGAAACGGGTCGCCGCGCTGTCCGGTTTCGCCGAAATTGCGTGTGCTGTCCACCATTCGCAAGGCGTCCCCGTGCAACATCTGATCCTTACACTACTGATATTTCTGTTTCCGCTCGCGTTCAGCCCCGGCCCCGGAAATATGGTCTTTGCTGCTGCCGGCGCGCGGTTTGGGTTGTGCGCGACGCTGCCGGCAAATGCCGGGTATCACCTTGCCACGCTTGTCGTAACGATTCTGATCGGGCTGGGCTTTGTCGAAGCGATGGAAACCTTGCCCGGTCTATTTGCCGTAATCACGGTGGCGGGATCGCTCTACGTTCTGTTTTTGGCTGTGTCACTGATGCGCGCGGGCGTCCATGACGGCGGCGACGCGCGCCCGATAGGCTTTGGTGACGGGGTGATCTTGCTGCTGCTGAACCCCAAGGCTTATGTTATCATCGCGCTGATGTTCACACAATTCCTGACCGATCCGGGGCAATCCGGAGTGTGGAGCGTTGTGGTCATCGCGGCCGTTTTCACGCTCAACAACCTCGCGGCATTTCTAACCTGGACCATTTTCGGCGATGTGATCGCGCGCCGGTTCCGCGAACAGGGACGGGCGCGCAACGTCAATATCGTGTTCGGCGCAATTCTGGGGGCGGCGGGTTTGTGGATGTTGGTCCACTGAAACGCGCCGCCCTGAGCGGACGATACTGCGGCGTCAGGCTTCGGCCTTCTTTTTCTTGGTGGGATGCACCTTGTACTCTTCGGGGATTGGCATCCGGTTGAATGCATCCAGCCCGGCGATTTTGTAGGCTTCGGCGAGGGTCGGGTAGTTGAACGTGTTCTGTACGAAGTAATCCACGGTCCCTTTCAGGTTCAGTACCGCCTGCGCAATGTGGATCAGTTCGGTCGCACCTTCGCCGACGATCTGAACGCCCAGGACGCGGCGCGTTTTCAGCGAAAACAGCATTTTCAACATGCCGTGTTCCAGCCCCATGATATGGCCGCGCGATGTCTCGCGGAACCGCGCGATACCTACCTCGTAGGGGATGCCGCGTTCGTTCATTTCCTCTTCGGACATGCCGCAGGTGCTGATTTCGGGCACGGAGTAGATGCCGTAGGGGAACCAAGGGCTTTCCGGCAGGGTGGGTGTATCCAGCGCATGGCAGGCAGCGATGCGTCCCTGTTGCATTGAGGTGGATGCAAGGCTGGGATGACCAATGACGTCACCGGCGGCATAGATATGCGGCACTTCGGTCTGGTAGGTCTTGCGGTCGACATCCAGCCGCCCGCGATTATCCGTCTTCAGCCCCGCCTTGTTCAGTCCCAGACTGGCGGTCGCACCCATGCGCCCGGCGGCAAAGAGCAGCATTTCGCTGCGCACATGGCGGCCGTTTTCCAACGTCACTTCGACATGCTTGCCCGCGTCCTCGATCTTTTCGATCGCCGATCCCAGACGCAGATCCACTCCGTTCTCGCGGATCTGGTGGGTGAAATCCTCGATCAGCGTCTTGTCGATGAAATCGAGGAATGTCTCGCGCGGCTCGATCAGTGTCACGCGCACATCCAGCGCGGCGAACATCGTCGCATATTCCACGCCGATCACGCCGGCGCCAATCACGGTCAGGCTGCGCGGGATCGTTTCAAGCTTGAGAAATTCGTCACTGTCCAGGACGGTGGTGCCGTTGAACGGGCAACTGGCGGGACGATGCGTTTTGGTGCCCGTCGCGATCAGAAACCTGTCGGCGGTCAGCCGCGTGGACTTACCGGCGTCGACCTGCACTTCTACCTCATTCGGGCCGGTAAAGGTGGCCAGACCATAGAGGGTTTCGACGTGGTTGCGATTGAACTGATGCTCCAGCACATCGACCTCGTAATCCACGGTCTTGTTCAGCCGCGCTTGCAGATCTTCGGCGCCGATATCCTCCTTGACCCGGTAGGCGCGCCCGTAAAAGCTGCGCTCGCGCCAACCCGAGAGGTTAAGCACCGTCTCGCGCAGCGTCTTGGACGGAATCGTGCCGGTATGGGCCGAAACGCCGCCCAAGCGGTCCTTGCGGTCGACGACCAGAACCCGGCGGTTCAGTTTGCCGGCCTGAATGGCAGCCGACCGGCCCGCCGGGCCGGAGCCGATGACGATCAGATCATAATGGCTCATCACATCATCCCGCATAGAGCGCTTCGGCGTGGAAGCTGACGTGGTCTTCCATGAAGGTCGAGATGAAGAAATAGCTGTGGTCATAGCCGGGCTGCATCCGCAGGACCGCCTGCTGGCGCCGCGCGGCGGCGGCATGGGCCAGAGTTTCGGGCCTGAGCAGGTCCATGAACTGATCATTTGTGCCGGTATCGACCAGAAGAGGGCCGTCAAATCCCTTTTCCTTCATCAGCAGGCTGGCATCATGGGCCGCCCACTTGCCCTTGTCTTCGCCCAGATATTCGGTCAGCTGCTTGCGACCCCAGTCGCTTTCCATAGGATTGCAGATCGGAGAGAAAGCCGAGACCGAGCGGAACCGGCCCGGCAATCCCATCGCCAGCGTCAGTGCGCCATGACCACCCATCGAGTGGCCGGTAATGGCCTGACGGTCCATATCCACCGCAAATTCGGCGCCAATCAGCGCGGGCAGATCCTCGGCAATATAGTCCCACATCTGGAAGTGCTTGGCCCACGGCGCCTCGGTCGCGTTCACGTAAAAGCCGGCGCCCTGGCCCATGTCAAAGGCGTCGTCATCCGCCACACCCGCGCCGCGCGGCGACGTGTCGGGAAACACCAGCGCGATGCCCTGCTCGGCGGCCCAGGCCTGTGCGCCGGCCTTGGTCATGGCGTTCTCATGGGTGCAGGTCAGGCCAGACAGAAACCACAAGACCGGCACCGGGCCATCTTTGGCCTCGGCAGGCAAAAACAGACCAAAGGTCATGTCGGTCCCTGTTGCCTTGGAGGCATGGGAATAGACGCCCTGAACACCCCCGAAACAGGCGTTTTCCGATTTGATTTCCATGGCGGCGCTCCTCATTGCGAATTCGTTTGTCACGACTTACTTAACAGGCGCTTGAGACGGTTGAAACGTTTAAAAACACGCCCGCCGTCCAAGCCAGGGGCAGGGCGGGCATCCTGCCAAACTGCATCAATAAAGTGGCTGAACCCATCCGATCACGACCGATACCGTAAGCGCCGCCAGTACTGTCGAAATTAGGATCGACGCCGACACCCGCTGGGGTGCCACGCCGTAATGCTGCGCCAACATGTAGACATTTCCGGCAACCGGCAGCGATGCGGCGGCAATCATCACGGCCGCAGAGTAGGGTGCGACATCGAAAACGAGCAACGCTGCGACCGCCACAGCGGCGGGGTGCAGCACCAGTTTGCAAAATGACAGCCAACCCGCGACATAAGGCCGCTCGGCCGATTTTCCGGCCAGCGACGCGCCGATGGCAAACAACGCGCCGGGCGTTGCGGCGCCGCCAAGGATCAGCAGAAACTCGTTGAGTGGACCGGGGATCGGCAGCCGCAAGCCTGACCATACCAGCCCCAGGACGATCGACACGATCATCGGGTTTTTCAGCAGGCCCAGCCCCACTGTGCCCAAAACAGCGGGCCGCATACGCCCATCACGCGTGCCGGTGATGACGATCACGATCAGCGCGCCGAACACTATCAAATCAACGGCCAGAACCATCATCACAGCCGCAATCGCGGCCTCACCCATCAGAATCGCCAGCATCGGTAGGCCCAGAAATCCCACATTGCCAACAACCGCGCATTGCGCCTCCACCGCTGCCTCCTCGGCGCGCGCGCCCCGCGTCAGCGAAACCGCCGTGACCAGAAGATACACTGCTCCCGAGCCGCACAGATAGGCCAGCACAAAGGCAGGATCGAATACTTCCCGCAGGCTCAGATTGGCTGAGAACCGCAGCAACATGGCCGACAACGCGAAATAGAACACAAACTTGGTCAACCACGCTGTGGCCTCGGCCGTAAAAAAGCCGCTGCGCCCCGCGCCGTAGCCCAGCGCGATGACCATAAAAAACGGCAATGTCTGAATGAATATGGCGGCCATGCCCCTTGGTATCAGTAGGGAGGGCGGCGTCAATCGCCGCGCTCGCGTCCTGCTTGGTCATGCCCTTTCTTCTTGCTCAAAATATCCCCGCCGGAGGCTCCCCGGCTTGCAGAAAATGCCGCCGCCGGGGGGGCGAGCAGCCTAGCCCAGTTCGGCCAATCGCGCGCGCGCGGCGCGCAGTGTGCCCGCCTCTTCCTCGCGTGCTGCAAGGTTTTCGCGCGCGTCTTCGACCACGTCATCGGGCGCCGAGGCTACAAATTTAGGGTTGTTAACCCGTCCTTTCAGGCCAGCGATTTCCTTCTCGAGCTTGTCCAGCGCCTTGTCCAGCCGCGCCTTTTCGGCCTCCACGTCAATGATATCCGCCAGCGGCAGGCCAAAGACGCCGCCCTCAACCGCGACCGTCACGCAGCCTTTGGGAAACATCTCGACATTGTCCAGTCTGTCGATCCGCGCAAGCCGTTTGATCATCACCTCGTTGCGGTCCCACGCCGCCTTGCCCGCCGTGTCCAGCGATGTGACCAGCATCGGTACCTGAAGCCCGGCCGGCACATGCATTTGCGACCGTGCGCTGCGCACCGACTCAATCAGGGAAATCACCCAGTTCATCTCGCGATCTGCTGCCGTATCGATCAGCTCGGTGCCGTAGTCAGGCCAATCAGCATGGATCAGCATTTTCTGGCGTTCGCCCAGATTGCTCCACAACTCTTCGGTGACAAACGGCATTATCGGGTGCAGCAGGATCAGACACTGGTCGATGATCCACGCCATGGTCGTCTGGGTCTCGGCCTTGACCGTGTCCGATCCGTCCATCAGCAGCGGCTTGGAAAATTCGACATACCAGTCGCAAACCTTGCCCCAGACGAACACATAAAGCGCATTCGCCGCGTCATTGAACCGGTAATTGCCCAGCGCCGCGTCAACGTCTGCACGCACCTTGGCTGTCTCGCCGATGATCCATTTGTTTACGGTCTCAACGGGAGCGGGGGGATTATTCGCAGAATAATCGCTGCCCAGCGCAGCAGGCGTCGCGCCGTTCATCTCGGCAAAGCGCGCAGCGTTCCACAGCTTGGTGCCAAAGTTGCGATAGCCCGCGACACGCCCGCTCGACAGCTTCAGATCGCGCCCCATGGCGGCCATCGCCGTCAGGGTAAAGCGCACGGCATCGGTGCCATATTCGTCGATCAATTCCAGCGGATCCAGAACATTGCCCAAGGATTTGGACATCTTCTTGCCCTTTTCATCACGCACCAGCGCATGCACATAGACATGGGAAAACGGCTTCTGTCCGACCACGGCATATTGCATCATCATCATCCGCGCGACCCAGAAGAAGATGATGTCAAACCCGGTGATCAGCGTCGAGGTCGGGAAATATTTCCGCAACTCCGGCGTATCCTCGGGCCAGCCCAACGTGCCGATGGGCCAAAGCCCGGACGAAAACCAGGTATCCAGAACATCCGCATCGCGCCACACCGGATAAAGCAGATGCGTCGGGTCCTGGCTGATCACATAATCGGCCAGACTTTCGGCAAGTACGTGCATCGCCTCGCCGCGATCGGCCACTTCAATCAGCCGGGCATGGTTCAGCGGCGTGGGAAGGCCGGCCAGAACATCGTCGAACTTGTCATGCAGGGCGTCAAAATCGGGCGCGGCATGGTAGCGGTCCGTGCCCGGCGCCAGCGATTGATCCCACAGGAGGCGCTGCATCTCGACCATGTCCAGCGCGCCATCATTCTCATCATCCTTGAATTCGCCGCGCTCCAAGTCCAGACCATACCAGACCGGAATCTGATGCCCCCACCACAGCTGGCGCGAGATGCACCACGGCTCGATGTTCTCCAGCCAGTGGAAATACACCTTTCGATCCGATTCGGGCATGATCGTCACCTCGCCCGTGCGAACGGCATCAATCGCCGGCTGAACGATCTGCGTGGTATCGACAAACCACTGATCGGTCAGCATCGGCTCGATCACCACCTTGGAGCGGTCGCCAAACGGCTGCATGATCTGCTTGGCCTCAACCAGCGGCACCATGCCGGGGTCCATGCACACGTTGCCGTCAGACTCCTCGGGATCGCCCGGCACCATCACGGCCAGACCCTCGTCGGTGATCTGCTCAATCACCCGCTTGCGCGCCTCAGACCGGTCCAGCCCGCGCAGATCGTCAGGGACGAGGTTGATCGTGTCAGCCTCAGACACGTCCAGCTTGCGCTCGCCGCGCGCGACCGCCATCGCAATGGCGGCGGCCTCGGCATAAGGCGCGCCATCGTCGCGCATCTGCGCGCGCGTATCCATCAGGCGGTAGCAGGGGATACCGCCGCGCTGCGCCACAGCGTAATCGTTGAAATCATGCGCGCCGGTTATCTTGACCGCGCCCGAGCCGAAGGTCGGATCGGGGTATTCGTCGGTGATGATCGGGATCAGGCGACGATGCTCCTTCGGCCCCACCGGAATTTCGCATAACTTGCCGACAATCGCCGCATAGCGCGCATCCGATGGATGCACCGCCACCGCGCCGTCGCCCAGCATGGTTTCGGGCCGTGTCGTGGCAATGGCGATGTAATCGCGCATCTCGCGGAAAATCACCGCGCCGTCCTCGTCTTTCTCCAGATACTCATACGTCTCGCCACCGGCGAGCGGGTATTTGAAGTGCCACATATGCCCGGCCACCTCGATATTCTCGACCTCCAGATCGGAAATCGCCGTCTCGAAATGCGGGTCCCAGTTGACCAGCCGCTTGCCGCGATAGATCAACCCCTTGTCATACATGTCGACAAACACCTTGATGACCGCATCGTGGAAATTCGGGCCGGTCCCCTTGTCGGGATCGCCCGCCGCGCCGCCCATGGTGAATGCCTCGCGCGACCAGTCTGCCGAGGCACCGAGACGCTTGAGCTGGCCGATGATCGTGCCGCGCGACCTGACCTTCTGCTGCCAGACTCGGTCAATAAACGCCTCGCGCCCCATTTCGGCGCGCGTTGGCTCATTATTGGCGGCCATGTCGCGCTCGGTTACCATCTGCGTGGCGATACCGGCGTGATCGGTTCCGGGCTGCCACAGCGTGTCAAACCCGCGCATCCGGTGCCAGCGCACCAGAATATCCTGAAGCGTGTTGTTGAACGCGTGCCCCATATGCAGACTTCCGGTGACATTCGGCGGCGGGATCATGATGCTGAACGGCTCGGCGCCGGGGCGCGCGTTGGCGCCTGCCTTGAACGCGCCCGATGTCTCCCACGCGTCATAGAGCCGCTGCTCGGCCTCGGCCGCATCGAATGTCTTTTCCATCGCCATGGGATCACTCCTTTACCTTGCCCTGTGGCTTAGCCAATTCAGTGTCCGAGGGAAAGCCCGATGCGATTTGCCAGCGCCTTGGGGTGGCATCCCGGTAGCCTGCGGCGCGCCTCCGGCTTTTTCTTGGGTTTAAATACCCAAATCCCGCAGCCTGCCTCAGGCGCGCGGCGCACAGGTCAGCGCTTCACGCTCGCCGGGGCGGATGATGGCAGGGTCGTAGGGCGTGCGGGCAAACACCTGCTTGACCATCGGCGCGAAGAATTCCAGCGGCAATGTGTCGTAGTCCGGATCAAAACTGGCCTGATCCCACCGCTCGCAGAACTCTGCGCAATCGTCGAAATAGGCGTGGCCTGCATGGCGCTCGCGCTTGTTCGGGTCGGCGCCGTCCAGGTGGTGGCCGTAGTATAGCATCTGAAAATCGCCATGGGTGGCGACGCACCATGTGCATTGCTCGCGCACAAATGGCTTCAGGATCGTAGCGGCGTATTCATCGTGATTGTAAGGCGCATAGATATCGCCAATATCGTGCAGCAGGGCCGAGACGATCCAATCGATATCGGCCCCGTCGCGCCATGCCCGCGTCGCAGATTGCAGCGAATGGCCCAGCCGCGTGATCTGGTAGCCCGACAGCCCCTCGTCCAGCTCGACCAGAGCGGTCAGCAGGCGGCCCGCCGTGTGCCGTGTATGGTCGATCTCGTGCTTGGTGAGGAATTCATACTCTTCCTTTGTGCCGTCCTTCATCTGGGTAAAGCTGACGCGGTCCATAGCTGGCTCCTTGATCTTCTTTGGTGTGCTGATGGGATTCAACTGCGAATGCAGGAGCATTTGCAAGGGGTCGGAGACGGCGGAATATCTGTCAATCGTTGATGCGCGCGATATATCTAGACGAGAGACGCCCATATGATTTGAAAGGACGCAGTCGAATATGTCGTGGCGCAAATGGGTCAAACGGATCTATGCACTGGCGCTTCCGGGATTCGGGCGCGACTTGCGGCGCGCCCACAGGGGCGGGATCGATCACCGCGGGCCGGTGACGCATGTTTTGATCTTGGACGGCACGATGTCGTCGCTTGTGCCCGGTGATGAGAGCAATGCAGGACTGACCTACAAATTGCTGGGCGAAGTCCGGGGCGCGCGGATGGCACTGTACTATGAGGCCGGTCTGCAATGGCAGGACTGGCGCAGCACGATCGGCGTGATGATGGGCAACGGTCTCAACCGCCAGATCAGGCGGGCCTATGGCTATCTGGCCAGTCGTTACCGGCCCGGTGACAGCATCTACCTGCTGGGGTATTCGCGCGGCGCCTACGCCGTGCGGTCGCTGGCGGGCGCCATCGACATGATCGGCCTGCTGCGCCCCGAATATGCGACGGAACGCTACGTGCGGCTGGCGTGGCGCCACTACAAGACAGGGCCGGAGAGGCCCGTCGCGCGCGATTTTCACCGCGCCTATTGCCATGACGCCGTGCCCATCGAGATGGTCGGCGTCTGGGATACGGTAAAGGCGTTGGGCCTGCGCCTGCCGGTCCTGTGGCGCTGGACGGAATCGTCGCATGCGTTTCACTCGGACAGGTTGGGCGCTTGTGTGCAGCGCGGCTATCACGCGCTTGCGCTGGACGAAACGCGTGTCGTCTATACGCCCGTTCTGTGGCAGACCAATGGGCTCACCAATGGCGACGTTCAGCAGGTCTGGTTCCGAGGCTGCCATCCTGATATCGGCGGGCATCTTGACGGGTTCGAGGCCGCGCGTCCGCTTGCCAATGTTCCGCTCGTCTGGATGCTGGAGAAGGGAGAGGCCGCGGGACTGCCGCTGCCCGAAAATTGGCGCACCCGTTTTCTGTGCAATCCGTGCGCGCCGTCGGTCGGAACGTGGCGCCGCTGGGGCAAGATATTTTTGGTCCGCGCAAGCCGGGTCGTCGGGCAAGACCCGTCGGAGTGGGTCCATGAAACAGCGCTGCAGCAATGCCAGGCGCCGCCCATCAAGAGCGGCGCTGACTGATATGTTTTGCGACGTTGTTCAGGCGACGTCGCGCAATTCCACCCGGGGCGTGACGCCCAGCGCATGACAAATGTCGCGTGTCAGCTCGGGGCGGTTGAGCGTGTAGAAATGCAGATCCTGCACGCCCTCGTCCGTCAGCTTGCTGCACAGATCCGTAGCGACAGCGATGGCCAGGAGTTCTGTGCGCCCGTCACGTTCGGCCGTCTCGAATGTCGCGTTCAGCTTGGCCGGGACAGATGTGCCGCAGGCTTCGGCAAAGCGGCGGGCACCGGCCCAATTTTCGATCGGGAAGATGCCGGGGATGATCGGCTTGTCGATGCCCGCTGCGGCACAGCGGTCGCGAAAGCGCAGGAACGTCTCTGCGTTAAAGAAGAATTGCGTGATCGCTTCGTCCGCGCCCGCGTCAAACTTGCGTTTCAGCCATTCGACATCGGCATTGTCGTCAGCGGCGTCGGGGTGCCGCTCGGGGTAGGCGCCGACGCGCACGGTGAAATCGCCGCGCTCCTTGAGGGCCGTGATCAGCTCGCAGCTGTCCTTGAACCCATCGGGATGGGGCTTGAACCCGCCGGTGCCTTTGGGCGCATCGCCGCGCAGGGCGACGATCTCGCGCACGCCGGCGGCATGGAATTCGTCGGCGATGGCCAGTGTCTCTTCGCGGGTTGCGTTGACGCAGGTCAGATGCGCCGCGACGTTCAGCCCGGCCGAGCCGTGCAGGGCGCTGACCGCCTCGCGCGTCAGGGTGCGCGTCGTGCCGCCGGCGCCGTAGGTGACGGAAACGAAACGCGGCTGCAGCGGCGCCAGCGTGTGAACCGTGTCCCACAGGCGAAACGATGCCTCAAGGTCCTTGGGCGGGAAGAATTCGAAGGAGATATTCGGCGTTGCCATGATCTGAAATCCTCTGTGGGGCTTGAGCCCTTTGTCGCAATACAGCATATGTTATGCAAATTCATAATTTTCACGATCTACATGAGGCGCGCTAATATAATGCATATCGAGTTCCGGCATTTGCGCACGATCCGTGCGATTCACGCCGCCGGCGGGCTGGCCAGGGCGGCCGATCAGCTGAACATCACGCAATCGGCGCTGAGCCATCAGATCAAGGGGTTGGAGGATCAGGCCGGGGTCGAGCTGTTCGTGCGCCGGTCCAAACCGATGACGCTGTCGGCAGCGGGGATGCGCCTTTTGCGCGTCGCCAACAAGGTTCTGCCGGAGATCGAGGCGCTGGAGGCCGAATTTTCCGGCGTGCGCGACGGATCGTCCGGGCGGCTGCACATCGCCATCGAATGCCACGCCTGCTTTGAATGGCTCTTTCCGGTGCTGGAGGCGTTTCGCCACAACTGGCCCGAGGTGGATGTCGACATCCGCCCCGGTCTGGCCTTTGACGCGCTGCCAGCGCTGCAAAAGGAGGAGGTGGATCTGGTCGTCTCCTCCGACCCCGAGGCGCTGCGCGGCATCGCATTCAAGCCGCTTTTTGATTACGAGCCGGTCTTTCTGGCCTCGGCCCTGCATCCATTGGCGCAGAAGGACTATATTGAGGCCGAGGATTTTCGAGGTCAGACGCTGATCACCTACCCAGTGGACCGCTCGCGTCTGGATGTGTTCACCGAATTGCTGACCCCGGCCAAGGTGGAGCCTGCCGCGATCCGTCAGGTCGAGCTGACGGCCGTGATCCTGCTGCTGGTGGCGTCGAACCGCGGTGTCGCGGTGCTGCCCGATTGGGTAGTACGCGAACTGCGCACCAGCGATGATTACGTCGTACGGCCCATTACCGAGGGCGGCCTGACCAAGCGGCTCTATGCTGCGATCCGCGATGATGACGCAGCCAAACCCTTCATGGCGCATCTGCTCAAGCTGGCGCGGGAAATTCCGGTGAGGTTGCAAAGGAGGGAGAAGGTTTAGAGGACGGGTCAAGATAATCGCCCGATTTCCTTGTGCTTCTTGATCCCTGTCAAGATGCGCGCCGCGAAACTGTGTGACAGTCAGTGGCAAAACAAGGAGGTTCACATGGAAGATCTGATCAAACTCGGACGGGAATTCGTTGACGCAATGCAAGACGGCCGCGGCATTGCGCATGTCGATGAGATGTATGCCGAAAAGGCGGAGTCGATCGAGGCGGTTGTGCCTCCTGGGCGCGACATGCGGATCGCCAAGGGACGTGGCGCGATCAGGGCGAAGCGCGAGGATTGGGCAGCGACGCACGACATCCACAAGCTCGAAGCGGACGGTCCCTATGTCCATCCGCCCCACCGGTTCGCGGTACGCTTTGAGGTCGAGGTTACACAGAAAGCCACCGGCCGAAAAATGACGTTGCGCGAGATCGCCATTTATTCCGTTGAGAACAACAAGATCATTCGCGAAGAATTCTTCATGCTGCCGAAGTAGGCAGCACGGCTGATATGCCGCCGGTCGCACGCTGGCAACCCCGACTTCTCGCACCCCTTGCAGCCAAGCCCTGCGCGGCCTATACGCGCGGCTTGACATACCCAAGGACGAGACCCCATGGCACTCAGCGCAAATCTGAACGTGATGATGAAGGCGGCCCGAAAAGCGGGACGCGCGCTGGCCAAGGATTTTCGCGAGGTCGAGAATCTTCAGGTGTCGATGAAAGGCGCGGGCGATTTCGTCAGCCGCGCCGATATTCAGGCCGAGCAGATCATCAAGTCCGAGCTGATGAACGCGCGCCCTACCTATGGCTGGATGGCTGAAGAGGGCGGCGAGGAGCCGGGCGCCGACCCCACCCGCCGCTGGATCGTCGACCCGCTGGACGGCACCACGAACTACCTGCACGGGCTGGCGCATTGGGCGGTATCCATCGCGCTGGAGCACAAGGGCCAGATCGTTGCGGGCGTGGTCTATGACCCCTCAAAGGATGAATTGTTCTTTGCCGAAAAGGGCGAAGGCGCATGGATGAACGAATCCCGCATGCGCGTGTCCGGGCGCGACAAACTGATCGAGAGCATCTTTGCCACCGGACTGCCGTTTGGCGGGCGTAGCGATCTGCCGCATACCTTGCAGGATCTGGCGCGCCTGCTGCCCGCATGCGCCGGTGTGCGCCGCTTTGGTGCGGCCTCGCTCGATCTGGCCTATGTGGCGGCTGGCCGCTACGACGGGTTCTGGGAGCGGCGGTTGAAGCCGTGGGATCTGGCAGCCGGCCTGCTGATCGCGCGCGAGGCCGGCGCGCTGGTCGAGCCGCTGACCGAAGGGCGCAGTATCCTGGACGAGGGCGCGATCATCTGCGCCAATGCGCCGGTGTTTGACAAATTCGCCAGGATCATCCGCAATCAGTGACGCCTGGGCGGTCCGATGGGTGATTGACACCGTCGACCCATCCGATTTCGCCCAGATCGCGCGGGTTCACGCCCTCCAGCGTTCCTAGGTTTACGCCGTATTCATTGGGATTCGACCGGCGCCGGTGATGCGTATAGATGCCGCAGACCGAGCAAAAGTAGTGCTGCGCCGTGCCGGTCCCCCATGTATAGAGCGTCAGCTTGTCCGCGCCTTTTATGACCTCCAGCCCATCCAGCGGCGCAGTGACCGCCGCCGCTCCGCGCCGCGCGCAAAAGCTGCAGTCGCAGCGACGCGCCGTGGACAGACCGCCGGGAAGGGTCACGCGCAGTTCAACTGCGCCGCAATGACATGTCGCTTTCATTTTCGCCTCACTTTCGGGATACGGGTGCGCCCAATGGCGTAGCGGGCTTGTGGATGTGCCGGGCGCCCGTCATTGCGCGCCCAAAATTGCGCGCCGCCGCGCCGCAACAGCAAAGGCACGGTCAGCAAGACCCCGATGACGAAGCCGCCCGCATGTGCCCAATAGGCGACACCGCCGCCCGTCGTGGGGATCGACAGCCCACCAAAGACCTGAAAGACGAACCACAGCCCCAGCATGATCCATGCTGGGATCGGAAGGATACGGAAAAAGATGATGAAGATGATGAGAACATCCACCTTGGCCTTGGGAAACAATAGCAAATAGCCGCCCATCACCCCCGCGATCGCCCCCGAAGCGCCAACGGTTGGCACCAGTGAATAAGGCTCGGAGACAAGCTGCGCCAACCCCGATCCGGCGCCGCAGGCCAGATAGAAGGCAAGATAGGGCAGATGGCCCATCTCATCCTCCAGATTGTCGCCAAAAACCCATAAGAACAGCATGTTGCCTGCCAGATGCATGATGCCTCCGTGCAGAAAGGTGGACGTGATCAGCGTGTGATATGCGCCAGCATAGCTCACCTTGGCCGGGATCATTGCCCAACCGATGTAGAATTCGGTCAGCGCACGCGGATCGCTCATCAGGGGCCAATACATGATGAAGACGGCAACGTTCGCCGCGATCAGCGCGTAGGTCACATAGGGCATGCGCCCTGAGGGGTTATGATCGCGGATGGGAAACATGGGGCCAAACTGGCCCCATGTTCAGGTATGGTCAAGCTAGGACGTGCCGCCCAGCAGCGCAGCATTGCCGCCGGCGGCCGTGGTATCGACGCAGACGTGGCGCTCGTTCAGGACGTGACCCGAATCCGGCAGACCAGTGATCAGTGGCAGGATCGGACCGGTCCGCTGGCTGAGCGCCTGCGCATAGGGTCGGGCCGCCGCATCGCCCCCCCAATAAAGCGCGCCGGCGAGGCCGGTCAGCGATGTCAGCGCCTCGGGCGGGACAGTGCCCGACGCCTCGACTGCCATGCCGCCCAGCGCCATCACGCTGCGCGCCTGTGCCTTGGCGGCCTCGCGACCCGGCCCCATGCAGAGCAGGGGCGCACGCGCGTGGCTGGTCAGGCGATTGGATTCGCCCGTCGGCCCCGGCATCAACTGGTCCTCGCGCGGCTGCATTTCGACTTTGTGGGCTTTGTTCAACGCGGCCTGAATGTCGCGCTCGGACATGATGCCTTCAAAATCGTGCCCGGCCACCGGCGCGGGATGCGCGGTAAAGCGTGGCAGGTAGCGCGGCCCGCCTGCCTTGGGTCCGGTGCCCGACAGCCCCTCGCCGCCGAATGGCTGCGAGCCGACTATTGCGCCGATCTGGTTGCGGTTGACATAGATGTTGCCCGCCTGCACCCGCTCGGTCACGTATTGCACGCGGTCATCGATACGCGTCATCAGGCCGAAGGTCAGGCCATAGCCGGTGGCGTTGATCGCGTCGATCACCTTGTCCAGTTCGGTCGCGCCGAAGGTCGCCATGTGCAGCACGGGGCCGAAAATCTCGCGTTTCATATCTGCAATACTGCCAACACGGATCAGGGTGGGGGCGATATAGGTGCCTGCATTTGGCGTCTTCAACTCGTGGATCAGACGGCCCTCCGCGCGGGCTGCCTGGATGTGTTCGGCGATGCCGGCGCGGGCGGCCTCGTCGATGACCGGGCCGCAATCGGTGCTCAGATCCCATGGCATGCCCATCACCACCGCATCCATCGCGCCGGTCAGCATCCTGGTGAAGTCCTCGGCGATGTCCTCCTGCACATAAAGGCAACGCAGGGCCGAGCAGCGTTGTCCTGCGGATTGGAACGCGCTCTCGATAATCGCCTGCACGGCCTGTTCGGGTAGCGCTGTACTATCGACGATCATCGCGTTCAGGCCGCCGGTTTCCGCGATCAGTGGCGCGCCGGGGGCGAGGTTTTCGGCCATCGCCTTGCGGATCTTCATTGCAGTCGCGGTGGAGCCGGTGAAGGCCACGCCATCCACCCGCGCATCAGACGTCAGCGCCGCGCCGACATCACCGCCACCGGGCAAGAGTTGCAGCGCCGTTTTTGGCACGCCAGCCTGATGCATGAGGGACGCCGCGAAATGTGCGATGATCGGCGTCTGCTCGGCCGGTTTCGACAATACGGCATTGCCGGCGGCCAGCGCCGCGGCGATCTGGCCTGAGAAGATGGCCAGTGGGAAATTCCACGGGCTGATGCAGGTGAAGGTGCCCACCGCGCCGGTATCGGGCGCATTGGCACCGTAATAGCGCAGGAAATCGACGGCCTCGCGCAACTCAGCCACGGCGTCCGCCTGAGATTTGCCTGCCTCGCGGGCGAGGATGGCAAAGATCTGGCCAAAGTTTTCCTCGTAAAGGTCCGCGATCTTGCCCAGCACCTCGCCGCGTTCGGCGGCGGGGGCATCCCACATGGCGGCATTGCTCAGCGCTGTTTCGATATCAGCCTTGCTCGCATGCGCAACGGTGCCGGGGCTGCCTGCGGGATCGGCGGGGTTGATGACATCCACTGCCTGTTCGGGCTGCGCCTGGGCCGCAAGGATCGGAGCGGCCTCCCACTTATGAGTGGCAAAGGGCGCCCGCGCGTTCTCGATGGCATCCAGCGTCGGCTGATGTTTCAAATCGAACCCTTTGGAGTTCACCCGCTCGGGCAGGAAAAGTTCGGGGCCGGTCGGCAGGTCGGGGCCGTCGTTTTCCACCAGATCAAAGGGATCGGCGGCGACGATTTCGGGCGCGACCTCCTCATCAACGATCTGGTTGACGAAGCTGGAGTTGGCGCCGTTTTCCAGCAGGCGCCGCACCAGATAGGCCAGCAGATCGCGGTGCGCCCCGACGGGGGCATAGATGCGGCAGCGGGTGCCTTCCTTGGCCATGACGATGTTATGCAGCGCCTCGCCCATGCCGTGCAGGCGCTGAAATTCGAACGCGTCCTTGTCGGTCGCCATGTCCAGCACGGCGGCAACGGTATGCGCGTTATGCGTGGCAAACTGCGGATAGATCCGGTCGGTCATCGACAAAAGCTTGCGCGCGTTGGCGATATAGCTGACATCGGTGGCTGGCTTGGACGTAAAGACCGGGAAGCCGTCGATGCCCTCGACCTGCGCCTGCTTGATTTCGGTGTCCCAATAGGCGCCCTTGACCAGACGCACCATGATGCGCCGGTCAAGGCGCTGCGCCAGATCATAGAGAAAATCCAGAACATGGCCCGCGCGCTGCCCGTAGGCCTGCACCACCACGCCAAATCCGTCCCAGCCAGCCAGCGCAGGTTCGCTCAGCACCGTTTCGATGACATCCAGCGACAGGGCAAGGCGGTCTGCCTCCTCCGCGTCGATGTTCAGGCCCATGCCGGCGGATTTGGCCAGAAGCGCAAGGCTGCGCAGGCGCGGCACCAGAACGTCCATCACCTGCTCGCGCTGGGCGACCTCATAACGGGCGTGCAGCGCCGACAGCTTGACCGAGATACCGGGGTTCTTGGCAATCTCGTCATGGGTGCAGGCCTGTGCGATGGCGCTGATCGCGCGGGAGTAGCTGAGGTGGTAGCGCGTCGCGTCCTTGTCGGTGCGCGCGGCCTCGCCCAGCATGTCGTAGGAATAAGTATAGCCCTTCTTCTCCATCTTGGCGGCGCGGTCCATGGCCGAACTGATGTTTTCACCCAGCACGAACTGGCGGCCCATCTCCTTCATCGCGCGGGCAACGGCGGTGCGGATCACAGGCTCGCCCAGCCGCTTCATGGCGCTGCGCAGATGGCCAACCGGGCCTTTCTGGTCCTTTTTCAGCACCTTGCCGGTCAGCATGAGTGCCCATGTGGACGCATTCACCAACGGAGAAGTAGAATGGCCCATATGCTTGCCCCAATCGGATGGCGCAATCTTGTCCTCGATCAGCGCGTCGATGGTTTCGGCGTCGGGCACGCGCAGCAGCGCCTCGGCCAGACACATCAGCGCGATACCCTCATCCGTGGACAGGCCATATTCGGCCAGAAACACCTCCATCAGGCCGGGATCGGACTGGCCGCGAATGTCGCGCACAAGATCCGCGCCGCGGGCGCTGATGCGTTTGCGATCTTCGGGTGACAGGTTTGCTTCGGTCTTGAGGCGGGCAATTGTCGCTGCCTCATCGGCATAGGTTTGCAGGTCTACGGCGCGGCGGGGCTGGGTGTCATATGGCATGGGGCATCCTTTGGTTGGCTGGGCCGAAAGGCTTTGCGTGATTAGGTCACTTTAGCATGTGTCGTTAAGTCGGTTTTCCTGTAAAATACCATTTGACGCGCCATATGAATGGAAATGAGGTCAAATGTGAGTTCAAATGATCTGGATAAGTTCGATCGGGCGATTCTGCGTGTTCTGGCCACCGACGGGCGCATCAGCGTCACAGATCTGGCGCGCCAGATCGGTCTGTCGAAATCGCCCACGCAAGCCCGCCTGCGACGGCTGGAGGCGAGCCGCGTGATTTCGGGCTACCGCGCGATGATTGACCCGATTCGGCTGGGACTGGATCACGTCAGCTTTGTCGAGGTGCGCCTGACCGACACGCGCGAGGCAGCATTGGCAGAATTCAATGCCGCTGTTCGGAAGATCCCCGAGATTGAGCAGGTGCATCTGATCGCGGGCAATTTCGATTATCTCATGAAAATACGCACCCGGAACATGAACGATTACCGCCAGATACTGGCCGACCAGATCAGCACACTGCCATATGTTGCGGGCACCAGCACCTACGTGGCGATGCAGGCGGTCAAGGAAAACGCGCCCGAGGATGCGATATGAGGCGGTTGTGATTTGACGGGTCGGCATGGCGTGGGGTTAACTGATGGCATGAAATATGCGCTATTAGCCCTGCTGCTGGCTGGTCCTGCCGTCGCCGAAACATGCCCGCCCGCGCCCGATCATGAGCGGGCTTTGAGCGATCTGGTACAGCGCGCGAATGACGCACCGGACCGCGCCGCCGGAATGGCCGCATCCGCCGAGATGTGGAAATTGTGGGCCGATGCGCCCGATGCCCACGCGCAGGCGTTGCTGGATGAAGGCATGGCACAGCGCGAGGCGTACGATTACTCGGCCGCGATGGAGTCGTTCCAGGCGCTGGTGACGTACTGCCCCAACTACGCCGAGGGCTATAATCAGCGCGCTTTTGTGCATTTCCTGCGCCAGGATTACGCTGCCGCTCTGCCCGATCTGGACGCGGCACTTGCCCGCCAGCCGCGCCATGTGGCGGCCCAGGCTGGCAAGGCGCTGACGCTGCACGCAATGGACCGGCAAGGCGAGGCGGCGCTGGCCCTGCGCGCCGCGTTGGCGATGAATCCCTGGCTGGCTGAGCGTAGCCTGCTTCCGGCGCTGGAGGCGCAGGAAGACGCACTCTGACGCTTTACACCCGCGCCGGGGCGTTTATTGTCGCCGCGATGCGGGCGTGCTGGAATGGTAGACAGACCAGACTTAAAATCTGTTGGGGCTTGTCCCCGTGTGGGTTCGAGTCCCACCGCCCGCACCAAATAAAGTAAAAAAGGTATAATTAACAAATTCTTATGTTTTTGGAGAGTATTTGTTCCCCAAGTATTCCCCAAAATATCGAATAGCACCGCGACACTTCGTGAGCGCGTGCAGGTTATAGATTCACGCCATCTTTCAGGAGTGGAAATGTATCGAAGAGGTTTATACCAATCGGCTCGAATGCTGGCTCACGGGGGCTTCCAAATCCCAAAAGTCTGAATCTATGGCGGTAGGTCTGGGAGGACATTGCCATGGGTGTAGCGATAGCATTGCGGGTGGACTTTGACGGGGCGACATTGAGACGCCGGGCACGGAGGACGAAGAACGCGAACTAGAGCCGAAGGCTGCTGGCACTGGCTGAGATTTACGATGGCGGCAGCCGCAGTGATGCTGCGCGGATCGGCGGGGTGGGGCTGCAGATCGTGCGCGACTGGGTCATTCGGTTCAATGCCCGCGGCCCGGACGAGCTGATTGATGGCAAAGCACCCGGCAATCAGTCCAAGCTCAATGATACCCAACGCGAGGCGCTTGAGTGCTGATCAGTGCAAGTTGGTATTAAACGCTCCTAACGTGACGATAAACAAGCTGGTGGCGGAGAAAGACACCGAGACCGATGCAAAGCTGATCATGCACTTTGTTGAGGTAGTGGCTGAACCGCTCAAAGGATGGCGAAGATCCGGAGATGGCGCAGCGTCCTCACTACCCTGAGATGAGGTTGGTGGATGGGTGGCGTCGTGCTTTCAGAAAATTTCGTGTTCCGCCGTTGATCCATGAGGTCGCTCACGGTACAGAACCGCCGTCCATGCGAAGCACAGCCAACAAAAGTTTGTCGTTAAAAGTTCCAAAAAATATCGCGTAGCACGGCCTGTGCAATATCTAGGGTCGGTATTGCGAGCAAGATATAGCCCGTGACTCCCGAAAACAGGGAGGCTATGCGCGCGCCGCGAAAAGTATGCATCATCCCGTCCCACCATTCACGCGCGAGGAAGTGAATGTAGTCACCATGCTTAGTAAACATGGCGCTCCGGACGTCCGGTCGATACCCAGAAACCACGGGTTTTCTTGCTCTAGGTTCACCTAAAACGCTCCAGAAGGCTTTTGTCCGAGGCTTCCAGATATCTGAGTAGACTTGGGCCTCCATGCTCGCAATTTCATAAACACTGTAACTGTCTTCTACCCGTGCCGAAAACCCCAGATCACCGCTTGAACTGTCTAATACAGGCGGGCGGAACACTCTAAAGATCAAATACGAAAAAAGTATAAAAAGGCTCCCGAAGAATACAAGCCTGAGCTTTGCTACGCCGCCCAAAAAGAAAGGCGAAGCCACTTGGTCCGCCACTCCGGCGATAGTGTCGAACGATGCAAGTTTAGCGATTTCATCGTTGAAAAGGATTAGGTAGCCAGCCAAAGGGATTAGCCCGACAATGCGAGACAAATCGTTACTAGCGACACCTTTTACGGAACTCCAGTGAAAGATCCGCCAATCTGAATTGACCTTCATCAAACGTTCCTGTTCCCATGCGACTCGGCGATTACTGCTGTCCTGAAAAGGTTGATGCTACTCTATCAACAAAAGCTCAGACATATCGTCCAGTGTTTTCTTCGCGATACGCCACTTTGGCAAGCTGTCATCCAGCAGTTGCCAAAACGCGACTCCATGATTGTGATGCTTAAGGTGGGCCATTTCGTGCAGAATGACATACTCGATGCACTCGCGTGGGGCCTTGATCAAATGGGGGTTGAGAATGATCTGGCCGCCGGGCGAACAACTGCCCCATTGCTTGGACATTTCCATAAGCCGAAGCGGCGGAGGTTGGTCGACCCAGGGTAAGCGAGCGGCAGCCTCGTCTATTTTGCGAACCAAATAGTCTCGCGCCTTCACTTTGTACCAACCGCGCACCTTGCCGCGTATGATCTCTGGATCGGAGGACTTGCTTTCGACCTCCAACCGATTGCCCTTCAACCGGACCGGCTTGGGTCGGCTGTCTATCGGCAAAACTTTCAGAACATAGCGACGTCCAAGGTAAAGTATCTGCTCGCCTGACACATATTCGCGGGGCCGGACATGTGCAAAGCGCGCTCTGGCGTCCGCAACATGGCCGACGATCCATCGCGCTCGCTTCTGCACCGCTGCACGGATAGCGGCTTCGTCAAGCTCCGGCGGTGCGTCGACGATCACCGATCCGTCCGGGTCAACATGGATGGCAACACTGGACGTGCGCTGGCTGTCGACATTGACGTTATAGGGAACTTTTTGATCGCCATATGTCAGGACTTGGAAGGGTGGCATCAGCTGCCCCTTGCCTTGCCTGCTCGGACGATGCTGATCACCCGGGCGATCATCGCCGTGGCGTCGTCCAGCCCACCGAAGAACTTGAAGTAGCGCGGTAGCAGCGCCTTGCTGATTTCGGCCTCGATGCTGCCGGGGTTGATCGAATGGGTCTGCACTGCGTTGTCCACCGTGTCGTCGACATACATGGCCTCAGCCACCAGCGCGTCCTCAGACTGATCCCTTGCCTTGGCACCCATTTGATCAAGGAATGCGCCAAAATATGCCTGCGCCCTTGGGCGATCCCTGAACCGATCCGGCACGCCGGGCGTGGCGCGCTTCTCGACAAGCTCATCCAGATCCTTGAACAGCAGATATTGCTTGCCCGGATGCTCAAACATTGCCTCTGCGCCCGCAATGGCCTCTTTCAGCATCTCCGAGAACACGCGCTGAGCATAAGGGTCATCGTTCAGGTTTTGCTCAATCGTCTTGCGGATACGCGTCTTGATGACATCCGCCTCTGTGCGGGTCTTTTCTTGCGACCATTCATCGGGATCATCGTCATCGCCAAGCGTGCCCACCAGAATCACACCTTCCGGATCTATAATCTCCTGGCCAATCACCTGCTTGTCGACAAGCTTGCGTATCTGATCCTCGTACTCGGTAAAATCCACGGTCTCATGCGCATCGTGTTTCGCCTGAACGCGCAGTTCAGTGAAGAATTTCAAATCGCGCTTGTAGGCTTGAATGGTTTTCTCGTCAAAAGCTCCATCCTCGAAGAACGCGCGCGATGACAGTGCTAGCTTCAAACACATGCCAAACGCCGTCAACGCGTCATAGAAATCTTCCCGGATTTTCAGCTTGGTATCGACAGGAGTGCCGGAATCGTCATCCGAATAGATCGGTATCAAGACTTGGCGGAACTGTTCCAGATCCCCCTTGTTCTTTACGCTGCTGAAGTTCGCCCAGAGTGCGTCATGCAGTGCTGGCAGCCGCTTATACTCTGTCGAAACGTTGGCAACCAAACCTTTCAGGTCGTCGATATCATAGCCCGCCTGCGTCTGTGCAGCGAGATCCTGATAGTCTTGGATTGATGTGTCCATTTCCGCCAAAATACCCCGATAGTCGATCAGGAACCCATGCCTTTTGGCTTCGTGAAGGCGGTTCACCCGTGCAATGGCCTGCAGCAGGTTGTGGCCCTTCAGGTTCTTGTCGATGTACAGGACAGCGTTTCGCGGCTCGTCAAATCCGGTCAGCAGTTTGTCCACTACGATCAGAATGTCGGGCGCGCCATCGGTGCTGAAATCCTCGATAATACGCGCTTCATAGTCTGCCGCATCGGCGGTCACGTTGGCTTTCCACCATGCTTGCACCTCGGGGACTTTGGTCTCATCCGCTTCCGAGTGGCCTTCGCGCGTGTCTGGGGCCGATATCACGACCGCGCTCGTCACCATGCCCGTTGCATCCAGCGCCTGCTTGTAGCGGATCGCCGATAGTTTGCTGTCCGTGGCCAGCTGAGCCTTCAGCCCCAGATCCAATTTGCCGAAATTCTCGGAAAAGTGGCTGGCGATGTCATAGGCGATCAAATCAATGCGGTTGACCGCACCGTAAACTCGCCCCCTTGTGGCGAACTTCTGTTTCAGGTCGGATTTCTGCGTGTCCGACAGGTTGGCCGTAATCTTGTCGAACCACGCGTCAATGGCCTTGTCGTTGATGTCCAGGACCGGCTTACGCTCTTCATAGACTAGCGGCGTCACGGCGCCGTCCTCCACCGCCCTTTGCATGGTGTAGGCGTGCAGGATCGGGCCGAACTTGTTGCGGGTCTTGTCTTCCTTCAGCAACGGCGTCCCGGTGAAGGCGATGAAGGCGGCATTGGGCAGCGCCATGCGCATGCGCTCGTGGTTCTCGCCGCCTTGGCTGCGATGGCCCTCGTCCACCAGCACGATCAGCTTGTCAGACGGGTTGTGGTATTCGGGCAGCTTGGTGGCCGAGGTGAATTTCTGCAGCAAGGTAAAGATGATCCGCTCATTGCCGTGACCGATCCGCTGGGCCAGATCGCGACCCGACTGGACCTTGGCCGTTTCGCCGTCCTTTTTGGTCGCGACGTCCGAACCGAAGGCTCCGCCGGTCAGAAACGTGCTTGCCAGCTGCTTTTCCAGATCCACCCGGTCCGTGACGATAATCACCCGGCAGTCGGTCAGCGTTTCTTCCAGCAACAGCGCCTTGGTCAGCAGAACCATCAGGTTGGATTTGCCCGAACCGGTCGTGTGCCAGATTACTCCGCCCTCGCGGCTGCCATCGGGCTTGGTCTTGCGTACCTGTTCGACGATAGCCTTGGTGCCCTGCACCTGCTGATAGCGCGCGACCAGCTTGCCGATCTTCTTGTCATAGAAGGTAAAGCGCCGCGTCATGTCCAGCAGGCGGTCGGGGCGCAGAAGGCCGATGATCAGCCGGTCTTGTTCGGTCAGCAGCACGGGGCGCGCGTGCAGAGCCTCATACCCTTGCCGCGCCCATTGCGGGCGACCTGCAAACAGCGCGGTCTTTTGCGCAGCGGTCAGGGGCGTGTTGCGGATGGCGGTCATTGCGCCGTCGCTCAGATCCTCCTCGCGCCAGATCGAATAGAATTTCGCCGGCGTGCCCGTGGTGCCATAGCGCCCCTCGGCGCCCGAGATCGACAGCAGCAATTGAGAATAAGCATAGAGGTCCTGAATGCCGTCGCCCATCTGGTTGCGCAGGTGCTGGCTGATCCCCTCGTCAACCATCGCCTTGCCGCGGGTCGAGGACACCGGGCGCTTGGCCTCGATCACCGCCAGCGGGATACCGTTCACATAGCCCACGATGTCAGGGCGATAGCGCCCCAGTCCGGCGGGCCGCTCGACCGAGAGTTCTTCGGTGACGTGAAACACATTACTGGCCACATCGGCCCAGTCGATCAGCGGCACGGTGACGGATGCCTTCTGCCCGTCCACAAATTCGGTGACGGTGATGCCCAGCGTCAGATGTTGATAGATCGCCTTGTTGGCGGGGATCAGCCCTTCGCTCAACCCGGTTCGGCCCAATTCGCGGATAACGGCGGCAATGCCTGCCGGGGATAGTGGATATTTCTGCCCCTTGAAGTCAAAACGGTGCGCGGCCAGCCTGCCCCGCAGAACATCCACCAGCAACACGGCCCGTTCCGATCCGCGCATCGCCAAGGCTTGCGCCGGGGGCAGATACTCCCACCCCATCGCCATCATCACATGCAACGCCGGCAGCTTGGCGGCCGCTTCCTCGTTGGTGTCGGGCACCCGCGGGCCGGAGTCAGGCATCGACCACCACCCGTTTCTTGCCGGTCAAGAGTTGCTGCATCAGGGCTTTCTTTTCGGTACGGAGATGCTCAATCTGCGTTTCCGCGTTTTCAACCTCCCGATCCGCGGTTAACAAGAATGCAGCTATTCTCTTTTGCTCCTCTAAAGCCGGAAGCTGTACCATGATCTCGTTCAGCTTAGCCTTGTTCAAGGTCTTCCCCTTCACTGCCTGATCCACATCTTGAAGAAGATCAGTCACATGGAGAAGTTGAAACAGAAACTCAGGGTCGAATATGCCTTCTGCCCACGGCACAAAGCCACAGATGGCCTCATTCGTATAAAGCGGTGTCCCCGTGATACCTAATTTTCCTATCGTTAGCTTGAAACTCATCACAACAGTGCCTGAGGGTAGTAGCTTTACGTTACTCTTTACCGCGCCTTGATCGGTGATCTTCTCTTTTGAAGTGCTAAGATATTTGGGGCCAAGATCGGCAATCGAAAGCCAGGTATTCTGGCCTCCCTGCCAATATTCAGGCTGATTCCGAGATGGAGTTCCGCCGAGCCGAACCTCAGCGACATCCCCCAATCGCACCTCCCGCCACGCCTGCCCTTCGAACTCGGGAAAGCGGCGTTTGCCGGTGAGGAGGGATTGCATCAGGGCGCGTTTCTGCCTGCAGGCGGTGGCCAGCAGCGCCTGCGCCGTCTCAATCGCCCGGTCCCAGGTCGACAGGATCTCCGCGATTTTTTGCTGTTCTGGATATGATGGATGGGCGATCTCCAGTTTCTTGAAGAGCGGAAGCCCAATTGTTTTAATCGTCGAGCCAACTGCTTGACGCTCAAAAAACTCTTTTTTCTTTTGCAACCAATAGTACAAAAACCAGTTATGCAGCTGATCTTGCCCATCACACTGCCAAGCAATAAAATGCTGACTGACTGCCATTGTATCGCCAAGAACTGCACTTTTTCCAACTCCGGCATCTCGAGAGAGTATCACAGTTCCTTTGGGAAGGAGCACGGCGGAAGATTTGGCAATACCCAGTTCCGAAATTTGCTTGTCGGTACCCTCAATCAAACCATTGTCGAGCTTATTACTGTCCGCCAAAGAAACCCATTTGATCCCACCATTCCAATACTCCGGCTTCTTCTTATCGGGAGTGTGGCCGCTTCGCCTATTGGCAACCTGATCTAGTAACGAGTTGCTCCACCCCTCAGGAACCATAGCCAAGCTCCTGCAAATACCCGTCCATCCGGGTCTCCAATTCGGCCAGATCGGCCTTCAGCCGGGTCCGCTCGGCGCGGACCGCCATCAGGTCAATCTCTTCCTCCGCCTCGAACGTGTCCACGTAGCGGGGGATGTTCAGGTTGAAATCATTCTCGGCAATCTCTGCGGCACTGGCCAGATAGGCGTATTTATCGACCGTTTCGCGCGCGGCAAAAGTGCCGGTGATCTTGTCCAGATCCGCGCCGGTCAGCACGTTCTGGTTGGTGCCTGCCTGAAATTCGCGGCTGGCGTCGATGAACAGCACCGAATTATCCCGCTTGGATTTGCGAAATACCAAAATTGCCGAGGGGATGCCGGTGCCGAAAAACAGCTTTTCCGGCAGGCCGATCACCGCATCCAGCAGGTTTTCCTCGATCAGCTTCTGACGGATCTTCCCCTCGGTCGAGCCGCGAAACAGCACCCCGTGCGGCACCACCACCGCCATGCGGCCTGTCTTGGGCTTCAGCGTTTCGATCATGTGCAGGATAAACGCATAATCGCCCTTGGTGCGAGGCGGCATGCCCCGGCGAAACCGCCCGAACCTGTCCGTCTCGGCCGCCTCGGTGCCCCATTTATCCAGTGAAAACGGCGGATTGGCCACGACCACATCGAAATGGCGCAGCATATCGTCCGATGTGCGCAGCTTGGGGTTGCGGATTGTGTCACCCCATTCGACCTGATGGTTTTCCTCGCCATGCAGGAACAAGTTCATCTTGGCCAGCGCCCAGGTGGAGCCGATCGCCTCCTGCCCGAACAGCGCATAGCGTTTGGTCCCCGTCCTGTCGCGGATCTGCCGTGCGCATTTCATCAGCAACGAGGCCGATCCGCAGGCCGGATCGCAGATGTCATCGCCCTCCTGCGGATCCACCAGCCGCGCCATCAGGGTGGACACCTCGGCAGGGGTATAGAACTCGCCCGCTTTCTTGCCCGCCGTCGCGGCAAAGCGGCTGATCAGGTATTCATAGGCGCCGCCGATGATATCCAGCTGCCCCACCCGCGACGGGCGCAGATCCAGCTGCGGCTTGGCGAAATCCTCCATCAGGTGGCGCAGGATGTCGTTCTTCTGCTCCTCCGCGCCCAGCTTGTTGGAGTTGAAGCTGATGTCCTGGAACACATCGCGCAGCTTGTCGCCATTGGCCTCCTCGAACGCATGCAGCGCCTTGTCGATCCGCTCGCCATTGCCGGCCTCGTGGCGGCGCTTGTGCAGCGCGTCAAAGCTGGACCCCTCGGGCAGCACGAACGCCTCTTGCTGCATCATCGCCGCGACCAGATCGGGCGCATCCGGATGCTGGGCCATATAGCGGGCCTTGTGGTCCTTCCACACGTCGCTGACGTATTTCAGGAACAGCATGGTCAGGACGTAATCCTTGTAGATCGACGGATCGACCACGCCTCGGAACGTATCGCACGCGCTCCACGCAGCCTTGTTGATCTCGGATTGGGTTACTGGGTTCATTTGGAGAGCCTCGTTCGCAAAATGTCAGCCAGGGCGAATGAAGGCGACGCTGGTGGAGATTTCGGGGTTTATGATCGCAAGCACCATTCCGCAGGCAGTACATGAGGTCAAGCCGACATAGGCGGGTGGCGACTACCAGTTGCCAATGCCGACACAACGCGTTGCGTTACGATGGACGAAACGCAAGCTACAAGCCGTGACCAACGCCGAAACTTAATGCATCACATACCATCCGCGATTATCCGTAACTTTGGCCTTGGCATCGATCAGAGCGGCGGTCCATGCCGTCTTCGTCGTTGCCGACCTTCCCAGTACAACGCAGTTGCCGTCCAACTATCACTGATAGGTTCGCTGACGATACATTTAGGCCGAAGTATTTGGTTTAATTGTATAATTGCGTGTAACACAAGTGGGCATTATTGCTTCTTTTGCGCCGAAATTTAGATGAGATCCACGGGCGTCGCGCAGATAAGGCAAAATGATCAATAACGAACGAGCGACCAAACCGCTCTGCGTCCTCTATATCTGCCCTCACAATTTTGCTTCGCAATCTCATACTTTCTTATGTTCAGAAAATTCTCTCACCCCCCAAAACGAACGACTCTTTCGACCTGCAACGCGATGAAAATCGAGAGCACATGACACAATGCCTAACCTGTGCTGCACAGAGTAGACAGAAGTGTCAGCCGGACTGCCCTGCGCGGCTGACACTCAGAGTGTCACGGCGTGATGGCGTAATCGATCATTCCAAATCTGGCTTTGCTCGTCCGCAACTGAAACTTTCCACCGGCTTTTAGCCGGTGGAGTATTCACAAGTTCAAACGTCGAACAGCGGACAGATCGGGCCTCTATGATGCCGTCGTAAATGTATGCTCTACCAATTTCCGGTCCTGCGAAGTACAAATCGGAATATGACCGACTCCATGATGATCCTCGCCATCACGGTGACGTTTCTCCTTGCAGGTGGCGTAAAGGGTGTGATCGGGCTCGGTCTGCCAACGGTCAGCCTTGGCCTGCTGACCGCCGCGCTCGACTTGCCGACGGCGATGGCGTTGCTGATCGCTCCGTCCTTTGTCACGAACGTCTATCAGGCGAGCGTGGGCGGTCATGCGCGTGAGATTTTGCGCCGCATCTGGCCTTTCCTCCTGATGGCGACGGCGACCGTCTGGCTTGGCGCAATCGCTCTGACTTGGTTCGACCTCGACCTTCTGACGGCGCTGCTAGGGCTGTTGCTCGTCTCCTATGGTGGGCTTAACCTCGCAGGCACTCGCTTTGCAATTTCCGCCAGTAGCGAAAACTGGGCGGGACCAGCCTTCGGTGCCGCAAACGGCATCCTTACCGGGATGACCGGCTCGTTCATGGTTCCAGGAGTGATGTTCCTACAGAGCATCGGACTGTCACGCGACATGCTGGTCCAGGCCATGGGTATGTTGTTCACCGCGTCCACAGTCGCGCTAGCCCTTGCGCTCGGCACGAACGCCCTGCTGTCGGTCGAGTTGGGGACCGCCTCTCTTCTCGCGATAATACCATCTCTTGTTGGTATGTGGGCCGGCCAGATTCTGAGGAGGCGCTTGTCCGAGGCACAGTTTCGCACTGTCTTCTTCATAGCCATCTCCCTACTTGGGCTCTACATTCTGGCCAGCACAGCCGTCTGAGCAACTTGTCGAAATGGGTTTGCGCAAAGCGGGGCTCTAGATCGGTCATTCGCCCCTCCGCAGCATCCGGCATTTTGGGCTAGGAGCAGCCTTGCGGCAGTGCGGCATACATCATGAGTGCCCCGCCTGTCTGATCGACTTGAACGGCCCTATCCGGACATTAACTTTGGTAACTTTTTGGCACCGCAGCATTTCATTTAACGGACATTGGATACGATGCGCAAAATTCCGGAAATATACAGATCAAAATTGCAGGTCAAAACAGCATTGACTAAATAGTTCGGAAATGAGGGCTGTCATAAAAATACGAAATGCGGTGCCCATCCATAAACTTGTTGCGCAGACAAATCGCGTCTGTCGTCGATCAGTTTCGAATCGCTCAAAGGTTGTTTCGCCTTTAGGCCCGTGAAAAGTAGTGACCGCCCACATCACCTAGCATTTTCCTAATCTAGCCTATTGAATGACATAAGCGGAAAATTATGGGCACCACAAACTATTACTGCATGAACTTCTTCAATTCGCTAGACGAGAGGACACTGCTAAGAAGAAACGCTTGATCGCCTTTCGCCATTAAATCTTGTCCCTTTTGAATATCTGAACTTACATCGGTCTCTACGGAAAATGAGCTACGGTCGAAGCCCCTTTTTTCAAACTTCATGGAGGCAAATCGATTTGGGGCCATCCCGTTGACCGAAAGCAAGTCAAAAAGCACAATACCCTCGAAGCCTAAGCTAGCGAGCTTCGAGGTGAGGGTTTTAATCTCACGCAAAGGGTGAAAATCTGCCGTGGCCGTAACCACAGCGATTTCACCAATTATGCGGACTGTCTCAATCATTGCTCCACTCTCATTGAATCAGCGCATCGATCACTAAATACGCATCTTTTGATAAGCCAATAGCTGACTCCAAGGTATTTATCATCCTGCTGCCACCAGAAAATTCCTCCATGTGGAAAATCGCATGGCGATGCTTACGGTAGAAAGTATAACCATTGTTTAGCGAATCCACCATTTTTTTAGGAATTTTATCCTGATACTCGTGTTTGAGGGTGCATTTCCCCGATGCAACATCAAAGAAGTCACCAAAGCCATTTTCGCCATCTTGAACCGACATACCGTGTTCGGCCATCTTTAGCTTCAATATACCTTCGAGCGAACGCAAATCAGGGTAGAGTAGAAGGCAATAGTCTGGCAGGTTAGGCGCAGCAAGCTTGACGCAGCAACTGGAGATCAAAAGTTTTTTGATATCACCCGGGATATTGAGGTAGCTATTGGGGAAGAAAGTCTTCAGGTAATCTTCGGCCATCTCTTTCCGGACAACATCCGCGCTACTTTCGTCTTTACGATATAACACTTGCTCAAGACCCTTCAGGTCCAGAAGATCGGTGAGCATAAATACGACGCGCCGATAGCAAGAAAGAGGCTTGCCCTGAACTTGCAATACCCTTGTGCGGCGATGGTGAGTAATTCTGAGAGAGTCTTGATGCTCAACACTCTTTAAAGTTACTTGCTTGGTATACTCGTCATTGCGATTAGTCGCAACTTCAATGCCATCTCCCATAAGATCCAAAATTGAATCAAACGAATCAGCAGTTATTCCTTTAAGAGCATAGTTTACGTTCTCAAACTCAGCGGGATTGACCGTGGCTTTTAAGTGGACAGCTAGCTCCTCGCCTATCGGCTGGTTCTTTCCCATCTTCCATTGGATGGTTGTTGTGCCAGTCTTATTGAGGTGCAAGTCCACGGTCGCAAACTGAGCACCCACACGACCAAACACCAATCTTTTGCGCTTGTCGGACGTTTCAATTTCGCCGTCGATTGAGTAACCTGCCGATTTAATGAAGTCTTGAATGTGCTCATCCAGAGTCTCGCGATCTAGATTTAAGTCCTTGTAGTCGGTCATCTCGTATACCTAGCAATTTTCGGTAGAGCCTCAGTAAATAGTCCGAGGATTTAGCGCTACAAATTTTTCAAGGCTGTCAGGCTTCGCCGGTGGGCAACCAGACATACAGTTGTCTTTTTACACCAGCAACGCTCAAGAGGTCGACGCAAGGACGCGAAGCGAAGGAAGAATTTATCTTTACGCTTTAACCAAATGCTTGTCAATTGCGGCGAAGGCCTGCGCTCCGCCCTATCCTACGTGCCCTATTTGCGGGTCAAGCTTGGTCCACGAAGTAACCTTGGCGTAATGTCCCCTTCAAAATTCTGGCAAGGTTGCCTTCGCACCAGCAGCGAATGACCGCTTCCCGCCGATTCTGTGGAAAAACATCGTGTTGCTGACGCAGAAAACTTGGTGGTGAAGGGCGCGCGATTGCCTTTCCTGTCAGGCTCTGCGCATTTGCTGCGGTGCGGGAAAGATCTTGGCCAGTTTCCGGAGGTTCTGGGCAGTGGCTGCGAGGAGGAATTCGTCGTTTGCGCCGCATGGGCCACGTAATCGGAGCCGACCCAGACCGAGAATGCGCTTGAGGTGGGCGAACAGCATTTCGACCTTCTTCCGGAGCTTCATCGAGATGTCGTATTGGCGGGTTTTTGCGATTTCGCGGGCAACCTGGCGGGCGTCTTCGTGTTCCTCGCGGGTGATCGATCTGGCATCAGCGTTCGGGCAGCATTTCAGTTTCGACGGGCAAGCCTGGCATGTCAGTTTCAGGGCGCGATATTTGGCGCGCCCCATGCCGGTTGAGCCCCGGTTTGGGTCGGAATAATTCCGGCGGAACTGCTTCAGTGCCTGACCCTCGGGGCAAATGTATTGATCGTTCTCGGCGTCCCATTCGAAGTCCGCTCGGCTCCATGTGCCGTCGTTACGGCCGGATTTGTCGAAGACGGGAATGTGCGGGGCGATCTTTCGGTCGACCAGCCAGCCCAGCATTGGCGCAGTGCCATAGGCTGTGTCTGCGATCAGGCGCTCAGGGTGCAGTTCGAACTTCTCTTTCACCCGATTCAGCATGGTTTTTGTTGAACCGACTTCCGCCTGCCGGATTGAACGCGTCGCCTCGACATCAATGATCACCCCATGATCAGTATCGATGAGGTAGTTGTCGGAATAGCTGAAGAAAGCAGGCCCTTTACGCGCTGCTGTCCATTGGCTGGCCGGGTCAGAATGCGAGGTGAACTTGGGCTCGACCTCGCTGGCTGCGCCGAAAGCGGCCTCGTCGAGCGTGTCGAGATACTCGCGGACCGCGCGGGGCGCATCTGCCGGGTCGATGCGTGTCGCGTCCCAATCGTCCTTCGGGGTCGAGTTCTGTTTGTTGGCGTCCGCCTCGATCAGGCTCGCATCGATTGCCATGCGCTGGCCGCTGACCAAGCCTTCTTCGATGCAGCGCGCCACCGTGGTCTCGAACAAATGGCGCAGCAACTCACTCTCACGGAAACGCCCGTGCCGGTTCTTTGAAAAGGTAGAATGGTCGGGCACACGATCATTCAGATCGAGACGACAGAACCAGCGATACGCGAGGTTCAGATGCACCTCTTGGCAGAGCCGCCGCTCCGACCGGATGCCGAAGCAATACCCCACCAGCAGCATGCGGATCAGCAGTTCGGGATCGACGGACGGGCGGCCTGTGTGGCTATAAAACTCTGCCAAATACTGGCGGATGTCGCTCAGATCGACGAACCGATCAATCGAACGCAACAAGTGATCTTGCGGAACGTGATCTTCCAGCGAGAACTCATAGAACAGCGCCGCCTGTGCTTCCTGCTTCGGTCCCATCATCGCTGATCCTCTCCTTCAACTACTGGAATTGAATCAGCAAGCCAGGCCCCGAGCAAGGAAGAGTTTTTCAACAAAATAAGCCGGGACCACCGGCCGATCGCGACCGGCCCAGCGCCGACATTCGGCGCCACCCAGCGATGCTGCACCTCTGTCCGCAATTGCGGCCATTCATGCTTGCAGCAGCAACGTGACCAAGGACGGCCTCGCGCCGGATGCCGTTTGAGCGCTTACGCCACGTGAGTAAAGCCTTCGGGACGGAAGCGAACCATGGCTTCAGGGCCGCGAGGGTCCAGTTCGTAGAGCGATGGTCGCGCAGTCAGATAGGCGCGCCAACTCCGCTCGGGGTAAGTGCTGATCCGAACCCCATGTTGACTGTGCATCTTCGGGGCGAGTTCAGCGATGTGCATGCCCATGCCCTTCTTGCTGTGCGCACCAATCATGGCCCGGATCTTCTGGTCAAGCGCCGTGGCAGTCGTCGGCGGCTTCGGCACAAGACGCACGGGCGGCGGCGTGCCGATTTCTACAAAATCGCTACAACATGCTCGAAAGGCGCTGGGCGCCTTTACTTCACCAATCCCGATGACCTTTGCTCCGTGCTCACGCAATCTGGTGGCAAGATGGGTAAAATCACCGTCAGAACTCGCGATTACAAAACAGCGCATATTTTTGGATAGCACCAATTCCAGCGCATCCAGTGCCAGAAGAATGTCAGCGGCGTTCTTACCCGTTCCCGCATGCAGCATTCGGTAGCCAATTGCACCATGCCAGTCAGAGGGACGCTGCGCATCGGCATAGACCCGAACCAGAGTTGGTTCGCCGTGCTGAGCGGCGACAGAAAGAATTTGTCCGGCGTGCTTACCGCTGATGTTGTCACCATCGACAAGCACTGACACAGGCTGCACCATCGAAATCTCCAAGCCATAGGTATATAGGGTTATTGCAAGAGAATTGTGCCGAAAATTTGGCATCTATCGAGGCGCGCAGCGTGGCGGTCGCCTTTGGAGCATGGGGAGGGGGCTTCGCACCCCAGCCCCTTACGGCAAATGTTGATGGAGCGGACGATTTCGACGGACGGGTCGGACTTCGCTGCGACCGGAGGTTCGGCAAATTGTCGCGTCGACTTGTGGTCGCCTTGAAGACTACATATTTTTCAATTGACTGAGATACGTGCCGCCGCCTCAGGAGAGCCTCACCATGTTCAGCCTGCGTATTGATGCCGCTTTCAAACGAGCGCAAGACAACGGAGACCTTGAAAACCTGCCAAGTGCGGGGAAGCCGATTCCGCCAAGCAGCTTGAACAGCGATCCTTTTGCGCATGTTTACGGCGCGAGCGGTGCAATGACACTCTTCAGCGAAATGCAGAGCCGCATCATCGAGGCCCGCAAGCGGCTGAACGAAGCAACTGACCCGGCGCAACGAAGAGCCATCCAGACCGAGATATCTTCACTCGAAACCCGAAAGGCGATCGAAATGGGGACGTGGAAGCGATACGGATAGCCTGTAGGACAGGCTACTGTCGAAGATATTTTAGAGACAAAATCACCAGTTCTCTCCCTACGAGAAGGCGTCAAGTCTCTTGCCTGAAAAGGAATGTTGGCCGCAGTGCGGCCAACAGAAGCACTTATTTCAACATATGCAGTAAGGGGCTGGGCTTCGCACCCGGCCCGAAGCCGCCGTCCATACGCTACCTCGATGCCGCGCCGCAGCTTCACCAGACCGGCCGTTCGTACATTGCGCTACACTCTGTCGAGCGAAACGTCCGTCAGGGGAGCTTGGCATGCGCTGTCCCAGATTTGAAGATAAACTGAGTACGGGCTTAGTGTCCCATAGCAAAAATCGGAAGTATGAGAATGATCATGGATAATTACGCCATTACAATTCTTGTCAGGGTTCTCGACCGAAAACCAATCAACGGCATAGACAAGGTCGTCAAGTTCAATATCGGCGATGTGATGCTAGCAGTGAAATTAGACGAAGAGACCCAAATATTACGCTTAACCGCATCAGGATTCGCAACAGAGGACGAGGCTAAACGGTTCGTGCCAAAGTTAATCCATGGCCTGTATAATATGGCGCTTGAAGACACCATCGCCTTTGAGCCAACTTTTGACGAACTCAAAGTCTTTTACTTCACCGATCCGGAGATGGCTGCCACGAATGTTTTCGGAGGTTCTGAAGGTGCTCCCGAACGCATTCACGGAGCTGTCACGGGCGAGGGCTTTTACGTCCACAAGAAAGGCGAGACGATTCTTATAAGCACAGGAAGTAAGTGTATGGCCACTGTCTCGACGGCGTGGGCCAATGTCGAGAGGTCTATCATTGACTGCATTTCCGGCGCGGACCACGAGCCTTCACCGCTCTCGGACCCCATCGCATCTGCGCTCGATCTCTATCTTGCACACTTTCGCGAGACTACGATCCGCGCAAAACTGCTCACTCTGGTTTCTTCTTTGGAACTTCTCTCCCAGGGACATGAGCGTCCTAAAGAAGTGCGTGATTGCATCAAAGAATTCGCAAGAACTCTGCAAGCCAAGGGGAAAGAGGCAGATGAGCCGGGCCTGAATGATAGCTTCATTCGCGCGGCCAACTACCTACAATCCAACGCCAAGCAAGAATCGATCAAGGAAGCCGTAAGAAGTCTGGCAAAGAGGACTGCACGTGGGTCAGACGCCGAACGCCTCGCATTCGTCAAGCAGGTCGCACACGCATATGATATTCGGAGCCAACTTAGCCATGGTAACGATGTGCAAACCAGTGAAGTGAACGCGGCTTTCAAGATCGTGCTGTATGCGGTGCGGCAGATTCTACAAAGTGCGATTGGAGTGAAAGAGGACAAAAGCTCAAGTGGATGAGCGAGCACAAGTGAACGGCAGGACGCGGCTCCAGGCACTAAATCGCTCCGCGATAGGGCGCGTGTGGCGGAGGCTGCGCTGAGTCGGGGTTTGTTTCGCGTTTGATGATGTTGGGTGTGTGCTGTTGATCGAGGTGATTTTGCCTCGGTTGACAGAGGGCTTTCCCATGAACATTCAGCATTCGACATCAATAACGCCCCTTCGCGCGCGCATGATTGCGGATATGACAGCCCGCACTCTTGGTCCTGCATCTCAGACCAGCCACCTGCGCGCCTGCAAGCGGTTTGCGGCCTGGCTCGGGCGGTCACCCCAGACGGCGACGCCGGATGATGTGAGAGACTTTCAGCAGCATCTCGTCGAAACGGGCACCAGCATCTGCACGCGCAACCAGACCATGAACGGCGTCAAATTTCTGTTCCGCGTGACGCTCCGGCGGCATGATCTTGTAGCGGAGGTTTTCAGCCTCAGGGAGCCAGTAAAGATACCGCTGGTTCTGAGCCGCAACGAGGTCAAGCGTATCCTGCTCATGGCGCCGAGCCTGAAGGCGCGGGTGATGCTGTCGCTGGCCTATGGCTGCGGTATGCGTGCGGGCGAGGTTGTCCGGCTGCGGGTCGGCGACATTGACGGGGAACAGAAGATCATCCGCATCGTGCAATCCAAGGGTCGCAAGGATCGCAATGTGATGCTGCCCGCTGACATCCTGGGCCTGCTGCGGGACTGGTGCCGAAGCCGATCACCGAGATCGCACGCACCAACAAGCGGGAACTCTACAATCTGCTGATGCGGGCGAGCGCCGACACGGTAATCAGGATCGCCGCCGATCCAAAGCATCTTGGGGCCCGGGTCGGCATTACGTCGGTGCTCCACACCTGGGGCTCGGCGATGACGTACCATCCGCATGTGCATATGATCGTGCCGGGCGGCGGCCTGTCTGCGGACAGCACCAAGTGGATCGCCTGCCGCAGAAACTTCTTCCTGTCCGTCCGGGTCCTGTCCCGCCTGTATCGGCGCCTCATTCTGGAAGGGCTGGCCAGGCTGCACAAAGCCGGAAAGCTGCACTTCTTCGGCGACCATGCCGAGCTTGTTGATCGTGCGGCCTTCGACGCTTTCCTGCAACCGCTGCGCAAGATCGATTGGGTCGTGTATGCCAAGGAGCCCTTCGCCGGACCCAGGGCCGTGCTGGCATACCTGTCGCGCTACACCCACCGTGTCGCGATCTCCAACAGCCGCCTGATCCGCATGGATAACCAGAGCGTCACCTTCCGCGTCAAGAATTACCGCGTCAACGGCCCCGAGCGGCATACCACCATGACCCTGAAGACCGACGAGTTCATCCGCCGGTTCCTGATCCATGTCCTGCCCAAGGGGCAGCATCGCATCCGCCACTATGGCTTCTTCGGGAATGGCAACCGTGCCGCCAATATCGCCAGGATCAGGGAACTGCTCGGGGCCAAGACACCGGTCCAGGATCACGCTTGCGATGACACTGGTGACGATACCGATGCGCCCTGCCGCATCCTTGCGCTGCCATGTCCGTGTTGCGGCGGACAGTTGATCATCGTCGGGACAATCGCGCCGGAACGACATCCCAGAGCGCCGCCAGGAACAGCGAGGGCCGCGGCATGACATCCGTGCCACACATCGAAGTTTGCGACCTCAGCCGTAGACTATACCGACTGCGGTCCCGGTCCCGCTCGCCTGCGCGATTCCAGGGAACCACGGGGCGAAAGTCGCCGGATGCCGCGGAATATAATGCAAATCGGTCAAAAGACCGAAAAACGCAGGCCGACACTGCCCAAAAGAGCCGCGAGACCTCAGCCCGCACAAGCAGAGCCAATGCGATCCTTCTCGTCGAATCCCCATAGCCACGCTGTTCCACCAAGCCCAACCCCGCGATTTCCCGCTTGAGCGCTTCTCCGACGCCAGGCAACGCCGTGCGTCACTCAAACATCGCGCATGGCGTCCGAGAAACCTGCACATAGCGGCCATGCAGTGGTGCTGAATTATCATCGTTTCGACTGCTTCATGAAAGTCCGCTTCCGACGGTTCGACCCGATAGATGCACACATGTGGTGAAAGTCCGCTCCCCGCCCTCTCTGTCGATGTTGGGCAGGTGATGTCTTCCAACTTTGGAATGTTTGCTTCAGCTACCGAACCACCGGCAGATCGGACAGCCGCGTGGTATATCGTGGACTTCTGTGATCCGAACGCAGGCTCCATGGGCGCTTCATACCCTCGCTCGCCAGCACCACCGTCTTTTTTCCAAAGCGATCATTTACCTCATCAAGCGCGGCCATAAGTGCTTGGGACTTTGATTTCGGCGCATCAAACAGAGTCAGCGGCCGATCCTCGAACCGCAGAAGATCGTCCAGCATGATACCCGCCTTGGTGAAGCCGAAGGGTCGGGTGTGGTCTTTCGGCCATGCGGACTGTGCACATCGCCGTGCCGCCTCGACCAGATGAAACGTGTCCGAGGACATCGGCGTCATGCGGGTTGAACGAGATCCTGAATACTGCGGTCGATCCATGCGGTGCCGATTTGTGTGAAAGAACACCGTTAGCGTCCCAGCCACCAGACCATGCTGGCGCAGCTTTTCCGCCGCGCGCGTCGCGTGGGCGGTGAGCGCCTGAAACAGCGTGTCGAAGTCCGTCATTGGCATTCCGGCCGAGCGGGTGACGGCCATGCCTTTGCGCTGTGGCTCCACCTCATCAAAGGATAGGCATGGCTCCCCCTGCAGTTCCAGCACGGTGCGTTCGAGAACAACCGTGCCGAGGCTGCGGGCTTGCCTGAGAGGCATGTCTCGCAACTCAGCCGCGGTGTGGATGCCGAGGCCGTGCAACTTTTTCTCTGTCTGACGCCCGACACCCCAGAGGTCGCCCACCGGCACCATGGGCAACAACCAGTCAGTCAGCGCGTCATCCATCATGTCCAGGACGCCCGCGAAGATCGGGTTCTTCTTCGCAATGTCGTTTGCACATTTCGCCAGTGTCTTCGTTGGCGCGATCCCGACGCGCACCGGCACGCCGATGCGCCGCAGCACCGCCGCGCGCATAGCGCGGGCGTGAGCCGTGCGGTCAGGAAAGCCTGTGAAATCGAGAAAGCACTCGTCTATCGAATAGATTTCCACATTCGGGGTGAAATCCTCGTAGACCTCGACCACCCGTCGGGAAATATCACCATAAAGCGTGTAGTTCGAACTGAATACCCGGACGCCATGCGCCTCAACCTTGTCGCGGATCAGATGCAGCGGCTGTCCCATCTTGATCCCGAGCGCCTTGGCCTCGTCGCTGCGCGCCACGGCGCAGCCATCATTGTTCGACAGGACGATGACCGGCACGTTTTTCAAGGTCGGATCAAAGATCCGCTCGGCGCTGACGTAGAAGTTCGCACTGTCGCTGATCGCGATGGGCCGCTTCATGCCAAATCATAGCGGCGTACCACGCCTGCGATCACACCCCAGATTTCGCTGTCTTGCGTCAACTCAATGTCCGGAAAGTGTTCGCGGCTGTTGGCCGGGGCGAGATAGTACTTGCCCTCGCGCTTCCGCAGGATCTTCGCCGTTACCGCCCCGTCGACGACGGCCAAGACCGCGCGCCCGATACGCCGCTTTCCGGCGCGGTCTACAGCGATGATATCGCCATCTCGGATGCCAACATCCCAAAGGCAATCGCCTTCGACACGCCACCAGAAGGTTGATGCAGGATGCCGCACCACCCATGACATGGGATCTATCTCGTCTTCCAGATCGTCTCCGGCTGGCGATGGAAACCCGGCACTGACGGGCGTGCTGGCAAGGCGCATCTGCAATCCGTCGGCAATGACAGGTTGGCGAACGCGGTGGAATGGCATGAGAATCCTTTGGTCGCATGAGTTCCTTGTTTGTTCTCAATCAGCGACAGCACCCCCACCTGTCAAGCCCGGCTACGCTGCATGCCTAAAAATTACAGTCCGCCCCTGTCGGATTTCAGCCCCTCGCCTGATTGATGAACAGCCATTTGCGCTGCCGGAAAGGACGTAGCAGCGCAAATGCGGCATCTGGTCCGCCTGTCAGCCATTCTTCATAATCTTCTGGATGCAGGATCGTCGGCATCCGGTCCGGATGCGTGTCTTTGACCAACTCGTTCGGCGTCGTCGTGATCATTGAGGAGGTAATCAGATCGCGATGCTGGCCACCGTAATCCCCTCTGAAACTGCGCCATACGCCCGCGAGCGCGAAAGCTGGGCGCTCAACCTCGCCCTTAATGCCAAACCAGACGTAGGTCGCCGGATTGCGGCCCTTTGCCTCACAGAAGCTCGTCGCTGGAATGAGACATCGGCACTCAACAAAACTCGTCTTCCAGAATGGCGAGGCTCGCAGCTTGTCGTCGCGCGCGTTGTTCACGGCCTTCGGCTGGATCGGCTTGCCGGTCTTTTTCGAGACTTGAGGCAGCACAAACCCCCAGTGCGTGTTCCAGACACCGCGGTTCCCATCATCAGTGAGGGCAACAATGGGAGCTGTTCCCTTAGGGAAAATCGCGGGCAACGGCTCCGCATTGCCGAGCTGATCGTTCTTCGCATCTACCGCGAACAGTTGGCGCATCGCGGCGGGCGGCATGATGTTTGAGTAAAGGTTACACATGAAAAATCTTAACTCGATTGTTATGGGATCGTCACCATGCCCGAGCGCCTAGGCGGCAAGCGGCGATAGCACTCAAGTTTCGTCCAAAGCATATTTCGATTACGGATAAGGCTGCGGTCGAAATTTAATCAGCGCGCCAATTACTGACGACCACGCAAACAAAGGATCAGCGCACATTTGGATTGCTATACGAAAGCGAGCTGTGGTTGTCTCGACTAGCTTTCCTAGCAGCTGCTCCGACTGGAAATCCCCCGTCGAAGCTTTTCGCAGAATGTGTTTCGCGAAATCGCGATGCCTCCCATGGCAATCACGTGCCAGTGTCGCGGCTTGGCTATTGTTTGCGGCCGATCCGGCGCAAGATCGGCACTAGCTATTCTCCTATGTCGGGGCGTGGGTCGGCCACGAAACCGTCGGCGTTCGGCATCACAATTTTGGCCATGGACTCAGCATCCAGCGTCGTCGCCGCCTCGGACCCGGTGATGCCAGCCTTCCCCAGTACGTAGGCGCTAATTGCGTAAACCTCGTCAGCCGAAAGCGAGCCGGCTTCGGTCATCGGCATGGCACGGTGGGTGTAGTCAAAGAACGTGCTGGCGTAGGGCCAGTAACTCTCGACCGTCTTGACGGGTTGGTCCGAGGCAAGCGTGCCGCGCCCGCCGATCAACTGCGGCGCGCCCAGTTCGGAAACGCCCATCATATCAGCGCCGTGGCAGGTCGCGCAGATCGTTTCGTAAAGCTTCTCGCCCTCGGCATAGGTGCCGCTGCCCTCAGGCAGCCCACGCCCGTCCGGCATCACGTCGATGTCAATGGCCGCGATCTCATCCTCGCTGGCGGGCTGGCCAACGCCATAGGCAGTGTTCGCCGGAACGATGTCGCCCACTTCCTCGGCGCTGGATTGAGGCACCTCCGCCGGGGCTCGCTCGCCGGTTTCCTCCAGCGTTTCGGGTAGCGCGGCGACTGTGCGCGCCCCCTCTTGCGCCAACGCGGGGCCGGCCAGTGTTCCCAACACACAGATGATCGTCAGATTATGCGTGAACATTGGTCACCTCCCCATCCGGCGCAATATGCCAGCTTTGGATTGCATTCAGATGATAGACGGATTTTAGCCCGCGCACCTCGATCAGCTGTTCCAGCGTTGGCTGTACATATCCGGTCTCATCCACGGTGCGGCTTTGCAGCACGGCCTCCTCGCCGGTCCAAGTCCATGGCAGACGGAACCGGGTGTGGCACTTGGGCAGCACAGGCCCGTCCAGCGCGGCCTCATGCCATGTCGCGCCTCCGTCTGCAGACACATCCACCTTGGCGATCTTGCCGCGGCCCGACCAGGCGATGCCCGTCACCTCGTAAAATCCCGCGCGTGGCAGCTTCATCGCGCCCGACGGGAAGGTGATCACCGATTTGGCGTCCATCTCCAGCGTGAATTGCCGCGCCGTTCCGTCCGGCATGAGGTCGGAATATTTCGACGTCTCCTCGCGCGTCATGAAAGGCTTGTCGCTGACATCAAGGCGGCGCAGCCATTTGATATGAGTGTTTCCCTCATACCCCGGCAGAAGCAGGCGCAGTGGATAGCCCTGCTCGGGGCGCAACGCCTCGCCGTTCTGAGCATAAGCGACAATTGCGTCGTCCATCGCTTTGTCGATAGGGACGGAGCGAGTCATCACGGCTGCATCCGCACCCTCGGCCAGAATCCAAGCGGCGGTATCCTGCACGCCCGCCATTTCCAGCAAGGTCGACAGGCGCACACCGGTCCATTCGGATGTTGAGGTCAGGCCATGCGTGCCCTGCACCGTCTTGAGCGTCGGCTTTGCCCATTCGGTCAGGCCGTTGCCAGAACATTCGATAAAATGGATTTTACTGACCGCTGGCAGCCGTTTCAGATCGTCCATCGTGAAGCGCATTGGTTGGTTGACCATGCCGTGCAGGATCAATTCATGGGTGCGTGGATCGATCGTCGGGATACCGCCGTGATGCCTCTCGAAATGCAGGCCGGACGGGGTCATGATCCCCTGCCCAGAAGCCAACGGTGTCATCGACCAACTGGAATCAGGGCTGGCCGTCGGATAGCGCCAGCGCACTTCGTTTTCAAATTGCGAGCGCGACCCATAACCGCCATCGTCGAGAATAAGGCGACCTTGTTCCTTGGTGGGATCAGTCTGTACATCATATTCGATCGCGCCCGGAGGTGCTTCAGCCCTGGCGCGGCCACCGGCAAGCGCGCTGCCGCCAAGAACCACGCCGCCCATCAGAAGGCTGCGCCGCGTCAGGCCGTTAAACATGCCCCATTTTGCAGTCGCAGTCTTCCTCATTTCCAGCGAGCGCCTGACGCTCGATCTCGACCAGGCTCTCGGCCATGCGCCTTTCAGCGGGGCCATAGAGTGTTGCGGGGAATCGTTCTATTTCGGACATTGCCACCTCCCATGCCATTTCGCGGCGTCAAAAGACTACACTCACAGGAGGATCTGGTTCCCTGAAAACTGCGCTGGCCCAATGTTGCCATCCCTACCCGTCGACCCGATGCCTACCGGATTGACTGCTACACCCTAGCACAGGATGCGCGTTTCCCCTGAGGTTTTCTGGATGGGGGGGTGCGCTACCCCAGCCCCTTACGGTAAATATCGAACATACTCTTCTGTCGGCCGCGCTGCGGCCAACTTTATCACCCGCACTACACTTGACCGTCATCAGAATAGTAAAAAGGGTGTCGAGCGTCCCGACGATATCTTCGGGCAACTCTGTTAATAGCGTGAAGCCCCTGCCGACGGCATCGAAAAGTGCCAACGTGATAAATGTTAAAGCCATTACAGAATGAGAGAACATCCATGCCCGAGGCTAAGCAAGAGTAGCCATTAAAAGGCCAAACAACCTTACGACTCCTGCTGCGCCACTCACCAAAGACAGGGATGTGCAATCCGAAGGTCATTTTCTGCGAGGTTGATCATAGCTCGATCGGGTCAGGTAAGGCATAGCAGCTCGGCGCAACCTGCAACGCCATTAAGTTTCTGTAGCCATTGAATCCGCTTCCGCCGCAGTCGTCCCCCTATAAGGAAATTGACTGCGGCGGCGGTAACTACCGCCCGCCCGCCTTCAATCATTTCCCGCAGTGAACCGCAGTTATCCGCCGCAGTGGAATTGAGTGCGGAAAGCATCAATTTACCTGTGCCAAGTCTTCTGCGGCGACGGGATCGCCAGCGACAATGATCTTTACATCGCGGCCATCACGCGGGCTGCGAACAGTCTTCTGAGTCAAGGCATTAGAGTTCAACCACCCACCCAGAAGGGATCGGACCTTGCCGCGTGCATTGCGCTGCGCGGCTGTCCGGTCGGCTTTTCTTAGCCGGTTCCCAATGTCTAGATCCATGACCTCGGCAATAATATATCCTGCCCAGTCTGCGTTCCGCTCGTTCGCTTTTGGGGCTTCTTTACTGGCCCTGATTGCATCTTGCACACGCTTTAGGTCCTTGGCCGATACGTCCGTGAATCCATCCAGCGGCGTCCAAGGGATGCATACACCAACGGTATCACCGTCCGGCCACAAATCCCGCCCATTTCCCAGCTGGATACCTATCATGCGTCGCCACACTACCTTTTCAGGCGGTGCCAAGTTAGCCTTGCCCATATTCACCCGAAAATAGGACGTGGCCGCATCTTCGATCCCGAATTTTTCTGCGTCTTTTTCGGACATCCGACTCAGAACGCGGGCCGAACGCACACCATCAATCAAAGCTCCGGCCCCTCGGCTCGCATAGACCCCGAAGTCATCGGCGTTCATGGCTCCAGCTTTGCTTGTGTGGTGCACCAACTCGATTGCACAACCTGTCGCATCAGCAATCTTGCGCCATTGAGCGACCACGGCATTCATCGCTGTAGTATCGTTTTCCGGCACTTCATGGCTTGTAACGAATGGGTCAATAATCAACATATCAACCGAGCATTTCTGGATTGCGGCGATCAAGGCTTCCGAAACAGGTTCGGCCACATGGACGGCGCCAGCGTTGAACGCAGCAAGCTTGATAGGCACATCGCGGCCACTGTCGATCATCAGCCGGTCGGCAATGTCATCGGACTTGATCGCGTAGTGCAGGCACGCCGCCGCAATCCTACGCTCGATTTCTTCGCGCGGATCCTCGCCATTCCAGACCCAGACGCGCAGCGGCTTTGGCGGCTCATCCCCCAGAAGGGGCTTGCCTGTTGCCATTGCAATCGCCTCGACCAACACCATAGAGGATTTGCCCAGCCCGCCTGGAGCCACAGTCAGTGATAGAAAGCCCCGAATCAGGTGTTGTCCGAACAACCATTGGCGCGGGGGGATTTCTGATGCTGCCCGCAAGTTGAACGCTGTCGGTGTGATCAACACCCTTTTTTCCATATCTTCTGGAGCAAACGGCAGTGGAGTTGCGAAGGGTACAGCAGTCATTCGTCCACTACCTTTCGAGCTAAGATGTCGTTCCAGTCGTGGCCATTCGGCGCGGGCAATAGTGACACCTCCCAGCCCAGTGAATTGGCGCGTTCGGCCAGGGCGAGCGAAGCATCGCGGCCCGCTTTCTCCCCATCAGCGGCAATGGTTAGCCGGTGCGGATCCTTGGGCAGTATTAGTCCGCGCATGCCTGAGGTGGACAGCGCCGCCCAAATGGTCGCGGGCTGCCGCAAGAGGCCACAAGCGACGCTAAGAGCAGTTTCGATTCCCTCAGCCACCACAAGCGGCCCCTGCGCGCTTACCAACCTGACAGCGCCGCCAGACACACGCCCCAACATCATCTTATTCGGCTGGACCTCAGCCTTGCCGCCACCCGGTGCCAAGTAGGTGCGATGCAGGGCAAAGCTTCCCGTCCCACTGACCAGCGCCAGCATCGCCGGAAAGCGTTTAGCAGTCGGGTGCCAGCAGTTAGGCAGAAAGCGCAGGGTTTCGGGGAGGGGGCAGGAAATGCCCCGCCCCCTCAGATATGTTTCAGCAAGGCTGCCGTTGATCGGCTGTGCCTCTTGCCAGAGGCGATGCGCCTGCGCGGCGCGGTTTGCGGCCTCAACCCTTTGCTGCACCTCGCGCTGCGCCACCTCGGACGGATCCGGCACAGCATAGTCACCATGCGCAATTCCCGCCGCCGAGCGAATGTCAGTAAAGGCGCAAACGGATTTCTTGCAATGCAGCAAAAGCGTCCCGCCATTGCCATCAGTCAACGTCAACGCGTTTTGCCCTTTCTGCCGGTCGGGCTGGCAAACTGGGCAAGCGGCGCTGCCATAGCGGCCATACCACTTACCGCGCAGATCATGTGTAATCTGTCTTGCATCCATCAGAACGCTCCCCAGATTAATGCTGCCAGGGCATGCGTCTGCGCTTCGGTCAACCCATGTGCGCGCATCAGGAAAGCGAGTTGCAGGCGGCTCATACCGCACCCCCTTTCCAGCATGGCGACACGTCCGAGCGCAGCACATAAGGTACATGATGCCCCCAGTAAGTCGCCTTCGTGCGCTTCGTCGGCAGTCTCGCTTCCAACAACTAGATCGCGCAGAGTATGAACATTAGCTGCCCAGCGCGGCGCAGCTTTTTGAATAGGCGTGCAGCCCTGCGCTTCGATCTTGCGCAGTTTGTCCAGCACCCAGCGGTTGCGTCCTGAAATGGTGATACGAAAAGCCTTGCCCTTACCCATGGGACTTACCGCTGGTTCCCGCGCTTTTCTTCGAGGCCGACGTTCCCGTCAGAGCCTCATCGACAAGATGTTCGAGAAAATAGTTCAGCCCGCCGAGTTTGATCGGCGCGGGCAGGCGTCCGTTCTCAATGTCGCGGTAAATTGTTGTGCGGCCGCGGCCGCCCAGCTTTTGGCGCAGTTCGTTGAACGTCAGGTATTTCATGGTTTGGCACTCCGAAGTGTTTCTTTGTGCCCCCTAATGCCCCGATCACTCTGCTGCTACGTAGACGGGGATTTTTTCCCCGCCCCCCCCTCAAGAGATCATCGCGGCAGCAAGTTCTTGATCTGTAAGGGAAAAAAAAATTATCTTTGGTGCGCTATCGATTTGCGCCGGAACTCTCCAAGGAGTCCATTTGAATGATGCGGAGACCACTTTGGCGTCAATGAACTGCTCAAAAGCTCGCGCGATTCCAAGAAACCTTAGCAACCCTTCTTCATCGCCCTCGATACTTTCCAAAAGTTGCGGATCGTAAACCGCAGCGGCTTGTAGGTGCAGGGTGCTTTGGTATTTGCTTAGAGACTTCTCAATCTCACGCAGGAAGCTATTTTCTCTTTTGCGCCTGTCAGAGACCCGTATGTGTTTCCCCGAGTGCCTGACATAAAGGTATGCGACCAAACGGCGTGCAGCATTGATCGAAGGCGGTTCCCCCGTGGAAGAGGCCAGCCTTGCCAGCTGGTTGACCACATTTCCTGCCATAATACGCTGGGTCAAATTCCCACGGATCTTTTTTGCTTCGATATCTTTGGCAAAGTCAGACATCCCAGACGTCGTTTGGTCTGGGTTCAATTCCTCAAGTAGCATCGTCGAGTAGACGTGTTGCGTATCGAATTTATTTGACTGCGACAGGGCAGCGAGAACCATGAAATCAGGTCGTTCGATCCATTCTCCGTCTTCGCGAAAGAGCGGCAAATAGGTTGATGTTTCTGTCACAGCGTCCCCGCCTCCAGTTGTCTTTTCTCCGCCATGGGGTTTTGTCTCATCATTTGCGATATGGTAGCGTCAGAACCCCTTCTATTAGTCCCCTTGGGGGCATCGATCCGTCTCATGGAGCGCAGAGGCTCGTTTGGTGGCCTTTAAGGCGCACGTGATAGAGACGATCTATCCTTCATGAATTTCCGCCTGTGACATGATCTGACCATCGCTCCATCAGCGTCCGACGTTGTTCAAGAAAATCGTTTCTTGCGTATGTGCGCTCTACGATGCCGCCAACCTTGTGAGCCAATGCCGTTTCGGCGACCGCATACATGCTGGGGTCGACTTCGGAGACCCAAGACCTGAATGTGGCGCGAAGCCCGTGCGGTCTGTATGGCTCATGCCAACCCCATTCGTTTTCACGGCTTCGCATGACGTTTTCTATGGCTTGATCGCTGACGGCTGTAGTCTGAGTTTTTCCGGATTGAGGTGAAGGGAAAAGGTAGCTGGTGCTGGTCTCTTGTAGCGGCCAATCAACGAGCTTTTGCATCTCGCCGGTCACCGGTATTCTAAAGTCTTTTTCTTGCCCTTTCCGTCCCTTGATCGCCTCCCCCTCGACCGTCCAGACTCCGTCTGAGAACTGATCTTTGCGAGCAAGGCGAAGAGGCTTAATTCGAGTTCCTCCGCCAGTCAAAATGTAAAACATCAACGCGCGCTCGACGGTTAGATTAGCGTTTAGAGATTGGTATAGTTTCGGAATGTCTTGCCATGGCAGGGCAGGGTGGTGACGAACTGTATGTCCGCTGTGGCCTAAGAGTTGCTTAGCGTTCAAGACCGCATTCAAGTTCACGTCCAACCCCATCGCAGCGCCATGCTTCATAACGGCACCTAAACGATGGAGCGCCTTCTCGGCTGTGGGAGCTTTGGTTTTCCATATGGGTGTCAAAGCCCTCACGATGTCCCGTTGGTGAACATCTTCTATTTTTATTTCACCCATCGCTGGCAAGATATATAACCGCAGCGGTGAATACCAGCGGCCAGCCTTTCCATCCTCCTTTAACCGCCCCTTAAGGGCTTCGAACGCGAGTGGGGCGACCTCAGCCACGGTTGGTGCCGCACGCCCATGCATGGCGTCAGCTTCAAGACGGCGCTTCTCGTCCATTGGGTTTACTGGGTTGCGTCGATCACTCATCAAATCTCGCCAACGGTCACATTCAGCCCGAGCTCGCGCCAACGAAAGCAATTGTATTGATCCGATGCCCATCTCGTATCGCTGCTTGCGAAAAGTATAGCGAAAAGCCCAACTGCCTTTTGCATTGCCCTTGGCGTCACGACCCGTGACGAGCAGATACAGCCCAGCTCCGTCGGAATGCTTGCCGACACTTGCTGTCTTCAGAATGTTTTTCGCCAGTTTGCCCACTAACCTATTCCCCAAATGCTCCCCAGTTTTTGCGGTATACAGGGGAGCAGATTGGGGCAAGTTGAAACTTTATGCAAGGCTAAGGCTCTATCATAATGTTCAAAATTGGTCACCATGGGGCGGAGTGGTGTGTTTTGGAATAACTACTTCGGTGCGCACCGCCCGCACCAAACGTGAATTTTCTGCAAAAATTCGGCAAGCGCCCCTGACCTTTTGCCCGATCCTGCGCTAAGCGGGTGCGGTAGCGTCAGTCAGGATGTCGGCACATGCGTGTTTCCGTGATTATTTCGGCCCTGGTGGCGGTCCTCGTCGGGTTTGGCGGATCGGTTGCGATCATCCTGTCGGCGGCTGATGCGCTGGGTGCCAGTGAAGGGCAAAAGGCGACGTGGATTACCGTCCTGTGTCTGTCGATGCTGGCAACGACCGCGATTCTCAGCATCCGGCACCGCCTGCCCATCGTCACCGCATGGTCGACCCCCGGCGCCGCCGTGCTGGCTGGCGTCACCGCCACGTCGATGGAGGTGGCAACAGGCGCCTTCATCCTTGCCGCGCTGATGCTGATCGCGACGGGCCTGATCCCGGCGCTGGAGCGTGCGGTGGCGCGAATACCCGGCGAGGTAGCATCCGCCATGCTGGCGGGGGTCCTGTTCAGCTTTGTCGCGCAGGCGGCGCTGGTGATACCGGGAGCCGAAGCGCTGGTTCTGCCGCTGCTGGCGCTGTTCTTCGTCGTTCGTGCCTTCTCGCCGATCTGGGCGGTGCTGGCGGTTCTGGCCGCCGGTGTGCCGCTGGCGATCCTGCTGGGGTTGGCGCACCCGGTCTGGCAGGGCGGGCTGCCGCCGATGGCGCTGATCCGGCCGGAATTCACCACAGGCGCGCTGCTGGGCGTGGCGCTGCCGCTTTATCTGGTGACGATGGCCTCGCAGAACCTGCCGGGATTTGCCGTTTTGCGCGCGGCGGGCTATCCGGTGCCGGGCCGCTCGATCCTGACCGTCACCGGCATCGCGTCGCTGCTGAGCGCGCCATGGGGGGCGCACAGCACGAACCTCGCGGCGATTACCGCGTCGATCTGCACCGGACCGGACGCGCACCCGGACCCCACGAAACGCTGGCTGTGCGGGCCGGTCTATGCGCTGGGCTATGGCGCGATTGCGCTGGTGGCGATGCCGCTGGTGCTGCTGTTCGCCAGCTTTCCGCCCAGCCTGATCGCCGTTGTCGCAGGCGTGGCGCTGCTGGGTCCGTTCATCGGATCGCTGGGTGGGGCGCTGGCCAGCGGCGCGCATGCCGCGCCCGCCGCCGTCACGTTTGTCGTCACCGCGTCGGGCCTCAGCCTGATGGGGATCGGCGCCGCGTTCTGGGGGCTAGTCGCCGGGCTGGCGCTGGTTGGGGTCGAGGCGGCGCGCGCAGCGTTTCGGCGGGGCTGAGCAGACTGCAAGACTCCGCTTGCGCCCCGATGCCCGCACCCCTAAAAAGCCCATGATTTTGACCGCTGCGGACGCCTCCGCGGCCCGATTGCAATGGATAAGGACGAACAATGCAGGTCACCGAGACCCAGAACGAAGGCCTCAAGCGCGCCTACAAAATGCTTCTGACCGCTCAGGAGCTGGACGCCAAGGTTATGGAAAAGCTGAAAGAAGCGCAGCCCGATGTCGAAATGAAGGGCTTTCGCAAGGGCAAGGTGCCGCTGGCGCTGATGAAAAAGAATTTCGGCCAGCGCGTCATGGGCGAAGCCATGCAGGAGGCCGTCGACGAGGCCATGAAGGGGCATTTTGAGGAAAAGGGCGTGCGCCCTGCCGCTGAACCTGCGATGAAAATGACCAATGAAGATTGGAAAGAGGGCGACGACGTCGAGGTCGAAATGTCGTACGAGGCTCTGCCCGAGATCCCCGATCTGGACCTCAGCAAGGTCACGCTGGAGCGCCTGAAAGTCGTCCCCGATGATGCCGCCGTTGATGAGGCGCTGGCAAACCTTGCGTCGAACGCGCAGGATTTTGAGGACCGCAAGAAAGGCACCAAGGCCAAGGACGGCGACCAGATCACGATGGATTTCGTCGGCAAGGTTGACGGCGAGGCGTTCGAGGGCGGCACAGCCGAGGATTATCCGCTGGTCCTGGGCTCGGGCAGCTTTATCCCCGGCTTCGAAGAGCAGCTGGTTGGCGTGAAGGCCGAAGAAGAAAAAGACGTCACAGTCAGCTTCCCCGAGGATTATCAGGCCGCACACCTGGCCGGTAAAGAGGCCGTTTTTTCCTGCACTATCAAGGCTGTAAAAGCCCCCAAGGATGCCGAGATCGACGACGAGCTGGCCAAGAAGTTCGGCGCCGAGGATCTGGACGGGCTGAAAGGCCAGATTCGCGAGCGGCTGGAGGCCGAATATGCCGGCGCCGCCCGCGCGGTGATGAAGCGCGCGATGCTGGACGAGCTGGACAAGATGGTCAGCTTTGAGTTGCCCCCTTCGATGGTCGAGCAGGAAGCCAAGCAGATCGCGCATCAGCTGTGGCATGACGACAACCCCGACGTTCAGGGCCACGATCACCCCGAGATCGAGACGACGGACGAGCACAACAAACTGGCCGAGCGCCGCGTGCGTCTGGGCCTTTTGCTGGCCGAGCTGGGCCAGCGCGCCGAGGTTCAGGTGACCGATCAGGAAATGACGCAGGCCATCATGGAGCAGGCCCGCCAGTATCCCGGTCAGGAGCGCCAGTTCTTTGAGTTCATCCAGCAGAACCAGCAGATGCAGCAGCAGATGCGTGCGCCGATCTTCGAGGACAAGGTCATCGACTATGTCGCTGAGCAGGCGAAGGTGACCGAGAAAGAAGTGTCCAAGGCCGATCTGGAGAAAGAAATCGAAAAGCTGGACGAAGAGGCCTGATAAGGTCCGTCAGCTCTGGCAAAATTGGAAAGAGCGGGTCCTTGCGGCCCGCTCTTTTCGTTTCCATGGCTGAGTGATACTTGTACCCGGCTCAGGTGGCGCTATGTGCGCACGCCCGAAAACCGCGCCTGCCAATCCTCACGCTGCTCATCGCTGATCTTGGCAAACGCCACCTCCGGCACAGCAAACGCATGGCCCGGCTTCAGCACCTCCAGCGCTGCCGGAACATCATCGGGCCAGCTGTCATCGTCGGTCTGCATCGCCGCCAGCATATCAGCGGCCGCATCAGGCACGAAGGGCGCGCTCAGCACTGCGTAAAGCCGCACGAGATTCAACGCCAGCCGGATTTGCGCGGCGGCCTTGTCCGGGTCCGTCTTGAAGGTCGTCCAGGGCGCGACCGATTGCAGATATTCATTGCCGGCTACCCAGATGCCGCGCAGTTCAGCGGCGGATTTGCGCACGTCCATCGCCTCCATATGTGCCTCGTAGGCGCGCACGCGGGTGGTGATGCTGTCGATCAGCGCCTGCTCTTCGGGACCGAACTCGCCCGCGTCCGGCACCGCCTCGCCGAATTTGGAGCGGCAGAACTTGGTTACGCGGCTGACGAAATTGCCCAGAACATCGGCCAGATCCTTGTTCACCGAAGTCTGAAAATTCTCCCATGTGAATTCGGAATCCGAGCTTTCGGGCGCGTGGCTCAGCAGCCACCAGCGCCAGTAATCGGGCGGCAGGATGTCCAGCGCCTGATCCATGAACACGCCGCGCCCCTGCGACGTGCTGAACTGCCCGCCGTCATAGTTGAGGTAGTTGAACGATTTGATGTAATCGACCAGCTTCCACGGCTCGCCCGATCCAAGGATCGTGGCGGGGAAGCTGAGCGTATGAAAAGGCACGTTATCCTTGCCCATGAACTGGGTATAGCGCACGTTATCGGCGCCCTTGTCGGTGCGCCACCAGCGCTGCCATGCGGCATCATCCAGCCCGTGCGCCTCGGCCCATTCGCCGGCGCAGGCGATGTATTCGATGGGCGCGTCGAACCAGACGTAGAACACCTTGCCCTCCATCCCCGGCCACGGCTGATCGCCGCGCTTGACGGGAATGCCCCAGTCCAGATCGCGGGTGATGCCCCGGTCCTGCAGCCCGTCGCCATCGTTCAGCCACTTGCGCGCAATGGATGTGGTCAGCAGCGGCCAATCTTCCTTGCTGTCGATCCACGCGTTCAGCTGGTCGCGCATGCCCGATTGCATGAGGTAAAGATGCTTGGTCTCGCGCACCTCCAGATCGGTCGAGCCGGAAATGGCGCTGCGCGGCTCGATCAGATCGGTGGGGTCCAGCTGTTTCGTGCAGTTCTCGCACTGATCGCCGCGCGCCTTGTCATAGCCGCAGTTGGGGCAGGTGCCTTCGATATAGCGGTCGGGCAGAAACCGGCCATCGGTGATGGAATAGACCTGTTTCTCGCTGACTTCGCGGATCAGATCATTATCGGCCAGCTTGCCTGCGAAATGCTGCGTCAGCCTATGGTTCTGGGGGCTGGAAGAGCGGCCGAAGTGGTCAAAGCTCAGCCGGAAACCGCGCGCAATATCGGTTTGCACCTGATGCATTTCGGCGCAGTAATCCGCGACGGGCTTGCCTGCCTTCTTGGCGGCCAGCTCGGCGGGGGTGCCATGCTCGTCCGTGGCGCAGAGAAACAGCACCTCATTGCCGCGCGCCCGCTGGTAGCGGGCATAAAGATCGGCCGGCAGCTGGCTGCCCACCAGATTTCCCAGATGCTTGATCCCGTTGATATAAGGTATCGCCGATGTGATCAGATGCCGTGCCATGATGCCCCTCGTTCAAACGCGTGGCACCGCTTTAGCGCAAGCGCCGCACCGGTGCCAGTGCATAGGCGGCGCATCACTTGGCGTCGCGGCTGCCCTTGGTCAGCCGCCCGATGACAAAGCTGGTGCGCGGGCTCCAGACATAGCGCGTGCGCGGCGCCTGGCCGGGGCGCATACGCATCCGCACGAGGCCGAAAATGACGAGCAGGACGTGGCCCGCGGCAATCATCACGAACATCGCGGATGGCCCATATGCCTCAATCAGGCCCGACGCCATCAGCGGCGCCGCGATGGCCCCGAGCGCGTAGAAAAACATCAGCGCCGCAGACAGTTCGACCCTCTGATCAGACGTGGCAAAATCATTGGCATGCGCGACGGAAACCGAGTAAATCGGGAATGATGTCAGCCCGAAAAAGAACGCGGTCAGCAAGACGCCTTCGGCTGACAGCGCGCCCAGCCACGCCGTCACCGCGCAACTGATGATTGCGGCGACCGACAGCCAGATCAGCACATGGCGCCGGTCATATTTATCCGCCAGCCAGCCCACCGGAATTTGGGCAAGCGCGCCGCCCAATACGAAAGCGGCCAGAAACCAGGCGATCTGTGTGGTCGCAAGACCCACCTGCTGGCCATAAAGCGGGCCGATCATGCGAAATGTCGCGCTGCTCAGCGCCGCCACCACCACACCGGCAGCCGCCAGAGGCGAACAGGCGATGGCAAGGCCGGGCCGCAGGCGCGGCGCGCTGGGAGTTTCGGGCTGCTGCGCCCGCGTCAATGTGATCGGCAGCAAGGCGGCACAGCACAGCATCGCCAGCAGGTTGTAGGACACATATGATGCTGGCTCCAGAACCGAAATCAGCATCTGCGCTATCAGCGACGCGCCCATGTCCACCAGCCGATAAGTGCCCATAGCACGCCCGCGCGTGGCGTTCGTGACCTTGGCCTGCAGCCATGCCTCCAGCACCGTATAACAGCCGGCGATGCACAGACCCATGGCCATCCGCATGATCGCCCAGGCCCAGGGATCGACCACCAGCATGTGAGAGATCAGCGACAGCGTTCCGGCCGCCGTGAATGCCGCAAAGGCGCGGCTGTGTCCGACACTGCCCATCAGGCGTGGCGCGCCCCAGCAGCCGATGAAAAAGCCGAAGAAATGCGCCGACCCCAGCAGTCCGATCTGCGCTGTCGTAAAATCCAGCGCCAGCCCGCTGAGCGCATCCAGCGGGCCAAGCCCGCCCGAGGCCAATTGCATCAGTATCACCGACAGGAACAGCGCCGCGAAGGAGATCATCATACGCATCGTGCCGTCAGTCCCCCGGTGAACGCCGCCGCCCTTGCGGCCAACATTGCGGCGAGATTGCACAGCAAGCCGGTCGAAGCCAAGCTTGGCATTGCGCTGCGGTCGAAAATATCCGGCATTGCATCACGCCCGGCCCGGAGGCGCGTCAATCCTCGCCGGTTTCCAGCGTCAGGGGGACAGGTTTGGTGCGCAGATCATCGACGCGCAGCGCGTGTTCGGGTTTTGACAGGCGGTTGCGCACGACCCAGTGCAGGCGCTCTTCGGCGCGGGTGATGGCAACGTAGGCAAGGCGTTTCCACAGCGGCTGTCCCGCTTCGCTGCGGCCCATCCGGGCGGCGGCGTAGAGATCGGGGGAGAAGACCTGCACATCCTTCCATTGCGACCCTTGTGCCTTGTGGATGGTGACAGCGGCGCCGTGCAGGAACGTGGCGCCCATGTTTGCCGCGAAGGGAATGAACGGCTCTTCCTCGCCCGGCTTTTCGATTTTCACGATGCTGGCGGCGCTGATTTGCGGATCTTCGGCACCCATGACGTGCAGGCGCGAAAAGCCGGGTTTGCGGCCCGGCCCGAGGTAGATGACCTGCGCGCCCTTGATCAGGCCGCGCGCTTCGAGGTCGAGGCGTTTCTTGCGGTGTTTCAGCGGCAGCTCGATGCCGTCGCAGATCAGCGGCTCGCCTTCCAGCAGCGCATCCTCGGGGGCGCCGTGGACGGCACGAAAGGCATTGATCAGACGGATGCGCGTGGCGTTGCGCCAGACCAATACGGGGCTGCGCGCCATCAGGTCGACTTGCACGCGCTGCGCCCATTGCACGCGGTCGTCGCGTTTTGCGGCGTCTTCGATCATTCGCTCGAAGTCGTGGAATTCGAGGTCTGGATCGGCCAATGCATGCGCCAGATCGAGGATCGGATTATCGGCGTCCTGGCGGTGGATGCGGTGCAGAATCAGCTTGGCCGGTTCGGGCAGGGTTTCGAACACCATGCCGCCATCGCCGCCCACCGGGGCCAGCTGCGCGGGGTCGCCAAACAGCAGAAGGGTTGGAAAAATCTCTTTCAGATCATCCATCTGGCGGGTGTCCAGCATGCTGGCCTCGTCGACAAAGCCGATATCCAGCGGCTCGTCCCGGCGTTTCCATCCGGTGATGAAATCGCTGCCCTTCAGGCCCGCGGCAGCAAGCGCGCCGGGGATGGATTTGTTCGTCTGGTAGAACGCGAACGCACGGTCGAGTGCGGTTTCCGACAGATCGGCCATTTCCGGGCGCTCGCCATTGCCGGCCAGCCATTCGGCGATCTTCTCATACTCGGGGTCATAGACCGGGGTGTAGAGGATGCGGTGGATCGTGGTTGCCGGCACGCCGTGCATGCGCAGGACCGATGCGGCCTTGTTCGTCGGGGCGAGGATGGCGAGCGTGCGGCCGTCCTTGCGCTTCTTGCCCTCGTAATCGCCCGAGACGATATCGACGCCCGCCTCCTCCAGCGCGCGGTAGAGCGCGGCCAGAAGCAGGGTCTTGCCCGATCCTGCCTTGCCGATCACGGCCATGACGCTGGTATCGCCTTCGCGCGGGGGCGTGGTCGTGCTGTTGTCCAGATCGACCCCGGCAGTGCGCAGGGCCGCTGTGATGCGGTCATGCGCCTCGGCCTGATCGGGGGAGTATGTGAGGGCGGTTTCTGTCATGGCCGGACACTATAGGCGAGGGGCGAGGGGTGCCAGCGAAAGACGCGCCCGGCGCGAGTGAGCGCCGGGCGGCGTATGGGGTCAGATCGTCTGATCGTAGTCACCGACCGACTGCTCGGTGCGGATGACCGCGTCGATATCCGCGAATATGCTGCGCATTTCCGCCTCGCTTTCGCTGCTTTCGCAAACGACGACCAGATTGGGCGTGTTGGAGGAGGCGCGCACCAGACCCCAGCTGCCATTGTCGAGGATCACGCGGGCGCCGTTGACGGTGACGACCTGCGCGATCTTGCGGCCTGCCAGCGGCTTGCCTGCCTCGTGATGGGCGACCAGCTTGGCGACCAGACGGTCCAGCACATCGTATTTTTCAAGGTCGGCGCAATAGGGCGACATGGTGGGGGTTGCGTAAGTGACCGGCAGGGCACGGCGCAGATCGGCCATGGATTTGTCCGGGTTGCGGTCCATCAGCTTGCAGATCTCGACGGCCACGCGCATGCCGCAATCATAGCCGCGCCCGATCGGTTCGGCGAGGAAGTAGTGGCCGGATTTCTCGAACCCCGCCAGCGCGCCGATCTCCTTGACGCGGCGTTTCATGTGGCTGTGGCCGGTTTTCCAGTAATCGGCCTTGGCCCCGTTGGCCTGCAATTCGGGGTCCGAAGCGAACAGCCCGGTTGATTTCACGTCCGCGACAAAGGTGCTGCCGGGATAGAGGCGTGCAAAATCGCGGGCCATGATGACGCCCATCTTGTCGGCGAAAATCTCCTCGCCCTCATTGTCGACCACGCCGCAGCGGTCGCCGTCGCCATCGAACCCCAGCGCGAAATCGGCGCCAGAGGCGCGCACGCTGGCGGCCATGTCATGCAGCATTTCCATCGCTTCGGGGTTCGGGTTGTAGTGGGGGAAGGTATAGTCCAGTTCGTTATGCGACGGGATCACCTCGACCCCCATGCGCGCGAACAGCTCGGGCGCGAAGGCCGACGCGGTGCCGTTACCGGTCGCGCAAACCACCTTGAGCGGGCGCGTCATTTTGAAGTCGCCGACCAGATCGTCAAGATAGGCCTCGCGCACGCCGTCGACAAATTCGTAACTGCCGCCGGGGCGGGGCTGGCCGCGGCCCTCCAGAACGATCGACTTCAACTCGTTCATCTCATCGGGGCCGTGGGTCAGGGGACGCTCGAACCCCATCTTGACGCCGGTCCAGCCGTTGGGGTTATGCGAGGCCGTCACCATCGCCACGGCAGGCGCATCCAGATGAAACTGCGCGAAATAGGCCATCGGGCTAAGGGCCGGGCCGATATCCATCACCTTGATCCCCGCCTGCATCAGGCCCAGCATCAGCGCGTTTTTGATCGTCAGCGAATAGTCGCGATAGTCGTTGCCGACCGCGATCACCGGATCAATCCCGCGCGCAATCATCTGAGTTCCCAGGCCCAGGCCCAGTGCCGTCATGCCGGGCAGGTTGATTTCCTCGGGATATTTCCAGCGGGCGTCATATTCACGGAATCCCGTGGGCGCGATCATCGGATCACGCAGGAATTCCCAAGTGTTCGGGGTGACGGTAGGGGCGGGTTTGGTCACAGGCGGATCTCACTCAATGAAAAGACAGTATAGGCCTCGGGCAGATGGACTGCCCGAGATGTGAAGCTGAACTGCGCCTCAGGGATGCCAGACTAAGCGCATAAACTCAATTCAAGATGAGACCTGTTCGCGCAGGATCGACGCGGTCAGCGATATCATCAGGTAAATTCCGGCAAAAACAAGGAATGCCAAAATGGTATTCTCGAATGCGCGCGGATAGGAAGCATCCTGCGACGCGACGGGATTGACGCTGACGGTCAGATAGCGGACCTGCTTGTTTGCCTCGCTCGCGGTCAGACGCTGCGCCTCAAGCGCGGCTTGCAGAACCATGTCTGCTGTTAACAGATCCGCCTGCGCCATCTGAATATCAGCAGTCTGCGAAGCCAGCGAAGCCCTGCCTTCGGTGGCGTCCGTCAGGCGCGCCCGTTGCTTGATCTGTTCGATCTGAAGGATTTCGATTTCACTGGTCAGTGCTTCGACCTTGGCGCGGTTGGGGCGCGCATTGTTCATCTGCGTGCTCAGCGCCAGTTGCTTTTCCTGAAGCTGGAGTTCGACATTACCGATGAGCGACCGGATATTAGCGATCTCGCCCTCGGGGTCCAGAACGGTGCCTTCCTGCATTACGACCAATTGGCGCTGCGCCTCGCGCCGCTCTTCCTTGGCCTCGGCAAGGCTGGCGGTGGAGGATTCGACGGCATCCTCGCGTTTGCGCCGGGACAGATCGTCAACGCGTTCTTCGGCATACGTGATAAGCTTGCGCGAGAACTCGGCGCTGGTTTCGGGGTTTGCTGTCGATACCTCCATGCGCAGCACGCCCTCAGTAGGATCGTAGCCGATCTTCATGTATTTTTTATAAAGCTTATAAGCTTCCTCATTGCTGGCATCGGGTTTCAGACGCTGGATCGGGTCGATCCATGGCTGGCTGAAATGATCGCGAAAGCCAACGTCGCGGTCCAGCCGCAGCATTGCATCCTTGGACAGCAGGTACGATTGCGTGGCGATTGCATCCTGTCCAGTGGCAAACTGGCTGGGTAGTTTAAAGCCGCCCATGCTGCCGCCGCCACCGCCATCGGCAGACAGAATCAGAAATTCGGACTTGGTCGAATACATCGGCGTTGCGACGCCATAATAATAGTAGCCCGCCAGCAACGTCGGCAGCAAAACAAATGCTGTCAGGCGCGACAGCAGTAGCAAAAGTTTTCGGCGGCGGCGTCTGCCGATATCGCGCTGGATACGCATGATTTCCGCGCTGCGCCGGTCTGCGGGGCTAAGCTCGGTTGACGGGAGGGTGGATTGCGTCGGTATCGTCTGGGGCAATTGCACGCGAGGGCTGTCTGCGTCGCCCACTTTGGAGGGGGCCAGATGGCCAATGTCGCGCTCGTTTCTGTCTTTCGTTACCAACTCAATAATCGAGGAGCGCTGAAACGGGTCAATTCCCCGGGCCCGCAGTAGCCGCACGGCATCAAAATCCGATGTTGGCGCCAGTCCCTGTTTCTGCGCCACACGCCGTGCCATGCGCAACTGGCGGCCTGTCAGGCCCTCATTGCGAATGTCGTCGATGTCAAGCGAGACGCCCATTTCATGCGCGCTGCTGACATCGCCGCTGAGCGGGGCATCGCGCTGCTGCGACTGCTCGGACGCAGTATCCGGGTGCATATCATCCGGCGGCGCCGCGCCCGCCGGAGCCTCGGTGCCGGGAGTGCGGCGGATGCGGAATTTTCTAGCCTTGGGTTTCGTAGTCATAAAGCTGTTTTGCCTCTTCCAAGGTGTCGAACATATAAAGTTGACCACCCATCAGCACGGCCGCGGAGGTCGCGAACTTCTCAAGCGTCGCGGGCGAATGGGACACAATGATGACGGTCGTCGTCTCCAGCCGCTCGCGCAGTATCTCGCCGGCTTTGCGGTTGAACTCAACATCCGTCGAACTGGGCATGCCCTCATCAATCAGGTAGATGTCGAAATCCAGCGCCAGCATCAGCGCAAAGGTAAAGCGTGACTTCATACCCGCGCTGTAGGTTCCAAGTGGCTGGTCGAAATACTCGCCCAGATTGCACATCCATCGGCAGAACGCCTCGACATAGTCGGGATCCAGGCCATAGAGCCGCGCAATATAACGACTGTTTTCCATCGCGGAAATCTTGGTAATGACACCGCCCATGAAACCAAGGGGAAAGCTGATGCGACACCCGCGGCGAATTTCCCCCTCGTCAGGTTTCTCAAGACCGGCCATCATGTTGATCAGCGTCGTTTTGCCCGTTCCGTTAGGCGCCAAAATTCCCATGGAACGGCCAATTTCGACCCGAAAAGATACCTTTTCCAAGATCACCTTGCGCTGGGTGCCGGTCCAGAAGGACTTGCTGACGTTGTCGAATTCGAGCATGCGCTCTCCGAAAACTGCTTCGCGGCCCTCTTTTGTCGGGGCCTTGGCGGGATGGTGTATCACGCATTGTGCGGGAATGGTCGTACAATAGACAGGGTTTCAAGGCAAATTATGCTAAAGTTGTAAAAAATTCGTGCATATCACACCGCTCTTCGCGGCATTCGGAAACAATGACCCATAGTATGTGAGCGCCGCAGGCCCCCGTATTGGCATTTTGGCGCACACGACCCTATCTGCCATTCATGTCCGATCTCACTGACCACATCAGCCGCTGCCGTCTGTGTGCTGACCGCTTCGCCGCAACGGCAAGTGCGCACAGCCCGCGCCCGGTGGCATGGTTTGCGCCGGGGGCCCGGCTGCTGATCGCAGGGCAGGCGCCCGGCGCGCGGGTGCATGAGTCCGGCGTGCCGTTTGACGATGCATCGGGCGACCGGCTGCGCGAGTGGCTGGGGCTGGAGCGGTCGGCATTCTATGATCGCTCGCGCGTGGCGATCGTGCCAATGGCGTTCTGCTTTCCGGGATATGACGCGAATGGCAGCGATCTGCCCCCGCCCGCCATTTGCCGCCAGACATGGCATGATGCGGTACTGGAAGAATTGGCCCCGATCCGGCTGCGGGTGCTCGTCGGCGCCTATGCCCATCGCTATCATCTGGGCGCGCGCGGCAGCATGACCCAGACGGTTTCGGGCTGGCGCGACCATGCACCGGGGGTTTTCGCCTTGCCGCATCCGTCATGGCGCAATACCGGATGGATCAGGAAAAATCCGTGGTTCGAGGCGCAGGTTCTGCCCGCGCTGCGCGCCCAAGTCGCAAAGGTGATGCACGATGGCTGAAACCGAACTGGACCGTATGCATGCGGTGATGGAGAACGGGGTCGAGGACGGCACGGCGCGTCTGGGCTTTTATCACGCGCTGGCCGATACTCAGCTGTTCTTGTTGCTTACAGGCGAGCCGACGGGCGATGACATCCGCCCGCAGACCTATGATGTCGAGGGCGTGCCGCATGCGCTGGCCTTCGATACCGAGGATCGGCTGGCTGAATTCACCGGCGCCGCCGCGCCCTATGCCGCCCTGCCGGGCCGCGTTTTGGCTGGAATGCTGGCAGGTGCGGGCGCCGGGTTGGGTCTGAACCTGGGGGTTGCGACGTCGTCGATCCTGCTCCCGCCGGAGGCGCTGGAATGGCTGCATGAAACGTTGGGGCAGGGCGGTGGCGCCGAGGGCGGCGCGCGTCCCGATGCGCTGACACCGCCGGGCAATGTGCCGCAAGCCGTCCTGAACGCGCTGGATGCCAAGCTGGCCCGCGCCGGGGGGCTGGCCAGCCATGCATGTCTGGCCGGGACGCGCTATGCGGGGGGCGAGACGGGGCATCTACTGGTATTTATCGGCGCAGTTCAAAGCGCCGAGGCTGCATTGACCCGCGCGGTGTCCGAAGCGTTGACCTTCTCAGGAGTGGAGGCCGGCACGCTGGATGTCGGCTTTGCCGATCTGGGCAGCGCGTTGGCCCAACGGATTGAGCGCGTAGGCCTGCGGTTTGATCTGCCGAAGCCTGAGACGCCAGAGCAGAGGGCAGCGCCCGGATCAGACCCGGACAAGCCGCCAAAGCTGCGATAGCGAGCGCTTTTGGCTGTTTTGGCGTTCCCGGTCATAGCCCCGTATCGCCGGAGCCAGTAATCGCATCACACGGTCGTCCAACCTCATGCTAAGGCTGTCGGCTCTGCATGTTCACATGCGCGTCGGGCGTTCGCCAACACCATAACAACGCAAGTCTTTTGTTCATTTCGTCAACCGCGACTGGCGGAACATACCAGGCGGAGATGGGTTATAGGTATGACCCAAGAGTGCAATTGCACTGGATGCAGAGGAGTAAAGCCATGGTGAAAGATGCTTCAGACGGCAGGACGGCAAAGAGCGTGCCCCCGCGACAGAATGCAGCGCCAAAGAGCGCTTCGGATGCCAGCCTGCCCGAATCGGAGGTCTCACGTGGTGGTCCGAAAGTGGTAGAGCCATCAAAAGGCAAAGCGCCTGATGATGCAGTGACACCCGACCGCGACTCAGACCTGCGTGATCGCAGAGCGGACCAGCGGCACGAAGTTCGGGCCGGTCCAGGTGATGCAGGTGCGCAGGATGCACCCGAAATACTGCCCAGGACGCCCAAGATGCCCAAAGCCAGCTTTGCCCGCATCGTTCTATGGTTTGTCGTGCCGCTTGCAGTTCTGCTGGCGCTGTATTGGGCGATGTCCGCATAGTGTGGCGTTTTCGCATTTGCGTACCGGCACCAGGTTAGACGTTGGTGTAGGACAAGCCGAAATTTCTGAGCATTATGAGTCACGCCCTTCCATTGGCGCCTCGCGCTGAGCGGCCCTGACGCGGTTGTCCGGCACAGGACGCGCACACCCGGTCAAGCCATCTGAAGAACGCGATTTTGATTGTGCTAAAAGCTGCTGCGTCGTTCAGACCATTGCCTCGGGCACGCCGGGCAGGCGCTTGCCGAAAGCTTGGGCAGGGTGCACATCGTATGGCACCAAAAAACCTTTGCGCCGCTCGGGTGCGGCATCAGAATTCTGGCGGGCACGCTCGGCCCAGAGCGCGGCGGCGGTTGTGATGTCATAGAATTCGGGGCCGGCGTCCGTGCCCAGCCAGTGACCAAAAATGCGGCTTTGCAATTGGGCCACATGCACTTGGTCACTCAGCATGATTCCGGCCTCCGTATCCCAGTTCAATGACCGTCCATTCAGGTTGGCTGATGACACAATGGCGCGGTCGCAATCGAAAATGGACACTTTTGAATGGACGTAGATGATGGGCGATCCGCACAGGGTGTCCCGGCCTTTCGTCTCTAGCGCCACGGGACGCACCGGCGAACAGATTGTGAACCGCGCGCCAAAGGCGCTGCGCAGGATGGCAACGCATTTTGCCTGTAGAAACTCACCATAGCGCGCGTCCGATCCAGTGCTGCCGTCAAAGGCAACCGTTTCGGGCGCGGCAGGAACGACGACGATCAGTGTCAGCCGTGGATTTGCTCGCGCGGCGCGCGCCAATTTGTGGCACAGAGGCCTGTCGCGCAGGAACTGCGTCTCCAGGTAGATCAGCCCGCGGGCACGGTCGATCAGACGATGGTGATCTTCGGCAATGGTGCGCACCATGGGTGTCGGCCCCAGGAATGGCCAGTCGGTCTTGCGCTTGCGTGACAGAGTTCGCAGCAGCCTGCCGCCAGCCTTGGGGGCGGCTTGCCCGGCAACTATCGCTAGAAATTCGCGGAGGTGGCTGTCCACGTCTTTTGCAACAGCGCCGCTGCACATCAGTTGCACATCTTGCCACGTTTCATTGCGCACGCGCTGGTGCCGTTTGTCATCATAGCGCCGCTCGTCCAGATCCAGCCCGCCGATAAATGCAGTCCGGCGGTCTATCACGCATATTTTCTGATGATGAGTGCCGGGTACCAGCGGTGGGACCGGCCAGCGACGCGCGGTCAAGGTGCCATCCGGCGCGTCGCGCAGCAGCGGGCGCAGCGCAGGGCTGCACTCCAGACGGCGCGAACGCTCGGATGGCGTGGCTTCGTTCAGGCCTCTGGCAGTCTCGCCCACCTCTTTTACCAGACGCGGCCAGAGCAGAAGGCGCGGAAGAATTCCCACCCGCGCCGAGTGGGTTGCGTTCGTAACATTCAGGCGCGCGCCCGGCCCGGCCAGCTCGCGCGCATTGACGAAGGCCCGGCGTGATTTCCAAGAGGCGCAGTGCAATTCCGGAGCGAGAACGGGATCAAAATCGGACAGGATAAAGGTGAGCTCGACACCTTTTTGAAGCACATGGACGATCAGATCGAACCAATCGTCACCGATGGCGCGGCCCTCGTCACTGCGCAGTTTCGTCGTCAGGTCAAAAACCCGGTAGCCAGCAGAAATTTCGGTCTTTGCAGATAGGAACGCGCGCTCCATCGCGGGGTAGACTTCCTCTGCCGTCAGAAGAACCTTGATGTCGCTTGCTGGAGCGGCAATATCGGTACAATCTGCGTCCTGCTCCTGTCCTGCAATTGGCGGTGTTTCCGCGCGCATGATTCCCCCGTGTCAACCTCCGGGTCGACGTTGCGCGACTGCCAGAAAGCGCCGGACGCCTACATCGTGGTGTTACTGGTCATTTTTGTCTTGCTGACCAAGTCGACGCAACAGCTCCTGCATCTGAGGAGGCAATTTTTGCGGCGATGCCTCACGGTAGGCACGCTTGAGGTTGCTTGCAACAGTATCTGTTTCGATCATGTCCATCATTCAAATGCCTCGCGCTGTGCGTTGGCGCGGTTGCCCGGCCCGGCCTGCGCCCCTATGGCGCGTTGAATATTAAACTGGCCGCAACTGCCAAAGGTTCCAAGCCAAGCCCAAGTTAAGCACCTGTTGCTGAAAAACCCGTTAACGCCGCCAGTGTGCAGTTAATTTTGCATTCGGAAGTTTACCGGCCCGCTGGAACTTCGCGGTAGAGAAGGCGTTTGCGGTCATGGCCGAATATCAATCAGACGCGCGGCGCTCAAGGTCCGCAGATTCAGACTGTGACACCACCCGAGGCAAAGGATGGACGTCGCGCCTGTCCCGCAGCACCGGCGGGCTGGCCGCATTGTCCTTTGCGGAAAGTACGGTGGTGCCTGTCCCGCTGGAAACCATCGTCGTGCCGCTTATGGTCGGCCACCCGCGCCGTGCGCTGAAAATTGCGCTGGCGATCTGGCTGGGGTGCGTGGTTGGCGCCACCTTGTTTTACTTGCTCGGTTTGCTTTTGGCGGACCCATTGGTGCATCCCGTACTGGGCGCCGTGGGGCTGGAGGATGATTTTCAGAAGGTTGCCGACGACCTGTCCGGCGGCGGATTTTTCTGGACTATTTTCGTAGTGTCTTTTTCGCCGGTGCCGATGCAACTGGCCACTCTGGGTGCCGGCACGGTCGGGGGCAATCCGCTGGTATTTATTGCGGCAATCGCGCTGTCCCGGGGTCTGCGGTACTTCGGACTGGCCATTCTGGCGCAACTGGTGGGGACACGGATTGCCCACCTGAAAATTCCCAAAGGCTGGCTGGTCGCCGGCATTGCAGTGCTGCTTCTGGCGGGCTGGGGCGTGATGCAGCTGGTTTAGGTCGATAGCGCTTGTCATCCGGTCAGGTATTTTCCATCAAGGATGAGAATTATCCGGGGGCGATGACATGCAGAACGATTGGCAGCAGGTGCTGAAGGCCGAATGGGGTATCGAGGCGCGATTAACGCAACTGGACGGGGAATACGATCTGAACTTTCGGGCCGTTGCAGCGCGAGGGACGTATATCCTCAAAGTCATGCGGCCCGGCTGTGATGCGCCCTTTATCGACATGCAGGTGGGTGCGCTGAACCATGCGCTGGCGGCTGCGCCGGGTCTGCCGTTGCCGCGTCCGATTGCGTCCTTGAGCGGCGCGCAGGTCGTCACAGCCGATGATGCAGACGGCCAGCCGCGTCTTGTCTGGCTGCAAGAGGCGCTGCCGGGTTTGTGTTATGCCCAATTCCGCCCGCACGCGCCTGCGTTGATCGAAGATCTGGGGGCGCAGATTGGCACGCTTGCCGCCGCATTAGCGGAGTATGCACATCCCGAACTGCACCGGGATTTGAAATGGAACCTGATGCAGGGCGGCTGGATTGCGGAGCATTTCGATACGGTCGCCGATCCGTCGCGGCAGGCGCTGTTGTGCGGCATTGCAGCTCAGTTCGACGCGCTCGCTCCGGTCTTGAATGAGTTGCCTGTGCAGGCGATCCATAACGACGTCAACGATTATAACATTTTGGTGTCGCTGGTTGGAACGCGCCCCACCGTGTCTGGCCTGATTGACATGGGCGATATGTGCGCCGCGCCGCGCATTTGCGATCTGGCAATTGCCGCCGCTTATGTGGTGCTGGACCATCCGGCACCCGAGGCGGCGCTGGAGGCTTTGGTGCGCGGCTATCACCGCGCCAGTCCGTTGACCGGGGCCGAGCTGGACATGCTGCTGCCACTGCTGCGGATGCGTCTGGCGGTGAGCGTGGTCAATTCCACGCTGATGGCGCAGGAAAACCCGGACGATCCTTATGTGACGATTTCTCAGGCGCCCGCGTGGCGGTTCCTGGAGGGGCCGCAGCCCGGCCGCGATCTGCTGGCTTACCGGTTGCGTGCGGTGTGCGGGCTGCCGATCAGCGATGCCGCCGCGCGCGTGACGGCGTGGCTGGACACGGCGCGCGGCAGCTTTGCGCCCGTCACGGAGGGCGATCTGGCCTCTGCCCCGATGGGCGCGCTGTCGGTTGAGGCATGCGCAGTGCCGCGCGACCCATTCAATCTGAGCCAGCCGGAGGCGGCCCTTATCGGCAGCGATACCTTCGGCCCCGAGGATATTTGGCTGGGCTATTACGGCGAGCCGCGCCTGATTTATACCGCGCCCGCGTTTCGCAAAGGGCCTTGGAAGGCATCGAACAGGCGCACCATTCATCTGGGCATCGACGTTTTCGCGCCTGCTGGCCGTGCGGTGTTTACGCCGCTGGCCGCGACCGTCCACTTCACCGAAAAGCGCGACACGCCGCTGGATTACGGCGGCATGGTGATCCTTGCCCATGTCACGCCCGAGGGAGATGAGTTCCATACGCTCTACGGCCATCTGGACCCCGCCAGTTTTGCCCATCTGCGCGAGGGCCAGACGCTGGCGGCGGGCGAGGCGTTCGCGGCCCTTGGCGACAACACTTGCAACGGTGGCTGGGCGCCGCACCTGCATTTCCAACTGGCGCTGACGCTGGCAGGCATGGGCAATGACTGGCCCGGTGTGGCCGACCCGGATGAGGCCGAGCTGTGGTGCGCCATTTGCCCGAACCCTGCCGCACTGATGAACCTGCCGGCTGAAAAGATGGCCTATACCGCGCCTGACAAGGCGGCGGTTCTGGCGGTGCGGGAGAAGCATTTCGGCGGCAATCTGAGACTCAGCTACAGCGATCCGGTCATGCTGCTGCGCGGCTGGCGGCATCATATGTTCGACGATTGGGGGCGGCCCTATCTGGATGCCTACAACAACGTGCCGCATGTCGGCCACGCGCATCCGCGCATTCAGGCGGTGGTGGCGGATCAACTGCTGCGGATGAATTCGAACACGCGCTATCTGCATCCCGCACAGGCGGAATTTGCCGAAAAAATTCTGTCGAAAATGCCGCCGCACCTGTCGGTGTGCTACTTTGTCAACTCGGGCAGCGAGGCGAATGAATTGGCCCTGCGGCTTGCGCGCGCCGCGACTGGCGGGCGCGGCATCGTTACGCCGAATCACGGCTATCACGGCAATACCACCGGCGCGATTGACATATCCGCCTATAAATTCAACGCGCGTGGCGGCATCGGCAGGCCGGATCACGTCGCGCTGGTCGATCTGCCCGATGATTATCGCGGCGCGCATCGCCGCGATAATCCGCAGGCCGGCGGGCTTTATGCCGCGCAGGTGCAGGTGGCGATCAAATCGCTGCATAAGCGCGGTCATACGCTTGCCGGGTTCATTGCCGAAACCTTTCCCTCGGTCGGCGGCCAGATCATCCCGCCGCCGGGCTACCTGAGCGAGGTCTACAAGCGCATCCGCGCCGCCGGGGGCGTGTGCATCGCGGATGAGGTGCAGACCGGGCTGGGGCGCCTTGGCAGCCATTACTTCGCTTTTCAGGCGCTGGGTGCATCGCCCGACATGGTCGTGCTGGGCAAACCCATCGGCAACGGGCATCCCTTGGGCGTGGTGGTGACAACACCGCAGATCGCCGAGGCGTTTGCGCAGGGGCCTGAATTCTTCTCGACGTTCGGCGGCTCGACCCTGTCCTGCCGGGTTGGCAAGACGGTGCTGGATATCGTCGACGACGAGCGGCTCGCGCAGAATGCCGAGGTGATGGGCGCGCGCCTAATGGCGGGGCTCAAGGCGCTGATGGCGCGCCACGAGGCGATTGGCGATGTGCGTGGCATGGGCCTGTTTGTCGGGGTCGAACTGGTGACGAACCGCCGCGCGCGCAGCCCGGCAATCGATATCGCCGCCTATGTAATGAACCGCATGCGCGAACACCGCATCCTGATGGGGCGCGAAGGGCCGGACGACAATATCCTGAAAATCCGCCCGCCTCTGACGATCGACGCGGAAGGCATCGACATGATCCTTTACTACCTCGATACCGTTCTGGCCGAGACGGGTGCGCAAGTCCGGGTCCGCTGACCCTATACATCGCGGTTCATAGGGTGTAGAGGCGGCAACTTGCGCCCGCCGCCTTTCGCGCGCGCCCTTGAAACAGCAGAAAAATCAGATCCGTGAAAACAGCACTCGCCGATGCCATTGCCGCTCGTGGTTATACCACTCTCACCCCTGTTCAGGAGGCGGTGACGAATCCCGACCTTACCGGCGTCGATATGCTGGTGTCGGCTCAGACCGGATCGGGTAAGACGCTGGGCTTTGGCCTGGCCATCGCGCCGACTCTCTTGGGTGATGATGAGAAATTCGACGGTGCCGGCGCTCCGCTAGCGCTGGTGATTGCGCCCACCCGCGAGCTGGCCTTGCAGGTGAAACGCGAGCTGACATGGCTTTATGCCGGGGCGAACGCGGTGCTGGCGTCCTGCGTTGGCGGCATGGACATGCGCGACGAGCGGCGCGCGTTGCAGCGCGGCGCGCATATCGTCGTCGCCACGCCGGGGCGCCTGCGCGATCACATCATGCGCGGCTCGATTGACCTGAGCAGTCTGCGCGCCGTGATTCTTGATGAAGCGGACGAAATGCTGGACCTCGGATTCCGCGAGGATCTGGAGTTCATTCTGGGCGAGGCGCCGGATGACCGCCAGACACTGCTGTTTTCCGCCACTGTCCCCGCCGCCATCGCCAAGCTGGCGCAAGGATACCAAAAGGACGCCGTGCGCGTCAGCACGGCCAATGCCGAGGCCGGCCAGCACGCCGATATCGAATACCGCGCAATGGCCGTCTCGCCCCGCGACGGCGAGAACGCGATCATCAACGTGCTGCGCTATTACGAATCGCCCAACGCTATCGTGTTCTGCAACACGCGCGCCATGGTCGCGCGGCTGACGACGCGCCTGTCCAATCGCGGCTTTGCCGTGGTGGCGCTGTCTGGTGAATTGACCCAATCGGAACGCACCCATGCGCTGCAAGCCATGCGCGACGGGCGCGCGCGAGTGTGCGTGGCGACGGATGTGGCCGCGCGCGGCATTGACCTGCCCAACCTCGATCTGGTGGTGCATGCCGAACTGCCGGGCAGCCATGAGACGTTGCTGCACCGCTCCGGCCGCACCGGCCGCGCAGGGCGCAAGGGCGTCAGCGTTCTGATCGTGCCCCCCGTTGCGCGCAAGAAGGCCGAGCGCATTCTGAACTGGGCAAAACTGCGTGCCGAATGGGGGCCTGCGCCCTCGGCTGACGAGGTGTCGGCCAAAGACGAAGAGCGCATGATGAATGACGAGGCGTGGTCGGAGGCGATCACGGAAAGCGAAGCGCCCGCCGTTGCCAAGCTGGTGGACCGCTTCACGCCCGAACAGATCGCCGCCGCATATCTGCGCCAGTATCACAGCCGCCATTCCGCGCCCGAGGATCTGGGCGATCCGGGCGAAAAACCGGCGCCGCGCGCCGCGTTTGGCCCATCGGTCTGGTTCTCCATCTCCGGCGGGCGCGACAAAGGGGCGGAGCCGCGCCGCCTGTTGCCGATGCTGTGCAAGGCCGGCGGGATCACGCGCGACGATATCGGCGCGATCCGCATCGGCGACAAAGAGAGCTACGTGGAGCTGCGCAAGCCTGCCGCCGCCGGATTCAAGGCGTCGATTGGCGAGAATATGCGCGTCGAGGATGGCGCCACGGTCACCGAGTTGTCGCAGCCCCCCGCCATCGCGCAGCGCGCGGACAGCAAACCGGGCAGCAAGCCGCGCCCCGGCCCCAAGCCGGAATGGAAGAAACCCGCGCGCAAAGGCCCACCGCCTGCCAGCCAGCTGGACGATCTGCCCGCGATCCTGCCGCAAGCCGATCAGCCCAAGCCTGCGCCGAAAAACACCGCGCCGGTGCAATATGACGACGCCCCTGCACCGCGCGTCAAAAAGCCGAAATCCGCTACGCCGTCCAAGCCGCGCGTTGCCAAAGGCCCCAAGCCTGATTTCACCCGCGACGGTGCCGTGACGGATGCCGCGCCCAAGCCCAAATTCAAGGGCAAGCCGGGCAGCTATACCAAGGACCCGACGCCGGTCGGCAAACCCTCCAGCAAGAAGAACCGTGCCCGCGCGGCAGCCAAGGCAGCCGAAGGATATAGCAGCAAGCCGGGCGCTGCCGCTGGCAAGCCAGCCGGTAAGCCATTTGGCAAGGGGGGCGCGAAACCGGGAGCGAAACCCTTTGGGAAACCGGGTGGCAAGCCTTCTGGCAAAGCCTCTGGCAAACCGCGCGGCGCCGCATCCAAAGGTGGCAAGGATTAGGCCACTTCGGCGGCTTTGATCGTCTCGCGCCACGCGGGATGGATCCAGGGCCGCTGATTTGACGCAGGCAGGGGATCGCGGCCCAGGATCATATCTGACGCCTTTTCGCCTGCCATGATGCTGGGCGCGTTCAGGTTGCCATTGGTGATGCGCGGAAAGATCGAGCTGTCGGCGACGCGTAGCCCGGCCACGCCGATCACGCGGCATTCGGGGTCAACCACCGCGTCCGGATCATCCGCTGCGCCCATCTTGCAGGTGCCGCAGGGGTGATAGGCGCTTTCGGCATGTTCGGCGATAAAGGCATTCAACTGCTCATCGCTTTGCAATGCGTCACCGGGCTGGATCTCCTTGCCGCGATAGGGATCGAACGCGGCTTGCCCGAAAATTTCACGCGTGAGGCGGATGCAGCGGCGGAAATCCTCCCAGTCGCTGTCGTGGGACATGTAGTTGAACGCGATCTCGGGCGCTGCCATCGGATCAGACGACGCCAGACTGACCCGCCCGCGCGAGGCAGAGCGCATCGGCCCGACATGCGCCTGAAATCCGTGCCCCTCGGCGGCGGCCTGTCCGTCATAGCGCACGGCCATAGGCAGGAAATGATACTGGATATCGGGGTATTCGACGCCCGGTTTCGAGCGCAGGAAGGCCGCGCTTTCGAACTGGTTCGACGCGCCAAGGCCGGTTTTGCCAAAGAGCCACTGCGCGCCGATCATCCCCTTGGACCACAGGTTCCAATGCTTGAAGAGGGTTATCGGCTGGGTGCAGGCCTGCTGGATGTAAAGCTCCAGATGGTCCTGCAAATTGCCGCCCACGCCGGGGCGGTCGGCGATCACGTCGATGCCGTGTTCGGCCAGATGCGCCGCCGGGCCGATGCCCGACAACATCAGGATCTTGGGCGAGTTGAAGGCGGAGGCAGCCAGAATGACCTCGCGATTGGCGGTCACGATCTGCACCCGTCCCCCGCGCTCGATCTCGACCCCGGTTGCGCGGCCTTCCTCAATGATGACGCGGCGCACATAGCAGCGCAGCATGTCGCAATTCGGACGCGTCAGCGCGGGGCGCAGATAGGCGTTGGCGGATGACCAGCGGCGGCCCTTGTAGACCGTTTGCTCCATCGGACCAAAGCCTTCCTGCTTTTCACCATTATAGTCTTCGGTCAGCTCATACCCGGCCTGCCGTCCGGCCTGCACAAAAGTCTCGAATAGCGGGTTATGCCGCGGCCCGCGCGTAACATGCAGCGGCCCGTCGGTGCCGCGCCATGACGGATCGCCGCCATGACCGCCATCGGTCCAGTTTTCCATGCGCTTGTAATAGGGCAGGACGTCCGCAAAGCCCCAGCCGCTGGCGCCGCTTGCCTCCCAATGGTCGAAATCGCACGCATGCCCGCGCACATAGACCATCCCGTTGATCGAGGAGGAACCGCCCACGACCTTGCCGCGCGGCGCGGCCAGGCGGCGGCCGTTCAGATGCGGCTCGGGCTGGGTGGTGTAGCCCCAGTCATAGCGCTTCATGTTCATCGGGTAGCTGAGCGCGGCCGGCATCTGGATGAATGGCCCCGCATCGGTGCCGCCATATTCCAGCACCAGAACGCTGTGCTTGCCATCCTCGGACAAACGATACGCCATGGCCGATCCGGCCGATCCTGATCCGATGATGACGAAATCGGCCTGCATGATGATCCCTTTCCCTGCCAGCGGTCCGTGATACTTACCAATGGTCAGTTTATCAGTCAAAAGGTAAATCTTGTGAGGGCCGATCTGCCGCGATAAAGTGATCGCTCAGCAGGGCGGCGGGTAATGGCACGGCGAACCATCGGCGAAATCAGACGGGCAGAACTGTCGCAGGCCGCCTTTGATGCGCTGGTCCTGCACGGTATTCGTGGCACCACGCTGGACCGCGTGGCCAAGATCGCGGGCGTGTCCAAGGGGGTGGTTCTGCATCACTTCAAGGACAAGGACGCGCTGTTCGAGGGTGTGCAGCGCACGGCGAATACCGTACTGCGCGATTGCGTCACCGAAATGTTGCGCCACGCCGACACCCCGCTGGAGCGGCTCTATGCCATCATTGTCGGCAATTTCGCGGCGCCTGTATTCCAGCAGGAGATTTGCCACGCCTGGATCTCGCTGTGCTCGGACGTGCCGCATAATGTGCAAAGTCAGCGTATCCAGACGGTCGTGCACGCCCGTATGCGCAGCAATCTGTTGAGCGCTCTGCGCCCTCTGACCGGCGCCGTCGACGCACCGCGTATTGCGTTTCATCTGCGTACGGTCATGGATGGAATCTGGCTGCGGGCCAGTTTCCAGATCGCGCCGATGGAGGGGGCTGTAGGGGTTGCAGAGGTTGATTTTGCCGCGCGCCACTTGTTGGCGGGCAAGGGGATCACGTCTGATGAGTTTGATGCAGCGCTAGGCAAGATGCAGGCGCTGGGCGATCTGATCCTGACCACCCGCGCGTTTCGCGATCAGGCACTTGCAGCACCGGGGCGCTGAGCGCCGCCGGGATTTCGCCAGACACGGATGCGTATCAAGGCAGGCTTGCGAGGATATTCGTTGCCGCCGCCGCCGGATCGCGCGCTGCCCATATGGGACGGCCGACGACGATATGATCGGCCCCTGCGGTGATCGCGCTGGCTGGTGTGGCGACGCGTTTCTGATCGCCCATGGCGCTGCCTGCGGGGCGTACGCCGGGCGTGACGATCAATTTGCCCTTGGCCTCGGGCAGGGCGCGGATCAATGCGGCCTCCTGAGGCGAGGCGATGACGCCGTCTGCGCCTGCCTCGAACGCGCGGGCGGCGCGGGTGCAGACCAGATCGGGAATGTCGCCAGCCACCATCAGTCCGGCGTCCAGATCGGCGCGGTCCAGCGATGTCAGGATTGTCACAGCGAGGATTTTCATATCCTTGCCCGATGCACCCTCAGAGGCGGCGCGCACCACGTGCGGATCACCATGGACGGTCAGAAAATCCAGATCGAATTGCGCAAGTCCACGCACCGCAGCCTCGATCGTGGCGCCGATATCGAATAATTTCATGTCCAGAAAAATGCGCTTGCCATGTTCGGCCTTTAATTCGTTGGCCAAGGCAAGCCCGCCACCGGTCAGCATGCCAAGGCCGATCTTGTAGAACCCTACCTGCGACCCGAGCGTCTGCGCCAGTTCCAGACCGCTGAGGGCATTGGGCACGTCCAGCGCGACAATAAGGCGGTTATCTGGTGATGCGGACATGGCATGGCTCCTGTTTGGGCGGGTCCATGCCTTTGATCAAGTTACCTGTCCACCGTCAACCGGCGCGCCGTTTATGCCGCTGCATTGCCCAACAGGCGGTGAAGCAGCGATTTCTGACTGACATCCGTCACGACCGCCTTGAGTGGTGCGGCGTGGTGCAGGCGTGTGATGTCCTTGGCCGATCCGCGCCGCGATTTGTGCGCCCGGCCGGCATCCTGTGCCAAGCTGCGCAGGATCAGCGCCGGCTCCGCCTGCAGCGGCGCTTTGATCTGTGCCGGATAGGAATAGGTCTGACCGCGATCATGGATTTTCACCAGAGTCTCGAAAGCGCCGAACTCGGGGTTGTAGCGCACATTTTCGAACCGGATTTTTTCGATCTTCATTGGACTGCTCCTCTTGTGGACCGGCCCTTTGGTCCGGTCAGGGGTTGTGGATAACTTCCCCGTTGCAAATGTAACTATGCAGCGCTGTTACGGTTTCATCACATATTACGAAAAGTTTACCTAGCGCGATTATTTGGGATTGCCTGTCTTGAAGCGTGCCGGGCCGTTGCCCAGATATGAGTGGAGGTTTCCGACCGCGCATGCCTTTTAGAGGGTGCGCAACCGGAATTACGCTTGGCAAAGGAGAATAATGATGGACTTGAACAAGTTCACGGAACGGTCGCGCGGATTTATTCAGGCGGCCCAGACGATTGCGATGCGCGAAAGCCACCAGCGGCTGACGCCAGAACACCTGCTCAAGGCGTTGATGGATGACAGCGAAGGGCTGGCGGCGAATCTGATCCGCCGGTCGGGCGGTGATCCTGCGCGCGTTTTGCAGGATGTCGATGCAGCGCTTGCCAAAATCCCGCAGGTGCAGGGTGATGCGGGCCAGACCTATATGGATCAGCAAACCGGCAAGGTTCTGGCCGAGGCTGAAAAACTGGCGACCAAGGCCAAGGATAGCTTTGTTCCTGTCGAGCGGATCTTGCAGGCGCTGGCGATGGTGAAATCCCCCGCCAAAGAGGCGCTGGAAGCGGGTCAGGTGACCGCCCAGACCCTGAACGAGGCGATCAACGATATCCGCAAGGGGCGCACAGCTGATAGTGCGAGCGCCGAGGACACGTATGAGGCGCTGGAGAAATACGCGACCGATCTGACCGCCGCAGCCGAAGAGGGCAAGATTGACCCCATTATCGGCCGCGACGACGAGATCCGCCGCGCCATGCAGGTGCTGTCACGTCGAACCAAGAACAACCCCGTTCTGATCGGTGAGCCGGGTGTCGGTAAAACCGCCATTGCAGAAGGTCTGGCCCTGCGCATCGTCAATGGCGATGTGCCCGAAAGCCTTGCCAACAAGCGGCTGCTGAGCCTCGATATGGGCGCTTTGATTGCCGGTGCGAAATATCGCGGCGAATTTGAGGAGCGTCTGAAATCCGTCCTGAACGAGGTGACGGCCGCCGCGGGTGAAATCATCCTCTTTATCGACGAGATGCACACGCTGATCGGCGCGGGCAAGGGCGATGGCGCGATGGATGCGGCCAACCTGATCAAGCCTGCGCTGGCGCGCGGCGAATTGCACTGTATCGGTGCGACCACGCTGGACGAGTATCGCAAGCATGTGGAAAAGGACGCGGCGCTTGCCCGCCGGTTCCAGCCGCTAGTGATTGCCGAACCGACGGTCGAGGACACGATCAGCATCCTGCGCGGGATCAAGGAAAAGTACGAGCTGCACCATGGTGTGCGGATCTCGGACTCGGCGTTGGTGACGGCGGCGACGTTGTCGCACCGCTACATCACCGACCGTTTCCTGCCCGACAAGGCGATCGACCTGATGGACGAGGCCGCCAGCCGTCTGCGCATGGAGGTCGACAGCAAGCCCGAGGAGCTGGACGCGCTGGACCGCGAGATCCTGCAAAAGCAGATCGAGGCCGAGGCGCTTCGACGCGAGGACGATGCGGCGTCCAAGGATCGTTTGGTCAAGTTGGAGAAAGAGCTGGCTGAGCTTCAGGAAAGCTCTGCCGAGATGACTGCGAAGTGGCAGGCCGAGCGGGACAAGCTGGCAGGCGCGCGCGACATCAAGGAAAAGCTGGACCGCGCCCGGATCGATCTGGACCACGCCAAGCGCGCGGGCGATCTGGCCAAGGCGGGCGAGCTGTCTTACGGCGTCATTCCGGCGCTGGAAAAGCAACTGGTCGAGGCCGAGCAGTCCGAATCCGACGGTGTGATGGTCGAAGAGGCCGTGCGCCCCGAACAGATCGCGCAGGTTGTCGAGCGGTGGACGGGCATCCCCGTCGCCAAGATGCTGGAAGGCGAGCGCGAGAAACTGCTGGGCATGGAGGCCGGACTGCACAAGCGTGTGATCGGTCAGGATACAGCCGTGCGGGCCGTGGCCAATGCCGTGCGCCGCGCGCGCGCCGGTCTGCATGACGAGAACCGTCCGCTGGGCAGTTTCCTCTTTCTCGGGCCGACTGGCGTGGGCAAGACCGAGCTGACCAAGGCGGTGGCCGAGTTCCTGTTTGACGATGACAACGCGATGGTGCGGATCGACATGTCGGAGTTCATGGAGAAACACAGCGTCAGCCGTCTGATCGGGGCCCCTCCGGGCTATGTCGGCTATGACGAGGGCGGCGTGTTGACCGAGGCCGTGCGCAGGCGCCCCTATCAGGTGGTGCTGTTCGACGAGGTCGAGAAGGCGCATCCGGATGTGTTCAACGTGTTGCTGCAAGTGCTGGATGACGGCGTTCTGACCGACGGTCAGGGGCATCGCGTGGATTTCAAGCAGACGCTGATCATCCTGACGTCGAACCTTGGTAGCCAAGCGCTCAGCCAGTTGCCGGAAGGCGCGGACGTGGCCGAGGCCAAGCGCAGCGTGAACGAGGCGGTGCGCGCCCATTTCCGGCCGGAGTTCCTGAACCGGCTGGATGAGATTGTCATCTTTGACCGGCTCAGCCGCGACAATATGACGGGCATTGTCGATGTCCAGCTTGAGCGTCTGCGCAAACGTCTGGCCAGCCGCAAGATTGCGCTGGATCTGGGCGAGGATGCCAAGAAGTGGCTGGCCGACGAGGGCTATGATCCGGTGTTCGGCGCGCGCCCGCTCAAGCGGGTGTTGCAACGGGCCATTCAGGACCCGCTGGCCGAAATGCTGCTGGCTGGGGATGTCATGGACGGAAGTACGGTGCCGGTCACTGTTGGGCCTGACGGTCTGATCATCGGCGACCGCGTTGGCAGCACCAAACGGCAGCCGCCGGAGGATGCGGTCGTTCATTAAGCGCCGATCTACTGAGTTAACCAGCCGCGCATGGAAACATGCGCGGCTTTTTTGTGCGCGGCACTCAGGCTGCAAATTTAAGTGGCGCGCGGCGCGGATACCTGCACATTGAATCCAAGCAGCGCGGAGGTCGTCCATGTCATTCCCGGGAGAGAAAAATTACTGGCTTGAAGGCGCGGGGGCGGTGCCAGATACAGCATCGCACCCGCCGACCAAGGTCGACGTCGCAATCGTCGGCGCCGGATATACCGGACTGTCGGCAGCGCTGCACCTGGCACGGGCGGGTCGCTCGGTGGCTGTGTTCGACGCGCAGGCAGTGGGATTCGGCGCATCGTCCCGCAATGGCGGCATGATAGGTCCGGGACTGCACAAGCTGGGCATTTCCGGTCTCATCAAGGCGTATGGTGAGGAACGCGCCATCGCGCTTTTGCGCGAAGGCCTCAACGCGGTGGATCATCTGGAAGCATTCATCGACGCCGAAAACATCGATTGCGATCTGGCGTTGACCGGCCGGTTTCGCGGTGCGCGCACGCAGGCGCAATATGACGCCTTGCTGCGCGAATGCGACTGGCTGCGCGCCAAGATCGACCTGCCCAGCTATCCTGTTCCTCGCGCCGCCCAGCGCAGCGAGATCGGCAGCGATTTCTATCGTGGCGGCGTTGTCTACGAACGCGATGGCGGCGTGCATCCGCGCAAGTTGCTGCTGGGGCTGGCCACACGCGCGGTTCAAGCGGGCGCGCAGATTATCGCGCCCTGCGCCGTTACGGGCATCCAGCCGGACGAAGCGCGCAAGGTTCTGAACACCACCGGTGGCAAGGTCGACGCGCGTGAAGTTGTGCTGGCGACCAATGGCTATTCCGACAAAGGTAGCGCGGCGCTGAATCGCCGTATCGTCCCGCTGGAAACTGGCGCCTGCGCTGTGGGACCGCTGAGCCGGGAACAGATGGCAGATCTGTCCCCCAAAGGCCGGATGCACGGCGAATCGGGCCGCGTTTTCATGTGGTATCGGCCCACGCCGGACGGGCGGTCGTTCATTTTTGGCGGCAGGTTCGGCGCTGGCAATGTGTCGCCCCAGGCGCGGGAGCGTGCGTATCGCAGGGCGATCTGCCGGGTGTATCCGCAGCTTCGCGATGCACCTTTTTCGCATGTCTGGTCGGGCCTGATTGCCATGACAGCGGATCATTCGCCGCATTTTGGTCATTACGACGGGGTGTGGATGGCTGGCGGCTACAATGGCTCGGGTGTGACGCGCAGCCTTTACTTCGGGACCAAATTGGCCCGCCGTATGCTGGGCGAGGCGGATGCCGAGACGGCGTTTGACAGCCTGCCGTTCAAGCCGCAGCCGTTCCGGACCTTCGCGCCGTGGGGCGCCAGCATGCTGGTGCGCTGGTACCAGATGCAGGACGACCGCGAGTTGAAAGCGCGGGACTAGCCGCGTCGGGACTTGTCCAAGCGGGCCATACGGCTACCTATGAGGCTTGGCCCTGCGGCCCGCCCGAATTCAACAGCCTGCGAGGCCCACCCAATGAGCAACACCGACATCGCGCGCCCTGTCGCGGCCAAGGGCGGCAGGCTGGACCTGACGGCGGGCGCGATCCCTACAACAATGATCCTGTTCGCGCTGCCGACGCTGGCGTCGTCCGTTTTGCAATCGCTGAACGGGTCAATCAACGCGGTCTGGGTCGGCCGGTTTCTGGGCGAGGATGCGCTGGCGGCGACAACCAACGGCAATCTGGTGATGTTTCTGCTGGTGTCGTTCGTCTTTGGGTTCGGCATGGCCGCGACGATCCTTATCGGTCAGGCGATGGGCCGCCGCACCCCGCGCGAGGCGCGCCGTGCAGTTGGCACCGGGCTTGGCGCGATCATTCCGTTGAGCGCGGTGATCGCGGCGCTGGGATACGCGTTTGCGCCGCAACTCTTAGATCTTCTGGGCACACCCGGCAGCGCGGCGCCACTGGCGCTGACATATCTGCGGGTGATATTCATCGCGATGCCGGCCTCTTTGACCTTCACACTGCTGATGATGGCGCTGCGCGGCACGGGCGATTCGATGACGCCGCTGTGGTTCATGTGCGTGTCGGTGGGGCTGGATATTGTGTTCAACCCGCTGCTTATTCTTGGGGTCGGGCCGTTCCCGGAACTGGGCATCATGGGCTCGGCGCTGGCGACGGTCATCGGCAACACGGTCGCGCTGATTGGGCTGGTTGCGGCAATTTACCTGCGCGGCTCGCCTTTGGCGCTGCGCGGGCCGGATCTGCGGCTGATGATCCCTGACCCGGCCGTGCTGAAGCTGATGCTGTCCAAGGGGCTGCCCATCGGGTTTCAGATGATCGTGATCTCATCCGCGGCGATCACCATGCTGTCGCTGATCAACCGCGAGGGGGTGATCACGGCGGCAGCATATGGTGTGACGCAGCAGTTATGGACCTACGTGCAGATGCCGGCGATGGCGCTGAGTGCGGCGGTCAGTGCGATGGCAGCGCAGAACATCGGCGCGGATCAATGGGGTCGCGTCAAAGGCGTGACCAAATGGGGGCTGGTTTTCAATCTCGCGCTCACTGGCACGCTGATTGCGGTGCTGACGATTTTTGACCGTGCCGCGCTGGGCCTGTTCGTTGGCGCCGACAGCGAGGCGGTGCCGATCGGGCGGCGCATTCAGCTGATGGCGACATGGGGCTATCTGTTTTTTGGAGTGGCGCAGGTTCTGTTTGGCACCATGCGCGCCAACGGCTATGTGATCGCGCCGCTTTTGGTGATGATCGTGGCGATGTATCCGGTTCGGCTGGGTTTTGCGTTCGGGTTTTATCCCGTCTTGGACGCGGATGCGCTGTGGCTGAGTTTCCCGGCCGGGATGGTGGCCACGGCGCTGATGGCGGGCGGATTGTATCTGCATGGCGGTTGGCGCAAAGGCAAATTGATGCCCGCGCCCGAGGCGGCGCAGGCCAGCAGTACCTATCGCGATGCGGCATGCAACTGCGCTCCCCGCGCTGAAATAATGGCCAAGGGCGAATGGACGGGAGAGGATCGGGCGGCGCAGGTCAGCTGAGTGCGGCGCTCTGATTTTGCTTTGCCCTGCGGCGCACCAGATCGGTCGCCGGTTGGAAGCTGCCGGGCTGCGCCGCGGCCCACCAATCGGAATACAGCGTATCTTCGGGTGCCTCGTTCAGAATGTTTTCGGGCAGGAACGAATGGATCAAATCCATCGGTAGCGCGGCTTGCGGACCGACGCGGTGCATCAGATGGTGCGGCTCCAGCTCGCTGGGATGCTTCAGCCCGGCGGCGGCGACCATATCGATCAATGCCTCGATTGTCTTGGCCTGGAAACGGGCCGAGCGGATGCCCTGGACCTCGGGAATCAGGCCACGCTGGCGGGCAGCGTTTTGGGTGGCAACACCGGTGGGGCAGGTGTCCAGATGGCAGCGCTGTGACTGAATGCAGCCAACCGACATCATGAAGGACCGCGCGGCGTTACACCAATCTGCGCCCAAGGAGATGCTGCGCGCAAGGCCCATGCCCGAATAGATTTTGCCGCTGGCCACCAGCTTGATATCGTTCTTCAGGCCGCAGCCAACCAGCGCATTGCGCATCAGGATCAACCCCTCGTTCAGCGGCATTCCAACCCAATCGGACAGCTCCAGCGGGGCGGCGCCCGTGCCGCCCTCGCCGCCATCGACGACGATGAATTCGGGTTTGATACCGGTTTGCATGATGGCTTTCATGACCGCAAACACCTCGTAGGGCTGGCCGATGCACAGCTTCAGCCCAACGGGTTTGCCCCCTGACAGATCCCGCATTTGCGCGGCGAATTCCAGCATTTCGATCGGGGTAGAGAACGCCTTGTGACCCCGCGGCGACAGGCAATCCTGCCCCTGTGGAATGCCCCGGACGCGGGCGATTTCGGCGCTGACCTTGCTGCCGGGCAGCATGCCGCCATGACCGGGCTTGGCACCTTGGCTCAGCTTGATTTCCGTCATCTTGACCTGATCGCGCTGGGCGGTGTCGCGAAACATGGCCGCGTCGAAACCGCCATCCTTGCCGCGCGCCCCGAAATAGCCCGAGCCAAGTTCCCACACCAGATCGCCGCCGTGCTTCGTGTGATGGTCGCTGACGCCGCCCTCGCCGGTGTCGTGGTAGTAATTGCCGCGTTTGGCGCCGATGTTCAGGGCCTGAATGGCGTTGGCCGACAACGAGCCAAAGCTCATCGCGGAGACGTTCAGCATCGACGCCGAATAGGGCTGCGCTGTCTGATCATGGCCGACATGCACGCGCGGCGCCGGATCGGGATTATCCTCGGGCGCGATGGAATGCATCAGCCAGTGATAATCCTCGGCGCTGGTGTCGCGTTCGGTGCCGAAGGGCTGGGTGTCGGTTTCGCCCCGTGCGCGGGCGTGGATCAGGTTTCGCGCGTCAAACGAATAGGGCGTTCCCGTCAGATCATCCTCGACGATATAGGTGCGCAGGTAGGGGCGCAGTTTGTAGAACACCCATCGGATACGGCCGGCAACGGGATAGTTGCGGGTAATTGTCCACGTTTGTTGATTGCGGTCATAAAGCCCCAAGGCGACGATTGGCAGTGTGGCGATCAGCATCAGAAGCCATGCGGGATGCGCAAACGCCAGAGCGATGGCGAGGATCGACAAGCCAAATGCAGTGATCGGAATAACCGCACGTTTTATGGTATCGAGCATGCTGGCCCTTTTCGTTGGTTGCGCTGGCGCTTTGGTGGTTCAGCCTGCAAGGTTAGCCCGCCCGAGCAGAGTTGCAATGGGCAGCGGACCCTGGGCTGTGGGCTGGCTGGGCGCATCCGGGGGGGCGTCGCAAAACAAAAACCATCGGATTATTGTTATATTGCCACATTTCACGCCAGTCCTGTAAGGTAGGTAAGCTCGACAGGGTGGCACAGCAGGCCGGTCGCCTATTGTCGGAGCAAAGGCATAACGCAGCGCAAAGTTGGTAAAATGGCAGAGCAGGCAACAGGTGACAGCCCGGAGACCCCGCGGTGGCTGGAAGATCTTCGCCCCGGCGCGGAGGGGCAGGGTTTTTTCGAAAAAAACCTGCGTCATTCACTGATGTTCATCAAACGGCCCAGCGACCGGCTGTTGGTGACGTTTGACAATCTGTCCAACGTCAATGATGACAGCGTCCTGCGCGAACCGTGGGCTTATAAATTTGCCTCGGATGGTGGATATTGCCACTTGGGCGTCATGGCGCATGTCAGCGATTGGTATCGCGATGGCGATCTGATCCGCCGGTTTCAGGGTCTGGTCGCACAGGGGTTTTTCGAGGGCTACGAGCGGGTGGTGTTCGCGGGCGTGTCCATGGGCGGCTATGCGGCGCTGGCGTTTTCGTCGCTGGTGCCGGGGGCGCATGTGGTCGCGGTCAATCCGCAAACCACGCTGGACCCCGACCTGGTCCCTTGGGAAACGCGGTATGAAAACGGGCAACGTCAGGATTGGACATTGCCACTTGCCGATGGTGCAGCGGCGACGGCGGGTGCGGGGCGTGTGAATGTGTTCTACGACCCCTATTTCGATCTGGATCAGAAGCATGTCGATCGTTTGCACGGCGACAATGTGCGTATTTTCAAGTGCTGGTTTTCGAACCACAAGACGGCGGTGTTCCTGCGCAAGATCAGCGCGCTTAAACCAGTGATGACGCATTGCATCATGGACGAGCTTACCGAGCCGGAATTTTACAAGCTTTACCGCGAGCGGCGGTATCTGCCGTGGTATCGCGGCGCGCTGTCAAACCATTTCCGCGAGAAGGGTCGCGAGGCGCTGGCCGATAATTTCGACAAGGCGTTCCGCCGTCGCCTGCGCAAACACAAGCGCCAGTTAGAGGCTGAGGCGCAAGAGATTGCGCCGACGCCGACCGCCAAGGCAGACGAGCCAAAGGTTGAGGCGCTGGCCGACATTGCCAAGCAAACCAAGATCAAAGGCACCAAGGGGCCCGTTGACAGGCCTTCGGCCCGCGTTGTTGCGCCGGCCAATGCCGGGACAAATGCACCAGCGGCACCGGCCAAGCAAAGCCGCGTCATTGTGACCACGATGAAAAACGAAGGCCCGTTCATGCTGGAATGGGTGGCCTATAACCGGTTGATCGGGTTCACCGATTTCTTGATTTACACCAATGATTGTGATGACGGCACGGATCTGATCGCCAAGCGGCTGAACGAGATGGGGCTGGCCCAGCACCGCGAGAACCCGTTCAAGCCGGGCGGGAGCCCGCAGCGCAGCGCGCTGAAGGACTCGCGCGGGCTGGATATTGTTAAAAACGCCGATTGGCTGATCTGCGCGGATTGCGACGAATTCCTGAACGTCCGCGTGGGCGAGGGGCGGCTGGACGATCTGTTTGCTGCCGTAGGCGAGGCTGACGCGATCTCTGTCTGCTGGAAGCTGTTCGGCAATAGCGGGCACGTCGACTATTCCGAGACACCTGTGATCGAACAGTTCGACCGCGGCTGCGGCGAGCTGGAGTTTCCCAACTACCGCGCGCTGGGGATGAAGACGCTGGTGCGCAACAATGACCGGTTGGCAAAGCTGCGGATTCATCGCCCCGCCTTTCATCTGGACCGCGGCGATGTCGCGTGGGTCGATGGCGGCGGCAAGCCAATGCCGGACCTTTATCTAAAGCAGGGGTGGAAGGCATATGACGGCTTCAGCCACGATTACGCGCGCTTGCATCACTATGCCGTCCGGTCGGTCGACAGCTTTCTTGTGAAGCGGGACCGTGGCCGCACCAATCATGTCGAAGATGATCAGGGCATCACCTATTGGTCGAATATGAATTACAATACTGCTGCCGATACCAGCATCCATGCGCGCCTGCCGGGTCTGCGCGGCGAGATGGAAAACCTGCTGCAGGATCCTGAACTGGCGCGGCTGCACAAGGGCGCGGTAGACTGGCACAGGGATAAGATCGAAGAGTTGCGCCAGCGGGATGGCTGGGACGCATTCCGCGATCAGATCCGGGGCATCAATGCTGCGCCCGAACTACAAGAGGGCTAGGCAGATGGCTACGGACGCGCCCCATGTTGTGGTGCATGGCGGCGTTCACAAGACGGCGACCAGCCACATTCAGGCGATCTTGCAACGCAATGCCGGGCGTCTGCGCAAAAGCGGGGTGTATTATGTGCATCACCGCGATACGCGCAAGGAATTCACAGTGCCTGTGCAGCTGAACGGCTATGAAAAGCTGGGTTTCAATTACAAAACCAAGGTATCTGATGCCGAGTTGACGCAAAAGGCACGCGTCTTTTTTGAGGGAATTGGCGCCGGGCCGGGCGACCGGATCGTGATCTCGGACGAAAATATGCCCGGCCATAGCGGGCATTGTGTGCGCGGGGGGGATCTTTATGGTCGGCGGGCGGTGCTGTTGCCGATCTTTGCGCAACATATCCCTTATCCGGTGCCGGAAATACATCTGGCGGTCCGCAACTATGCTGATTTTTTTGCCTCGACCTTTATCGAATTCCTGCGCTCGGCCAAGGGCGAGAATGTGATACCCGAAGCACAGATGAAGCGCGCAGTGCTGTCCAACCTGCCCAGTTGGACCGGATTCATCAATGAGGTTCTGGCCTGTTTTCCACAAGCGCAGCTGACCCTTTGGCGCCATGAGGATTTTGGCGCCCTATCAGACCGGGTGATCGGCAACCTCTGCGGTCCTGATGTTGACGTGGCATCGCTCGCCGCGCCGGGGCGCGATCGCGGCCGCCCGTCCGCCAGCCACCGCGCCGTGCAGGAACTGCTGATCGAGATCGAGCGTAGCGGCGGGGAGGCAGCGCTGGCGCGGCGGGTGGAAATCCAGGATGCCTATCCGCGCGGTCCTGACTATCCGGGGTATGACCCGTGGAGCGCGGACGAGCGTGCGCATTTGATCCGGCTGTATAACAAGGACGTCGCAGAAATCGCGCGGTGTGACCGGGTGACGCTGCTAGCCCCCTAGGCCGGGCTGAGCGCCGGGGCGAGGACACTGATCGCCAGGGGATCAGGTTCCAGCGTAAGGCCTGTGTATTCCGAGCGGTCATAATGCCAGTTTTCCGAGATCATCCGACAGTGAAAGAACCCATGACCATCCTGCAACTGATCGGGCAGCCCCTTGATCCCGTGAGTGCGCCAGCTTTTGCCGCAATGGGGGCCGTCGGGAACCAGACACCATTTGGGATACATCGGTTCTTCGTCGTCCGCGCGGCGCAGAATGTGAGATCCGTGCAAAAGGGGCGCCCCGGGCTGAGGGTATCGCCACCTGCCGGGTAGGGTAAGAAACCCTGAATCGCTCTTGCGGGCCGCCTCAAACACGGTTTGGCCCGCCGGAGCATAAGCCATTTCGTCGATATCCATATTCAGGACACCGGCAGCCTGCTGCAAAAAGCGCAACCGCGTGATTTCGAACAACGCAAATTGCAGATAGCGGGTGCTGGTCAGCTCGCGAGACATTCCGGCGGGACCATACTGAAACGGCGCGGGCACGACGTCGAACACCTTCAGCCCGTCAATACTGGCCAGAACATCGCTCAGGGCATCCGCGCCGTAGTAATCGGATGCATTGTCATATAGTACGATGCCCTCCACGCCTTGGGTGTTGACGTGATAGCGCGCCCAGTCGCGCACCCAATCCAGCGTATTGTTACGGCTAAGCGTGAACATGGTATCAAGACCGGCATAGCGCGGCAGAACCGAAGGGCTGACCGAGATGTTGACGGATAACTTTGGGTGCAGGATCGTCAATGTGTGGGCGCTTTCCACATCTGCGCTGATCTCGATCACGCAGGCGCGCTTTGACTGACTGATTTCACGCATTGTTGCCTGCGCCCCGTTCACCATCAAATCTGCATCTTTGATGAACCTGCGCAGGGTCTTTTTAAGCGGTGGGCCAACCGCATAGACGACACCGGGCGCAGCGGATTGGAACACGTCATGAAACAGCGTGTTGTCATCAAAGGCTTTCTGAGCCGCATCGTCCCATTTATCCACGCCATATGGGGCATCGCGCGAGGCAAAGCGGGATGGCAACACGCACAACGATAGCGGTGTTAACTGTCTGTTGTTCATGTTGATCCTATTTGCCGCGACTTTGCCGGGAATTAACCGTGATCTGGTACAGATAGTCTGTTGCGAGGATTAAAACGGCGATGGAGCCTGATTGCAATGGCAGCGCTGATCAGCGCGATTGCGCGAAAACTGGACTTGAGGTAGCGTCCGCCGCAGCAAAGCCCTGGCGATCAGACAGTGTCGAGGCAGTTATAAATTACGAGCGCGGGCCCATCCCATGAGTAAATTACATCACATCGCGATGCTGTGGGTCGAAGGCCCGCTGAGCTATGTCGAGCAACTTTGCGTACAGTCCTTTTTGGATGCAGGACACGACGTTACTTTGTATCATTATGGCCCGGTGGCAAACGTGCCGGATGGTGCCGTCGTGGTGCATGGCGATGCAATTCTGAAACGGGACGATTTCATCCAGCACGGCCGCACCGGCAGCTTGGCGCTGTTTTCGGACGTGTTCCGCTATCATCTGCTGACGCGGTTGGAGCGGACGATCTGGGCCGATACCGATGCCTATTGCCTGAAACCTTTCAAAAGTGAAACCGGGCATTATTATGGCTGGGAAAGCAAAAGCCACATCAATGGCGGCGTTCTGGGTCTGCCGCAGGACAGTCCTGCATTGGCCGGTCTGCTGCGGATGAGCGATGACGAATATGGCATCCCCGAATGGTATTCAGACGATGCCAAGCGCAAGCTGCAAGCGCAGGCAGACGCGGGAAACCCGGTCCATTGCAGCGATTTGCCATGGGGTGTTTGGGGTCCGCAGGCCGTCACGCATTACATTCACAAAACGGGTGAGGATAAATACGCGTTTCCGCGCGACGTGCTGTATCCTGTCCCGTTCGAAAACCGCCGTCACCTGGTCAAGGCTGCGCGCCTTAAGGCTGCTGAAAAATGCCTGACGGACAACACGACGTCTATTCATCTGTATGGGCGGCGTATTCGTGAGTTTCTGGCATCGCGCCCGGATGGTCTGCCGGACAGTGGCGGTTTGCTGGACAAACTGCTGAACAAGCACGGAATCGATCCGACATTGGCACCGGTCATCAGCAAGACAGCAAATGTCGAAGCGGCAGAGTAGGGAGACAGGATGTTGGACGCGCGCGATCCCAAGAAGAAGACGGCAATCAACCTGACGGATCTGGCCGATCGGTACGGCTCGGACAAGGGATCGACCAAACATCGGTATACCGAACTGTATCACATGCTGTTCAACCCCTACCGGCAGCGCAAGATCAACTTCCTGGAGATGGGTCTGCTGATTGGGGGGCCAGAGCAGGGGATTGATGCGGATCGCAAGACAACCGATCTGCCGTCGATACGCATGTGGCTGGAGTATTTTCCCAAGGCGCGGATTCACGGCCTTGATGTCTGTGACTTCTCGTGGTTCGATCACGATCGGTTCAGCTTTCATCGGTGCGATATGGATGATCGCAGCGCAATTGCACAGGCTGCCGCGGATATGCCGACCTTGGATATCGTCATTGATGATGCAAGCCATGCCAGCCACCACCAGCAAAACGCATTTCTGGAGGTATTTCCCAAACTGGCGTCCGGCGGCCTGTATATCATTGAGGACCTGCGCTGGCAGCCGCGTACGTACGAGGTGGACGGCATAACCAAAACAGCGGATCTGCTACGCTCTTATATAGACACGCGCGAATTTCAACATTCAGAGCCAACCGTCGCCAAGGCATTCAATGCTCTCATCCCTGAGATTTCGGCCTGCATTGTCCACCCCGTGAAGTATCAAAAGAAGCGGCGCGATCAGGTGGCGGTGATCCATAAGAGGTAACGCTGAAATCCGCCCTCTATTCGAGGGTGGCGACAAGGGGCGGATTCGCGCAGGCGGGTCTGCCCCTTTTGCGTTTATGTGAGTGTGTCTTGGGGCAAGCACGGTGGGCTTGGCTGTTGGCATTTGCGCTGCGCCAAAGTGATTCTCCACGATTTGGGAGAATCGGCACCGAAAATGAGCAGGAGCATGCCGGAATCGCAGCCGCCCGATGGGCCTGAGGCTTGGAAAACGAAAATGTCAGACGAGCCGCGTCTCAGATTCGCAGAGTTGTGCTGTCGATTTCAGGGGTCCGATGCCCGTACGATATTGTAACGTCGGGTTTCCCGCGCCGAGTCGCGCGTCTGCGCCGCAATAAAATTGCGCTCGGCATAGCGGATGGTGACATAAAATATTGCTAACCCTATATTTTCACGCGAAAATCAACAAAATGGCCTGAATTCTTCTTTTCTATCAGATTAGGGTTGCGGGTATTTGGAAGTGGGCTTAGAACCCCCTTCACCGGCGGCGCAGGGATGCACTGACGGGAGGCTGGACG
>CANMFU010000007.1 GCA_947497295.1 uncultured Roseovarius sp.
AAAGTCGGCGAGCTTCAGCAGGCTTTCGACAGACCCCGTCGTCTGTCGCAAGGGTAAGCCGAACAGCACTTTGCTCGTCAAACACGCCTGGATCGCCGCATCGCTATAGCGCGGATTACGGCCCCGTCTGCCAGTCGGCTTTCCGAAGCGATGCAGCTATGCAACCTCTCGACCCACTTCGATATCATGCTCGATCAAGTCTTCGACATTCGCTCTTCGATGCCGGTGAGCCTGATTCCGAAATAGAATGGGTAGCGCCCAAACTCTCGCGTCAGCTCAATGATGTCCTCAGTCAGCCATTCTTCGTCTGGCAGGCCAGCAAGGGCAGCTTCGACATTGTCATGACCGAGGCTCTGGACCGGCTAAGTCGCGATCAGGCGGATGTGGCGACCCTCTACAAGCGGCTTACCTTTCAAGGGGTCCGGATCATCACCTTGTCCGAAGGCGAGATCAACGAGCTGCATGTCGACCTGAAGGGCACGATGAACCAGCTCTTTCTCAAGGATCTGGCCGCCAAGACGCGGCGCGGACTCCGAGGCCGGGTCGAAGGCGGTCATTCGGGCGGCGGCAAATGCTACGGGTATGACGTGGTGCGTCGTCTCGGCGAAGATGGGCAGCCCGTGACAGGCGAGCGCACAATCAATGAGCATGAAGCCGATCTTATCCGCCGAATTTACACGGAGTTCAGCGACGGCCTCTCGCCCAAGGCCATCGCCAAAAAGCTGAACGGTGAGAAGATCCCGGGGCCAAGTGGCAAGGCCTGGCGCGACACCGCCATTCGGGGCCATCGCATCCGGGGCACCGGTCTACTCAACAATGAGTTATACATCGGACGGCTCGTCTGGAACCGCCTGCGATACGTCAAGGATTCGGAGACCGGCCGCCGTGTGTCGCGTCTCAATCCACGTGATGAGTGGATCATTACGGAAGTGCCGGAGCTGCGCATCGTAGATGACGCGCTCTGGGACCGCGTCAAAGAGCGGCAAGGCGAGATCGATGCCAGGCCGCGCGTGAAGGCGATCAGAGAGAGCCGGGTCTGGGAGAAGCGGCGCTCGACCCATCTGCTGACAGGATTACTGCGGTGTGGGCGCTGTGGCGGCGGGTTCGCATCGGTCGGCAAGGATTACCTGGCCTGCTCTGCGGCGCGCAAACAGAGCACCTGCACGCAGAACCGGTTCTACAGACGCGGAGAGCTTGAAGGGATCGTGCTGGACCTGCTGAGGGACCGGTTGATGCGCCCCGAGGCCGTCGCAGCGTTCATAGCCTCGGTCAGCCGCGAGATGAATGCGGGACGGGCGAAAGAAAGCGCGGCGCGCGTCCGGCTCGAGACAGAGCGCACGCAGATCGCGCGCCAGATCGACGGGCTCTACGAGGCCATCGCGGATGGCCTGCGCACTGCTGGCCTGAAGACCAAGCTGCAAGACATGGAGACGCGGCTGGTCGAGATCGACGCAAAGTTGTCGACACCTGCGCCGTCACCTGTGAGGCTCCATCCGCAGCTGAGCGAGATCTACCGCCGGAGAGTTGAGGAGTTGTCCGAGACTTTGGCAGATCCGGAGATCCGACCAATGGCGCTGGAGACCATTCGCGGTCTGATCGACGCTGTAACGGTACACGAGCTGGAGGACGGCGTACGGATCGACCTTGACGGTGCGATCACAGCCCTTGTGGGCCTGGCTCAGCCCGAGGCTGAGGCTTTTCTCGGTGGTGGTTCGGTAAAAGTGGTTGCGGGAGCCTGAGACCACCGAAATCTTAGCTTCCAAATCCTCCATGTCACTGGCATCTGGTCAACTTGACCAGGCCAAAGCCCGTGTAATTTCGCAACGGAGCCTCGCCTACCGGCACCCGGTTTTCCAAAAAGTAAACATGGCGAATCCCGGCAGTTCGAACCCGTGCCGATACATGATCTCGGTCTCAGACCCGGCTTCGGTCAGGAAAAAGTTGTCCAACCCGGCAGGGGGAAGCGGTGATGGCGCATAAATCTTAAACCTCCGGCGCAATGTTCTGATTGAAACGGAACCTGTTTGCAGGGTCGTACTTGGCCTTGATTTTTGCAAGTCGCTGGTAGTTCGATCCGAAGCTCGCCCGGGTCGGCGCATCGCCGTCCTCGCCATGACCGGGAAAGTTGAGATAGACGCGACCATGGTGGCCAAAGGGCTCGGACGCAGTCCAGCCAACGCGCGCCCAAGCAATGTTCGCAGCGTCGTCAGCCGGATCGGACCAGACACCATCCAGAGAATACATCCAGCCCATGGAGCGATCGCCGAACGCGGTGGCGCCGGTCGGCACCTGGGCAGTCGCGCCGCCGAAATTCCATAGAGAAGACAGCGTATTGTCCGACGGCGCATCGATGGCGTTTTTCACGGCAAGATCGATCATTTCGTCGCTCAGCTTGGTGAGATAGCGCGATTTCCAGTAGCTGCGGAATGTGCCGGACGGCATCAGCGCGTCGAAAAGCTGCTGAACATCGCAGTAATCCATCCGCCCCGAAAAATCGGCGACCATCGCTCCAAGCTCGCGCAGGGGCTGAAGCAGCGCCTCGCCCTCGGCGGCATTGCCGTTGTAGACGCAGGCCAGCGTGTAGACCCGCTTGCCCCAATACTCCTCGGGGAAATCCTCGCCCCCGGCAGTCGAGAACTCGCACAGAGATCCGACATGATCACCATGCACATCCAGAAATGCGCGCCATGCGCGAATTGGGCCGGGGCCGTCGTCGAGGGCATAAATGGGCGCCGCAAACATCACTTCAGGACCGATGGGGTGCAACGCGAACTCGAACCGCACGACAACCCCGAAATTGCCGCCGCCGCCCTTGAGCGCCCAGAGAAGGTCAGGGTTTTGGTCGGCACTGGCGCGGATCAGCACGCCATCTGCCGTGACGACATCCGCCGCGATCAGATTGTCGATAGACAGCCCGTGCCTGGCGCGCAGCCATCCAATGCCGCCCGACAGGGTCAACCCGGCCACGCCCGTTTCCGAGATGAGGCCGCCCGGCGTGGCAAGGCCATGAGCCTGGGTGGCCTTGTCCACATCCGACCAGAGCGCGCCACCTTCGACAATGGCCATTCGTGCCTCGGCGTCGACCGTTACAGCGCGCATCAGGGACAGGTCGATCATCACGCCATCATCGCAAACCGCGTGGCCCGCCACATTGTGCCCGCCACCCCGGATTGCGATAGGCAGGTTCTGGTCAACTGCCAGCTTCACGGCTGCGATCACGTCATCGACGCCCTTGCACCGCGCGATCAGAGCCGGGCGCCGGTCGATCATCGCATTCCAGACCGCCCGCGCCGCATCGAACCCTGCATCCGCGGGTTGATACAACGTCCCGCCGAAACCTTCGCTAATTGGGTCAAGTGCCCTTGCAAGATCTTCCATAGCCTCACTCCCTTGTTGCGTTGAGATCAGGCTATGGCGGCCGCGAAACCCTGTGCAGTAGCGTTTCCGTCATTTTCCGGGCATACTGGACAGGCGACCAAGGCAAACGGGTCAAACCCGTGCCGAATTGGTCAGGAGCCTGCCATGAGCCGTTCCGAAAAACCATTGATCGTGTTGCTCGCCGCGCCGGAAACCTCGGCCTCGGTGCTCTATGGGCTCTACGATGTCCTGATGTCCGTGGGGGCAGTATACACGGATATGGTCTCGGGCGCGCCGGGGCAGGAATTGCTGGACGTCAGGATCGCCTCGGCCGACGGCAAGACGTTTCATTGCATGGGAAACATTCCCGTCGAGCCGCATGTCGCCACACGCGATCTGGATCATGCCGATGCGGTCGTTGTCTGCGACCTGTACACGTCGATCCATGATGTGCCCAAGGGTCGCTATCCACGAGAGATTGCATGGTTAAAGCGCGTCCACCGCGATGGCGCGCTGGTCAGTTCGGTCTGTTCCGGCGCATTGCTGCTGGCGGAAACCGGTCTGCTTGACGGGCATAGCGCCACGGCCCACTGGGCTTACCGAGACATGTTCCAGCGTCATTATCCCAAGATCGTGTTCCGCACCGAATCCATCCTGTGTCTGGAAGCGGAAGGTGATCGCATCGTGACCGCCGGCGGGGTCAGTGCGTGGCATGATCTGGCAGTCTATCTTATCGCCAAATTCTGTGGGTATCAGCATGCAATTGAAACCGCGAAAGTTTTTCTGATCAGCGGCCATTCCGAGGGCCAATCGCCATACGCCGTGATGACCCGCCCCATGGTGTCCGAGGACGGGCCGATATCAGAGTGTCAGACCTGGATTGCAGACAACTACGCCACGGCCAAGCCGGTAGCGCACATGGTCGAGAGGTCAGGCCTCAAGCCGCGCACCTTCTCGCGTCGATTCAAGGCAGCAACGGGATTTGCGCCGATAGAGTATGTTCAGGCATTGCGGATCGAGGAAGCCAAGCAGATGTTGGAGGCGGATACCGTGTCCGTCGACGAAGTCGGTGCGTTGGCCGGATATGATGATCCTGCGTCTTTTCGGCGGGTTTTCAAGCGCGGTGTCGGGCTGTCACCTTCGGCCTACAGAAAGAAGTTTCAGCGGATAACGAGGATTGCCAACCCACATGGGGCTGTCTGACTGCCAGCAGCCCTAAAAACTGAATTGGGGAGTGAACTATTTCCGAAGATCACATTCACAGGAATGCATGAAACGGATCTTTCAGGTGAGTTTCGAATGTCGAAAGAGGCAAGTATGCCGGAACTCCGAAGACGGACACCTTCGAAGCGTTGGAGACGCACGAATGGGCGATGACTGACCTTGCGCAACCCTATGCCCGGGTGTTCGCAAAGGCGGCGGACACGACGGCAACGTTGCTTACTGAGGCGGTCAAGGCCGAAAAGGAGACTTAGAACGGCTTGACCGATCCTCGTCGCGCTGAAAAAACTCCCGAAGTCCGCTAGAACATAACATTGTCTCATTGAGACCGATGTGCATCACATCTCAATGAAGGAGAGCCAGCATGTCGATATGACCGCCTTCGGATATCTCAATTCTGATGATGACTCGCATTAAGAGCGGTGCCACTGTGCAAGAATGATCGTGGACCACTGATTGGTGTAGCTGACCGTAAGGATCACCGTGATGTCCGGCGTGGGCCTGCTTGATCAGCGCGCCACGACGGGCAGGCTGACGATGGCATCATCGCTCAAAGGCGCCATCGTTTTGGTCTGCCCCCGTCGAGTGGTCCAGTTTGATTGTTAGCGCATGGTCGGCCTTTGGTCTATCGGAACGATGCTTTCGGGCGCTGGTGGGCGTTATCCCAGAGCGCTGTGCGGCCTGACGGTATTGTAGTGGCGGCGCCACCTTTCGATCAGGATCTGGGCCTCACGGAGCGTGTAGAAAACCTCACCGTTCTGAAGCTCGTCCCGGAACCTGGCATTGAAGCTTTCGCAGTAGCCGTTTTCCCACGGTGATCCTGGCGCAATAAAGGCCGTCTTTGCGCCCACCGCGCCAATCCAAGCGCGCTCCTTTTTGGCGATAAATTCCGCGCTATTGTCGGATCTTATGAACTCGGGCGGACCGCGCAAAATGAACAGGTCGGTCAAGGCGTCGACCACATCGACTGAATTGAGCTTGCGTTTGACACGGATCACCAGGGCCTCCTTCGTGAACTCATCGATGATATTGAGCGTCCTGAAGACCCGCCCGTCGTGCGTCCGATCCTGGCCGAAGTCGTAGGACCAGACATGGTTCGGGCGCTCCGGCCGGAGCCGGATGCATGAGCCATCGTTCAGCCATAGCCGGCCCTTCTTTGGTTGTTTTTGCGGGACTTTCAGCCCTTCCTGCCGCCAAATGCGTTCGACGCGCTTGTGATTTACATGCCAGCCGCTGTTGTTCAGCATCCCGGTAATCATGCGATATGCATAAACAGAACGACGGAATTTCAGAGCCAGCCGGTGGCATTCGGGCCAGACCTGCAGCTGCTAAAGCTAAGTCAGCATTTTCAAATACAGTCCGTTGTTCTTTCCCAAATCCGGGTCCAGGCAACCCGTTCCGCGGGTCTGACGAGGCCATCACGTTCAAGGCGCCGCATAAGATGCAGGATCCCGCTATTGCTCATGCCCAGTGCATCTCGCAATTCCGATTGCGTGCGTGGTCGCTCCAGCGCTTTGAGGACATAGCGTTTGCGCATTTCTACTTTGCAATTCTGATAGCGCGGCCGTCGTCCGGAGAAGGAACCTGGCATCACGCAGCCTCTGAAACTTGTCTGAGAACATCGCTGGCTGCGGCCACGGCATCCTCGACGGTTGCTGTATAGTTCACGAGGGGCTTTTTCAGACCATGCGTGACGAACACACGCTGGATATCGCGGCTGGCGCCCGTCAGCCAGATTTCGATACCACCCTTATGTGCCTTTTGGGCCAACCCTTCGATCATGTTTGCACCGGTAGAGTCGAGGAATGGCACGGCCGAGAAATCGATGATCAGGGCCTTGTGGCTGTCTTGGATGCGATCCAACACCGACCCGATCGAGGCGGTGGCGCCGAAGAAAAGCGCACCGGAGATGCGATAGATTACAATATCGGGGTTCGCGGCGGCCTCGTCTTTATAAGGCCCTCTTGGGGTTGCATCATCTGCCTCGTCGCGGTTGACCAAGGGTGAATGTGCCAAGACCACCGTCGTGCGGCTCATGCGCTGGATGAACAGAACGGAGCCAAGCGCGAATCCAACGACAATGCCTGCGGTAAGGTCCCGAAAGATCGTCAGGAAAAAAGTGGCGCCCAAAACGGTCGCCTCGCCCCAGCCCGACCGGATCAGGATCGCAATGGCCGGCTTCTCGATCATTTTCCAGGCCACGACGGCGAGCACACCCGCCAGCGCAGCCAATGGAATATAGGCGGCGAGCGGTGCCGCAATCAGCATGAAGAGCAGCAGGAACACCGCGTGCAACATTCCGGCGACGGGCCCATGAGCGCCCGAACGGACATTGGTCGCGGTCCGCGCGATGGTGCCTGTGACGCAGAACCCGCCAAAAAGCGATGTCGCAACGTTGGCCACGCCCTGCGCGACCAATTCACAGTTCGACCGATGCCGACGCCCGGTCATGCCATCGGCCACGACAGCTGACAAAAGGGATTCGATCGATCCGAGCAGGGTAAAAGACATGGCCGCCGGAAGAACCGCCATGATCTTGTCGAACGACATTGTCGGGAGGCTTGGCAGCGGAAGGGTGGACGGAATGCCGCCAAATTTGGTGCCGATGGTCTCAACCGGCAGGCTCAGCAGCGCCGTTGCCGTCGCAGCCGCGGCCACTGCGATCAGCATCCCCGGCCAGTGCGGTCTCACCTTGCGCAGCCCGACGATGATCGCGACACTCGCAAGAGAAATCAAGACAGCGGCCGGCGTGATACTGGAGCGCGCCGCCCAAAGGACTGGAAGTTTCTCCAGCAGCGCCCCCGGCTCGTGGTCGAGTGACAGACCGAAGATATCCTTGATCTGGCTGGCGAAAATAATGACGGCAATTCCGGCCGTGAAACCGATGGTAACCGGAAACGGGATAAACTTGATAAAGGTCCCCAACCGCAGGAAACCTGCGGCCGTCAGCATGAGCCCGGACAGCAGTGTGGCGAGGATCAGCCCGTCCATGCCGTGTTGGGCCACGGTCGCGGCCACGAGAACGATGAAGGCGCCAGCGGGACCGCCCACCTGAAAGCGTGACCCTCCCAGCAGCGAGACGAAGAAGCCGCCGATGATCGCCGTAAACAGCCCTTGCGCTGGTGTCGCGCCAGAGGCGATGGCGATCGCCATCGACAGCGGCAGAGCGACGATAGCAACAGTCATTCCGGCAATCGCATCTGCCCGCAACTGCAAAAGGCCGTACCCCTCGCGCAGGACGGTCACGATCTTGGGTGTATAGAGGTCGGCAAAGCTCAACGCATCGCCGTCTCGGGGGATCATGTCTTTCATTTCTGGGCCGCGCCTTGGTCAAGAGGGCGGCGGGAACGCCGACTATTTTTCGGCGGTCGCCGTCGCGGATGTCTGTTGTTCATTTGAGGGTTTCGTGCTGTTGGCCTTCAGGCGCACGCCGCGCCCGCCAGTCGCGCTATTGGCACCCTCGCCGATCAAGTCCACCCCTGCCCGGTCAAGCGCCTCGATCACCTTGGTCAGACTGTCCACCACTCCGCGCACGTTGCCGGAACTGGCCTCCATACGCTGAATCGTTGGAACTGACAGCCCGGACAGGCCGGCCAAGGTTTTCTGGTCGATGCCGAGAAGGACGCGCGCGGCTCGCATTTGGGCGCCTGTTATCATGGATGCATATCCTGAGTTGATAATAGATGTCTACGCTTCGAGAACTGATATGTCAAACATGGATCGTGATACTTGCACAGGTGTCACCGTGTACAGAGCAGGAGACGATATGACCGGCGCATTTGCCCGGCTCGTCAGAGCCTGGCACAAGGCCCAAAAATACTGAATTATGGGGCGCGGCGTCCGGTATGACCACTTGCCAGAAAACTTCATCGTCCTGCAGGCGCGCGACGCATGAACCATGCCGGCACGCCGAGTACAGGTTTCTTGCTGAGCAAATCAAAGCCGAGAGTTCTGTAGAAGCCCGCGTTGATCTTCAGATGAATCTCCAACCAGGCTGTGGCTTCGAGCATGTCAATATGCAGGCAGCACTGCAGCATCAAACGGCGCCCGATACCGCGTCGCCGGTATTCAGCCAGCACGGTCAGCGGGCCGATATGCCCGCGCGGCTCGTTGGGATCGCTGCTTGCGCAGACCGGCACGCTGACCGAAGGCCAGCCGCGTCTGGCCGAAATCGTGGCGCTAGCGGGCGCGAAGAAGGCCGATGTCCTGCTTTGGGCGGCCATCGCCGAAACCGGATCAAACTACCCGCTGTCCGTCGTCATATAACACGGGACATGAGAGCGGTTTGAGCATTGGAGGCTCTGGCTCGTTTGTGTGATTGATTAAGCTGCGTGTTTTTGATGTTGCAAGCGGCAATGGCGGATTGTCTGCGGCTTGATCCTTTTCCTTCTTCTGAGAATGGTTTTGTGGCCGAAGTAGACGTCGGCGGGTGTGACCTTGCTCAGGCTCTCGTGGTAGCGCTCGTTGTTGTAATAATCGGCGACCCGCCAAGGCGATGCGGATCTTCTCCTCAGCCGAATAGGTCTGACGGGTTTCGCCGCGGATGTTCTTGACCAGCTTGTCAGTTGCGTCCTTGGACGTTCCGGATTTCTGGTTCATCTTCACTCCACGAAAGTTACGATGAACCAGAAATCCTCCGTCGTTCAATTCCTCAAATCTGTCCCACAGGCGCTGACGTCAAACATTACTCACGATGTCCATAGTGTAAAAAAGCCCAAATAGGTTTGGACCCAATACGTTGTCATGCTTTTGCTGCTATAACTTCTATTCTTCATCAATCACTCCGAATGAAGGGCGATGCCTTCTGGAATGTCCGTCACGTTTCAACCTGTCTGGTATAATCTGCGACTGCATTGTCCCGGAACCGGTTCAGCTGAACGGGTTGTCCGTCGGAACATCAAACTCACTCAAACCCAACTTGAAATCTCGCGGGCCGGTCAATGACTACCCCCGCCTGCGAGACCAATACCTGAGATCAGAGAACCCCAGACCTTCAGGCGCAAACCAATGGCCTTTATGATACCGGTTGCTGCGATGATGTGGCCCGAAGTACCTTCGAGGTTATTAGTATAGGTCTGTATGAGGCACCCGCTACCGTCCAACATGATTTTTTCATGTTCAGGGTGGTCAAGTTCAAAGAAAACCACGATGGAACCGCGTGCGGTTCTCACATTTGGCTCCAGCAACTGACCTCCCGGCACGATCTGGCCTGCTGCGACTGCCGGCTGGATGAAAGCAACCTTTCCGGGCAGCACAGCGTTTCGGAACGATAAATTAGCATTGCTGTCACAGGCAATCTCCGCAGGCATGCCCTCGTACAGAGTAGCGCGCGCGACCTGAGAGAACCCGGCAATGATCCTGACCGGCAGATCCTTTGGACGGTCCGGGATGATTATCATCGCGGGGCTCAGGATCAGCTGCGATGCCGGGCTGCCTTCGCTCATGACCAGCTGGGTTACAACACCATCCGTGAAGGAACGCACCTCGGTTCGGTCGAGTGCGACCTGGGCACTCTCCACTGCTGCTTCTGCCGCTTTGCGTTGGGCGGGAATGGCCTGTGACATATCCGTTTGTGCCAAGTTAACTTGCGATTGAGCCGCTGACAATTCGGCCTCGGCAACGGCGACAGAAGCTTCCAGTTTTCTTACCGCATCCTGAGTGCCGACATTCCGGCCATAGAGCGTCTGCGCATTCGTCAGATCGACTTTCAGTTTGTCGAGCGATGCTGCCGCCTCACGCACGCTCGCTTCGGCGACTTCCAGCGTGTCGGCTGACTTGGCTTCGGCGGCGGCAATCTTTCCCAACTCGGTCTCAGCCTGCTTCAATGCAGCTTTCTGCGTGTGGTCCTCGACGCGGAACAACAGATCTCCGGCAGAAATCCTCTGTCCGTTCTCGATAGGCAACTCAATGACAGGGCCGCTGGTTTGTGCGACAACTGAAACGGTTCGGAACGGCACCAGTCCCGAATAGGATTTCGGATGGAAGTAAAAAATTACCATGAACAGGAAGAAGGCGAGTATCGCCCACAAGACCACTGCGCTTCGCATGTTCCAAACGCTCATGGCCTCGCCACGACGCCGTAACTGGAAGTAGCGGAAGATTACTGGAAACGATGTCAAGAGAAGCTCAAGCATTCTTGACCTCCTGGGCTTCGGACGCGCCGTCAGCCCCCCCGTTATCAGGCTGCCCCTGGTCGGTTGTCATGACTAGAACATCGGTTCCATGTTCGGTCTGGTTTCCACCCAAAGTATGGAACCGCGACCAATCTGCCATCAAGGCTATCAAGATGGCGCTGATCGGCAGAAGAATATTGAAATGCCCCAAAGGAAAAATTTCATACAGCAGAGCGATGGTCAGCATCGTTGGAATGGTTTTCGCCAGGGGAGTGCCCTTTGACTTATGCTCGGCCCAGCGATCGAACGCGGCATAGAGCGTCACTATCCCGTACAGCACCAAAGCGAGTATAGCCAAAGACACCCACGCCATTATGTCTGCGGTGTCAGGAGCCACGAACCACGACGGGTGCGAATGACCGGTGCTGTCTGTGTTCGCCATAATCAGTCTCTCAAATTTTGCTTTCAACTTTATGTGTACCGTTTTGAACGGGTACACTGACAATCCCCACGTGGGATGCCGGTTGAAGCCAAGATCGCCTGATTTACCGTACTGATCAAGTTTTTTGGGACCCGGGTGGCGCCTGCATGGTTCAGAACGTTCGAGTGCGGACAGGTCGGGCCGCATTTCATCAGACTGAAGGAACGGTGTCGGGACAAAGCTGCCGGTCGCTTATCTCCGCCTTACCGATGCTTTCGACCCGTTACTTCCACTCATAACTGTCATCTGCGCCTCTGAGCAGCTTTCCCAGGGCAGACATTGATTGACGGCGCAGCATCTCACAGGGCCGAACGACGCGAGTTCGGGCAAATCGGGCGCTCATTGTCGCGTCCTTGGGCTCTGCGCTCTAAACTGGCTGGGTGGAATGCGAAATAGTGAGATCGCTTGAATGAGGTACAGGGGGCTTGATTAGCGCGAAGCGCGTGATGCTAACCAAGCTCGTTGCACAGCGTGTGGGCAATCGCAAACAGCAGTGGGGAAAGCCGATGACTCCGACTTTCCCCGAAATGTAGTAATAAACTTTCGCTATGAATCAGCGCAGTAAAGGCACCTACTGCACCAGTTCGAATTCTCCCGGCTTCCAGGTTTTGTCGAACCAAGTCTCTAACGGCCCATAGAGTCGAAGAATAACGTTCCATCCCTTTCCGGGAACTGTCTGGACCCAGTTGGCTTCGTGGCCTTCGGGCGCGGTCGGGCCAAACCAGAGATCGACCGACGAGTCCGCATTGATCACAACGTCACTCTTGTCGCTACCGATGCTGGGGAATTGCTGGTCCGTCTGCAGCATCGAACGGGTCTGATTGTCATAAACAACGAACGACCAGAAGTCCTTCGCCGGAATGTTTTGCGGGAGATGAAGCTTGTAGGTCTTGCTGCCGTCAAGGGGGTTCTTGTCGGCGTCGACGGTCGCAACGGCGTAGGCCGAGCCGACACCGACACGCTTGATTGCCATCGCTGGGGTGATCCCGGTAGCGTAGTAGTGAAACATCACCCTCGTATCGAGGTTGCGCACCCCGGGCTGCGAAAGAAACTGGTAGCTGCCACCGATAAACGGGGTGAACCAGGCGCCGTCCGGATAGAAATAGGCGTCTTCGATACGCGACTTGAATGTGATGGTGCGCGCCGTCGCGTTACCGACCGCGGCGGCCTCGGTAAGGATCTTCTTCATCCGTTCGTCAGGTGCAAAGGGTTTGCCCTTTTCGATGCCGATGGAGGCGAGTTGTCCAAGCACCTCGGGGTGATAGGCCTCATTCGGCTCGGCTTGGACGATGTCGTTCACCTCCTTGTAGTAATGATAGTCGTTGGCATGGATGGTGTTGAATTCCTTTCCGGACGCGTTGATGTAATTCATCGGTGGCGGGTTGTCGCTGTCCGAAAGATTATACACTTTGAAGAGCTTTTTCGTGTTCTCAACTGCAACTGCGGTGCTGCCGTTTTCGAGGAAGCCCCTGAAGAATAGCAGGTTGCCATACGTCGGCGATCGCAGCACGAAATAGCCGTCCGGCACTTCGCCATCATAGCCAGGAGGCAACAGCAGGTATTTTCCACCCTTGCCCTTGTCGGGACCGACATTCCCGACATCGCCGACATATTCGAACCAATGGGTGTCGATGAAGCCAAGGATATTCGGCGGCGTCTCGATCACCAGCGGTCCGGACGTGGTGTCGAGCCACATCAGGTTGTAGATGCTTTCAGTATTGCCTGTCAGGAACAGCGAACGTGAGTCCATCAGGTCTTCGAAGATCAGGATGGACTGGTTGTTGTCGGCACCCTGGCTTGCAAGACCAATCCGGAAAGCTTCCATGGATGCACCGGGCATGGCGTTGAGAAAGGCCTCTACTCCACGCGAGAAGTCGAGATTGTCATAGATCTTCTCCGAAGTGGCGTCATCGGGGAACCCATCAAAAAAGTTTAGCGTGCCCAACCTTGTGTCCACACTCTCCGGTGTCGTAATCGAGTCCGGTATCGGCGTGGTCATTTTCATCGTCTTCATCGTCGGCACCGTATCGGCGGACGCGTAACCCAGACCCGTCAGCACCATCGCAGCGGTGGCGCAAAACAATCTTGTCGAGCGACTGGTAGCAACCATTTGATCAATAAATTTTTGGCGTTTCATTGCCTTTGATCCTTTTTTACTTTTCATTCCACATGTCTCATCCGCCACCCGGCATCCGCAGTGCCCGAGATATCATTGCGCCGTCTCTTATCGTTTAAGATCAGTATAAGCTTTGAATCAAGTCACAACTCATTTTAACTGGCGCCACACCTCTCGGTTGAACAGATATGGCAGCGACCTTCGCGTAAAGCTCGTCCGCGCAATACGAAAATTAGCATTATCTGGTATTGGCCCCACTTGAGTGTTCTGATCCATAAACTCTTTGGGCTCCGAGCCGCATTGCGGCGGTACAGAATAAAACCCGGTTTCGAGGTCAACTAAATGGCTGCTCTCGCCTCTACGAGGCATCAACCGAGCAGTTGCAGCGAAGTCCCACTCTCCGCTCTCTTCTACGGTTCCCACTCATGCGCCCCAAGCATACGGTAGAGCTCCCAGACGCACGCGACGGAAAGTATCCCTACATAACAGTTACCTACATAAAGTATCAGCCGGGACACTCCTATCCCGGCTGACTTTTTTTGCTCATCTTGCGGCCACCGAGACAAACTTTACTCCCGGCCGGGACGATCTTTGCCCCATTCGGGAGCTACTTTGCCCCGACCGACATCAACCCTGAGTTCCTCAGCTACAGCCAGATGTCGCGCCGCAGGTGTTGCACTTCATGCAGGTGCCGTTGCGCACCAGCGTGTAGTTGCCGCAATCGTTGCAAGCCTCACCTTCATAGCCCTGCATACGCGCCTTCATGCGAGCATCCATAGCCACAGCGCCGGACGTTATGGTGGTTTGGGACGCGACCAGCGTTGATGTGTTGGCCGTCTCCGGCACCAGCGTCTGCAAGTTTGCAACCGGATCAACGCCACCGTTTGCCGCCATCTGGCTGGGCATCTGGCCGCCGTTCAGCACGTACAGTTCCTGCGGCAGACGCTTGCGCAGATACCCGGTTGAGCTGATCTGCTTGAGCACCGCAAGCGATCTGGTGGCAGCGGCCTCGCTCATCTCGGTGATGTTGCGCACGCCTTCCTCTTCGCCGCGGCCCAGATCGTCAAAGCTGTGGCCCTCCGGTTTGACATGCGCCAGGTCGGTGCGGTCCAGATAGCTGACCGCCAGCTCGCGGAAGATATAGTCGAGGATCGAGGTCGCGCTCTTGATGCTGTCATTGCCCTGCACCATGCCCGACGGCTCGAATTTGGTGAAGGTGAAGGCGTCAACGAACTCCTCCAGCGGCACGCCGTATTGCAGGCCCACGCTGACGGCGATGGCAAAGTTGTTCATCATCGCACGGAAACCCGCGCCTTCCTTGTGCATGTCGATGAATATCTCGCCCAGCTGGCCGTCGGCATATTCGCCGGTGCGTAAATACACCTTGTGACCGCCGATAAGCGCCTTCTGGGTATAGCCCTTGCGCCGCTCCGGCATTTTGTCGCGCTGGAACTTCGCCACTTCCTTGATGACGATCTTTTCGACGATCTTTTCCGCCAGAACTGCCGCCTTTTCGTGGTTGCTGCCGCTCTCCAGCACCTCGGCGGCCTCGTCGTCATCCTCAACCAGTGCGGATGCCAGCGGTTGGCTGAGCTTGGAGCCGTCGCGGTACAGCGCATTGGCCTTGACCCCGAGGGACCAGCTCAACTCGTACGCCTTCTGGCAATCCTCGATCGTGGCATCGTTGGCCATGTTGATCGTCTTGGAAATCGCGCCCGAGATAAAGCTCTGCGCAGCGGCCATCATGGTGATGTGGCTGCCCACGCTGAGGTAACGCTTGCCCTTCTTGCCGCAGGGGTTGGCGCAGTCGAAGATGTGGTAATGTTCGGTGCGCAGATGCGGCGCGCCTTCCAGCGTCATGGTGCCGCAGACATGGTCGTTCGCCGCCTCGATATCGCCGCGGCTGTAGCCCAGATGCGCCAGCAGGTCGAAGGCCGGATCATTCAGCTTGGCCGCCGGGATGCCCAGAACGTTGGTGCAGAATTCGGCGCCCAGCGTCCACTGGTTGAACACGAAACGGATGTCGAATGCGCTGCCCAGAGCGGCGTCGATCTTGGCCAGCTCATTTGGGCCAAAGCCGTGGCCAATCAGCGAGGTGTGGTTGATCCCCGGCGCGTTGCCGATGGTGCCGTGGCCCACGGCGTAGCTGATGATTTCCTCGATCTGCGCGCTGCCGTAGCCTTGCATTTCCAGCGCGGCAGGCACCGATTGGTTGATGATCTTGAAATAACCACCCCCGGCCAGTTTCTTGAATTTGACCAGCGCAAAGTCCGGCTCGATCCCGGTGGTGTCGCAATCCATCACCAGACCGATGGTGCCGGTGGGCGCGATCACGGTGGATTGGGCGTTGCGGTAGCCGTGTTTTTCGCCCAAAGCCAGCGCCTCGTCCCAGCAGGACATGGCCAGCTCGACCAGGCGGCCATCGGGGCATCCCGCGTGGTCCAGTGGGACGGGTTTTACCGCCAGCGCCTCATAGCCGTCGGCATTGCCGTGGGCCGCGTTGCGGTGGTTGCGAATGACGCGCAGCATATGGTCCGCGTTGCGCTGATATCCTGCGAAGGCGCCCAGTTCGCCCGCCATTTCGGCGGAGGTCGCGTAGGCAACGCCGGTCATGATCGCGCTCAGCGCCCCGCCAAGCGCGCGGCCCTCGTCGCTGTCATAGCCATGGCCCATGTTCATCAGCAGCCCGCCGATATTGGCGTATCCCAGACCTAGCGTGCGGAACTCAAAGCTGCGCTGCGCGATTTCCTTGCTGGGGAACTGCGCCATCATCACGCTGATTTCAAGCGTCACGGTCCAAAGGCGCGAGGCGTGCATGTAGGCTTCGGCGTCAAAGCGGCCTTCGTCGTAGAATTTCAGCAGGTTCATCGACGCCAGGTTGCAGGCGGTATCGTCAAGGAACATGTATTCCGAGCAGGGGTTGGAGCCGCGGATCTCGCCATCCTCGGGGCAGGTGTGCCACGCGTTGACCGTGTCGTGATACTGGATGCCCGGATCGGCGCAGGCCCATGCGGCGTGGCCGACATCTTCCCACAGATCGCGCGCCTTGATCGTCTTGGCGACCGATCCATCGGTGCGGTTCAGCAGCGCCCAGTCCGCATCGTCCCTGACCGCCTTCAGGAAGGCATCGGTGACGCGGATGGAGTTGTTGGAGTTCTGGCCCGAGACGGACGCATAGGCCTCGGAATCCCAATCGGTGTCGTAGGTCGGAAATTCAATGCTCTCGTAGCCCTGCCTGGCATAATCCAGCACGCGCTTGACGTAGGTTTCGGGGATCGCGGATTTCTTGGCGCCGCGAATGGCGTCCTTCAGCTGTGGGTTCTTCTTGGGATCAACCGAATCCTCGGTCGTGCCGTCCCAGGCGCGGATGGCCGAGAAAATGTCGTTCAGCTTGGCTTCGTGCATCTTGGAGCCTGCGACGATGCTGGCGACCTTCTGCTCTTCCTTCACCTTCCAGTTAATGAACTCCTGAACGTCGGGGTGATCGGCGTCACAGATCACCATTTTCGCCGCGCGGCGCGTGGTGCCGCCCGACTTGATCGCGCCCGCCGCGCGGTCGCCGATTTTCAGGAAGCCCATCAGGCCGGACGATTTGCCACCGCCCGACAGCGGTTCGTTCGCCGCGCGCAGGCTGGAGAAGTTCGTACCGGTGCCCGAGCCATATTTGAACAGGCGCGCCTCGCGGACCCACAGGTCCATGATGCCGCCATCGCCCACCAGATCGTCCTTGACCGACTGGATAAAGCAGGCATGCGGCTGCGGATGCTCATAAGCGCTGGTGGATTTGGTCAGCTTGCCGGTCTGGTAATCGACATAGTAATGTCCCTGCCCCGGCCCGTCGATGCCGTAGGCCCAGTGCAGGCCGGTGTTGAACCATTGCGGGCTGTTGGGCGCGCCCATCTGGCGGGCCAGCATGATGCGCATTTCGTCGAAATAGGCCTGTGCGTCGGATTCGTCGGTGAAATAGCCGCCCTTCCAGCCCCAATAGGCCCAGGCACCGGCCAGCCGGTCAAACACCTGCTTGGCCGAGATTTCGCCGGTTGTTTCCACATCCTTGCCATCGGGGACCGACCGCCACAGGAATTCGGGAACGTCCTTTTCCTTGACCTTTTTCAAGCGCACCGGAACGCCGGCCTTGCGGAAATATTTCTGGGCGATGACGTCGCTGGCGACCTGGCTCCAGCCTGCGGGGACTTCGACATTGTCGAGCTTGAAAACAGTGGTGCCGTCAGGATTGCGGATCTCGGACACGGTCGTCACGAAGTCCAGATCAGCATACGCATCCTGGCCTGCTTTGGTGAATTTTCTGTCGATTTTCATGTCACTGCCTCTCGCCCCGCGCGGGGTTTCCCTGATTTTAGAATATGCACCCGGCACGCCGTTCCGCGCCAGACAACTCATCGCTCAAACAAACGCATTCCAGCCGGACGCCTCGCACCTGAAATGCGCGCCTTCAAACGCCGGATCACCGGTGCTGGCTGAGACTAGTTCTGTCCAGCGCCGGGCTACTATATGTTGTGGCCCGTGCGCCAGCTTGCACAACCTGACGCATTTCAGCATGGTCCGTCAACGATAATTTAAGTCAATATTCATCTGATTGGCGTTGACCTTTTTCAGATCGTCCGGAGCATACGGCCCCACCCGATTCACCCACAGCATATCCACAGGGCAACTGAACAGTGTGCCGGTTTCCATTTTCGCTGATTTTCAGCAGGTTTATGCGGGCCCAGCCGGGACAAGGGTATCGCTTTATCCACCGCCGCAAAACAGCGATCCCCGTTCGGCTGGTGCAAAATATTATTTTTCGGAATGAATTGGCGAGGATGCAATCCCGCCACAGGCAAGCGATATCCCGCACACCTCAAAGGGGCCGCAAGCCGCAGTGCCGTTTTGGACAATTATATTACTGGGAAAGAATGGTCGGGGCGGCGAGATTCGAACTCACGACCCCCTGTACCCAAAACAGGTGCGCTACCAGACTGCGCCACGCCCCGAACCATGGCGACCCAATAGCCATATTTGCCGGCGAAGAAAAGCACAAATACTGCCGCGTGGCCTGCACCATCGGCTTAAATCAGGTGCTGGTCGGCTCAGCAGCCCCAAGCGGCCCGGTCTGGCGCAAAGGACGGGTGACGCAGCTGCGTGCCGGGGGCGATTCCCATACGCTGGGCCAGACCGCCATTGATCTCAAGCACGGCCTTGATGTCAGTGCCGCCCATGATCGGGGTCAGATCGCCGGGCACCGCATTGGAATGGACCCGCACAACCGTGCCGGTCGCATCCAGAAAAATCATATCCAAGGGAATCAGTGTATCTTTCATCCAGAACCCGACTGTCCGCGCCTCGGGATAGACAAACAGCATCCCCGCACTTTGTGGCATGGATTCGCGGTGCATCAGGCCCTGCGCACGCTCGGCCTCGTCATCCGCCAGCTCGATGGTGAACCGCGCCTGCCCCCAGTCGCCGCGCAGATGCACCTGATCGTCCTGGCAGGCAGTCTCGGCCGACGCGGAAACGGCCATGCATAGGCTGAACGCAAAAGCGGCTATCGCATGTCTCATTTTATCGCCGTCTCCCAGCCATTCACTTCGGTCGCCATACGTCCCCGCTTGCCCTCGATCGCACGAATCGCCACCGCCTCGCCGGGTTGCAGATCCGCCAGACCGGACCGGCGCAGGACTTCGATATGAACAAACACATCGCCTGCCTCGCCAAAGGTGTTGGCGAAACCGAATCCCTTGATCTTGTCAAACCATTTGATACGCGCTGGCAACAGGGGCGCGCTGCGCAGCAGTTCGGGGTCTACGTCCTGGAAATCGGCCAGACCTGGCAGATCGACAAATTGAGGCGGCATGATACTGTGGACAGCCGTGGCCTGGACGCCCCGTTCGGTCTGCTGCACTTCCAGCTCGATAATGGCGTCATCCGCGACCGAGCTTTGACCGAAATTGCGCAAGACATTGGCGTGCAGGAGAATATCGTCTCCGCCCTCATCGGACACCACAAAGCCGAACCCTTTGACGGGATCGAACCATTTGACGCGTCCGTGGACCCTTCCGTGCATTGCGCCCCAATATCAATTTCTTGCTAATAAATTATCCCTGCAATATATACCTATGCGCCGCCGACGTCCATCATTGAGACGCATACTTTGCTTAATAGGTCCCATAAACGCACGGGGCGGCGTCCAAGGAATGGCACCTTATCACAATGGCAGCGGTGACGGCGCGGGTTCGTCTCAGGGATTCAGGCGCGTAACGCCCCACGGGTCCAGAGGCCCTTTGCGGCGCCAGACAAAACGGTCATGCAGACGAAAATCACCATCCGCCCAGAATTCGATCTCGACCGGGATGATCTTGAAGCCGCCCCAGAATGGCGGGCGCGGCGGATTCAGGCCGTGGCGGGCCGACACTTTGGCGACCTCTGCCATCAGCGCGCCGCGGCTGCTGAGAGGGCGTGATTGTTTCGACGCCCAGGCGCCCAGCCTGCTTTTGAGCGAGCGCGAGGCATAATAAGCGTCCGCCTCAGGCCCATCCTGGCGCTCGACCGGGCCACGCACGCGAATCTGGCGGCGCAGGCTTTTCCAGTGCATCACAAATCCCGCCTTGCCGCTGGCAGCCAGTTCCTGCCCCTTGGTGCCCTCATAATTGGTATAAAAGACAAAGCCGTCATCGGCAATTTCCTTGAGCAGAACCATCCGCATATTCGGCAGACCATCCGGGTCGACCGTCGCGAGCGCTATGGCGTTGGGATCGTTCGGCTCGCTGATCTCAGCCTCGGCCAGCCAGTCGCGCGCGATGTCAAAGGGATTGTCCCCGGCGAATTTTCCGGTCCTGTCACTCATGTCTTTCTGCCTTTCATTACGGGGCGGGCCGCGCCGCGCATAATGTGGCCCGGTCCTGACCTATGTGCAACGCCGCATCGCGCCAGTGAAGCCAACCCTTGATGCACTCCTGCCAATCGCATAAAGGTCACTGATACACTGAATTTGCGTCGGGAAATGGACATGTCAAATAACTTGATGGCGGGCAAGCGCGGGCTGATCATGGGCCTTGCCAATGACAAATCCATTGCCTGGGGGATCGCGCAGGCCTGCGCCGATGCGGGGGCCGATCTGGCCTTTACCTATATGGGCGACGCGTTCAAGAAACGGGTCGAGCCGCTGGCAAAATCGCTGGGCTCGGACGTGATGATTGACTGCAACGTGTCCGACCCCGCCTCGATCGACGCCGCCTTTGCCGAGGTCGAGCGCGTCTGGGGCAAGATTGATTTTCTGGTCCACGCCATCGGGTTTTCCGACAAGAACGAATTGCGCGGGCGCTATATCGACACCAGCCGCGACAATTTCCTGAACACGATGGATGTCAGCTGCTACAGTTTCACCGCCGTGGCCAAGCGGGCAGAAGCGCTTATGGGCGAAGGCGGCTCCATGCTGACCCTCACCTATTACGGGGCCGAGCAGGTGATGCCGCATTATAACGTCATGGGCATCGCCAAGGCGGCGCTGGAGGCGTCTGTCAAATATCTGGCCGAGGATCTGGGTAAGGACGGCATCCGCGTCAACGCCATTTCCGCCGGCCCGATCAAGACGCTGGCCGCCAGCGGTATTGGCGATTTCCGCTATATCCTGAAATGGAACGAGCTGAATTCGCCCCTGCGCCGCAACGTCACCATCGACGACGTGGGCAAGGCCGCGCTGTTTCTGCTCAGTGATCTGGGCAGCGGCACCACCGGCGAGAACCTGCATGTCGATGCAGGCTATCACGTGGTCGGAATGAAGGCGGTAGACGCGCCTGATATCGACGCCACCTGAGGCACACCATGGACGCGGCCACGCTCCTGCTTTTCAACGCGGCCATCCTTGGCGCTCTTGCCAGCCCCGGACCTGCGTTCATCGCGATGATCCGCTCGTCCTTCATCGGCGGGCGGCGCGCGGGGTTCATGACCGGCCTTGGCCTGTCGCTGGCGGCCATCGCATGGTCGGCTGTGGCGATGCTGGGCCTCAGCGCCATCTTTGCCGCCGTGCCTGCCGCTTATACCGCGCTCAAACTGGTTGGCGCCGCCTATCTGATCTGGCTGGCGATCGGCCTCTGGCGCGGAGCGAATGATCCGGTGGACACCGCCCTGCCCGGCATTGCGCAGGGCTTCCGCCTGGGCCTGATCACCAATCTGGCCAATCCCAAGCTGGTGTTTTTCATCGGCTCGATTTTCTCGACCATCCTGCCCGCCAATCTGGACTGGACGATTCAGGCATTGATCCTGACCAACCATTTGGCGCTGGAGCTGGCATGGTACGCCATGGCCACCATGATCCTGACCACCGCGCCGATGCGCGCAGGTTATATCCGCCTGAAATCGAAATTCGACCGGGGCGCCGCGATCCTCTTGGGCGCCATGGCCACCCGCATCGCCATCTGATCCTTAGGAGCACCCATGCAAGAGCCGCTGCCGCACGAAAAAGGCTTTCACGTCAGCTGGGACCAGCTGCACCGCGATGCGCGTGCACTGGCCTGGCGGCTGGACGGTAAAGGCCCGGATGACGGCGCATGGCGCGCCGTTGTCGCCATCACCCGGGGCGGCATGGCCCCCGCAATGATCGTCGCACGCGAGCTGGATATCCGCACGGTGGATACGATCAGCGTCAAAAGCTATGACCATCAGGTGCAAGGCGCCGCGCATATCCTGAAATCGCCCGATATGACCGTGATCGGGGACGGCACCGGCATTCTGGTGATCGACGATCTGGTCGATACCGGCCGCACGCTGGACATTGTGCGCGCACACATGCCACGCGCGCATATCGCCACGATCTATGCCAAACCCATGGCCAAGGACCGCGTCGACAGCTTTGTCACCGAGGTCAGTCAGGATACCTGGATCTTTTTCCCTTGGGATCTGGCCCTGCAATATGTTCAGCCTTACCGAGGCAAATGACGGAGATATTCATGGCACGCACATCCCACAGCTTTGCCCCGCCCGTCATGGCCGCCCGCCGCTGGCTGGACGGTGTGCAGTTCACCGCAGACCGCCCGCTGCTGAACCTCAGTCAGGCCGCCCCTGTCGGCGCCCCGCCCGAAGGCCTGCGCGCCGCCATCGCCGATGCAGCAATGAACGAAACCGAGGCGCATCTATATGGCGCCGTTCTGGGCCGCGACGATCTGCGCGCCGAAGTGGCTGCGCAGTGGAGCGCTGCCTATGGCGGCCAGATCGGCGCCGAAAACGTTGCCATAACATCAGGCTGCAATCAGGCGTTCTGCGCCGCGCTGGCGACGCTCTGCGATGAGGGCGACGAGGTGATCTTGCCCACGCCGTGGTATTTCAACCACAAAATGTGGTGCGATATGAACGGCATCCGAACCGTCCCCCTGCCCGCCGGCGCGGGTTTGCTGCCCGACCCCGAACAGGCCGCATCCCTGATCACCCCCCGAACCCGCGCCATCGTGCTGGTCACGCCCAACAATCCCGGCGGCGTGGAATACCCCAGCGATCTGGTGCGCGCCTTCTTTGATCTGGCACGCACGCGCGGCATCGCCCTGATCGTCGACGAGACCTACCGCGATTTCGACGCCAGATCAGGTGCGCCGCATGATCTGTTCACCGACCCTGACTGGTCGGACACCCTGATCCAGCTTTATTCCTTTTCCAAGGCCTACCGCCTGACCGGCCACCGTGTCGGCGCTATGCTCACGTCGCCTGCCCGGCTGGCCGAGGCCGAAAAATTCCTCGACTGCGTGGCGATCTGCCCGAACCAACTGGGTCAGATCGGGGCGCTTTGGGGGATGCAGAACCTGTCGCAATGGCTGGCGGGCGAGCGAGCCGAGATCCTAGACCGCCGCGCCGCGATTACGGACAATATGCCCCGCCTTGCCGCTCAGGGCTGGGAATTAAAGGGGGCTGGCGCGTATTTCGCCTATATCTCGCACCCCTTCGCGGATGCATCAAACGTGCTGGCGCCACGGTTGGTGCAGGATGCCGGCGTTTTGCTGCTGCCCGGCACGATGTTCACACCCGGGGGGGACGCTTCCGGCGCGCGGCATTTCCGCGTCGCCTTTGCCAATGTGGACCGCGCCGGGATCGCCAGCCTTATGGACAGGCTGGCGGCGCTGGAGGGGCCGGGCTGGCCCCTTGCCCCCAAAGCGACGAGCGCATAAACACAGCCAAAGCCAATTTTCCTTAATTCCGAGGGCGCCAAAACATGCGATCCAGCAGTATTTCCAAATCCGCCATGTGGATCCTGATGGGCCTTCTGGTCCTCGGGCTCGCTGGGTTCAGCGTCACCAATTTCAGCGGTGGTATCACCCGGATCGGCACGGTCGGAGACACCGAAATCACGACCAGCGCCTACGCCCGCGCCCTGCGCGCCGAGGTCGACGCCGCCACCGCAGAGGTCGGCGCGCCCGTCAGCTTTGCCCAGGCCGAAGCGCAGGGTCTGCCCCGGAACGTGCTGTCGCGCCTTGTCGCGCAGGCCGCGCTGGAAGACGAAGCCGCGCGCATGGGCATTTCCGTGGGCGATGCAACATTGCTGCAGCAGATCACCGAAATCCCCGGCTTTCAGGGGCTTGACGGCAATTTCGACCGGGACGGATACCGCTACGCGCTGGAGCGTGCCGGATTTAGCGAGGCCGAGTTCGAAGAGAATGTACGCGTAGAGACCGCCAGCACGCTGGTGCAGGGCGCGATCATTTCCGGCGTCAGCACGCCAGAGGCGTATACCAATACCTTGCTGACCTACATCGCCGAAGAACGCGACGTGACCTACGCCATCCTTGGCCGCGCCGACCTGACCACCGGCCTGCCCGTCCCCACGGACGCCGATCTTGAGGCGTATTATCAGGCCAACCTGCCCAGCTTCACCACCCCCGAGGTCAAGCGGATCACCTATGCGTGGATGACGCCCGAAATGATCATTGACGACGTCGAAGTGCCGCAAGACGCGCTGCGCGACGCGTATGATAGCCGCATCACTGAATTCCAGCAGCCAGAACGCCGCCTTGTCGAACGTCTGGTCTTCGCCGATGCCGAAGCCGCAGACACCGCGCGCGCGCAAATCGACAGCCGCGAGTCAAGCTTTGACGATCTGGTCGCAGCGCGGGGGCTAAGCCTTCAGGATGTCGATCTGGGCGATGTCGAACGCGATGATCTGGACGCGGCGGGCGATGCCGTGTTCGGCGCCGATGCCGGCGATGTCGTCGGCCCGCTGGACAGCAACCTGGGCTCGGCGCTGTTTCGCGTGAATGCGGTGCTTCAGGCGCAAAACACCAGCTTTGAAGAGGCCGAGCCGCAGCTGCGCGACGAACTGGCAGGCGACCGGGCCGCTCGCGTCGTCGATGCGGAGCGGGACACGATCGACGATCTTCTGGCCGGCGGCGCAACTCTGGAAAACCTCCAGGATGAAACGCAGATGCAGGTCGGCGTCGTTGACTGGCACTCTGATTTGAAAGAGGGCATCGCCGCCTATGGCGATTTCCGCGATGCCGCAGCAGCAGTGCAGGACGGCGATTTTCCCGAGGTCAAAACCCTCGATGATGGTGGTATCTTTGCGCTGCGTCTGGATGAAGTCATCGAGCCTGCCGTTCAGCCGCTGGAGGACGTACAGCAACAGGTTGCCGCCGCATGGTCACGCGATGCCTTGATGGATGCACTGCGGGCGCAGGCTGCGCCAACGCTGGAGGCGATCGAGAATGGCGCCAGCTTTGAGGATCAGGGCCTGACACCGATGACAGGTGCCGGCCTTACTCGCCAAGGGTTTCAGCAAGGTACCCCTCCCGGCTTTATTCCCGCCGTTTTTGAATTGGCCGAAGGCGAGACGATGTCCATCCCGGGCCGCGAGAGCCTTGTCCTCGTGCGCCTTGACCGGATCAATTCACCAGAATCGGACCCCGATACGACAGATGGCGATTTGGCGCAGATCCGTCAGACCCTGCGCGGCTCGGCTGCCAATGACATCGCGCAGGATCTGTATCAGGCGCTGGCGGATGATATCCGCAGCCGCGCCGGGATCACGCTGGACCAGCAGGCGATCAACGCCGTGCATGCCAATTTCCAATAAGGGACGCGCGCCGTGGATCTGACACCATCCTTTGATGATTTTGCGGCCGGCCACGAGGCCGGGGCCAGCCAGATCGTCTATACCCGTCTTGCTGCCGATCTGGACACGCCGGTGTCGCTGATGCTGAAACTGACGGGTGCGGCCACCGATGCCTTCATGCTGGAATCAGTGACGGGCGGCGAGGTACGCGGGCGCTATTCGATCATCGGGATGAAGCCTGATCTGATTTGGCAGTGCCACGGCAGCACCAGCCGCATCAACCGCGCTGCGCGGTTCGATTCGGATGCATGGGAGCAGCAGGATGGCAATCCGCTGGACAATCTGCGTACCCTGATCGCTGAAAGCCGGATCGATCTGCCCGAAGATCTGCCGGCCGCCAGCGCGGGCCTGTTTGGCTATCTCGGCTATGACATGATCCGGCTGGTCGAACATCTGCCGAATGTGAATCCCGATCCGCTGGGACTGCCGGATGCGCTGATGCTGCGCCCTTCGGTGATTGCGGTTCTCGACGGCGTCAAAGGCGAGGTGATCGTCGTCGCCCCCGCATGGGCCGGGTCCGGCCAGTCTGCCCGCGCCGCCTATGCGCAGGCCGCGGAGCGCGTTATGGACGCCGTGCGTGATCTGGAACGCGCCCTGCCCCAGGCCAGCCGCGGGCTGGGCAAGGCTGCGGATGAAGACGAGGTCACATCTAATTTCACGCGCGAGGGCTACAAGTCCGCCGTGGAAAAGGCCAAGGAATACATTCGCGCTGGCGACATTTTTCAGGTCGTGCCCAGCCAGCGATGGACGCAGCCCTTCCGCCAGCCGCCCTTCGCGCTCTACCGCAGCTTGCGCCGCACGAACCCGTCGCCCTTCATGTTCTATTTCAATTTCGGCGGCTTTCAGGTGATCGGCGCCAGCCCGGAAATACTGGTGCGCGTCTTCGGCAAAGAGGTGACGATCCGCCCGATCGCCGGCACCCGCCCGCGCGGCGCCACCCCCGAGGAGGATCGCGCCAACGAGGCCGATCTGATGTCGGACGCCAAGGAGCTGGCCGAACATCTGATGCTGCTGGATCTGGGCCGCAACGATACCGGGCGCGTGTGCAAGGTCGGCACCGTACGCCCGACCGAAGAATTCATCGTCGAGCGTTACAGCCACGTCATGCATATCGTCAGCAATGTGGTGGGTGAGCTGGCCGAGGGGCAAGACGCGCTGAGCGCGCTTCTGGCCGGCTTGCCCGCCGGCACAGTTTCGGGCGCACCCAAGGTCCGCGCGATGGAGATCATAGACGAGCTTGAGCCGGAAAAGCGCGGCGTCTACGGCGGCGGTGTCGGCTATTTCAGCGCCGGGGGCGATATGGATATCTGCATCGCGCTCCGCACCGCCGTGGTCAAGGACGACCAGCTTTACATCCAGGCCGGCGGCGGCGTGGTCTATGACAGCGACCCTGAGGCGGAATATATGGAAACCGTCCACAAATCACGCGCAATACGCCGCGCCGCAGCAGACGCCGCCCGGTTTGGCGGCGACGGAAACACCTGATGCGGGCCGAATTTTTGCGAAAATTCGTGTCCCAAATTCTCGCAAAAATTTGGCACGGTTCCAGATGTCGCGCTTGATTCTGTTCAACAAACCACATGGCGTGCTGTCCCAGTTCAGCGACGAGGGCAGCGGCCGACCCACCTTATCTGACTATATCAACGTCCCCGGCATGTATCCTGCCGGACGACTTGATCGCGATAGCGAGGGGCTGCTCCTGCTGACCGATGACGGCAAGCTTCAGGCGCGTATCGCCGATCCCAGATACAAAAAACCCAAGACATATCTTGTCCAGGTCGAGGGGGTGCCGGATGACGCCGCCATCGCGGCGCTGCAATCGGGCATCACATTAAAGGACGGTCTGACCTTGCCCGCACAAGCCTGCCGGATCGCGCCGCCGGATCTGTGGCCGCGTGTGCCGCCCATACGGTTTCGCAAATCCGTGCCTGACAGTTGGATCGAACTGACCATCACCGAGGGGCGCAACCGGCAGGTACGCCGCATGACCGCACATGTCGGTCATCCAACCTTGCGTCTGGTCCGCTGGCGCATCGGCGATTGGACAGTGGACGGCCTCGAGCTTGGTACCTGGCGCGAGGCTTAATTTTCCTCGGTCAGCACTGCCGACACTGGCGCCAGCGCCACACGGCTTGCCCGGTCCTGCAGCCCCCAGAGCAGTAGCGCGCTGATCGTGTCGGCCCGCATGCGGCCAAGTATGATAACGCCGCCCTCGTCCCGCGTGGATTTGAACGCGGCCTGATCCAGAAAACGCCGGATTACAGTCGCGCTTTGGCCGCTCGCGTCGAAATCCCGGAACACAGTGGCCACCGGCACACCTTCACGCGCAATCAATTTGGGCGCAGTCTCAAGCCCTTTGGAATACAGGACCAATCCCCGACCCGAGGCCATCAGGATCGGCGCCAACTGCTCGCTTGATTCGCGGCTGATCTGCAATCCTGCGCCGGTTCCCTCCAAAATCGCCACCGCCTCGGGCAAAGCGGCCTCGACCGTTTGCATGGTGGTTTCGGTGTCGCGGGCAGTGGCACCGGCGGGCAGATCGGCGATCGCCAGCACTTCGAACCCGGCGTTGCGGTAGCGGCGCATCGCCTCCGCCGCGCCGGACCAGGCCGAATCGACCGCAAAACTTAGCGGGTAGGGGAACGATTCAAGCGCCTCCAGACCGATGGGGCTGGTCCCGTCATCAATCAGCACGATCGACATCAGCGGCTTGCCCTCAGGATTGTCGAACGTCTCGGCATAGGCAGTGATCGCGGGCAGGTCCGCAGCGGGAGGTACAGCGCTTTCAGCCGCGCTCGGGACTGGTTGCTCGGATTGCGCCCCAAGCGATGGCAGACGCTGCGTCTCGATATCGGACGCAATATTGCCGATGGTGCCCGAGCGCGGCTCGCGTGCCTCAGGTGTTACTTCTTCGGACTGCATATCCGTCGTCGAAACGTCTGGTGTCAGCGCCCTCTCTCGTGCCGGGGCCTGCTGCGGTTCCGGCGCAGTGTCAAAACTTGCGCCGCCCTCAACCTCGGGCAGGCTGGGCTGTGCAGGGTCCGACGATATGGCCAGATCGTCGGCGTCCTCCGTCGATGCAACCTTCGCGGGGTCAACGTCGCGTGGCGCAGGGTCCACCGATGCTTGCGGTCCCTCGTCGACAATTTTCATCCCGCTGCCTTCGTCTGTGACCTCAGGCGCGGTCATGCCCGTCTGGGGCGCACTGATGTCGGGACGCGTTGTAGGCGCCGTATCGGCTGTGGCAAGCTGGCGCAGATCGTCGGGCGATGCTGCGCTCACCTGAGGCGCCTTGCCTGCAAGCTCCAGCGTACCATCGGCCTTTGGCAAACGCGCCGCTGTGTCATCGCGCGATTGGTTGAAACCAGACCCACCGGGAATGTCGAGCGCCGCCGCATCAGGCCCGCTGCCGCCAACCTGCGGTCCTCCCACCGCGACCGACACTGCTCCCAGCGCCAGACCCGACACAACCGTACCGGCCACCAAGCCTGCTAAAAACCCACCTGCCATAGTGCCTGCTCTCCCTTGTATTGTCCCTTGGGCACTGCGTTTCCCGCTTTCGGCCCCTTGACCCTCGGGGCCAAGCCTGAACAAGTATATCGTGACCGGCCCTCTGGCCTCTACCCCAAATGACGGGATAGGGCCACCATCAGGGCTTTGCAAACACGGACGGGCCAAGATGCTGTTGCTCATCGATAATTATGACAGTTTCACCTATAATCTGGTGCACTATGTCGGCGAACTCGGCGCCGAAGTGACGGTCCGCCGCAATGACGCGCTGGATGTCGCCGCCGCGCTGGCGCTGAAACCGTCGGGTATCCTGCTGTCGCCCGGCCCATGCGATCCCGATCAGGCCGGGATTTGCCTTGATCTGACGCTGGCTGCGGCAAAGGCTGGCATTCCTCTGCTGGGCGTGTGCCTTGGTCATCAGACCATCGGCCAGGCCTTTGGCGGGCACGTGGTGCGCCATACGGAAATCGTGCATGGCAAGATGGGCCAGATGCATCACGAGGGTAAAGGCGTCTTTGCTGGCCTGCCCTCACCATTTGAGGCGACGCGCTATCATTCGCTGGTCGTTGAACGCTCCAGCCTGCCCGAATGCCTAGAGGTCACCGCGCATCTTGAAGATGGCACGATCATGGGCCTGCGCCATCGCGAGCTGCCCATAGAAGGCGTGCAATTTCACCCCGAATCCATCGCGTCACAACATGGTCATGCGCTGCTGAAAAACTTTCTCGACATGATGAAAATTCCGGCATGAGTACAGCGCTGAAACCTCTGATCGACGCCGCTGCCGACCGCCCCCTGACCCGCGCCGAGGCCGAGATGGCCTTTGGTATCCTGTTTGAGGGCGAGGCAACTCCCAGCCAGATCGGCGGATTGTTGATGGCGCTGCGCACCCGCGGCGAGACGGTGGATGAATACGCCGCGGCCGCCGCCGTGATGCGCGCGAAATGCCACAAAGTACGCGCACCAGAGGGCGCGATGGATATCGTCGGCACCGGCGGCGATGGCAAGGGAACGCTGAACATCTCGACTGCGACAGCTTTTGTAGTGGCTGGCGCAGGCGTTTGTGTGGCCAAGCACGGCAATCGCAACCTAAGCTCGAAATCGGGCGCGGCGGATGCGCTGTCGCAGATGGGCGTCAAGGTGATGATTGGGCCGGAAGTCGTTGACAAGGCGTTGAAAGAAGCCGGTATTGCCTTCATGATGGCGCCGATGCACCACCCGGCCATGGCCCATGTCGGCCCGGCACGAACCGAACTGGGCACGCGTACGATCTTTAACATACTAGGGCCGCTGACCAATCCCGCAGGCGTCAAGCGCCAGTTGACCGGCGCCTATCGTCGCGACCTGATCCGCCCCATGGCAGAGACGCTGCTGCGACTGGGCTCGACGCGTGCCTGGCTGGTCCACGGCAGCGACGGCACTGACGAGCTGGCAATCAGCGGCCATTCCTGGGTCGCTGCGCTGAACGAAGATGGCACCATCGCCGAATTCGAAATCAACCCTGAAGATGCCGGCCTGCCGCTTCACCCGTTCGAGGATATTCTGGGCGGTACACCGCAGAAAAATGGCGCGGCCTTCCGCGCGCTTTTAGGCGGCGTACCCGGCGCCTATCGCGACGCGGTGTTGCTGAATTCGGCCGCCGCGCTGGTTGTGGCCGGGCGCGCCGCAGACCTGCGCGAAGGCGCGGAAATGGCCGTTCATAGTATCGATAGCGGAGCGGCTCGTAAGCGGCTGGACATGCTGGCAAAAATTACATCGGAGGCATCATGAGCACCCCTACGATTCTGGACAAGATCAAGGCCTACAAACTGGACGAAATCGCGGCCGCCAAGGCCGCAACACCTGCCGAGGCGATGGACGAACAGGCCCGCACCGCGCCAGAGGTTCGCCCATTCAAGGATGCCCTCCTGCAGGCATCGATCCAGGGTTACGGCCTGATCGCTGAAATTAAGAAGGCCAGCCCGTCAAAAGGTCTTATCCGCGCCGATTTCGACCCAGCAGAACTGGCCACCGCCTATGCGGAAGGCGGCGCGACCTGCCTGTCCGTGCTGACAGACGCCCCCAGCTTTCAAGGGGCGAATGAATACCTGACAGAAGCCCGCGCCGCCTGCGAACTGCCGGTTTTGCGCAAGGATTTCATGTTCGACACATATCAAGTGGCCGAGGCACGCGCACTGGGCGCCGATTGCATCCTGATAATCATGGCTTGCCTTACCGATGCGGAGGCTGCCGAGCTGGAAAATGCCGCTACGGAATGGGGCATGGACGCAATCATCGAGGTCCATAACGAAGCGGAATTGCGCCGAGCCGAGATATTGAAATCGAAGCTCATTGGGATAAACAACCGCGATCTCAACACCTTCGAAACCACTCTTGATACGTCCCGCACGCTTGCCCGCTATGTACCCGAGGACCGGATCATCATCTGTGAAAGCGGCCTTGAGACGCGCGAGGATCTGGCCGATATCGCGCGCTACGGCGCGCGTTGCTTCCTTATTGGCGAGACGTTGATGCGCTCCGACGACGTGGCCAGCGCAACACGAATGATCCTCAGCAATCCGCTGACTGCCGGGGGCCGCTGATATGTCGGGCCTGACGCATTTCGATAGTAAGGGCGATGCCCACATGGTGGACGTGTCGGCCAAACAGACCACCGTCCGCATCGCAACTGCCGCCTGCCACATTAGCATGGCACCTGAAACCTTTGATATCATTTCACAAGGTCGCGCCAAGAAGGGCGATGTTCTGTCTGTCGCGCGTCTTGCCGGCATTATGGGGGCCAAGCGGACATCTGACCTTATCCCGTTGTGCCATCCGCTGCCGATCAGCAACGTATCGATCGATCTGACGCTGGACCCGGATTTGCCCGGGGTTCAAATTCGGGCGACCGTCAAGACGACCGGTCAGACCGGCGTTGAAATGGAAGCTCTGACAGCGGCAAGCGTGACTGCTTTGACGGTCTACGACATGGCCAAGGCCGTAGACCGTGCGATGCAGATTGGTGGACTTCGCGTAGTTCTGAAAGATGGTGGAAAATCTGGAACTTACGAAGCGGAATGAAAGTGATTACAGCTTAACTCCTTGCTCCAACAAAGCATCCTAACAAAAGCGTCCCTAACATGATTTCCGTCGATAGCGCACTTGCCCATCTGTTCGATCTGGTCACTCCCCTCGAGGTAGAGACAGTGCCATTGCGCGCGGGCTCAGGCAGGGTTCTGGCGCAATCTGTGGCTGCAACGCGCGATCAGCCTCCCTTTGCCGCCTCGGCCATGGATGGATACGCCGTTCGCAGCGGCGACGTCACGCCCGGTGCCAGCCTTACCGTTATAGGAGAGGCCGCAGCGGGACATCGTTTCGAAGGCCGCATCGGCGCCGGTCAAGCGGTGCGCATTTTTACCGGCGCGCCAATGCCCGCCGATACGGATCGTGTTGTTATTCAGGAGGATGTGACTGTTTCCGGGCCTGTGATCACACTTGGTGACGCGGTGGATACCGGCCCTCATGTGCGCCCCGCTGCAGCGGATTTTGCGGCTGGCACGACAATGGCGGCGCCGCGGATGCTGCGCCCACATGACATTGCCCTTTTGGCGGCCATGAATATCGCTGACCTGCCTGTCACTCGCCGACCGGAGATCGCGATCATCGCCACCGGCGACGAACTGGTCATGCCTGGCGAGACGCCAGGACCGGATCAGATTATCGCCTCCAACAGCTTCGGCCTTGCTGCGCTGGTCGAGGCGCACGGCGCTCACGCACGCCTGCTGCCGATTGCACGCGACAGCGCCGGGTGTCTTGAGACCGCGTTTGATCTGGCCAAGGGGTCCGATCTGATCATCACGATTGGCGGCGCGTCAGTCGGCGATCACGATCTTGTCGGTCCGGTTGCGGAAAGCATGGGGATGAAACGTTCCTTCTACAAAATTGCGATGCGTCCGGGAAAACCGTTGATGGCTGGGCGCATGGGCGATGCAGTTATGATTGGCCTGCCAGGAAATCCTGTATCGGCAATGGTTTGCGGACATGTCTTCATCCTTCCCGTTGTGCGCGCAATGCTAGGATTGAAAGCCGCGCCAGCGCCAGTTTTCGCCGCGACATTGGGTGCAGACCTTCCGGCAAACGGCCCCCGTGCCCATTACATGCGCGCCACTATATCCAACGGCATCGCCACGCCCGCGACATCGCAAGACAGTGCATTACTGGGCGTGTTGGCCCGCGCCGATGTCTTGCTTATCCGGCCGTCCAATGACGGCCCCAGACAGTCTGGTGACGCGGTTGCCTGCATGCATATGTGACCGTTTCACCAAGAAACCATTGACACAAAACAAGAACATGCGTAGAACAAACCCGGATAGTAAGATTCTGGAGGGATCAACGGCATGCTCACCAAGAAGCAACTCGATTTGCTGGACTATATCAACAAACGTGTGCAGCGCGATGGTGTCCCGCCCAGTTTCGACGAGATGAAGGATGCGCTGGATCTGCGGTCGAAATCCGGCATCCACCGTCTGATTACCGCATTAGAAGAGCGTGGCTTTATCCGCCGTCTTGCGCATCGGGCGCGCGCACTTGAGATTGTGAAGCTGCCGGAGTCTTTGGGCGGCGCCGCATCTCATGGGTTTGCTGCGCGCGTAATTGATGGGGACCGCCCTGACGTTCCGGCACCCGCCAATGCGCAACCCGTTTCGACAGTTGATGCACTGGAAGTTCCCCTGATGGGCCGTATCGCCGCCGGTGTTCCGATCGAGGCGATTCAGCACGCATCTCATAATGTGGCTGTGCCGGGCGGAATGGTGAGCGGGCCTGGTGAGCATTACGCGCTGGAGGTCAAGGGCGATTCGATGATCGACGCGGGCATCAACGACGGCGATATCGTTGTTATCCGAGAGACCTCGACTGCAGAAAATGGCGATATTGTTGTCGCGCTGGTCGAGGATCAGGAGGCGACACTGAAGCGCTTTTTCCGTCGCGGCGGCGCTATTGCGCTAGAAGCAGCAAATCCTGCCTATGAAACGCGCATCCTTCCTGACGATAAGGTCAAGGTTCAAGGCCGGTTAGTGGGTCTCATCCGAACTTACTAATCAGGCTAGATCAGGGAGTGTTCCATAAGCGAACGCCACTGACTTCGCGCGCAGTGACAATGCGAGGACCGAAATCCGGTCCTTCATCGTCCCGGCTGTAAAGCGCTATTGCACCGCTATCGCGTAGGGTATGTGGGGTTAATACCGTACAACCGGTCGCTTGCGCCAGATCATCGGGCGGCGCGGCATTCAGTACCAGCCATTCCCCCGCACCACAGCCGGTCAATGCAGCGGCTGCGCGCTTGCCACGAACGGCGGTGATGGTGATGCCGCCAGGCCCGGCCACTTTACCTGGCCAGCGGTCCGCAGCGGCTTCTTGGTCAGCGGCATCGCCATCGTTTTCCAACCAGTTCAGTGCAATGAAACCAGCACCGCGCCCTGTGCTTAGCGCACGCCCCTGCTCTGTCAAAACGCCTACCAGACCGCCCGTGTCCGCGATCAGGACAGATGGTCGTTCCGCCTGCATCCACAAGGCGAGCGCCGCGATCATTGGAGCGACACCCAGAAGGCGCGCCCGGCCTTGCCACAGAATGAGCGTCAACGCTCCGATGGTCAGCAGCGGCAGCACCCAGATCCCTGGGCTGACCACAGTGCCACGTGCGCCACTTAGCGAAGCGGTCCAACGGGCAACGCCCAAGATCCAGTCCAGCCCCAGTCCCATAACCCAAAGTCCAATCCCTTCGAGCCCGAGCGGTAGTAAGCAGACTGAAAGAACAGCCGCAGGCATCACCAGCGCTCCCATTAATGGCACGCTGAGCAGATTGGCGATCAGGCCGTAGTGGGCAAATTGATTAAAATGTGCCGCCGCAAAAGGCGCAGTCGCCAATCCCGCGACCAGTGAGGAAATGACCACTGCCGTCACTGGACGCAGCCATCGGGGACCCAGCGGCAGACGAGCTTTCTGTATCCAGCCAAAGACCGCGATCAGCGCTGTCGTGGCCGAAAATGACATTTGGAACCCCGGCCCCATCAACGCTTCGGGGCGCAGGCACAAGACGACCAACGCCGCCAGCGCCACCGCCCTCAGACTAAGTGCCCGCCGACTGATCATCACCGCCACCAGCATGACGGCAACCATGATAAAGGCTCTCTCGGTCGCGATACTACCGCCCGAAAGGCCCAGATAAAAGGCCGCAACAACCAACGCCAGCACCGCCGCAACCGGCTTGGCAGGGGCACGCAGCGCCAGCCATGGCACAAGCGCCAAGCCATACCGGAAAGCGGCGAATACGAAAGCGGTCAGAAGGCCCATGTGCAGCCCGGAAATCGCCAGAAGATGCGCCAGGTTGGACACACGCAGTTCGGTCAGCGTATCTTGCCCCATGCCAGAGCGGTCACCCGTCATGATCGCGGCCGCGAATGCTCCTGCCTCGCCCGGCAGCACGGACTGGACATGGGTCGACAATGCCATGCGAGTCGCGAACATCGGCTGCGCATTGTCCGATGGCGCGAGGGCAACCAGAGGGACGCGTGTGTATCCAACAGCCCCGAGACCTTGAAACCAGGCATGGCGCTGGAAATCAAATCCGCCTGGCTCAACCGGGCCTGAGGGCGGTGACAAATGGGCCGTGGCTCCAATAACCAGACCAGGCGCCGGAACAGCGCCGACGATGTCCGAATGAAGCGATAGGCGAACGCGTTCAGGTGTGCGCGCAGGCGAGACGTCACGTAGGCGCACACGATCCAGTGTGACGCGGACTGCATCCGATGAGGACCGGTCGATGCCAACAACGCGCCCCTCAACGGGGCCATAGTACCGCCAGCCAAGCACCGGACCACCAACCATATGCGCACGCGCGCCCGCCAGCAGAATGCCCGCGACAATCAGCGCGGCGCCAATAGCCAAAGGCGCTACCGCGTGACCCATCAGACGAAATAGGCCAAGGAAGCCTATCATCAGCGCGCCAAGACCGAAATAGACCCCGACGGAAGGCTCGACCCTCAGGGCGAAATAGATTGCGATCCCTGTGCCCAGACACACGGGCGCCCAGCAAAACAGATGCCCCCTTTGCAAAAGCAGCACGCGCTCAAGAAGGCCCCAGACCGCCGCCACTTGTTTCCCCTCCGGTGGGCCGATAAACAGGCGCTACCTTAGCCCCTACATCATTACCGAAAGGTTAATAGCCCCCATGTCCCAACAGGTCGTGACCCGTTTCGCCCCGTCGCCCACTGGTTATCTGCATATCGGCGGGGCACGCACGGCGCTGTTCAACTGGCTGTTTGCACGGGGGCGCGGCGGCAAATTCCTGCTGCGGATCGAGGATACAGATCGCGCCCGATCCACCCCCGAGGCTACGCAGGCCATTCTGGACGGCATGGCGTGGATGGGCCTTGACCATGATGGAGACGTCGTCAGTCAGTTTGATCGCGCCGGGCGTCACGCCGCGGTTGCGCAGCAGATGCTGGAGGCGGGTGCCGCCTATAAGTGCTACGCGTCACAGGACGAAATCCAAGCCTTTCGCGATACGGCCAAGGCCGAGGGCCGCTCGACACTCTTTCGCAGCCCTTGGCGTGATGCCGCAGCCGAGACGCATCCCGATCTGCCGCATGTCATCCGGATCAAGGCCCCGCGTGACGGTGCGACGGTGATCAACGACGCGGTGCAAGGCGATGTAACAATCCGCAACGACCAGTTGGACGACATGGTTCTGCTGCGCTCGGACGGCACCCCGGTTTACATGCTTGCGGTCGCGGTCGACGACCACGACATGGGCGTGACCCACGTCATTCGCGGCGACGACCATTTGAATAACGCCGCGAGGCAGATGATGATTTATCGTGCGATGGGCTGGCCCCTGCCCGTTTACGCCCATATTCCGCTGATCCACGGGCCCGACGGCAAGAAATTGAGCAAGCGACACGGCGCGCTGGGAACGCAGGAATATCGGCAGATGGGCTATCCAGCGGCGGGTATGCGCAACTACCTCGCGCGGCTGGGGTGGAGTCACGGGGATGATGAGTTCTTTACCGATGCACAGGCGCAAGAGTGGTTCGGTCTGGAGGGAATCGGCAAGTCCGCAGCAAGGTTTGATTTCAAAAAGCTGGAAAATATCTGCGGCCAGCATATGGCAGCCATGGATGATGCTGCACTGCTGCATGAACTACAAGATTTTCTGCGGGTCACCGGCCAGCCTGCCCTGACGGACACGCAATCAGCGATGATGTTGGACGGCATGTACTGCCTGAAGGAGCGCGCGCGGACCTTCCCTGAACTCCTTGAGAAAGCGCAGTTTATCCTCGCCTCACGCCCCATAGAACCCGATGAGAAGGCAGCCGCGCAACTGGACTCTGTATCCCGCGGTATGCTGAAAGAATTGACGCCGCACCTGCGAAATGCTACGTGGTCCCGCGACAGTCTTGAAGAAGTGACGACGCAATTCGCCCAAGATCGTGGCACGAAGTTCGGCAAGATGGCAAGCCCGCTCAGGGCCGCATTGGCAGGACGCAGTGCAACGCCTAGTGTGTTTGACATGATGCTGGTTCTCGGACAGGCCGAGACGCTGGAGCGTCTGGCAGATGCCGGCCGAGAAGGCGATTAACCGCTTTTAAAGGCCACTGGATTATCCGGCCCCAGCTGCCCCGTGTGGCACGAGGGCTGCAACAAGGAGAGCGCTGAATGGCCGAAGATAAAAATTCTGCAACGCTGAGTATGAACGGCAAAGACTATGAACTGCCGATCAAATCGCCCACACTTGGCCCCGACGTTATCGACATTCGCAAACTCTATGGCCAAGCTGGCGTATTTACATATGACCCGGGTTTTACGTCGACAGCCAGCTGCGACAGCACCATCACTTTTATCGACGGCGAAAAAGGCGAGTTGCTACATCGCGGCTATCCCATTGAGCAATTGGCCGAAAAATCACACTATCTAGAGGTTTGCTATCTGCTGCTATACGGTGAATTGCCATCTACCGCTCAGCTGGAAGATTTCGAGAGTCGCGTAACAAAACACACGATGCTGCACGAGCAGCTGCACTTCCTTTTCCGCGGATTCCGCCGCGACGCGCCGCCAATGGCGATTATGGTCGGGGTGGTGGGCGCGCTCAGCGCATTCTACCATGACAGCACCGATGTGAACGATCCGTGGCAGCGCGAAGTTGCGTCCGTGCGCATGATCGCAAAAATGCCGACAATCGCGGCGATGGCCTTTAAATATACCATTGGCCAGCCGTTCATCTACCCGCGCAATGAGCTGGATTATGCATCCAACTTCCTGCGCATGTGCTTTGCCGTCCCATCGGAGGATTACGAGGTCAACCCGATCCTCAGCCGCGCGATGGACCGTATATTCACCCTCCATGCCGATCACGAGCAAAACGCCTCGACCTCGACGGTGAGGCTGGCCTCGTCTTCGGGCGCTAATCCCTTTGCGTGCATCGCTGCCGGTATTGCCTGCCTTTGGGGTCCGGCCCATGGCGGCGCCAATCAGGCGTGCCTTGAGATGCTGCGCGAGATCGGAACAGTCGACCGCATTCCCGAATTCATCGCGCGCGCCAAAGATAAGAATGATCCATTCCGGCTGATGGGTTTTGGTCACCGCGTCTACAAGAACTTCGATCCGCGTGCGACGGTGATGAAGCAGTCGGCTGACGAGGTTCTCGACCTGATGGGGATTGAGGATAATCCGACGCTGCAAGTGGCCAAGGAGCTGGAAAGACAGGCGCTGGACGATCCCTACTTTGCTGACAAGAAACTGTTCCCGAACGTCGATTTTTATTCGGGCATCATTTTGGAGGCGATGGGCTTCCCGACATCAATGTTCACGGCCATTTTCGCCGTATCGCGCACCGTTGGCTGGATTTCCCAGTGGAAAGAAATGATCGCCGATCCACAGCTGAAAATCGGGCGGCCCCGCCAGCTATATGTTGGCGCGCCGATGCGCGACTATGTCGACATCGAAAATCGCTAAGACGGTTTCTGAAAAAGAAAAGGCGCATCCAGAACGGATGCGCCTTTTGCGTATGGCTGGCAGGAACCAAGGCGTCACTTTTCGTTCTTATGTCAGCGCCCTTCAAATCGGGCGGGCCGCTTGTCCAGAAAGGCGACGACGCCTTCCTTGAAGTCGCGGGTCTGACCGCAGGCCCCCTGCAATCTGGCCTCAAGGTCCATTTGCGCGTCATGGCTGTTGTCCCAACTGCTGCGAATTGCAGTTTTCAGATGGCGGTAGCTTTCGGTCGGTCCAGCGGCAAGGTGCCCGGCGCGGACACGCCAGTGAGCGTCAAACTCAGTATCCGGCACGGCCTCCCATATCATCCCCCAAGAGGCGGCATCCATGGCGCTGATCGGTTCGGCAAACAGTGCCGCGCCCATCGCCTTGGCCGCGCCGATCTGCCGGGGCAGCCAATAGGTGCCCCCGGCGTCGGGCATGAGGCCAATCCGCGTAAAGGCCTGCATGAAAAATGCGCTATGAGCGGCAATTACCACATCCGCTGACAACGCAAGATTGGCGCCTGCCCCGGCCGCAGCGCCGTTGACGGCGGCGATTGTCGGAATGGAACATTCCCCGATTGCGCGTAACAGCGGCACATATTCGTCCCGCAACACGCGCTCCAGATCCAGCGCCGCAGCGCTTCCGGTATCGCCCAGATCCTGGCCCGCACAGAACGCACTGCCATTTCCGGTCATCACCAGAACCCGCGCAGCCCGTCCGGCAACACCGACAGCATCCGCGATTTCGGCACGCATCAAGGTGTTTAGCGCATTCATTTTTTCGGGACGATTCAACCGCAGCACTGCGATATCATCCTCGATGTCCAGCGCGATCGTTGCATAATCCTTCATTGAGGCTTCATTCTTCCAAGATACCGCGCAACCGCGCAGATTCGTCCGCGCTCAGGCTTGTATCCTCCGGGAAAGCCCGGCTGCGCCTACGCACATATGCCAGCGCCACGCCCGCACCGACGAGCAGCATCGCCGGCCCCGCGAGCCACAGCGCCAGAGAGCTGCCGGTCGCGCGGGGCTCCAGTAAAACGTATTCGCCGTAGCGATCCACGATAAAATCAACCACCTCAGCGTCGCTGTCCCCGGCAGTCAGCCGGTCGCGCACCAGAACACGCAGGTCATGCGCCAGCGAGGCGTTGGAATCGTCGATATTCTCGTTCTGGCATACCAGACACCGAAGCCCCTTCGAGATATCGCGGGCCCGCGCCTCCAGCACCGGGTCGTCCAGTACCTCGCTCGGCTGAACCGCAGCGAGAGGGCTGGCCAGAAGACATAGGATCAAGGCAAGCCGTCTCATTCTGCCGGCACTTTCGCGCCAGGCAGCGTCTTGCGCGCGCCAGCCGCAACACGGTAGCGCCGGTCGCTAAGCGATAGGCCACCACCCAACGCCATCAGCAACGCACCGCCCCAAATCCAGTTAGCCAACGGCTTGTAATAGCTGCGCATCGCCCAGCCGCCACCGTCTTGCGGATCACCAATGACCACATACACATCGCGAAGAAACCCTATGTCGATCGCAGCCTCGGTCGTCGGCATATCTGCAACTTGATAATACCGCTTCTCCGGGTTCAGGATCGAAATCACCCGGTCGCCACGCGCCAGGGTGACATCGCCGATGGTTGCTTCATAGTTTGGCCCATCCTCAGACCTCACATCCGTCAGCGTCAGCGTATATCCTGACAGATCAAAGCTGTCTCCGGTAGTGACCACGCGGATATCCTCGGTCTGCCATGCCAGAACGCCGGCAATCCCGGCCATCGTTACGCCCAGGCCCGCATGCGCCACCGCCTTGCCCCAATCCGCGCGAGGCAGGCGCGTCAGTCGGCCAACGCGGCCCGAAATACTGCCTGTCCCGGTACGCGACCAAAGATCAGTCAACGCTCCGGCCACAAGCCAGGTGCCCAGCATCAGCCCAACAGGGCCCAGCAGGCTGCGCCCGCCCTGGACTGTCCAGGTAAGACCCAGCACCGCAATCGCCAACGCCGCCGCCGGCGCCAGTTTACGCAACGCACGCCGCATCTGGCCGCGCTTCCACGGCATCATTGCGCCAATAGGCAGCGCGAGGCCCAGCACGATCATGAACGGCGTGAATGCCTTGTCAAAAAATGGTGCTCCGACCGATAGTTTACGGTCGAAAAACATCTCGGACACCAGCGGCCAGATTGTTCCGACAAAGACGACAAAAGCCGCAACGCCAAGCAGGACGTTATTCACAAGCAGCATCGATTCCCGACTGCTGAGCGAAAAAACGCCACGTGCCTGCATTACACTGGCGCGCGCAGCGAACAATGTCAGGCCGCCCATCATGAATACAGCAGTGATGCCGAGCAGGAACATGCCTCGCTCAGGATCATTTGCGAATGCATGCACAGATGTCAGCACACCCGACCGGGTAATGAACGCGCCGATCATCGAGAAACCAAACGCGATGATGGCCAACAGGATCGTCCAGCTCTTCAGGCTTTCGCGCTTTTCCACGACAATGGCCGAGTGCAGCAGGGCGGCGGCGATCAGCCACGGCATGAAGCTGGCATTTTCCACCGGATCCCAGAACCAGAAACCGCCCCAACCCAACTCGTAGTACGCCCACCAGCTGCCCAATGCGATGCCTATGGTCAGGAAAATCCACGCGGCCAGCGTGTAGGGCCGAACCCAGCGCCCCCAAGCCGCATCAACGCGCCCCTCGATCAGCGCCGCAATTGCAAAACTGAACGTCATCGACAGGCCGACATAGCCCGCATACAAAAACGGCGGATGGAACGCGAGACCCGGATCCTGCAATAGCGGGTTCAGATCGTTCCCGTCGAGCGGCGGCATTGCCAGCCGCAAAAACGGGTTCGAGGTGAAGATGATAAAGGCCATAAACGCAACCCCGATCATTGCCTGAACCGCCAGCACGCGCGCCCGCAGGCTGGGCGGCAGGTTGCCTCCAAACCATGCAGCACAGGCGCCAAACAGCGCAACGATCAGCACCCATAGAAGCATGGAGCCCTCGTGATTGCCCCAGACGCCGGTAATTTTGTACAGCATCGGTTTGGCCGAGTGGCTGTTGAGCGTCACCAAGCGCAGCGAGAAATCCGAGACTACAAAAGCATACGTCAGCGCCGCGAAAGAGACACCGATCATGATGAATTGCAGACCTGCCGCTGTGTCGCCCACGGCCATCCACCCACTCCAGCGCTTTTGCGCTCCGACTAGTGGGACGATGGCCTGAACGCACGCGATGGCGAAGGCAAGAATAAGGGCGAAATGGCCAAGCTCTGTAATCATGCCCCCTGTATAACCCGCGCGTCGCCCTTAGACCAAGGGAATCGGACGCGCGGGGCGGATCAGATTGTCGCGGGTCTTGTCAGCGGTTGCGCCCTCGCCACGCTTGGAGCGCTGGATTGGCCTCCGGCTTTGTTACGGTCAGGGCATCATCGGCATCACTCCACGTATCCGCAGCGAGCGGGCGCGTCGGATGCGCGCGCTCCAGCGCCTCTATGCTGGCCGCGATATGCGGCGCGCGCGCAGCGCTTTGAAGGATTGATGCCTGGAAGTTCTGGCCTTTGAATTGATGTCGCGCCCCGAAATAGAACGACACAATCACGCCCAAAAGCCACCAAAGCGGTTCAGGCACCAGTGCGATGCCCTGCATACGCGCGGCAAACCAGACCGGATCGACCATGGCCGCGATGAACAGACCCATCGTGCCCAAGGCCATCGCCGGACGCGGCAATCGGTTAAGTCCATCCATGAAGCGATCAAACCAACCCGTTCGGGCAAGGGAAAATTCACCTTGAAACTGGCCGAGCGCTGCACCCCGCTCGAATGACTGCCTTGCTGCACCGGCCTCGGCATTTTCCCGAAAGACCTCTGCCGTGCGTGCGACCACGTTGCGATTGTTGCCGAAAAGTGTTGATAGGATCTGGCCGATCAATCCCATTTTGCAACCCTTTCGCCAAATTCTGCGTCGGTCATGTGATAACGCGCGGACATGAATGATTCGGCGCGCCTGATCCACCCCCCCTTGGCGCCAGCGCGCGTGCGGGCGAATTTTCGGCTTGCCGGACGCCGGTCAGCAAGGCGCAGGTAGTAGTTGCGCCGCGCTATCGCATAGGCATCGGCAAGATGCCCCGGCGCGGCGCGCGCGGCGGCATCGGCGGCATCGGCCGTCTGAGGGCCAATGACCCCATCCACCGCCACATCCTGGCCCATCTGGCGCAATAGCCGCTGAAGTATTTTCACTGCGTTCGCGCCTGCGTTTACATACATATCAAACACGCTGGCGCGCAGCACTACGGGCAGACGTTCGATTCCGGGGCGATTGTAATAATGCTGGATGAAGATTCGCTCAGCCTCGACGCGGGTCAGTTGCCGCACGTCACCCGCGTCGATCTGGCCGTCGCCGTTCAGATCCAGCCCAAGACGGCGCATTGTATGCACCGTCACGCCGTGATTAGTCGGGCCGCCGGGATCGTCCGGATCGTTCACATAGCCACCCTCGCGAGCGACGATTTCACGAGCGATTTCGTGTACTTGGTCCATGCCACCGCCTTTGCTTTCATCGGCAGTGGTTTATCCCCTGCCCACGGCGGAAGGTGGCCTGAAGGTGGTTAACGCGGCGCTTAGCTGCCGTCCGGTGCCTGATAAACGCCTTGCTCTTTCAGCGCATCAACCACTTCTTTGGGCATGTATGTTTCGTCATGCTTGGCCAAAATCTCGGTCGCACGGAAGGTCGCGCCATCATAGCTGCCAAGCCCGACCATACCCTGATCTTCGCCGAACAGATCCGGCAGGACGCCCACATAGCTGACCAGAACAGTGGCCCCACCATCTGTCACACCAAAGCGAATCTCTGCGCCGTCGCCGCGCTTGAGGCTGCCCGATTCAACCAGGCCCCCGATTCGAAACACTTCGCTTGGTCCCGGCGGATCAGCGACGACCTCGCTCGGCGAACGGAAAAAGTTGATCCCGTCCTGCATCGCATATCCAATCAGAACGGTCGACAGGATCAGCGCAAGGGCTGCGACCGAGATGATCTGCACTCTGCGCTTTTTCTTTAGCGATTTCATAGTTCTGCCTCGCCTTCTTTACAGTTTCAACTATGGGAAAACCGGGGCCAGCATCAAACCTGCCGCCTCATCTTCACCTAACATCAGGTTCGCGTTCTGCAAGGCCTGCCCGCTGGACCCCTTGGTAAGATTATCGAGCACCACAACCACTATAGCACGTCCCGGTACGCGGTCACCGCTGACGCCTATATGACAGAAATTGCTGCCGCGAATGTGGCGCGTGCTGGGGACTTTGCCAAACGGCAGAACCTGCAGGAACGGCTCGCCCTCATAGGCCGCCAACAGGGCGGCGTGGATCTCGGGCGCCTCACCTTTCACGTAAACAGTGGCCAGTATCCCCCTGTTTGCAGGCAATAAATGCGGCGTGAACTGCACCCGAACCGGACGCCCAGCCACCGCGCTGAATTCCTGATCGAACTCTGCCAGATGGCGATGGGTGCCGCCAACGCCATAGGCATGCGTACCCTCGCTCAGCTCTGCATGAAGCAGATTTTCCTTCAGGCTGCGGCCTGCGCCACTGACCCCTGTTTTGAGATCGATGATGATATCGTCAAGGTCGATCAACCCGCCCGCAATCAATGGGCGCAGCGCATATTGCCCGGTGGCGGCATTACAGCCCGTCCCCGCCACCAGCCTGGCCGCGCGGATCTGCTCGCGATAAAACTCCGTCAGGCCATACACAGCCTCGGATTGGCACTCCAGCGCGGCGTGACGATTGCCATACCATTTCTCGTAAACCGCAGGGTCGCGCAGTCGGAAATCCGCGCTGAGATCGACAATTTTCAAATCCTTTGGCAGTCCCGCGATCACCTCTTGGCTGGTGGCATGCGGCAGCGCGCAAAAACACAGATCAATGCCAGAAAAATCTATCTGATCGATGGTCACAAGGTCTGGCAGGTCCAGGTGGCGCAGATGCGGGAACACCTCTGCCATGCTTTGACCCGCCTTGGAATTGGCGGCCAGCGCGGCAATTCGCATGCTGGGGTGCGTCGCGATCAGGCGGACCAGTTCTGCCCCAGTATAGCCCGAGGCCCCCAATATGGCGATGTTGTGCGTCATGTCGTACCTTATGTCAGAGGTCGTTTAGACCGGTTCAATCGCGCGCACCATGCGGCACAGCAGCGCAAGCCTTACGCGGCGAGAAACTTCACCGGTCGGCGCAGAAACAGCGCCGCGCGGTCGGACACGCGGCCTGCATCCCCGGTCGTCAAATAGGTGATTCCGCCGCCCGCCCCGGCCATCGTCGAATGCCGCGCCAGATAATAAGCCAGACTGTCCGCCACCAGCGCAGGCTGCGAATAGACCGTCACGTCTGGCCCCAGCGCCTCGGCAAAGATATCTTGCAGCAACGGATAATGCGTGCATCCCAGTACCGCCGCCTGCGGATGCGGCAATTTGCGGCGTAGTGCATCCACATGGCCGCGCACCAAGGCACCCGCCAGAATCATGTCGCCATCTTCAATGGCATCAACCACACCGCCGCAGGCCTGCGCCTCGACATCAACGCCGATGGCGCGAAACGCCAGTTCGCGCTGAAACGCGCGCGACGCCACGGTGGCCGGCGTAGCAAACAGGGCCACATGCCGGACCGCCACCTCGCGCGGCGGCGAATTGTCGCCCCACTCCCGCTCGGTCAGGGCCTCGATCAGCGGCACGAACACGCCCAGCACCCGCTTGCCCTGCGGCACGCCCGCCTCCTGCATCCGGCGCAGCGCCGCGGCCGAGGCGGTATTGCAGGCCAGGATCACAAGATCGCAGCCGTGATCCCACAGACGCTGCACGCCCGCGCGGGTCAGATCATAGATATCATCCTGTGTGCGCACGCCGTATGGCGCATGCGCATTGTCTCCCAGATAAACCAGCGGCTGGTCCGGCATCCGCGCGGCTATGGCCTGAAGCACGGTCAGACCGCCAAGGCCGCTGTCAAAAATCCCTACCGGCATCGTGATGCTCTCCTTTGCACCTTGCGCAGGCACGGTTTAAAACGGTTGCTTGCAATGCGCCAGCCCCGGCAATGCACCACGCCACGACAGATAGTTTTCTCGCCGCGCAAATATTTTCTACATCAATGCCATTTATTTGATAATGTTGGCTTTCAATGGCATCAGATCGGATAAAACGCATATGGATTGGGATAAACTCAGGATTTTCCACTCTGTTGCGGATGCAGGCAGTCTGACCCATGCGGGCGACCTTTTGCACCTATCACAGTCGGCGGTATCGCGCCAAGTTCGATCACTTGAGGAATCTCTGGATACCACTCTGTTTCACCGCCATGCTCGCGGGCTGATCCTGACGGAACAGGGCGAACTGCTGTTCGACGCAACCCGCGCCATGATGAAACGGCTGGACACCGCGACCGCCCGTATTCGCGACAGCGAAGATGAGGTTTTCGGCGAATTGCGTGTGACCACGACCATCGGATTTGGCACACTCTGGCTGGCGCCGCGTCTGGCCAAGCTTTATGAGAAATATCCCGATCTCAAAATTGATCTGATGCTGGAAGAGCGTGTCCTAGATCTGCCCATGCGAGAGGCCGATATTGCCATCCGTATGAAGGAGCCCAGCCAGGCTGACCTGATCCGCAAGCGCCTTATGAGTGTGCATATCGGGCTTTTTGCCTCACCTGACTATCTGGAGCAGTGCGGCATCCCTCAAAAGGTCGAGGATCTGTCCGAGCATCGCCTGATTTGCCAAAACGTAGGCTCCCCCCAGGTCAGCGCGGCAACCTACCTGGTCAAAGAACTCATGGCCAATGACATTTTGTCAGTCCTGCACGTGAATAATTACTTCGGCGTCCTGCAAGGAGTGATCAATAACCTGGGAATCGGCATTCTGCCCGATTACCTGACCTTCGATTTCCCAAACCTCGTCCGCGTTCTACCCGAGGTTGAGTCGGTCGAAGTGCCGGTGTACCTGGCCTACCCCGAGGAACTTCGCCATTCACAGCGCATCGCGGTGTTCAGGGACTTCGTTCAAGAAGAAATTATTGCCTACAGGAAAAACGTTAAGGAACAAAAGATTAGCTGACATTTTTTTAATGCTATGCGTCTATTGCATAGCGGCCATGACGCTCTTTTGAGTTATTTTTCTTGATTGGTATGGAAACAAGCTCTAATTGCTGCTTTGACGGGAACGCCGCTACGGTGTTTCCTTCATACCTCCCTGTTGGACTATGGCCGAGCTTAGTGCTCGGCCTTTTTTTTGTCCCGTAAAGGTGCAGTGTTGTTCGGAGACACAAGATCGGATCATTCGAAACATGATCTTCTCTCAACTCTGACGTTACCAAAATCAGAAAACCGGGCGTGACCATAGTCCGCCCGACTTACGTTGAAGTGTCTGGAAACTGCGGGTATCGTTACTCGGCCGCTGTATCGGATGGCGTGTCATCCGGTGCTTGCGAAGTGTCAGACTTGGATTGATCGGTCTTTGCTGTGTCGCTTTTGGGCTTGCGGGGACGCGGCGTGCGGGCCTTGGGCGCCGACGGCGTTTTATTTTCTGCGCCGTGCCCCCCCTTCTGGTCGCCACTCAGAGTGTCTTTTTCCTGACCACTTTCCTGCGGCGTCTCACGGCGGGGTTTGCGCGGTGCGCGCTTCGGCTTGCTCTCGGGAGTGTCGACCAAAGTGCTGCCCTGATGTTCAGTGCCGCTGTCACGCCCACCCTCATCACGGGAAACGTCACCATCGGCACTACCGCCTCGGGAGGCGTCAGGCGCGCGTTCGGTATGGCTCTCGCGACTCTTTTCGCTGGACCGATCATGGCCCCTGTCGCGGTGGGTGTCGCCACTCGGTTGCGGCGCACTGGCCGGATCGCTCTCTGCTTGCGCCCGCTCACGGTCGCGCTCAGCTTGCCGGTCGCGATTCTCGCGCTCTTGCTGTTCGCGCTTGGCATCCATTTCTTTTTGGGCCTCGCCCAACAGGCGCAGATAATGCTCGGCGTGTTGCTGAAAATTCTCGGTTGCGACACGGTCGTTCGACAACTGCGCATCACGGGCCAGCTGATTGTATTTCTCAATAATTTGCTGCGGCGTTCCGCGCACCTTGCCCTCTGGGCCGGAGCTGTCAAACACCCTGTTGACAACATTTCCGACGGTATTCGGGCGGTTTCTGTTCGGCTTATTGCGCGAACGTGGTTTCGAAGATCTCATATATCTGCTGTCCAGCCTTATTTGGAGAACCGTGTTGAACCCGAGGGGCGCCCGATGCGCCTATGAAATGGAACCGGGTGTCGGTTATGTTGGCTTGGCGTCAAGCGGGACCACCCATTAAGCCGGGTATCCACCGCATCGACAGAATCCAGTAATCATGCCCAGCGCGCCCGCACAAGGGGAAAGCAGGAATTTTAATCAAATTTCGCCGCTAAACTCTCTTTTTGGCTGAATCTGGCGTCGATATCACCGATTTGCATAAGCCAGCACTACCCGGTCCCGGCCGTCCAGATCGGGCAGTACAGTGATATCCACCAGCCCTGCCGTGGCCATCAGCGCGGCCACCGCGGCGCCCTGCGTCCAGCCGACCTCGACCATAAGCCGTCCATCAGGCGTCAAATTGGCCAACGCACCATTGCAAATTTTGCGATAGGCGCTCAGCCCATCGGCGCCGTCGGTTAGCGCCATCGCCGGTTCGTGCGACAATTCTGGCGCAAGATTCGCCATCTCATTCTGCGCGATATAGGGCGGATTTGACACGATCAGGTCAAACGGCCCGGTCACACCGGCAAACCAATCGGCTTTCTGGAAAACACAGCGTCCTGCCAGTTCCAAACGGCGTGCATTTTCGCGCGCAACGGTCAAGGCGGCATCGGACAGATCCGTGCCCAAGCCGGTCGCCCCGTCCCGCTCGGCAAGTAAGGATAGCAGGATCGCTCCGGATCCGGTACCAAGGTCCAAGACGCGCTTGAACGGTGCGCCCAGCGCCGCAAGAACCAGCGCCTCAGTCTCGGGTCGCGGATCCAAGACAGCAGGCGATACCTGAAATTCGTGGTTGAAGAACAAGCGCTTGCCCGTGATATGCGATACCGGCTCGCGCGATGCGCGACGCGCGATAATCGGCTCATATCGCGCGGCGACGCCCGGCGCAGCGACCTCGCCCATCGCGCTGCCCAGGCGCGCGGCGCTTAGCCCGGTGACATGAGCCAGCAGCAGACGCGCCTCCCGCGCCGCACCGTCTATCCCGGCATCTTGCAGCCGGGCCGCACCCGCGCGTGCCAGATCGCCCAAGGTCTGCTTCACGCGTCCATCTCGGCCAGCATCTGCGCCTGCGCGTCGGCGGTAAGAGCGTCGATAACCTCGTCCAGATCACCCGCCATCACCTGATCCAGCTTGTATAGCGTCAGGTTAATGCGATGGTCGGTCATTCGCCCTTGCGGGAAGTTATACGTGCGTATCCGCTCGCTGCGGTCGCCGCTGCCTACCTGCGCCGCGCGTGTCGCACTGCGCGCGCTGTCAACACGCTGCCGCTCCGCATCATATAGCCGCGTCTTCAGTACCTGCATCGCAATCTCGCGGTTTCGGTGTTGCGATTTCTCGCTGCTGGTGACGACGATTCCACTGGGAATATGCGTGATCCGCACGGCAGAATCGGTGGTGTTAACATGCTGCCCGCCCGCGCCCGAACTGCGCATCGTGTCGATGCGCAAATCATTCGCATCAATTTTGACGTCCACATCCTCGGCCTCAGGAAGGACCGCTACAGTGGCGGCGCTGGTATGGATACGCCCGCCGCTTTCGGTTTCGGGCACACGCTGAACCCGGTGGACGCCGCTTTCGAATTTCAGCCGGGCAAAGACGTGGCCCCCCTTCACATGAACGACAACTTCCTTGATCCCGCCCAGCTCGGTCTGGTTCATTTCGATAATGTCCACCGACCAGCCGCGCGCTTCGGCATAGCGCTGATACATACGCAGCAGATCGGCTGCGAACAGCGCCGCTTCGTCGCCCCCTGTGCCGGGCCGGATTTCGATCATGGCAGGGCGCGCGTCAGCCTCGTCCTTTGGCAAAAGGCTGAGCTGTAACGCGGCCTCGACACCCGGCAGCCGCGCTTCCAGTTCGTACAACTCGTCCTGAGCCAGCGCACGCATCTCGGGATCGTCCAGCATGGCGCGTGCGCCACTAATATCGGCCAGCAACGCCTTGTACTGCCGGATTTCGCCAACCACTGGACGCAACTCAGAATACTCGCGGCCCAGCGCCGCAATATCGCCACCGCCGGCCGACATTTTGGCCTCGATAAACTCGAATCGCTGCGCGATCTGCTCTAATCTGTCCAATGGCACCATGGCGTTCGTTTCCTTCATCCAAAGCGATTGGTCAAGCGCGCGGCGCAAAACTACACGGCAAACCGGCCAGTAGGATCCCCTGACCCCGAGGTATCGCGTGGAGGCGCCCAATCAATCCCGCCGCAGCCTTGCCAGCCACCGGTCAACGCGGGCCTTGTTCACGCCCATGTCTGATTTGCCATACCGCAGACGCGCATACACCGCCACATCCCCACCGCGCTGCGCGACCGTGGTATAATCGGGAAACCCAAACACCTTCGAGCGCGTGACATACGTCACCATTGCGTCCTCCACCGACCCGGCCAGAACTTCTGTGCGCGGCTCGCCAAGTATGATCTGGTCCAGATCCTTCAGATCCCCCGGCGCGACGCGCATAACACCGCCTTCCATGTCCCGGTCCTCGATCATTTCCGGAAGTTGATGCCAGCGCGCGACATCATCCGGCGCCAACCTGATCCACGCGACTCCCGCTGCAACGAAAACCACCAGAACACCAAGGCCCAGCCAGACCCAATTCATGCACCAACCCTTCGCCTACTTAATAAATTCGCAGCTTCCGATGGCGCTTCACTCACCACCATGCTCGTTCCAACCCAGCAAGCAAATGATGGCCGTCGCGACATGCGCCCCGGCAATCGCCGTTGCGCCGCTGGTATCAAACGGCGGCGATACCTCCACGATGTCACCGCCCTTCAAATCAATTCCCGCCAGATCGCGCAGCATTATCGACGCTTGCGCCGATGTCAGCCCGCCCCAGACAGGCGTGCCTGTTCCGGGCGCAAAGGCCGGGTCCAGCGCATCAATGTCAAAGCTCAAATAGACCGGGGAATCGCCCAGAATACCCTTGATTTTCTTCACTGCCGCAGCCGTTCCACCTTCATGCACCTCGCGCGCGTCGATGATGTTCATACCCATCGTATCGGGCACTGTCGTGCGGATGCCTACCTGAACCGAGCGCTCCGGATCAATCAGCCCCAGCTTGATCGCCTTGTAGAACATCGTGCCATGATCAATCCGGTCGTAATTGTCGTCCTGCCAGGTATCCGTATGCGCGTCGAAATGCAGCAACGCCATTGGGCCGTATTTATCAGCATAAGCCTTGAGAATTGGAAAGCTGATGTAATGGTCGCCGCCCAACGCCACGCTGGCTGCACCTGCATCCAGTATCCCCTTGATATGCCGCGTCAAAAGCTTCGGAAACTCTGGCACCATCGCATAATCGAACGCCAGATCGCCATAATCGACGATGTTCATCACCTCCATCGGATCATACCCCCAGCCATAGGGCGCATCGGCGGTTTGCAGTGCGCTCGCCTCGCGGATCGCGCGCGGGCCCAGCCGTGTGCCAGTCCGGTTGGTCACCGCCTGGTCAAACGGAACGCCGGTCACGGCGATATCGACGCCAGTCAGGTCCTTGGTGTAGCGCCGCCGCAGAAATGACGTTGCACCGCCGAACGTATTCTCAAAGCTCAGGCCGCGATTATCCTTGCGGGTAAACGCCTCATCAACCGTGCTGCTTGCGTCTTCCAGTCCCATCGTGCGATCCCTTTTGTGCTTGCGTGTTTGCCACACCGTGTCAGGAAAAGTAGCCCGGATGCAAGGCCGCGCCGCGCGTAATCAAAGAGGCCGAGATGACCCAGAACCTGATACACGACCCCGAGGGCGGGCTTCCCCGCCTGCTGGCCATCATGCGTGCCCTGCGCGATCCGGCCTCTGGGTGCCCATGGGATATCGAACAGGACTTCGGGTCCATCGCCCCCTACACGATTGAGGAGGCGTATGAGGTCGCCGACGCCATTCAGCGCGCCGACTGGTCCGACCTGTCCGGGGAATTGGGTGATCTGCTGCTGCAAGTCGTTTTTCACGCGCAAATTGCCGAGGATAAGAAACTGTTCAATTTTGACGACGTGGCCAACGGAATCGCAGATAAAATGGTCACGCGGCACCCTCACGTGTTTGGCAGCGAGAGCCGGGACAAGACTGCCGCCCAGCAAACCCGCGACTGGGAGGCTGTGAAAGCGGCCGAGCGTGCAGCCCGCGCCGAGACAGGCACGTTGGACGGTGTCGCTCTCGGCTTGCCGGCGCTGCTACGCGCGGTCAAGCTCCAAAAGCGCGCCGCACGCGTGGGATTTGACTGGCCCGAAACCCATCAAGTTCTGGACAAGATCGCCGAGGAAATAACTGAACTGGTCGAGGCCGCCTCCAGTGGCGACAAGGACCATACCGAAGAAGAATTCGGCGATCTGCTGTTCGTCATGGCCAATCTCGCGCGTCACATGAAAATCGACCCCGAAGCGGCCCTGCGCAGCGCCAACGCCAAATTCACCCGCCGGTTCAAACGGATCGAAGCGCTGCTGGCCGAGGCTGGCAAGACGGCTCAAGACAGCGATCTGGCCGAAATGGACGCCCTATGGGACCGCGCCAAAGTCGAGGAAAGAGCCAAGCCGCCCGCCAAGTAGCCCCCAGTAAATTCGCCAATTTTCTCGGCCCTCACACCGCGGGCATCACAGAACCTGCAAACCGCGTCAGTGGTTGCGCCGCGCCCTGCCGGATCACGATATTCTCTTCAGCCACCATGATCGTGCCAGGCCCGGTCGTCACCCCCGGCTCCAGCGTGATCACCATGCCCGGCAGCAGCTCGGTCCGGTCCTGCGGGATGAGCGACAGCCCCTCGGTCAGTTGCATCCCCAAGCCATGCCCCAACCGCCCTGATCCTTCTCCGGCGCCAGTGATTGCCGCCATTGCTGCATAGACGTCGCAGGCCCTCGCGCCGGGCCTTGCCGCCTCAAACCCCGCCTCAACCGCCTCTGCCAACTGCGCATGGGCCAGCGCAGCGTTGCCAGACGCCGCACCAACCGCATAATTGCGATCAAAATCGCAGAAATAACCGTCCCAGACTGCCCCCGTGTCCAGCATGAGCACATCTCCGCGCTCCAAGGCCGCATCCGAAGCAGGCGAGATTACATCGCCATACCCGTCCTGACCGGCGCCACCGGCAATATAGGCCACCAGATCGGCGCCTTCCTCCAGCAAGGCACGCTGAAAATCACGAAACACCGCGCTTAGCGGCACCCCCTCGCGCGCGATCTCGCCCACACGGTCAAAAGCGCGCCCGCCGATTGCGCAGACATGGGCGATTTTGGCGATCTCCGCCTCGGATTTCACTGCACGCAGAGCCGCAACAATGCCATCGTCGTGCGTAAACTCCAGCCCGCTCACCGCTTTGACCTGAGCAAAAGACCTCAGCGGCAACCGCAAATAGCTTTCGGGACCCGACGGCACGCCCACGGGGCCGCCAACCTCGCGCAGTGTCGCTGCCAGCAGCGTGATTCCGTCATCCTCGGGGTCAGGCGCGGGCCAGACACGGATATCACTGATCCAAGTCTGCGCCATCAACGCTGCCCCGATGCTGGGAATTACCGCAATAGGCGGTCCCGACACAGGTAGTACCAGAAACCACGATCGACTGGGGCTTTCCCAGAACCGGGTCAGAAAACCGGTGAAATAGCGAATCTCCGGCTCGGTCGTCAGCAGCAGCGCGCCAAGGCCAGCCAAGTTCATCCGCGCCTGCGCAGCCGCCAGGCGCGCGTGATATTCCGCCGGCTCAAAGCCGCGCTTCACTCGGCTGGCCCTTCGCTGAGAATGCACAGAACCCGCGCTTCCTTGGGCAGTTGCAAATGACCCAGCGCCGCCAAACCAGCGCCGCCCGATTCCGAGGTTTCCAGCCCGATGGCCGCCAGTTCGGGCAGGGCCGCCGCTGCCTCGTCATCCGAGAGCAGTGCAAAGGCATCCGCATCGCGCGCCAGCCCTTTCAGCGCAATCAGGGACGCATCCTTGCAGTCAAGCCGCCCCATATTCGACACAGCCCCGGCGGTGCTGACGAATTTGCCAGCCTGAATGCAGGCGTGCAGCGCCGGCGCCGCCTCAGGCTCGACCACAATGATCTGCGGCGCATCGCCCCAAACGGCGCGAAAAAACGCGGCGCACGCGCCCGCCAGCCCGCCAACGCCCGCCTGAAGCAAGATATGCGTCGGAACGTCCGGCACCTGCTCCGCCGCCTCGGCCGCCAGCGCCAGATACCCCTCCATCAAGCGATGCGGCAGGTCCGTGTATCCGGGCCATGAGCTGTCCGACAGCAGCGTCCAACCGTTATCCTGCGCCGCCTTTTGCGCCGCATCCATGCTCGCCTCATAATGCGCCCCGTCCCGCACCACCTCGGCACCGCGCGCGCGCAGGCGTTCGGCAAAGCTTTCGGGCACCGACGCGGCCAAATAGATCACCGCACGCGCCCCAAACAACGCTGCCCCCGCCGCTACCGAAAGCCCATGATTGCCGGCGCTGGCCGTCACATAAGTGCGCCCTTTCAGGCTGCGCGTCATATCTTCGGCGCCCGTCTGAACCGCCTGATGCGCTATGACATAGGCCGCGCCCAGCGCCTTGAAGCTGCCCAGGTTCATGCGCTTGCGCTCGTCCTTGACCCAGACGGTCGGGCCATAGCCCTCGGCCACCACCAGCGGTGTCACTGCCGCCGCCGGGCACCGCTCCAGCAAGGCGCGCGGCGCCTCTGCATCGACGCTGGGCCAAGGGATATCGGCCAGCGCCGCGTCCGGCAGGCCCTTGCCCCGCCAGGGATTGTCGTCAATCTGCATGATAGAACTCCCTTATTGCCGGTCATTGGACGCCTCGCGCCGCGCCACGTCAAGGCCGCGGGCACCGGGCCTTGACGTACATCACCAACACTGTAGCCTTAAATCTGCATATAAAAATGGAGGCTGCCATGTGCCGGGTTTTCATCGGGGCCGACCCAAAACTATGGGAAAGCGTGACGCGGTCGTTCCGCATGGACGGCATGGTAACCAGCGTGCGGCTGGAACATATGTTCTGGAACGTTCTGGAGGATATCGCGCAGCAGCAGGATCTGAACGTGCCGCAGCTTTTGCATCAACTCTATAACGAGTCGATCGACGAAGGCCATGATCTGGGCAATTTCACATCGTTCCTGCGCGTCTGCTGCCTGCGGTTTATCGACCTTCAGCTCAGCGGGCTGATTGCCAGGGACACCACACAGGATTTCGAGGCCTTGCCGGTTGACGATATCCTCAGCAAGGAACGCGCAAGTGCCGCCGATCGCAGCAGTCTGCGTGCCGTGAATTCAAAACAGCACTGATTTCAATGTAAAATCCCGGCGCAGGATGACTGCACCGGGATTTCATATCACGGTGTCACAGATTGCCCTGCCCCATCTGCTGGGCGATATGATCCGCCTGCCTTATCGCAAGCGCCACGATGGTCAGCGTCGGATTTTCCGCCGCGCCAGAGGTGAATTGCGAGCCGTCCGAGACGAACAGATTCGCAATATCATGCGACTGCCCCCAGCGGTTGACCACGCCATCCTGTGCCTTTTCCGACATCCGGTTCGTGCCCAGATTATGCGTTGACGGATACGGCGGCGTCGGCAGCGTGCGCGTTGCCCCCATTGCCTGATACATCGCCTGCCCCTGCTGATAGGCATGGGCGCGCATCGCCTTGTCGTTGGCATGGTCCGAATAATGCACGTTCGGCACCGGCTGGCCATGCTGGTCCGTCACGACGGTATTCAACGTGATACGATTGCCCTCCTGCGGCATATCCTCGCCCACGATCCACATACCGGCCATGTTCTCGTAATGGTCCAGCGCGGTGGTGAACTCGCGGCCCCAGCCCCCCGGATCAAGGAACGCGGCCATGAAGGGTAGGCCCAAGGACAGCGTCTCCAATTCATACCCACCGACAAATCCCCGGCTGGGATCATGGCGCGCCTCGTCCTGAACGATGCCGGCCATGGTGGTGCCGCGCCACATCTTCACCGGTTTGTCAAAGATGCCGTAAACCGACCCGGTCAAGTGCCGCATATAGTTGCGCCCCACCTGGCCCGAGCTGTTGGCCATCCCGTCAGGATACATCGAACTGGCCGAATTCAGCAGCAAACGCGGGCTTTCGATCGAATTGCCCGCCACGCAGACGATACGCGCCTTCTGCATCTGCTGGTTGCCATCTGCATCGACATAGACGACGCCCGTCACCTTGCCGGCCTCATTATGTTCGATCTTCAGCACATGCGCCTTTTCGCGCACCTCCAGATTGCCGGTCGCCTCGCCCGCCGGAATATCGGTATAGGCCGAGGACCACTTGGCGCCGAACTTGCAGCCCTGAAAGCAGAAACCGGTCTGCTGGCAGGCCGGGCGGTCGGCAGTATCGGCCGAATTGATCGCCATTCGGCCCGTATGGACATCCTTGTAGCCCAACGCCAGCGCGCCCGCCTCGAACACCTTGTAATTGTTGCTGCCAGGCAGGCCCGCATTGCCATTGGTGCGCGTGACGTTCAGCTTTTTCTCGGCCTTGTCGTAATAGGGCGCCATTTCAGCGCCGTCTATCGGCCAGTCCAGCAGGTTCGCGCCCTCAACCGCGCCGTAATTGGTCAAAGGCTTCCACTCATGTTCCTGAAAGCGCAGCGATGCCCCCGCCCAATGGGTCGTGGTGCCGCCCACCGCCTTGACGATCCACGCAGGCAGGCCCGAAAAATCGTTGGCCACGCGCCAATCGCCCGACGTGGTGCGCCCGTCCAGCCAGGCCAGCTGTCCAAAGCTTTCCCACTCGTCGTTAACGTAATCTTCGGGCAGATACCGCCCGCCCGCCTCCAGCGCGACAACGCTGACGCCCTTCTGCGCCAGTTCATTGGCCAGAACCCCGCCGCCGGCGCCAGTTCCGATGATAACGACAACACTGTCGTCGGTGAGCTCAAATGGTGCCGTCATGGTGCCAGTCCCCCCTTAAATCCAAGTGATGTCGTCAAAGCCGCGGTCGATGTACCCGCCCTGGCTATAGCTTTCGCCCTCATAGCCAAAGATCGGCCAGATCGCCTTTTGGTTATACAGGCCCGTCACCAGACCGCCGCGCACCTTCTGGAAAAACGCGGTATCCTCCATCCCGCGCAGGATCGCGACACGGTCTTTCTCCCAGCCGGTTTTCAGATAGCTGTCAAAGCCAGCTTCGCGCGCCGCCTCGTCCAGCGCGGCAATCCCGGCCTCGGTCTCGTCCACAGCCTCGGGCACGTCATAGCCCTTGACCGCGATGACGTAATATTCGTCGCCCACCTGATCGTGCGGATAGATATCGCGCGCCATCTGGATCAGCGTCGCCATGGTTTCGGGCTTCAGCGCGTCCATGGTGGTGGCCCAGGCCCCATCCTTGCCCGCGATAAACCCCGGCCCCACGACCAGCGCCGCCCCCGCCGCCACGCTGCGCGACAGCAGTTGCCGCCGCGTCATGTTCTTGAGTGCTTGCATCGTGCCATTCCTCCCTGAATGTGTCGTTATTGGTAACGACCGTGCTTTTGCAGAACCTCTATTTCGTAACCATCCGGATCCGTCACAAAGAAGAACCGCGCCAGCACGGCACCGTCGCGGTTGAAATCCACGATCTTGCGCGGCGCTAGGCCAGCTGCCTCAAATCGGGCATGCTCGGCCTCCAGATCATCGACGCAGACGGCCAGATGCCCATAGCCATCGCCCAGATCGTAAGGCTCCGTGCGGTCCTTGTTGATGGTCAGCTCCAGCTCGAAATGCGCCTCTGCGTTGCTCAGATAAACCAGCGTGAAACTGTCAAAATCCAGCCGCTGCGCGACCTCAAGCCCCAGTGCCGTCCGATAAAACTCGACCGACCGCGCCTCGTCCAGAACACGGATCATCGAATGTATTGCCTTGGCCATGTCATCTCCCATTTTGTCGGAATTGCCTTGCCTAACGGTAATGCGAAAAAATCACCGGCAGGTATTATGTGATTACTACCGTGCCATCCCAACGACAGAATCAGCCAATCACAATATGCGTTTGGCCATAATTCGCGCCCCTGGCACACCGGACCATCCTGCACGAACATCCAGCCAGAAACACGCCGACATGCAGCCACACCATAATGAACATGCATATTTCGGCACTTCCCGTGCGCATTTTCGCGGTGTAAGTCGGTTCAGACGCGGCCAATGTCGTTATTCGCCTAGTCCTGCTGGCGCAAATTGGCGATGTGTGACGCAGGAAGCAACGCAGGCCAAACGGCCCTGCACTATTCAAGGGTTTGTACCATGTCCGACGACCAAGACGACATCATCCTGTCCGAACTTGACGACGACGAGCTGGTTCAGCAGATGTTCGACGACCTCTATGACGGTCTTCGCGATGAGATCATGGAAGGTGTCAATATCCTGCTGGAACGCGGCTGGGCGCCCTATGATGTCCTGACCAAGGCGCTGGTCGGCGGCATGACCATCGTCGGCAAGGATTTCCGCGACGGCATCCTGTTTGTACCCGAGGTGTTGCTGGCCGCAAACGCCATGAAGGGCGGAATGTTCATCCTCAAGCCGCTTCTGGCCGAAACCGGCGCCCCTCGCGTGGGCAAGATGGTAATCGGCACGGTCAAAGGCGACATCCACGACATCGGCAAAAACCTGGTCGGGATGATGATGGAAGGCGCCGGTTTTGAGGTCGTCGATCTGGGGATCAACAACTCGGTCGATAAATATCTGGACGCAATCGAGGCCGAAGGCGCTGATATTCTGGGCATGTCGGCCCTGTTGACCACAACGATGCCCTATATGAAGGTCGTCATCGACACGATGATCGAACAGGGCATTCGCGAAAATTACATCGTACTGGTCGGCGGCGCCCCCCTGAACGAGGAATTCGGCAAAGCCATCGGCGCGGATGCCTATTGCCGCGATGCGGCCGTTGCAGTGGAAACGGCCAAAGAGTATGTTGGCCGCAAACACAATCAAGGCGTTTCTGCCTGAGGGCTACCCCGTCCGCCGACATAATGTGATACAAGGACGGGGCCACCATCGGCCCCGTTTCCATATCCGCGCACGCCATGGCCCGCCTCCCAATACGGTTCGGCCGCCCCGAAAACAGATGAGCGCAGGTACTCCATGTCAGACTTACCCACAGACCTTCCCCCAGACCACATCCTGACAGTAGACGGAATGTCGGCCCCGGCCACAGGACCACGCAGCGATGCGGGCCAGGTTCTGCTGATTGCCTGCGGTGCCTTGGCGCGCGAGATCCTCGCGCTGATCCGGCTTAATGGATGGGATCACATGACGCTGGTTTGCCTGCCGGCCAATCTGCATCTGTACCCAGAACGGATCGCCGACGCAGTCGAGCAGACGGTGCATAAAAATCGCGATCGCTTCCAACAGATTTTTGTTGCCTACGCCGATTGCGGCACCGGCGGCCTGCTGCGTGCCAGATGTGACGCGCTTGGCGTCGACATGATCCAAGGCCCGCATTGCTACAGTTTTTTTGAAGGCAATGACGCGTTTGCGCTGCATGATGACGAAATCACCGCGTTCTATCTGACCGATTTCCTGGTCCGACAGTTCGACGCATTCGTCTGGAAGCCGATGGGATTGGATCGGCACCCCGAACTGCGCGACATGATCTTCGGCAATTATACGAAACTGGTTTATCAGGCCCAGACCGATGATGCCGCGCTGCGCACCAAGGCCGAAGACTGCGCGCGGCGCCTTGGCCTCGACTATGAATATCGCTTCACCGGATACGGCGATCTGACCACCGCTCTGACAGGCGTCGCGCAAAAAAAATAGGCGCACCACTCGCGCGGCACGCCCTGTTTTTTCTTGGTGAAAATACCCAAATCCCGCCGCCGCTCCCCGCGCGGCGCTTGCAATTCAGGCGTTGGCTTCGCGGATCTTGTCCGCCGCAGCCTTGTCATACGTGACGCCGCTTTTCTCCAACAACGTATCCAGCTCACCCGACAGGGTCATCTCGGTGATGATATCGCAGCCGCCCACAAACTCGCCCTTGACGTATAGCTGCGGGATGGTTGGCCAATCGGAAAATTCCTTGATCCCCTGACGTATAGCTTCGTCTTCCAGCACGTTCACATCGGCATAGTCGATACCCATGAAATTCAGCACACCGGCCACGCGGCTCGAGAACCCGCATTGCGGCATCTCCTTGGTGCCTTTCATGAACAGGACCACGTCCTTGGCTTTCACGGTGTCCTCAATACGTGTCTTTGCGTCAGTCATGTCTTGTCCTCATTGTTCTGTCTGTAGCGAATGACCCGAATGCAGGCACCGGGCCTGATACCCGTCTTAATCCGGGGCGCGCGTGGTCAGGGCCAGCGCATGTAGCTCGCCCGCAGGTCCGTCCATCTTGCCCTTGAGCGCAGCATAGACGGCGCGCTGCTGCTGAACGCGGTTCATGCCCTTAAAGGATGGATCAATCACCTCGGCGGCGAAATGCGCGCCGTCGTTGCCCTGCACGCTGACGCGGGCCTCGGGAAACGCCTCGCGGATCATTGCTTCGATATCGGTTGCGAGAATGGCCATGGATGCCCTCCTGAACAGCGGTTTATACCGATGTAGAGGGCCGCCCGCCCAAGCGCAAGATGCCCCTCACGTCAAAGCACGGCCGCGCGCTACAGATCCTCGCCCCGCCTAAGCAATTCATTCAGCAAATCGCGCTGCAAATCGGGGCTGTCGCCGCCGCCAAATTGCAGTCCCCCGCTTGAATAAAGCGTCCCATATGTGCGCGCCAATATGGCTGCCTGCGCAAGGCCTGCGATCAGATGATCCTTGTCCAAGCCGCGTAGCGGATGCACGAACACCGACCAGACAAGACCCCGCGCAATCGCATAACGTCCATCCAGGGCGCTGTCAAAATTGGCCTGCAGCATCCTTTGCAGTTCAACCTTCTTCATTTCATCCGCCCGGCCAATCGGTATCATCGCTCGCAGTCGGCCGGCGGCAGCGTCCGCAGTCAGCAGCGTCACCTGCCCGCCAATACGCATTCGCCAGCCATTGCCGTGATGCACCGCGTCCGGGTCAAGCGCGGTCGCGATCTCGCCCAACCGCGCAATCGTCATAATGGGTGCGTCCGCCATGTGATGCGTTTCGCTTGCGGACCCGCCCGGCACCCAGCCCCAGAGAGCGCAAACGCAGATCATCGCTATCGCTATGCGCCCCATCACGCCCCCGTTGCACTGTTCACAGGCAACCTTGACATTGCTCGTATGCTTCCACCAACACCTTGTGTAAAATTTTACCCAAATTATCGGCCGTTTGTCCAAAGCCACACGATAGCGCTCAGATGCATGCCTCGCTTGCACCTGTTCGGCAGCCGCGCCATGCTCCACCGGTCAACCGGTGGGCAACAAATTTGGGCAGGCACGATGCAACACGCGACCACATGGGGCCTCGTCTCCACGATCAAGGCGCCTGCAGACGCGATCCTGAACTTTGCCGCGCATCATCTGGATATCGGCGCGCATCGCATTCACATTTATCTGGACGAAGATTGCCCACAGGCGCGTATCGCCCTCGATGCCCATCCGCGCTGCATCGTCACCGTGACGGACGATGCCTATTGGGCCAATCGGCGCAAACGCCCCGAGGCGCATCAGACGCGCCAGACCATCAACGCCACACGTGCCTATCGCCGCCGTCCGGGTGTGGACTGGCTGGGCCATATCGACGTTGACGAATTCCTGAGCCCCTCCATTCCCCTTGCCGAACAGCTGGCCGCCCTGCCCGCAACGGCCCGCACGGCCCGCATACGCCCCATCGAGGCATTGGCACCCGTGCCGAATGATACCGGCGCAACATGGTTCAAGGCCTGTCATCTGCGCCAATCGCCCCGCAACGCCCAGACAGAAGAGATATTTCCGACCTTTGGTGCGCTGCTGAATGGCGGCTTCCTCAGCCATGTCGCCGGCAAGATCTTTGTGCGTACCGGGCAAGTCGGACTGAGTCTACGCATTCACAACGCCTTTGATGACGCGGGTAAAATCTCCAACGAGGATGAGTTGACCCAGACCCTGCTATGTCATTTCCACGCGCCCGACTGGCAGGCATGGCAGCGTGCCTATCGCTACCGGCTGCAAAGCGGCTCCTACCGTGAGAGTCTGAAAGGCGCGCCCAGCCTGCCGATAACGATGAACGCGCTCTTCAACGCAATCGAGGCGGATGGCGGCGAGCCGGCGCTCCGCGCTTTTTACGATGAGGTCTGCACCGCCACTCCGGCCCTGCGGGCGCGTCTTGACGCCAAAGGGCTTCTGCACCGGATCGATCTGGATCTGGATGCCAAGCGCGCCAGGCACTTTCCATCTCACGCGTAGTCAGCACGTCCTGGGACCTGCTTCCATACCGTCACGAATGCTCCCAACCCGCTGGTTTTAGCCACAGACTACCCCATCTGATTGACCAAACCCCCTAAACTGATGTAAACGCCGCTCAGAGGTCCCCGCATGCGGAGAACCGCAGGGCCATACGGGCCCGGACCCAATCAGACGTACGGGCCAAGTTGTGTCCGTAAGCCACGGATACACATGACAAAATTTTCCGATCTGAATCTGAACCCAAAGGTTCTCAAGGCTGTCGAAGAGACGGGCTATACTGTTCCGACTCCCATTCAGCAGGGGGCGATTCCCCCTGCGCTGGCGGGCCGCGACGTTTTGGGCATCGCTCAGACCGGCACCGGCAAGACGGCGGCTTTCGTTCTGCCCATGCTGTCGCTTCTGGCCCGCGGCCGCGCGCGCGCGCGCATGCCGCGCAGCCTCGTGCTGTGCCCTACACGTGAATTGGCAGCACAGGTCGCCGAGAATTTCGACACTTATTCCACACATTTGAAACTGACCAAGGCTCTCTTGATCGGCGGTGTCAGCTTCAAGGAGCAGGACAAGCTGATCGACAAGGGTGTCGACGTCCTGATCGCCACGCCCGGCCGCCTTCTGGACCATTTCGAGCGCGGCAAGCTGCTGTTAACCGGTGTTCAGATCATGGTCGTGGACGAGGCAGACAGAATGCTGGACATGGGATTCATCCCCGATATCGAGCGTATTTTCAGCCTGACGCCCTTCACGCGACAGACGCTGTTTTTCTCCGCCACCATGGCGTCCGAGATTGAGCGGATCACCAACACCTTCCTCAGCTCGCCCGAGCGCGTCGAAGTCGCCCGCCAGGCGACCGCCAGCGAGACGATCGAACAGGGCGTTGTCGTGTTCAAAGGCTCGCGCCGCGACCGGGAGGCCAGTGAAAAGCGCAAGGTTCTGCGCATGATGATCGACGGCGAGGCTGAAAAACTGACCAACGCCATTGTCTTCTGCAATCGCAAGATCGATGTCGATACGGTCTCTAAGTCTCTGAAAAAGCACGGCTATGACGCCGCTCCCATTCACGGTGATCTGGACCAGAGCCAGCGCACCCGCACGCTAGACGGCTTCCGCGCAGGCGAACTGCGCATCCTCGTCGCCTCGGATGTCGCCGCGCGCGGACTCGACGTGCCGGCGGTCAGCCATGTGTTCAACTTTGATGTCCCGTCCCATCCCGAGGATTACGTTCACCGCATCGGGCGCACTGGACGCGCCGGCCGCGATGGCAAGGCGATGATGATCTGCGCGCCCAAAGACGAAAAGAACATGGCCGCGATCGAGGCGCTGATTCAGCGCGAAATTCCCCGCCTTGAGAACCCGCTCGCTTCCAGTCACGATACAGCGGACATGCGGAAAGATGCTGAGGTGGACGCAAGCAAAGCCGACACGCCCAAGCGCAGCCGGTCGCGCAGTCGCAAGAAGCCCGATACCGTCGCTAAGGAAATCGACAGCACCCAGACCGATGCGCCAGTGCAGGGTACGCAGCCTGATGCGCAGTCAGCCGAGCGGCCTGCCGCCACGCACAAAGCGGCGCAGGCTGATGAGCCGCGCTTGGATGTATCGCCTCGCCCCACCGCCACGCAGGATGATGCTCCGCAAAAGCCGTCTCAGCAAACCAGCCAAGGGGATGACCAATCACAGCAGGACGGCAGATCTGGTCGCTCGCGCAGCCGTGGCGGCCGCGGACGCTCTGGCGGTGGAAATGGGAACGGCGACAAGGTCGTGGGCATGGGCGATCACATGCCCAGCTTTATCGCACTCAGTTTTGACGATCGCCGGACTGGTTGATCCCTGACCCTAGCACTTCGGCCGACTGAATGTATCAACGCCCCCGCCAATTCCTTGGCCGGGGCGTTGATATTTTAAGGTGTTTACGTCAGTGCCCAAAGGCCGCGACCGTCTCAGACCGCCCTTTTAACAAGGGCGGCAAAAGCAGTATCACGTCATGCGGCTGATGATCACTGTGATTTCGGGCTTCTTGCCGATCTCGTTATTGGCTGATTGCCGCGCGATACGGCGCAGCTCTTCCTCCAGCTTGTCATCATCTGCGCGCAGCTTGCGTGCAGAGCGCCCCAGAAATTGGCTCAGATCCTCTTCCAGCACGTCCAGCAGCGGCGCATCTGATGTACCTGTATCGGGCAGACCTTTGATTTCACACCACGGATCGCCAAGGCTCTCGTGATCTTCATCAAGAATGATGTTTACGGTCACATGCCCATTCAGCGCCATGCGAATCCGGTCCCGCACCACGCCATCCAGCGCACCTACCTGAACAGTGCCGTCCAGATATGTGCGTCCCGTTTCGACATACTCGGCAACCTTAGGCGGTGTCGCTGTCAGATCAATCATCATGCCATTCACTGCAAGAACACCGCATATCCCCTTGGCATTGCAGATCTTTACATGCTCGCGCAAGTGACGATGCTCGCCATGCATGGGGACAACGATCTGCGGCTTGATCAGCTGGTGCATCTTCTCGATATCCGGCCGATTGGCATGACCAGATACGTGATACCGCCCACTGCTGTCATCAATCACATCAACGCCCATCTCGGAAAACTGGTTCATGATGCGAATGACGCCGCGCTCATTTCCGGGAATCGTTTTAGACGAAAACAGGAACGTATCCCCCTCTTTCAGCTTGAGCCCCTGATATTTTCCGTTGGCCAGTTGCGCACTTGCTGCGCGCCGCTCGCCCTGAGATCCGGTGACGATCAGCATCAGGTTTTCGCGCGGCAGGTTCTTGGCCTCCTCGGGGCTGACTGTCGCAGGAAAGTCCTTCAAGACGCCCGTCTCAACCGCTGCCTCAATCATCCGGCGCATGGCACGGCCCATCATGCAGACACTGCGCCCGGCCCGCTCGCCCGCCTCAGCCAGCGTCTTGACCCGCGCCACGTTACTGGCAAAGGTTGTGGCAGCGACCATCCCCTTGGCCGACGCAATCAGCTTTTCGATCTCAGGGCCGACGGTCGCCTCGGAGCGGCCCTCATTGGCGGAAAACACGTTGGTGGAATCGCACATCAGCGCCAGAACACCATCCTTGCCCAAATCCTCCCACATCGCGTGGTCAAACGGCTCGCCCACGCCCGGATCGGTGTCGATCTTGAAGTCGCCGGTATGGACTACGCGCCCCTTTGGCGTATCGATCACCAACCCTGAACTTTCGGGGATGGAATGCGAAATCGGCACAAAACCCACCTTGAACGGTCCGGCCTCCGTCATCTTCGGCCATGGTCGCACGATCTGAACCGCGTCTTCGGCATGCCCATGCTCGGACATCTTGCGACGCGCGATATTGGCGGTAAAGGCGCGCGCATAAACCGGCGCATCCAAACGCTCGTAAAAATGCGCGATAGCGCCAACATGGTCCTCATGCGCGTGCGTGATAAAGATCGCCTCCAAATCGCGCTTGCGCTTCTCCAGCCACGAAATATCGGGCAGGATCAGATCCACGCCCGGGCTGGTCTCCATATCGGGAAAGGTCAGACCCAGGTCGACAAGGATCAGCTTTTCCTTGCCCGGTTTGCCATACCCATAAACATATGCGTTCATGCCAATTTCGCCCGCCCCCCCCAGGGGCAGGTAGATCACTCTTTCAGTACTCATCCGGCGTTAGCCTTTCTTGTTGTAGTCATGAATCACGGTCAAGCCGTGCATTGTCAAATCATCTTCTATTTCGTCAAAAAGGTTCGCGCCTTGGGCGAAAAGCGGCGCCAGCCCTCCGGTACCGATCACCTTCATGGGGTGCGCATATTCGGCTTTGATCTGGGCACATAGCCCCTGAACCAGCCCGATATACCCCCAGTAGACCCCAGACTGCATACAGTCGACCGTGTTCGTCCCGATAACGCGCGGCGGCATGGTCACATCGACATGCGGCAGCGCGGCGGCGGCCATATGCAGCGCCTCAAGGCTCAGGTTTACACCCGGCGCGATCACTCCGCCAACATAGGCGCCATCGGTCGCGACTACGTCGCAGGTAGTGGCCGTCCCGAAATCTACGATGATCAGATCACCACCATGGCGGTCAAAGGCGCCTGCGGTATTGACCAGCCTATCAGGCCCCACCAGCGTGCCCTGATCGACGCGCGGGGGAACTGGCAACGCGCAATCCGGCTTGCCCACGACCAACGGACGACAACCAAAAAACCGGTCCGCAAAGACCCTCAGGTTGTATACGACGCGCGGCACCGTCGAAGAAATTATTACATCGGTGATGTCCACTTCAACGCCGTAATGTTTGACCAGCGTCGAGTACCACGTAAAATACGCATCTGCCGTGCGCGCGTGATGGGTCGAGGTGCGCAGCGTGCACAGGAAGTCCGTGCCATTCCAGATGGAAAAGACGGTATTGGTGTTCCCGCAATCAATCGCCAACAGCATCATTCGCCTCGCTCAAAAAATACATCTGCCGCAGGGATGGTCTGCCGCCCGGTCCCCGTAGATAGGACAAGGTTACCGCCCTCGTCCACTGTCTCAAACCGGCCAACCATCTCACCCTGCATGGTGCGCGCGGTTACTGTCTGACCCAGTCGCGCCGCCCGCGCCAGCCAATCGGCGCGAATCGGCGCAAAGCCATCCCGAACGAACATCGCCTCGCGGCGCGCGTAGGCAGCGGCCAGATGCGTCAGTAGAATCTCAGGCGCCACCACAATTCCCGCTCCTTCGCGGAATGACACCGGCGAGACAGCCCCGTCCGAAACAGTCTCTGGAACGTTCATCAGGTTTACCCCGACCCCAATTACCAGATGCGCCATTCGTCCGGCCAAGCTGCTGCCCTCCAGCAATATCCCAGCCAGCTTTCTCTCGTTCAGTAGCACGTCATTGGGCCATTTCAGGGTCAGCTCAGCCTCTGGTGCCAGCGCGCTCAGCGCGTCACGTAGCGCCAAAGATGCAACAAATGATCTTAGTGCTGCCTGCTGCGGCGGCTCTGTAGGCCGCAGCAAAAGGGTTGCCGCGAAATTGCCCTGAGGATCGCCCCAGGCCCGCCCGCGCCGCCCGCGACCTGCCACCTGCCTCGCGGCGAATATCCATGTCGGCACCTCCAATTCTGGCGCCAGGCGCATGCCTTCGGCGTTGGTGCTGTCCACCTCGGCCAAGATGCGCCGCCCATATCCTTCTGGCCAACCCGGATCTTTCATGGTTCTAAATATTCTCCTGCACCCCGCGCATAAACCCTGCAAGGTGCCCAAAAACAAAAGCGACGCGCCGTGGCGCGTCTCTTGTTGTTTGTAAACCGCAAGGCCGGATCAGTTGACCAACGTCGCCGCCGCCGCCTGTGCCGCCCCTTCAATCCCGAACAGGTTGATACCAGGCAGCCACGCAAGGCCAATAATCGCCGCAGACACCATGATAACACTCCACAGCACCGGCGATCCCGGCGGGTCCAGCGCCTCACCCTCTTCGCCGAAATACATGTAGTAGACAATCCGCAGGTAATAGAAGGCGCCAATTACCGACCCGACCACACCCAGCACGGCCAGCCACACAAGTCCGCCGTCATACGCCGCGCGCAGCACGTAGAACTTGCCGAAGAAGCCGACCAGTGGCGGAACGCCCGCCAGTGAAAACAGCAAGACAAGCATTGCCAGCGCGCGACCCGGATTTGCACGGGAATAAAGGTTCAGGCTGCGAATGTCGGTGATCGGCAGACCGTCCCTCTGCATCGACAGGATAAAGGCGAAGGTGCCCACGTTCATCGTCACGTAGATAGCCAGATAAATCAGCATTGCCTGCACGCCAAATTCCGTACCCGCCGCAAGCCCCATGAGCGCAAAGCCCATATGTGCAATCGACGAATAGGCCATCAGCCGCTTGATATCAGTCTGTCCGATGGCAGCAACGCTGCCCCAGAATATCGACAGAACACTCATCACTGCCAGAATTTGCTGCCAGTCTGTGACAATCCCGCCAAATGCGTCGAACAATGTCCGCGCAAACAGCGCCATCGCGGCCACCTTTGGCGCGGTCGCGAAAAACGCGGCGATCGGCGTTGGCGCGCCCTCATAAACATCGGGCGTCCACATATGAAACGGCACAGCAGACACCTTGAACGCAAGGCCTGACATGACGAAGACCAGACCCAGCAGCAGGCCCAGCGGCGCACGCCCATCGCTCGCTTCGATGATCCCGGCAAAGTTGGTCGTGCCTACATAGCCGTAAACCAGCGACGCCCCATAAAGCAGCAAGCCCGAACTCAACGCGCCCAGCACAAAATATTTCAGCCCCGCCTCGGTCGAGCGCACACTATCGCGGCGCATTGACGCCACAACGTACAGCGACAGCGATTGCAGCTCCAGCCCCATATACAGCGACATCAGATCGCCAGCGCTGACCATCATCATCATGCCAACAACACCCAGCGCGATCAGGATCGGATATTCAAAGCGCATCAAGCCGCGCCGCGCCATGTAATCCTGGCCCATAACCAAAACCGCGGCGGCACTGAGAAGGATCATCACCTTTGCAAAGCGCGAGAATCCATCATCGATGAACATGCCGGAAAATGCCGTATGCGTACCCGAACCGGTAGTTCCAATCCAGAAAGCCAGCGCAATGAACAGCGCCGCAGTCAACCAGATCAGCATGCCCGCCGCCTTGTCCTTGATCGTATAGACCGCGCCCAGCAGGGCCAGCATCGCGAAGACCGCGATCACGATCTCGGGCAGGATAATATTCAGATCAGCCTGGATCATCTGAGCCTCCTCAATTCGCGGCTGCGGCGGTCTGGACGGCACTATCCGTGCCTCCCTGCGCCAGCGCGGTGTCGTATTGCGAAATCAGCGCCTCGGTCGAGGGGCCGATGATGTCAAGCACCAGCGACGGGTACACGCCCAGCAGCAGGGTCATCGCCACCAGCGGCGCAAAGATCGCCCGCTCGCGCCCGCTCATATCGCTGATGGATTTCAGGCTTTCCTTGATCAGATCACCCATAACCACCCGGCGATAAAGCCACAGCGCATAGGCCGCCGACAAGATCACGCCGGTTGCGGCCACGGCGGCGACCCAGGTGTTGGCCTTGAACACACCGATCAGCGTCAGGAATTCCCCGATGAAGCCCGAGGTGCCGGGCAGGCCCACATTGGCCATGGTGAAGAACAGAAAGATCAGCGCATAGCTGGGCATCCGGTTCACAAGGCCGCCATAAGCATCGATATCGCGCGTGTGCATCCGATCATAGATCACGCCCACGCAGAGAAACAGTGCGCCCGAGATGAAGCCGTGGCTGATCATCTGAAAGATCGCGCCGTCAACGCCCTGCTGGTTCGCCGCAAAGATCCCCATCGTCACGTAACCCATATGCGCGACGGATGAATAGGCGATCAGCTTTTTCATGTCCTGCTGCGCCAGCGCCACCAGCGACGTATAGACGATCGCAATCGCCGACAGCCACAGCACCAGCGGCGTCAGCACTTCGGCACCGATTGGAAACATCGGCAGGCTGAACCGCAGGAAGCCATATCCGCCCATCTTCAGCAGGATCGCGGCCAGAACCACAGATCCGGCCGTCGGCGCCTGAACATGCGCATCGGGCAGCCAGGTATGCACCGGCCACATCGGCATCTTCACCGCAAAGCTGGCAAAGAACGCCAGGAACAGCAGCGTCTGCACGCCGCCGACGATGGTGAAGCCCAGTACGTTGAAAGTCTCGCTGTCAAACACGTGGCGCATCAGCGATGGGATATCCGTCGTGCCCGCGTCCGAGAACATCGCGACCATCGCGACCAGCATCAACACCGATCCCAGGAACGTATAGAGGAAGAACTTGAACGATGCGTAAATACGCTCCTTGCCGCCCCAGATGCCGATGATCAGGAACATCGGGATCAGACCGGCCTCGAAGAAGACGTAGAACAGTACCAGATCCAGCGCCATGAAGACGCCCAGCATCAGCGTTTCCAGAATGAGGAACGCGATCATGTATTCCTTGACGCGCGTCTTGATCCCCCAGGAGGCCGCAATGGACAGCGGCATCATAAAGGTGGTCAGCAGCACGAACAGGACAGAAATCCCGTCAACGCCCATCTTGTATTTCAGCCCCAGCAGCCATTCGCGTTCTTCCACGAACTGGAATCCGGTGTTCGAGGGATCGAAATCGAACAGGATGAACAGCGAGACAAGGAACGTCACGACAGTTGCGGCCAGCGCGACCCATTTGGCATTGCGCTGCGCCGCCGCATCCTCGCCCCGCAGGAAGATCGCAAGGATCGCTGCCGCGATGAGGGGGATGAACGTGGTGATCGACAGAACGTTTTCCATCAGTTTGCCCCTCCGGTAAACGTCATCCACGTGACAAGGATTACGATCCCGATCACCATGGCGAAGGCGTAGGTAAAGATATAGCCGGACTGCGCACGCCCCGCGAGGCGGGTGAAGAAGGGCACGATGCCCATCGCCACGCCGTTGATAACGCCGTCAATGGTACCGCCGTCTCCGCGCTTCCACAGGAAGCCGCCAAGCCATTTCATGGGGCGAACGATGAGCACATCGTAGATCTCATCAAAGTACCACTTGTTCAGCAGGAAGGCGTATAGCGGACGCTGCGCCTCCATGAATTTGCGGGGGGTGGCCGGGCTCCAGATATAGAACCAGAGCGCGGTCAGAAGGCCCAGAATCATGGCCACGAACGGGCTGACCTTGACCCAGACGGGCGCGTGATGCGCGTCGTCGATGACGGTGTTGTTGGCGCCCATGTAGATCGCACCCTCGGGTGCGATCATCGCGTCTTGCGGCGCGATACCGGGGGACGTTGCGTCGGCATGTGCCTCGCCTGCGTCCGTGGCATCATCGCCGGTCACGATATCGGTCGTCACGGCATCTGCTGCAGCATCAACATCGCCATCAACCAGCGCGTCACCGGCGGCAACAACGCCTTCGCCATGCCCGTCTTCGCTGGCCTCGGCATGATGCTCGGGGATGCCGAAGAAGCGATTGATCTGCGCATGATCGCCAAAGAAGCTGCCATACCAGACCATCCCGGCCAGAACCGAGCCGACGGCCAGCACGCCCAGCGGCACCAGCATCACCATGGGCGATTCGTGCGCGTTCCGATGCGTCTGCTTGTCGCCGCGCGCGGTGCCGAAGAAGGTCAGGAACATCAGGCGCCAGCTGTAGAAACTGGTCAGCGCGGCGGCAATCACCAGCATCCAGAAGGCATAGCCGCCTGCGCTGCCGGCCCATGCGCTCTCGATCACGGCGTCCTTGGACAGGAAGCCGGCGAAACCGATATGGGTCAGCGGGATGCCGACGCCGGTGATGGCCAGCGTGCCGATCATCATCGCCCAGAACGTATAGGGCAGCTTGTGACGCAGACCGCCATAATTGCGCATGTCCTGCTCGTGATGCATCCCGTGAATGACCGAACCGGCGCCAAGGAACAGCATCGCCTTGAAGAACGCGTGTGTCAGCAGGTGGAACATCGCCACCGAATAGGCGCCGACACCGGCGGCGACGAACATGTAGCCCAGCTGGCTCATGGTCGAATAGGCGATGACACGCTTGATGTCGTTCTGCACAAGGCCGATCGTCGCGGCGACGAAGGCCGTCGTCGCGCCGATGAAGGTCACGAACATCAGCGCCTCGGGCGCGTATTCCATCAGCGGTGACATGCGGCAGACAAGGAAAACGCCCGCCGTGACCATCGTTGCCGCGTGGATCAGGGCCGATACCGGGGTCGGGCCTTCCATCGCGTCGGGAAGCCAGGTGTGCAGGCCCAACTGAGCCGATTTGCCCATCGCGCCGATGAACAGCAGGATTGCGATCAGATTGGCCGCGTTCCAGTCGGCCCAGAGGAACCGGATATTGGTCTCGGCCAACATCGGGCCGGACGCCAGCACATCGTTAAACAAGATGCTGTCGGTCAGTAAAAAGATCGCGAGAATGCCCAGCAGGAAGCCGAAGTCACCGATCCGGTTGACCACGAACGCCTTGATCGCGGCGCCGTTGGCCGACGGCTTGCGATAGTAGAACCCGATCAGCAGGTAAGACGCGAGACCGACCCCCTCCCAGCCGAAAAACATCTGCAAAAGGTTGTCGGCCGTGACCAGCATCAACATCGCGAATGTGAAAAAAGACAGATAGGCGAAGAAGCGGGGACGATAAGAGACGCCCTCTTCGAAATTGTGGTCATGGGCCATGTAGCCCATCGAATAAAGGTGAACGAGCGCCGAAACTGTCGTGACCACGATCAGCATGATCGCCGTCAAACGATCCAGACGGATCGACCAGCTGGTATCCAGCAGGCCCGATTGGACCCAGTCCATGATGTGGATCTGCTGCAACGTGCCGTCATGGCCGATGAACACGACCCAGGACAGCGCGCAGGACAGGAAGAGCAGCGCCGTGGTGACGATTTGCGCGCCCTTGTCGCCTATGATGCGCCAGCCGAAGCCCGCGATGATGGCGCCCACGAGGGGGGCAAAAAGGATGATCATTTCCATGGCGTCAGCCCTTCATCACGTTGACGTCTTCGACCGCGATCGTTCCGCGGTTGCGGAAGAAGCAGACAAGGATCGCAAGGCCGATCGCGGCCTCGGCGGCGGCGACGGTCAGCACCAGCAGCGTAAATACCTGCCCGGCCAGATCGCCGGCAAAGCTGGAAAATGCGACGAGGTTGATGTTCACCGCCAGCAGCATCAGCTCGATCGACATGAGCAGGATGATGACGTTCTTGCGGTTCAGGAAAAGCCCGAAGATGCCGATGACGAACAGCGTCGCCGCCACCGTCAGGTAATGTTCAATTCCGATCATGTCTGTCCCTCAGTCTTTCTTGTCTGGCTCAGGCTTCACTGGCACTGGCGCCTCTTCGGGCGTCCTGGCTGGCGGGTCAGCCGAGCAGCGAGTAGCCGCCAAAAACGACAATCAGCACAACCACCAGCACCACGATTGTATTTCTCGACATGCGTCTCATTCCTTGGTTTAGGCAGCGCAGGAAGCGCCGCTTTGATTATAGATCCGGCAGCGAAGGCTAAAGCCCCTGCCCCGGTTTGACGTCCTTCAGCTTCATCGCCTTGGCCGGATCGCGCCACATCTGGTGCAGCACGTTCTGGCGCTTGATGTCGGTACGGTGGCGCAAGGTCAGCACAATCGCTCCAATCATGGCGACCAGCAAGATCAGACCAGCCAACTGGAACAGAAGGAAGTATTTGTCATAAAGCAGCAGACCCAGGGCGGCGGTGTTGTGCACATCCACTGGCGCAGGCGCAACGCGCGCGGCCTCGGCCCCGGCGGATGTTTCCCAGGCACCAAACGCGATGCCGAACTGCATCAGCAGGATAAGACCGATCAGCAACGCAAGCGGCATATACTTGGCCATTTCGGCCTTCAATTCAGCGAAATCAACATCCAGCATCATAACAACGAACAGGAAAAGCACCGCAACCGCGCCGACATAGACGATCACCAGCAGCATCGCCACGAATTCCGCGCCCAGCAGGACGAACAGGCCCGCCGCGCTGATAAAAGACAGGATAAGCCACAGCACCGAATGCACCGGATGGCGGCTGATGACAGTGAACAGTCCGCCGGTCAGGGTCGATAGCGCAAACAGATAAAACGCAAATACCATTCCGGTCATGTGTCTTTTCCTTCCTCGGTTTCCGCGTCCATCACCTCGCGTGCCAGCTCCATCGCGCGGTTCATGGCCGGGATTCCAGCAAACATCGCCATGCTGGCAATGGTTTCGGCAATCTCAGCTCTGGTGGCATCGGCCGCCAGCAGATGGCGCACGGTCATCCGTACCGCCGTATCCGCTTGCGCGCCCTGCATCGTCAGCCCCGCCAGCGTCAGCAGAAGCCGCGTCTTGGCATCAAGCCCATCGGGGTTCAAGCCCTTGCCGAAGGTCATCTCCATGATATCCTTGGGCATCGTGCCCCAAAGCGCCTCGAACCCCTTGGGCGAAAAGGATTCCAGCGCGGGATTCATGGTTTTAGCCATGTCCTGTGCCATATCCTGCGCCTGGCGCATCATCTGCTCGAAAGGGTTTTTTCCATCGGTCATCGGTAGGGTGCATCCAGTTCGAGGTTGCGGGCAATCTCGGCCTCCCAGCGGTCGCCGTTCTCCAACAGCTTAGTCTTGTCATAAAACAATTCTTCGCGGGTTTCAGTGGAGAATTCGAAATTCGGGCCTTCGACAATCGCATCGACCGGGCACGCCTCCTGGCAGAAGCCGCAATAGATGCATTTCGTCATGTCGATGTCATACCGCGTCGTGCGGCGGCTGCCGTCATCGCGCGGCTCGGCGTCGATGGTGATGGCCTGCGCCGGGCAGATCGCCTCGCACAGTTTGCAGGCGATGCAGCGCTCTTCGCCATTGGGATAGCGGCGCAGGGCATGTTCGCCGCGGAAACGCGGGGACAGATGCCCTTTTTCGTGCGGATAGTTGATCGTGGCCTTGGGCGCGAAAAAATATTTCAGGCCCAGCTTTATCCCCAACCACTGATCGCCCAGCAGGAAATACCAGGTCGCGCGCCCATAATCGATATTCGCCATTGTATCAGCTCCTCGCCATCGTGGTGGCCTGAGTTGTGGTAGCCTGACATCCCAAACCCTGAGTCTCGCCGTCTAGCCGGGTCATACCTGCATTGGTCGCGCCATTCCAGCGTGTCTCGTAATCACTTTGCAGGGCAAAATCAGGAAGATGCGACTCAGCCGTTTTTTCTATCTCGTAATACAGATATGTCCGCCCTGGACCGATCTGATTTTTCAGCTTCAAACGCACGCCGCTCGTCGCCGGATCCGCGAACTGGACATGATCGAACGTATCGTCGGGATCAGCCGGAATCGCGCGGCAATCCAGCACGTTGCAATTGCAGCCACGCTTCCAGAAGGTCCAGACCAGCTCAGGATTGAACTGATACATCCCATGCCCGTACCAGCCGTTCAACCCATTGGCCGAGATTAGTCGCCCGCCGGGTTTGAGCATCCTGAACAGCCCCTCCAGCGCCATTGGCACGTTGAACACATGCTCGACCGTGCCGCCGTCAAAGATCAGGTCAAACTGGTTCTCAAGGCTCTCATCGGGCTGTTTGTTCAGGTCATGCAGGATCGTGGCGCCCTCGTAATCCGAGAAATCCATGACCTCCATCGCGCCAAGGCCCAGCTTGTCCATCAGGGTTTCAGAAAAACCGTCCTCCTGAAGGAAATCAAACCGCCGCGCCTCGATGCCATGGCGGGCCAGCGTTTTTTCATACCGCTTGCGATATTGCGTCTGAATGGGAAACCTCTGACGCCCCAGCATGAGCGAGCGCCCTTCCGGTTTAAACCGGGTGCTTAGCTCGACAAGCCGATCAAACAGGACGTAGTCGATCCCCAATGCCTTAGCCCCCCATGGTAAACCGGGCCCAGAATGCGCCCAGAACTTCGAATTTGGCGAGGAAGGCAATGATCACGACCCAAGCCAGCGACATGGGCAGGAACACTTTCCAGCCAATGCGCATCAACTGGTCATACCGGTAGCGCGGCGTGTACGCCTTGACCAATGCGAAGAGAAAGAAGAAGAACGCCATCTTGCCGATCATCCACAGCACACCGTCGGGCAGGCCGGGAATGGGCGACAGCCAGCCGCCGAAGAACAGCAGAGATGTCAGCGCGCACATCAGGAAAATCGCGATATATTCGCCCGCCATGAACAGCAGGAAGGCCGTCGCCGAGTATTCGACCTGATAGCCGGCCACCAGTTCGGATTCGGCCTCGGGCAGGTCAAACGGGGGACGGTTCGTTTCGGCAAGGCAGGAGATAAAGAACAGGAAGACCATCGGGAAATGCGGCAGCCAGTACCAGCCGAAGAAGCCGTATTGGGTATCCTGCGCGCCCACAATATCGCCAAAATTCAAACTGCCTGTGGAAAGGATGACACCGATTATGATCAGGCCGAGGCTGACCTCGTAGGAAATCATCTGCGCGGCAGAGCGCAGCGAGCCCAGGAACGCATATTTGGAGTTCGACGCCCAACCGCCCATAATCAGGCCATACACTTCCAGCGACGACACAGCAAAGATGTAGAGGACAGCAACGTTTATATCCGATATTGCCCAACCTTCGGACAACGGGATCACCGACCATGCAATGACCGCCAGCACAAAGCTGACAATCGGCGCCATGATAAAGACCACCTTGTCCGAACCTGCGGGAATCACGATCTCTTTGAGGACGTATTTCAATGCGTCGGCCACCGATTGCAGCAGGCCGAACACGCCCACCACGTTAGGGCCGCGCCGCATCTGGACAGCGGCCCAGATCTTGCGGTCGCCATAGACGAGGAATAACAGCGAAACCATCACAAAACCCAGCATCGCCAGACACTGCGCAAAGATAATCAGAACGGTCCCGAACGGGGTTGCAAAGAATTCGGCCATCAGATCCTCATACCATCGGTATTCCATTTTCCGCGCAGTCGGCGGCGACGACTTCGGCGTCTATTGTTTTCAGCCCGCGCGGCAGGGCAGGCGAGATCGTATAAACCGCATCGCCGCGCCAAATGCCACCCTCATCCGCGATATTCGTGCGCACGTGGCGCGCAAACCCGTAGCCGCGGATCAGGGTATACTGGGCGGCTGCGCATTCCGCATAGCGTGCCACGTCGCCAGTGTCACGCGCGCCAGACATCGCGACCCGGAAATTCACCAGATCACCATCCAGCAAATCGGTCTGAACGCCGCGGTATTCTGGCATGAACGGAGCCTTTTCGCCGCTGGGCGCACAGGCCGACACTGCCCCGACCAGCGCCAGCGGCCAAATCGCAGCAGGGGCGCGCATCACGCACAACCCGGCGCTGGCGTGCGCTGGTCCGTGACAATCCAGCCGGAGCCACGCCGGGTGGCAATCAGCGTATAACGGCAGGTTTTCGTGTAGGTTTCATAGGACGTCCCGATCGTGGTCACATTACCCCATCCGCCCCGGCCAACGCCGATTCCGACGCCGATCACAGGCCGCGGGGAGGGGCGGCTGGCCTGCTTGTCCACCTCCCACTGATAGGCCCGGCGCCCGTCCGGGAGGTCGAACACCTCGGCCGGTTGGCCGAAATCCAGCATCGGATCAACAACGGAGCGGCCCATATATTTATCCAGCACCGGCGCCGCACAGCCCGTTAGTACCGCCGCCAGCACAAGACCGGTCAGGATATGGGATGCGCGGCGCACGGGCCTGTTCACTCCGCAGCCAGTTTGGGGGCGCGGCGCGCCTTGGCATTGGCGCTCAGCTCGGCCATCAGCTGGCTGGCCCGCGTGACCGGGTTGGTCAGGTAGTGATCCTTGATCGCATGACGGAAGCTGGCCTTGCCCGGCGCGCGGATCTCCAGAGGCCGCCATTCGTTCTGCGGCACCTGGTCAATTTCGGCCAGATGTGGCACTTCGGCAACAAGCGCCTGACGCAGTTGCGGCAGACTGTCATAGGGCAGCACAGCGCCCATCTCCCCCGACAGCGCGCGCAGGATTGCCCAGTTTTCCTTGGCCTCACCCGGGGCAAATCCGGCGCGCAAGGCCAGTTGCGGGCGTCCTTCGGTGTTTACGAACAAGCCCTGCTCTTCGGTATAGGCCGCGCCCGGCAGGATCACATCGGCGCGGTGCGCGCCGCGGTCGCCATGGCTGCCCTGATAAATCACAAAGGGGCCGTCCTTGATCTCGCTCTCATCCGCGCCAAGGTTATAAATCACCTCAGCACCCTCAACAGCGGCATCCATTCCGCCATCGGTGACGGCGCCCACATCCATCGCACCGACCCGGCCTGCGGCAGTATGTAGCACCAGCATCTTGGCGCCCGCACCGTCAGCATAGGCCATCGCCTGGCTCAGCACCGCCTCGCCATCAGCCTCTGTCAACGCGCCCTGCCCGACGATAACGATACAATCCTCTTTGACCTCGACCTTGTCGACCAGATCGGTCAGCGCGGCGCGATCATCGCCGTAATGATGCACATCATAGGTCAGATCGGCCTTGGGGCCGATCACGCCAACATCGGCGCCCGCCAACCACGCCTTGCGAATACGCGCATTGAGAATCGGCGCCTCGTCGCGCGGGTTGGTGCCGATCAGAAGGATCGTCTTGGCGGTGTCGATTTCCTCGATCCGCGCATTACCGACATAGGCCGAGCGGTTTCCGATGGGCAGCTTCGCCCCATCGGTGCGGCACTCGACATGGCCGCCCTGCCCCTCGATCAGCTGTTTCAACGCAAAGGCCGCCTCTACCGGCACCAGATCGCCGACCAGACCGGCAATCTTCTTGCCTTTAATGGCGGCGGCGGCAGCGCTCAGCGCCTCGGGCCAAGTCGCGGCGCGCAGCTTACCATTTTCGCGGATGTAGGGCGTGTCCAGACGCTGGCGGCGCAGACCGTCCCAGACGAAACGCGTCTTGTCCGAAATCCATTCCTCGTTCACGCCGTCATGGTTGCGCGGCAGTATCCGCATCACTTCACGGCCCTTGGTATCAACCCGGATGGAAGAGCCAAGCGCATCCATCACATCGATGGTTTCGGTCTTGGTCAGTTCCCACGGGCGGGCGGTAAAGGAATACGGTTTGTTGACCAGCGCGCCGACCGGGCACAGATCAATGATGTTGCCCTGAATGTTGCTGTCCAGCGTCTCGCCCAGATAAGACGTAATCTCGGCATCCTCGCCGCGGCCCGTCTGGCCCATCTGGGAAATACCGGCCACCTCGGTGGTGAAACGGACGCAACGGGTGCAGGAAATGCAGCGCGTCATATGTGTTTCAACCAGCGGCCCCAGATCCAGATCCTCGGTCGCGCGCTTCGGCTCGCGGAATCGGGAGAAATCGACGCCGTACGCCATCGCCTGATCCTGAAGGTCACACTCGCCGCCCTGATCGCAGATCGGGCAATCCAGCGGGTGGTTGATCAGCAGAAACTCCATCACGCCCTCGCGGGCCTTTTTCACCATGGGCGAGTTTGTCTTCACCATCGGCGCCTCGCCATCCTTGCCGGGGCGCAGATCGCGCACCTGCATGGCACAGCTAGCGGCCGGTTTCGGCGGGCCGCCGACGACCTCTACAAGGCACATCCGGCAGTTTCCGGCGATCGACAGACGCTCGTGATAGCAAAAACGTGGGATTTCCACGCCCGCCTGCTCGCACGCCTGAATCAGGGTCATCGCCCCGTCCACTTCGATCTCGGTTCCGTCGATGTTCACTTTGCGAAGGTCGGTCATGGTGTTCACTTTGCTTTCAGGAATGAGCCGATGCGGCTGCGGTTCTTGATCTCTTCCCGTCCCAATCGGCACAGGCTGGCGGCGTCCAGATTGCTGGCGCCTTTCGACTTGAAATAGGCGTTGCGGCGCTCGCGCATCTTCGCCTGTTCGGCGCTGTCGTTCACATAGGCGTCAATCTGCGCCTCGGTATAGCCGCGCTCGGATGCCATCCCCTTGAGCTGATTCACATAGCTTCGCGCCGCCCAGAACCGGCCTGAGAAATCGCTGCATTCGCGGCGTATCTTATCCGCAGCAGCAACGGCCAGAAGGCCGGCATTGATGTCTTTTTCACTGGCCAGATCAGCCCGGGCCGCATCCGCCATTCCGCCTAGGTTGAGCGCTATAAGAGTAGTCAAAATCAGGCGCATAAGTTCTCTCCACTGTTATATGTGAGGCAGGGATGAAACGCACCCCCGCCACCACATAAGATGGAAAGCGACCGGCCTGTTATGCAATAGCACGCGCCAGGTGTCGCCGATATACGCAGCGATGCTACCATTTTACGCAGCTTCCTCGCAAAATGAGGCTGCCATTGTCGCTGATCGCGCTGCCATCTTCCGGGCCATAGCCCGGCTGCCAGGTGATATCGCTGTCACCGAAAGTCTCGACACAATAGGTCGTGCCCTCAAATCGCCCGGCCGCCCGCGCGCCATTGATCCCTTGGCCGACATCGCTGACGGTTACTACGAACTCTTCGCGCCGGTCGCCTGATTTGCTCAGCTTGGCCGGATAGTAGTTCCCGTCAAATCGCACACGCTCACCCGCCTTGCCGCAGGCCGTCAGGGCCAGTACGGCGGCAAGTGCAGCCAATGTCATCGCTCGGATCATCGCAAAACCCCTTTAATCGCCTGTTATTCTGCGGCCACTGGGCGCGACGTGGTGCTGCGCTTGTGCTTGATCCGGTCTTCTATCTCATCCCGGAAGTTACGAATAAGACCTTGGATAGGCCACGCGGCGGCATCGCCGAGCGCGCAGATCGTGTGGCCCTCGACCTGCTTGGTCACGTCCAGCAGCATGTCGATTTCGTCCACTTCCGCGTCGCCGCGCACCAACCGGTCCATCACGCGCATCATCCAGCCGGTGCCCTCGCGGCAGGGCGTGCACTGACCGCAGCTTTCGTGCTTGTAGAATTTCGACAGGCGCCAGATCGCCTTGATGATGTCGGTCGACTGGTCCATCACGATCACGGCAGCAGTGCCCAGCCCGCTGCGCTGGTCGCGCAGATAGTCGAAATCCATGATCGCCTCGCGCATGTTCTCGCCCCGGATCAGTGGCACGGAACTGCCGCCGGGGATCACGGCCTTGAGATTGTCCCAGCCGCCGCGAATACCGCCGCAATGTTTCTCGATCAACTCCTCAAAGCCGATGCTCATGGCTTCTTCAACCACGCAAGGGTTGTTGACGTGGCCAGAGATTGCAAACAGTTTGGTGCCCGAATTGTTTGGACGACCAAAGCTGGAGAACCAGTCCGGCCCGCGCCGCAGAATGGTCGGCACGACTGCGATGGATTCGACATTGTTCACCGTTGTCGGGCAGCCATACAGACCCGCACCCGCCGGAAACGGCGGCTTCATCCGCGGCATGCCCTTCTTGCCTTCAAGCGATTCCAGTAGCGCGGTTTCTTCGCCGCAGATATAGGCGCCGGCGCCGTGTGTCAGATAGATGTCAAAGTCATAGCCAGACTTGCAAGCGTTTTTACCAACCATGCCGGCGTCGTAGCATTCGTCGATCGCGGCCTGAAGCGCCTCGCGCTCGCGGATATATTCGCCGCGAATGTAAATGTAGCATGCATGCGCCTGCATCGCGTAGCTGCCAATCAGGCAGCCCTCGATCAGGGTATGCGGATCGTGGCGCATGATCTCGCGGTCCTTGCAGGTGCCCGGCTCGGATTCGTCAGCGTTGACGACCAGATAGCTGGGGCGACCGTCGCTCTCTTTCGGCATGAAGGACCATTTCAGACCCGTGGGAAAGCCCGCACCACCGCGCCCACGCAGGCCGCTGGCCTTCATCTGGTCAATGATCCAGTCGCGCCCGTTGGATAGGATCTTGGCCGTGCCATCCCAATGGCCCCGCGCCTGCGCGCCCTTCAGCGTGCGGTCATGCATCCCGTAGAGGTTGGTAAAGATACGGTCCTGATCTTGCAGCATTGCTTTAACGCCCCTGATTGTCTTGGCGCGCACGCCAGATATTATAGATCATCCAGACCGCCCACAGGAACCCCCCGAGAGCGATCAGATCGAACAGCGCAAGCACGCGCTGACTTAGGCCCAGCTTAGCACCGATGAACGTTGCCGCCACCCACAGGATGGCCGTACCGGCGATGACAAGCGCGGCACGTCGCCCCACCAAAGCCTGATCCGCGTCCCTCACAGCCCGGGCGCCCTATCTTGTGGCACTGTTCCGAGAAGTATGGCGGATGACACATCAAAGCCGAAGGTCACGCCGCAGCAAAGCGCGTCATGCCATTTGGCAGATGTATGGATAGTCATCGTCATCTCCCCCTCGGTTCCGGGCGCGTACCAACTGGATTACTCGTAAACATCGCCCTTTTTGACACGGCTGGCGAACTCGGTGTCGCCGCCAGATGCAAGGATGCCTGCCTGACGGACCCATTCATCACGCGTCGCGCGCCCCTTGAACCCTTCAAGGTTCTGGTCGACCCAGGCCAATTCTTCAGACGACCACGCGGCAATCTGATCAAAGTGATAAAATCCCATGCTGTTCAGCAAGTTCTCAAGCTTCGGACCAACGCCCTTGATCATCTTCAGATCGTCGGCCCCATCGCTGCGAGGTGCCGCCATCGTTTGTGGCTTCTGGCCAGTGGCTTCATCGCCTTGTTGTCCAGCCGTGCCGGGCAGCGGTGTCTTGCCCGTGGCGGGCTCTGATTTTATCTTGGTCTTGTCGGCTGCCGATTTCGAAGCGCCCCTTGGCGTGCCTGTCGCGTCACCTTCCACCTGCGGCGCCTTGGCTGTCGCTTTCGACGTTTTCGCAATACTGGCGCTGTCGCGCGGTCCCGGTTCGCCTGCCGGAGCGTTGGTATTATCCTGCTTTGGTTTTGCCTTGGATTTTGCGGCATCGCCCTGCGCGGCCTTGGCCGGATCAATCCGGCCCGTTTCGGTCACGATGTCCAGCGGCGCATCGCGCACAACGACCTTCGAGGGGTCCGGATGATGGTTTGCGCCCATTTCGCGCCACGGCGCGAGCAACGGCACTTCAGTACCGTCGATCCGCTTGACGGTCTCGCCCAAATCCGTCGCCAGTTGCGCCGAAGCGTTGTACTTGCGGTGCCCGCTGTCAAATTCCTTGAGGCTGGTCAGCCCCGATTTCGGCTCGGACGCGAAGCGCCCGTTTTGCGGACCCGGCGTCGGCACGCGGCCAGCTGCCAACTCGTCAATGATCTCGCGCAGGCGCTCTGCTGTCAGATCCTCGTAATAGTCCTTGCCGATCATTGCCATCGGCGCGTTGGCGCAAGCGCCCTGGCATTCAACCTCTTCCCAGCTGAACTTGCCATCCGCGCTGACGGTGTGCGGCTTGTCCGCGATCTTCTCGCGGCAGACCGCCATCAGATCCTCAGCGCCGCAGATCATACAGGACGTGGTGCCGCAGACCTGAATATTTGCAATACTACCAGTGGGTTGCAATTGGAACTGAAAGTAGAACGATGCCACTTCCAGCGCGCGCATGTAGGCCATGTCCAGCATATCGGCGATTCCCTCAATCGCGGGGCGGGTCAGCCAGCCCTCCTGCTCGTGGGCGCGCCACATCAGCGGAATGATCGCCGACGCCTGACGGCCCTCGGGGAATTTCGCGATCTGTGCTTCGGCCCATGCCTGATTGGCGGGGGTAAAGGCGAACGATGCGGGCTGGTCGGGGTGAAGGCGGCGTAACATGGCAGATCCTATTGAGTAAGCACGCAGATGACAGGGATGTTCGGCACGGCCTTATCCGGCGCATCGCCCCGGATTTCCGCCAGAAGCGTGGTCTGACGCTCGGCCTGCGCATCGCCCGAATCGGCGAGGAAACACAGATACAGCATATCTGCATTGGTCAATCCGTAGAGGGCACCAACGGATCCGGACGCCGCAAAGGGCGTAAACCCATCGGCCACGAGATCCGAGGAATATCTGAAATCGCTGCTGCCCACGTCCAGCGCAGACGCGGCAACCGGCATCAGGACCGCAAGAAGGGCAGCAAGGCGCCTCATCTGTCGATCTCCCCAAACACCACGTCCATCGTCCCGATGATCGCGGCAATGTCGGCCAGCTGATGCCCGCCTGCGACGTAATCCATCGCCTGCAGGTGCAGATAACCGGGCGCGCGCAGCTTGGCGCGATAAGGCATGTTGGTGCCGTCGCTAACCAGATAGACGCCGAATTCACCCTTGGGCGCCTCAACGGCGGCGTAAACCTCGCCCGCCGGAACGTGAAAGCCCTCGGTATACAGCTTGAAGTGATGGATCAGCGCCTCCATCGAGGTCTTCATATCCGTGCGTTTGGGAGGGGTGATCTTGCCACGGGCGAGGATATCACCCTGTCCTTCGGGGGCACGCAGTTTTTCGATAGCCTGCAGCATGATATGGGCCGACTGACGCATCTCCTCCATTCGAACCAGATAGCGGTCAAAGCAATCGCCGTTGGTTCCAACTGGAATCTGAAACTCGAATTCGTCATAGCATTCATAGGGTTGCGCCCGGCGCAGATCCCAGGCCATTCCGCTGCCGCGCACCATGACGCCCGAGAAACCCCAGTCCAGCGCATCCTGTTCGCTGACCTTGCCAATATCGACGTTACGCTGTTTGAAAATGCGGTTCTCGGTCAAAAGCCCGTCCAGATCGTCAAGGAAAGACGGGAACTTCTTCGCCCAGGCCTCAATGTCGTCCAGCAGGTCGTTCGGCAGATCCTGATGCACGCCGCCGGGCCGGAAATAGGCCGCGTGCAGGCGCGCGCCGCAGGCCCGCTCGTAGAAGATCATCAGTTTTTCGCGCTCTTCAAAGCCCCAGACTGGCGGGGTCAGCGCGCCGACGTCCATCGCCTGCGTGGTGACGTTCATCAGGTGGTTCAGGATGCGGCCAATCTCGCAATAAAGTACGCGGATCAGGCTGGCGCGGCGCGGTACCTCGACGCCGGTCAGACGCTCGATGGCCAGGCACCAGGCGTGTTCCTGGTTCATCGGCGCCACATAATCCAGCCGGTCAAAATACGGCAGGTTCTGCAGATAGGTGCGGCTCTCCATCAGCTTTTCTGTGCCGCGATGCAGCAGGCCGATATGGGGATCGCAGCGCTCGACAATTTCGCCGTCCAGCTCCAGCACGAGACGCAAAACACCATGCGCCGCAGGGTGTTGCGGGCCGAAGTTGATGTTGAAGTTGCGGATCTGCTGTTCACCCGTCTCGTAGTCGCGGGTGCCGTCGTCATAGGTATTGTTGCGGATATCGCCGTCCATCACTTCGCCCCCTCTTTGCTGTCCGTTTTCTCATCGCCGGGCAGGATGTATTCGGCCCCTTCCCATGGCGACATGAAATCGAACTGGCGGTATTCCTGCACCAGCGACACCGGTTCATAGACGACACGCTTTTGCGCCTCGTCATACCGCACTTCGGTATAGCCGGTGGTCGGGAAATCCTTGCGCAGCGGATGACCGCGGAAACCGTAATCGGACAGGATGCGGCGCAGGTCGGGATGGCCCGAAAACAGCAGGCCGAACATGTCAAACACCTCGCGCTCGAACCAGTTGGCCGAGGGGTGAACTTCGGTGATCGACGGCACCATGTCATCGGCGCGCGCAGCCACACGCAGGCGGATGCGATGGTTCTGGTACATGCTGAGGAAATGATAGACCACGTCGAACCGCTTGGCCCGCTCAGGGTAATCTACGGCAGTGATATCAACCAGTGTCGAGAACCGGCAGGTGCTGTCGGTCTTCAGAAACTCCACCAGCCCCTTGATGCTGCTCAGCGCGACATCAACGGTCAGCTCACCGTTGGCAATCGACCAGCCCAGCACGCAATCACTGCGCTTCATCTCGATATGGCTGCCCAGTTCCTTGAGCGCTTCGGTCATATACTTCCCTTTGCAGTCAGCGGTGCAATCAGCGGTAGCCCGCCCTAGCGGGTGATCGTCCCGGTGCGGCGGATTTTGCGTTGCAGTTGCAGAATACCATACAGCAATGCCTCGGCGGTCGGCGGACAGCCCGGCACATAAATATCGACCGGCACGATCCGATCACAGCCGCGCACCACGGAGTAGCTGTAGTGATAATAGCCGCCACCATTTGCGCAGCTGCCCATCGAGATCACATAGCGCGGCTCGGGCATCTGGTCATAGACCTTGCGCAGGGCCGGCGCCATCTTGTTGGTCAGCGTGCCGGCGACGATCATCACGTCGGACTGGCGCGGGCTGGCGCGCGGCGCGATGCCGAACCGCTCGGCGTCATAGCGCGGCATGGAGGTATGCATCATCTCGACCGCGCAGCAGGCCAGACCGAATGTCATCCAGTGCAAGCTGCCGGTGCGCGCCCAGTTGATGATGTCCGAGGACGCGGTCAGCAGAAAACCCTTGTCCTGCAATTCGCGGTTCAGATCCTGCGTGGCAACCTCGCGGTCGGCGCCGACGTGATTGGGCGACGTGACTACTCCCATTCCAGGGCTCCCTTTTTCCACTCATAGGCAAAGCCGATGGTCAAGACAGCGAGGAAGAACATCATCGACCAGAACGCCGTCATGCTGAGATCCTGAAAGGCCACGGCCCACGGGAACAGCATCGCGATTTCGAGGTCAAAGATGATGAACAGGATCGCCACCAGATAGAACCGAACGTCAAATTTCATTCGCGCATCGTCAAACGCGTTAAAACCGCACTCATACGCGCTGACCTTTTCCGGATCCGGATCGCGCCCTTTCAGGATCAGCGACGCCAGGATCAGCACGGCCCCAAGGCCGATTGCGATGGCCAGAAAGACCAGAATGGGAAGATATTCCCTCAACATCTCATCCAAGAGCGGCTCCTTTTCTGCCTCGCTGCTACGCGTGGGTGACAGGCGCGGGCGAACAAGTGGCAAAGTTGACTGGGAATGTATCTATCCCTGCCCTCAGGTGGGGTCAACCTGCGCCGGGCGAAAACGACGCCGGCCAAGCCGCTGCGCCTAGGTATCCGGGAGCGCATAAACCGCGGTGTCGAACATGCAGTTTGCCCCTTTTGCAGGCAGCGCATCCAGATAGCTTTGCCGCTCGGTGATCCGCTCGAACCAAGCGGTCAGCTCCGGATAGCCGTCCAGCGCGGCGAAATGGCGCGCCATGTAAACGGCCTGCCCGACACAGATATCGGCAGCTGAATAGCCGCCCGTCAGCAGATAATCGCGATTCTCGACTGGCGTGCTCAGCCGCGCCTCGATCGCGTCGTAACATTGTTTCAGATGCGCAACCTCGATCCGCATAACTGCCGGGCTGCGGTCTTGCGGCTCCAGCACGATATGCTGCTGCGTCAGCGCAGAAACATGCTGTGTCACCGTTTCCGCAAAATGCACCCAGACCAGCCACGCCATCCGGTCCATCGCGCCGGGCAGCCGCCCCATGCCCCTTTCAGGGAAGCGTTCGCACAGATATTCCACCATGGCGCCACTTTCGAACATGCGCTCGCCCTCGATCTCCAGCGCCGGCACACGCCCGGCAGGCGAGCGGGTCAGGAATTCCTCGGTACAAAGCGATCCGTCGAACGGCATTTCAACAAGCCGATGTTCGACCTCCAGCTCGTTCAGCAGCCACAACACCCGCATCGAGCGGCTTTGCGGCACGTGATAGAGTGTGATCATGGGTCTCTCCCATTGGTTTTCGGCGCGTCTCCGGCAGACATCGCGCAGACTGTCCCACCGCGCAGTATCGCATAACCTTTAAAGCGTTGTTCGGGTTTCACGCGCTCTCCTACATTTTTCAAGGCGCTCGTTCGGATCATTGTCACCGTCAGGCATCTGACCGGAAATGTGGTAAATACGCCACAGAGCGGCGCTTCCCATCAAACAGATCGGACATTTGATTCACGTCAAAGTGGAGCGCCGCGATGCGGCATAACTGGACGCTGAACCTGGAAGGAAAGTGACATGACCATTTACATCAAAGCCCTCTCTGCCGCCGCCGCTGCTGCCGTCATCGCTGCCACTGGTCCGGCTCTCGCTCAATCCAAGGGCGACATGACCATCGGCGTAGGCCTTCACAACGTCAACCCGCAAGGCGGCACGTCGAATACCGCCGCCGGTGGCATCTCGGTCGGTGACAACGCCCGCCCGACACTGACATTCGAGTATTTTGTCGCTGATCGCGTCGGTATCGAGGTGCTGGCCGCGTGGCCGTTTGAGCATGACATCAAAATCAACGGCGCCAAAGCTGGCAAGACCAAGCATTTGCCACCTGTCATTTCGCTTCAGTATCATTTTGTGAACCAATCGATCGCAACACCTTTTGTCGGCGTTGGCATCAACTATACCACCTTCTTTGACGAAAAACTGAACGGCGGTGCCAAGTTGCGCATCGACGACAGTTGGGGGTTGGCTGCCCATGCAGGCGTCGACTTCAAGATTTCCGACGCAGGATCGTTCCGCGTCGATATGCGCTACATCGACATCGGTTCGGACGTGAAGGTTAACGGCGCAAAGATCGGCAAGGTCGACATTGATCCTTTCGTCTTCGGCGTGGCCTACGTCCACCGTTTTTAAGGCGCGGCAAATTTGCTGCTGAAGGGCTGCCCGGCGACGGGTAGCCCTGATTTATGACGCGCCGCCTGCAACATTCACTCAGACACAGCCCCTTGCGGTGGCACTGGCTCCACATGGCGAACTGCGCCGAAGCGGTCGATAAAATATTCCTGCCCACCCTGCGCTGGCGCAGCGCATGACACAACCAGCCACAACCCTCTGGATACTGCCGGGCGCGCGGTGCAATCGGTGATACAAGCATTGCCGCCAACCTCGGACACATAGCGCGCTGCGGTCTGTACGATCACGTCCGTCTCCGTCCCGCGCAATGCCTTGCGCCCCAGCGACAGGCCGATAATTCCGGCGGCCGCGACCAGCGCAATGACCGGCATAAAAAACATCCAACGTGGCATTATGCTGCCCTTTCCCGGTCCCGGCATTGCTGGGCTGATGTTCCATGTTACCGGGTCGCTCCATCGCGATTGGAACCACCCGGCCCGCAGCGTCGTTAAGCGGATGACACATCAAACAGATACGAGGACCATCATGACCGATACAGACCTGAAAGCCACTTTCTGGGACCGCATTGATAACGTCAACGTTGGCATGCTGTCGGCGGACGGCACAGATCCACGCCCGATGGCGCACCATGCTCGCCGCGATGACACTGCCCTGTGGTTCCTGACCGCCGATTCCACCGACATCGGCAAGGATGCAGCCGCAGGCAAGACTGCCCGATATCAGATCGCAAGCGGCGACGCCAAGCTTTACGCCGTGATAGACGGCGCGCTCAGCGTCGAGACTGACAGAACCAAACTGGAAGAAATCTGGTCCCCGATCGACAACGCATGGTTCGAAGACGGCAAGGATGACCCCGACGTGCGTCTGGTTCGGTTCACGCCGAAAACTGGCGAAGTCTGGGCCAGCGACAGCACCGCAAAAGCGCTGTATGACATGGCAACGTCTGCTATGGGCGATGATACAGCCAGCCCGGGCGCTCATGGCAAGATCACATTCTGATGGGCCGCCTTGCAGCCCATATAACAGGGGCCGCCGTGCTGGCGGCCTCTTTCGCGTCGACAGCCACCGCCGAGCAGGTTGGCGAGATTGGCGTTGACTGGGCCGGCAATGACATCGTGATCGAGGCAATCGCCGATCCGGATGTGTCCGGCGTCACCTGCCATCTGGCCTATTTCAAGCGCGGCCTGATTGACCGTCTGGCCAATGGCAACTGGTTCGAGGATCCGTCCAACAGTGCGCTGGAATGTCAGCAAACCGGCCCGATCAAGCTTGGCGATATCGACCGCTCGGAGGGCGGCGAAGATGTCTTCCGCGCCAGCCGGTCGATTATCCTGAAAACGCTACGCGTCAAGCGCATCTATGACCAAGCAAACCAGACGCTGATCTACGTTGCGCATACTCGCGAACTCACCCAAGGATCGGCCAAGGTTTCGATCTCGACCGTGCCGCTACGAGGCGCCCTTAGCGAGTGATCCGCGCAGCGCCTGCCTGCCAGACTGCTCCCACCTCAGCGCGGACGATGCGCGCGATCAGCGCGCAATCGTCCAGACTGAAAGTTAGTGGCAGGCGCATATCGACGATGGCCCGCAGAATCCTGTCGCTCGGCGGCAAGGCTGCGCTGGGGGCATAGTGCCAACTGTCATAGCGGCTGGTGTAGCCCTCAGGTTCGGCACCGCCAAACCATTTCAGGTGCACACCGCGCGCAGCGCAGCGCGAAATAAGGGCGCTTACTGCCGCATCAGTCCAATCGGCCAGCAGAAACTGGATGGAGGAGCCGACGAAACTCTCCTCTTCGGGCCGCTCGATCACCGTCAGGCCCGCTGTGCCGCGCAAGCCATCCTCGACCACGCGATACCGCTGCGTCCACGCGGCGCACTGTGCATCCAGCCGCGCCAGTTGCGTGCGCAGGATCGCCGCGCGCAGATTGTCCATCCGGCCCGAGACGTTGGGCATCTCGTATTTGGCCTGCGCAAAGGCTGCCTCGGGCGGCACTGTTCCATGCTTGCCATACAGCATATATGAGCCCGACAGCAGGATCGCGCGCGCCATCACCTCGTCGTCGTCGGTGATCAGCAAGCCACCCTCGCCCGCGTTCAGATGCTTGTAAGTTTGCACCGAATAGCAGCCGATCAGCCCATCGCGCCCCGACATGCGTCCGCGCCACGCAGCGCCCATCGTATGCGCGCAATCCTCGATCACGGTGACGCCCGCCGCGTCGCAGATCTGCATCAACCGGTCCATATCCGCCAGATGGCCGCGCATGTGGCTCAGCATCAGCACTCGCCCCTGATCTGCCTTGGCTTCCAGATCATCCAGATCGATGGTCAGCGCCTCGGTCACGCCGACAAATACCGGCACGCCCCCCACACCGGCAATCGCACCCGGAACCGGGGCCAGCGTAAAGGCATTGGTCAGCACCCTGTCGCCCGGTCCCACACCCACAGCCCGCAACGCTGCGCCCATCGCATAGCCGCCCGACGCAACAGCCAGCGCATATTTCGCACCGGTATAGGCGGCAAATTCACGCTCCAGCGCGGCCACTTCGCTAAGTTCACCGCCGCTGGTGTTGTAGCGATGCAACCGGCCAGTGCGCATCACGGCAACCGCCGCCTCAATCGCCTCCTCGGGAATTGGCTCCTGCTGGGTAAAGCTGCCGGTAAAAACCTCCGCGCCGCTCATATCAGCAGACGCTGCGCCGCGGCGGGCAAACCCTCGAAACTATCCAGCAGCACGTCTGGCTCCAGCCCCGCCATGTCGGCACCGTTCGGTCCGAAAGTAACCAGAACCGACGGCACGCCAGCGGCGCGGGCGGTCGTGTGATCGGTAATGGTATCGCCCACCAGCAGACAGCGCAGCGGATCGCCGCCAGCGCGGCGCGCGGCCTCGCGCAGCGGTTCGGGGTCCGGTTTGCGTACGGACAGCGTGTCGGCGCCGATCAGTGCCCCGAACAGATCCAGCGCCCCCATCCGCGTCAGCAATAACCGCGCCAGATGCTCCGGCTTGTTGGTGCAGATCGCCACTTTGAAGTCCGCGATTTTCAACGCTTCAACGGCATCCAGCGCGCCAGGGTAGAACACAGTGTGCGTGTCAATCGCTTCCTCGTAAGCACTTAAAAGTATGGGATAATACTGATCCAGCACCGCCGCATCGGGCGCGCGACCCATCCGCTCCAGTCCCAGCGTCAGCATGGCCCGCCCCCCGCAAAGCGCGGTGCCTGCGTCCACTCTGGCATCCAGCATATCGCCCGCACCCATCTGGCGAAAGCACACGTTTGCGGCAGCGACCAGATCGGCGCTGGTGTCGACCAGTGTTCCATCAAGATCGAAAACGATGCTGCGCATCTGCGCCCTCCGGTGTTGCGGCGTGCGGCGACATTCCGCCCGGCCCTGTCACATTCGGCAATCTTGTTTGATCGCCGTCTCTCTTGCACCTAGCTGCGCAGCAGATAAAACGGGCGCCAGCCGGATACAAAGGAAATCTTGTATATGACCCTCGCCCTGATCGTCCTTGCCGCCGGCAAGGGCACGCGCATGAACTCGGACCTGCCCAAAGTCTTGCACCCGATCGCGGGCGCACCGATGCTGGTCCACGCATTGCGCGCAGGCGCAGCGCTGGAGCCGGAACGGATCTGCGTTGTCACCGGCCATGGTGCGGGTGCGGTCGAGGCGGCGGCACTGGAGCATGACCCCGATATAAAGGCCGCCCGGCAGGATACCCAACTGGGCACGGCCCATGCCGTTGCGCAGGCGCGTGCCGTGCTGGAGGGGCATGATGGCGATGCTATCGTGCTCTACGGAGACACGCCATTTATTCAGCCCGAGACGTTGAAGCGTATGATTGAGGCGCGAAGCAGCGCGGATCTAGTCGCGCTCGGCTTTGACGCCGCCGATCCGGGCCGCTACGGGCGGCTGGTCATGGATGGCGAGGCGCTAGAGCGGATCGTCGAGTTCAAAGACGCAACGGAAGAAGAGCGTGCCATAACCTTTTGTAACTCGGGCGTTATCGCAGCTGATTGCGACACGCTGTTCGATTTGATCGATGCGGTTGGCAATGACAATGCGGCGGGTGAATACTATCTGACCGACATCATCGGCGTCGCGCGCGCGCGCGGGCTGCGTGCCACCGCGATTGCCTGCGACGAAGCCGAAACTCTGGGCGTTAATTCCCGCGCAGAACTGGCCGCTGCCGAAGCGCTCTTTCAGGCCCGCGCCCGCGCAGCCGCCTTTGAGGACGGCGTCACATTCTACGCACCCGGCAGCGTCTTTTTCTCCTTTGATACCGTCCTTGGCCGCGATGCGCTGATCGAGCAGAACGTCGTCTTTGGCCCCGGTGTTACGGTGGAAAGCGGCGCGCATATCCGCGCGTTCAGCCATCTCGAAGGCTGCCATGTCGCGCGCGGCGCCATCGTGGGCCCCTATGCCCGCCTGCGCCCCGGTGCCGAGCTGGCCGAGGACGTGCGCGTTGGCAATTTCGTCGAGATCAAAAACGCCTCTCTGGACGCAGGCGCAAAGGTCAATCACCTCAGCTATGTTGGCGACGCGGATCTGGGCGCAGGCTGCAACGTTGGCGCCGGAAGCGTGACGTGCAATTATGACGGCGTGCGTAAACACCGCACTCAGATCGGCGCCGGCGCCTTTATCGGGTCCGGCACCATGCTGATTGCCCCGGTGACAGTCGGCGAGGACGCGATGACCGGCTCCGGCTCGGTTATTACACAGGACGTGCCGGACGGGGCGCTGGCGCTGGCGCGCGCCCGGCAGATCACCAAACCGGGCCTTGCCAGACGCTTGATGGCCATGTTCAGATCATCCAAAGAAACAAACCACGAAGAGGCCATCTGATGTGCGGCATTGTCGGAATCCTGGGCAAGCACGAAGTCGCTCCCATGCTGGTAGAAGCGTTGAAGCGGCTGGAGTATCGCGGCTATGACAGCGCCGGCATCGCCACCGTCAACGACGGTGTGCTGGACCGGCGCCGTGCTATCGGCAAGCTGGTCAATCTCAGCGATCTGCTGGTACATCAGCCGCTTGCGGGCAAGTCGGGGATCGGCCACACCCGCTGGGCCACGCATGGCGCGCCAACCCTGACCAATACCCATCCCCACCAGACGCGTCGCGTCGCCGTGGTGCATAACGGCATTATCGAAAATTACCGCGAGCTGCGGGCCGATCTGGCCGAGGCTGGCATCAGTCACCAGACCGAAACGGACACTGAAACCGTTGCCCTTCTGGCGCAGCGCTATATCGACGAAGGCGCCAACCCCGCCGAGGCCGTGCGCAGCACGGTTTCCCGACTTGAAGGCGCCTATGCACTGGCCTTCCTGTTCGAGGACGAGCCGGACCTGATGATCGCCGCGCGCAAAGGTAGCCCGCTGGCCATCGGCCATGGGGATGGCGAGGTCTATATCGGCTCGGATGCAATCGCACTGGCGCCTATGACGAACCGCGTCACATATCTGGAAGAAGGCGATTGCGCGATCCTGAGCCGCAGCGCGATCACGATCACCGATCCGGCCGGCAACATCGTCACGCGCGAGGCGCGCACCATCGAAGTCGACGCGGCGCAGATTGACAAGGCTGGGCATAAACACTTCATGTCCAAGGAGATCGCCGAGCAGCCGACGGTCATCAGCCAGACGATTGCCGCCTATGTCGCCGCCGATGCCAGTGACATCAACTTGCCAGGCGCGGGCATTGATTTCACGAAAATAAACCGCTTAACCATGGCGTCTTGCGGGACCGCCTACTATGCTTGTCTGACCGCTAAATACTGGTTTGAGCAGTTGGCTGGTCTGCCGGTCGAGGTGGATTTTGCGTCTGAATTTCGCTACCGTAATCCGCCTGTAACCGAAGGCACAGCCGCCCTTTTCGTCAGCCAGTCCGGCGAGACAGCAGATACCCTTGCCGCCCTGCGCTATTGCGCGGGAAAAGCACACTCCATCCTGTCAGTGACCAACGTACCCGAAAGCTCGATCGCGCGGGAAAGTGACCTGACAATGCCCATTTACGCCGGCGCCGAGATCGGCGTTGCGTCGACCAAGGCGTTCACCTGTCAGTTGACCGTTCTGCTGCTGCTTGCGCTCAAGGCAGCACATTCACGAGGCCGGATCAGCGATGATGTCTTCAGTGCCAAACTGACAGCAGCGCGCGCCTTGCCCGCGATCCTAAAACAAGCGATGAGCATCGAAGACCATGTGCGCAGCATATCCCACCGGCTGGCCGAGTCGCGCGATGCGCTGTTCCTAGGGCGCGGACTGATGTTTTCAATCGCTCTCGAAGGCGCATTAAAACTAAAAGAAATCAGTTATATACATGCCGAAGCTTATGCTTCTGGTGAACTGAAACATGGCCCGATTGCGCTGATAGACGAAAAGATGCCAGTTGTGGTGATGGCCCCGCGCGATGCCCTGTTCGACAAGACCGTATCGAACATGCAGGAAGTCATGGCGCGCGGCGGAAAGGTGATCTTGATCACCGACAAATCCGGCGCAGAGTCCGCATCAGATGGCGTCTGGCAGACCATCATTATGCCGGACGTCGATTATGATCTGACGCCGATCCTCTATGCGCTGCCTGTCCAGTTTTTGGCATATCACACCGCAGTCACCAAAGGTACGGATGTCGATCAGCCACGTAATCTGGCGAAGTCAGTGACAGTAGAATAATCGCTTTGGAGCAGATACTTACCTTAAAACCCTAATCCAACGCGTTACTTCAATGAAAATACGCGCAGTTCCGGCAATCCGGCCAGAGGTGCGTCCAGCACGCGCAGCGCCGCCAGTGACATCCGACTGCCTGCACCAGCATCGCCGGGGATCGGTATCAGATCCACTTTGACCGATTTGCCGTTTGCCGGATAGATGACCCGCCCCGGACCGGGCGCGGAAACGAGCGGCGTCTTCAGCCAGAAACCCGGCTCGCCAGCGGCGCCCAGACTGGCGATGGTCAGGCCCAGATCGGTGCCCCCTGCCGCTGGCGCGACTGCCGCGGCCTTGTCTGCGGCGGTCGTGGTGTCAAATTCGTCGACGGTGCGGGCTGTCTTGGGCGGCTTCACTGCTGCAAGGGTACTGGGTGCCATATTCGGCGTCGCTGCGGTCGCATCCGCCTCGGGCGCGGCATTCTGCCGGGGCGTCAGCCAGCCCGGCGCGTTGGCGCAGCCAGCGATCAGCAAGGTCGCCATCAGGAGGGTGCAGTGTTTCATACAGGCAGCCTATGGCGGCCATCCGTGCCGTTCAATAGCCCTGTTGCATGGGATATCGTGTTATGGCGGTTCTCAGCCCGGTTATGTCCGAAACCGCTTGCCCCATGCATCCCCCGGCCTTACCTTTAGGGCATGACACAGCCTCTAATAGACCCGTTTCATCGTCCCATCGATTATCTGCGCGTATCGGTCACGGACCGCTGCGATTTTCGTTGCGTTTATTGCATGTCCGAGAACATGACGTTCCTGCCCAAAAAGGAATTGCTGACACTGGAAGAACTGGACCGCATGTGCAGCGCCTTCGTTGACCTCGGTGTGCAAAAACTTCGCATCACGGGCGGCGAGCCATTGGTGCGGCGCGGGATCATGTCGTTTTTCCAGTCGATGACACGCCATCTGGACAGCGGCGCCCTGCGCGAGCTGACCCTGACCACCAACGGCTCGCAACTGGAGCGGTTCGCGGATGATCTATATGCCGCCGGAGTGCGCCGCATCAACGTATCGCTCGACACGGCGAATGAGGAGAAGTTCGCCGCCATCACACGCTGGGGCCGCCTGCCGCAGGTTCTGCGCGGCATCGATGCGGCGCAGCGTGCCGGGCTGAGGGTCAAGATCAATGCCGTCGCGCTGAAAGGCTTCAACGAGGACGAGTTGATTTCGATCACCGAATGGTGCGCCAGCCGCGATATGGACCTGACCTGGATCGAGGTGATGCCGATGGGCGACATCGGCAACGAGGACCGGCTGGGCCAATACTGGCCGCTCAAGGACCTGCGCGCCCGGCTGGCCGAGCATTACACCGTTACTGACATTCCCGAACGCACCGGCGGCCCCGCCCGTTATGTGCGGCTGGAGGAGACTGGCCAGAAAATCGGATTCATTACGCCGCTCACGCATAATTTCTGCGAAAGCTGCAACCGCGTTCGCCTGACATGCACAGGTGAGCTGTACATGTGCCTCGGGCAGGAGGATATGGCCGACCTGCGCCCGCCCCTGCGCAACCATCCGCAGGACATCGCCCCCTTGCAGGACGCCATCCGCGCCGCAATCGCGCGCAAACCCAAGGGCCACGATTTCGACTATTCGCGCCAGACGGTGGACGGCAAGATGCCCCGCCACATGAGCCACACGGGCGGATAAGCGCATGAGGCCTGAGCGCGGCTTACCGCCTGCGCGGGCGACGATGCTTGTCGGGGCCTATGCGATGGCCGCACGTGCGCTGGCGCCTCTGGCTTATCGCCGCGTGCGGCGCAAGCTGGCCGCGCACGGCACCGATCCGTCGCGATTTGGGGAGCGTTTGGGACACGCCACACTGCCGCGCTCCGCGGGGCCGCTGATGTGGCTGCATGCCGCCAGTGTCGGGGAAAGCCTGTCTGTGTTGCGCCTGATTGCGCAACTGGGCGAAATGCATCCGTCGCTGAACTTCCTTCTAACTTCCGGCACCGCCACGTCCGCGCAGATGCTGGCCACCCGGCTGCCGCCGCGCTGCCAGCACCAGTTCGCGCCGCTTGACAGCCCGGCGTATGTGAAACGGTTCCTGAATCATTGGCGCCCCGATGCGGCTGTGTTCGTCGAATCCGAAATGTGGCCTTGCATGTTGCGCGGCGCGGCGCGGCGCGGAATTCCGCTGGCATTGCTCAATGCCCGTATCTCGGACCGCTCGGCGCGCGGTTGGGCGCGAATGGGCGCCACGGCGCGTTATCTGCTGAATCTTTTCACCATGATCCACTGCCAGGACGCGCGCACGGCCAGCCATCTAACGGCATTGGGCGCACCAAACGCAACGCACGGCGCCAACCTCAAGGCGATGGCGGCCCCGTTGCCCTGCGATGCCGCCGCGCTGGAATTCCTGCGCGACCAGATCGGCGAGCGCCCAGTCTGGACCGTCGCATCGACCCATCCGGGCGAGGAAGAAGTGGTGTTAAGCGCACATCTCGCCTTGCTGGGAACACATCCAGAGGCTCTGATGATCCTCGTGCCACGGCATCCCGACCGCGCGGATGCCGTCGCGCAGATGATCGAGGCAGCCGGGCTGTCCTATGGCCGCCGCAGCGTCGGCGCCCTGCCTGGCGCGCAGGATCAGATCTATCTGGCCGACACGCTGGGCGAGCTGGGGCTGTGGTATGCGCTGGCGCCAGTGGCCTGTATCGCCGGCTCGTTCACTCCGGTCGGCGGTCACAACCCGTTCGAGGCCGCACATGCGGGCGCGGCAGTGCTCCATGGTCCGCTTTACGTCAATTTTGCCCAGGCCTATGCCCAGATGGACGCCAAAGGGGCGGCCCGGCAGGTGGCGGATACGAGCGAGTTGGCGGCACAGGTGTCGCATCTTTTCTCGGCGCCGGATGATCTGCGTGCGATGCAGGACGCTGCCCGGAATTTTGCCCATGCGCAGGATGACCAACTGGCGACGCTGGCCACCACCCTTTGCGCCGCGCTGAAGCTGGGATAGACCCGGCCCGCGCCCTTTGTTGAAAGCCCCGCTTTGACCGACCTCATCGTCACAAACTTTAATCCAAATTACACCGGCGTATCGGCAACTACGGCGGGTGTGTTGCGCGCTCAAATGACGCGCTATGATCTGGCACTGGCGGGCCAGCCCCTGCCCGGCTGCCCTACGCCGGTCAGCGTCGCCGATGCGCGCCGGTTGTCGCGGCGCACGTCCGCGGGCCGCCCTTTCGTAATCTGGCATGTGCGGCGCAATACCGAAATGCGCGCGGCGCTCTGGGCGCGCGATGTGCTGCGACTGCCGATCCGCATCGTCTTTACCTCTGCAGCTCAGCGCCGCCACTCGGCGCTGCCCCGATGGCTGATTTCGCGCATGGACGCCGTAATCGCGACCACAGAGCGCGCCGCAGATTTCGTGCCGCATGTCCGGGCCGTGGTTCCCCACGGCGTCGATTGCGCGGCCTTCACGCCCGCGCCGGACCGGGCCGTGGCATGGGCGCAAACGGGGTATCCCGGCGCGCGCGGCGTCGCCACGATTGGACGCATCCGCTTGGAAAAGGGCACCGACCGCTTTGTCGCGGCGATGTTGCGCTTGCTGCCGGGGCACCCGGATGTGACCGCTCTGGTGCTGGGGCGTGCGGGGCGAAGCGATGCGGCATTCCTGAAGGGGCTCAAGGACCAGATCGCGGAGGCGGGCCTTGCGGATCGCATCTTGTTTCCGGGCGAGATCGCGCCGGACGCGCTTCCTGCGCTGATGCGCAGCCTCTCGGCGGTGGTGCAGATGCCGCGTTACGAGGGCTATGGCATGGCCCCGCTGGAGGGGATGGCCAGCGCCGTGCCGTTTGTTGCCACCGACGCAGGCTATTACCGCCAGTTCAGTCAGGGCGGCACCTGCGGCGCGATCGTCAGCAACGCGGTGGAGGCTGCCGAGATTTTAACAACGCTTTTGGACAGCCCGGCCCAGCATAGCGACATGTCCGATGCAGCCCGCGAGGCCGCGACGACGCAGTTCAGCGTCGAGGCCGAAGCGGACGGGATCGGTGCCGTTTATAATTCCCTATGGGGCGGTGTCTGAGGCCGGCATACGGCGCTCGACCAGTTCAGCCCACCAGCTGCATCCGGCGGGGATGATTGCATCGTCGAAATCATATTCAGCATTATGCACCGGCGCCGTGTCGCCATTGCCCAGAAGGATATAAGCGCCGGGCCGCTCCTCCAGCATATAGGCAAAATCCTCGCCGCCCATGACCAGCGGCGCATCGACACACTGGCCGCTGACAGCGCGCGCGGCGTCTGCGGCAAATTCGGTTTCAGCGGTGTGGTTGACCATCACCGGATAATTGCGCTGATACTGCAGATCTGCGCTGCCGCCCATCGCCGCGCCCAGACTGGCGCACAGCGCGCGTAGCCGCGTTTCGGCCAGATCACGCATCTGGGGCTTTAGCGAGCGAATCGTGCCCTTCAGATGCACGCTGCCGGGAATGACATTGAGCGCCTTGGAAGAGGATTCGATGGAGGTGACGGACACGACCAGCTGTTCGGTCGGGTCGGCGTTGCGGCTGGCAATCGTCTGGATCATCGTGACCAGCTGCGCCGCCATGACAATAGGATCGACACCCTCGTGCGGCTTGGCCGCGTGGCCACCGCGCCCTTGCACGTTGACTTCGAACTCGTCTGTCGCGGCAAAGAACGGGCCGGGCCTTATCGCAAAGCTGCCCGCAGGCAATCCCGGCCAGTTGTGCAGACCGTACACCTCCTGAATGCCAAAGCGGTCCATCAGTCCATCGTCGCACATGACCTTGCCTCCGCCGCCGCCCTCTTCGGCAGGCTGAAAGATGACCACGGCGGTGCCGTCGAAATTACGCGTCCCGGCAATATATTGCGCCGCGCCCAGCAGCATCGCGGTATGCCCGTCATGGCCGCAGGCATGCATTGCGCCGGGCACGGTGCTGGCATGGGGCGCGCCTGTTGCCTCATGGATAGGCAGCGCGTCCATATCCGCCCGCAGCCCGACCACCTTGCCCGAACCGGTAAGTCGCCCCCGGATCACCCCCACCACACCGGTGCGGCCAATGCCTGTCACCACGTCGTCGCAGCCAAATTCGCGCAGCTTGGCGGCGACGAGCGCGCTGGTACGGTGCGTGTCGAACATCAATTCGGGATAGGCATGAATATCGCGGCGCCACGCGGTGATTGCATCATGGGTTTCGGCAAAACGGTTCTTGATGGGCATGAGGGCTCTCCTTGGGCGACATAGCGCAGCGCGCACGCCCAAGATGACCTGTCAGGCAAAGCAGGTAAAGAGCGCCCGTGTCTTGCATCCCGCGCTGCGCATTCCCGCATACATAGAGTTTTTTGCTGTTTTAATACAGTTTTTCGCGTTTTCGAAAATATTTGTGCGGATTTTGAGTCGCGCAGGTCTGGAAACCCTTGGTCAATCCATGCCACGTTGCGGCTTGTATGGTATTCTTGGTTACCGTCTTTCCGATCCCGCCCAGACCTGACCCCGGAGAATGGCGATGCTTGCCAGATTGATTGCTGCGGCGATGTCGCTGTGCTTGCCAGCAACAACGTTTGCGACTAACGCGCCCACCGCGCGCGCGACTGATGGTATGCTGCGGCTCTATTACTGGCAGGCGCCGACAACGCTGAACCCCTATCTGTCGGGCGGCATAAAGGATATTGAAGCTGCCAGCCTGATCCTGGAGCCTTTGGCGCGCCTGGATCCCGAGGGTGCGATGATCCCCTGGCTCGCGCGCGAGATCCCAACGCTGGAAAACGGCGGCGTCGCAGCCGACATGCGCAGCATTACCTGGCGGTTGAAAGAAGGGCTGACATGGTCAGATGGAAGCCCGGTTACCTCCGGCGATGTCAAGTTTACCCTGACCTATTGCATGACCGCCGGCAGCGGATGTGCCCAGCAGGCCAAATTTCGTGATGTGATGGCCGTAGACACGGCCGATGCGCTGACCGCCGTGCTACATTTCGCAACCCCAAAGCCCTATCCCTACGGCCCCTTTGTCGGCCCTCAAACACCGCTGATTCAAGCGGCGCAATTTTCTGAATGTCTTGGCCCCAGCGCAGCCAGCTGCACAGCGGCAAATTTTGCCCCCATCGGAACCGGACCCTTCCGCGCGGTGGAATTCCGGCCGGGAGATACCGCGCGCTTTGACGTGAATCCCGCCTATCGCACACCGGATGCACCCGCCTTCGGCAGCGTCCTGCTCAAGGGCGGGGGCAGCGCCGAAACAGCCGGGCGGGCTGTGCTGGAGACGGGTGAATTCGATTACGCATGGAACCTGCAACTCAGCCCAACTGTGCTGGACGCCATGGCGGCCAAGGGCAAGGGTCAGGTCGTTACTGGCTTTTCAACTCTGGTTGAAAGGCTGGCCCTGAACCTGCGCGAACCGGCGCCACGCGGATCGTCAACAAGCGGGCCCGCTCCGATACCGCATCCGGCGATGGCGGATATAGAGGTACGGCGCGCGTTGTCCATGTCGCTAGATCGTGCGGCGATGACGCAAATCGGCTATGGCCGGGCCGGCCGCGTCACCTGCAACATCGTGCCCGGACCGCCAGCCTACGCGTCACGCGCCAATGATGGCTGCGCCGCGCAGGATATCGAGGGCGCGCAAGAGGTTCTGACCAACGCGGGCTGGACGGACGACAACGGCGACGGCGTCCGCGCCCGCGCCGGGCGCGAATTGCGCTTTATTTTTCAGACATCGACAAATGCGGTGCGACAGGATTTTCAGATGCTGGCCAAGGAATGGTGGCGTCAGATCGGCATAAAAACCGAACTGCGCAACATCGACGCGTCGGTCTTTTTCAGCACCGATCCGGGAAACCCCGATACGCTTCAACGGTTTGATGCCCATATCCAGATGTATGCCAGCGCCTCGGATGGCACTGACCCCGAGGCATATCTGTCCGGCTGGGCCTGCGGTAACATCCCGACGGTTCGGAACGGATGGCAGGGCCGCAATGTCGGCGGCTGGTGCGATCCGGCCTATGACGCACTGCTGGAAGAGCTGTCGGCCACAGCCGCGCCAGAGGACCGCGCGGCACTGGCACGGACGCTGAACGACATGCTGGTGCAGAACTACGTCGTCGTGCCATTGGTGGATCGCGGCCGCGTGTCGGCCCATGCGAATACGCTGGAGGGCGTGCGCATGAACGCATGGGACAGCGAGCTGTGGAACATCGCAGACTGGCGCCGCGCGCAGTCTTGACCCAGCGCCGCTTGGCGGCGACACCTCTTGCGCCAGGCATTTCACGATCAACCAGCCCCGCAGTCAGCCCGAGGCCATTTCATGCGCTCCCACGCCCTACACCGCCTTGCCATGACCCTGCCAACGCTGCTGGTGATATCGGCGCTGATCTTTGCACTGCTGGAGCTTGCGCCAGGCGATCCGATGGCGCAGCTGCCCGACAGCATCCCTGAAAGCGTGCGTGCCGATATGCGCGCTGCGCTTGGCTTGGATCAAAGCGCAACTGTGCGTTACGCACTCTGGCTGCGCCAGATGCTGGTGGTCGAACCGTCGGTCGCGCTGGACGGACTGCTAGGCACTGATCTGGCGGCCGGGGGGCCGCGCATTCTCAGCTGGCAGACCCGCGCGCCGGTGATGTCCTTGATCGCGCAGCGCCTGCCACAGACCCTGGTCGTTGTAGGGCTGGCATATCTTATCGGCACGGCGGCGGCGGTCGCGCTGGGGGTCTGGTTCGCGGCGCGACAGGGCACGGCGCTGGACCGGGCCGGAACTGGGATGGCGGCACTGGGCTACGGCCTGCCGCCCTATTTTACCGCTGCAGTGCTGATCTACATCTTCGCCATCTGGCTGGGATGGGTGCCGACGGTCTACGACACCACGCATCGCGTCACCGGATGGGACAGCGCGGCAGTGCAGATCCGCCAGATGATCCTGCCCGTAGCCGTGCTGTCTTTGCAAACCACCGCGCAGATCACGCGCTACACCCGTGCGGCGGTTCTGGACGCACTGGGCCAAGAGTATATCCGTACCGCCCGCGCCAAGGGCCTGCCAGAACGGCGCGTGTTGCTGGGCCATGCGCTGCGAAATTCATGGGTGGCAACTCTGACCGTGATCGCACTGGGCGCGCCCCAGATATTTGCGGGTGCAATAATTACCGAGCAGATCTTTGGCGTGAATGGTATTGGCCAGCTTTTGATCCAGTCGCTGCATGCAGGTGATCTGCCGGTGGTGCAAACCGTCACCATGCTGATCGCGGTGCTGATCGTGCTGGCAAATCTGACGGCTGATCTGCTGATCGCACGCATCGACCCGAGGTCAACACATGCGTAGCGCGCGCAAGCTACGCCTTGGCGTTCTGCTTCTGGCGGTCGCCGTCGCGCTCGTTATTCTCGGGCCGCTTCTGTGGACTTTACCTCACGACGCCATGGATCTGGGCGCGCGCAATGCGCCCGCCAGCCTTGCCCATCCCTTGGGCACAGACCAACTGGGCCGTGATCTGGCTGCAAGACTGTTTGCAGGCGGGCGCGTGTCACTAGCCGTGGCACTGGTGGCCGCGCTGGTCGGCACCGGCCTTGGGCTGGCAATTGGCCTTGCCGCTGGAATGTCCCGACGGCTCGACGGGCCGCTAATGCGGCTGACGGACATCTTTTTGTCGCTACCACTCCTGCCGCTGCTGCTCATCGCCGCAACCCTGTTTCGCGCACCCCTGGCGTCAGCCCTCGGCGCCGAGGTCGGAGTATTCACTCTGATCACCCTGTCCATCGGCGCAACCAGCTGGATGAGCACCGCCCGCATCCTGCGTGCCGACGTGCGCAGCGTGATGCAACGCGACTTCATCGCCGCCGCACAGCTTGTCGGCATTCGCCCGGCGCGAATGGTGGTTTTTCACATCTTGCCAAACATCGCCTCGACGCTCAGCGTGTCCGCTGCGCTGGCTGCTGCCTCCGCCATCCTGATGGAAAGCGCGCTCAGCTTCCTGGGGCTGGGCTTCCCTCCAGACCTGCCCAGTTGGGGGCGCCTGATCTTTGAGGGCACGCCCCATTTAGGCACCTATCCGGGACGCTCTCTCTGGCCCGGTGCCATGATTGCGATTACCGCGACTGGCGTCACCAGCCTTGGCGATACTCTGCGCGCGAAGGCAATCGGGAATTAAACCATGTCCCCAGGCTGTTTTCTCTTGGTGAAAATACCCAAAATCCCATCGTCGGCGCCGCAGCCCAACAGCCCGGCAGATGCGCTCGTGCTCGACACGCAGCCGCAGCCGTTCTAAATGACGCTACTTAGACCCACAGACCACAGGAGCCTTCCATGCATTACGGCGACACGCGGCCCGATACGCTTAAATACAACCCGTTCAAGGCTATCATCGCACCACGCCCCATTGGCTGGATTGGCACACTGGATCCTGGCGGGCAGGCCAATCTGGCGCCTTACTCGTTTTTCAACGGGATTGGGTCAGACCCCGAAATGGTCATCTTCTGCAGCGAAGGTATCAAACACTCTGCCAGCTATGCGCAGGAACGCGGCGAGTTCACCTTTTCGCTCGCGACCGAGGCACTGGCCCGGCAGATGAACACAAGCTCGGCGCCCGAGCCGTCCGGCGTGAACGAATTCGATCTGGCCAAGCTGGAACAAGGCGTTCCCGTCGTCATCCAGACCCCTTTCGTCGCCGCCAGCCCAGCCGCGCTGGAATGTGTCACACTGGAGGTGCGTCAGCTCAGCGATCGACATGGCACTTTGCTGGATAGGTTTCTGGTGATCGGTGAAGTCGTCCAAACGCATATCCGCGATGAATTCATCAAAGATGGCCGCTTTGACACCGTTTCAGCGCGGCCCATCGCACGCATGGGCTATGCCGATTATGCCACAGTCACCGACGCGTGGCAGATGGACCGGCCGAACGGCTAGGCGCCAGTCGCGCCGCCAGCGCAAGATCGGCGCGAAAATCTGCCGTCGCGCGCAGCTTTGCCGCCGCGTCCGGCAGCCGCAACAGATACGACGGGTGCAAGGTAATCAGCACATCGTGACCCATCCTGCCGCGTACGACACTGCCGCGCCGCATCATGATCCGCGCACCCGATCCGGTAAGCGCCAGCGCCGCCGTACTGCCCATGGCAACGATCAGGCCCGGCTTGGCGCGTGCGATTTCCGCCTCCAGCCACCATTTACACTGCTCGACCTCACCTGCATCGGGGCGCTGATGGATGCGTTTGCGTCCGCGCGGGATGTGTTTGAAATGTTTGACAGCGTTGGTAACATAGGCCGCTTCGCGGTCCAGTCCCGCCTCTGCCGCCACCTTGTCGAATAGCTGCCCGGCAGGCCCGACAAATGGCCGTCCTGCCAAATCCTCACGGTCGCCGGGCTGCTCGCCCACGATCATCAGTGCTGCGCGCTTGGGTCCTTCGCCGCAGATGGCCTGGGTGGCATTGCAATGAAGCGGGCAGCGGGTGCAGGCGCGAATGTCGGCCTCCAGACCTGCGCCCGTATCCGCCCACACCGAGACGTGACGCGCCAGTCCCGCCTGCGCAGCGGCGGCGCGCAACGGCGGCAAGGTCGGCGCGGCGGCGGCCATGGCGCGGGCGCGCGCCGGAGCATTGGCGATCAGACCGGGAATCGCCGCCGCCTCCGGCAGGTTTTTCCAGTATTTGCGCGGCATCTCGGATGTCATCGCGTTCACCTTCAGCCGCGCGGGATTAAAGATGTTGCGGAAATAGGTCAGCCATAGCTCCTCGCTCGCGTCCTCGGGCAACTGCGGCGCCGCCTGCCCGGACTCGAGCCGAACCCTGCCCTGCTCATAGATCGCCGTCACATCCGGAGTGACGATGCGCCAGTCCATGTCGGCAAAGCGGCCCTCAAAAAACCCGGTGTTCATCTCCAGTGTATAGTGCGTCGGCTCGAACCACGCGGCAAAGCTGCGCCGGGGTGCATCCGGCGCGCCGATCTCGCGAAAGCGAACAAAGGCGCGCATCTTGTGGCGACAGCGATGCACCGCCTTTTCCATCTGGCGCAGCTTGGCCAGATCAGGATCGGCGCGGTCCGACATCAGATAAGGGGCGTCCCGCAGCCGCCACAGCAGCGCATAGAGCCGCGCAAAACGCTGGGGATCGGTGTGAAAAACCACCGTATTTGCCAGCGCGATAAAGCTGCGCGGCACGGTCAAGGCGGCAGCGCCAACAGCCGGCACCCTATCCGATTCGAATAAATCAGCCGCGCCGCCCTGCCCTTCAGCATTCCACAGCACGTCGCCCGGCGCCACGCCTTCGGACAGCAACCCGCGCGCCGCATCGCGCCATGCGCCGGCCGCACCGATCAGCGGCACCGTGATACATTGCATCAAAACAGGCTCATCTGTTCGGGCGGCGGTGCAAAACGCGCGCGCAGGTGGGCGCTGTCGGTCAGACTGCCGGGGGTCCAGCCACCTGCGGTCACGAACGCGCCTGCCTTTTTCATCGACGCACCCATGCGCGTGATATCTTCATAGCGCAGGTGCCGATGGCGGCGGGTGGTCAGGATACGGTTCACCGTTTTTACGCCAAAACCCGGCACGCGCAGCAGCAATTCGCGGCTGGCGCGATTCACATCCAGCGGAAAGAGGCCGCGATGCTGCAGCGCCCAGGCAAGTTTCGGATCGATATCGAGCGCCAGATTACCGTCCGGCGTGACCGAGGTGATTTCATCCACGTCAAAGCCGTAAAACCGCAGCAGCCAATCCGCCTGGTAAAGGCGATGTTCGCGCTGCAACGGCGGGCTGATCAGCGGCAGCTTGGCCGAGGCATCGGGGATCGGCGAGAAGGCAGAATAGTAGACGCGGCGCAGGCCATAGCTGGAATATAGCCGGGTGGATTGCGTCAGAACGGTGGCATCGGTGGACGCATCTGCCCCAATAATCACCTGCGTCGATTGTCCGGCGGGGGCAAATTTCGGCGGCCGTTTGCCTGTATGGCTGCGCTCCTTGGACGCCTCTCGGCGCTGGCGCACGTCGGCCATCGCGCGCCGGATCTGGCCGGGATTCTTTTCCGGCGCATAGGTGCTGAGCGCGGCATCGGTCGGCAGTTCGACATTGATTGACAGGCGATCCGACAGGCGTCCCGCCTCCGCGATCAGATCAGGCGCGGCGTCGGGGATGGTTTTCAGGTGGATATAACCCTTGAAATTCTCCTCATGGCGCAGCTTTCGGGCGATCTGCACCATGTCCGACATCGTGGCATCAGGCGAACGGATCACACCAGAGGACAAAAACAGACCCTCAATGTAGTTGCGGCGGTAAAATTCGATGGTCAACTTGACCACCTCCTCAACGGAAAACCGCGCGCGGGGCACGTTAGAGGAAACGCGGTTGATACAATAGCTGCAATCATAGATGCAGAAATTCGTCATCAGGATTTTCAGCAGGCTGATGCAGCGACCATCTGGCGCATAGGAATGGCAGATCCCGCTGCCGGTGTTGGACCCCAGCCCGCCCGAGCGCGCATTGCGTTTGGTGCCACCCGACGACGCGCAGGAGGCGTCATATTTGGCGGCATCGCTGAGAATCGCAAGCTTCTGGTCCAGTGTTTGGCGTGTCATATGTTCACTATATGTTCGCATCGCCCCTGTAGCAATAGGCGCAGGAAGGAATCCTTAAATGAAGCCGCAACGAAAAAGAGCGAGCCTATTGGCTCGCTCTCTCAATGCAGAAAGTCAGGTGGGCCCTACGCAGCCCGCGCTGCGGCAATCGATTCTTCCAGAATATCCATTGCCTCAGTGAAGATTTCGTCCTGAATCGTGATCGGCGCGAGGAAGCGGATGACGTTGCCATAAATGCCGCAAGTCAGCAGGATCAGGCCGCGCTTGAGCGCTTCCATGCGGATGCGGTTGGTCATGTCGGGGTTCGGCGCGCTACCGTCCTTGGTGTTGAACTCGGCCGCGACCATAAAGCCGGGACCGCGCACATCTACCATCTCGGGCGTGTTCGAGCGGATCGATTCCAGACGCTGTTTCAGCCGCGAACCCAGCTCGTTCGCGCGATTGCACAGGTCTTCTTCTTCGATCACGTCCAGCACAGCATTCGATGCCGCAATACCCAGCGGGTTGCCGCCGTAAGTACCGCCCAGACCGCCCGGATGCGCCGCATCCATGATGTCAGCGCGGCCCGTCAGCGCCGCCAGCGGCAGGCCGCCGGCCAGACCCTTGGCCATGGTGGTGATGTCAGCTGCTACACCGTAGCCTTCCATCGCAAACATATTGCCGGTACGCGCAAAGCCGGTCTGCACTTCGTCTGCGATCATCACGATGCCATGCTCGTCACACAGCTTGCGCAGGCCGCGCATCAGATCGGCGGGTGCGGGATAAAAACCGCCCTCGCCCTGAACCGGCTCGATGATGATGGCAGCAACGCGCTCGGGATCCAGATCCGCCTTGAACAGCTTGTGCAGCGATTCCATCGCGTCTTCGGTCGAAATGCCGTGCAGATCGATCGGGAACGGAATGTGATAGACATCGGGCATCATTGCGCCGAAGCCTTTTTTATAAGGCACAACCTTGCCGGTTAGCGACATGCCCATAAATGTTCGGCCATGGAACGCGCCGCCAAAGGCGATGATCGCCGAACGGCCGGTGTGGATGCGCGCAACCTTGATCGCGTTCTCGACCGCCTCGGCGCCGGTGGTGACGAACACTGTCTTCTTTTCGAAATCGCCCGGAACCTTTTCGTTCAGACGCTCGGCAAGGCGGATATAGTTCTCGTAGGGCAGCACCTGATGGCAGGTATGCGTAAATTTCGCCAGCTGATCAGTCACCGCGTGCATGACCTTGGGGTGGCAGTGACCAGTATTGACCACGGCGATCCCGGCGGCAAAGTCGATATAGCGGTTGCCCTCGACGTCCCACACTTCGGAATTTAGGGCGTGATCGGCGTAGATCTGGGTCATCATGCCCACACCCTGCGAAATGGCGCCTGTGCGGCGTTCTGCGATCTCGGCGTTCAACATGACGCATCCTTTCGAGAAAAAGAGAAAAGAAATCGAGGCATATCCAGCCCTGCGGTTTCGGGCCTGCTGTACGCCGTTTTATCAGCCGCAAAAAGTCTGTTTATTGCGTACAGCAACCTGTTGAATTACTTAGTCACGAAATTATTCTGTTCAAGGAAATGAACATGCCCAACAGCGCCGATGATCTGGATCTGGGTCCGCGCCTGCGTGCCGTACGCGCCAAGGCAGGGCTATCGCAACGCGCGCTGGCCAAGCGTACGGGCGTGCCTAACTCGACCATCTCGCTGATCGAGTCTGGCAAAGTGAATCCTTCGGTCTCTGCGCTCAAGCGAATACTCGAGGGTATCCCAACCTCCCTATCCGAGTTTTTCAACTTTCAGCCGGAGCCTGAACGCAAAACATTCTATGCCGCCGAAGAACTGACCGAAATCGGCAAGAACGGCGTATCACTGCGCCAGATCGGCACAACGCTGTTTGGCCGTGCGATGATGATTCTCAGCGAAACCTATGAGATCGGCGCCGACACCGGCCGCACCATGATCGGCCATGAGGCCGAGGAAGGTGGGATCGTGGTCAAAGGCCGCGTCGAAGTGACGGTCGGCGATCAGCGCAAGGTACTGGGTCCGGGGGACGCCTATTACTTTGACAGCCGTATACCGCACAGGTTCCGCCAGGTCGGACCAGAGCGCTGTGAAATCATCAGCGCCTGCACGCCGCCTACTTTCTGAGCCAATGGCTGACACATGCATCTGGATCCACTTTTAAGCGGCGGCACCCAAGACGCGGCCTAGCGCCGCGCGCCGCCGCCAGGAATATCAAGATGTCCGCTCCGCGACTGGACCAACCTCAGGTTTTTTCTTGGTAAAAATACCCAGATCCCGCCGCCCTCAGCGCTTAGGACGCCTGAGAGGCCACCAGCCTTATCCGCTCGATCATCGCCCGCAGCCCGTTTGATCGCTGCGCAGACAGGTGATCGTTCAACCCTAATCGCGCCAGTTCGCCACCCGCATCGACGCGCGGCACTTCTTCAACCGGCAGGTCGTTATAGAGCGCGCGCAGAACTGCGATCAGGCCGCGCACGATCAGTGCGTCACTGTCCCCGTCAAAGCGAAATATACCGTCATTTACTTGCGGATGTAGCCAAACCTGACTGGCGCAGCCTTCGACGCGGGTGGCAGGCACCTTGAGCGCATCATCGAGCGGCTCCATCGCCTTGCCTTGTTCGATGACGTGCCGATATCGGTCCTCCCAATCTTCCAGAAACTCGAAATCCTCGGCTATCTCTTCGAAGGGGGCTTGGGCCATGATCCATCCTTTGACTTGCTCGTCCCCCGGAGGTAGCCCCGACGGCCATAAACGTCCAGCCCGCAGCACTGCGCTGCCTTGCGCTTGGGCGGTGTGGCCGCTAGGGTCTGCGCCATTGAAAAGGGCTAAAGGGGCATTTGCCAATGCGCGGTCTGGTGACACTTCTGACGATTTCCAGCCTGACGCTTGCGGGCTGTTCCGGCTTTCGCGATTCGCGTGCCAATCCGGCCAACTGGTTTGGTCAGAGCACCACGGCGCCGCGCAGCGCGCCCGTGCAGGACGCAGCGGTCAATCCGCTGATTCCCGAGCAGAGCACCAGCATCTTTCGGCGCAAGCGCGGACCCGAGACTTATGTCGGCACGCCAATCTACGCGGTCAGGGATGTGGTGGTTGAACCTTCCACAGGCGGGGCCATCGTCAAAGCCACAGGATATTCCCTGCAGCAGGGTGCGTTCGATGTGCGCCTTTGGCCGGAAAACGACGGTGCGCCGGTAGATGGGATGCTGACCTACACAATGCGTGCGATCCAGCGGGTGGATACACCCCAAGGCCCCGAGCAGACCCGCCGCGTCAGCGCCGGGCAGTTCGTGTCATCGCAGACATTGGACAAGGTTCGCGGCGTCCGCGTTTTCAGCCAGACCACAACCGCCACCAGCAGCCGCTAGGCAATCCGCCCGGCGCGGGGCAAAATCTGCATGTGGCGCGGACCGGCTACAGTTCGACCGTCTCGATTGTGCTGCCTTTCACGCGCAGCGCGATTTCGCCCTTGCACAGGCGCAGCGCCTCTTTGCCAAAGACATCGCGGCGCCAGCCGCTGAACGCGGGCACATCGCGCAGGCCAGCCGCGATGGCATCGAGATCGGACGCGGTTGCGATCAGTTTTGACGCGACACCCTCACGGTCCGCGGCGCCCTTGAGCAGCACGCGCAGAAGATCCGCGATGGCCGGGTTCACTTGCAGCTTCTCGCGGCTCAGATCCGGCTCGGGCTGCTCGGATGCCGGCACCGCCTGCCCCTCTGCCACCGCCTTGAGGATTCCGTCCGCAATTTCGCCCTTGCGCGCCTCGCGCAGCAGCAGGCGCGAGCGACCCAGATCCTGAACACTGGTGGGTTTGGTCGTGGCCAGCTCAATCAGCGCGTCATCCTTGTAGACCCGGCTTCGCGGCACATTGCGCGTCTGTGCATATGCTTCGCGGAATTCGGCCAGCGCGCGCAGGATCGACAGATACCGGCCCGAATTGTTTCGCGTCTTGATCCGCTGCCACGCGTCGCGCGGATGGGTGACATAGGTTTCGGGATTGGTCAGAACAGCCATTTCCTCGGCCACCCATTTGTCGCGGCCGGTTTTTTTCAGCTCTTTGGCAAGGTATTCATAAACCTTGCGCAGATGCGTCACATCCGCCAGCGCATAGGTTTTTTGCGCATCGCTCAGCGGGCGGCGCGACCAATCGGTAAAGCGCGAGGATTTATCGACCTGCGCCTTGGCAATGCGTTTCACCAGCGTCTCATACCCCGCCTGCTCGCCAAAGCCGCAGACCATCGCCGCAACCTGCGTGTCGAACAAAGGCGATGGAATCAGTCCGGCATCGACGTAGAAAATCTCCAGGTCCTGCCGTGCCGCATGGAATACCTTGACCACATTTTCATCACGAAACAGCGCATAGAGCGGCTCCAGCGACAGCCCGTCTGACAGCGGATCGACCAGAACCGCCGCCTCGGGCCCGTCACCGGGATAGGCCAGTTGCACGAGGCAAAGGTTGGAATAATACGTCCGCTCGCGCAGGAATTCGGTATCGACCGTGACATAGGGGTGCGCGGCGGCGCGGGCGCAGTACTCGGCGAGGGCGTCGGTCGTGGTGATGGTCTGGATCAAGGGTACGGCTTCTTTCACTGATATGGGCCGCGCCGCTATACGGCAAAGCAGCGGAAATGGAAATGTGTTTGCCTGCGCATTGCGGTCACGGCAACCAGACTGGAGTGCGATCGCCCGCAGCAAAGCGGCGCAGGACGGCGGGATAAAGACGATGCTCCATCGCCAGAACGCGCGCGGCCAGTGTTTCTGGCGTGTCGTCAGGTTCGACAGGCACGCGCGCCTGCCCCAGAACAGGGCCATCATCCAGCGCTGCTGTCACCTCATGTACGGTGCAGCCAGCCTCGGTGTCACCTGCATCCATTGCGCGCGCATGGGTGTCCAGACCGCGATACTTGGGCAAAAGAGAGGGGTGGATATTGATCATCCGGCCCTGCCAGCGCGCGACAAACCCTTCGGTTAGCACCCGCATGAACCCCGCAAGGCAGATGATATCTGGCCGGTAGTCCAGAATGCGTGCGTGCAGCGCATCCTCAAAACTGGCACGATCCGCACCAAAGGGCCGGTGATCCACCACCTCGGTCGGCACGCCGCGCGCGGCGGCCTTTTGCAACCCGCCCGCGTCCGCGCGGTTCGACAGCACAAGCGCCGGGCGGGCGGGGTGATCGCCGGTCATGCTGTCCAGCAGCGCCACCATGTTCGAGCCGCCGCCCGACAGAAGGATGGCGACCCGTTTGCTCACGCCAGCGCGCCACTATAGCGCACACCGGCGCCCTTGCTGACATGGCCGAGACGATGCACCGTCTCGCCCTGTTCCTCAAAGAGTTCGGCCAGCGCATCGGCGCGGGCGGCGTCCACGCAGACGATCATCCCGATGCCGCAGTTGAACGTCTTCAGCAATTCGGATTCGGCCATATCGCCGGTCTGCTTGAGCCAGCCAAACACGCCGGAAAGCGGCCAGGCGCCCAGATCAATATCCGCGCCCAGCCCCTCGGGCAGAACGCGCGGCAGGTTTTCGGTCAGTCCACCGCCGGTGATATGGGCCAGCGCATGCACGCCGCCACTGCGGATCGCCGCCAGCGCCGATTTGACGTAAAGCCGCGTGGGCGTCAGCAGCGACGCGCCCAGCGTGCCATCGGCCCAGGGGCAATCGGCGTCCCAGCCAAGCCCCGAAATCTCGACCAGCTTGCGCACCAGCGAATAGCCGTTGGAATGCACGCCGTCACTGGCAAGACCGAGCAGAACATCGCCCTCGGCCACACCGTCCGGCAGCGCGGCGCCGCGCTCCATCGCGCCGACGGCAAAGCCGGCCAGATCGAAATCGCCCGCCGGATACATCCCCGGCATTTCCGCCGTCTCGCCGCCGATCAGCGCCGCGCCCGAACGCACGCAGCCCTCGGCGATGCCTTCGATGATGCGCGCGGCCTGCTCTGTCTCCAGCTTGCCGGTGGCGAAGTAATCGAGGAAAAACAGCGGCTCGGCGCCTTGGCAGACCAGATCGTTGACGCACATCGCAACCAGATCAATACCCACGCCGTCCACGTTGCCGGTATCGATCGCGATGCGCAGCTTGGTCCCCACCCCGTCAGTCGCGGCGACCAGAACCGGATCGTGATAGCCCGCCGCCTTGAGATCAAACAGCGCGCCAAATCCGCCAAGGCCCGACATCACGCCGGGGCGCGCGGTGCGTTTGGCGGCGGGTTTGATCCGCTCGACCAGCGCGTTGCCTGCGTCGATATCAACGCCAGCATCGGCATAGCTGATACCATTCTTCGGGTTCGTCATCCTGGCACTCCTTGGCTCATCGCGGGCGGATCACGCGCGGGTTAGCCCATCAAGGCGGCAATCGCAATCTCAAAGCCTTGACGCGGGCGCAGCGGCTGATTAGGACGCACCTCATGGCGGGCCTGTAGCTCAACTGGTTAGAGCAGAGCGCTCATAACGCTTTGGTTGCGGGTTCAAGTCCTGCCGGGCCTACCATATTAGCCGCCATGCGCCTATGTCATTCGCTACAGCCAGCGCAGCATCCAATGTGCGATGTCGGCGCTTGCCGCACCCGGCATGGTTTCTGCAGCGGACATGAAGCGCAGCACCACCACCCGCTGTCCCGAGTCATAGCCGCCGATACGCCCTTTTCAATACAGTGCGCTGGGGCGGACCGGCGCGGTACGCGCAACTGCCTCGCGCCGACACTCAGCACGCCATCGCAGGAATAGCCGGCGAATAGACTTCATCCATAGAATCGGCCGGGGTGCAGTGTCGTCATGTCACCTGCATTATTTGACAGTAGCGCGGCACCGCGAAGGGCCTTCTTATACCTTAGCTCAGACACCCGGTCAGCGCGGCGCTGATGCTGCGTAGCAACGCAGGGTAGAATTCCGCGCCCGGCGCGATGTCGCTGCCCATTGGATCGACGAGCGCCGTGCGCGCGTCGCTGCCCTCGACCACAGTCTGCACCAATGATGGATTGAACGCCGGTTCGGACAACACGCAACGCACGCCTTTTTCCTGCACGATCCTGCGCACTTCCGCGACCCGCGCCGGACCAGGGTCTGATGCATCGCTCAGCGCGATTGCGCCAACGGCGGCCAGCTTGAACCGGTCCTCGAAATAGTGGAGCGCATCGTGAAAGACCACGTACGGGGCGTCCCGGATAGGGGCCAATGTCTGATCAAGCTCTGCCTCCAGTGCGGCGATCCCGGCCCGGCCGGCCTCGGCATTGGCGCGGTAGGTCTGCGCATTTTCGGGATCCAATGCACCCAGCCTCTTGGCGATCACATCCAACCAAACCTGCGCATTACGCGGATCCAGCCAAGCATGGGGATCCTGACCCCCGTGATCCTCGCCCTCATGGTTGTGAGGGCCGAACTCGGCGCCTGTGCGGAACGTCAACACATGGGTTCCTGTCACCTCAAGGAGCTGCATCACCGATGCATCCGGCGCCAGAGAGATAATCGCATCCTCCAGCCACGGCGTCAGCGCCGACCCTATCCAGAAAATGGCATCCGCGTTCTGCAAATTGCCAGCCTCGGACGGGCGCATTGCGTAGCCGTGCGGCGATGCGCCGGGCCGCACAATCACCGATGGAGCGCCCAGATCGCCCATAACACGCGCGACCAGAGACTGCACCGGTGCGATATCGGTCGCCACGTCCGGCACCTCAGCCTGGACCCAGCCGGGCCCGACAGAAATGAAAAAACCAGCGGCCAGAGTGATCCGTTTCATCCGGTTGAACATGCGCGATCCTTGTGACAATATAACATTACGCAGCACATCTAAATGATACACTGTAACACCGCAAGCATTTCTGTTCCAAGGACACCCAATGCCCGCTGATGCGTTTGATCCCCATGACCACCAGGACTGTATTGCAGAGGGGCTTGAGGCTGCCGAGCATCACTGCGCCGAGGCCGGGCTCCAATTCACCCCGATTCGTCGCCGCGTGCTAGAGATCCTTCTGGGCGATCACATGGCGCTGGGTGCCTATGACATCCTCGACCGGCTGCGCAGTGATGGGCTGAACGCGCAGCCGCCCATGGCCTATCGCGCGCTGGACTTTCTGGTGACCCACGGCTTTGCCCACCGGATCGAGCGGCTGAATGCCTTTATCGCATGCTCGCACACACGCGGCGATCATACTCCCGCCTTCCTGATCTGCCGTACATGCCAGCGCGTCGTAGAGGCCGATACAGACCCGGACGCGGGCGAGCTGGGCCGCGCGGCCAAACAGGCCGGGTTCGTGATCGAACGCACCGTGCGCGAGGCCGAAGGGCTGTGCCCCAAATGCGCAGACGCCGCATGAGCGCGCCTTTGGTCGCAACGACCGGCCTGACCGTGCGCCACGGCGCCGCGACCGTGTTGGAGAATGTCAATTTCAGCATCGCACCCGGCGAAATCGTGACGATTGTCGGCCCGAACGGGTCTGGCAAATCCACCCTGCTGCGCGCGATACTGGGCGGCGTGCGTCCGGCGTCGGGTAAGGTCACACGCCGCACCGGACTGAGACTGGGTTATGTGCCTCAGCGACTGGTGTTGGACGCGACCTTGCCGATGACGGTGACGCGGTTTCTGAGCCTGCCACGCCGCGTGCCGCCTACGGTGGCTACTGCCGCACTGGCGCGCGCCGGAGTGCCGGGGATTGAGACCCGCCAGATGGCAGCGCTGTCTGGCGGCCAGTTTCAGCGCGTGCTGCTCGCCCGCGCGCTGATTGCCCGGCCCGAACTGCTGATTTTGGACGAAGCGACCGCTGGCCTTGATCAGCCCGGCTCTGCCGCATTTTACCGCCAGATCGAGCAGGTCCGCAGCGAGACAGGCTGCGCCGTGCTTATGGTCAGCCACGATCTGCATGTGGTGATGAGCGCGTCCGACCGCGTCATCTGCGTCAATGGCCATATCTGCTGCGAAGGCACGCCCGAAGTCGTGGCCGAGGCGCCTGTTTACCGCGCGCTTTTTGGCGAGGGCACCCAAGGGGCGCTGGCGCTATATCGACATCAACACGACCACAGCCACGGACCGAACGAGGGCTGCGGCCACGATCACGCCGCCCAGCCCGAACCAGAACCGGCACACGCGGAGGCGCAGGAATGATGCTCGACGATTTCATGATGCGCGCGGCGCTGGCAGGGATCGGCACGGCGCTGGCCGCCGCGCCGCTGGGCTGTTTCGTGGTCTGGCGCCGAATGGCGTATTTCGGCGATGCGACGGCGCATGCGGCAATCCTGGGCATCGCGTTATCGCTCGCGCTGTCGCTGCCGATTTTTGCCGGGGCGCTGATCGTGGCGCTGGTCATGGCGACGCTGGTGACGCTGCTGGCCGGGCGCGGCTATGCGATGGACACGCTCTTGGGCGTGATGGCGCATTCGGCGCTGGCCTTCGGGCTGGTGGCTGTGTCGTTCCTCAGCGGCGTGCGCATCGACGTGATGGCCTATCTGTTCGGCGATATCCTGTCCGTTTCGCGCGGCGATCTGGGCATCATCTGGGGCGGGGCCGCTCTGGTGCTGGCGCTGACGCTGTGGCGCTGGTCGGCGCTGTTGACGGCAACGCTCAGCCCCGATCTGGCGCGCGCCGCCGGCATTGACCCGCGCCGTGAAGAATTGATCCTGACGCTTGCGCTGGCGATCGTCGTGGCGGTCGCGATCAAGGTGGTCGGTGTGCTGCTCATCACAGCGCTACTGATCATCCCCGCCGCAACCGCACGCCCCTTTGCCCGCACGCCCGAAGCGATGGCGATGATCGCCACCCTCATCGCCATGGCCGCAGCTTGGGGCGGGCTGCGTATCTCATATGGTCTGGACACCCCTACGGGGCCGACAATCGTCTGCGCCCTGGCGCTGATGTTCTGCGCCTCCAGCGTGGAGGCCAGCGTCCGGCAACGGATCTGAACGGAGGCCTCATTCGCGCGGCGGCCTATGGCCACTGCCCGCGCGAACGGAGCGCGCGGCGCTCAGCCGTCCGTGCGGATGACCTCGTTCTTCGGATCATAGGGGCTGTCCTCGGTCACTGTCGCGTCCCAAAGCTGGTCCATGATCTTGACCTTCAGAACCGTGCCGGGCACCACCAGATCGGACTTGATATAGCCCATGCCGATGCTTTTGCCGAAGGCCACCGAATAGCCGCCCGAGGTCAGGCGGCCGACGCGCTCGCCATCTGCGGTGTACAGCACTTCGCGGCCCCACGGATCGGCGTCATCCGGTCCGTCGATCAGGAAAGTGCAGCACTTGGCGCGCACACCGGTTTCCACCATCGCCTCCTTGCCGTGAAACTCCTTCTCCAAATCGACAAAGCGGGGCAGATCGGCCTCCAGCGGGGTTGCATCGCGGCCCAGCTCGTTGCCGAAGGCGCGATAGCTCTTTTCCTGCCGCAGCCAGTTCTGCGCGCGCGCGCCGACCAGCTTCATGCCGTGCGGCTCCCCGGCCTTCTCCAGCAGATCAAACAGGTAATTCTGCATCTCGATCGGGTGATGCAGCTCCCAGCCCAGCTCGCCGGTATAGGCGACGCGGATTGCGTTTACCGGGCACATGCCCAGTTCGATCTGGCGGGCCGTAAGCCATGGGAAACGCTTGTTTGACAGGGCGGTTGCGGGGTCTGCGTCGATGATCACGTCCTTCAGAACGTCGCGCGATTTCGGACCGGCGATGGCAAAGACGCCCCATTGCGTGGTGACGTCCTGAATCTCGATATAGCCGAAATCGCCCATCTTGTCCTCGGCGGCCTTGCGCAGGAAATCGGCGTCATATTCGGTCCAGGCCCCGGCGGAGACGAGATAGTAAGCGTTCTCACCCGTCCGAACGATGGTGTATTCGGTGCGCGTCGTGCCATGGGCAGTCAGTGCATAGGTCAGGTTGATGCGGCCCACTTTGGGCAGCTTGTTGCAGGTGAACCAGTCAAGAAAGGCGGTCGCGCCCGGACCCTTGACGATATGCTTGGAGAAGGCTGTCGCGTCGATCAGGCCGACGCCCTCGCGGATCGCTTTTGCCTCATCGACAGCATATTGCCACCAGCCACCCCGGCGGAAAGACCGCGCGTCGTGGTCGAAATTCTCGGGCCCGTCCAGCGGGCCGTAATAGTTCGGCCGCTCCCAGCCGTTGACGAAGCCGAACTGCGCGCCGCGCGCCTTCTGGCGGTCATAGGCGGGCGCCGTGCGCAGCGGGCGGCAGGCGGGGCGCTCCTCGTCGGGGTGGTGCAGGATATAGACGTGCTCGTAGCATTCCTCATTCTTGCGCGCGGCGAATTCGGTGGTCATCCAGCTCGACGAATAGCGCTTGGGATCAAGGCTCGCCATGTCGATCTCGGCCTCGCCATCCACCATCATCTGGGCAAGGTAATAGCCGGTGCCACCCGCCGCCGTGATGCCAAAGCTGAAGCCCTCGGCCAGCCACATATTGCGCAAGCCCGGCGCGGGACCGACCAGCGGGTTGCCGTCAGGGGTGTAGCAGATCGGACCGTTGAAATCGTCCTTGAGTCCGCATTCCTCGCAGCTTGGGATGCGGTGGTTCATCGCCATGTACTGATCTTCGATCCGCTCCAGATCCAGCTGGAACAGATCGGCGCGGAAACTATCCGGCACGCCATGCTCGAACCGCGCGGGCGCGTTCGGCTCGTAGACGCCGAGGATCCAGCCGCCGCGTTCTTCGCGCACATAAGATTGCGCGTCGGCGTCGCGGATCACAGGATGCTCAACATTGCCTTCGGCGCGGAATTTGACCAGCTCGGGATCGCTGTCCATCACGATGAACTGATGCTCGACCGGGATCGCAGGCATTTTGATACCCAGCATTTTTGCCGTACGCTGTGCGTGGTTGCCACTGGCGGTCACGACATGCTCGGCGGTGATCACCACCTGCTCATCGGACGGCACCAGATTGCCGCCCCTCTCGACCATCTTGGTCGCGGTCACTTCCCACGCCTCACCGTTCCAGTGGAACGCATCGGCCTGCCATTTCCGCTCGATCATCACGCCGCGCTGGCGGGCGCCTTTGGCCATGGCCATGGTGACGTCAGCAGGGTTAATGTAGCCGTCGGTCTGGTGGTAGATCGCGCCCTTCAGATCGTCGGTGCGGATCAGCGGCCATTTCGCCTTGATCTGGTCGGGGGTCATCCACTCGTAGGGTACGCCGCAGGTCTCAGCGGTGGAGGCGTAGAGGCGGTATTCATCCATCCGCTCCTCGGTCTGGGCCATGCGCAGGTTACCCACCACGGCGAAACCGGCGTTGAGGCCGGTTTCCTCCTCCAGCGTCTTGTAGAACTTGATGGAATAGTCGTGGATGTGGGTCGTGGCGTAGCTCATGTTGAAATAGGGCAGAAGACCGGCCGCGTGCCATGTGCTGCCCGACGTCAGTTCGTCGCGCTCCAGCAGCATGACATCGTCCCAACCGGCGCGCGCCAGATGATAGGCAATCGAGGTGCCGACGGCACCGCCGCCGACGACAAGGGCTTTGACAGAAGTTTTCATGTGCTGCGCTCCGATGGCATGTGTTGCCCCGCTTTTATCATGTCCAGCGCGCGGCGCGCGGCGCTGCCGACACAACGTAATGCAAAACCGACGCCGGGGCGCTACTCGGCCAGAGCCGCGTCCAGCCGGCCCACCGGGAAATACGGCGCGAGCAGTGATCGCAGCTCGGCCCGGCGCGGCGCGGCGGGGTCATAAAGTGCGTAGCAGACGTAATCCTCCATCAGTGCCGCCTGCTGTTCGAACCCGAACTTCAGAAAGCTGGCATCGGCATCCGGTACATAGAAATAAGGATCCATATTCACGAAACTTTCGAATGCGGCGCGCGCAGGTCGATAGCCAGTGACCCGTCTCTGCTGCCATTGCCAGACATGCACCAGCTCATGCGCCAGTACCAGCGCCTGAGGAAAACGCGCCGATTTCGGCCAATCGGCGGCCAGATCGGCGCGGTAGAATTCGCGGCTCATGTGGACGCGACTCCACAGCGCCCAGCCCGGCGGCGGGCCGCTGCGAGGCTCTGGCGCGGTGCGGTCGCACAGGCCGCTGACCTGATTCTCAGGTATGACCGGGTAAAGATCCGAAATATCAGGGACATCGGGCGCTGACGGCATGGGGGTGAACCCGCGCGCGATGCGCACCGAATCCACATTCAGCGACGGCCCAAGGACATCTGCGGCAAAGCGGCGCTCGTTCTGCGTCAGGGGCCGCGTGCAGGCACTCAGCGCCAGCGCACACAGCGCCGCCAATACGCCCAGACGCGCCGCGCCCCGCCCTGTGTGCCAAAATGCCACCATATGCCCCCGTCGTTCCCTTGGCTGCGCGCAGTCTTGCGCGTTTGGAGCAGAAGGCCAAGGGCGGGCGTCCCTTTGCTGGCCGTCAGTCGCGGCAGAACCGTCCGGCTGATCCCTCAAGGCAACTGGCGCCGCCAGAGAGCTGCAAGCGCTTGGGCGGGGCTGGCTGCTTTGCGCTGTCCGCGCCGGTGGGCTCGGCGTCGAAAAACGAGGTGACCGAATTGGCAAACCTGCCGAACACTCCCAGTCCAGCATCGGCTTTGCTGTTGGCCTCGGTCTGCGGTATTTGTCCTGCGAGCGCCGGGGCCGTCCCGCCGCCCGCGCCCAAGCCTGCCTTTACCGCGTCAACAGCCAATTTCATCGCCCCCTCGGGGGATGCGGCCTGCGCCAGCCATGCCTGCGCATCGTCACTGCGGCGCGACAGCAGATCGTCCCGGATATCCAACATGACTGTCGCCAGTTGCCGCTCGGTTTCGGGCGAAATTGCCGGCGCGGCGCTGCCAATATACGGCAATGGGTAGCTCAGCAGCGCATTCAGACCGTCATAATCAACCTTTGCCAAAATCGCGCGTGTCGCCGCAAGGTTCGTATTACTCTGCACCGTCAGCGTGATTTCGTCATGAAATCCCAGATTCGCCTCAAGCGATAGAAAAGGCGTGCCGACCAGCGACACATGCGGCGCGGCAGCATCGTTTGCGTCCGCCTGCTGCGCGGCGTAGGCGACACCACCGATCACCGCCCACCCCGTTTGCCGGCCACTTGCGTCGCGCCCCATCGGCGCGAGAGTGCCCTGTACGGCGGCCAGATTGCGCTCGCCTTCCCGTGCGGTGTAGGCCGCGCGGATCGCGACGAGTTGACGCCCGTTCTGGTACACCCAAGTCTCCGCATCGCGCTGCTTTTCCGCGGCGCGCTCACCTTTTACTGCGAAATTCTTCAGCAAATCCGGTGCGTCATCCGCGACCAGCCCCGGCTGCGCCCTTTCAATGGCGCTGTTGTCGCCATCGGCCCACGCGCGGCGGCGCCACCCTTCGGGCGCGTCAGGCAGGTAAGGACGCGCGCCGTTGCTGCGGCGCACCTCGCGGTCCTTGGCCTCTGCCGCAGCTGCACGCGCCTCGCGCAGGGCGGTCATGCGCCCGCCATAGCTGGCGAAATAGGCGCTGGCCGTGTAGGTTCCGGGGGCCTGTCCGGCGGCGCTGGCCTGATTTGCGTAGTCAACTGCCCCGAGTGCGGTGAGGGCGACCGCGCCAAAGCCCAACGCGAAGTAATTCATTTGCTATCCTGACCTGCACTGCGCTTTGCGGGCGAGTATGGATAGAAACCTTGTTCATTTTGGGATGCCGCAGCGGCAAGTTCCGGGCGCCGCGCGCTTATTCTCCGATGGCCAGCCCCTCGCGGCGCGGATCGGCGCCGCCTTGCAGGCCGTCACCAACTGCGATGGCATGCAGGCCTGAATTGAGGTCGCGTAACTGGACCTCATATCCCATGTCTCGCAAGGGGCCTTCCAGCGTCGCGGCGCCTGTGCCCTGCTCCAGATCATAAGTGCCGAACCGGTTGGTCAGATGCGGCATGGCGATCATCTGCTGCACGTCCATGTCCCAATCGAGATAAGCAATGATGGCGTTCGCCACGTAGGGAATAATCTGGCTGCCACCGGGACTGCCCAGCACCAGCACCGGCGCGCCGCCCTGCATGACAATCGTCGGCGCCATCGACGAGCGGGGACGCTTGCCCGGCTCGACCCGGTTGGCGATGGGGCGGCCTTCCTCGTGAGTGGCAAAGCTGAAATCGGTCAGCTCGTTATTCAGCAAGAACCCCGCTGCCATGACGCGCGAGCCAAAGGCATTTTCGATTGTCGTCGTCATCGACAACGCATTGCCGTAGCGATCAACGATGGAGATATGCGAGGTCGACGGCAGCTCAATCGCGTTATCATCGCCCCGGAGCAGCGCGTGATCGAATTCAGGCGCGCCCGGCTGAACGTCGGGTAGCGCATCATCGCGGTCCAGAAGCGCGCCGCGCTGCCGCAGATAGGCGGGCGCCAGCAGCCCCTGTACCGGCACAGGCACATAATCGCTATCGGCCACAAAGCGGCCCCGGTCCGCAAAGGCGAGCCTTGTGGCATCCCCGATCAGGCGGCGTGCATCCACGTCGTCCGGGCCAAGCGCGGCCATATCGTAATCCGCGAGCGCGCCCAAAATCTGCCCAACGGCAATTGCACCGGATGAGGGCGGGCCCATGCCGCACACCTCATGCGCGCGATATGATGAGCAGACCGCCGGGCGCTCCTTGACGGTGTATAGCGCCAGATCCATCAGACTTAGCGCGCCGGGGGTGCCTGCCGCCGATTGCACCGCGCGGGTGATCTGGCGAGCGATGTCACCGGTATAAAACGGCTCTGGCCCCTCATTGGCGAAGGTCTCCAGCGTCTTGGCATAGGCCGGGTTCTTCAGGGTATCTCCAGCCTTCAGCGCGCGCCCTTCGGGCATGAAATAGTCGCGCGTGTCGGCAAAACGGTCCAGCGTGTCGGCATTGGCGACAATTGAGACTGCCATGCGCGGACTGACTTCGAAGCCCGACGTCGCATGATCCTGCGCCTCGGTGAACAGATCGGCCCAGTCCAGCCGCCCCCATCGCGCATGCGCCTCGGCCAGCAGCATCGGCGTGCCGGGAACGCCGACCGACCGGCCCCCGACAACGGCGTCCATGAAGCCAAGAGGCTGGCCAGAACCGTCCTGAAACAGCAAAGGTGTGGCGCTGACCGGCGCCGTCTCGCGCGCGTCGAGCGTGGTCAGATCGCCACTGGCCGCGTCATACCAGACCAGAAATGCGCCGCCGCCCAGACCCGAGCTTTGCGGTTCGACCAGCCCCAGCACCAGTTGCACGGCGATCATGGCATCGGCAGCGGTGCCACCCTCTCGCAGGACGCGCGCGCCTGCCCGGCTGGCCAGCGGATGCGCGGCGACGACCATCCAATCATCGGCCAGAACGGGTGCGGTGGCGACTTGCGCCTCGAACGCGCCGGTTTCCGGCGCGACGGCATCGGCGGCTTGCTGCGCAACAGCGCCGCCTGCCAGCAACGCGAATGTAAGGACCAGCGCGCGCATGTTATAACATCGCCGGAACGACCTGATCAGGCGGACGATGGCCATCCTGAAAAGTCTTGATATTCACCAACACCTTCTCTCCCATCTCGATCCGGCCCTCGTTGGTGGCCGATCCCATGTGCGGCAGAAGCACCACATTCTTCATCTCGCGCAGGCGCGGATTGGCCGCATCTTCATACACATCAAGGCCCGCGCCGCCGATCTCGCCCGCACGCAGCATCCGCGTCAGGGCGTTCTGGTCGATCACTTCGCCGCGCGAGGTGTTCACGATCACCGCGCCCTGCTTCATCAAAGCAAGCCGACGCGCATTCATCAAGTGAAAAGTCGACGGCGTGTGCGGGCAGTTGACCGAAATCACGTCCATCCGTGCCACCATCTGGTCAAGGCTCTCCCAGTATCGGGCACCCAACTCGTCCTCGATCTCGGGCCGCAAACGCTTGCGATTGTGGTAGTGCACCTCCATGCCGAACGCTGTCGCGCGCCGTGCCACTGCCTGTCCGATCCGACCAAGGCCAAGAACGCCAAGCCGCCGACCAGACACGCGCCCGCCCAGCAGTGCGGTCGGCGACCATCCGCGCCATTCACCCGATTGCATCAGCGCCAACCCCTCGGGGATGCGGCGCATGACGCTGAGAATTAACGCCATGGTCATGTCGGCAGTGTCATCGGCAGACACGCCCGGCGTGTTGGACACCAAGATGCCCCGCTGGCGCGCGGTCGCCACGTCGATATGGTCCACCCCCGCGCCGTAATTCGCAATCAGCTTGAGCCGGTCCCCGGCCTGCCCGACAAGCCCGGCGTCGATCCGGTCCGTAAGTGTGGGCACCAGAACATCACAGCCGCGCATCGCTGCGGTCAGCTCCTCGCGGGTCATCGGCGTGTCGTCCTCGCGCAGCGTTGTATCGAACAGCTCGCACAGACGGGACTCGACCGGTTCGGGCAAGCGCCGCGTCAGCGCAACACTCAGGCGTTGAGATGGCATGAAGCGTCTCCTTGATCTTCCATGTTCAATATCTTCATGGCATGGTGGCGCAGTAACGGGCGAGGCACAAGAACCCCGCAGGTCATAACGGGCAGAAATCTGAATATGGTCAAGCCATTCCAACCGCTATTGGCGTTGGCACTTGCCGCCGTTCTTCCCTTTGGGGCTGCGGCGCAGGATCGCGGTCAGGTCACCAACCTGCCGCTGCCGCGCTTTGTGTCAATGAAGGCCGCCGAAGGCTATGTGCGGCGCGGTCCCAGCCGCACCCACCGCATCGACTGGATCTTTCGCAAGCGCGACACGCCGCTGGAGATCACCGCCGAGCATGGCCACTGGCGCCGCGTGCGCGACCGCGACGGTGCCGGCGGCTGGATGCACTATTCTCTGCTGTCGGGCGTGCGCACCGTGCTGGTCGAGAAGGACATGCTGCAAATGCGCAATAGCCCCGATCCCAAATCGCTGGTGGTCGCGCAGCTGGAATTAGGGGTGATTGCAAGGATCGACGAATGCACGCACGACTGGTGCGAACTGTCGGTCGGGGGGTATGGCGGCTGGGTGTCCAAATCGGCCCTTTGGGGCGTTGGTGCAGACGAAATACTGGACTAAGATCACGCGCCCTACCTCTGCAAAAAAGACCAGCTGCGACACAACCAGAAAAACAAACGGAAAAGACCGGATTTTTTGCCTTTCGGTCTTGCACCCCATGCCGGGCCGGAGTAATCACCACGCCACGTTGGGGTGTAGCCAAGCGGTAAGGCATCGGTTTTTGGTACCGTGTATCGTAGGTTCGAATCCTACCACCCCAGCCACTTCTTTCATTCGTTTCAGAGTGTAAGCCTCAGGGTCTGTCCAGGGCCGCGAGATGCCCTTGGTAATGCTCCCGTCTGGGGTATGCCCAGCTATGGCCCGGTTGGGGCCACTTTCCGGGGGCTAGACGAGGTTCTTGGTTCTGGGGGTGTGACAGACAGGCTAGCCAGCATAGATAAGCGAGCCATTGAGCAGCAAGATGCGCGGCGCATGCGCCGCGCGATCAGTTGACAACAGACGATCCGTGTCAATCAGCTGGAAATGCCTGGCTTCGACGTTCGGGGCATCGGGCATTGCGATTCCCTTCGGGGTCGATCAGCGGCGCGCCGTCATCCCTGGTCATCGGGCCGGGTGGCAGGCGGTCGAGAAGATCCAGAGCGGGACGGTCCAGCATCGCAGTGAGCAGCGGCTCGTCGTCCACAGAAGGATCGAGCAGTTCCAGTTCCTCCGCCGGGAATTTTGTTGTCTGCAATGCGATGCGGGGCGTCAGGCCATCAGCGACGAACAGCGCCAGCACGTTGCGCGAGGTGCCGCAGTCCGGGTTGTGATGGATAAGGATGCTCACGACGCATCTCCTTCTTTTGGAAACCAATGTTGCGTGCGGTTGGCGAAGGCAACGAGCGACAGCATCACCGGCACCTCGACGAGGACGCCGACGACGGTGGCAAGCGCCGCGCCGGACCCCAGGCCGAACAGGCTGATCGCGACGGCAACGGCCAGCTCGAAGAAATTGGACGTGCCGATCATGGCACAGGGCGCGGCGACGTTGAACGGGATGCGCCACGCCCAAGCTGCCCCATACGCCACGAAAAAGATGCCGTAGGACTGGATCAGCAGCGGCACCGCGATCAGCACGATAATCAGCGGGCGATCAAGAATGACCTCGCCCTGAAACCCAAAGAGCAGCACCACCGTCACGAGCAGCCCCATGATCGAAAACGGCTGCACACGCGCCTTGAACCTATCGACCTCCGCTTCGCCGCCCTGCGTGACAAGTTTTCGGCGGGTCAAATATCCCGCCAGGAGCGGCAGCAGGACGTAGAGGCCAACCGACAACAGCAGCGTATCCCACGGCACCACGATGTCAGTCACGCCCAGCAGAAAGGCCACGATGGGCGCGAAGGCAAAGACCATGATCACGTCGTTCACGCTGACCTGCACCAGCGTATAGGTCGCATCGCCGCGTGTGAGGTTCGACCAGACAAAAACCATCGCAGTGCAGGGGGCGGCCCCCAGCAGAATGACGCCCGCAAGATAGGCCTGCGCGTCCTCCGGCGGGATCAGACCCGCAAAGACGTAGTTGAAGAACAGCACGCCGAGGGCCGCCATCGTGAAGGGCTTGATCAGCCAGTTCACCACCAGCGTTACGACCAGACCTTTTGGCTTGTCGCCCACCTGCCGCAATGCGCCGAAATCCACGCCAACCATCATCGGATAGACCATCGCCCAGATCAGCACCGCCACGGGCAGATTGACCGAAGCGATCTCGAGCGATGCCAAGGCCGAGAAGACACCCGGAAAGATGTTGCCAAGAAGAAGCCCCGCGCCGATGGCGAGCCCTACCCAGACGGAAAGCCAGCGTTCAAATGTTCCAAGGCCGGATGCAGTGGGGTGCGGTATATCGGTCATATCGGTCTTTCGCAGGTCAGGTTCAGCAAGCTCCGGCGGCGCTTAGCAACAGATGAGTTCATCAATGACGGGCTGGCACAGTTCGGGACAACCACCGCAGCAGTCTTCCATCAGAAAGCCCAGCAGCGCGCGCATTCCGTCCATATCTGCGAAAAAGCGGATGCTGCGACCTTCCCGAACGCTCCGGATCAGACCCGACTGGGCGAGTATCGAAAGGTTTGCCGACATGGTGTTCTGGCGCACATCGAGCGAATTGCTGATGTCCCCGGCTGACATGCCTGGCTTTCCCGCCTTGATGAGTAAGCGGAACACGTCAAGCCGCGTCGGCTGACTGAGGGCGGCGAAAGCTTTGAGAGCGTCTTTAGTTTCCATAAATCGTGAAGTATGGATATAATTCACATGTGTCAAATCGGGTAGTCATCATGCGACAAAAGGCACTTTTATCCGCTGACCGACGATTGAACCTCTAAAATGCTGCGCGTTGCATGAATGGCGGCAATGCTGAGCCGCGCCGCAGCATCTGGAATAGTTTCGGAGGTCGGCTCTGGGTCGGTGCTGACCGAGGCGGTTAGCAAAGAGATCAATCCTGAAGTAGTCACGATGTGACGGCAGCACGATCGACCTTGCACGAAAAGCGCTTGGTCACGACCAAGGCCCGGCTCGTCTGCGAGTTTTGGTATTGGGAACACGACTGGCAGACATGCGCGGGTCAACGGCGCCCGGCAATCGATCGCCCTGCCCCGCCATTGCCCGTAGCGCAGCCACGCGGTTCTCGGTCGCAGGATGGGTCGCGAAGAGATTGTCGTGTTTGTGCGCGTGCAGTGGGTTGATGATGAACATATGCGCCGTTGCCGGATTGCGCTCGGCCGCATGGTTGTCGATCCGGGCCGCGCCTGTGGCGATTTTCTCCAATGCCGAGGCCAGCCAGAGAGGCTGGCCGCAGATCTCGGCGCCCGCCTTGTCGGCCGCATATTCCCGCGTTCGACTGATCGCCATCTGCACCAATGCGGCCGCCATCGGTGCGAGGAACATCATCAGTAGCGTGCCGATCAGCCCCATCCGTTCGCGCGATCCGCCGAAGAAAAGCGCGAAGTTGGCCAGCATCGAAATAGCCCCGGCGAAGGTCGCGGTGACGGTCATGATCGCGGTGTCGTGGTTGCGGATATGGGCCAATTCGTGAGCGATCACACCGGCCAACTCCTCCCGCGACAAGCTGCGTATTAGGCCCGAGGTCACCGCGACTGCCGCGTTCGCTGGATTGCGACCGGTGGCGAAGGCATTTGGCTGCGGCGTATCGATCAGATAGACCGATGGCGCGGGCAGCTTAGCGTTGCGCGCAAGCTCGGCGGTCAGTGCGTGAAGGCCCATCTGGTCGCCAGGCGCCACCGGCTGGGCATTGTGCATCCGCAGAACCATGCGGTCGGAGTTCCACCAGGTGAAGACGTTCATTGCCGCAGCAAAGACAAGCGCGATCACCGCGCCGCCCGACCCGCCGATCAGGTAGCCCACGCCCATGAAAAGCGCGGTCATCGCAGCCATCAGAATCGTTGTCTTAAAATAGCCCATATTGGTCTTCCGAATTTTATATTGAGGAAGTGAAGGAAATATGGGGAGGTTTCCGACCTGTGCAAGCAAGAGCGCCAAGCGAATAGTCAGACCGGACGAGTTTTGAGACGTGGCAAAGTAGCCGGTCGGAGCCGCGCGACGACATTTCGGCCGACGAAATACCGCGTTCTGGCGCAATGACCACGGTATCCAACTCGCCCCTACACAAATATCGGCGGACCAAACCACCTGGAGAAGCGCCATCGATCAACCGAGGGCCAAGCCCCGAACAGTGCAAACTCATACCCATGGGCGCACCGGCTCGCAGGTCGCCCGCGCGCTCTGGCAATCAGTCCGGCCCTTTACAAGGCCCAAATTATCATCAGCAATTGGCGGATAAGGCGATTGGGTTTGGGCCCGAGATTCTTCTAAAGCACTGTCTGCTGCACATTCGTGATTTTCTCTCACAGAGATTGGCGCTATATTTTCAAGTACTATACTTTTAAACTATATATCAATATCTTACATCATAACCCTACCGCCCCAGCCGCCTCTGATTATCATGATAAATCATAGATCTCAGCGTCGCTTGTTTAAGATCAACTGCGAAGCCTCTGCGACCAATCAGTTCCGTTTGCGGTCCGCCAGAGTGAGGCAAAACTCTGATTTTTTTTAAGGTTATGCCACTGGAGGAACTCTGGCGGACAGTCCGATCACACCGGCCCTTTGGTGATCGCGGTCAACGGTCCGTTCACATCAAAGATCTTGGCGTTGACGTGTTCGATGCCGAACTCCTTGAGCCGGGCGGTATGCATGGCGATGTAGTCTTGCGCGGATTGCTCGTTGGCGAACAGGTAGATACCGCCCGCCTCGCGTTCGGTCTGGTTCTCGGTCCAGATCTTCCAGATGAAGCCCGGTTCGTTCGGGATGGACCGGGCAAGCCCGTCCATGGCCTCGGTCATATCGGGGCCGAACGGGCCGTCATAGGCAAAATCAATCTGCACCAGTTTCATGTGGGCGTCCCTTTTCTGTCACGCCCTTAAAAGGCTTCGATTACGTGTTTCAGCGTATCGCGAACTGGCTTTCGGCGATGCGCGCCAACTCGGAATTACGCGGGGCCTTCATGAGAAAAGCCGCCTCTACCGGCGTCCCTTCGGCATCGGACCCCAATTCAATCGCTGATACAGGCAGTCGCCGAGGTGGATAGATCAAGACGCACTCTGGCGAAGATACGCATCTTGATCAAGTATTTTGGATATGCTGTGACGCGACCTTGGTGTGCATAGCGCTGCTGATGTATCATCACCGATAATCTCGACGTCAGCGCGTCGCAAGCAGATGGCGCAGGCATGTTGCTGCCTTTCGGCAACTTCGATCCGGGCAGGGGACCGGTTGAACGCCCCCGCTTCCACACTGATTTAGCGGGATAAATCCGATCAATCCTTATATGCACAATAGACTATCTGTCCAGATGATATTCGAAACGTTCCGGGCTGAAGCCAGTGATGCGATATCCTTTGGCGAATGCAGCGGTAAGCGCCTACCGGACGCGCAGGCGCTCGGCAACGGCGGCCATTGATCCTTTTCCTTTCTCTGAGAACGGCTTTGTCGCGGCCAAAGCAGACGTCGGCGGGTGTGACGTTGCTCAGGCCCTCGTGGTAGCGCCGGTTGTTGTAGTAATCGACGAAGGCCCCGACTTCCCCAGCCCCTGTCATGCTTTTTTATGAGTAGACGGTTCTCAAGGGTCAGGTCGGCAACGCATTATTCCAAAGCCGGGGATTTTGAACGCAAATCCTTCACCTCAGGTGACGTGGCATGACGCGCCGTGTCACCCGAGAGCCGACGCTTGCCTGCTTCAAGGAATTCCTTCGACCAACTGTAATACAGGCTCTGCGCAATACCTTTCCTTGCAACGCATTGCCCGACTGCGATGTTCTTTACCCCTTGCAGGAACGGTATCCCCCACAACAATGAGGAAAGCTGTGATCCAGAGGATTTCGTGGCCGGGCTGAACATCCTGTTGCACGCGGTTGTGGTCCGCGCCGACCGTTGAGAAGCACGCCTCCAGCCGCCAGAAACCCGACGGGCCGCTCGCTCAGAAGCCTTGTTGTCGCGATCATGCCGGACCCTGTGCTTGACTTTCCCGCGTGCATGCCGCATATTATGACCAATATATTGGATAATTTGCGAGGCGGATATGTCTGCTTTACTACAGGAAGAATTCTCGGTTCAGGATCTGACCCAAACGGATGGCACCATTGCCATCGACGAGCTTACGCAGGCCCTGCACCTGACGAAAACAGATCTTGCCACAGTGCTTGGCATGTCACGGGATTCCCTCTCGAAAACCACGCGCCTCTCGTCGATAACCACGCAGCGCAAGCTGCGGGATTTTGTCGATATCCTGACCCGTGTTGCGCCTTGGGCAGGGTCAGTGCCGCAGGCATTTGCATGGTTCCGTGCACAGCCCCTTCCCTCTTTCGGAGATCAGACGCCAGCTGATCTGATGCGTGAGGACCGCGCCGATGCTGTCAAAGCCTATATTTCACGGATCGCGGTCGGCGGCTACGCGTGAGGTTACAAACCCGGGTCTTCCGGGCCCACCATCCTGGTTGGGCATTTGCGCCCGCGTCCGGCCAAGGTGCGGCAATCCACGGCGGCAGGTTCAATCGCAAGGGTCAAAGTGCGCTCTACACGTCCCTCACGATGCAGACCTCCTGGACAGAGGCGCAACAAGCATTTCCGTTCAAGGCGCAGCCTGTCACGCTGTGCACCTATGACGTCGATTGCGATCACATCGAGGATCTGACAGACGCCAGCACACTCGCACGCCTCACCATAGATCCGGCGGACCTCGCCTGTCCATGGGAGGATATCGCCGATCGCGGCCTGACGCCACCAAGCTGGGCGCTGGCCGATCGGCTGATCGCAAGCGGCACTGCCGGCGTTATCGTTCCGAGCTTTGCCAGCCGAGTGGGCGCCGGCGCTAATAATGTCGTGTTCTGGGATTGGAGCGACCGGCCACCGCACAAGGTACGGGTCATCGATGACCAGAAACGACTGCCGCGCAATCGGTCCTCGTGGGTTTGACTGGTGTCCGACACCGCCCTGAACGGACCTCGAAGGCTCATCGTCGGGGCGGCTTTTGGCAATGACACAGAGTGAATTTGGAAAGGTCCTTCTGGAGTGGTTCGCTGCCCCTGCCGGCGCCGCGGTCTGGACCCGCTTCAGCGTTCCAGTCGCCCCCCCCCCCCGTACCGCCTCGCAACTGATGGCGAAACTGTGCGTGCCAGATTGGTCAAATCGGGCGCCCGATACGCCAAAGCCATATCCAGCATCCGCAGCGCCCCGGACGATATCGCCATGTGGTGTTGCCCCGGTCCAGATAGCCCATGACGAGCTGCGTTCTGGCCAGCCGGTGCGCCGCGCGCTCCTCCCGCCCCATGCGCCGGGCAATTTCGCTGATGCCACGCGGCGTATGGTGATCAGCGAACAGCGCCAAAATCCGCATGCCGCGCTCCAGCGTACTGGACAAAAGCGCCCCCCTTGGCGTCGTCTTTCATGGCGCCCACGCGGCGCGACAGCATCGCGGCACAGGGAAATTCGTGGAAGCGGGATACTTGACAGAATGTCAGTCACAGCATTGCGCTTAAGCGGTTCGGCCTGTTTCTAATGGTGCTTCATGAACCTGAGTGGTGTATAGCCGTCCATGGTGACTACCGTTTCCGCACTTGCGACATTACGCGCTGCTCTGGCGACCGCACAGACCCGTACGCTCGCCTCCTGCTCGGAGGCGATGATCCAGAAGCTCAAGCTCGGGATCGCCAAACTGCGCCGCGACAAATACGGTATCCCGTCGGAACGGCGCACCCGGCTGATCGATCAATTGGCATTGCAGCTTGAGGCGTTAGAAGCGGCGGCCACCGAGGATGCCCTTGCCGCCGACCAATCGTCTGACAAGGCCGCTACCACGGTGCGCGGCTTCACGCGCCGCCATCCGGAGCGCAAGCCGCTTCCTAATCATCTGCCTGCGCGCGCGGGGTGTCCTTGAGGCACCTGCCGCCTGCACCTGCTGTGGCTCAGACCCGTATCGCGAAGATGAAGACCCATTGAGCGCTGTAGCCTCTCATCGGTCAGCACGACAGATTTGGCCTTGTTAACCGGGTCATGGATTAAACCCTTTCAATGCAAACGATCCAGCGCCGACCAGTCCATCCCCTTTCAGGCGCGACGCTCATCACGCAGCGTCAGCCAGAGCAGTCCCAGAACCGCGTCGTCAATAGTGTCCTCGTCGACATCCGTGAACAACGGGTATCACACCACAGAGCCAAAGGGGCCGTGGTCTTCGACGGAGCCTTACGGCTGACCCTTCTGGCCGATGTGATCAACGCGTCACTCGATCCCACGCATCCCGACGAGATAGATCATTGGCCTGACAGACATCCTCAGGGACATCTCGCCCGGCCTGCATGATCGGGATCCGTACGCGGGCATAGCGGGCTGCTGATCGGCACGGTGATCTTGCTGCCGGTCCTGATTGCAGCGCTGGCGGAGCGGCGGATCGCGTCTGTGGTGTGTCGCAAATCACTGATTGGAAAACGCGGGTTTTCCGAAGCGTGTCAACGGGCCGCGTCGTACAATATTGGCCAAAACATCAAGCTTTTCTGAACCAGATCGAACCTTCATCACGACTGCAGCAAGGTCGGCAGTGCGGGCGAAGCGCTATTTCGCTGCGGTTGCGCCAAAGTCCGGTTCTCTGAACCGTTCAACAACCGTTATCGGCTGTTTTTGAGAGGTTCTGTTTTTGAGCAGAAAGGATGAACCGGCTATATACTCGGGTGCGCAGATTATTGCGTAGGCCGCTTGTGCGCCGCTGAGCGCGGGCGATCGGCTCATGCGATATTTGACGGACAACACCAAATCCAGCGGCCTCCAGCATGGGGTGTAGCTGTTGGAATGTCAGACCCTCGCCAAATGGCAGGCGGCGCATGATGTCGCCATGCAGATCTCCCATTGCCGCATCGTAACCAAGGTCGGGCGAGATCTTCTCCCACAGATCGAGAACCCGTGCGGCCCACCTGCCGGATTGGCAGGGTTTGGCCCAGTCGCCGTCATAAATCAAAAGCCGCCCACCGGGCCGCAATATGCGAAACCAATCGTCGAATGCTGCTGCGGGATCTGTCAGTGTCCAGACCAGATGGCGGCACAGGATCGCATCATATTTGCCATCCGGTTCCATGGTGTGACCGGCATCGGCGTGTAAAAACCGCAAGCGTGGCTTGCCCGCATGTTTGGTCTTTGCCACTGCAAGCATTTCTTCTGAAAAATCCAGCGCTGTTACCTCATGCCCCAGATCATGCACCAATTTTGTGATCTCACCCGTTCCACAGGCCAGCTCCAGCACCTGCTGAGGTGCGGGGCCAAGATGATCGCGCATCGGTTGAGCCCATGCGGCAGCCTCTTGCGTCGTTGTCATGCCATGACCAAAGGACTGATCAAAGGTTGCGGATCGGCGCGACCAGTATTCGCGAATATCCTCAAGCAAATCATGGTTGGCAGTCATTTTGGATTTTCCGCCATGATCGCTTCGAACCGATCAAGGGCCCGTTTGGGCAAATCGTCGGGAAATGTGATATCCGCGTCTTTGCCGACCTCAATCAACATCACCATACCCATGGAAAAATGCGGGCTGCATTTTATGCCGTAGGTACCCGGCACGGTAAGGGTTGTGGTGAAATCTTCGTTGATATTGCTTTTGAACGGCGTGGCTCCCTGGGGGATCATGCCCTCGATGGTGGCGGCGTTATGGCTGGGTTGTTCAGGGATAAAGCGAACCTGGTCGCCGGGTGCGATTTGCAGGAAATCAGGTTCATAAATCATTGGGCCGCGCTCATTTCGGCTGAACATCCGTACCTCATGAATCTCGGCAAAGGCGGGAGCTGCACCCAGAAGGATAACGGCAAAAAGAACAGGTTTCATGGATTACTCCTCAAGGCAGTGGAAACGAAACAGGGTGGCGTTGTCGGCAGGGTCACGTAGCGTGGTTGCGCGGACGCGAAATATTGTGGCAAGGCGTTCGGGGGTCAGCACCTTGGCGGGAGGGCCGCAGGCGATAAGGTGCCCGCCCTCCATCACGCCCAGTCGGTCGCAATCCATCGCCTGGTTCAGGTCATGCAGAGCGAGGATCACGGTAACCGGCAAGCGGCTGATCAATCGCAGCAGAGCAAGCTGATGATGAATGTCCAGATGGTTTGTCGGCTCGTCCAGAAGCAAAACACGGGGGCGTTGCGCCAGAGCGCGCGCAATCTGCACCCGTTGACGTTCGCCGCCCGATAACGTGGACCAGCCCTGCGCCATGCGGTCCGCCATACCGACAGCGTCCAGCGCATCGCGGACGATTTCGGCGTCAGACATGCCAAACGGTGCAAGTGCCGAAAGCCATGGCGTACGGCCCAGTTCCACCACATCACGCACGCTGAGCGCATCCGAGGTTTCGACCTGCTGTTCCACAAATGCGATGCGTCGGGCCACTTCCTGACGGGGCAATTTTGCCAGCGGGTCATTATTCAGCATGACCGAGCCCTTCCCACGCGGCACCAACCCAGCCATCAAGCGGAGCAGCGTCGACTTGCCAGAGCCGTTCGGCCCAATCAGGCCAAAGGTTTCACCGGGTGCGATATCGACCGTAACGTCAGATACGATCTGCCGCGCGCCTGCCGTCCAGCCAAGAGAGGTTGCCGAAAGCCTCATAGACGCCTGCGGTTATAAATCAGGATCAGTGCAAAACCGGGCGCGCCAACAAGCGCTGTTACCACACCAATCGGGATCACCTGCCCGGGGATCAACACCCGTGAGACAACATCGGCAGCAATCAGAAATATTGCCCCTGCCAGTGCCGAAGCCGGAATCAGCCGCGCATGGCGCGGACCCACGACAAAACGCATTGCATGGGGAATGACCAGCCCGACAAACCCGATGGAGCCGACAAGGCTGACCATGGTTGCTGTCATGAGTGTGGCCATGCCGATCAGCATCACCTGCACCTGCCGCACGGAAACCCCAAGTGATGCAGCGGCACTCGCACCAAAGGAGAACGCGTCCATGGAGCGCACAAACATAAGGCAAACCAAAAAGCCTGATCCAGCCATGGGCACCGCCAGCCAGACATCGGGCCAGCGCACCCCCGACAAATTGCCCAACAGCCAGAACATGATGCCGCGCGCCTGTTCCGCATTGGCCGATTTCGCAATGAGAAAAGATGTTATCGCATTGAATAACTGCGATCCGGCGACGCCCGCCAGCACCAGTTGGGCCGAGCCGCCCCCAGCTGCACGGGCCAACGCCGCCACCAGCACAAATGCCAGAACGGCCCCTGCGAACGCACCGCCGGAAATACCGATCATTCCACCGCCCAGCCCAAGGATCGTCACCGCGACCGCCCCGGTAGAGGCTCCCGCCGATACGCCCAAAAGGTAGGGATCGGCCAGCGCATTGCGCACCAGGGCCTGCAAAACCACCCCCGACAGCGCCAGCCCCGCGCCACAAGCCGCCGCAACCAAAGTGCGCGGCAAACGGTAGCTCCAGATAATGCCGGCGTCGATCAGGTTCACGTCATATCCGGCACCCCACAGGTTGTTGGCAATCACCGCGGCCACCATAGAAAACGGCAGCGGTGTTTCACCGATGGCAACCCCGGCAAGGATTGCCACCACAAGGACGATGGCCCCCGGCATGCCCCACAGCACCACTGGACGCAGCAATGCGCCCAATGCAGTTCTGCGCGGCATCACGCCAGAGGCCACCGGATTGCTCACTTCAGTTGATACGCTTGTAGCGCCTCGGCCAGTGTCTCCAACGCATCCACATTGCGGATTGAGGGATCCATGGAATGCCCGTCAAGAATGACAATCCGGTCATTTTTGACAGCGTCCATCTGGCTGGTCACCGGATCCGACTTCAGGAATTCCAGCTTTTTTTCCACGTCATCCGCTGGGAAACGGCGGCGCTCCATCCGGGCCAGAACAATAATGGACGGGTTGGCACGCGCGATGCTTTCCCAGCTCACGGTCGGCCATTCCTCATCGCTTTCCACGACATTTCGCAAGCCGAGCTTTTCCATCATGTAACCGGGCGCGCCCTTGGCACCGGCAACATAGGGATCGATATCCATTTCTGCCGATGAAAACCAGAAGACCGCCGACGCATCGGTCAGGTCCAGCGCTTTGGCCTTTTCAATCGCCGCCGCTTCGCGCGCCTTCAGGTCTGCGACCAGCGCCTCGCCTTTCTCGGTCACATTGAAGATTTGCGACAGCTCGGTCACACCTGCATGGACGCTTTCCATCTCGAACAATGCGGATCGCGTGCCATCGGATCCCGTGGTGTTGTCTTTGTCCCAGCAATCGGCGGGCAGAACATATGTCGGGATGCCAACATCGGCGAATTGCTCACGCGTGGCGACGATCCCTTGGGGGCCGATGTGCCATTCATACTGAACTGTCACCAGACCGGGCCGCTTCGCCACAACGGATTCAAAGCTGGGGTCATTGTCTGCCAACCGCTCAACACCCGCGTTCAGATCGGCAAATTCCGGCAGCACGCTGGTAAACCAGACAGCTGTGCCCAGAACTTTGTCGCCAAGACCCAGCGAATACAAAATTTCGGTCCCCGCCTGACCGACCGAAACGACGTCTTCCGGCGCCTGGTCAAACGTGACATCAACTCCGCAATTGCTGAGGCTCAGGGGATAGGTCGTGTCGGCATGTACAGGCAGCGCAAAAGCCACCGCGCTTAAAAGGGCTGCTGTCAGGGTATGGGTATGCATCGTCTCTCTCCGGGGGGTAGAGCGCCCGAAGAGGTCAGTGAGAAGGTCGGTCCAGAAAAAAATCTGGGGCATATCCATGGGCTGACCCGCGCTATGGCGCGGGTGCTGGCTGGCGCAACAGCCAAAAGGCTCTGCTGGACAAGTTTCATGCGACACCTCCCCGGACAACCCCGCCCGGAACGCGTTTCAGTTGCTTGTCGGCAGGTCTCCTGACTAACAGGTCATCAGGATTTGTGGCCTTCCCATGGTTTGCACCACAGTGACGTAATCACAAATCCCTCGCTGTCTACAGTTGCGGGGGCAGTTCCGGTTCGCCCAATAAAATGAACTCCGGATTCCCTTTGAATTCCTTACGGAAACCGACAGCTGGCTTTTTAGCGCAACGCGCAGGAGATGCAAGCTCGCGGATTTCTGAAGACTATCCGAAGTTCCCAAAAACCTCTTTTTTGCACTGATTAAAAAAGACCCGTTTTTCATTGCCACAAACCCTGTTCAAAACCCGAGCGGTTCTTGAAGGTATTTGGCTGTCCTGCGTTAGCAGATATCCATGTCATGTGCAGCATCAGTCGATCTGCGCTTATTTTGTTGAAAAACTCTTGTTGATTTGGGGCCTGTTCGCTGATTCACTTTTGGTAGTGAAGCGGGGGGATCTGCGATGCTGGGACCGAAGCAAGAGGCGCAAGTGGCGTTGTTTTACGAGTTCTCAATAGAGGACCACGTTCCGCAGGATCACCTGTTGCACTCCATTGACCGCTTCGTAGACCTGTCCGGTATTCGGCAGCAACAGGCACAATTCTACAGCCATACCGGGCGTCCGTCTGTTGATCCCGAGTTGCTGATCCGGATGCTGCTGGTTGGCTATTGCTTTGGCATCCGCTCCGAGCGGCGGCTCTGCGAGGAGGTGCATCTGAACCTGGCCTATCGCTGGTTCTGCCGCCTCGACCTTGCCGACCGGGTTCCGGATCACTCGACGTTTTCCAAGAACCGGCACGGCCGGTTCCGCGAGAGCGAATTGCTACGCCATCTGTTCGAAACGACGGTTGCACGCTGCATCGCCGAAGGGTTGGTCAGTGGCCAGCGCATGGCCGTTGACGCCAGCCTTATCGAGGCCGACGCGAACAAGCAGAACTCGACACCGAAGGAGGACTGGGACGCGGCGCGGATCGACCCGGCGGATGCGCCCCGTGCGGTTCGCGAGTATCTCGACACGCTGGATGAGGCCGCCTTCGGGGCCGCCAGCGAGGTCCAGCCCAAGTTCACCTCCCATTCCGACCCGGCCAGCCAGTGGACAGCGGCGCGTAAGGGTCCGGCGTTCTTCAGCTATTCCGACAACTACCTGATCGACACGGATCATGGTGTGGTCGTCGACGTCGAGGCCACCCGATCAATCCGGCAAGCCGAGGTCGGGGCGACAAAGACCATGCTGGACCGTGTGAAGGCCAGGTTCGATCTCCATCCCGAACGGCTGATCGCGGACACCGCCTACGGCACAGGGCCGATGCTGGGCTGGCTGGTCGACCGAAAGATCGCCCCGCACATTCCCGTCTTCGACAAATCTGGCCGTACCGACGGCACATGGAGCCGGGCGGACTTCGAATGGGACGCCGAGAACGATCAATACATCTGCCCCGAGGGTCAGGCACTGAAACAGTTCCTCCGGAATTATTCCGACCCGAACCGGGGGCCAACCGGCAAGGGACGCACCAAATACCGCGCCCTGAAACTGACCTGCCAGGCATGCCCGTCAAAACAGAAATGCTGCCCGAACGCTGACGCCAGATCAATCACCCGCGAGGAACACGAAGACGCCCGCCAGGTTGCCCGCGACATCGCCAAGACCAAGCAATACGACATCTCAATGAAGCTCCGGAAAAAGGTCGAGATGCTGTTTGCCCACCTCAAACGGATCCTGCGTCTTGGTCGTCTCCGATTACGCGGCCCATACGGCGCAAATGACGAATTCCTCCTCGCCGCCACCGCCCAGAACCTTCGGAAACTCGCCAAGATCTTTCCTGCACCGCAGCAAATGCGCAAAGCCTGACAAAAAAGGCGCTCGCGCGCCCTTCACCACCAAGTTTTCTGCGTCAGAAACACGGTGTTTTTTTGAACAGAATCCGCTCTTTTCAGCCGTTCGCTGCGATCCGCACGAACGGCAGCTTTGCCACTTGTCTCATTTTTTTTGGGTCAATGTCGTGAGGTGAAGGTCGAACTTATCTGACGCCTCACAGCGCCATATGGGTTCTATGCACAGGATCCGGGCTGGCGGCAGATCCCGCCTATTTCGGCCAGAAACGACAGTTGGGCGCACGCGTTCGGAACTGACCCGCTGGGCCGCGATTACCTGTCGCGGGTCGCGTACCGGTCCGGCGCTATCGGATGCCGCAGAATCAGAACTGGCCGCTCTCATAAAACCCACAGGGACTATTTTCCCCACCTTACACTATCGCGCGATATCTCCGGCGCATACCATTATTTCCATACCGATATCGTGGATGAGGCCCGTGACGCGGACATCGGCCTGATGGCCGTCCCGCCAGGCCAGCGTAGCGGCGTCGCGCTGAACCGCCGAAAGGCTCTCACATTTAAACCGGCCGCGCAGCAGCAGGCCAAAGCGCCGTTCAGCTCTGATATAACGCCAGTTGTTATCGTCAAAAACCTTGTCATCCCTCACCTTGCGCGAACTGGATCGCAAGCATTCCGCCATCCCCCATCTGCCGTGACACACGCCCGGCCAGAACCGTCTTGGTCGTTCTGGCGAACGCGCCAGGCAGCGCGCCCAACTCGCGATCGCGTGCAAGCAACGTTATGCTGCGCGAAAAGCCGGTGATCGGCAGATGCCTGATATTCAGCGGCATCTTCTCGACAAACCCGTCGATCAGCAGGCTGGGCGTGAGAAAGGTGAACCCCATGCCTCGCGCGACGCAGGCCGTCACCATGCTGGAGCGGTCGGCCTGAATGACACGTGTCGTGCGCACTTTCAGACGGCGCAGATGCTGCTCGGTCAATGCCCGACACTGGTGGTCACCGCAAAGCGGATCAGCGGCAGATGCTGGAGCAGTTCGCCGATGCTGCCGGTGGGGCCACTGTAGCTTTGCGGCAAAACCAGTAGAAAGGATTCGGTCATGATCGGATGGCGTTCCAGCCCGTCCAGATCGTAGAGAGGGTCAGACGTGATCACCAAGTCGGCCTTGCGCGTGCGCAACAGACCCTCGTGGTCGTTGCTTTGGCCAGCGTGGATGGTCATGTCCTCGAAGCCAAAATCTGCCTTGGCCAGCGTGACCAGATCGGGGGTCAGCGCTGTGGCCATAGACGCCTGAATACCGACGCGCAGGTTGCTAATCGGGCGCGCGCCCTGATGGCGCATATCAGCCACCAGATCCTCCACTCAGCCGAGGATGCGCAGCGCTTGGCGATGAAACAGCGTGCCGGTCTGGGTCAGTTGCAGCGGCCTCACCGAGCGGTCGAAAATCGTCACATCGAACGTGCGCTCCAGCAGCGCCAGATGCTGCGAGACGGCCGATTGGCTGAGGCCCATCACCTCGGCCTCGATGGTCGTTTTGCCGGTTTCGACCAGCGCGTCAAAGACGTCAATGGACTTGATGAGGCCTTGTTGCACAAATCGGCCTGAAGTGGGATTCACCGTATGAATCCAGCATTTTAGCTGGCTGGCATGAGCAGCTGGACCCTTACAACGTACAAGACCTGGAACTGGCCTGACGACAACCGGACCCTGAAACGACGCGGATCATTGGCACTTTGGTTCGATCCCGACGCGGATTGGAAAGCCAAGCCGACTGGCAGACCGGGCCGCAATCCGCGCTATAGCGATGCGGCGATCCAAGCGTGTTTGCCGAGCAAAGTGCTGTTCGGCTTACCCTTGCGACAGACGACGGGGTCTGTCGAAAGCCTGCTGAAGCTCGCCGACTTT
>CANMFU010000008.1 GCA_947497295.1 uncultured Roseovarius sp.
GTCGTCAGGCCAGTTCCAGGTCTCGTACGTTGTAGGGGTCCAGCTGCTCATGCCAGCCAGCTAACATGCTGGATTCATACGGTGAATCCTACTTCAGGCCGATTTGTGCAACAAAGCCGATTTACCCACAAAAAGCGAACGGCAGCTGCTTCCCGCATAGCTGACAATCGACGCACGCACAGATTTCCGCGAGTGCGTCGAACGCTTTTTTCCAATATTCAAAATATGGCTGTCTGGCGCGGCATCACAATTATCGAGCCTTGCCGCCGAAATCAGCCCCTACTGACAGCGCTTCTGCGCCTCTTCCATCGCCGCTGTATAACCGATCAGCGAAAAGGTGTCCTTGGTCTGGGTGCCGCGCCCGGACCGTGCGGTCAGCACGGCGTCAGAGCCGCGCTTCATCGCCGCAATGATCTTGGCATCGTCATCGGCGCTGGCCGGCCAAGCCCATTCCTTTTCGGTATAAAGCTGAAATTTCTCGCCGCCGACATCCACATCCACGGTCGATCCGTCGGCAAAGGGATATCCGCCGGTAAAGGCGACCTGTCCCCGTACACCCGCGTCGGGGCGGAAGAACGTCATCAACAGAATCTCGCCCCGGCGCACGGCCACGACCTTGCCACCCTTGCTGTTGATGGTTTCGGTGGGCGCGGACACGGTCCAGCACTCACGCGGGGATGCTTCGGTGAAAACGCTCCAGGCCGTTTTGGCCGCGACCTGATTGGTGCTTTCTGACTGGGCCGATGCGGGAATTGCCCCGCCGAAACCGATTAATGCAAATGCGGAAATTGCCGCGCACAGCGCGCCGCGCGTCACAGGTAATGCCATATCTTGTGCAGCCTCCAAGCTGTCATGAGCCTCAATTCAGTCGCGCCCGCCGACTGTCCCTGTCGCCGGGTTTTGTACTTGGCAAGCGCGCGGTTCTTCTCGACACTGCATCAATAGCCCAAAACGCGCCAGAAACGAAAGATTGAATTGGCGGAATCTTGCACATCGCGCCCCGAAGGAGCCTGACCATGTCAATCGTCGCCCAGCCCCCCGTTCCCCTGACCGAAATATGGCGCGGCCCCATCGCGGAAAGCGTGCATTTGGGCCACGCCGTTATATGCGGTCCGGGGGGCCAGATCGTGCAGGCCTGGGGTGATCCGAACGTGCAGGTTTACCCGCGCTCGTCCTGCAAGATGCTGCAGGCGCTGCCGCTGGTGGAAAGCGGCGCGGCCGATGCCGCCGGGCTGGGGCCGGAGCATCTGGCGCTGGCCTGCGCGTCGCATAACGGGGCGGCGATCCATACGTCCCGTGTGGCCCGCTGGATTGACGGTCTGGGCCTTGCCGAGCCGGATTTCCGCTGCGGCAGCCATATGCCCAAGGATGAGGAAACCGCCCATGCCCTGATTCGCGCATTCGAGGCGCCTTGTCAGCTGCACAACAACTGCTCTGGCAAACATGCGGGGTTCCTGACGCTGAACCAGCAGCTGCGCGGCGGGCCGGATTATGAGCTGTTCGACCATCCAGTGCAGCAGGCGTGCCTGCGCGCGTTTGAGGAGGTGACGGAAGAGACCAGCCCGGACTATGGCATCGACGGCTGCTCGGCCCCTAATTTCCTGACCACGCTGCATGGCATGGGCCGCGCCATGGCGTATTTCGCAAACGCCCAGCCCGGAACGGATACGCGCCAGAGTGCCGCCGCGCGCCTGCGCGATGCGATGATCGCGCGCCCGGATCTCGTCGCCGGAGAGGGCCGCGCCTGCACCGAGCTGATGCGCGCCTGCAAGGAACCTGTGGCCCTGAAAACCGGGGCCGAAGCGTTCTTTGTTGCGATCATACCGTGCCGCGGTTTGGGCATCGCGCTAAAGGTCGCGGACGGCGCTGACCGCGCGGCGGAATGTGCGATTGCCGCGCTTTTGGTGCGGCTGGGCGTGCTGGACGCGGATCATCCCGGCGCGCGCCGGTTCATGAACAAAACACTGCGCAGCTGGCGCGGAATTGAGGCAGGGATGATCAAACCCGCGCCCGACCTTCTGGGTTAAGTCGCGCTGTCCAGAAACTCGCTGCGCGCATAGCCTTGCAGATACAGCAGCGCGGTCAGATCGCCGTGATTGATGCGCAGATCGCACTGCGCCGCCACAGACGGCTTGGCGTGCAAGGCGACGCCCGCACCCGCGCGGCCGAGCATCCCCAGATCGTTGGCACCGTCGCCCACGGCCATCACGTCCGCCGCAGCTATGCCCAGCCGCGTGGTTATCTCATCCAGCGCGTCGATCTTGGCCTGCCGTCCCAGAATGGGCCGGGTAACATCGCCAGTCAGCAGGCCATCCGCGATGCACAGCACATTCGCGCGATCCTCGTCAAAGCCCAGCGCGGCAGCGACCGGCCCGGTAAAGGCGGTGAACCCGCCCGACACCAGTGCCGTATGCGCGCCATTGCCGCGCATCGTCGCGATCAGGATGCGCCCCCCCGGCGCATGGGTGATGCGGGTTTGCAGCACGTCCGATATCACCGACTCAGGCAGTCCCTTGAGCAGGCCCATACGCTCCAGCAATGCGCCCTCAAAATCCAGCTCGCCGTTCATCGCACGGGCCGTAATGGCGCGCACATGATCGCCCACGCCTGCGACCTCGGCCAATTCGTCGATGCATTCTTGCTGGATCATCGTGCTGTCCATGTCGGCCAGCAACATCCGCTTGCGCCGACCTGCGGTGGCCTGCACCGCCAGATCGACGCCCAGGCGCTGCACGTCCTGCCAGACCTCCCACAAATTCGCCGGCATATGCGCAACGGTGAACTCCGCCGCCTCGTCCGGCGACAGCCATTGCACGTCGCCGCCACCCCATGCGTTGCGCAGGCTTTCGGTCAGGCTCGGCTCCAGCCCGCCGGGGCGGGCAATCAGGGTGGCTGTGAACATCTGGCAAGTCTCCGACTAAAGATAATGCGTCGCAAATAATTCCTCAACTGCCGCATAGCGTGATTTATTCCCTTGCGAAAGGGTCCGACGCCGCATAGCTATTGCGGTGGGACACCCTTCCCCAACGAAGGGTCATGATCATGTCTGATTTCCTTATACTTTTCAGTAACTTGATCCGGTCTTTCTTTCGCGTTGTGTCAGATTTGTGCCAAAAAGCACGTCAGTGACGGTCGGATCATCCATCGCGTGGGCGTAGTATTTCATCACCGTTGCTACGTCTTTCCAGCCTCCGCGGACTGCGATTGTCTTGGGGTCTATCCCAGCTTGCAGCATAGAGGTTGCGAAACCATGCCGACAGCAGTGTGGCGACAGCTTTTCGATGCCTGCACGCTCAGTGACATTGTTCCACACCTGCCCCACGCTTTCACCAGAGGCATACTGAAACACCAGATCGTCTGGGTTGCGGTTAGAGGGAATATTTGCCAGTGCCGCTACTACCGGCGGCGATAGATGGGCAACACGCTGATCATCGATTTTGGTTTGGTTAATGACCGCCTTCTTTTGAAACAGCTCAACATCGCGCCACATCAGCGCGCAGGCTTCACCGCGACGCGCGCCAGTGCCAAACATGAACAAGCATAGCGCAGCCAGATGTCGCAGATCGTCTTGCACCGCTTGGGCAGCAAAGGCTTCCACCCACCGCCTTGTGACGGGTGTCTTTCTCTTGGCATTGACCTTGAACCGCTTCACCTTTATCGGCGCGCACCATTCCAGTTCCGCAGCGTAGTTGATGATTGCTTGGGCTGGCACGATGCCCTGACGGTTCAGCGTGGCGTTGGCCGCGCCGGGATACAATTTTCGCGCCATTTGCCGTATTGCTTCGGGTGTGATTTTTGGAACAAGCGAATCTTTCCAAAAATCCTCAATGCGCTCCAGAAATCGTTCGTCCCGCCCGGCTTGCCTATAGGCAATCGCTGCTTGCGCAAACGTCAACGTTGCGCCCGGCCCATCGAGATGACTTTGCCATGCCTTCGCTTCGGCTTCGGCCGCGATCCTTTCCGCGATCCTCTTGTCCGCTGTTCCCGTAGGGCCTCGTAATCGCCGACCGGCAACTGTGCCGCGGTAACTGTAGAGATTGTTCCGTTTGAAGACTTTGAGCGGCATTCCATCGCCTCCATAAACGCGGCTACGTGATGTTCTAACATAATGACCTTTTGGCCAATTTTGCAAAAGCAACCCTATTGGCGAACCGTGTCACAGACGAAACGGGGCGACGCGTCCAGTTTTTTAGCAAGAGCAGTTGGCGTGGTGTGGCGAGGCATGATGTCATCCATTGATGCCCTCCACAGGGTTGGAAATGGTATCAACACGGGCATCGTGGCTCCTATCCGCCTTTGCATTACTGTGCATGCACATTCTTTCGCGGATCGCGCGGACTACCTCAGAGCTTTGAGATGAACGATTGATGTTAGCCTGTGTTAGGAGCCATGATTTGACTTCATGGGGGACACGAACCTTCAATTGAACAACTTTGGACATTTACGATCTCCGGCTTCGTCCTTGGTACCTATAAGGTCCATATAGCGTCAAGTACCTAATTGGTCCATAAAGGAAGAATGACATTACCGACTCAAAATGACCCGCAGTTCAAACTCAGGCTTCCGCTGGATTTGAAGATGAGAATCGAGCAAGCCGCAGAAGACAATAATCGGTCGATCAACGCGGAAATTATCACTGCGCTGGAAGAAAAGTTCCCCGCTCTCCCAGTTGGAAAGCTGAAGAGCAGGGAGGCCAAAATCCTGCTTTGGATGGCGAACCGCATCAGGAGCAGAAAACCGATTCGTGGCTCTGCTCGTGACCGTCAAGCGAATGCTTACGAGAGTTGGGCGGCGAAGGCGGAAGCGATCGCAAGAGAAGGCTCACCCGACTGATAGCCAGCAAGGCTGGCGTTGCCCCACAGACATTTTCCAATGGTCGCGCACGATGCAAAGATTTCGGAAGTGAGAAAAAATGACTGATCGAATATCCGTGTTTCATGATTGATCTTCGCACCGGCTCGAAATCGCAATTTGTCGTTGAAATGATGAAGGTCGGCAGTGCGCAGAGAATAGGCTTTGCACAGAAGCAGGTTAGCATCACGCTTTTCGACGCGATCGACCCTAACCGGACTCTCAAAGCTGTGCATGGTTGCCGCGGTTGCAGTCCGCAAAGCCGACGTTTGAGTTGCTATGCACTGGCGAGCGTAGGGCGAGTGTGTTCTGTCCATGGTTCTTCTTGACTCTAACCCCATACATTCGACAATCCCTCAGTGCGCCCAGAGCTTAAGGCAGCGCCAGACGCCCTATTTCACGTCTGCCGACAAGAACCGGCACCGGACCACCCAAGGGAAGGCCGAGACACCCTTGCACTGGAGAGCAAGATGCCATCCTTAAAAACGCCGGTGGGCGAGCATGACCAACTGTTGGAAATTTACGAAACCGAAGTCGAGGTCGAATATCGCGGCGAGCGATATCTCGTCCATGACAACGGCGCAGTCTATCGACTAAACGAGTTCCGGAAACGCGCCCGCCCGCTCGACAAGACATGGACCTTCGGACGCCAGAACCTCACCACTGGCTACCATCTTCTGGCCGGTGTGCCGATCCACCGCATCGTTTGCAGCGCCTTCAACGGTCCGCCACCCACTGATCAGCATGTCGTCGATCACATCGACACCAACCGGGCGAATAACAGGCCCGAGAACCTGCGCTGGCTCACTAGGCTGGAAAACGCACTCCTCAACGAAATCACCGCACGCCGCATTGAGCTGGTTTATGGGTCGATTGAAGCGTTTCTCGAAGATCCGTCCAGACCCATAAACGAAACATCATTTCCCGACGTCTCATGGATTCGGACTGTGACCAAGGAAGAAGGTTCCAGAACCAAATCCCGTTTCGAGGCGTGGGCGAAGAGCGGTTTCGTCCCAAGCGGAGGCGCAATCGGCGAGTGGCTCTACGGCACCCGTGAGCGAGCTGACTTCGAGCCAGAGCCGGAAGAGTATGAAAGCCTGACGCCATCGGCGATCCAAGTGAAGTGGAAGGTCCCGACCGAGTTTCCGAGATGCCCGGAGGTGGTGTCCGAAGATGGTCTGGAGCGATACGCTCAGAACCTACGGTTCGGCGAGGTTTTCGCCCGGAACAACATTTACCAGAGTTTGGTCGTTCAGTGCGCGCTCGTCGAAGACGGGCTGGTCGTTCTTACCCGTGCTGCCGAAGCTGACGCGATCAAGGACTGGGCCGTCGCCATAATCACGATCCGTGGCGAGCTGTTCGTTCACCGCAGCAAACATCAATATTTCACTTTGCAAGGTGCTCTAAAGACCTTCTGCGAGCTGACGGGCGAGAGTTTGGAGAACAGCATCGACGATTATGCGTGAAGGGCGCGTCATGCGTTTTGGTGTATTTCTCGGACTAATTCAAATGCTGGGTCGGCCCTAACCTGTCCTTCACCGCTGTGCCGAGATGCTGCGGCGCGGCTCGCCGAAGAACACACTCGCTGCGACGTTGACCGAGGGTGAGGGCGAAGGCGTTGATCAGTGCGATCTTGATCAGAAGCGGAAAAAGCTCCACGCCGTCCATCGGTCGCCATTGGAGAGACATGTTAATGAAAAGCAGGATGACCGCAAAGGTCGAGGCGATCATGATCGTTCCGCCCATGCCTGCCGCAACGGCGGCGAACTGCGACTGTGCAACGTCATTCAATCCGTTGTTCGCTGCATCCACGATAAAGCTGACGATCCCCATTATTCGTCCTCCCCACAAAGCGCGCGCACTTGCTCGCGTAGGCCGGAAATGACCGGGAAGTAGTGGGCATCGGCCCACGCGTCGTAGGCGCTGGACGGCTCTTCTGCGAAACCAAGGCTGGCGAAGTCGTCCTCGATCACAGCCCAGGCGGGACGGATCACGGCGCAGTCGCAGCTTTGCACTTCGACTGCTGCTTCATATCGGTGAAGGTCATAGAGCTTGTCAGCGGCGGATGAGCGCCAGCCATCCTTGAAACTCATGAACGTCAGATGATCCGGGCGCGGTTCGATTCCGCAGCCAAAGCGATCGATCTCGGCTGGACTCACGGAATTTGACAGTTCCTGTCCGATTGCGAGGGAAGGCGCGATGACGGTCAGAAAAACCACGTAGGCGGCACCTGCTGCCCGCAGCATTTTGCCGATCTCCCGCAAAATGCGTGGGTGGCGATTTGTGTTTCCTGTCGCAGGTTTCGTGTTGCGGGTTTCGTGTCGCGTGTGTCGTGTCCTGTGTCTCATACCGCATGTTCCTTGTGCGCTGTTGCGTGTGTCGTTTTTCGTGTCGCGTATGACGTGTGGATTGCGTCGCGCGCTCGATCCGCGCAGGCCGATGGGCGCCGTCACGGCGTTAGTGACGCAGGCCATGGCGCTCCTCCTCGCTGTCGTCGTTCAGATCGTGTCCAACGCCTTCCAGGCTAGCGCGATCTGAGCCGCGCCATTCCTCAGCTCCGGCGTATTCCTCACGATGTCGGGGTGTTGCTGCGCCAAACCATTCAAGGCTTCGGCCAATGAGACCTGCGACTTGAGCAACGCGGTCACGCAGATGCGCAACCCATCCAGTTCCTTGCGCGTGATCTGCCCTGAGGCGTTCAATTCCTGCGCCGATGCTTCTGAGGCTTGCGTCAACCGCTCCACGTAGGCCAGCAATTCGCGCTCTAACGCTGTCAGACCATTCATCGGCTACTCCTCGATCCTGATACAGTGACGCTCCTCGCCGCCCCAGGTGCAGCGGCGCAGTGTCGTGTTCTCGTCCGTCAGGATCAAAAAGGTCGCGTTGCCCTGTTCGATCCTCTCGATGCCCAGCGTCTGCCAACTCGTCCTGTAGGTCTGGATCAGTTGCGCAAAGCCGAGTGTCGTCACCACCGCCAGGGCGATGACCGCCCAGATCGACAAGTTCTTGAACGGCGTCCGATAGCCTGACTGCCTCTGGTTCTCGGCCATCCACTTCTGCCTCAGCTTCAAGAGCTGTTCGTCCAAATCGCTCTGAATTGTACGCAGCGCGTCGTCGGCAATGATCTTCAAATCGGCCCTGAAGCTCGTCAGCTGAGACGCCATCAAGTCGGCGTGCTCGCTGCGCAGCTTCTCCATGTCCGCCTGTAGCTTCGCGCTCAACCTCGGTGTCTGCTTGCCAGTCTTCATGGAAGATTTCTCCTTTCAGCCGCCATTTCTCGCCGGTCTCCGGGTCCTGGGCGGTGATGTAGTTCTTGCCTGCACGCGGGATTTCGAAGCCTGCATCGCGGAGTGCTTCGATCATCACGGCACGATCCGTGATCAGACCCACAGATATCTGATCACGGATCCAGCCGTGCATCTCGTCCCGTCCCTGCGCCCGCGTAGGTGCCTCATTGACGGCTTTGACCTCGGCCGCGCGTTCGGTGTCCATAGGGTCAGCCCAGCCATGCGTCTTGTTCATCAAGTCACGCAGGCTGTCGAAGGCCCGTTCATAGCCCGGCGGCGCGATATTGAGGCTGCGTCCGCTGTGCAGTTCCATGCGCGGCGTGCAGAAATGCAGCTCGACGCGATCCTCGTGGGTGTGGCGCACCCAGAGGCAGGCGTAGCGGTCGGCATCGAGGCCCGCGAAAGCGATCTCCTCGAAACGGTCGATCACCGCCTGCTGCTGATCCTCGGTCGGCGCATCCTCGTGCGCGAAACTGATGACACCGGCGCGATAGCTCCATTTGTGTGGGCAGGCGTCAATCAGGTCGATCATGCCTTCTGGATCGCCAGAGATGACCTCTGGCAACGGCTCGCGCGTCACGGTCATCGGCAGGCCCGACGCATCGCGGATCACATCGCGGTTGTCGTCATAGGCTAGCACGGTGCGGGCGGTCAGATACTCTACCGGCCCCGTGCCGCCGCCTTTACCGTTCGGGAAAAACTTGATCAGCATCCGGGAGGCCTCCGGTGCTCGGTGGTGATTTCGGCCAACCGCCGTTCGATGCCGACCAGCGCCGCCGCCACGCGCAGGGCCTCGACCTCGCTGGCCCGGCCCGTGCGGGTCGCCGTGTTGAGCCACCGCGCGATCTGGTTGAGGTTGCCGCCGTAGCGCGACACAGTCAGCACAAGCGCAGGATCGACACGGGGCGCGGGCTTGCGCCGCTTCGGAGCCGCACCGGTAGCGAGCTGTCGAAGCAGTGCAGACATGGACAGCCCGCGATCCGCCGCAGCCTGCCGGATCAGCGCCTTTTCTTCGGAGGAGCAATAGAAGAACACCGCTTCCTGCTTCTCCGAGACCGCGCCCCGCGCGGTCTGGTTGGGGTTCGAAGGGGAGGCTTGCCGCCCCTCGCAAGGTCCCGGTTCGCAGGTCGCAAACCTAGAACTGGGTCGCCTTGCTCTTTCTCTCTGTTCCATCATTGAGCCCCCTCAATGACATATCGGTTCAGCTCTCCAAGCAACGCCTCGATCACCGCTGCATCCCGTGTGGTCTTGCGCACCAATCCGATAAAGGCGGCGGCAGGATTTCGAACCTTGAAGCGATCGCGCCGATCAGTGTTTCGATCCGCGATGAGAAGGCATATTGCTGTCCTTGCCTCCCCAAGCTGGTCAGTCGCGCTCGCCCAATCCGCTCCTGATACCTCTAGGCCCCGCGCTCGATCCCGAGCGGCTTGCCCTATGGCACGCCAGCTTGGCATACCGCCTGGTTCAATGGCCTGCGCATAAAGATGGACGGCGTCTCTCAGCCCATCACTTGCAAGCAGCATTGCTTGCGCCACCGTGACACTTTTGGCCCCTCCAGCGGCCTCAAACCGCCTACAGGTTTTGATATTGGTTTGCGTGTTGGTATTAGGTCGGGTCAAATCGTCCGACGGCGCGGCCTCACTTGTCTGACGGGAAGCTGGTGAAAAATCTGCAACGATGTTTTCAAGAGCAGCAAGTATCGCCTCAAGTTTGTCTGCGTCCTGAACCTCTGAAGGTCTGAGGCGTGGAAATACTTTTTGTGCAGCGGCAAGCGCTGCTGGAGCATCCAGCCCTCGAATCTGGCGTATGAGATCGTTCACCCGATTGCGGTCTTCTTTCAGACCTTGAGCCGCCACCGACTTTCGTTGAACACGCATCAGTAGTTCGGGCGCACGCTCGATTAGTGGTGCAAGATTGATCCCTCCTGCGGACAGGATACGACCGTCCTCACCACGTCGCCCAAAGCGTTTACCGTTCGCAGCGCTGGTTCGTTGGATGAGGCCACAAGCCTCAAGACGCCGTTCGATCCGGGTTATCCGCCTTACATTCATCTGTAGGCGATCTGCCAGTCCTGCGACGCGCTCCCAGATGGCGCAAACGTGCCCAGGGTTGAAGTCATCTCGGCGGACGAGTCGAAAAACACATCTGAGATAGGACAGATCGTCGGCCTGAAGGCCAAGATCGACACGCAGCTTCTCCAAAAGATCAAGCAAGGCGAATGGCACTAAGCCATCGGGAAGGCCGCTATGGCAAAGATTTGTTGTCATAGCCCGACCCCCAAAAGCCTTGAGGTGAAGACGGGATTCGCGTATGTTTCGTAGGAGAAGAACTTTGTATTGCCGTTGAGCTGGGTGGCCGCCCTCTCAACGGTTTTTCTTTGGGCAATACTCTGCCCTTGCCAAGCATGTTTCAGCTTTCCAAGAATCGAACTCCACTCAGACGGGTGGAGAACAAAGCATGATTTGCTTGTGTCAGATTTGTGCCAAAAAGACGAGTGCGTTCCTGCATCGTTCTGCAAAGGGCTACATTTACTTGCAAGGCAAATACCTTTGCCTATTGCTGTTTTTACTGGGGATGCGTATGTCCGTTGGTGGGACACCCTTCCCCAACGAAGGGCGCTTATCTGGAAGGATAGCTGAATGGCTATTGACGACCCCGCGCGCGATGACGTGCGCAAACCTGAACTGCGGCCTGCAAACCCGCGCTTCTCGTCCGGCCCTTGCGCCAAACCCCCTGTATTCACACTCGAAAAGCTGTCTGGCGCGCCTTTGGGTCGCAGCCACCGTGCAGCCGTGGGCAAAGAGCGGCTGAAGGCCGCGATTGATGGCACCCGCAGCGTTCTGGGCATCCCAAAGGATTACCGTATCGGCATCGTGCCCGCCTCGGATACCGGCGCGGTCGAAATGGCGATGTGGTCACTACTTGGCCCTCGCAAGGTGGAAATGCTGGCGTGGGAATCCTTTGGTGCAGGCTGGGTCACGGATGCTGTGAAACAGCTGAAACTGGATGCCGAGGTCAAGACCGCCGAGTACGGCGAGATCGTGGATCTTGGCAGCGTTGACACCGATAATGACGTGGTTTTCACCTGGAATGGCACCACATCTGGCGTGCGCGTTCCCCATGGCGACTGGATCGACGCGAAGCGCGCCGGCCTGACCATCTGCGACGCCACCTCTGCCGCCTTCGCGCAGGATCTGCCGTGGGACAAGCTGGATGTGACCACCTTCAGCTGGCAAAAGGTGCTGGGCGGCGAGGCCGCGCATGGCATGATCGTGCTTGGCCCTCGCGCCGTGGAGCGGCTCGAATCCTACACGCCGCCATGGCCCATGCCCAAGATTTTCCGCCTCACCAAGGGCGGCAAGCTGATCGACGGGATCTTCAAGGGCGAGACGATCAACACCCCCTCCATGCTGGCGGTCGAGGATTACCTTTTGGCGCTGGACTGGGCGCAATGCGTCGGCGGCCTGCCCGGCCTGATCGAGCGCGCCGATGCCAATGCCGGCGTCATCGCCGATTTCGTGGCCGATTACAGCTGGATCGCAAACCTCGCCAGGGATCCCGATACACGCTCGAACACCTCCGTCTGTCTGCGTTTCACCGATCCGGCCATCACCGACGGTGCGGCCTTCGCCAAGGCAGTCGCGAAACGGCTGGAGGCCGAAGGCGTCGCCTATGACATCGGCGCCTATCGCGATGCACCGCCCGGCCTGCGCATCTGGTGCGGCGGCACGGTCGAGACGTCCGATATCCAGGCGCTGATGCCTTGGATCGAATGGGCATACCACGCCGAACTGGCCGTTTTGGCCTGAGCGATTTCCGGCAGGCCAGACGGCCCGCCCCTCCCCCATATTCCATAAGGACGCTGAAAATGGCTCCCAAAGTACTCGTCTCCGACAAGCTGTCTGAAACCGCCGTGCAGATCTTTCGCGATCGCGGCATCGATGTGGATTTCCAGCCCGATCTGGGCAAGGACAAGGACCGTCTGGCCGAGGTGATCGGCGATTATGACGGCCTCGCCATCCGCTCGGCCACGAAGGTCACCGAGAAAATCCTCGCCAACGCGCATAAACTGAAAGTCATCGCGCGTGCCGGGATCGGCACCGACAATATCGACAAGGTCGCGGCCTCGAAAAAGGGCGTGATCGTGATGAACACGCCCTTTGGCAACATGATCACCACCGCCGAGCACGCCATCGCGCTGATGTTCGCCGTCGCGCGCCAGATCCCCGAGGCCAGCGCCTCGACCCATGCCGGCAAGTGGGAGAAATCCCGCTTCATGGGCACCGAACTGACGAACAAGGTGCTGGGCGTCATCGGCGCGGGTAATATCGGCGGCATCGTCTGCGACCGCGCGCGAGGGCTCAAGATGAAGGTGATCGCCTATGACCCCTTCCTCAGCGAAGCCAATGCCGACAAGATGGGTGTGGAAAAGGTCAATCTGGACGATCTGCTGTCTCGCGCCGATTTCATCACCCTTCATGTGCCGCTGACGGACCAGACCCGCAACATCCTGAGCCGCGAGAACCTGGAGAAGACCAAAAAGGGCGTGCGCATCATCAACTGCGCCCGCGGCGGTCTGGTGGACGAGGCAGCCGTCGCCGAGCTGCTGAAATCCGGCCATATCGCCGGCGCCGCTTTCGACGTATTCGAAGTGGAGCCCGCGACGGACAGCCCGCTTTTCGGCCTGCCGGGCGTCGTCTGCACGCCCCATCTGGGCGCTGCCACCACCGAGGCGCAGGAAAACGTCGCCCTGCAAGTGGCCGAGCAGATGTCGGACTATCTGCTGACCGGCGCCGTGACCAACGCGCTGAACATGCCGTCCGTGACCGCCGAAGAGGCCAAGGTAATGGGCCCCTGGATCAAGCTGGCCGGCCATCTAGGCGCATTCATCGGCCAGATGACGGACGAGCCGGTCAAGGCGATCAATATCCTCTATGACGGCGCTGTGTCGCAGATGAACCTGCCGGCGCTGACCTCAGCCAGCGTGGCGGGCATCATGAAGGCGGTGAATCCCGAGGTGAACGTGGTCAGCGCCCCGGTCGTGGCCAAAGAACGCGGGATAAAGATCAGCACCACTCATCAGGATAAATCCGGCGTCTTTGAAGGCTACATCAAGCTGACGGTTGTCACCGACAAGCGCGAGAGGTCGATCGGCGGCACGATCTTCTCGGATGGCAAGCCACGGTTTATCCAGATTAAAGGCATCAATATCGACGCCGAGATCGGCGCGCACATGCTTTATGTCACGAACAGCGACCAGCCGGGCATCATCGGCGCACTGGGCCAGACCATGGGCAGTAACGGCGTGAACATCGCCAACTTCACCCTAGGCCGCGCCAGCGCCGGCGGTGAGGCGATTGCGTTGCTTTACGTTGACGCTCCAGTGCCACAAAAGGCGATAGACGCCCTGCGCGACACAGGTCTTTTCTTGCAAATCAAACCGCTTCAGTTCGATATCGGCTGATCCTGCGCAGGCTTTCACTGTTGCAAAAAGCATCCGCCGGAGGCGCCCTGCTGCACGCGTCAGGAGCCTCCGGCGGGGATATTTGAAGCAAGAAGAAACCAGGCGAAGAACGACTTAGGTCTGAACGGGGATGTTGTCGATCAGGCGCACCCCCGCCAGCCACGCGGCGGCAAACAGGCGCGCGGGCCGGGTCGGCGACGTCAGAAGTGACAGATCGTCATTTGCGCGTATTTCAAAGTAGTCGACGCCGGTAAACCCGGCCCGCAACAGCGCGGCGATGCTATCGGACTGCGCGGCAGCAGGATCCCGGCCGGCTGCAACGGCATCGGCCATTGCCTCCATCTGGTCGATCAAGGCAGGCGCGACGGTCCGAGCGCGGTCCGAGAGCAGCAGATTGCGCGACGACATGGCCAGCCCGTCGATCTCGCGGATCGTGGGGCAGCCGTGGACGGTGATCGGGATATCCAGATCGCGCGCCATGCGGCGCACTACCTGCAACTGTTGAAAATCTTTCTCACCGAAAAATGCGTCCGTGGCTGAACTTTGAGCGAACAATTTGGCCACCACTGTTGCCACGCCCGCAAAATGGCCGGGACGATGGATGCCGTCCATCACGTCAGTCAGATCCGATACGGTGACATTGGTTGAAAAACCGGCCGGGTACATTTGATCGCCATCCGGCACATAGATCGCATCAACGTTAAAACGGGCCAGCTTGGCCGCGTCGGCATGTTCTGTGCGCGGATAGTTGGCCAGGTCTTCGGGCGTGCTGAACTGTCGTGGATTGACAAAGATCGTGACGATCACGCGTTCGCATTTTTCCTTGGCAGCAGCGACCAGCGACAGATGACCGTCATGCAGCGCGCCCATCGTGGGGACGATTCCGATACGCTGCCCCTCACGTCGCCACGGCGCAGTGGCGGCGCGCAGGTCGGCCACACTGCGCAAAATTGGCGCAGTCATGCGCCGCTGGCCTTGCCGGATGCGGGCGCCTCATCGGCAAAAGTGTGTTCAGAGGCCGGAAAGCTGCGTGCGCGCACTTCGGCTGCATAGGCCGCAATTGCAGCCTCGCCGTCGGTGCCGAGCTGTGCGTAGCGCTTGACGAATTTCGGCTTGAACGCCGAGAACAGCCCCAGCATGTCGTCCACGACCAGAACCTGCCCGTCACACCCCGCCGATGCACCGATGCCGATTGTGGGTATCGAAATCTCTGCGGTGATCCGGTCGGCAAGCCCTGCCGGCACCTTCTCCAGCACGACGGCAAAAGCACCGGCATCCGCCACCGCCTGCGCGTCCTCGCTCAGGTGTTTTGCGCCTGCGCCACGGCCCTGCACCTTGTAGCCGCCCAGCGTGTTGATCGCCTGCGGCGTCAGGCCGATATGGGCCATCACCGGCACGCCGCGCGCCGTCAGAAAGCGAATCGTTTCCGCCATATGCGCGCCGCCCTCCAGCTTGACCGCCGCCGCGCCTGTCTCGCGCATGATGCGCGAGGCGTTGCGCATCGCCTGGCGCGGGTCCTCTTCGTAGCTGCCGAAGGGCATGTCGATGACCAGCATCGCCTTGTCCAGGCCGCGCGCAACGGCCTGTCCGTGCATCACCATCATCTCCATGGTCACGCCCAGCGTCGAGGGCATACCGTGCAGCACCATGCCGACACTGTCGCCCACCAGCACGAAATCGCAATGTGCGTCCATCATGCGCGCCATCGGCGTCGTATAGGCCGTCAGGCTGACAATGGGCGCGCCGCCCTTCATCGCGCGGATATCGGCAGGAAGCGGTGCGGTCTGGCGGGCTGTGGCGCTCATCTGGCGGGCCTCGAAGTTGCTGCGTTGCCGCGATGCGTAGCAAGGTTTCGACCCGAGTTCCACTATTGACTTGCCCAGCCGGTCCAGCGGCGTTCCGCGCGAAGCGCTTGCACCGCGCGCACAAACCGCTAGGGGTGGTGTGGTGCAAGGCACTACTGATAGCATGCAGGCACAGCGCGCGGCAGCGCAACCAAGGAGGCCCGATTTTGCGGCAAATGTCAGTGATTTTTCCAGCGTTTTCCCGCGCTTTTGGACCTTTGGCGATATGGCGTGCTTTGCTTTGCGCTTTGCTCTTGGCGGCGCCGTGGCAAGGGGCCGCAATGGCGCAAACAGCCAGCGCCCAGAGCGCGGGCGTCGTCAGCCGCGCCGATCTGATCCGCCTGCTTGGCCGCATGCACGAGGAAGAAACCGTGCGCGCGGACCTGCGCAAGCTGGGCTTCAAGGGCGAAAACCTTGAGCTGGCCACCCAGCACGCCGCAAATATGCTACGCGATCCTGTCATCGCCGGCTACGTGGCTGACCGTGTTCTGGCGGTGCAGTCGGGCAGCGCTGTGCCGATCGCACGGGCGCAGGGCCTTCTGTGGGGCGTGATTGATCAGGGGCTGGCCCATTTGCCACTGCGCGATCTGCGGTATTATTATCTGGTGGAACAGACCGTTCTTGGAGCCATGCCCGTTCATATCTGCGGCCAGGCTGTGCGCGGCACCCTGGCGCCTGACCGCATGGCCGATGTTACTGCGCGGGCAGCCGCGCGGCTGAATACGGCGGGCCTGCGCAACTACTACCGCATCCAATTGCGCGCCGCGCAGTTGGGCGCCCAGCGCGGAACGCTGGCCACCACGCCCAGGCGCGCCGTCGCAGCCGAGGCGCTGATTTTCGCCGCGCTGACCCGCTACATCGTGGCCGAACCGGACGCGGCGCGAATCATGGACAGCTTTGCCCGGCTGGACCGGGTCGACAACACACGCGCCTGCCGGGCCGGGCGGTTATTCATCGCTGCCGTCCTCACACTTGAGGGACGCGACCTGCACGAGGCGTTGATACAACTCAGCCTGCCGTGACACCCGTCCTGGACAACCGGACGGTGCGGCATCTGTGGCTGCACGCGAACGGATTGAGCCAGATGGGGACCGGCGCGCCCGATGTCATGGCGCTGATCCGGCAGATCGGGTTTTTGCAGATCGACACGATCCGCAATGTCACCCGCGCGCATAATCACATCTTATGGTCGCGCAATCAGAATTACCGCGAAGGGATGCTGTGGCCGCTGCTAGGCCGCCATCTGTTCGAACATTTCACCCATGACGCGTCCCTGATACCGATGCAGATTCTGCCGCTGTGGCAGCGGCAATTCACGCGGCTGGGCGCAAGCGCCGCGCGGGGCGAATGGTATCAATCGGGGCTGGGGCGGGCTGAAATTGCGGCCATCCGCGCCCGCATCGCTGCTGAGGGCCCGCTGTCGACACACGCTTTTGATACCAAGGCGGCCAGCCGCGAAATGTGGGCCCGTCCGCCCCATAAAAAGGCGCTGGACCAGATGTGGTACGCGGGCGATCTGGCGACGTGTCGGCGTGAAAATTTCGTGAAATTCTACGATCTGGGCGAACGCGTTTTCCCTACGGGCATCCAGAAGAACATGGACAAAACGGCCCAAGCGGACGCTCTGTGCGATTTGGCTTTGGACCGGCTGGGCATGGCCAGCTGCGGCGAAGTTCAGCGGTTCTGGGGCGCGATGGACGCGGCCGAGGCGCGCGCGTGGATGGCGCGCCGCGTGCCGCAGCAGGTGAGTGTGACTGATGCCGATGGCCGGGTGCGCACCGTTCTGGCTGCCCCTGATCTGGAGGCGCGGCTGGCCGCGCTCTCCGCGCCCACCGGGCGGCTGCGCATTCTAAACCCGTTCGATCCGGCGATTCGCGACCGGGCAAGGCTGAGGCGGCTGTTTGGTTTTGAGTATGTGAACGAAATGTTCGTGTCCGCCGATCGCCGGCGATGGGGCTATTACGTGTATCCGCTGCTCGAAGGCGACCGCTTTGTCGGACGGATCGAGTTGAAGGCGAACCGCACCCAAGGCTGGCTGCGCGTCACCGGATTCTGGCGCGAACCCGGCATACGCTGGGGCGCTGGCCGGTTCGCGCGGCTGGAGGCCGAGCTGAGGCGGTTTTCGCGTATGGTCGGGATCGGGGCGATCGAATGGAGCGCACAGCCCTGACCCGGTCAGGCGCTGAATTGCATCGCAAGCGTAAAATTATAAGTTGGATCCGTGAGTTGGGCTGGCGCGCGTGGAAATCGGCGGGCGGACTTGACCGCGCGGATCGCCGCGTCGTCCAGTGCGGAGTTTCCTGACGAGCCTACCACGGAAACCCTGCGCAGGGTGCCGTCGCGGCCAACGGTAATGCTGATCTGAACCGTGCCAGAGGCCCCGCGCGCCGAGGACGGATAGCGCTTGCCGCTTTCGATTTTACGCCGCACCTGCGCGCCCCATTGCGCAAACAGGCTCTGACGCTGACCGGCGCTGAGTGTGGCCGCGCCGGTGCTCTGCGCGGCGCCGGCATTGGTACTGCCGCCCGCGCCGCTGGCTCGTTGAGCGGCGCTGGAACGCGCGGTTGGCGCAGGCTTTTGTTTCCGGGGCTTTTCCTCGGGCTGAACCTTGGGCTGGGTCGGGGCGGGTTTGCGCAGCTCTGGAGGCCGCTGCTGTGGCCGGATTTCCGACATGCGAATTTGCTCTGGCGTCTCGCGGGGCGGGGCTGGTTCCATAACGGTGCGGTCTGGCACGCTCTCGGTTTGCGGCACTTGCAGGCCCGGCGCCTGCGGCGCGGGAACCGGCGGGGCCTCGGGGGTCGCCGGTGGGGGCAACGGATCCGCGGACGGCAACTCGAGCTCTGGCATGCGGTCTGGCGTTTGCTCCGCCGCGTCGGGCGGGGTATCCCAGCGTGCCACCATCGCGCTGATCTCGGCCGATGCGGCCTCTAGCGACACGGCGGCATCGCCGCCCTGCCCAGCCGATTGCGCCCCGTCCGCTTGTGGTCCAAAGGCCGCGACTGCCAGATGCAAGCTGGCAGCCAATCCAAGGAAAACAGCGAATTCAGCCGCGCGCTTCATTTTGGCACCGTGACCAGTTGGATCTGCGAAAACCCGGCTTGCGCAAGCTGAGGCATCAGCCGGGCGAGCAAAGCGCCCTCCACCGCGCCATCTGCGCGCAGGATCAGCGTTGGTCTGTTATCACCGCAATCGCCGGTTTCGCACAGCTCTATCAACGCCTGTTGCAATGCGGGCAGCGCCCCCGGACCGCGCACATCCCGGTAGCCCAGATCGCCATCCGCGCTCAGGTATAGCGTCAGGTCCGCTTCTGTCGGGTCGCCCTGCGCTGCGGCATTCGGCGGGGTCACCTCGAACGGCATCGGCGGGGCGATCTGCGCGGTCATCAAAAAAAAGATCAGCAGCAGGAACACGACGTTGATCATTGGAACAATGCTGTCGGATAGTTTGCGGCGGGGCGGGTCGGAAAATTGCATGAGCTATTCCACCAGCACCAGCGCCGTGAAGCCCGCCTGCGTCAGCCGCTCCATCACGGCGACCACCTGCTGAAGCCGCGCACCGTCCCGCGCGCGCAGAATAATCGTATCGCTCGGGGCTTCGGTCAGCGCAGTCACACCGGGCACGATGTCCGCGATACCGACAGGCTGCCCGTTCAGCCGCGTCTCGCCCGGCAGAATGTCGATCAGCCGCGGCGGCCCGGAATAGGTCGCGCCACCGCCTTGGCCAGCGAGGTTCAGTGGCAGGGATGTATCCACCCCAAACCGCGAGGCCAGCATGAAGAACACCAGCAGCAGGAACACTACATCGATCATCGGTGTCAGGCTGGGCCGGCGTGTGGGCCTGGGAGTATCGAAGGTGAACACGGTTATTCGGCCGCGCGGGTCTGAAGCTGCGCGGCATCCTGCACAATCGGACGCAAGAAAATCCGCGTTGCGGCATCCTCCATTTCCTGCCGCAGGCGGTCTACCACGCTTTCGAACCATGTCAGACCCATTGAGGCCGGAATAGCCACTGCCATGCCCGCTGCCGTGGTCAGCAAAGCCTCCCAGATACCGCCTGCCAGAATGGCCGGATCGGCGCGGCTGCCTGCCTCTTGCAGCGCTTGAAACGCGGCAATCATGCCCATGACCGTGCCCAGCAGGCCAAGCAGCGGCGCAATCGTCGAAATCAGCTCAAGCGGGCGCAGCCCGGCACGCGCACCCACGATGAGCTTGCGCGCGACGCGTTCCGTTTCGGCGCGTGCGCCCGCATCATCCAGCGTGCCGTCGCGCCGGGCGGCCATGGCCGTGCGTACCAGAATGGCGCGGCAGGTGCGGCGGCCATGCAAATGGTCCAGCGCCTCCTGCTCGCGGCCCCCGGACCAAAGCGCGACGGCCCTTTGCGCCCGGCGGCCGCCAGTCCACGCCCCTATCATTGCAAGGCGCCATATCTTCCACAGGATCAACGCCAGCGCCACGACCGACAACAGCGCAATCGACCAGATCGCCGGGCCACCGCGCTGCAGGAACGTCATTGCCTGATCGAACGGATCTGCCGAGCGTGCAGCGGCTGCCCCGGCACTGGCTGCCAAGCCGTCATCCGGCGCCGCAGGGGCTTGCGTCTGCATATGCTCCTGCGCGGGCGCCTGGGACATTGCGGGCTCAGAGGGCTCTGCTCTGGTCCCGTCTGCGCCATCGACGGGTGCCGCAACGGGAATCTGGACCAGGCCGGAATGGCCCGAGTGGTCTTCGACCTCCGCACCGGGTGCGGCCATGGCTGCGGGCGCGTCAGTCTGGATTTGTGTCTGTTGCGCCGAGGCGGTGCCCAGTGGCAGCAATACCAAGGCGGCGCAGGCCGCTGCAAGATGCAGCGGCAGGTGGCGTAAAATGTCTGACCGATCAGAACCGCGCTTCAACTTTGACATAAATCGTCCTTCCGGGCTCGTTCACTTGGGTTACCGTCGGATCGAACAGGTTCGAGCGGCTCAGGTGGTTTGCGTAGGTCTCATCGGTGACGTTGTCGATACCGGCCAGCAAAGTCGCCTTCTGGGATAGCTCATAGCTGCCAAACAGGTCCAGCGTAGCATACCCCGGCGTGGTGCCGGGATCACGCGCCACATCAATCCGGTCCTGCTCGGTCGCCCAGTTCACCCGCGCACCGCCGCGCCATGCGTCCTGCCCGTAGGCGACCGAAATCTGCCCCTGTAATGGCGGGATCTGCGCCAGCGCGCGATTGTCCGAGGTGTTCTCGCCGTAGGTGTAGGTGGCATCGCCCCATATCTCCCAGCCGCCGGCTTCCCATCCGGCGGCCAGCTCAATCCCGGCCAATTGGGCGCTGACGTTGCGGTAAGTGGTCACGCCAGCCACCGAAAACTGATCGCGCAGGATGAAATCATCGACCCAATCGGCATAGGCGTTGGCATCAAGATACCATGCGCCCTTGTCGATCTGCACGCCCAGATCCAGCTGATGGTGCTTTTCGGGGTCGATATCGGGGTTGCCGACCCAGTTGGGCCGCGCGATGGCGCGTTCCGTGGCATCCGCCGTGCGCACCGACCGCGAAAGCGCGGCGAACAACATGGCGTCTTCGGTCAGGTCATGCTCCAGCCGCAGCAGGCCGCCGATGTTATGCTCGTCCCGCGAGGAATTGAAATCCGTGCCGTACTGCGCAGCGTAGTAGGTGTTGGGCGCCGCACCAAGCGCCGGAGCGGCGGCAGCGGTCCCTGACTTGGCATTCACATAGTCATAGCGCAGGCCCGCAATCAGCGACGCTGCCGTTGACAGGGCGGTTTCGGTCTCAACATACAGACCCGTCTGGGCGATCGTCACATCGGGCCAGATCAGGAACCGCGCGCGCGCGGGGTCCTCTGCCTCCAGCAATGGGATCATGCCGGGCATGCCGGCAAACGCCGTCGCATCGCGATTGTTCGACTGGGTGTCGACGCCGATCCGGGCCTCGGTCGCGCCAAAGCTCAGCTGCGCCTCCAGCTTGCCACCAATCGTGTCCGAGGTGGCGGGCGTGCGCATCGCCATGGCGCCGACAGGACGCAGCGAATAGTTGTCCATGACGTGATCGACGGCGGAATAATACAGCACGCCCTCGATCCGGTTCAGGGCGCCCATCGCCACGTCAATGCCGCCGCGCAGGCGGTAGGTGTAGGTTTCATCAAACGGGCTGTCCATTCCCGCGCCGGGGAACAGGATATCCTCGGCCAGATCGTATTCCAGATCGAACGCCAGATCGACGCCGCCGCCGGCATAGCCCAGCGTCACACCGGCGCTGCGCTGATCAAAGGCGCTGCGCACCTCGCGGCCCGACCCGTCCTTGTAATTGTCGGCCGATTTCACCTCGCCCGCGCCCTGAAGGTACATGCCGCGGCCCAAATCATAGGTGAACCGCGCGGCCAGATCCTGCCCGCCGCCATTATTGGACACACCGGCCGTCACGTCGCCGCTTAGCCGCGTCTCCTGCCCCAGCTCGGGCGGATTGCGCTTGAGGATCACCGCACCGCCGCTGCCGCCGGGGCCGTTGGTGACGGTCGAATATCCCTTTTCGATGATGATTTCATCTGCGCGGTTGAAGGACGCCATCGCCGTTGGCGGGTCCATCCGGTTGGGGCAGGCGCCATAAGTGAACGAGCCGGCGTCGATGATGTTGATCTGGTTTTGCTGCTGGCCGCGAATGACCAACTCCAGGCCATGACCGCCCATCCGGCCAGCTGTGACGCCGGGTGCCGCTCGCAGCATTTCGGCGCCGTCCTTCGCGGGCGGCATGCTCATCTTGCGCGGATCCAGGATGGTGGACATCGGACCATCGGCGACCGCCGCACCCTCAACCAGAATGGGATCGAGCGCGATAATGGTGTCATTACGGGACTGCGCCATCGCAATCTGCGAGATTGAGCATAGCAGCAGGGCAGATGTGCCAAGGCACATGGGTTTTAGCAGTGTCATGTTAATGTACCGTCTATTCTGTCGGGAATTTGCGATCACGGGGCCGGGCGCAGTGGCTCGGGATACCTTAGTGTCGCGTTCAGTCGGATCAGACGGTCTGTGGCGGCGCGCGAATGGCGTCCGTGCGCCCACCAAAATGAACGGGCGCTTGCGAAGCCACGGCGAATTGCGCGCGCAGCCTCGTCTCGACCAGCCCCACAGTGCCGCCAAGATTTGCACAATTCGGCAGGTCGGCGGCAAGAATACAAAGCGGGCAGTGCCCTTGCAGCATGGAATGTTCGGTTGAGTGGTCCGCATCCGCCGCCTCTGGCAACGTGATTGTGCGCATCCCCTCCCCCGTGCAGATGACGCCAGTCAGAGCGGCTTGGGATCTGCCCGCCCCGGAAGAGACCGGCATAAACGCTGCGGCGACTTGCGCTGCCAGAAGGACAGCCAGCAGGAGACTGCAAACAGCGTTCAACAGGGCCGATATACGTGTGCGAGACAACATTCCGTTCTTTGATACAAATAATTGTGATGTCGCAAGCCAAAAACAGGCCCCGGCCTGCGACATGGCGCGCAATCGACAAGGGCGCATGTGGTCGGCTCTGACGCAAGCGCGCGAATGACATTCGGCCCGTGCGACCGGACTTGCAGACGGCGCATAGCCCCCTGCTTCAAATGGAATTCTAAATATCGGGGGTGAGTTTGGTGCGGTCGAGAAGACTCGAACTTCCACGGGTTTAACCCCACAGCGACCTCAACGCTGCGCGTCTACCATTCCGCCACGACCGCACATGATCAGGTAGGTCCGCGCCGTATATTCAAACCGGCGCGGCTTGTGAAGGGGCAAAAGACATTGCCCCTTCGGTTTCGCGTGCCAAGCGTCGTGGGCTTACTCGATCGTAAAGGTTGGCAGGGTCGAAGCGGGCTGAACCGTCTCGGCGCCATCCTTGGCATTTGCGCCGTCAGAGGGGAACGCCGCCTTGCGAATAAGGCTGGTGCGCCCTGTGTTTCCGGGGGCAAAGACCGGCTCTGCGCCCTTCTCGACCGCATCAACCGCGCCCTGATACCATGCCAAAGCAAGGTCCGGGCGCCGCGTGGTGCCGAAGCCCTCGTTCAGGTGGTGGCCCATCATCTCGGCATAGACTTCCTCGCCCAGCGCCGTCAGCAGCAACGCAGAGCCAAGAGCGACATCCATATTGTCGATCCGGTAGCCGACCGACAGACAGATCTTGGCCGTACCTGCCAGCTGCGCAGGCGATTGCCCGGATTCCAGAACGAAATCGCGTACCTTTCCGACAACCTTTTCCTTGGGGCTGAGCGAAAGGGCCGCCACGTAATCACGCATCGCAGGGCCAAAGGCGCGGCACTGATCCTCTAGTTGTTCAGACGTCACGCCCTTGAGGCTCGACGCCATCGTTTCACCCGCAGCAATTGCATAGGTCCGCGCAAGGCAGAACTGTTCGTTGAGGGCAAAGCGTGGATCGGTCAGCGATGCCTCGGTTACAAAGCCGCCGTTGGAATTGGTCAGCAGGCTGATCTGGTTGCAATGCGAGGCCAGCGATGGGCCGTCCCCGCCGGAGGACATCAGATTGGGCAGCGCCGCCAGACCGACCTTGGGCTGCGGCGCCTCTGCCTCTTGCGGAACGGCGGCCATTACTGCGGCGTCCCCGGCAGGGGCCGGAGCAGGAGTGGCGGCATAGGTCTGCGGCACGCCCACTGCCTCGTCGCGATAGGCCAGCAGCAATCCGCGAGTGCCCTGTCCGCGCTGCGAAATCAGCTGTGCGGTGGCCGCGCCACTGCTTTGCGCGCGGTAATAGGAACTGATCAGGAACTGACGTTCGTAATCGGTCAGATAACCGGTGGCCGGATAGCCCATATGCGCCTGAAATTGCGAGGTGGCATTGCGCGTGTTGCGCCCGCGCACCCCATCCGGCGTGCCTGCCGGAAAACCAAAGTAATTGAGCGACGTCTGCTCTTCCCGGACCTGCTGACGTGCGACCGAATTGACTGGCGCACGGTAGGTCTTGCGCGGCGCCGCCCGCGTTGCCGCTGGCCGGTTGCGCTGACGCGCTTTGGCGCTTTCATTGACGATAATACCGCTGACCGCGCCCCCGACAAGACCGCCGACCAAACCATCGGCAAAATCCGCCGCCGCGCGCGTGCCGGGCATGACAACCATACTGGCCGCAACAGCGCTTATGAGGAATCGCTTTGTAAACATCTTTCATCTCCCCTAAATCAGGTGCGGCTCCCCTCAAGTCAGGCGCAGCACATTTTTTTCAATCTTAGCACATTTCTCCCCTCATATTCGCACAGAGTCGAGCCTTGGCCCTCACAATACCTTTCTCAATTGATGAAAACGGCGTCGAATGGCATCACTCAGAGGGACTGACGCCATATCCTGCCGCCATCGCCGCGATGGAAGACCGGGTAGAACGAATCGCTACCGGCCACGCGTCCGAGGCGATCTGGCTGTTGGAGCATCCGCCACTCTACACCTCCGGCACGTCGGCGCGGCCCGAGGATCTGACAGATCCGCATCGGTTTGAGGTGCACGAGGCGCGGCGCGGCGGGCAGTACACCTATCACGGACCGGGCCAGCGTGTCGTTTACGTCATGCTGGATGTGGCGCGGCGCGGGCGCGACGTCCGCAAATTTGTGCAACAGCTTGAGGCGTGGGTGATCGCCGTGCTGGACGAGTTCAATGTCACCGGCGAGCTGCGCGAGGGCCGCGTCGGCGTCTGGATCCAGCGCCATGACAAACCGTTGACCCCGGCAGGCCAGCCACCCGAGGAAAAGATCGCGGCGATTGGCATTCGCTTGCGCAAATGGATCAGCTTTCACGGGATTTCAATCAACGTCGAGCCGGATCTCGAGCATTTCAGCGGCATCGTTCCCTGCGGGATCTCCGAACATGGTGTGACCAGTCTGGTCGATCTGGGCCGGCCTGTCGCCATGGAGGATGTCGACGTCGCGCTGCGCCGCCGATTTGGCGACGTGTTCGGCAGCACCGGCTAAGCCGCCGTCGACCAAACGTTCGCCCGCAAAGGAAAACCCGCAATCCACCAAGGAATTGCGGGCTCTAACGCTCTTTCCTGCTGCCGATGCTCAGAAGGGACAGGAGCATCGGCTATTGGATTTAGGCAGCGTTATGTCGCGATGTATTATTCAACATCTGCCGGACGCTGGGCTGGGCTGGGCGTGTCCCTGACCATAAGATCGTCGCCACCTTTGCAGTGCTCGACCATAGCCGCCATCATGTCGGTGCCGCGCGCCATGTTCTGCTGGCCTTGCTTGCCCGACGTTGCTTCGGCTTCGGCATTCAGGCTGTCCGCCTGCTCGGTGCCGACGCCGTCGTCGACAGAGTCTGCGCCGCGGCCTGCTTCTTCTTGTGCTTCCTGGCCGAATGTCATGGCCGCTTCCATCTGTCCGTCAGCATCCATGGCGTTGAAGTCGGCACACGTCATGTCACCGATCTGGGCAAATGCCCCGGTCGACATGAATGTGCTTGCTGTCAGAATGGCTGTGGCGGCGGTCAGTTTACGAAAGTTAATCATGTAGTCCTCCAAAATTTCAAATGACGCCCTTTGTGCTGTGCAGGTCAGATGCGTCGTTCGGGGCATCAACACCGTGCCGGCGCAATCAGTTCCACGCTTCGGAATTTTTTTGTTCACGCGCCCTGTCGCACTGCAGCCGATCAGGAATGCCGAACGGACATACGCAGTCGCTCGAACCGCTTTTGTTGGTGTATCACGCGGTCTGGACCAAGCAGTGGGTGCGACAATTTTATTTGACGTAGATCAAACTCTGGCGTTGCCCGTTGGGGGTTGTCACACTAAAACACAGTATTAGACACACCATGCGCGCGCAATTTCCCTGTGACAGGCGCATGGACCCATACCAGCAGGAGGCGCCCAATGGCAGATGCAGCCATTCATGGCCATGACCACCACGACGAACGAGGGTTCTTTACCCGGTGGTTCATGTCCACGAACCACAAAGATATCGGTATTCTGTACCTTATCACGTCGGCGTTTGTCGGCCTGATCTCGGTTCTGTTCACGGTTTACATGCGGCTTGAGCTGATGGAACCGGGTGTTCAGTACATGTGCCTTGAAGGAGCGCGGTTCATCGCTGACAGCGGCGCGGCCTGCACGCCCAACGGACATCTTTGGAACGTGATGATTACGTATCACGGCGTTCTGATGATGTTCTTTGTCGTTATCCCCGCCCTTTTCGGCGGATTTGGCAACTATCTGATGCCCCTGCAGATCGGCGCGCCGGACATGGCGTTTCCTCGGATGAACAATCTTTCATACTGGCTGTTTGTGGCCGGTACGCTGCTGGGCATCGCATCTCTGCTGGCGCCGGGCGGCAATGGGCAGTCCGGCTCGGGGGTCGGCTGGGTGCTGTATCCGCCGCTGTCGACCAGTGAGACTGGCATGTCGATGGATCTTGCGATCTTTGCGGTGCATGTGTCGGGCGCCAGCTCGATCCTGGGCGCGATCAACATGATCACGACCTTCCTGAACATGCGCGCGCCGGGGATGACACTGTTCAAGGTGCCGCTGTTTGCATGGTCGATCTTTGTCACCGCATGGATGATTCTGCTGGCGCTGCCAGTGCTGGCGGGCGCGATCACAATGCTGCTGACCGACCGTAACTTTGGCACGACGTTCTTCAATCCGGCAGGCGGCGGCGATCCGGTCCTTTACCAGCACATCCTTTGGTTCTTTGGCCACCCCGAGGTGTACATCATCATCCTGCCCGGCTTTGGCATCATCAGCCATGTCATCGCCACTTTCAGCAAAAAGCCGATTTTCGGCTATCTGCCGATGGTCTGGGCCCTGATCGCCATTGGCGCGCTGGGCTTTCTGGTCTGGGCGCACCACATGTACACGGTCGGCATGTCGCTGACGCAGCAGTCCTATTTCATGCTGGCGACGATGGTGATCGCCGTGCCGACTGGCGTTAAGGTGTTCAGCTGGATCGCGACGATGTGGGGCGGGTCGATCGAGTTCAAGACACCGATGCTGTGGGCGTTCGGGTTCCTGTTCCTGTTCACCGTCGGCGGTGTGACCGGCGTTGTGCTGGCGCAGGCCGGCCTCGACCGGGCGTATCACGACACCTACTATGTCGTGGCGCATTTCCACTACGTGATGAGCCTCGGCGCCATCTTCGCCATCTTTGCGGGGATCTACTTCTACTTCCCCAAAATGACCGGCAAGATGTATCCCGAATGGGCCGGCAAGCTGCACTTCTGGGCGATGTTCATCGGGGCCAACCTGACGTTCTTCCCGCAGCACTTCCTGGGCCGTCAGGGTATGCCGCGCCGCTATATCGACTACCCCGAGGCGTTCGCGACGTGGAACTGGTGGTCATCGATGGGTGCGTTCCTGTCCTTCGCCAGCTTTGTGTTCTTCTTCGGCGTGATCGTCTGGTCGCTGCTGCGCGGCAGGGCATCGCGGCAGGCGAACCCGTGGAACGAATATGCGGACACGCTGGAATGGACCCTGCCCAGCCCCCCGCCCGAGCACACGTTCGAGCAGCTTCCCAAGCGCGAAGACTGGGACAAAGGTCACGCGCACTAAACGCAGGCTGGATTGAAAGTTAGGAAAGGCCCCGGAGTAATCCGGGGCTTTTTTGTGCGCGATTGCCAGTAAATCCATTGGCGCAACGATGCCAAAACAGCCGATGGCGTATCGGCGCCGGAGGGGGGCGGCGACCTTGCACCCTGCATGCGCCCCCTGTAGATTGGAAGGTTAATCCAACGACTGCAGAAAACCACTTGGGGTGACTGCCGCTAAACAACTGAAAGAAAAAACAAAATGGCTATCGAACGCATTCGCACGACGAAACGCTCCAGTCCCGTCTTGCGCCACAACGACACCGTCTATCTGACCGGTCAGATCGGCGAAGGCGCAACACCCGCCGAGCAGACCGCCAGCTGCCTCGCGCGCATCGACGCGCTGCTGGCTGAAGCGGGCACAGACAAAAGCCATCTGTTGCAAGCCACCATCTGGTTGACCGACATGGGCGATTACGATGCCTTCAACGAAGTCTGGGATGCCTGGGTGCCCGAGGGCTGCGCGCCGGTTCGCTCTTGCGGCGAAGTGTCGGTGGCCAAGCCGGAATACCGCGTCGAGGTCATCATCATCGCCGCGATGCCCGAGGCCTGATTGAAAAATGCGCTGCCGGTGATCAACGCACCGGCAGCGCAACAGCCATCGTCAGATACGGCCCAACGGGGCGGGTTCAGGATGGCGGCAGCGGTCAGTAGCCTCCGGGCTTCTGCCCGAAAAATACCTTTGTCACCTCCTCAGAGACGTCCCATGTGACGCGGCTGCCATTGCGCACGAACAGGCTGTCGCCGGTGGTCAGATCGCGCGTCTCGCCGGTGGCATGATCTGTCAGACGACAGCGTCCGGCAAGGATCGTCATCAACTCGTCCCCCTGCTCGGTACAGTCGAATGCGCCGGGCGTGCAGCGCCAGATGCCGAACCGGGTCAGGTGCCCCGGCCCGCCCGCATCCAGCCGCCCGAAGGTCCGCGGCGTGCCGCGCCGGATCACATAATCGCTGGCCGGATTATCAAGCGGCCATTCTTCCAGCGGGCCGACATCGGCGCCGGGCGCATAGCCGATCATATTTCGCGCCCATGGCTGCGGTCATACCCATTCAGCGCCGGACTGTGCCATCCCTCCAGCGCGCCGGGCGCGGGTGCGAAGACCTCGACCAGAAGCGGATGACAAGAGGCTGCATCACTGGAATGCTGCGCCGAACAATCGCCACCGGGACAGGCCGACAACGCGCCAAGCAGGTCGATCTCGGCGAAAAACTCCAGATAATCGCCGGGGCGCACAGGGCTGGCCTTCATGAAATACTGGCCGGTATCGCGGGTAAAGCCGGTGCACATGAAGACGTTCAGCACGTCGTGCACATGGGATTCGGCCTCATGCAGCGGCAACCCCGTCTCATCCGCCAGGGCGCGTGTCAGGTTGGAATGGCAGCAATGATGGTACTGCCCGCCCGCCAACAAATTACCTGTATAGGGATCGCAGCGCGTGCCGATCACGTCATGCACCGACCCGCCGAACCTGTCGATGCCGTACCAGCCCAAGGTGTCAGCCGTGATCGTCGCCATGGGCCGCAAGGACGGTAGGCTGGACCACATCCGCTCGCCCCGTGCAAGGTGCGTGCCATGCAGCGCACGCGTTTTACCGGAATAGAAACGCTCGGTCAGATCGCCGGCGTTCCACAAGTTCAGATCGCCCACCTGCGGCCCCTCAATAGAGCTGATTCGGAAGAATTGGCCCGCCTCTACACGAAACGCCGCAGCATCACGCGGGTCAATGCGCACCTCGCCCGCTTTGACCGCCCCAGCCCGCGCCGCCGCGTACAGCGCCATATCGGGCTGCGGCAGCGTATCGTTTGGATAGCAGATCACTGGCGGCACGGCACGGCGCGCGGCGGCGTCCTGGGGTTCACTCATCTGGGCCTCACGTGCTGAAATAACAGGCTCGCGCCACTAAAGCGTTTTGCCCCGTGCCTTGCAATCCTTTGGCGGCTTGCCAGTCGTCGTGTGGTCCAGCGCGCCGCAAGCCATACAGCGATAGGCACGCCCGCCCCCTGCATCCAATGTGCGGTCCTCTCGCCAGCGGCAATTGCGCGTCTTGCGATCCGAAAAGATCACAACCAGCACGAACGCCACGATCAGCCCGACCACGATCACCATCACGTGTCTCCTTCAGTATCCACCCGACACCAGATCCAGATAGCCGTACAACGCACCAAGCCAATGAACGATCACCTGCCCTGAGGCATCCCGCAATATCGTCGGCAGACCGGCGATTAGATGCTTATATCGACAAAACTGCCCCTTTAACCGCATCGGGGGCGTCTCTATAAGGGCGCCTACCAGCGGAGCAGACTCGCCCGCGCCCCTTCGCACCAAAAGACAGGACACCGCCCTACATGTCCATATTGAGCAGAATTCCGGGGATGTTCACCTCGGACATGGCCATAGACCTTGGAACAGCGAATACGCTGGTCTACGTCAAGGGCCGTGGCATCATCCTGTCGGAGCCATCCGTCGTTGCCTACCACGTCAAGGACGGCGTGCGCAAAGTGTTGGCCGTGGGCGAGGATGCCAAGCTGATGCTGGGCCGCACCCCCGGCAGCATCGAGGCGATCCGCCCGATGCGCGAGGGCGTCATTGCCGATTTTGATACAGCCGAAGCGATGATCAAGCATTTCATCCGCAAGGTTCACAAACGCACCACATTCTCCAAGCCCAAGATCATCGTCTGCGTCCCCCACGGCGCGACACCGGTTGAAAAACGTGCAATTCGCCAGTCCGTGCTGTCGGCCGGCGCGCGCCGTGCCGGCCTGATTGCCGAACCCATTGCGGCCGCCATTGGCGCGGGCATGCCGATCACCGATCCCACCGGCAACATGGTGGTCGATATCGGCGGCGGTACCACCGAGGTTGCCGTGCTCAGCTTGGGCGATATCGTCTATGCACGCTCTGTCCGCGTCGGCGGCGACCGCATGGACGAGGCGATTATCAACTATCTGCGCCGCCAGCAGAATTTGCTGATCGGCGATGCCACCGCCGAGCGGGTCAAGACCAGCATCGGCACCGCGCGCATGCCAGATGACGGCCGCGGCGAGACAATGAAGATCCGCGGCCGCGACCTGCTGAACGGCGTGCCGAAGGAAATCGAAATCTCTCAGGCCCAGATCGCCGAAGCCCTGTCCGAACCGGTCCAGCAGATCTGCGAGGCCGTGATGACCGCCCTTGAGGCGACACCGCCCGATCTGGCCGCTGATATCGTGGATCGGGGCGTGATGCTGACCGGGGGCGGCGCGCTTCTGGGCGATCTGGATCTGGCCCTGCGCGAGCAGACAGGACTGGCCGTCAGCATCGCGGACGAGTGCCTGAACTGCGTCGCACTTGGCACCGGCAAGGCGCTGGAGTTTGAAAAACAGCTGCGCCACGCGATAGATTACGACAGCTAGGCAGACCCGCCACACACGCGCGAATGTGACATGCGCCGCGCGCCCTGCCCCGCTATTGTGGCTGCGTCATTAATCCTGTCCGAGGGACGTCCATTTTGGCGAAGGATCGCAAACAGACCGAGGATTACGCAGGCCCGCTCAAGCGGCTTTTGCTGGGTGTCCTGATCGTCTGCCTTCTGGGGCTGTTCCTGCTGTGGCGAATCGACAGCCCGCGGGTCGAGCGATTTCGCGCCGCCGTGGTGGATAAGGTGGTGCCAAACCTTGATTGGGCGATGGCGCCGGTAACGGGCACCGTGAATCTCTTTCGCGATTTTCAGAGCTACCAGCGCATTTACCTGCAAAACCAAGAGCTGCGCCGCGAATTGCAGCGCATGCAATCGTGGAAGGAAGCCGCGCTTCAGCTTGAGCAGGAAAATGCCCGCCTGCTGGACCTGAACAACGTGCGGCTGGACCCGCGCCTGACCTACGTCACCGGTGTCGTCAGCGCCGATAGCGGATCGCCCTTTCGCCAGTCGGTGTTACTGAATGTCGGCGCGCGCGATGGCATCGTCGATGGCTGGGCGGCGATGGACGGGCTGGGGCTGGTGGGCCGCATCTCCGGCGTGGGCGATAATTCGTCCCGCGTCATCCTGCTGACCGACACGTCCAGCCGTATCCCCGTGACGGTGCAGCCTTCGGGTCAAACAGCGCTTATCTTGGGCGATAACACAATCGCGCCGCCAATTGATTTTCTGGAGGATGCGGGCAAGGTCCGACCGGGCGACCGCGTCGTCACCTCTGGCGATGGCGGTGTATTTCCCGCCGGTTTGCTGGTCGGGCGTGTTGCTGCCGATCCCCGCGGGCGCCTGCGTCTGCGCCTGGCCGCCGATTATGAGCGGCTGGAGTTTCTGCGCGTGCTGCGCGATCATGCCAGTCCGCGCATCGACACCCCCGGCGATCTGATTGCGCCCCCGGGCGGACCGCAAAGCCTGCTGGCGCCGCTGACGCTCCCGCAGCCTGCCCAGCCGGACGAGGCCGCCGATGGCTGATCGCTCGCATCTCAATATGTGGGGCATGCGCGCCGTTTTCGCCGCGCTTTGCCTGATTATCATCCTGTGGCGTATCCTTCCGCTCAGCACGCTGCCAAGCGGCTGGGCCGGGCCTGATCTGATTGTGGCGCTCAGCTTTGCATGGGTCTTGCGGCGGCCGGACTACGCGCCGGCGCTGCTGATTGCCGCGGTCGTTCTGCTGGCCGATCTGATGTTTCAGCGCCCTCCCGGCCTGTGGGCCGCGCTGGTCGTGCTGGGCTGCGAGGCGCTTAAATCCCGTGCGCCAGGACTGCGCGACCGCGCGTTTGGCGCCGAATGGCTGACCGTGGCCATGATGGTGGGAGCGATCATTCTGGGCTACCGGCTGACGCTGGCAATTTTGATGGTGCCGCAGGCCCCGCTTGGCCTTAGCCTGATGCAAATGGCAATGACAGTCTTATGTTATCCTTTGGTGGTCGCAGCGTCCGCGCTGATCACAGGCGTGCGCAAGGCAAAGCCCGGCCAATCGCTCGCCGGAAGCAGGAGATTCGGCACATGAAACGCCCCAAGCGTGATACAGCCCTCAGCCAGAGGCACATCACCCGGCGCGGCCTGATACTGGGCGCCGGGCAGGCCGGATTTCTGGGCTTGCTGGCGTGGCGCATGCGGCACCTTCAGGTCGATCAGGCCGACCAGTTCCGCCTGCTGGCCGAGGAAAACCGCATCAAGATCCGGCTGATTCCGCCTGCGCGCGGGCAAATCTTTGACCGCAACGGACTGGTCGTTGCTGAAAACGTGCCCAGCTACCGCATCATTCTGGAACGCGAGGAGGCGGGCGACGTCGAAGACACCATCGCGCGTCTCGGACAGTTGATCGCGCTGGACCCCGAGGAGCTGGAGCGCGCGCGCGAGGAAATGCGCCGCTCGCGCATCCACCCCGTCACCATCGCCGACCGCATAAGTTGGGAGGAGCTCAGCCGCGTTGCCGTCAACGCCCCTGCCCTGCCCGGTGTGCGCCCCGAGGTTGGCCTGTCGCGGCGTTATCCGATGGATCAGGAATACGCGCATGTGCTGGGCTATGTCGGTCCTGTCAGCGATTACGATCTGGACAAGATCGACGCGCCCGACCAGCTGCTGCTGATCCCGCGGTTCCAGATCGGCAAGATCGGGCTGGAGGCGCAGCGCGAGGACATGCTTCGCGGCGCCGCCGGCACAAAACGGATCGAGCAGAATGCGGCGGGCCGCGTCATGCGCGAGCTGGACCGCCGCGAAGGCGTGGCCGGCAAGGACATCCAGATCACCACCGACAGCAACCTGCAATCCTACATTCACGCGCGGCTGGAGGGCGAAAGCGCTGCCGCTGTGGTGATGGATTGCGAGACGGGCGACATTCTGGCCACCGTGTCGACGCCCGGCTTTGACAGCAACTTGTTCGTGCGCGGCATTTCCGTGGCCGACTATAACGCCCTGCTTAACAACAAATACCGCCCGTTGCCGAACAAAGCCGTACAGGGCGTTTATCCGCCCGGATCGACATTCAAGATGGTGACGGCACTCGCCGCGCTGGAGGCCGGCAATGCCAGCGCCGTCGATACCGTCTACTGCCCCGGTCATCTGGAGGTATCCGGGCGCCGGTTCCACTGCTGGAAACGTGCCGGTCACGGCAATGTCGATCTGAGTCGCGCGCTACGCGAAAGCTGCGATGTCTATTTCTACGAGATGGCCCTGCGCACCGGGATCGAGAATATCAGCGCGATGGCGCGACGCCTGGGGCTGGGCGTGACGCATGATTTGCCGATGACCAGCGTGGCCGAGGGGCTGATCCCGACCAAAGAATGGAAACGCGCCTCGCGCGGGGCGGACTGGGTGATTGGCGACAGCGTGAACTCGTCCATCGGGCAGGGCTTCGTGCTGACGTCGCCATTGCAACTGGCTGTGATGACCGCGCGCATCGCCACCGGTCGCGCGGTGACGCCCCGCCTGATAAAATCCATAGACGGCGTCGAGGCACCGACCGGCCATGGCGAAGATCTGGGCCTGAACCAGAACAATCTGCGCAATATCCGCCGGGCAATGTATGACGTATCGAACAACAAACGCGGCACCGCCTACCGCAGCCGCATTGTCGCCGAGGGCATGGAAATGGCCGGCAAGACCGGCACCAGCCAGGTGCGCAACATCACTGCCGCCGAGCGTGCGCAAGGTGTGCGCCGCAACGAGGATCTGCCATGGGAGCGGCGCGATCACGCATTGTTCGTCGATTACGCACCGGCCGATAACCCCAAAGTTGCCGTCGCGGTCGTCGTTGAACATGGCGGCGGCGGATCGTCTACGGCGGCGCCCATCGCGCGCGACATCACGCTTCAGGCCCTCTACAACGGCGATCCGCCCCTTGAGGCCTATCCGACAGCCGACCGGGGCCGCATCCGTACGCAGCAGGAAAAACTGCGCGATGCCCGCCCCCATCACGGCCGACCGCTGAGCGACCGCGCATGAGCTATCTGGAATACTCTGTCAAAAGCGTACCAACCGGCCTGCGCAAGATCCTGTACGTCAACTGGCCGCTGGCGGTACTGCTGACCACTGTCGCCTGCGTCGGGTTCCTGATGCTCTATTCCGTGGCCGGCGGTTCGGCTGATCCGTGGATGGACCCGCAGATGAAGCGCTTTGGCGTCGGATTTGGCCTGATGCTGGCGGTTGCGATGGTGCCGATCTGGTTCTGGCGCAATATCGCCGGGCTGGCCTATGTCATATCTTTGGCGTTGTTGGTCGCAGTCGAGTTGTTCGGCAGCATCGGTATGGGGGCGCAGCGCTGGATTGATCTGGGATTCATGCGCCTGCAACCCTCCGAGTTGATGAAAATTACCCTCGTAATGGCACTGGCGGCCTATTACGACTGGCTGCCGATGCAGAAAACGTCGCGCCCGGTCTGGGTGATGATCCCTATCGTGATGATACTTGTGCCGGTCTATCTGGTGCTGGTCCAGCCCGACCTTGGCACCTCGATCTTGCTGATCACGGCGGGGGGCGGCATCATGTTTCTGGCGGGGGTACACTGGGCCTATTTCGCCGCCGTCATCGCCGCCGGAATCGGGCTGGTCACAGCCGTATTCCAAAGCCGCGGCACCGATTGGCAGCTGCTGGCCGATTACCAGTTTCGCCGGATTGATACGTTTCTGGACCCCAGCCAGGACCCTCTCGGCGCGGGCTATCACATCACCCAGTCCAAGATCGCGCTGGGATCGGGCGGCTGGACGGGCCGGGGCTTCATGCAGGGCACGCAGTCGCGGCTGAACTTCTTGCCGGAAAAGCACACCGATTTCATCTTTACCACTCTGGCCGAGGAATTCGGATTTATCGGGGCCATCTCGCTGCTGGGCCTCTACGCGCTGATCATCGTGTTCTGTATCAGCACGGCGGTCACGAACCGGGACCGTTTTTCGTCGCTGCTGACGCTGGGCATTGCTGCAACGTTTTTCCTGTTCTTTGCGGTGAACATGTCGATGGTGATGGGCCTTGCGCCGGTTGTGGGCGTGCCCCTGCCTTTGGTCAGCTATGGCGGCTCTGCCATGTTGATCCTCATGCTGGGTTTCGGCATGGTCCAGAGCGCGCATGTCCACAAGCCGAGGTGATCCATGACAATCAATATCCTGTTCGCCGCCAAGGCGGAGCGCTGGCCGCAATATGAGGCCCCATTGACCAAGGCGCTGAAGACCGCTGGGCTGAAGGGCTTCAACCTGTCCACCGACATCGCGCCGCAGGATGTGGATTATATCGTGCTGGCCCCCAACGGACCGGTGAGAGATTTCACCCCCTATGCAAACTGCAAGGCGGTGCTGAATCTGTGGGCCGGGGTCGAGGATGTGGTTGGCAACTCCACCCTGACCCAGCCCTTGGCACGCATGGTCGATCACGGCCTGACGCAGGGTATGGTGGAGTGGGTCACAGGCCATGTGCTGCGCCATCATCTGGGCATCGACGCTCATATTCACGGGCAGGACGGCGTCTGGCGCAAGCACACGCCACCACTGGCCGAGAATCGCGCGGTCACCATTCTGGGTCTTGGCGCGCTGGGCACCGCCTGCGCCAAGGCGCTGGTATCTCTTGGCTTTGACGTCACGGGATGGAGCCGTTCAGCCAAGGATCTGCCAGGCGTGCGCTGCCTGAACGGCGATGCGGGACTGCGCACTGCGCTGGAAACTGCGCAAATTCTGGTGCTGCTTCTGCCCAAGACGCCCCAGACCGAAGACCTGATGAACGCTGCGCGATTGGCGCTGTTGCCCAGGGGCGCCGTTGTCATCAACCCCGGCCGCGGCCCGTTGATCGACGACGATGCCCTGCTGGAGGCACTGGATAGCGGTCATATCGCCCATGCCACGTTGGACGTGTTTCGCATCGAGCCACTGCCGCCAGAACACCCCTATTGGGCGCATCCGTCGGTGACAGTGACCCCGCATGTTGCATCCGAAACACGCGAGGATACCGCGAGCGAAGTCATCGCCGAAAATATTCGCCGCAGCGAGGCCGGCGAGCCAATTTTGCATCTGGTGGACCGCGATCTGGGGTATTGAGGCGGGATTGCCTTGGCCCCCGTTGCGCGCAAGAACCCGCATATGTGCGGTGGGCAACGGCTTTCCTGCGGGCGCCAAAGCGATTAACCTTGTCTGAACCCGGTAGAGGCCGCTTATGAGGCACGCGCATTTGACACCTCGCACCCTTTCCCTGTTCGCCGTGCTGTTAGGTGCGGGCTGCGATGCCCCCGTGGCTGGCCGGGCTGAACCCGATCGTGTCCAGACACTCGCCGAGACGTCTCCGGAGGCCGTGCCCGGCACCTGCTGGGGCAAGCGGGTGACACCTGCGGTAGTCGAAACTGTCTCGGATCAGGTGCTGGTGCCGCCGTCCCAAGCGCAGGTCGACGGCGCAGGTGCGACGCCGGGCAACTACCGGATGGAAACACAGCAGGCCATCGTGCAGGAACGCAACGTGACGTGGTTCGAAACCCCCTGCCCGGCCGATCGAATCCCTGATTTCGTCAGTTCGCTGCAACGCGCGCTGGCGGCGCGCAATCTCTATCGTGGATCGGTCAGCGGCGAAATGGATGCACGAACGCGCGCCGCTATCCGCGAGTTTCAAAAGACTGACGGGTTGGATAGTGACATCCTGTCCATCGCATCTGCGCGCAAGCTGGGGTTGGTCGCAGTGGAACTGCCCAAAGACTAGCGTCCACTGGCCGCGCGGCGTTGGTGTTCGGGTACGCCACGCAGCGCCCAATCTGGCGGCGGCCCTTCAGCACGGCACGGATAACACCGGCACCGTGAAAGGCGCATAGCCTTCGCTCTTGACCCGGTCGATGGGCGATCCCGCGCCGAAGCTGCGTAGACAGCCGACATAGTTATCCGCGCACCGATCAAAGACTGATCGTGCACCGTCTGCTCCCGCCCCCCGCGCAACCGGAAAAGGAACGAGCCTGAGGTGAAAAAGCAATGCCCGGAAGCATGCCATCATCGCACGCCTTTTCAGGAGCGCCTCAAGCGTCGGTGCGGCAGTTCAACCCGCGCTCAGCCAACAGCGCGCGCAGCGGCGACACCGGCGGTTGCCGATACGCCCGTCAAAAGGCTACCCCATGTGAAGTCGGTCGCAACCATACGCCATGTCCAATCCTTGAGTGTTGCCAGATTGGTAAACTCATAGGTTCCATACGCCATCGCCCCGATCAGCACGCCAGACCCAAAGACCCACATCAGCGACTTGTCCCCTGCCAGCGCCGGCCAGCTGACGAACCACAGCAGGACGCCGACATAGAAAGCGTAGAAGATCACAGCCGGCCCCAGACGCGGGCTGTCGGCCATTATGTCGCCGATCTGCTGCTCAAACGTTGGTTTGATGATGTAACTCAGGCCAAGATAGTCGAGCCCGAGGAAAACGATCAGGGTGACGATATAGAGGATGGCGAGGGTCATGGGCGGCTCCTGCTGCTTAGGGCGGATGGTGAAACGGGCTTCAGACGATGCCGCCGTCGATCAAGCGTCTGGCCATCGCGGCATAGGCGGCGGCGGCCGGTCCGTCACCGGTGGCGATCGGCACACCGGCATCGCCCGCCAGCCGCGTGTCCAGATCAATGGGCAGCCCGCCAAGGAACGGCACGCCCAGCTTCTCTGCCTCGGCGGCGACCCCCCCATGGCCAAAGATCTGAGCCTCATGCCCGCATTCCGGGCACACGTAGGTGGACATGTTTTCGATCATGCCAAGGATGGGCGTTTTCAGCGTGTTGAACATGTCCATCGCCTTGCGCGCGTCCAGCAGCGCCACATCCTGCGGGGTGGACACAATGATTGCTCCCGATGGTTCGGCCTTCTGGCACAGCGTCAGCTGCACATCGCCGGTGCCGGGGGGCAGATCGACGATCAGCACATCCAGCTCGCCCCAGCTCACCTGAGAGATCATCTGTTGCAGAGCGCCCATCAGCATGGGACCGCGCCAGATCACGGCCTTGGCCGGGTCCAGCATCAGACCGATCGACATCAGCGTGACGCCATGGGCTTGCAGCGGCTCGATCGTCTTGCCGTCGGGGCTGGCGGGGCGTTTGCTGACACCCATCATGCGCGGTTGGCTGGGCCCATAGATATCCGCATCCAAAAGGCCGACACGTTTGCCCGCGCGCGCCAGTGCAACGGCAAGATTGGAGGAAACAGTGGATTTTCCAACGCCGCCCTTGCCCGAACCGATGGCAATGATCGACTTGACGCTGGCAGGCTTCATCGAGCCTTGCTGCGGGGTGGGATGGCCACCAATCTTGAGGCTGGGCGGCGCCGATTGCGGCTGCTGCGCCGGCGCCTTGGCCGAAGGGCCGTGCGCCGTCAGCGCCGCGCTGACCCGGCTGACACCGGCCAGCGCCGAAACGGCCTGTTCGGCCGCGACGCGCACGCCTTCGGACTGGCGGGCGATTTCAGGACTGGGCGCCTCGATCACAAAACGCACTTCGCCGCCCTCGACGCTGAGCGCGCGGACCCAGTCGCGCGACATCAGATCGCCCCCATCCGGAAGTTGAATGCGGGCCAGTTCGGCCTCGATTTCCGCGCGCGTGACAGTCATGTCGTCCCTTTCTCAGATGCCTAGGCCCATACGTGGCGGTTTTTGGATGAAGGGCAAGTGTGATCGCGGAAAAGCAGGGAAAAACAATAGAACCTGCATGACTTTAGGTAAGCTTTACTTATGCAATTGCTGCATAGCAGCATTGCTGTTGCGTCCATTGTGCAGCCGCAGCAAAGGCGTATGTAGTCAGCAACAACTTGAACTGGTCCGACACCCGGCACCGATGAGCGCACGTGGCGTTGGGACCAATGTGAATAAAGGAAGTCGATCATGAGCTATGCATCCCACGCGCAAGCGCCGCGAGCCAACGGGTTTCATACCGTTTTGTCGCTTTTTGCTGACATGAAGTCCCGCATCGCCCAGCGCCGGTCCTACCGCCAGACGGTAAATGCACTGTCGCAACTGTCGGATTACGAGTTGACCGATCTGGGACTGAGCCGCCATTCGATCCATAGCGACGCATGGCAGGCGGTCTACGGAACGCACCAGCGCGGCTAATAGAATTCGCCCGCCACACCCGGCAGGCTCAACGGTTTCGGATATCTTTTCTCCTCCCTGTAGGTATCCGATCTGGCGGCGACCCCTCTTCTCCTCCCTGGGGGTCGCCGCTGAAAATCTTTGTTTGCAAAGATACATTGGGAGTCTCATGAAATTCTTTGGCATGGATGCGCAAAACCTGCGCGCAGCGCTTGTGGCCTGCGGCGGGTTTTTGAGTATGAGTGGAATATTGCAAGCAGCGAGCGGCGCGTTTCAGTTGCCCGGTATGTTCTGCATGTGCCGTTCGCCGCGGGCGTCTGACAAGGCGATCTGTTTTTGCCGCTCGCGGAAACGAGCCTTGTCGGCATCGGTTGTTTCATTCGTGCAATGATGGCAGGCGACGCCCTGCTCATATTCGAGGCGCTGCATGTCGGCGGGCAGGATAGGGCGGCGGCAGGCATGACACAGGTGATGCGGCCCCTCGATCAGGCCATGGCCGACAGACACCCGGCCATCAAACACAAAGCAATCGCCCTGCCATGTGCTCGCGTCTTGCGGGACCTCTTCAAGGTATTTCAGGATGCCGCCCTTGAGGTGATAGACGTCTTCGACCCCCTGACCCAGCAAGTAGTTCGTTGATTTTTCGCAGCGGATGCCCCCGGTGCAGAACATCGCGATGCGTTTGTTGTGAAAGCGGTGCTTGTTCGCGCCCCACCACGCCGGGAAGTCGCGAAAGCTGGCGGTTTCGGGGTCAACGGCACCCTGAAACGTGCCGATGGCAACCTCGTAATCGTTTCGCGTGTCGATTACGGCAACGTCAGGGTGGGTGATCAGATCATTCCAATCGGCAGGCGCGACATAATGTCCGGCGCGGGCACGTGGATCGACATCAGGCTGGCCCATTGTCACGATCTCGCGCTTGATCCGTACCTTGAGCCGGCCAAAAGGCTGAACGCTGCTGATGCTTTCCTTGTGCTCCAGATCGGTGCATCCGGGCCAGGCGCGCAGATGCTCCAGAACCGCGTCGATCGCCTTGCGGCTGCCCGCAATCGTCCCGTTGATCCCCTCATGCGCAAGAATGAGCGAGCCTGTCACCCTCTCGGCCCGGCACAGCGCCAAAAGGGGTGGTTGCAGCGCCGCCGGATCGGCAAGCGCGGTGAAGTGATAAAGGGCGGCGACTGTAAACATGCGGGGGGTTTTAAGCGCAACGCGCGCGCCCGGCAAGGGGCGCATTGTTGACGCCGCATCGGCGCAGCCCTACCCATAGGCACCGCAGAAATGGGAGATGAAAATGACCAAAGCGCTGATCGTGATCGACATGCAGAACGATTTTTGCCCAGATGGTGCATTGGCCGTGCCAGAGGGCGATGCGCTGGTTGCAGGCATCAATGCGCGCATGGATGATTTTGAGGCGGTCGTGCTGACGCAGGACTGGCATCCGGCCGGGCACGCGTCTTTTGCCTCCAGCCATCCAGGCGCCAAGCCCATGGATGTCATGGAAATGCCCTACGGGCCGCAGGTTTTGTGGCCCGATCACTGCGTTCAAGGCAGCCCCGGCGCGCAACTCCACGACGATCTGAACACGGAACGCGGCGATATGATCCTTCGCAAGGGGTATAACCCGGCGCTGGACAGCTATTCGGCATTCTTCGAGAATGATCACCTGACGCCCACAGGCTTGCACGGCTATTTACAGACGCGTGGCATCACTTCGGTAACGCTGGTTGGGCTGGCGCTGGATTTCTGCGTCAACTTTTCGGCGGTAGATGCCGCGCGGCTGGGCTATGAGGTACGGGTTGAGGCGGCGCTGTGCCGCGGGATCGACGCGCATGGGTCGATGGATGCAGCCCTGACCGGCATGCGCGAGGCGGGGGTTACGCTGGTGTAGGCCATCTGCGACGCAGCGCCACCGCCACACCGGCAGCCGTCGCCGCTCCCAGCGCATCGGCCAGAAGATCGCCCCACTCGGCCCCGCGCCCGACAAAAGGCTGTATCACTTCAACAGCGGCACCGAACGCAATCACCCCGACGATCACAGCCCAGGCGCGGCGCGGATAAGCCAGACACAGCGGCACTGCCAGCGCTCCAAAGCCGATGAAGTGATACAGCTTGTCCGGGCTGGGCCGCCCTCCTGTCGGGGGTGAGGGGCTAAGGGTGAGCACACACAGAACCGCCGCCAGCAAAGCGGTGGCCGCCCATGCCCAGGGGGCGGCACGGCGCAAGGGTTGCGGAAGGCTCATGAAAAGGTCTCCGGGATGTTGTCTTGGCCAAGCGGCACGCTTGTGCCTGCTGGGCGCGTTCATTGCAATGCAGGGCGGTCAAGGCTCTCGCCAAATCGCCGGAAGGACAGTATATGACAGCGCATCTTGCTACCCCGAGCAGCCGCGAAAGGCATCCTTTATGACGCGCAAAATCTTTGGTACCGACGGAATTCGCGGCACGGCCAACACCTATCCAATGACGGCTGAAATGGCGCTGCGGGTCGGGGCGGCGGCAGGGCGGCATTTTCGCAAGGACGGGCTGAATGGCCACCGGGTGGTGATCGGCAAGGATACGCGCCGCTCGGGCTATATGCTGGAAAATGCGTTGACCGCCGGACTAACCTCGACAGGGATGAACGTGCTGCTGCTGGGGCCAGTGCCGACGCCTGCGGTGGCTTTCCTGACGCGGTCGATGCGGGCCGATCTGGGCATCATGATTTCGGCCAGCCACAATCCGCATCACGACAACGGGATCAAGTTTTTCGGCCCCGACGGGTTCAAGCTGGACGATGCGTCAGAGGCGGAAATCGAGCGTATCATTGGCGGCGACATTCCCCCGGCCAAGCCAATCAACATCGGCCGCGCCAAGCGGATCGAGGAAGGCCAAGGCCGGTATGTCGAGTACGCCAAGACGACAGTTCCACGCGCCACACGCCTGACAGGGCTGAAGATTGTGGTCGATTGCGCCAACGGCGCCGCCTACAAGGCCGCGCCCGAAGTCCTGTGGGAGCTGGGCGCCGACGTCATCCCGCTGGGTGTGTCGCCCGACGGCTATAATATTAACCTTGGGTGCGGCTCGACCTCGCCGCAGGCGGCGGCGGATGCTGTGCGCAGCCATGGCGCCGATCTGGGGATCTGCCTTGATGGCGATGCCGACCGGATCGTGCTGATCGACGAAATGGGGCAGATCGTGGACGGCGACCAGATCATGGCGTTGTTTACGCGCCTTTGGTCAGAGGCAGGCACGCTGACGGGCGGCACCTTGGTGGCGACAGTGATGTCCAATCTGGGGCTGGAGCGGTATGTTGAAGGGCTGGGCCTGACGCTGGAACGGACCAAAGTCGGCGACCGCCACGTGGTTGCACGGATGCGCGAGGGCGGTTTTAATCTGGGCGGCGAACAGTCAGGCCATATCGTGATGAGCGATTACGCCACCACCGGTGACGGGCTGATTGCGGGCCTGCAGTTTCTGGCCGCCATGGTCCATAGTGGCCAGCCTGCCAGCACGTTGCTGCACAGCTTTGATTCGGTGCCGCAGCTTTTGGTCAATGTCGCACTTCGCGCCGGAACCGCGCCACTGCAAGACGCGGCTGTGCAAGATATCATCGCCGCGCAGGAAAAGCGGCTGACTGGCAAGGGCCGCGTGTTGATCCGCCCCTCGGGGACCGAACCGCTGATCCGCGTCATGGCCGAATGCGAGGACGAGGCGCTGCTGCATGACGTCGTCGATACGATCGCAGATGCAGTGCGCCGCACCGGATAACCACGTTTGGGGCGCCAGATCAGCGCCGCGCGTCCCAACTGGTCGACGCGTGGCGGCGCGTATAAAATTCGCCCATCAGCCCGATCATCGTCAGAACGATCGCCACGACGATGGGATAAGTCACGTTTGAATTATAAGGCGAATAATTGACGAAAACAAAACCGCGTGCCTGATCGATGGTGTGAAACAGCGGATTCCAGTCAAACATCCTGAGCATATAGCCCGGCAGCATGTTGGCGACGAACATCTTGCCCGATGCGATCATGTTTGCGCGCTGGTAAACGGTTGCGAATGTGGAAACGAACGTGGGAAACCACGGCTTGATCGCCAGCAGAACCAGCCCGATTGCCGCCCCGGTAAACCACGCAAGCAGCAACATACCCATGGCGGCAAAAGGATATTCCACCTCGAACGGTGTGACCGCCACATGATAGCAGAACAGGATCAGCGCCATGGTCAGGACTTGCACATAGAGCGCGCCCAGCGCGGCCGAACTGATGGAGATGGCCGTGGTCATCGGCGCATGTTTCATCATTGGCGACGATGGCCCCTCAGCCCCGACGACGGCGCCCAACGTTTTGACATGGGTGAGGAACAGGAAAATCCCCGACATGATATACAGCAGGAAATCGCCTCGCAGCGCCGCGCCGCGCAGACCCAGCACCGAGAACATGACGTAGAAAGCGGCCAGAAAAACCAGCGCCTGAAGGATATTCAGCCCGATCGCCACCAGCGCATTTCCATGCGCCTTGCGCACATCGCGCACTGTGGCATGGTAAATCAGCTCCAATATAGAAACTGCGGTTTGCAGTTTTGATCGTTGCTTGATCTGCTGAAACATGTGCCCGCTTTCGCGTCGTTGCTGCCGACATACCTGACACGGAATTCTTGCCGTTCCGTTAGCAAGGCACCATAAGGGGCGCGGCCTATCCCCGCAACACTACGTTGCGCCCCTTATCTGCCCGGAGCATTCGACATGGATTACACTGAGCTGACCACCGTAATGCGGCGCCTTGCGCTGGAGGCCGGTGATGCGATCATGCAGATCTATGGACAGGACGATTTTGACGTCAAATCGAAGTCTGACGACAGCCCCGTCACCGCCGCCGACGAGGCCGCAGATGCGCTTATCTCGGCCGGGCTGCGGGCCACATTTCCCGACGTGCTGCTCGTCACCGAGGAGCAGGCAACCTCGCACGGAAAAAGCGCCGCCACCTTTTTAATCGTCGACCCTCTGGACGGCACCAAGGAATTCATCAACCGTCGCGGCGATTTTACCGTAAATATCGCCCTTGTCGAGAATGGCACACCGACGCGCGGCGTCGTTTTTGCACCCGCCAAGGGGCGGATGTTCTACACGCAGGCGGATGGCAGCACCGTCGAGGAAACCGGCCCGCTGGACAAGGAGTCGGTCGGCAAGGTCACGCAGATCAACGTGTCCTCACCTGATAATGACGCGTTGATGGTGGTTGCATCGAAATCGCACCGCGATCAGGCAACCGAGGATTACATCGCCAAATATGCAGTGAAGGACAGCCGCAGCGCCGGATCTTCGCTAAAGTTCTGCCTTGTCGCCACGGGTGAGGCCGATATTTATCCGCGCGTTGGACGCACCATGGAATGGGACACCGCGGCGGGGCATGCCGTCCTGGCAGGTGCAGGCGGGCGTGTTGTCAGATGGGATGACCATAGCCCGCTGGTTTATGGCAAGGCCGGATATGAAAATCCCTTTTTCATCGCATATGCGCCCGGCGTAACCCTGAAAAAAGCCTGACGATCACCTGAAAATGCTTTTAAAAAGTGCGCAACTTTTAAAAATCCATAGCAGAAAACCGCCCGGAACATGTTTTGGCTGTTCAAAACGGATCACAACTGATCTAAAAGGCGCCACAAAACTGCCGGGTTCGCGCAATAGGCTGATTTCAAGGCATGCAAACTGAATTAATCTCCAAGGGAACAGGCGATGCGCAGTAAAGTCACAAAAGCAATCTTTCCAGTCGCGGGAATGGGCACACGTTTTCTGCCGGCAACCAAATCCGTCCCCAAAGAAATCATGACGCTGGTCGACCGGCCCTTGGTGCAGTACGCGATCGACGAGGCACGCGCTGCCGGTATAAAAGAATTCCTTTTCGTAACGTCCCGCGGCAAGGGCGCGTTGGAGGATTACTTTGACAACGCTCCGCAGCTGGAACAGGTATTGCGCAAGAAGGGTAAAACCGAGCTGCTGGATATTCTGAAATCCACCAATATGGATTCAGGCGAGATCGCGTATATGCGCCAGCACAAACCGCTGGGTCTGGGCCATGCCGTCTGGTGCGCCCGCCGTCTGGTCGGAAACGAGCCGTTCGCCGTCATCCTGCCGGACGATGTGATCGCAGGCGACACCCCCTGCCTCAAACAAATGGTCGAAGCGTTTGACGAAACACAAGGCAACATCGTCGCCGCGATGGATGTGCCGGACGACAAGGCTTCGTCCTACGGCATCCTCGACATCCAAGAGGACAGGGGCGATCTGGTCCTGACCAAGGGGATGGTGGAAAAACCCGCCCCCGGCACGCAGCCGTCAAACCTGGCCGTCATCGGCCGCTACATCCTGACGCCCACCGTGCTGCAAAAGCTGAACAAAAAACAGGTCGGCGCAGGCGGTGAGATCCAGCTGACAGATGCGATTGACGATGCGCGCGCCGATGGCGAAGAGGTCTACGGCTTTCGCTTCAAGGGGCATCGTTATGATTGCGGCTCCAAGGCCGGGTTCCTGCAAGCAACGGTTGCGTTCGCATTGGCGCGCGAGGATTTGCGTGACGACCTGCGCGCCTTCCTGCACGAGGTTGTGGCAGCGGATAAAGCCGCAGAATAATCCGCCCGAGGCGGACAATCGGGGGATGACAGCGGCGTGACGAATATCCTGGTAACGGGCGGCGCGGGCTACATAGGCAGCCACGCCTGCAAGGCGCTGGCGGCAGCGGGATATACACCCGTGACCTATGACAACCTCATCACCGGCTGGCAGGACGCGGTCAAATTCGGCCCGTTCGAGCAAGGCGAACTGACGGATCGTGGTCGGCTGGATCAGGTGTTCGCCGCCTATAATCCCGCTGCTGTGATGCATTTTGCCGCACTGTCCCAGGTGGGCGAATCCATGCGCCTGCCCGAACTCTACTGGCACAACAACGTTGCCGGATCGCTAAGCCTGATGCAGGCCGCAGTCCATGCCGGGTGTCTGGATTTCGTCTTCAGCTCGACCTGCGCGACGTACGGCGATCAGGACAACGTGGTATTGGATGAGAGTTGCCCGCAGCATCCGATCAACGCTTATGGCAAATCAAAACGCGCAATCGAAGACATGTTGCACGATTTTGAGGCCGCCCATAACCTGCGCCACGTCATTTTCCGCTATTTCAACGTGGCCGGCGCCGACCCCGATGCGGAGGTGGGTGAATTCCACCGGCCCGAAACCCATCTGGTCCCCCTTCTGCTGGACGCGGTCCAGGGCAAACGCGACGCGCTGACCATATTCGGCACCGATTATGACACGCCCGACGGTACCTGCATCCGCGATTATGTGCATGTCTGCGATCTGGTCGACGCGCATGTTCTGGGCCTGAAATGGCTGACGGATGGCAACGACAGCCGCGTGTTCAACCTTGGCACCGGATCGGGATTTTCGGTGCGCGAAGTAATAGGACACGCCGGCGCGGTGACAAACCGTGATGTTCCGGTGATTGAGGGACCGCGCCGACCGGGCGATTGCACCAAGCTCGTCTCTGGTTCCACCCGCGCGGTCGCCGAGCTGGGCTGGACGCCGGACCGCAGTACGATGGACTGTATGATTGCGGATGCGTGGCGGTGGCACCGTTCCGGACATTACGAGCGTTGATCGCGACTGTGCCGCCACAGAAACCCTGCGGAGCACAAATAGGATCTGGCGCGCAAGTCAGGTCGCAGGCGGCAACGCTGGCCATGGCTTATCGCCTGCGCTGGAAACGGCGGCGGCTGCTGTGGCGCAGTTTTCGCAAGCGGAGGCAACTAAGCGCGGTCATCGACAGAACGGCTGCGATTCGGCCCGGCGCGATCCTTGCGTTCTCGACCGTGCGAAACGAGGCAATCCGCCTGCCCTTTTTTCTGGACCATCACCGCAAACTGGGCGTCGATCATTTCCTTATTGTGGACAATGACAGCACCGACGGCACACGGGAGTATCTGGCAAAGCAGTCCGATGTATCGCTCTGGCGCACGCCGCACAGCTATCGTTTGTCGCGTTTCGGGGTGGATTGGCTGACATGGCTGCAAATGCGGCATGGTCACGATCATTGGTGCCTGACCGTGGATGCGGACGAGATCCTGATTTACCCCTTTCACAATACACGCCCCCTGTCCGCGTTGACCAACTGGCTGGACCAGCAAGGCAAAGTCTCTTTTGGTGCGCTAATGCTGGACATGTATCCCAAGGGACGGCTAAGCGCGCAAACCTACATGGCGGGCGACGATCCCCGCCAAATTCTGCAATGGTTCGATTCCGGTAACTATCTGATACAACGCCATGAAGTACTGAATAACCTTTGGATTCAGGGCGGCCCACGGGCGCGCCTTTTCTTTGACAGAAACCCCGTTCGCGCGCCTACGATGGGCAAGGTGCCGCTGATCAAGTGGAACCGGCGATATGCCTATGTCAGCTCGGCACACTCTGCCCTTCCGCGCCGCCTGAACCATGTCTATGACACGGCAGGTGGCGAATTTGCGAGCGGCATCCTGCTGCACACGAAATTTCTGCACATGATCGCCGAAAAATCGGAGGAGGAAAAACAGCGGCGCGAACATTTTGAAAATTCATCGCTTTATGAGGCCTATTACGACAGCCTGGCAGGCGATCCGGACCTATGGTGCGACCGCTCGACGCGCTATCGCGGCTGGCGCCACCTTGAGGCTTTGGGGCTGATGTCGCGCGGAACATGGCTATGATAGGCGCAATAGTAGTTTACCCCTGCGGGCCAACGCTTTATCGTCTTACCCGCGGTCACGGAAGCAATCGAATGCAGGGCAACAGAACCTTAATCTCCGGTGTCTATGCTGGACGAGTGGTCGGGATCGGGGACAGGCAGACGTGAAGCTGGTGCAATCATACCGCATGCGGCTTCGCCGCAAGCACGCCAAGGCGCGCGCTGCCCGCAAGGGTCTATCGTTGCGCCCTGTCGTGGATCGCACAGCCCAGATAAAACCGGGCGATATCCTGTTGTTTTCGACGCTACGCGACGAACATGTGCGTCTTCCATATTTCATGGATTATTATCGTCGTATGGGCGTCGATCATTTCCTGTTCGTGGACAATGACAGCACCGATGGCGGCGGTGACTATCTGGCCGATCAGCCCGATGTATCGCTGTGGCATACCACGGGCAGCTACAGGCGGGCGCGCTTTGGCGTGGACTGGCTGAACGGGCTACAGGGAAAATATGGCCACGGCCACTGGACCCTTGTCGTCGATCCGGACGAATTTTTCATCTACCCGTTCTGCGACACGCGCCCGATCAAGGCGCTGACAGACTGGCTCGACGGCTCGAATGTGCGCAGCTTCGGCGCAATGCTGCTGGACATGTACCCCAAGGGACGGCTGGACGCAGCATCCTACCGGCGCGGGCAGGATCCGCTGGAAATCGTAGCATGGTTCGATCCCGGCAACTACATGATCGCAAAAAACCAGAAATACGGCAATCTGTGGATTCAAGGCGGCCCGCGCGCGCGGGCTTTTTTTGCGGATACTCCGAAAAAGGCACCGGCTTTGAACAAGATACCCTTGGTCAAATGGCATCGCCGGTATGCCTATATCAGCTCAACCCACATGCTGCTCCCGCGCGGGCTGAACCTGGTCTATGATGAATGGGGCGGCGAGGCGGCCAGTGGAATCCTGCTGCATACTAAATTTCTCGACACTTTTGTCCAAAAGGCAAAGGAGGAGATGACGCGCAAAGAACATTATCGCGCATCATTGGAATACAACGCCTACAACGAAAACATGGAATCCACGCCAGAGCTGTGGTGCAAGTGGTCCGAAAAATATATAAACTGGCGCCAGTTAGAGATTTTGGGCCTGATGTCCAAGGGGAACTGGGCATGACAAAAGGGACACGGCCAAAGTGAGCGTTGGTATCGTCATGCTGGTACACACGGCACTCGGACGTGCAGAACAAGTGGCGCGGCACTGGTCTGTCGCTGGTTGTCCGCTGGTTATCCACGCGGATGTGTCCGTGCCAAATAAAACCTACCACGCGTTTCAAAAATCCATGTCCGACCTGCCAAACGTGCGGTTTTCGCGTCGGCACCGCTGCGAATGGGGCACTTGGGGCCTTGTCGCGGCGTCACAAAGCGCCTCCGAGATGATGTTGAAGGAATTTCCAGAGGTACGGCATGTCTACCTGACCTCTGGCGCGTGTTTGCCGCTGCGCCCAGTGCAGGAGTTGCTGGACTACCTCGCCGTCCGCCCGCTGACCGATTTCATCGAAAGCGCGACGACTGCTGATGTGCCATGGACGATCGGCGGATTGGACGCCGAGCGGTTCACTTTGCGGTTCCCGTTTTCGTGGCGCAAGAATCGCTATTTGTTCGACCGATATGTCGCGCTTCAGCGGCGCATTGGCATGAAGCGGCGCATCCCCAATGGCATCGTTCCGCATATGGGCAGCCAATGGTGGTGCCTGACACGCCAGACACTGTCAGCCATTCTGTCCGATCCTGAACGCGGCACCTATGATCGCTATTTCTCCAAGGTCTGGATTCCGGACGAAAGCTATTTTCAGACCCTCGCGCGGCAATATTCGCACCAGATCGAAAGCCGGTCCCTGACCTTGTCGAAATTCGGTTATCAAGGCAAACCGCACATATTCTACGACGATCACCTGCAATTACTGCGCCGCTCAGATTGCTTTGTCGCACGAAAAATCTGGCCGCAGGCCAGCCGTCTGTATGATGCGTTCCTCACGGACGAGGCCGGTGCAATGAACCGGACTGAACCAAATCCGGCCAAAATCGACCGCATCTTTGCCAAGGCAGTTGAGCGGCGTACACGTGGTCGGCCCGGCCTTTATATGCAAAGCCGATTTCCGGTCGAGTCGCGTGAAAATGGTCTGACTTCTTCGAAATATTCCGTTTTCCAAGGCTTCTCTGCCCTGTTCGAGAATTTCGAGCCGTGGCTGGCCCGCGCAACCGGCGCACGCGTGCATGGTCATATCTTTGCCCCCGAACGCGCCGAATTCAGCGACGGGGAGGTAGTGATGAACGGTGCGCTGCCCGATAGTGCGGCGTTGCGCGACTATAATCCGCGCGCTTTTCTGGCCAACCTGATCTGGAACACGCGCGGCGAGCGCCAGTGTTTTCAGTTCAGTCCGCGCGACAATCAGGACATCAACTGGGACATCGCCAAGGATCCGAACGCTCAGATATCGGTCATCTCTGGCGCTTGGTCTGTTCCCTTGTTCAAATCGAACCAGGATTTTGCCGACATCCGCCGCGACGCAGCGTTGCTGCAACAGATTGAATCAAAGCATCTCGAAATCTTGCGCTCCAGCTGGACGAAAGCGCGCGTACGCATCTGGACCATGGCCGAGTTCATCGAAGCGCCAATCGAGCCGCTTCAGACCATTATTGACGACATCGCCCCTCACACCACGCAGCGAGGTCTGTCAGAAGTGCCAAAAATGATCGATCTTACGGGCTTTGGTCAGTTCTTGCAGAATCTAAAAAACCAGGGGATGCACCCATATCTGATGGGCAATTTCCCGGTGTCACATGACCTGCAAGACACCCGAAAGAACGCGCGCAAACCTTATCTGGTACGGTAATGAATGCCCAATTTGACTATTTCGTAGTGCTGGCTGAAATGCGCACCGGCTCTAACCTGCTGGAAGCGAACCTGAACGCATTCCAGAGCTTTGAATGCCACGGCGAGGCGTTCAACCCGGCCTTCATCGGCTATCCGAACCGGACCGAAATCCTCGGCATCACGCAAGCAACGCGCGAGGCGGATCCAGCACGCTTGATTGACACGATCAAGACCAGGTCGGCCGGAATGGGCGGGTTCCGCCTGTTTCACAACCATGATGCACGAGCGCTAGATATTTGTCTGACTGACCCGCGCTGCGCCAAAATCATCCTCACGCGCAACCCTGCCGAAAGCTATGTCAGTTGGAAAATTGCGCAGGAAACTGGCCAGTGGAAACTGACCAATGTCAAACGTCGAAAGGATGCCAAGGCCCATTTTGACCCGGTGGAATTTGATCGGCACATTGCTGCGCTTCAGAGTTTTCAAGTCGACGTTCTGAACAGATTGCAGAAATCCGGCCAGACGGCGTTCTACATCTCTTACGAAGACCTCAATGATCTGGATATCATCAACGGCATCGCCAGATATCTTGGCAGTGATGAGCGGCTGGAGGCATTAGACAGCGCACTGAAAATTCAGAACCCCCAACCTTTGGCTGCCAAGGTCGCCAACTTCGACGAGATGACACAAGCGCTCGCCGGGATCGACCGGTTTAACCTGACCCGTACCCCCGATTTCGAACCACGCCGCGGCGCCGTCGTGCCATCGCACATCATCGGCCACCGCGCGCCATTGCTCTACATGCCGATCAAGTCCGGGCCCGTGGCAGAGGTGCAGGCGTGGATGGCCGCACTCGACAACGCCAGTATCGAGGAACTGAAAACCAAGATGAATCAAAAGGACCTGCGCCACTGGATGCGGCAGGCCAGGGGGCATCGCAGCTTTTCCGTGCTGCGCCACCCAGCCGCGCGTGCGCACGCGGCATTCTGCCAGCGGATTCTGCTTCGCGGACCGGGCTCTTTAGGTGAAATCCGGCGCGTTCTGCGCAATTTTTACAAGCTGCCTATCCCCGGTGGCGGCCCGGACGAGTCCTATGACCGGCGCGCGCATTACTTGGCATTTACCGCATTCCTGGATTTCCTGCGCGCCAATCTACGCGGCCAGACCAGCGTGCGCGTCGATGCAAACTGGGCTACTCAAACGGCAATCCTGCAAGGGATGGCGCAGTTCACCATGCCCGATATCCTGATCCGCGAGGACGAAATGACGCTGGAACTGGGCGCGCTGGCCAAACAGGTTGGCTATCCCGGCGCCGCGCCTGTCACGGCGGCGCCCCCGGATCTGCCGTATGCCCTGGCAGATATCTACGATGACGACATCGAGGCGCAGATTGCCGAAATCTACCAGCGGGATTACGTCATGTTCGGCTGGGGTCGCTGGCGTTAAACGCGGATCATGCGACCAGCATGGACTGCGCTTCGGTTATGATCGTGTAGAGCGTTGCCGCATCTGGATTAGCGCGCAGTTTCGCGCAAAGCTGCGCATCGCGCAGCGTGCGAGAGATCAGCGCAAGCGCCTTCAGATGCTCAACCCCGGCTTCGCGCGGTGCGAACAGGGCAAAAGCCAGATCGACCGGCTGGCGATCCACCGCATCAAAATTGATTGGTTTCTCCAGCAGCACGAACGCCCCAACTACGCGATCAATGTCATCCAGGCGCGCATGCGGCAGCGCCACGCCGTGCCCAACACCAGTTGGGCCCAGCGACTCGCGCTCTTGCAATGCATCAATCGCAGCCTGCGCATTGACGCCATAGACAGCTTGGGCAATATCGCCAAATTCATGCATCAAGCGCTTCTTGCTGGATGCGGCACCCAAAACGCGCACTGCCCCTGGCTTCAGGATCATGGGAATGTCCATTCACTGCTCCGGTGGCCAGATCCGCAGAGGTCAAAGACCCGCGTCATCTAACCCGTTTTACGGATCGATCCACCCTATGTTGCCGTCTTCGCGGCGGTAGACCACGTTCACACCGCTTTTTGCCTCGTTTCGAAACACCAGAACGGGGGCCCCTGCCAGCTCCATCTGCATCACGGCCTCTCCAACGGAGAGCGACGGGATCTGCGCCTGCATTTCGGCGACGATGATGGGCTGAAGGCTATCGGGCTCCGATTCCACTCCTTCGGCTTCTGAGGCGAGGATATACGAGGACGCCCCAAAAAGTTCAACCGGCTGCGACCGATCCTTGTGATGGTCTTTCAGGCGCCGCTTGTAACGGCGCAGTTGCTTGTCCATTTTTTCACGTGCCGCGTCGAATGCAGCGTAAATTTCATGCGCCTTGCCCGTTGCCTGCGCCGTAAGACCCGTCGACAGGTGGACGATCGCTTCGCAGGAATACTCGCTGGCACTTTTGGAAAAAACGACTGTCGCATTTACGGGTCGCTCAGCGTATTTTGCCACGGCCTCACCCAGTTCGGTTTTCACGTGGGTTTGCAGGGCTTCGCCAATGTCGATCTGTTTGCCAGAGATTTGATAGCGCATGATGTCTCCTTCAAAAAGCGCACCCGTCCGGTCCCGTTAACGCTGTCGCGCCCCTCGGGCTGCCGGGAAGGGCTGCAGGAAAATGGCATTTTGTTAACGATTTCAACGCACCTTTCGCTGAATGATGTGTCTGAAATGTTCAAATGTCATACCTGATTGAGGCGTTTTCCGGCGCTCTTGTCAATGATGATCGCGTTTGGAACGGTGAAATCTGCCGATATTTGTCAGGAAATACGAAAGTTTTCGCCCAGATAAACGCGGCGTACATTTTCATTCGCGACGACTTCAGCCGGGGTGCCAGACATAAGCACCTGACCATCGTGCAGGATATAGGCGCGATCTACAATTTCCAGTGTTTCGCGCACGTTGTGATCGGTAATCAAGACGCCGATGCCTCGTTTTTTCAGATCTGCAACGAGGTGCCGGATATCGGCCACACTTATCGGATCGACGCCGGCGAACGGTTCGTCCAGTAGTAGGTACTTTGGATTTGCAGCCAGACTGCGCGCGATTTCGACGCGGCGACGCTCGCCACCGGACAGCGCCAACGCCGAGGCACGGCGCAAATGCTCGACCGAGAATTCCGATAGCAACTCTTCCAGCCGCTCGCGCCGTTTATGCGAATCCCTGATCGAAATATCGAGGATTGCCATGATGTTATCTTCGACCGACAATCCGCGAAAGATGGACATTTCCTGCGGAAGGTAGCCGACACCCAGCTTGGCCCGGCGATACATCGGCAGGTTTGTCACATCGCGCCCATCGATTGTCACGCGGCCGCCCTCGGGGTAAATCAGCCCGGCAATTGCGTAAAATGTCGTCGTCTTGCCCGAGCCGTTCGGACCCAGAAGCGCCGCGACCTCGCCCTGACGCAAGCGCAGCGAGACATCGCGAATGACCACTCTTTTCTTATAACTTTTGCGCAAATTCCGCACAATCAACCCGGAAGTATCGGTGTCGCTGTCATCTGCTATATGAAGATCCGGCTTTGTCACTGCGATTTCTCGGGCTGCAGAACGGTTTTGACACGTCCGCTCATACGCGCCGTGCCTGCAACAGTATCAACAGACATCCTGTCTGCCGTCAGCGCACTGGTGCCCTGCACCAGCAAGACATCGCCAGACATTTCAATCATTCCCGACTGCACATTGTAATCGGCCGCGCGCCCTTCGGCGGCATCTTCGCCGCTGACCAGCGTCACGCCGCCCGTTGCCGAGAGCCGCGCAATGCCCGAGCGGTCCTCAAGATACACCACCAGAACCTGCGGAGCAGATAGGCGCATCTGGCCCTGCCCGATCAACACGTTCCCGGTAAAGATTGCCGTGCCATCGGTCTGATCGACGTCAAGGTTTTCCGCCGTCACCTCGACCGGCAGGCCGCTGTCCTGCACCGTACTGCCAAACGCGACCTGCATGCCTTGCGCCTGTGCACCGCCGGACATGGCTGCGGCACAGATAAGGAGGATCATTTGAATAATACGCTGCACTTCGGTCAGTCCTCCGCCTCTGCGGGCATGTATATCAGCTTGACCCCGTCCGTGAACCGCAAATTTGCGGCGCCGGTCTCGGGGTCCGATGTCAGCAGCATGCGTCCTGCGGTCAGATCGCCGGGGGGACCTGTGCCAGTGATGGGGCCGGGGGTTTCAGCGTATAACGTGCGAAACCGCGTATTGATTCTGTCGGTGCGGATGACATAGCCTGTCGTAGTTTCAATTAGGACATCACCCTCAAGCAGGGCGGTCATGTCACTCTGATTGGCCATGCCGCGCTGCGATGTGATGTCGACCACACCGCCGCCGTTCAGGCGCAGCTTTGCCTGCGCCCTGTCGGCCAGCAGGATATCGCGATCTGCCGGATCAGGCCGGACCGATTGCGCGCGAAACGACACCTCCTCGCCGCCCTGTGCGACGCCGGCAAAGCTGGGGTTCGTCACGCCCTGATCATGCGCACGCTGCGCCAGATCGACATCCGCGATGGGGATTTGATCAGTCAGATCGACCTTGCGCGACAACAAGAACAACGTCGAAAGCAACCCCAGCGCAACCAGCGGCAGGATGATCTTGGCCCAGTTGACCAAGCGGGTATGGAAATTGTCGCCCCGGCGTATCAATGCGAAAATATGTCCTGTTCGGGCCAGCCAGCCAGATCCAGTGCCGCGCGCGTCGGCAGAAAATCAAAGCAGGCCTGTGCCAGTTCCATCCGGCCCTCCCGGACCAACCGGATGTTCAGCTCATCCCGTAGGCGATGCAGGTACAGGACATCCGACGCGGCATAGTCGAGCTGCGCCTTGCTGAGTTCGGGCGCCCCCCAATCCGAGCTTTGCTGTTGCTTGCTGATATCGACGCCGACCAATTCCTGAAGAAGGTATTTCAGGCCATGCCGGTCAGTATAGGTGCGGATCAGCTTGCTGGCGATCTTGGTGCAGTACACCGGCGCGGTGACAGCGCCAAATGCGTTCTGCAGTGCCGCAATATCGAAACGCCCAAAATGGAACAGTTTCAGCACGTCGGGATTGGTCAGCATCGCGCACAGGTTCGGAGCCTGAGCCTGGTCCCTGGAGATCTGCACCAGATGCGCATTGCCATCGCCGCCCGACATCTGGACCACGCACAGCCGGTCGCGGTGCGGATGCAGGCCCATTGTTTCGCAATCAATCGCCACAACGGGGCCCAGATCCAAACCGTCCGGCAAGTCGCCCTGATAAAGAGTGTTCGTCATGTCAGTCCCTTCGCGTCTTTGGACATGCGATATATATGATCGAACCGGCGGGCCACCAGTATCTGGCCTTTGAATCGGCGCTGGCGCCAAATTCCTATCGCAAAGACGTTTAGAAACCCTTGAGATCCGGGCGCGCTATCCCTCGCCCTCGACTTTGCCGCGCAGGGCCTTGACGTCGCCGCGCGCCTTCTTGGCCTTGAGACGGCGCTTTTTCGACCCCAGCGTTGGCCGCGTTGGTATCCGCCGCTTGGGTTTTTCTGTCGCCTTGCGGATCAGCTCGGCCAGCCGCTCGCGCGCGATGCCGCGGTTGCGGGCCTGATGGCGCGTCTCGTCGCATTGGATGATCAGTGTGCCGTCCAGCGTCCAGCGCCGCCCGGCCAGCCGTTTCAGGCGCCGCTTTACCGGGTCCGGCAGGTTGGGCGAGCGTTCGGCCTCGAACCGCAGCTCGACCGCGCTGGCGACTTTGTTGACGTTTTGGCCGCCGGGGCCGCTGGCGCGCACGAATTGCTCGGTCAGCTCCCAATCTTCGATCGCTATGGTGTCTGTGATGCGCAACATGTCTGCCAATCTAGTACCTTGCGCGGCAAATCGAAAGGGCCGCCCCGATATGGGACGGCCCTCTAGAAGTTTTTCGGAGGTGGGCCGGTTAGGCGCACCAATCAGGCTAGTTCAAATATCCGAGGATTGCCTCAGATACGCGCCTCCCTGACTGTTCCGACACCCCGCTCCAATACCTCTAATGACACTGGACCACCTCCTTTCGTTGATTAAACTCAAGGTCAGAGTGCCACAAATTTTTGATATGTCAAAACAAATTTCGGCCCTCTGATCCGGCCTGTTATTGTGACTGCAAAACGCCCACGCATTGCTGTGGCAGATCGGCCATCGTCAACTCGCGCTTTGGCTTGGGTTTGGGCGCATTCGGATCGCGCGGCTTGGGCTTTGGCGGGTTCAGGATGTTGGCCACCCACTCCTGCGCCTCGGCGCAGCCATCGCCTGCCGGCGGCGGCGCCTGATTGACGCATCCCGATGCGCCACTTGGGCAGGCAAGGCGGACGTGGAAATGGTAGTGATGCCCCCACCAGGGCCTGATTTTGCGCAGCCAGTCGCGGTTGCCCGTCTCATCCTTGCACATCTGCACCTTGGCGCCCGGAAAGATGAAAATGCGCGCCACGCGCGGGTCGCTTGCGGCGGCTTTCAGCACCTCATGCTGGCCGCGGGTCCACCCCGAATTGACATACGCGCCATTTGCCCGCCGCATTGACATGGCCGACAGGTTTTCCCGATCATTGATGGTCAGGTTCAGCCGCGGCGGAGGCATCAGCCAGATATCGGCATCCAGCCCCAGCTGGTGCGAGCGGTGCCCGCTCAGCATCGGGCCGCCGCGCGGCTGGCTCATATCGCCCACATAAAGGCCGTTCCAGCCCATGCGAGCCGCTTTTGCCGACAAATCAGTGACGAAATTCACCAGCTGAGGATGGCCCCAGTTGCGGTTGCGCGACAGGCGCATCGCCTGCCATGTCGGCCCGGTCTGCGGCAGCTGAACACTGCCCGCGATGCACCCCTTGGCATAGCTGCCGAAGGCCGCGGGCTGCTGGCGCGATCCGGTACGCGCGGCGCCAAAGAACTGCTTGGCCTCTTTGCCCTGCATTGTCGCAGGAACGCCCTGCGCCACCGCAGGCAGCGCAAGCGGCACCATAAGTGCCGCAGCAGCGGTAAGGGCAAGCGCCCTGAGTTGTGCAATCATTCGGCCAGATCTCCCTGTGGTTTCACCCAGACTAACAGCACCAAGCCGATCAATAAAAGCCCGATCAGCGGGCTGACGCCAATCTGCTGGCTGCCCGACGCCGCCGTCACCACCCCGATCATGCCGGGCGCGATGAACGCCGTCGCCTTGCCCGCCAGCCCATAAAGGCCAAAGGATTGCGCCACATGTCCGGGCCGCGCCTGCCGCACCATCATCGTTCGGCTGGCCGACTGGATCACGCCCCCCGCCGCACCGATCACAGCCCCGCAAACATAAAAAAACGCGTCCGGCAGGATCGAGCCGGGTTCGAGGTCGATCCCGTACACCCGTGTCCGCGAGATGAACACGATCGACACCGCAACCAGAAGCAGCGCCAGAATGGCAGACATGATGACCCGTTTCGGCCCGAACCGGTCATCGGCATGCCCGCCTGCCCACGCAAAGATGGCCCCCGAAATCAGCGCAACGATCCCAAAAACGCCGACCTGCACCACATCCCAGTCCAACACACCCGCCGCATAGATGCCGCCAAAGAAATACATCCCGTTCAGCGCATCGCGGTAGAACATGGAAGAGGCCAGATAGGCAAACATAGACGGCGTTTGCGGCAGATGCCGAATGGTGCGCAAGACGATTTTCAGGGCCTGCGTCACGGCCAGCGCCTTGCTTTCGTTGCGGGCAGGCTCTGTGACCCACACGAAAAACGGCACCATGAACACGATATACCAAAGCCCGGTCAGCGGCCCGACAAACCGCGTCCCCTCGCGCTGCGCCGCATCAAAGCCAAAGGCCGGGTCCAGCCCCACTATCGTTTTGCCCGTGCTGGCGCTTTCGGCGAAAAACAGCAGCATCACCAGCAGCGCCGCCAACCCGCCGACATAGCCAAACGCCCAGCCGCTGCCGGAAATGCGTCCGATCTCGGATTTGTCGCCCAGATCCGGCAGCATGGAGTTGGTAAAAATCGTCGCAAACTCCATCCCGACCATGCCGATGATGAAAAAACCCAGCACAAGCACAAGGTTCAGATCATTGGGCGTTGCCCACCAGATGCCGAAGGCGCCGATCACATACATGCCGGAAAACACCTTGATCCACTGCATGCGTGCGCCCGAATGATCCGCCAAGGCGCCCAGGACCGGCGCGCCCAGCGCGATCAGGATGCCTGCCACGGCAATGCCCGTCGCCCAGACAGTCTGCGCCTGCGCGCCATCGCCGATCAGCTCCTTTACATACGGCGCAAAGATGAATGTTATCAGAAGGGTATTGTAGGGCTGGCTGGCCCAGTCAAAGAAAAACCAGCCCCAGATGCGGCGGCGAAATGTCGAAACTCTCATATCGCCCTCCGTTCTGGGGAATGAATCATCTAGACGGCTCATCCGTACAATGACGCCGATATGACAGCGCCGCTTCTGTCACGGCAAGCTTTTCATGCAACGCCGCCATGCAGCCCGCCCTTGCGCTTTGCGCCGCTCCGGCTTACCTGCAAGGCGTCTTTGGGAAGGATGATTTTCGACATGCTGGCAATTTACGGACCGCTGCAACTGATCCTCAGCATCATCTACTTCGTGATGATCGTTCACATCATCATGAGCTGGCTGATCAATTTTCAGGTGCTGAACCTGCGCCAACCCTTGGTCGCGCAAATCTGGGAGGGGCTGAACCGTCTGCTGGAGCCAATTTATCAGCCGATCCGCCGGATCCTGCCCGACACCCGCCCACTGGACCTTGCGCCACTGGTCGCATTGATCGTTGTGATTTCACTGCGCGCCTATGTGCTGCCCGTCATCTTTGGCTTTGCCTGACCACATCGGGGGCTTGTTCACCGAATCTTAGTGTGAAAATACTCTTGTAAGAGCAGCCCGACCCATTCTTGCAGGATACCCCCATGCCGCCCGCCGCCACCCTTCTGAGGGACATCTTCGGATTCGACGCCTTCCGCCCCGGGCAGGAGGACATCGTGACCGCCGTGGCAGATGGCCGCAACGTGCTGGCGATCATGCCGACGGGCGGCGGTAAATCGCTCTGCTTCCAGCTCCCCGCGCTGATGCGCGAGGGTGTCACAGTCGTCATATCTCCCCTCATCGCGCTCATGCGCGATCAGGTCCGCGCCCTGCGCGCTGTCGGAGTCGAGGCTGGCGCGCTGACCTCCGGCAACACCGAGGAGGAGACCGCCGCCATTTGGGAAGCGCTGGAGGCGGGCCGCCTGAAACTGCTCTACATCGCGCCCGAGCGTCTGGCTGCCGGGTCTGCCATGGGCATGCTGCGCCGTATCAACGTGACGCTGATCGCGGTCGACGAGGCGCATTGCGTGAGCCAATGGGGCCATGATTTCCGCCCCGATTACCTGCGCATCGGCGAATTGCGCCGTGCATTGGGCGTGCCGCTGGCGGCATTTACTGCCACGGCGGATGCCGAAACTCAGGACGAAATCATTGAAAAGCTGTTCGACGGCGGCGCGCCTGAACGGTTCCTGCACGGGTTCAACCGGCCCAACATCCACCTTGCTTTTGCAGCCAAGGATGGACCGCGCCGCCAGATCATGGAATTCGCCAAGGCCCGCAAGGGCCAGTCTGGCATCGTTTATTGTGGCACCCGCGCACGCACCGAAACGCTGGCGCAGGCGCTGCGCGAGGCGGGGCACAACGCCGTTGCCTATAACGGCGGGATGGAGGCAGGCGATCGCCGTCATGTCGAGGGGCGCTTTAACGCCGAGGACGGGCTGATCGTGGTCGCAACGGTCGCCTTTGGCATGGGCGTGGACAAACCCGACATCCGCTGGGTCGCCCATGCAGATCTGCCCAAATCCATTGAATCCTACTACCAGGAAATCGGGCGTGCCGGACGCGACGGCGCCCCCGCCGAAACGCTCACGCTCTACGGTCCCGACGATATCCGCCTGCGCCGCTCCCAGATCGACGAGGGGCTGGCCCCGCCCGAACGCCGCATGGCCGATCACGCGCGCCTGAACGCGCTTTTGGGTCTGGCCGAAGCGCTGGAATGTCGCCGCGTCAAACTGCTGGGCTATTTCGGCGAGGTGACTGCCCCTTGCGGCAATTGCGACCTTTGCGATACGCCCCCCGCCACGTTCGACGGGACCGAGGCGGTGCGCAAGGCGCTGTCGGCGATCCTGCGCACCGGCGAATATTTCGGCGCGGGTCACCTGATCGACGTCCTGACCGGAAAGGACACCGAAAAAGTCCGCCAGCGCGGCCATGATGCGCTGCCTACCTTCGGCGTTGGCAAGGATATGTCCAAGCAAAGCTGGCAGGCCATATTCCGCCAGATGATGGGCCACGATCTGGTGCGCCCAGATCCCGAACGCCATGGCGCCCTGCGCATGACCGACCCCGCCGTGCCCATCCTCAAGGGCGAGGAGCGGGTGACGCTGCGCAAGGACACGGTGCAAAGCACCGACCGCCGCCCCACGGTAAAGGCGCTGGTATCAGACGAGGACGCGCCGCTGCTGTCCGCGCTCAAGGCGAAACGCCGCGCTTTTGCCGAAGCGCAGAATGTGCCCGCCTATATCGTCTTCAACGACCGCACCCTGATCGAAATGGCCGAGGTTCGCCCCGCCACACTGGACCAGATGGCGCGGATCGGCGGTGTCGGCGCAAAAAAGCTGGAGCAATACGGCGACGCCTTTCTGGCGGTCATCAATGGCGATGCGGCCCGGGTGCACCCCGCGCGGCGCAAACTCGCGGGTCGTGCGGCTGGCAGCATATATGACCGCCTGATTGACGCGCAGACCCAGCTCGCCCGCGGCGCGGAAGGTCTGGACAAGCCGCTGAGTTGCTCGACGACACTGATCACCCGCATCGCCGAGACCCGTCCCCGCGACGCAGCGCAGATGGCGCGCATCCTGGGCGACAAGCGCGCCGAACGCTTCGGCCCCGCCTTTCTGGACGTTCTGCAAGAGGCGGACTAGATGTAGGGAAATCTAAAAGGACATCCCATGCTCGTCGTTATCTCGCCCGCCAAGAAACTGGATATGTCGCCCGTGGATGTCGCCGCCACCGTGCCCGGCTTTGCCAAGGACGCGAATGCGCTGGCCGAGATCGCAGGCAAGCTGAGCCAATCAGAATTGCAGGACCTGATGAGCATCAGCGCCGATCTGGCCAAGCTGAACGCCGGGCGGTTCGCCGATTTCGGCGAGATGGAGAGCAAGCCGGCCGCACTGGCCTTTGCCGGCGATACGTATCAGGGGCTTGAGGCGGGCAGCCTAGACGCCGATGAAATGGACTGGGCGCAGGATCATCTGCGCATCCTGTCAGGGCTTTACGGCCTTTTGCGCCCGCGCGACGCGATCCAGCCCTACCGGCTGGAAATGGGCAGCAAGCTGAAGACCGACAAGGGCAAATCGCTTTACGATTATTGGGGCCCCCGGATCGCGGAGGCGCTGAACCGTCACGCTGCCGACGTGAAGGCCGATGTGCTGGTGAACTGCGCCAGTCAGGAATATTTCGGTGCCGTTGACGAGGCCGCGCTAAAGCTGCGCGTGGTCACGCCCGTCTTTATGGAGGACAAGGGCGGCACCCCGAAAATCGTCAGCTTCTACGCCAAGAAGGCGCGCGGCGCGATGGCGCGGTTTATCATCCAGAACCGCCTGACCGATGCAGACGCCCTGACCGATTTCGACACCGGGGGTTATTCTTATCGCCCGGACATGTCCGAGGAAAACAAGCCTGTCTTCTTGCGCAATCCAGAAGCCACCAGGACTTAACTCACCTCCGCCATGGGCGCCGCCGGGGCGCGTGCGGTGTCCGGACAAGCATCTTTTATAAAGTCGTGAATAGCCGCTTTGCGCAGCGGCTTGGTCAGATAATGGTCAAGTCCGGCGGCGAGGATACTGGTATCGTCCCCTTCCATCGCATGGGCCGTCATTGCCACCACCGGAACGTGCCTCCCGGTGCCCTGTTCGATGCGGCGGATATGGCCCGTTGCCTCCTTGCCGTCCATCATGGGCATGGAGATATCCATGAAAACGATGTCAGGCCGAAACGACTGATACAGGTCGACTGCCTCAAGACCATTTTCGGCAAATACCAGATCGATATCCAACGTTTTGACCATCTTGCCAAAGACTAGTCGGTTCGTCTTGTTATCCTCGGCAGCCAAGACACGCATGGTGCGCGGGATGGCCTCCTCAGGCTCCGGGCTTGCGGCGTTATCGCCAGTGGGCAGCGATCGCAAAAGGGCAAAAAGATCGCGACGCGGAACCGGCTTTTGCAGGACAGCACAAAGCAACGGACGAGCCGGATCCTGTTCAGCAGCGCCGGTGTTGTTGCTCAGCAGGACAATTGGCATTTTATAACCGGCGGCACGCAGAGCCTCGGCCAGCTCCAGCCCGTCCATACCGGGCATGTTGTGATCCGTCACGACCAGATCGATGCCATTATCCATTTGCTCCAGCGCCGCAGCCCCGGTCGCGCAGCAGACCGTTTCGATGTCCAAAAGCTCCATCTGTTTTTGAAGGACGACGCGGGTGGCATCATGGCTGTCGACAATCATCGCGCGAGACAGATTGGCGGCGCTGATAGGGCCAGGTTCGTCCGCGCCGTCTGCCAATGGCATGGAAATACGGAATCCAAAGGTCGAGCCCGCATCTACGACGCTTTCGACCCAAATGTCGCCCCCCATCAGCTGTATAAGCTGCTGCGAGATCGCCAGACCCAGTCCCGTCCCCTCAAAACGACGATTATGTTCCCCGTCGACCTGATTGAATTCACCGAAAACGTGTTTGATCTTGTCCTCGGGGATGCCGATGCCAGTATCTTCCACCGTGATACGCACTTGTGCGGTTCCGTTATCGTCCTGCACGCCGGTCACGCAGATCATTACGTGCCCCTTCAGCGTGAATTTGATCGCATTGCCCATGAGGTTCGTCAGCACCTGGCGCAGGCGGCCCGGATCGCCGATGAATTGCGTCGGCAGGAACAGATCGTAGTCCAGCAGGATCTCCAACCCTTGATCGCGGGCCTTGGGCTGCATCAGCATGATCAGTTCGTGAATGCACCGCTCCAGATCAAAGGGCTCAGGGTGCAGGACCAGCTTTTCAGCCTCGATCTTCGAATAATCCAGCACGTCGTTGATGATAACGAGCAGCGCCTCGCCCGAATTCTTGATCGTGTTGGCATAGAGCAACTGCTCTTCGGTCAGGTCGGTATCCTTCAACAAATCAGCCATGCCGACGACGCCGTTCATCGGCGTGCGGATCTCATGGCTCATATTGGCGAGGAAGGACGATTTCGCACGATTCGCCGCCTCGGCGCGGGCGCGCGCCTCTTTCAGGCGTTTCTCATAGCGGATGGTCGAGGTGATGTTCAGCGCGAGGCTGACCACATCGCCATCATGGCCGCGCTGGTCGATCAGCTTGATATATTCGCCGCTCCACAGGCGGATCACGACAGGCTCGGGCGTTTGGCTCTGCCAGCGGTCCAGCATGTCCTCCCGCCATTCGGCCGCAGTCTGATCCCCGATATTCACGATCCCCTCTTCGGTGGCCAGTTGCAGGATTTCGACATAGCTTATGCCCGGCTCGATCACCTCCAGCCCGTCAAAGACCGATATGTAGGAGTGGTTCGCGGCAATCATGCGGCTGCTGTCGTCGAAAAAGGCGAACCCGTCCTGAATCGTCTCGATCGAATGCCAGAGCCGCCGCTCGGCCACCTGCACCTTTTCGTTGGCGACATGCAGATCGGATTTGACGCGCTGGTTCTCGTCCTCGACCGTCTGCACCTTGGCGCGAGTGACGACGATCTCATCGGACAAGGCGCGCGCGTGTTTGCCCAGCTTGCGGTTGGCCGCGTGCAGTTCGGCCTGCTTTTGCTCCAGCAGACGCTCAGCGGCCAGCCGCCCGCGCCGTTCCTCTGCCAGTTTGTTGGCAAGGCTCATGCCGCTCCTCCGCCGTGCCGTTATACAGGGTCCAGCAGACAATCGCTCAGATAGGTAAACAAGCGTTTAACATCCATGCCTTAATCATTGCCCAAAGCCGGGCCGCATGGCACGATGATGGTTCCGCTGTCTGGAGGGTTCTAACGTGCGCCGTATTCTATTGTCGCTTTGCCTTGTCTTGTTTGCCGCACCGCTGGCCGCCGAAACCGCGGTGCCGGACCGGCGCGCAATCGTCACGCGCGATGTCGATTTCTACGGCTCGGATCTGACCGCACTGTTTGACACGACATACGCGGCCTGTCAGGCGACCTGCCTTGCCAACCCCCAGTGTCGCGCCTTCACGTTCAACACGAAATCGAACGCCTGCTTTCCCAAAAGTGCGGTAAGCGAGAAAACACCCTTCAATGGCGCCATATCCGCACGCATCGCGGACACTGACCCGAAGGTGTTGGCGCAATCTGGCGCGAGGGTGGGTGATCTGGGATTCTTGGGCGATCACACCTTGCAGCAAATGCGAGATCAGGCCGACGGCATCGGGCGCACCCATCCCGGGGGCGCCTATACCGCCCAGGCCATGATGCAAGCCGCGCAGGACCGGATCGCCGAGGGCGACATCCTGAACGCGATGCGCTGGACCGGCGCCGCCGTATCGGTGGGCGATGCCAGCGATCTGTGGACGGAATATGCCCGGCTGTTGATGATGATCCCGCAGGACAAATCCCAGCACACGCGGCAGGCCATCACGGCCGCCGCCAACGGATACCTGCGCGGGCTATCAAGCGGCGCGCGCGTCAATGCGCTGCTGATCCTCGCAGAGGCACTGGAGCGCGGCGAACGGGGCCGCGAGATGGTACAGGCGCTGCGCCTTGCCAACGATATCGACCCGCGCGCCGATGTTGTCGCCGCGCTGGAAACGGCAGCGGCAAAGTACGGCTTTCGCATCAGCGAAAACACCACCGAAAACGAAAGTGCGACACCCCGCATCTGCGCCGAATTCACCGAAGACCTGATCGAGGGCGGCACCGATTACGCCCCTTTTGTCCGCCTGACCGATCCCGGCCTTGTCGTCCGGCCCGAGGGGCGGCAGATCTGCATCGACGGCGTCCGGCATGGCGAGCGGTATCGCATCACCTTCCGCCGGGGCCTGCCTGCCGCGAATGGCGAAACGCTGCTGAACGATGTGGAAATTACCGCCTATGTGCGCGACCGCGCGCCGCAGGTCCGGTTTCCGGGCCGGGCCTACGTCCTGCCCCGCGCCGCCGATGCCGCCCTGCCGGTCGAGACGGTGAACCTTGATCAGGTCGAACTGGCCCTGCGCCGCGTCAGCGACCGCAACCTGCTGCGCGCCATTCAGGACGATTTTTTTGGGCGCCCGCTGAACGGCTATGACCTGAGCAATTTCTCGGAGAATATCGCACAGGATATCTGGACCGGCACCGGCGAGGTGCAGAACCAGTTGAACCAGACGATGACAACGCGCCTGCCGCTGGGCGATGTTCTGGCCGATCAGCCGCCGGGCATCTACACCCTGACCGCCAGGGTCGAGGGCGTCGATCAATATGACGAGTCCGGCGCAACCCAGTGGTTCGTGCTGACCGATCTGGGGCTGACGACGCTGATGGGCAATGACGGCCTGAATGTTTTTGCCCGCAGCCTTGCCAGCGCGGACGCTCTGGACGGGATCGAGGTGACGCTGCTGTCGCGCGCCAACGCGGTGCTGGGAACGGCGGTAACCGATGCGGACGGGCATTTGCGATTTGATGTCGGCCTCACACGCGGTACCGGCGGCGCCGCACCCGCGCTGGTCGTCGCCAGGAAGGGCGACGAGGATGCGGCGTTCCTGACGCTGACCGACCCGGCCTTTGATCTGTCCGATCGCGGCGTCGAGGGGCGCGCTCCCGCGCCGCCCGTCGATGTGTTCCTTGCCACCGACCGCGGCGCCTATCGCGCGGGCGAGGTGATCCATGCCACCGCCCTTGCGCGCGATGATGGCGCCGAGGCTGTCATTGGCCTGCCCCTGACCGCCATTCTGACACGTCCTGACGGGGTGGAATACGCGCGCCATCTGTCGGCTGAGGGCGCTGTCGGCGGTCACGTCTTTAATCTGCCCGTGGGCGAAACAGCGCCGCGCGGCACCTGGACGTTGGACATCAAGGCCGATCTGGATGCCCCGGCGCTGGCCAGCACTCAGCTTCTGGTCGAGGATTTCCTGCCCGAGCGGATCGACTTCACCCTGTCCCTGCCCGAGGGCACGCTGGATGCGGCCGCGCTCCCGACGCTCAAGGTCGAGGCGAAATACCTCTTCGGTGCACCCGGTGCGGGCCTCAAATCCGAGGGGCAGCTGGTGCTGCGCCCGACCCGCAGCCTTGATGATTTCCCCGGCTACCTCTTTGGCCGCTATGACGCCGAAACCGGGCCGCAAGTGGAATTCTTCGACACCGGCCTCACCGATACTGATGGCACGCTCACCCAGCGTCTGGACCTGCCGGACGGCATCGACGCAGACCAGCCCCACGAGGCGACTGCCGTCCTGCGCCTGCGCGAAGGCTCGGGCCGCCCGGTCGAGCGGCAGATTACCCGCACACTGGCCCCGACCAGGGCGATGATCGGGATCAAACCTGCCTTTGACGGCGTCGTGTCAGAAGGCGGCGAGGCGCGGTTCGACATCATCGGCGTCGCCCCCGATCTGACGCGCACCGACATGCCGGTAAAATGGACGCTGAACCGCGTGACCACGCGCTATCAATGGTATCAACAATTCGGTAATTGGGAGTGGGAACCGATCACCACCCGCAGCCGCGTTGCCACCGGCGAGGGCATCCTTGGCGCCCAGCCGCTGAGCGTCGCCGCCCCCGTTGACTGGGGCCAGTACGAGCTGCTGGTCGAGCGGACGGACGGCACATATGTGGCGTCCTCCGTCGATTTCTACGCGGGCTGGTATGCCCCCGCCGACAGCAGCAGGGCGCCCGACACGCTGGACCTGTCGCTGGACGCCGAAACCTATACGCCCGGCGATACCGCGCAGCTGCGCATCGTGCCGCGCTATGCCGGAACCGCGCTGATCACGGTGATGTCTAACCGCGTCATTTCCCGCAAGGCCGTCGATGTCGTCGAGGGCGAGAACGTCATCCCCGTCGATGTGACCGACGATTGGGGCGCCGGCGCCTATGTCAGCGCGCAGGTGATTCGGCCCATGGACATTGCGGCAGGTCAGAACCCTGCCCGCGCGCTGGGGCTGGCCTATGCGACGATCGACCCCGGCGCGCAGCAGTTGAACGTTAGCATTGACGCGCCCGACAGCGCCGACCCGCGCGGCGCGCTGAGCGCCCGCGTAAAGGTGGACGGGCTGGAGGGGCAGACCGGCTTTGTCACTCTTGCCGCCGTCGATCTGGGCATCCTCAACCTCACCGGATTCGACAGCCCCGACCCCTCGGCGCATTACTTTGGCCAGCGGCAGCTGGGCGTCGAAATCCGTGATATCTATGGCCGCCTGATCGACGGCATGAACGGCGCGGCAGGCACCGTGCGGTCTGGCGGCGATGCAGGCGGCAGCATGTCCCGCCAGTCACCCCCGCCGACCGAGGAGCTGGTGGCCTTCTTCAGCGGCCCGCTGACTGTCGGCGCGGACGGCAGCGCCGAGGCGTCCTTTGACATTCCCGATTTCAACGGCACCGTACGCTTGATGGCAATCGCGTGGAGCGCAGAGGGCGTCGGGCAGGCCGAGCGCGACGTGCTGGTGCGTGATCCGGTGGTTCTGACCGCATCGGTGCCGCGATTCCTTGCGCCGGGCGACCGCAGCTCGATGCTGCTGGAGGTGGTCCATGCCACCGGCCCGACCGGGCGCGTCGGCCTCGACATATCCGCCCCCGGTGTGTCGCTGGCGGGCAGCGTGCCCTCTGATTTCGATCTGGGCGAGGGGCAAAAGCAGAGCTTCCGCCTGCCCGTCACCGCAGGCGAGGCTGGCGATTACGCGATACGCATCGCCCTGACCACTCCCGATGGCAAGCAGCTGACCAAATCGCTGACCCTGCCGGTGCGCGCCAACGATCCGCCCGTCTCGGAAACCCGCCAGTTCCAGCTGGCGGCGGGCGATACCTTCACCCTCTCGGATGATGTGTTCGCCGGATACCGCCCCGGCACGGGCGAGGCTGTCATTTCCGCCGGGGTACTGGCGCGGCTGAACGTGCCGGGCCTGCTGCAATCGCTGGACCGCTACCCTTACGGCTGCACCGAGCAGGTAACGTCGCGTGCGCTGCCGCTGCTCTACTTCAATCAGGTCGCCACGGCCCTTGGCTTTGGCAATGATGACGCGATCAAGGCCCGCATTGATCAGGCCGTCAGCCGCGTACTGACGCGCCAGACCAGCAATGGCGCCTTTGGCATGTGGCAGGCGGAACAAGGCGATTTCTGGCTGGATGCCTATGTGGCGGACTTCCTGTCGCGCGCCCGCGCCGAGGGGTTTGAGGTACCGGACCGCGCCTTCGCCATGGCGATGGACAATCTACGCAACCGCGTGAACTATGCTCCCGATTTCGACAATGGCGGTCAGGATATCGCCTATGCGCTCATGGTTCTCGCGCGCGAGGGCGCGGCGGCGATGGGCGATCTGCGCTACTACGCCGACGTAAAGGCGGGCGATTTCGCGACGCCCTTGGCTCAAGCGCAACTGGGCGCAGCGCTGGCGTCTTACGGCGATCAGACGCGCGCTGACCGGATGTTCAGCGCGGCACTGAACAGCAGCCAACGTGCCAGTGAGGCCCGCAGGTGGCGCGCCGATTACGGCACCGCTCTGCGCGACCGCGCCGGCGTCCTGGCCCTGCTCATCGAGGCGGGCAGCGACGTGGGCGACCGCGACGCGCTGGCCCGCAGCCTGACCACCAGCGGCCCGCACCTGTCCACGCAGGAAGAAGCCTGGAGCCTTCTGGCCGCCCGCGCGCTGATCGACGATACCGCCGCGCAGGGCCTGATGCTGAACGGCGCGCCCGTCACCGGGCCGTTCATTCGCAAGCTGGAGGCGGGAACGGTCCAGCCTCAGGAGATCACCAACACCGCCCAGCGTGATACCGACATCACGCTGACAACCTTCGGTGTGCCGCGGGTAGCCGGCCCGGCGGATGGCTATGGCTACGCAATCAAGCGGCAGTATTACGACATGGACGGTGCGCCCGCGTCGCTCGATGGCGTCGCCTCGGGCACGCGGCTGGTGGCGGTGCTGACCGTGACCCCGTTTGAGGAGGCCGAGGCGCGGCTGATCATCGACGATCCGCTGCCGGCGGGTCTGGAGATCGACAATCCGAACCTGATCAGTTCCGGCGATGTGCGCAGCTTGGACTGGCTCGAGACAACCTATGCCGAGCATAGCGAATTCCGCGCCGACCGCTTCATCGCGGCCGTCGAAGGGAGCCACAACAAGGCGTTCAACCTTGCCTATATCGTGCGCGCCATTGCGCCGGGGCAGTATCACCACCCCGCCGCCACGGTCGAGGATATGTATCGCCGCGAATACCGCGCGCATACGGACACCGGCCAGATGACCGTCACCGAGTAGGCCATGCGCGCGCATCGCTGGATCTTCGCGCTCGCCCTGTCGCTGACCTTGGCGGCAGGTGCGCGCGATGGGTTTGACGCTTGGGTGGATCGCACGCCCATGCCCCCGCTGCTGAGCGCGACGGGGGCCGAGGTTCTGGACCGACATGGCGATACCTTGCGCGTCTACACCGTGGCCGATGGCCGCTGGCGGCTGGTGCCGGGGGCGGTCGATCCGGGATTTCTGGACATGCTGGTCGCCTATGAGGATCGCCGGTTCTATGGTCATTCCGGCGTAGACCTGCGGGCTATGGCGCGGGCTGTAATGCAGGCCATCGGACATGGCGGCATCGTCTCGGGTGGCTCGACCCTGACGATGCAGGTTGCGCGCCTGATGGAAGATGGCAGCACCGGCCAATGGGCGGGCAAGCTGCGCCAGATCCGGTTGGCGCTGGCGCTGGAGCGGCGGCTGACCAAGCGGCAGATCCTTGAGCTCTACCTCACCCGCGCGCCCTATGGCGGCAATATCGAGGGCATCCGCGCCGCCACCCTCGCGTGGTTCGGCAAGGAGCCTGCCCGCCTGACCCCCGCGCAATCGGCTCTGCTCGTGGCCCTGCCCCAATCGCCCGAAAATCGCCGCCCGGACCGGCACCGGGGTGCGGCAGGCACCGCGCGCGACCGCGTGCTGCGCCGCATGGTGCGGCAGGGCGTGCTGGATGATGACACGGCGCAGGCGGCGAAACTGGACCCGGTCCCGCATACGCGCCGCCCATTCCCGGCGCTCGCACCGCATCTGGCCGACCGCGTCATCGCCGAAGATCCCGCCGCGTTGCGCCACGAGCTGACCATCGACGCCGCGCTCCAATCCAGGCTGGAGGCGCTGGCCACCCGCGCCGTTCGAACCCTGCCCGGCGCGGTGTCGGTCGCCATCGTGCTGGCCGATCACCGCAGCGGCGATATCCTCGCCTCGGTCGGATCGGCGGGGTTTCAGCAGGACGCGCGGCAGGGATTTGTCGACATGACGGACGCGCTGCGCTCGCCGGGCTCGACGCTCAAGCCGCTGATCTACGGCATGGCGTTTGATCGCGGGCTGGCGCATCCGCAAACATTGATCAACGACGCGCCGGCCCGGTTCGGCGCCTATGCCCCGCAGAATTTCGATGGCCATTTTCGCGGCGAAGTCACGGTGACCGATGCGCTGCGCCAGTCACTCAACATCCCGGTCGTGCGTCTGATGGATGAGATCGGCCCGGCCCATCTGATGGATGCGATGCGCCGCGCCGGCTTGCGGCCCGATCTGCCCGGCGATCACGCCGGCCTTGCCGTGGCGCTGGGCGGCGTCGGCGTGACGCTGACGGATATGGTACAGTTCTATGCCGCCCTTGCGCGCGGCGGTGACGCGATCCCGCTGCGCTGGCGGCTGGGCGAGCCTCCGGCATCCGCTCGCATCCTCAGCCCCGCTGCCGCATGGCAGGTGGGCGATATTCTGGCCGGTTTGGCCCCGCCTCCCGGCGCTCCGCGCCGTGCGCTGGCTTACAAGACCGGCACATCCTACGGCCACCGCGACGCGTGGGCGCTGGGCTGGGACGGATCGCACGTGGCGGGTGTCTGGATCGGGCGGCCAGATGGCACGCCGGTGCCGGGCGCGTTCGGCGGCGATCTGGCCGCGCCGATCCTGTTCGAGGCGTTCCAGCGGCTGAAATCGCGCCCCGATCCGATGCCCCCGCCGCCGCCCGACACCCTGATCGTCTCGACCGCCGAGTTGCCGCAGCCCCTGCAACGTTTCACCGGACGAAATACCGTCTTTGTCCCCGATACCGGCGCGCCAGAGGTGATTTTTCCGCCCGACGGCGCACGTATGGCCGCCGCAGACCCCGGCCTGACGGTCAAGGTGCGTGGCGGCAAGCCACCCTACACGTTCATGGCGAATGGCGAGCCGTTGATAACCGGCGTGCAGGCGCATCAGGTCAATTTAGCCAAAATTGGAATCGGATTCAGCCAAATCGCTGTGATCGACGCGCTGGGGCGCAGCGCCCGCGTGACTGTCCGTCTGGATTAGAGCGCGCCTTCGGCCGCCGCGCGGATGGCGCGGATATTCTCGCCATAAACCGTCGGGTTGCTGACGCCGCCACCCTTGAACACGCCGGAACCGGCCACGAACACATCGGCACCCGCCGCCGCCATCAGCGGCGCGGTTTCGGGCGTCATACCGCCGTCAATTTCGATATGGATGGGCCGGTCGCCAATCATGGCGCGAAGGCTGCGCACCTTTTCGATTTGGCTGTGAATGAACTTCTGCCCGCCAAAACCGGGGTTCACGGTCATCACGCAGACCAGATCGATCATGTCGAGCAGATGCGTCACCGCATCCAGCCCAGTGCCGGGGTTCAGCGCAAGACCAGCCTTGCATCCTGCGCCGCGAATGGCCTGCAACGTGCGGTGAATGTGCGGTCCGGCCTCCAGATGCGCGGTCAGGATATCTGCGCCCGCATCGGCATAGGCGTCGATATAGGCATCCACCGGCGAGATCATCAGATGCACGTCCATCACCGTCTGAATATGCGGGCGGATCGCCTTGAGCAGGGGCGGGCCGAAGGTGAGGTTCGGCACGAAATGCCCATCCATCACATCGACATGCACCCAGTCACATCCCTCCGCCTCGATCGCCTGTATCTCGCGTCCGAAATCGGCGAAATCAGCGGATAGGATCGACGGGGCGATCTTGATCTTGCGGTCAAATGTCATGGGCTGGCTCCGGGGTTGCTCCTGTGGGGTAAATGGGGCCTGCCGGGGGGCAAGGTCAAGGGCGCGCGATTGCGAGGCGCGCCGCTTTGTGCGACCAATCGGCACAGATATTGCCAGAAAGGCCCGCCATGACTGACCGCCCACCACGCCCCGCCGAGCTGGAAGCGCCCTACAAGTTGCAGGAGGTTCTGGGATATTCCCTGACCGAATGGGCGCCCGATATCGCCGTGGTCGAGGCGGATTTCGATGACATCCTGAAAAACCGGCAGGGGCTGCTGCATGGCGGTATTCATGCGCTGCTGCTGGACACGGCCATGGGCTATGCCGGATGCTATACCGGGGTGCCGGGGCAGCAGCAGAACGCGCTGACCCTGTCGATGACGGTCAATTTCGTCGGCCAGTTGCAGGGCAGCCGCCTGATCGCCACCGGGTGGCGCATTGGCGGCGGGCGCAAGACCTATTTTGCCGAAGCCAAGGTGACGGACGAAACCGGCGCAACCCTCGCCACTGCTACCGGCGTCTTTCGCTACCGCAGCGGGCCTTTGACGGACGGCGCCTCTTGACCTTCCAGTGACTGGAAGCCCTATATGCTGATTGACGCATGATAAGGGGCCGGGCCATGGCGCACACATATTCGATTCGACTGGACGGGATGACCTGCGCGGGCTGCACGGGCCGGGCCGAGCGGGCGATTGTGGCGGTGCCGGGCATTGCCAGCGCATCGGTCAATCTGGCCACGCGCAGCGCGCAGGTTGAATTGGGGGAGGCCACGCTTGCCGATGTGGCAAAGGCGGCGCAGGGCGCGGGCTATCCCGCGCGTGAGGCCCAAGTGCGGCTCAGCACACCCACCATGCACTGCGCGTCGTGTGTCGGGCGCATCGAGGCTGCGTTGCAGGCAGTTCCCGGCGTGACGCAAGCCTCGGCCAATCTGGCGACGCGGTCGGCGCAAGTCACATATCTGGACGGCGCAACCACGCCGCAGGCGCTGGCCGAAGTGGTCACAAAGGCTGGTTATCCTGCTGAGGTGCAGACCGACGGCAGCGACCCATCGGCACAGAACGAGGGCGAGGCGCGCGATGCCCTGCGCGTGACGCTTATCGCCGGGGCATTGACGCTGCCGGTGTTCATCATGGAAATGGGCGGTCATGTCTTTCCTGCCATGCACCGCGCGATTGACCAAAGCATCGGTATGCAGGCCGCGTGGCTGATCCAGTTCGTGCTGACCACGCTGGTCCTGATCTGGCCGGGACGGCAATTCTACCGCATCGGTATTCCTGCCCTGCTGCGCGGCGCGCCCGAGATGAACAGCCTTGTTGCGCTGGGCACTTTGGCGGCGTGGGGGTACTCCACCATCGCGCTTTTTGCACCCGCGCTGCTGCCCGGCGGCGCGCGCGCCGTTTATTTCGAGGCGGCGGCGGTGATCGTCACCCTCATCCTGCTGGGCCGCTGGATGGAGGCGCGCGCGCGCGGGCGCACCGGCGCTGCGATCGAGGCGCTGATGGGCCTGCGCCCCGACACCGTGCATGTCGAGGAGGATGGCAATGTGATAGAACGCAGCGTTGACAGCCTGACCGTCGGCACCCTGATCCACGCCCGCCCCGGCGAGCGGATTGCCGTCGATGGCGAGATTACCAGCGGCAACAGCCATATTGACGAAAGCATGATAACCGGCGAGCCGATGCCGGTGCGCCGCGCCCCCGGCGATCCGGTGATTGGCGGCACCACCAATGGCGCCGGCGCGCTGATCTATCGCGCCACGCAGGTCGGCGAAGGAACCGTTTTGGCGCGTATCGTCGCCATGGTCAGTCAGGCGCAGGGCGCCAAACTGCCGATTCAGGCGACCGCCGACAGGGTCGTGCGCGTCTTTGTCCCCGTGGTCATGGCGGTGGCAGCAGCAACCATCTTGGTCTGGCTGGTGTTTGGCACGTTGCCAATGGCCTTGGTCGCGGGCGTGTCGGTCCTGATCATCGCCTGCCCCTGCGCCATGGGGCTTGCCACGCCCACGTCGATCATGGTCGGCACCGGGCGCGCCGCCGAGCTGGGGGTCTTGTTCCGCAAGGGCGACGCGTTGCAACGGCTGGAGGGCGCGCGCGTCATCGCCTTCGACAAGACCGGCACGCTGACCGAGGGGCGCCCGCAGGTGGTGGATATCGCGCTGGCCGAAGGGCAGGGCCGCGATGAAGTGCTGGCCATCGCGGCGGCAGCCGAGGCCCAGTCGGAACACCCCATCGCCCGCGCGATTGAGGCCGCAGCCGAGGGGCTGACCCTGCCCGAAGCCCAGAACATGCAGGCCGAGGCCGGACACGGCCTGACGGCAGATGTGGCGGGCCAGCGCGTGCATATCGGCTCGGCCCGCCTGCTGCGCGACGCCGGGATCGACATGGCGGCGCTCGCGCCCAAGGTCGAGGCGTGGCAGGCCAGCGGCCACAGCCTTGTGATGATCGCCGTTGACGGAACGCTTGCCGGGGCGATGGCCATTTCGGACGCAATCAAACCCGGCACAAAGGCGGCGATTGACGCGCTGCATGATGCCGGGCTGAGCATCGCCATGGTCTCGGGCGATAGCGACGCGGCAGCACGCCATATCGCGGCGCAGATCGGCATCGACCACGTGGTTGCCGACGTGCGCCCCGATGGCAAGGTCGACGCGCTGGAGGCGCTGCGCGACCAGCATGGCGCGATTGCCTTTGTCGGGGATGGCATCAACGATGCGCCGGCGCTGGCGGCGGCCGATGTCGGCATCGCCATGGGCACCGGCACGGATGTGGCGATGGAATCGGCAGATATCGTGCTGATGTCAGGCGATCCATTGGGCGTGGTCACGGCGCGGCACGTGTCCGCGGGCACCATGCGCAATATCCGGCAGAACCTGTTCTGGGCTTTTGCCTATAACGCGGCGCTGATCCCGGTGGCGGCGGGCATCCTCTACCCGCTGACCGGCACGATGCTGTCACCGATGCTGGCGGCGGGCGCCATGGCGCTCAGCTCGGTGTTTGTGGTGGGCAATGCGCTGCGTCTGAGGGGCCTGAGGCGGCCCAAGGCGGCGGCATGATCATCAAGGACGTCTCACGCGCCACCGGCCTGCCCGCCAAGACGATCCGCTATTACGAGGATATCGGCCTGATCTGCCCCACGCGCGCCGCCAACGGATACCGCCACTTCAGCGAAGAAGAGGTGCACAAACTGACCTTTCTGGGCCGCGCCCGTGCGCTTGGGTTTTCCATCGCCGAATGTCGCGACCTGCTGGATCTGTACAATGACAAATCCCGCGCCAGCGCCGATGTGCGCGCCATCGCGGCGCAACATCTGACCGATATCCAGCAAAAAATAGATGCGCTGGCGCAGATGCGCGACACGCTGGCCCATCTGGTCGATGCCTGCGCGGGCGATGACCGGCCCGATTGCCCGATCCTGCGCGACCTGTCGGAATAACACCCAAGACTTGACAGCGGGCAAGTCCCGGTTCAACGCTCTGCGCCATGTTGGATCTGCGCCCGGTAGGATATGTCATCGGCCTTACGACCATGGCGCTGGGTCTCGCCATGCTGTTGCCGCTGCTCGTGGATATCGCGCAGGCGCGTGGCAACTGGCATGTTTTTGCGCAAACATCGATCCTGACCATCCTGATCGGCGGCCTTGTCGCCGGTGCCTGCCGCAACGGCGTGGGCGAGGGTCTGACGATCCGGCAGACATTCCTGCTGACCACCGGTGTCTGGGTGGTCTTGCCGCTGTTCGGCGCGCTGCCCTTCATGCTGGGCGCGACCACGCTGGACTTTACCGATGCGTTTTTCGAGGCGATGTCGGCCCTGACCACCACCGGATCAACCGTGATCACCGGGCTGGATGACCTGCCCAAGGGGATATTGCTGTGGCGCGGCATCATGCAGTGGCTGGGCGGGGTGGGTATCATTGTCGTCGCCATGGTGTTTCTGCCCGAACTGCGGGTCGGCGGCATGCAGATTTTCCGCGCCGAGGCGTTTGATACCATGGGCAAGATCCTGCCCCGCGCCGGTGAAATCGCCAGCCGCATTTCCGTGATCTACGTCGCCCTGACGCTGGCCTGTTCGCTATGCTACGTGGCGACTGGAATGACGGCGTTTGACGCCACGGTTCACGCCATGACCACGGTCGCAACCGGCGGCATGTCCAATTTCGACGCGTCCTTCGGCGCCCTGCACCCATCGGCGGAATATGTCGCCGTCGTCTTCATGTTGCTGTCTGCCCTGCCCTTCGTGAGGTTTGTGCAACTAATGGCCGGCACGGCCCGCCCCTTGTTGCTGGACCCCCAGGTACATGGATTCTTCAAGACGGTGGCCTGCATTGTAGCCGCACTGACCATCTGGCAATTCGTTCAGCGCGAGCATTTGACCGAAGAGACATTTCGCGAAGTGCTGTTCAACGTTGTGTCGATCATCACCGGCACCGGATATGCCAGCGAAGATTACATGCTATGGGGGCCCTTCGCGGTATCAATCTTCTTTTTCACCGGGCTGATCGGCGGCTGCGCCGGATCAACCGCCTGCTCGGTCAAGATTTTTCGCTATCAGCTGCTGTTCGCGTCGATCCGCGTACAACTGGCGCGTATCCGCACACCGCATGGCGTGTTCACGCCGCGCTATGGCGGGCGCAATGTGGATGCCGGTGTGTTGAATTCGGTCATGTCGTTCTTTGTCTTTTTCACCGTTACGCTGGGCATCATTTCAGTGCTGCTGGGGCTGACCGGCCTTGATTTCACCACCGCGGTTTCGGGCGCCGCCACCGCGATGGGCAATATCGGCCCCGGTCTGGGTGACACGATTGGACCCGCTGGCAACTTTGCCACCTTGGGCGACACCTCAAAGTGGATCCTTTCCGTTGCCATGCTGATCGGCCGCTTGGAGGTGCTAGTGGTCTATGCCATATTCACCGTATCATTCTGGAGGAACTGATGTCTGACACATCCCGCACCCGCCCGCTGGGCGCCCAAATCTCGCACATGCTGAAATCGCGCGGGGTCGATACGATCTTTGGCATTCCCGGCGTGCATAATCAGGAAATGTATCGCGGCATCGAAGAGGCCGGTATCCGCCATTTTCTGGCCCGCCACGAACAGGGCGCCGGTTTCATGGCCGACGGCTATGCCCGCGCCAGCGGCAAGCCCGGGGTGGCGTATGTCATTACCGGGCCGGGTCTGTGCAATACGATGACGCCCATGGGTCAGGCCTATTCCGACAGCGTGCCGGTGCTGGTGCTGTCCTCCTGCCTTGACGACACCTCAGCAACGCGCGGCCAGCTGCACCAGATGCTGGATCAACAGGCGGCAGGCGCCACCGTATCCGACTGGTCCTACACCGCAAACACGGCCAGCGCCGCCTATACGCTGATCGACCGCGCCCTGACGGAATTCCAGACCAAGCGCCCGCGCACCAAGCATATCCAAGTGCCCATCGCCGCGCTGGAAGGCAACGCCGAAGCCGCCCCCGACACGCCCCCGGCGGTCAAGCCCGTGCGCCACGTCCTGCCCGAGGGGATCGCCGGGCAGATCATGGCGGCCAACCGGCCGCTGTTCATCCTTGGCGGCGGCGCAGTCGGCGCATCCGATCAGGCGCGCCGTGCGCTGGTGACGCTGAAGGCCGCCAGCTTTCCCACCGATGCCGGGCGCGGTATTATTGCGATGGCAGGTGACCCGCTGCATTTCGGCGGCTATCTGGGTCGGCCTGAGTCAGAGAGCGTCGCCGCAGGCGCCGATCTGGTGATCGTGGTGGGCAGCGAGCTGTCCGAGACGGACCTGTGGCGCGACACGCTTGGCAATACCTGCCAGATGATCCGCGTCGATATCGACCCCGAAGTGCTGGGACAGGAACCGGGCAGCATCGCAGTGCCGATGGACGCAAACGATTTCTTCACCGGCCTGAACGCCGCCATCGACGGTCATAGCGCCAGCACCTCCTGGACCGCCGACGAGATCACCAGCGCGCGCAAACGCTGGCGCGCGGAATCGGATTCCGAACGCCCCGGCATCGCACGCATCTGCGACGCCCTGCGCGAAGTCATGCCCGAAGACACCATGTATTATTCGGACATGACCCAGTTCGCCTATGCCGGCAAGGAGTTCTGGGATATGGACCGCCCCGGCCACTGGCACCACCCCTACGGCTTTGGCACGCTGGGCTATGCCCTGCCCGCCGGCATCGGCGGCGCCGCCGCGCGCCCTGGCCTGCCGACAGTGGTGATCGCGGGTGATTACGGCTTCCAATACACCGTGCAGGAACTGGGAACAGCGGTCGAGTTGGGTCAGCCGCTGCCGATCCTGCTCTGGGACAATGGCAAGCTCAAAGAGATCGAGGACAGCATGGTCGGCGCCCAGATCGCGCCGAATTCGGTCATCGCGCATAACCCCGATTTCTGCGCGCTGGCCGAAGCCTATGGCGCGAAATCAGCGGCGCCCAAATCTCTGGGCGAATTGCAAAAAGCCGTGCTCGAGGCATTCAAGACAGATGGCCCGACGCTGATCTACATGACCGGCAACATGGCCGATTAAGACAACAGCCGGGAAAGCGCAGGTTTTCCCGGCTACCCTATTTTCCCCACCGGGCCGATGGCGCCGGTCTGGCCGCGATGCAGCAGCAGATGATCCAGCAAAACGCAGGCCATCATCGCCTCGCCCACCGGCACCGCGCGGATACCGACGCAAGGATCGTGACGGCCCTTCGTCACCACCTCGGTCGCGGTTCCGTCCATACGGATCGACGCGCGCGGGCTGAGTATGGACGATGTCGGCTTGACCGCGAAGCGCACCACAATTTCCTGGCCAGTAGAAATGCCGCCCAGAATACCGCCCGCATGGTTGCTGCTGTATTCTGGGCCATCTGCGCCCATGTGGATCTCATCGGCGTTGTCGGTGCCCATCAATTCAGCCGCCGCCATGCCTTCGCCAATCTCGACGCCTTTAACCGCGTTGATCGACATCATCGCAGCCGCCAGATCCGTATCCAGCTTGCCATAGATGGGCGCGCCCAGTCCGGCAGGAACGCCGCGCGCCACCACCTCGACGATCGCCCCGACCGAGTTATGATCCTTGCGCAGCTTTTGCAGATACGCCTCCCATTCGGGCGCGGCCTTGGCGTCCGGCAGCCAGAAATCGTTGCCCTCAATCGCGTCCCAGTCAAACGCCGCGCGGTCAAGCGCCATGGCGCCCATCCGGGTCATGTACCCCTTGATCTGCACCCCCGGCACCAGCTGATCCAGCGCCGCTCGGGCGATCCCGCCCGCTGCAACCCGCGCGGCTGTTTCACGCGCCGAGCTGCGCCCGCCGCCGCGATAATCGCGTAGCCCGTATTTCTGGTGATAGGTGATATCGGCATGGCCTGGCCGGAAGGTATTGGCGATATCGCCATAATCGCGGCTGCGTTGATCGGTATTCTCAATCATCAACTGGATCGACGTGCCAGTTGTGCGCCCCTCGAACACGCCCGACAGGATCTGCACCGCGTCAGGTTCGTTCCGCTGGGTCATGTTCTTGTTCTGCCCGGGGCGCCGCTTGTCCAGCCAATGCTGAAGCATCGCCTCATCCACTGCCACGCCCGGCGGACAGCCATCGACCGTCGCGCCAAGGGCCGGGCCGTGGCTTTCGCCCCAAGTCGTAACACGGAACAGATGACCGAAGGTATTGAGGCTCATGGCGCAGCTCCTTTGGCGCCCGGTCTAGCGGTAGCGTGGGCGTGCCTCAAGCTGTTTTGGCCCGACGCACGCCCAGCCGATCACAGCAGGCTTTCAGCCTTGACCGATTCGATATTCAGCGCCTCCCCGACTGCCGCGTATGTCAGCTTGCCACCGGACACATTAACGCCATTGAGCAGGTCCGGATCATCAGCACAGGCTTGCTTCCAGCCCTTGTCGGCAATGGCCAGCATGAAGGGCATCGTCGCATTGCCCAGGCCGATAGTTGATGTGCGAGCGACCGCGCCTGGCATATTCGCCACGCAGTAATGCACGATCCCGTCCACCTCATAGATCGGGTCTTGGTGCGTCGTCGCCTTGGACGTCTCAAAACAGCCGCCCTGATCAATCGCCACATCCACCAGAACCGAGCCGGGCTGCATCAGCGACAGCTGATCGCGGCTGACCAGCTTGGGCGTGGCCGCACCGGCCAGCAGCACGGCGCCGACAACCAGATCGGCGCGCGGCAGCAATGCCTCAATCGCGCGCGTGTCGGAAAATTGCGTCACCAGCCGGCCAATGAACATGTCGTCCAGATAAGACAGGCGCGGAACGGACCGGTCCAGAACGGTCACATTCGCGCCCATCCCGACGGCGACACGCGCTGCCGCAGCGCCGACAACGCCGCCACCCAGAATAACCACGTTACCCGGACGCACGCCCGGAATTCCGCCCAGCAGCACGCCGCTGCCGCCATTGGCCTTTTGCAAGGCCCAGGACCCGGTCTGCGGCGCAAGGCGCCCGGCCACCTCGGACATTGGCGCCAACAGCGGCAGGCCGCCCTTGCCATCTGTCACCGTCTCATACGCGATGGCGGTGCAGCCCGACTCCAGCAGGCCGTGCGTCTGGTCCGGGTCGGGTGCCAGATGCAGGTAAGCGAACATAATCTGGCCATCGCGCAGCATCTTGCGCTCGTCCGCCTGAGGCTCTTTCACCTTCACCACCATGTCGGCACTGTCATAGATGTCGCGCGCGTCCGGGACGATCTGCGCGCCGGCGGCGATATAAGCCTCGTCGGTGAATCCTGCACCCAGCCCGGCGCCGGACTGGATCATCACGTCATGGCCGTGGGCGACAGCCTCCATCGCGGCGTTTGGCGTTACACCAACGCGAAACTCCTGCGCCTTGATTTCGGTGGGACATCCGATTTTCATAAGAGTATCTCCTGCTATATGATTCGAGTATGGCTGACGTTTTGCCTAATAGGAAACAAATTTTCCTGCGCAAACGCGTTTCTGCCGCAACGATCTTCGATATGCTGCCACGAGCACTGGAGTATTTGCAACAATGTCCCTTGATTCCATAGACCGCCGCCTGCTGGCCGTCCTGCAAAAAAGTGGTCGGATGTCCAATTCTGACTTGGCAGAAAAGGTGAACCTGTCGGCCAGCGCTTGCCATCGGCGTGTACAACGGTTGGAAGCTGACGGATTTATTGCCGGATACGTCGCGTTGCTGGATCCGCGCAAGATGGGTGTACCGACCACCGTTTTCGTGGAAATCACCCTGTCAACGCAGGCCGACGAGGTGCTCAACGCTTTCGAGAAGGCCGTCGCGCGCGTGCCCGATGTGCTGGAATGTCACCTGACGGCGGGCACTGCCGATTACATCCTGAAGATCGTCGCCGAGGACACCGACGATTTCGCCCGCATTCACCGGCAGTATCTGACCCGGCTGCCGGGCGTCGCCAAGATGCAGAGCAGTTTTGCACTGCGCACGGTGTGCAACACGACGGCGCTGCCGGTTTGAGGGGAGGACGTGGGAGGCTGCGAGGTCTGATATGCGGACAAAGCCGCCATTTGCGCAACGTCCGCTTTATGGGCATGATGTTGCAGCACGATGTCCTAGTTGACTCAACAGTTGTGCAAGATACTGTTTTTGAAAGTCGCGACCTCTGCACACTGCATAATTTTGACCCTGATCGCTAAATTTCAGTTAGTATTGCGATTGGATTCATTTCTCCGGGGAACCTGTATGGGCGAAGATAAGATAAATGAGGATCGTGCATTTGAATTTTTAAAGATCTCTTTCACCGACGCGCGCGGGGAAATCATGGCTCGTCTAGCAATGCGTGAGAAAATCGTTGAGGTCTATCTGGTTACTTCAATTTCTCTGATGGGAGCATTGTTAGTCGCCGCACGACTTCTTCCAGATATGCCCATCGTCGTTTACATTGTGGCTCCAACTTTATCGCTGTCGATGTCTATGCTGATTAGGTCTCACTATGTTGCAATGGAAAAATTGTCTGAATTCCTCAGGTATGATATAAATAAGGAACTGATAGCTCTAGGTGCGTGGAATCCCTATTGGGACTACTCCAATCGCAAAGGAAATACCGGTATAGGGACTTCATTGGACAAAACACGATCTCGATGGCTTGCACATGCCGTATCGATGCATGCTCCAAGCGCGATTTCCATGTCGTTCTTCTTTTACTTTGCATTCGATTTCGGGAACTCAAGCGTAACGTGGATTGGCGCCTTGTGGTCATTAAACGCTTTCGCTTTCTATACTGCGTCAGGAATATTTGCCTATGCCATTTGGTGCACATTTTGCACTTTAACAATTCGAAAAGACGACGACGCGCCTGCCGTTCCAACTTGGTTCAATCAAAGTTGAGTGGAAAACTTTATAATGCCTGCTCGTTATCGGCAGGAGACCGGATGTTCGCCGCAACCTGAAGAATGACCACTATGGGCTCCAAGCCGACACTCGCTCGCTACAAAAAAGGCCCTGGCATTTACGCCAGGGCCTCCGTTTTGAGTGTAGAAACGCTCTATCAGGCGTCGTCTTTTTCCTTGGAATCGGCGGATATTTCCTCGCCCGTCTCCTGATCGACCACTTTCATCGACAGGCGCACCTTGCCGCGATCGTCAAAGCCCAGAAGCTTGACCTTCACGTCCTGGCCTTCCTTCAGCACGTCTGAAGGATGGTTCAGACGGCGGTTTTCGATCTGGCTGACATGCACCAGCCCGTCACGCTTGCCGAAGAAGTTCACAAACGCGCCGAAATCGACGATCTTGACGACCTTGCCATCGTAAACTTGGCCTTCTTCCGGCTCGGCCACGATCGACCAGATCATGTCATAGGCCTTCTTGATGGCCTCGCCGTTGGGCGATGCGATCTTGATCACGCCTTCGTCGTTGATATCGACCTTGGCGCCCGACACTTCGACGATCTCGCGGATGACCTTGCCGCCGGATCCGATGACTTCACGGATTTTGTCCGTGGGGATCTGCATCGTCTCGATACGCGGGGCGTGGACCGAGAATTCCTGCGCGCCGGTCAGCGCCTTGGACATCTCGTTCAGGATGTGAATCCGTCCGTCCTTGGCTTGCGCGAGGGCCTTCTTCATGATCTCGGGCGTGATGCCTGCGATCTTGATGTCCATCTGAAGGGACGTGATGCCCTTTTCAGTGCCGGCCACCTTGAAATCCATGTCGCCGAGGTGATCCTCGTCGCCCAGGATATCGGTCAGAACGGCATATTCGCCGTCCTCTTCCATGATCAAGCCCATGGCAACGCCGGCCACGGCCGCCTTCAGCGGAACGCCCGCATCCATCATCGACAGCGACCCGCCGCAGACCGATGCCATCGAGCTGGAGCCGTTGGATTCCGTGATCTCAGACACAACGCGGATCGTGTAGGGGAAATCCGTCGCCGCAGGCAGAACCGCCTGAAGCGCGCGCCACGCCAGCTTGCCGTGACCCACCTCACGGCGGCCCGGAGGGCCCACGCGGCCGGCTTCGCCAACCGAATAGGGAGGGAAGTTGTAATGCAGCAGGAAGTTGGATTTGAAGTTGCCATATAGCGCATCGACGAACTGCTCATCATCGCCGGTGCCCAGCGTGGTCACAACTAGACCCTGCGTTTCGCCGCGTGTGAACAGCGCCGAGCCATGCGTGCGGGGCAGAAGGCCGGTCTGGCTGACGATCGGGCGCACGGTGTCCAGAGCGCGGCCATCGATCCGCTTGCCGGTCTTGACAACATCGCCGCGCAGAACCGCTGCTTCCAGCTTTTTCAGGGCCGAGCCGAGGTTTGGATCTTCCAGTTGCTCGTCAGACAGCGATGCCTTGATCGCATCCTTGGCCGCCGAAACCGCGCTGGTGCGCTCCTGCTTGTCGGTGACCGCGTAGGCGTCGCGAATCTTGTCCTCGCCCGCAGCTTTGACAGCGGCGTAGAGGTCCGAATAATCGGCAGGCTGGAAATCGAACGGCTCTTTCGCGGACGCTTCGGCCAGTTCGATGATCAGGTCGATCACCGGCTGAATCTGCTCATGCGCGAAGGTCACCGCGCCCAGCATTTCGTCTTCGGTCAGCTCGTAGGCTTCGGATTCGACCATCATCACGGCGTCTTTGGTGCCGGCGACAACCAGATCAAGGCGCTGATCGGGGTTGTTTTTCAGGTCGTGCATGTCGTCGACGGTCGGATTCAGGATGTAATCGCCACCCTCATATCCGACGCGGCAGGCAGCAATCGGCCCACGGAACGGCGCGCCCGAAATCGTCAGCGCAGCCGAGGCGGCGATCATCGCGACCATGTCGGGATCGTTGACCAGATCGTGCGACAGGACCGTGCACATCACCAGCGTTTCGTTCTTGAAACCGGGGACAAACAGCGGGCGGATCGGGCGGTCGATCAGACGCGCGGTCAGCGTCTCTTTTTCCGACGGGCGCGCCTCACGCTTGAAAAAGCCGCCGGGCACCTTGCCGGCCGCATAATATTTCTCTTGGTAGTGCACCGTCAGCGGGAAGAAATCCATTCCCGGCTTGGGTGCTTTGGCGAATGTCACGTTGGCCATGACGCTGGTTTCGCCCAGCGTGGCGATGACCGAGCCGTCCGCCTGACGGGCAACCTTGCCCGTTTCCAGTGTCAGCGTCTCTTCGCCCCACTGGATCGATTTTTTCACTTCGTTGAACATCTATCGTTTCCTATCTGGAGGCATACCAGACCCCTGTCCGGCCCTCCGTTACACTGGCGGCCCCATTGCCGCCGACCCCAATCATCATGCTTTCCAGGTGCCGGGGACATGGCACGCAGTCTCAGATGGGCGGGCTATACAGGAAAGTCCGGCGGTAGGGAACCATTCAGTGATTGTGGAACAAACGGCGAGCGCATAGCCTTTGGCGGCGACGAATTTCCATAAGAAAGGAGTACGACATCATGCGTTTTCTAAGTGGGTACCTGGCGTTGGTGGCAATTGCAGGGGCCGGAACGGCAATGGCCGAAATAGACCTGCCCGAAACATTCGATTACATGGGCCCGACGGTTCAAACCATCACGGTCGAGGGCGGGCGGCAAGTCGCCTATGTCGATACCGGGCCGACGGATGGCAAGGCAGTCCTTTTTCTCGGCGGCACCGGCACCAGCGCGGCCGTCACCCGGCTCACCGACTTCCTGCGCGGGATGCGCGAAGACCTGAACCTGCGCCTGATCTCGGTTGGTCGTGCAGGTTTCGGTCAGTCCGATCCCGCCGAGGACTGGACCTTCGACGACTATGCGGCCGAAGCCGAACAGGTCCTTGATGAACTGGGCATCGGGGAGGTTTCCGTCATGGCGATTTCGGGCGGCGGTCCCTACAGCGCTGCGTTCGCGGCGCGCAATCCCGAACGCATTCGCTCGATACACCTCGCGGCGGCGACGTCCTTGGCAACGCGATCCAGCCTTTGCGATGCCCCTCCGGAAAAAATGAAGGAAACCATGGACGATTACGCAGCCCACCCGCTGAAATGGTGGGCCTTTCCCGAAGACAGCCCGACCCATCGCATCCCCGGTTTTGCCTCGGCAGCGGGCGATGATGGCGCGCGCACGTTCGGAATGGCCGGCCAAAAGGGAAGCGGCGCGGCAGAGGTCGCCGAATATCGTCGTTATTGCGACCTGTCCTTGCCGGATGTGTCACAGGTCGAGGCGCCGGTTTACATCTATCAGGGCGGCCTGGATACGCTGGTCACACCGGTCCACGCCGATCGGTGGGAGCAGGTCTATCCCAACATCGCAGCGCGTCGCGATTACCCCGAAGGGGGTCATGACGTGCAGTACCGGCACTGGGATCAGATCCTTGTAGACATGGCGGGCATGGGCGACGAGCTTGTCGTCTGCATGAACGGCGAGTCAAAGCTGGTGCCGACGGGAGACGGAGACACGGCCATCGGAAATGGTGCGACCTTGGGAATCTGCGCCTGGCAATAGGCCGCGTTGCCTGAAACAGGCGCAGGAACAAGGCGCATTGCCAAACGACAAACGCCCGCTTTTCAAGCGGGCGTTTTTCTGGAAGTCCACTGCAACAGGGTGCGGGATCCTTCAGCTTGCGTTCAAACCCTGTTTGAACGTTAGCGGCGGATGCCCAGACGCTTGATCAGGTCCTGATAGCGGGCCTCGTCCTTGGACTTGGTATAGTCCAGCAGCTTGCGGCGCAGGGCGACCATTTTCAGAAGGCCACGGCGGCCGTGGTTGTCCTTCTTGTGGGTCTTGAAATGCTCGGTCAGGGTGGTGATCCGCGAGGTGAGGATGGCAACCTGGACTTCTGGCGAACCGGTGTCGCCTTCCTTGGTTGCGAATTCCTTCATCAGGCGGTGCTTTTCTTCGACTGTGATCGACATCGGTGTCTCCTTGTATCAACGGTTGCGGGCACAAGCCGGGATGTCGTCCAGCAAGGTCCATAGAGAATCTGCGCCAAGACCAGTAGCCAGGCGCATCGGCGGCGTATAGGGGAATTTGATGCGCTTGAAAAGAGGCCTGCGCTACAGAATCGCGCCGACTGGCAGCAGACTGGACCCGATCAACGTGATGTGCCCGGAATTTAACCCCGCCGCATTATTCACCGCGGCGATCGCAACACCGTTCAGCATAATATGCTGAATGCTATCATCCTCCGGATCTGGCGCCAAATCGACGTCAGGCGCGTCATTCTCGAGATCATTGAAGATCACCATCAGCGTATCTTCGTCCGGTTCAAAATCGAGAATCTGCGCCTGATGATCCGCGCTCAGCCATTCGCCCAGCAGCATCGTGTCAGCGCCAGCGCCGCCGGTGACGATATCCCCTGCGCCAGCCGTAATCAGATCGTTGCCGCCGCCCCCGTTAAGATAATCCGTGACGTCGGTATCGCTCCAGTCGTCGCTGTCGGTATCATCCTCAAATCCGGAGATCGTATCGTCGCCCCAGCCACCAAACAGGACGTCGTGGCCTGCCCCGCCGCGCAGCGCATCGTCGCCCAGACCGCCATGCAGCGCATCGGAACCTGTGCCGCCATCCAGCGCGTCATCGCCATCGCCGCCAACCATGCTGTCGTCTCCGGCACCGCCGAGCAGCGTGTCGTCATCGCCGTGCCCGAACATCGCGTCGTCGCCGTCACCGCCGTGCATGATGTCATCGTCCGCGCCCCCGTGCAGAGTATCGTCTCCGCCATTACCGGTCAGCCTGTCAGCGCCCAACGCGCCCCAAAGCTCGTCATCATCTTCGGCCCCAGTCATGGTGTCGTCACCGTCGTAGCCATTGGCGACATCCACCGCGTCCGATCCGTCGATGCGATCATCGCCTGATGTTCCAACAACGACCCGTTCGGCCGTCTCAGACATATCTTCCGGCACAGTCTCGGCGTTGGTGTCTGCCGCGATGTTCTGGCCTAAATCTGACAACCCGGTATCTGCCGCGCCCTCACCGACGTCACCTGCTGGTGATGCGGCGATCTCCACCACCGCGCTTTCCGGGACATTTGCAAGCGCGCCCGTGCCGATAAAATCCATGATGCTGGCCCCGGTGCCCGGCGCCTCCGCCTCCGACACTTTGGCATCGCTCATGTCCTGATCGTGAATATCCTGCGCGGCAAGCTCTTCCTCGTCGTCCTCGCCCATCCCGACAAATGCGGTCGCGCCCAGCGCCATCATGCCAAAAAGGCCAGCAAGCAAAAGCATGTCACCAATTCCAATTACCCGCAGCGATGATGCGCCGCCCGTTACCGCAGTAACAGAAATTTCCGTACGAAGGGTTAACGGATGTGCAAAATATCCCACATAGTCGGCTGTAATGCGTAGGCGACATAAAGCGGATGGCGCGGGTGTCCATCTTTGGTCAGGCCCAGATGATGCACCTGGCGCCCCGTTGCCGCCAGCAGAGCCGTTACATCTGCGCCCCGATTCAAATGAGCGCCATGCGCGCCCCATGCAGCGACGATGGTGTCGGCCCAAGTGCAGCCTTCAAGGATGGCGGTATCATTGACAGGGCCAACCGGATCGGCGGCAGCGCGCATCGCCTGCGGATCGGTGTCGCGCCAGGCAAATATGTTCGTCACCCGAAATGCCCCAAAGCCCAGCGCACGCGCCCGGCGCTCGCAGCGTTCGACCGTGGGATCGTTCTGTTGCTCGGTCGCGGTCGAAGGGTTCAGCATGATGAAATGGGCGCGCTTGCCGCCTTCGTCCCAGACCCGGGTCAGGGCATACCGGTAGCGCTCGCAACCCGAGTAGATGGCGGTCGATGCGGCGTCGCCCTTTTGATGGCTGCGAGTGATCACATCGGAGCCACGAACACACGAGACGGGTGCAGTTCGCCGGCCTTGTAGATGCCCACGGCGATGGCGCGCCCGTCCAGAGAGGCCCAGGCTTCATCGCCATACTCGGCGTCACCGGGATAGACCATGCCGGGATTGCCATTACGCAGCCTGGCGGCACCTTCGGGAGTGCAGCGCAGTTCGGGCAGGTCGGTCAGACCCGCTTCCAGCGGCAGGATATGCGCGTCCAGGCTGGGATCGTGTGCCAGTTCGTCGATCTTATCCAGCGTCAGACCGTCCGTGGCCTCGAACGGGCCGGACCAGACACGGCGCAGCCAAGTGACATGCCCCTTGCAGCCCAGCTTATCACCCAAATCACGGGCAATGGCGCGCACATAGCCGCCTTTGCCACAGACCATTTCCAGCACGGCGCGATCAGCATCCGGGCGGTCCACCAGCAGCAGCTCCTCCACCCAAAGAGGGCGCGCGGCCAGCGTCACATCCTCGCCGTCGCGGGCCAGTTTGTAGGCGCGTTGGCCGTCAATCTTCACGGCGGAGAATTTGGGCGGCACCTGCATGATGTCACCCACGAAGCGGTGCAGCGACTCTGTAATTTCGGCGTCCGTCGGGCGGGTCTCGCTGGTTGCGATCACCTCCCCCTCGGCATCGTCGGTATTGGTGGAGGCGCCAAAGCGCACCTCGAACTTATATGCCTTCAGTGCGTCGGTGATGTAGGGCACCGTCTTGGTCGCCTCGCCCAGCGCGACGGCCAGAACGCCGGTTGCCTCGGGGTCCAGCGTGCCGGCATGGCCGGCCTTTTTGGCCTGAAGCGCCCAGCGCACCTTGTTCACGACCGAGGTCGATGTGATGCCGGCAGGTTTGTCCACCACCAGCCAGCCGGAAATGTCGCGACCCTTGCGCTTGCGTGCCATCGGTTTGTCCCCTTGCATCAGGTTGCGGGGGCTAGCCCAAGGCCCCGCGGCTGTCAATCGCGCGCGCCCTTTGTCAACCGCGCGTCAGCCACTGTGACGGCACCCGCACCGGCGCCCCGCCCAGCGTACCCAGCCCGACGGACCGCACTGCGATCAGCGCCAGCCAGGCGCTGACCAGATTGGCGGTAAGCGCGGCAATGATCATCCCCTCGAACCCCGCGACCTGCACGCCCAGCCATGTCAGCGGTACATAAAGCGCAAAGATACGCGCACCGCTCAGGCTCATCGACCACAGCGCGCGGTCGCGCGCATTCATCGCCGCGTTCGAGGTGATCAGGATGCCAAAGCCCAGATAGCCCCAGCTGGCGATGCGCAGATAGCTGGCGGTATATCCCTGCGCCTCGCTGCCCGAAGTCATCAGCGCCGCGACCGGCCCGGCAAACAGCGCCAGGAACACCGCCACGGCAATACCGATCGCCGCCACCGACAGATGCGTCAGGCGCAGGCCCGCCCGCGCGCGGGCATGATCGCCCGCGCCCCATGCCTGCCCCACCACCGGCCCGATCCCCGACGACAGCGCCAGCATCGGCACCACCAGCACGCCCTGCACCCGAGTCGCCGCACCAAAGCCGGCAACAGCCGTGTCGCCGATGCCGGCCACAAAGCCGGTCACAATCGCCATGCCCAGCGGATTGATCGCATTCGACATCGCCGCAGGCGCGCCCACGCGGATGATGCGGCGCATGGATTCGCGCGCCCTTAGCCACGGCGCCGCCTTCAGTTGCAGCACACCGCCATAGGACGCGAACGCGATCAGCCCCGTGGCCGAGCATATGCGCGCGGTCAGCGTGGCGACGCCCGCGCCGTCCATGCTCATCGCCGGAAAGGGTCCCAGCCCGAAGATCAGCACCGGGTCCAGCCCGATATTCAGCAGCGCCTGAAGCAGCATCGCGGTGGCGGCCACGCCGCTGCGCCCGCTGGCGCGGAACACCGCATTCAGCGCCATGCTGGTCACCAGAAACGGAAAGCTGAGGCACCAGAACCGCATATAGCCAAGGATCGCGGCCAGCACCTCGCCCTCCGCCCCCATGGCGGCAAATAGATACGGGGCCACCAACCAAATCACCACCGCCAGCGCACAGGACAACGCCAGTGCCAGCGTCATGGCGTGCAATGTCATGCGGCGGCGCTGATCCTCGTCCTCGCCCCGGCCAATCGCCTGACTGATCACCGTATTGGTCCCAGCCGACAGCCCGATAGACAGCGATGTCAGCGCCGTCATCACCGGAAAGGCAAAACCAATCCCCGCAAGCGATACCGCCCCGTCCCGCGCCAGAAAAAATGCGTCGGCCAGACCGACGCTCAGCACGCCAAGGATGCCAATCGTCATCGGTGCACTGACGGACCACAGCGCGCGGCCAACCGGACCGTCATTCAGCGTCTTTTGCGCGGTCATTGTCGTAATCCTTGCGGCAAATCAATCAAAGGCGGCGCCCGTCGGGGGCGACGTCTGTGCCTACCTAAGGCGATTGCCAGAAAATCCCAGAACGTGTCACGTCAATCCTGCGGCGCGGCGACCACGCTGCCGACGATCGGACCCATGGGAAACCCAATATCGCTGCGCCCCAGTTCTGGCGTATAGAGGCGCGAGATATTGCCATCGAAATAGAGCGCCTGAGGCAAGCCCAGATGATCCCGAAAAAGCCGTCCGAAAGTGTGGAAATTCACCGCATCGGTTGAAATAACGAAAACCGCATGGGTGCCGTCTGCTGACGTCCCTACACCGTTGCGGATATAGAGGCTGTCACTGTCGACCAAGAACCGCGGGTGCAACGCGCTATCCACCACCAGCATTGGACCGGACTGAGTGGCATGGCGGCACACCGGCGCCTCATCTACGTAGCGCAGCGTCTCGATCACGTCGGCGCGTCCCTCGCGGATGCAAAGCACGCCGTTGGGCAGCAGGCCAAAGTTGCCCGGCCCCTTTTGCGTGACCACGCCCGCGGCCTCTTGTCCGTCTTCGATATAAAGACCAACGGGCCGACGATCCGAATGGTACATCCCCGCGTTCATGCCAAATTCGAGCGTCAGCCCGTCCTCGCGCAGCGCCGCGTCAACGGCGCTGAAACTGCCCAGCGTATCGCCGGATTCGGCATCGTTCAAAAAGACCCGCAGATCGGCCTCGGTCATGTCGATTGCGCAAATTGAATAGCGCACGCCTTCGAACATATCGTCGCGGCACTCAGCCGCCCACAGGTGGGCTGGCAAAGCCAAGGCCAGTGCGGCCCCGATCAGCCCTTTAATCCTCCAGGTCACGCTGAACCTCGTCCTGCGCAAACAGGCGCCGGGTTTCGTCCATCTGGTCGAACGTGCTGTCCAGCCTGAACCGCAGGTCAGGGGCGAATTTCAGCCCCAGCTTTTTTGCCACGGCGCGGCGCAGCTCGTGCTTGTTCCGCGCCAACAGACCGACCAGTTCGTCCTGGCCCTTCCCGCCCAGCGGCATCACATAAGCGGTCGCAATTTTCAGGTCGGACGACATGCGCACTTCGCCCACCGTCACCGACATACGGGCAAGGTCCGCATCGTGGATATCACCGCGTATCAGCACCTCGGCCAGCGTGCGGCGTACATTCTCGCCGATCTGAAGCTGCCGCTGCGTCGGGCCTGCGCCCTCGGAAGATTTATTATTTGCCATAGCTGTGCATTTAGTCCCTATACCGCCCTTTGCCAAGCGATGATCCCCGCGTTATTGAAGGCCCAACATAGCGGAGGATCGGACATGACGGCAGGACCGGGTATCGCGGTAACGGGCGCATCGGGACGGATGGGCCAGATGCTGATTCAGGTGATCAGGGAGAGTGGCCGCGCGCATCTGGTCGGCGCCGTCGAGCGGACCGGCCATGCGTGGATCGGGCAGGATGTCGGCACCGCCATGGGCGGCACGCCGCTGGGCGTTACCGTGACCGACGACGCGCTGGAGGCGTTCGCCCCCGCGCAAGCAATCGTCGATTTCACTGCCCCGGCCGCCACCGTCGCGTTTGCCAAGCTGGCCGCGCAGGCGCGCGCCGTGCATGTCATCGGCACCACAGGGTTTTCCGAGGACGAACTGGAGGCGCTGAAGCCCGCCGCGCGCCATTCGGTTCAGGTGCGCGCGGGCAACATGAGCCTTGGGGTCAACCTGCTGACGATGTTGACAGAAAAGGTAGCCCGCGCGCTGGACGAGGATTTCGACATCGAGATCATCGAGGCGCACCACAATCAAAAGGTTGACGCCCCCTCCGGCACCGCCCTGATGCTGGGCGAAGCAGCGGCCACCGGACGCGGCGTGGCGCTGGGGCGCGTCGCAGATCACGCCCGCGACGGAATCACCGGACCGCGGACGCGTGGTCATATAGGATTTTCGGCCATTCGCGGCGGCGATATCGTAGGCGAGCATGACGTAATCTTCGCAGCCGCCGGAGAGCGTATCGTCCTGCGGCATATCGCAACGGATCGCGCGGTATTCGCGCGCGGCGCGCTGAAGGCGGCACTATGGGGTCAGGGGCGCGATCCCGGCGCATATGACATGCTGGATGTACTGGGGCTGGGGTGAACCCGTCCCCAGCCTGAGATTTGCAGGAAAGCCTAAGCGTTAAATCATATCAACGGCGCTATTATCTTGCGGCTTAAGGCTTTGGTAGTGTTCTGGTGCCAGTATGATCCTGATATTTTGTCAGGGGTTTTTCATGAATCTGTATCACTGCGCCATAGACCTTCGCGACGACGCAAAGGCGCTGTCATTTGCTGTCGCAGTTGAAGCCTGGATGGGATATCTGCAATCAAGCGGTGTGATCCAGTCCTGGCGATTGTGTCGCCGGAAACTGGGATTCGGCGCGCCACGCGCACGTGATTTTCTTCTTGAAATCGAAGTGCAGAACCTGACGCAACTCGATCAGGCTTTCCGCTTCGCTGGGTCCAGCGACGAACAGGTGGAGCGATTATACACCACCGTCCATCAGATGGTGGGCAAGGTAGAAATCGCGCTTTACCGGCCATTTCCCGATCCGGAGCGCGCCGAAAGAATGGCGTTGATTTAGGCCCAGCTGTCCCTGCTACCTGGCCAGATACCCCTCCAACGCCTCCAGCCCTGCGTCCAGTCCGGTCCGTCCGAAACCGATGCGGAACCGATCCGTCGGTGTCTTGCCTAATTCTGACCGGTAAATCGTGCTGGGCAAAACCAGTACGCCCGCCTCTTCCACCAGCCTGCGCGCAAATTCCTCGACCCCGTCGGAGCCCTTGTAGCGCGGATAGCCCATGCAGGATCCGTCAGGGCGGAACCAGTCGAAGAGGTCCGGGTGCCGGGCAAAGAACGCGTCCCATTTTGCCAGGTTTTCGTCCACAATCGCATTATTGCGCGCCAATATGCGATCCCGCGCCTTCAGCGCTATACGCGCCAGATGCTCGGAGGGTCCGGAATTGCAGATCGACAGGTAATGTTTCATCCGCTCCATTCGGGACAGCACATCGCGGTTCTGACACACGATCCAGCCGATGCGCAGACCCGGTAGGCCGTAGGATTTTGACATTACGCCCAGCGACAGGCCGCGCTCGTACTCATCGGCGACAAAAGGCAGATGCTGCGCGCCGCTTGGCCCCAGACCGTGAAAAATCTCATCGTGCAGAATCCAGATACCGTGCTGACGGCACAGCTCGATCAGCGCCCGATAGCGGTCCGGCGGCAGGATTGCGCCGGTGGGATTATGCGGAAAGTTGATCGTGACCAGCTTTGTATTGGGGCGAATCGCCGCTTTGATGCGGTCTATATCCAGCGACCAGCCATCATCGGGGTCCAGCGGCACGCCCGTTGCGGCGCAGATCATCCTGGGCAGGGTTTCGTGCGACTGGTAGTTGGGCGTTACAACGATCGCATGATCGCCCCGCTCCAGCAGCACGGAATTGACCGCAAAAATCCCCTCGCTTGCGCCGGCAAAACACAGAACGTCGTCGGCACTGCGCGCACCATATGTCTGTGCAATTTCCGCCCGCAACTCAGGCGCGCCCCATGTTTCGGTGTAGCCCAGCCACATGTTCTGGAACGCGTCGCGATCCTCGGCGCTTGCCATGTCCAGCAGATCCGCCAACGACATCGCCTCGGCGTCCGACGCCGTCAGATGATGGCGGGCGCTGAATTCCCACTTGGCGAAATGGGTTTCCAGCCGAAAATCCGGGAGCTGCGTCATGTCCTGCCTCCTGCGGGCGCGACGCCGAGTGATCCAGGCGGCCGCGCGCGGCGTAATCTTTCTGAAAGATCGACAAATCATAACGGGGAACAAAAGTCATGCGCTACGTCCGAACGATGATCTGTACAGCGATGCTGGCAGGCGGCGGCGCCGCTCCCGCAGCGGCCGAGGGATTCGCAACCGTCGAGAGCCGGGACCAGTTCGTTCAGATCATATCAGGGCGTGACCTGACCCGTTTTGGCATCAACGTCGATGTATCTCCGAGCGGCCAGATTTCCGGGCGGGCCTTTGGCTATCCAGTGACCGGAGCATGGCAATGGAGCGGCAGTTATTTTTGCCGCGATTTGTATTGGGGCTCCGATAGTCTTGGCCAGAACTGCCAAGCGGTGCGCATCAGCGGCACGACCATCAGATTTATTTCCGATCGTGGCACAGGGGATTTTGCTGATCTCACCCTTCGATAAGGTCTATTTCTGCCATTCATGGAAATGATGCGTGGGCCCGTGTCCATGCCCCACCGAAAGGCGAGACGCGTTTGCAATTGAATTGGCGACATACGCTTTTGAGGCCGCAACTGCGTGCTCCATCTTCTGCCCAAGTCCCAGATGCGTAGCGATCGCAGCGGACAGGGTACATCCCGTGCCATGGGTGTTGCCGCTAGCGATCCGCGCCGCACGCAACCATGTGACACCCGCATCCGCCACCAGCAGATCGGGGCTATGTGCGCCGGGCAAATGGCCGCCTTTCAGCAAAACCGCCTGTGCGCCCAGCGCCATAAGCTGGGCTGCGTGATCTTGCATCTCCTCCTCGGTCGTGGCCTCGGATACGCCCAGCAGATCGGCAGCCTCCGGCAAGTTGGGCGTGATCAGCGTCACTCGCGGCACAAGACGCAGGCGCAGCGCGGCGACGGCCCCAGCCTCAAGCAAGCGGTCGCCGCCCTTGGCCACCATAACCGGATCGAGGACGATTGGCGTCTCCAATCCGGCGAGCGCCTCGGCGACCGCGTTGATAATTGCCGCGCTGCCCAACATCCCGATCTTGACCGCGTCTATGCGGATATCCTCGCGGATTGCGGCAATCTGCGCGGCCACCATATCGGCGTCGACCAGTTGCACCACCTGCACGCCACGCGTGTTCTGCGCGGTCAGCCCTGTGATCGCGGCCATGGCATAGCCGCCATTGGCCGAAATCGTCTTGATATCGGCCTGAATACCTGCACCGCCAGATGGATCTGACCCGGCGATGGACAAGATATTGGGAATCATTCTGCGCTCCATTCTGCGACCAGGGCGCGCGCCGCACTTTGCATATCGCGCGCGCGCGAAATGGCGGAAACAACGGCGACACCGACCGCACCTGCCTGCCGGATCGCGGCCAGGTCGCCCGGCTTGATGCCGCCGATCGCAACGCAGGGCAGCGGCGTTGCCGCAATGATCCGCGCCAACCCGTCCATGCCCAGAGGCTGCGCCGCATCAGGCTTGGTCGTCGTCGCGCGCAAGGGGCCGACGCCCAGATAGTTAACGGTATCGGGCGGGATAGAGCCTAACTGCTCCAACGCTTCGATAGAAAGGCCCAGCACCATGTCCGGCCCGATCCGGGCACGGATGTCAGCAATGTCACCGTCGCCCTGCCCGACATGCAGCCCATCCGCGCCAATCTCGATGGCTACCTTCACCCGATCATTGATGACCAGCATCGCCCCCGCCGCGCGTGTGATCTGTTGCAGCGCGCGCGCCTGCGCGATCATGTCGGCATCGCTGGCGTGTTTGTCTCGCAATTGCACCAGTCTGACCCCGGCGGCGACGGCCGCATGTACCTGATCGGGAACGCTCGCGGGCGCGGCCGGATCGGTGATGAAATAAACCGGGCCCAGCCTCATGCCGCTGTGATCCGCGCGCGGGCTGTCACGCCATCAGGCGTCAGCGCATGGAGCGCGTCGATGAACGCGACCTGAAAGCTGGCTGGTCCCTTGGCGACCTCACCCGCCATTTCCCCGGCAACTGCGTAGGTGGCCAGCGCGGCAACGGTGGCTTCCAAAGCGGACTGGTCCACCGCGAAGGCCGCGACCACTCCGGTCAACGAACAGCCCAGAACCGTGATGCGCGGCATCAGCGCATGGCCGCCTGCAATCCGGTAGGCGGTATCGCCATCGGTGACATAATCGACCTCGCCGGTGACGGCGACAACGCCGCCGGTCTGCCGCGCCAGCGCCTGCGCTGCCTCTTCGGCGTCGCTGACGGCATCGGCGGTATCGGCGCCCTTGCCCGCGGCCTCGGCCCCCGCAAGCGCGATGATTTCGGTAGCATTGCCGCGAATGATCGTTGGCTTCAGCGCCAGCAGACGCGCGCCCGCATCGCGGCGCAGCGCGGTGGCGCCGACGGCAACCGGATCCAGCACCCAAGGCTTGCCCGCGTGCAACATGACGCGCGCGGCCTCCTCCATCGAGATCACCCAGTCGGGGTCGAGCGTGCCTATATTGACGCTCAGCGCATCGGCCAGACCCGCGAATTCACCGGCCTCGTCGCGGGCATGCGCCATGGCCGGGCTGGCGCCGATGGCCAACATGATATTGGCCATGACGTTCATCGCGACATAATTGGTGATATTCTGCACCAACGGTGCGCGGGCGCGCATCTGCGCCAGATAATGCCCTGCATCAATCATCGTATCCCCCTTGGCCGCCGAGGGAGACATCGCGGCAAGGGACCTGCATGGCCCTTGCCGCGCTGCAACTTCCTCCGCCGGCATGATCCGGTTCAGGTTCTAAGGGTGCATCTCAGCCCCGGTCGGGGCGCCCCTGTTACATGCGCCGATGATGGGCGCGCAGCGCGGCGCCGTCAAGCCATCAGAAATCGATGGCGATGCCCTTCTTCTCCCAATCGCCGTAACGCACGGGCTCGGGGCCGTCCTTGCGACCGCCCAGCTCCTTGGGCAGATCGCGGGGCTTGGCAGCAGCGCGGCGCTCTTCGGCCTCGGCTAGGGCGCGGATGGCGGCGGGCGGCAATGGCGGGGTATCGGGTCGGTCGGTCATGGCATGGGTTCCTTTCGGCGTTGCCCCTTGATATACGCCGCCGTCACCATTCAGCAAGGATTTGCCATGCCCCCCCCATCGCCGCGCGCCGCCGCCACCCGCCTGTTGGACCAGATCCTGGGCGAGCACCGCCAGATGGCGGACTTGCTGGCCACCGGCGCGCTGGACCGGCTGGAGGCGCCGGACCGCGCCCGCGCGCAGCGCCTTGCCACGCAAACCTTGCGCGGGATGGAGAGGGCTGACCGCGTATTGGCCCGGCACCTGCGCAAACCGCCCCCCTTGCCGGTGATGAACATCCTGCGGCTGGGCACGGTCGAGCTGTGCATGGGCGGCGATGCGCATGGCGTGGTCAACGATTGCGTCGGGCTGGTGGCGGGTGACAAACGGTTCGTCCGGCTCAAGGGGCTGGTCAACGCCGTGCTGCGCAAGGTCGCCGCCGATGGGCCCGCCGAATGGGCCAAACTTCGCGTGCCGCACCTGCCCAAATGGCTGCGCGCGCCCCTGTCCGAGGCATATGGCGCCAAGGTGGTCGCCGGGTTCGAGGCGGCGCATTTCGCAGGGGCGCCGCTGGATTTGACGCCGAAGGACGATGCGGGTACGCTGGCCGAGGCGGTGGGCGGTATTGTCCTGCCGACAGGATCTGTGCGCGTGCACAATGCCGGGCAGATCAGCGCATTGCCGGGCTATGACACGGGCGACTGGTGGGTGCAGGACACCGCCGCCGCGATCCCGGCGCGCGCCCTGAACGCCGCCAAAGGCGAGGCGGTGCTGGACATGTGCGCCGCCCCCGGCGGCAAAACGCTGCAACTGGCGGCCATGGGCGCGACTGTCACAGCGCTCGATATCTCGGACGCGCGAATGGCGCGGGTTCGCGAAAACCTCAAGCGCACGGGGCTGGAGGCCAGCTTGGTGACGGGCGACGCGCTGACGCACAAAGGCAGCTATGACGCGATTCTGCTGGACGCGCCCTGCTCGGCTACTGGCACGATCCGGCGTCACCCCGACCTGCCGCATGCGCGAGACGGCAGTGAAATCGGCGATCTGATTGCGCTTCAGGCCGCGATGCTGGACCGCGCGATACATCTGCTGAAACCCGGCGGGCGGCTGGCCTATTGTACCTGCTCGCTGCTGCCGGACGAGGGCGAATGTCAGGTGGACGCGGCGCTGCTCCGCCATCCCGGCCTGGCGGTCGACCGCGATGCGCTGAGCCTGCCCGGCATCGAACCCGCCTGGATCACCGAAGAGGGCGGTTTGCGCCTGCGCCCCGATTACTGGGCCAATATCGGCGGCATGGACGGGTTCTACATCGCCGTGCTGAAAACCTGAGCCGATTTTCGCAATCCTGCGGTGACTTGGTCTGCCCCGCGCGATATGGTGCCGCCTGAAACGGCGCCGACAAGAGCGCCAATTGGCGAGGTGCATGGGAATTTCGGGCTCATATCGTGTGAAATGGACGCATATGATAAACCGCATGGCCGCGCGCCGCGCGGGGCGCGCGAAACCTGCGACAGCCTTCGTAGCCGCGCCCGAACCGCGGACGATCGGCAGTTTTGCCCGTGGCAGGCAGCTGACGGCGGGTAACTTCATGTTCGCAGGCCACCTGCTGCAGCAGCCCGATACGGCCATATGGGATCTGGTCTCGCCCGATGCCGCGTTTGAGGCCGAACTGCACGGCTTTGTCTGGCTGGACGATCTGGCCGCTGCAGGCGACAGTCCCGCGCGCGCCTGCGCCCAAGACTGGACCGCTGGATGGATCGCCCGCTATGGCGCCGGGCGCGGCCCCGGCTGGACGCCCGAACTGACCGGACGGCGCCTGATCCGATGGATCAATCACGCGCTGTTCCTGCTTCCCGGGCAAGACAAGCTGGCGTCGGACGCATTTTACCGCTCGCTCGCGCAGCAAACACAATTCCTCAGCAAACGCTGGCACGCCACCGCCACCGGCCTTCCGCGGATCGAAGCGTTGACCGGGCTGGTTTACGCAGGCCTTGCGCTGGAGGGGATGCACGAACATGCGCCTGTCGCGGCGCGTGCGCTGGGCCGCGAATGTGACGCACGTATCGGCGCAGAAGGGCTGTTACCCAGTCGCAACCCCGAGGAATTGCTGGACGTCTTCACCCTGTTGACATGGGCTGCCGCGGCATTGCTGGATTCAGGCCAAACGCCGCCACTGGCGCTGAGAAACGCAACCGCGCGCATCGCACCCACTTTGCGGACCCTGCGCCATTCCGATGGCGGGCTGGTCCGCTGTCACGGGGGCGGGCGCGGGCTGGAGGGGCGACTGGATACCGCGCTGGCCGCCAGCGGAATTAAAGCCCGGCAAAAAGGCGGGCTGGCGATGGGATACGCGCGCCTGAGCGCCGGGCGCACATCTGTTATTATCGACGCCGCGCCGCCGCCAATAGGGCCGACATCGGCAGGCGCCCATGCGTCGACCCTGGCGTTCGAACTGACATCGGGGCGCCGGCCGCTGATCGTCAATTGCGGATCGGGGGCCAGCTTTGGCGCCGACTGGCGACGGGCGGGACGCGCCACGCCGTCCCATTCCACGCTGGTCCTTGCGGGCGAATCCAGCGCCCGGCTGGGGGACGGTTCGCAGGCCGATTGGCTGGCAAGCGGGCCGCGCGAGGTGCCCGTCAAGATGAGCCAGGCGTCCGATGGGCTGCGGTTCGAAGGCGGCCATGATGGCTATGTCGCGCGGTTTGGCCTGACCCACGCGCGCACCATCGAGATGACGTTCGATGGACGCGGCGTCGCGGGCGAGGACATGCTTCTGGCCTTGGCGGAGACGGATAAACGCCGATTTGACCGGGCACATGACGCGCGCGCCATGCACGGCGTTCCATACCATATCCATTTCCACCTGCATCCGGAGGTAGACGCGGCGCTGGACATGGGCGGCGCCGCCATATCGCTGGCTCTGCGCAGCGGCGAGATTTGGGTGTTCCGCACCGATGCACGTGCGAAAATGACGCTGGAGCCGTCGGTTTATCTGGAAAAAACCCGTCTTAAACCGCGCGCGAGCAAACAGATAGTTTTATCTGGCGCCGCGCTGGAGTATGCGAACCGCATCAGATGGTCGTTGGCCAAGGCACAGGATACCCCGATCAGCATTCGTGATCTGGCGCAGGATGCGCCGTATCTCACGCCCGAAGACGACTAATACGCCAAACACGCAGGAAACCGCATGACTGATATCGCCCCCATCCGCCGCGCCCTTCTGTCCGTTTCGGACAAAACCGGGCTGATTGATCTGGGCCGCGCCCTTGCGCAGCGCGGGGTCGAATTGCTCAGCACCGGCGGCAGCGCGAAAACGCTGCGGCAGGCGGGGCTTGAAGTGCGCGACGTGGCGGATGTGACGGGGTTCCCCGAAATGATGGACGGGCGCGTCAAGACGCTGCATCCCGCCGTGCATGGCGGCCTGCTGGCGCTGCGCGACAATGACGAGCATCTCGCGGCGATGGCTGAACATGGTATCGGCGCGATCGACCTGCTGGTCGTGAATTTGTATCCGTTCGAATCCACCGTCGCGGCTGGCGCCGACTATGACACCTGTGTCGAGAATATCGACATCGGCGGCCCGGCGATGATTCGCGCCGCCGCGAAAAACCACGGCTTTGTGAATGTCGTGGTCGATGTGGAGGATTACGCACCGCTGCTGGACGAGATGGAGACGCACGAGGGCGCCACCACGCTCGCGTTCCGCCAGAAGCTGGCAATGACTGCCTATTCGCGCACCGCCGCTTATGATTCGGCTGTGTCCACATGGATGGCCGCGCAGCAAAATGACGCTGCGCCGCGTCGCCGCACGGTCGCTGGCACTCTTGCGCAACAGCTCCGCTATGGCGAGAATCCGCATCAATCGGCGTCCTTTTATCAGGACGGCAGCGCCCGTCCCGGGGTCGCCACTGCGCAGCAGCTGCAAGGCAAGGCACTTAGCTATAACAACATCAATGACACCGATGCCGCGTTTGAACTTGCCAGCGAATTTGCCGCCTCGGACGGCCCCGCCTGCGCCATCATCAAACATGCCAACCCTTGCGGCGTTGCCCGCGCGGCAACGCTCAAAGACGCCTATATGCGCGCCTTTGACTGCGACCGGACATCGGCCTTTGGCGGCATCATCGCGCTGAACCAGCGTCTGGACGGCGCCACCGCCGAGGAAATTGCGCAGATCTTTACCGAGGTTGTCATCGCCCCCGGCGCGGATGAGGACGCACGCCGCATCTTTGAGGCCAAGAAGAACCTGCGCCTGCTGATCACCGAGGCCATGGCAGATCCGCGCAGCGCCGCCCAGACGATCCGGCAGGTGTCGGGCGGGTATCTGATGCAGGACAAGGATAATGGCTACCTGGAGCCGGGCGATCTGAAGGTCGTCACCAAGCGCCAGCCAACCGATGCCGAAATGGCCGACATGCTATTTGCCTGGAAGGTTGCCAAACACGTCAAATCCAACGCCATCGTCTATGTCAAGGACGGCGCAACCGTCGGCGTTGGTGCCGGCCAGATGAGCCGCGTCGACAGCTGCCGTATTGCCGCGCGCAAGTCGCAGGACATGGCGAATGCACTGGGCCTGCCCGCCCCCCTGACCCAAGGCAGCGTCGTGGCCTCCGATGCGTTCTTCCCCTTTGCCGATGGTCTGCTGACCGCGGCCGAGGCCGGCGCGACCGCAGTAATCCACCCAGGCGGTTCGATGCGCGACGACGAGGTAATCGCCGCCGCGGATGACGCCGGGCTGGCGATGGTGCTGACCGGTATGCGTCATTTCCGCCACTGATGCGCGGCGCCCGCAGGAGGACGCGATGAAAACGGCACTCTGGACAGCCTTCTGGGTTTTCCTGCTGGATCAAGCCAGCAAATATCTGGTGGTTCACTGGATGGATCTGCGCAATCTGGGCACGATCGAGGTGGCGCCGCCCTATCTGGTGCTGCGCATGGCGTGGAACTATGGCATCAACTTTGGCCTGATGGCCGGCGACTCGCCCATAGCGCGCTGGGTGCTGATCGCCGTGGCGCTGGTCATATCGGGCGCGGTTCTGTGGTGGGTCCAGCACGAGCCGGGCGGCAAATGGCAGAAAATCGCCGCCGGGCTGCTGGTGGGTGGCGCGCTGGGCAATGTGATCGACCGGGTTCTTTATGGCGCTGTTGCGGATTTCCTGAACATGTCCTGCTGCGGCTTTAACAACCCTTTCGCATTCAATGTTGCCGATATCGCGATCTTTGCCGGGGCGCTGGGCGTGGTCATCTTCACCCCAAGTAAAAAGCCCGCGTGACGCCGGGCCGAACATGCGGTAAACACACGACCAAACATCTATGACAGAAGGGCGACGACCATGCGCCGCGGCATCATTGCACTAACGATCCTGACCCTCGCCCTCGCTGGTTGCTCCGGCAATGGCAAACTGAGCCGGATTAAAAATACCAGCAACGGGCCCGACGAATTCACCGTCCTGCCCACCAAGCCGCTTCAAACGCCGGACAGCTACAACGTCCTGCCGACGCCGACACCGGGTTCGGCCAATCTCGTCGATACAAACCCGTCTGCCGACGGTATCGCCGCTTTGGGTGGCAATCCTGCGGCGACAGTGCCAGCAGGCATCGGCAGCGGCAATGCCGGGCTGGTCAACCATGCCCAGCGCCACGGTACCAACCCTGCCATCCGTCAGCAATTGGCCGCCGAGGATGCCGATACGCGCCGCCGACATGGCCGCGTGAATATCTTCAATCTCGGCCCCAACGACGACTATACCGATGCGTACAAAAAGCAGTGGCTGGACGCGCAGGCAGAAAAGCAGCGTATGCAGCGCAGCGGCGTCGTCACCCCGTCGGCGCCACCAGCCCAGTAACGCACCGGCACCTTTGCTGAATTCACAGATGCGGCATCGCGGGTTGCACATGCACCCCGCAGCAGTATTTATGCGCCATGTCCGTTCCCAACCGGAGGCCCCTATGCGCGCCCTGCTGATCGCCCTGACTGCCCTACTTCCCCTCGGCGCCGCAGCGCAACCGGTCGCGGATCACGTCACGACCTACACGCTGGAAAACGGTCTCGATCTCGTTGTGATCGAGGACCATCGCGCGCCCGTCGTCACGCATATGGTATGGTACCGCGCCGGATCTGCGGACGAGCCGCCGGGCGCGTCGGGCGTGGCGCATTTTTTGGAACACCTGCTGTTCAAGGGCACCGACAAGCTGGCCCCCGGTGAATTCTCCTCCACGGTGGCCAAGCAGGGCGGCAACGACAACGCCTTTACCAGTTATGATTATACCGCATACTACCAGCGCATAGCGGCCGATCGGCTGGAGCTGATGATGCAGATGGAATCTGACCGCATGGTCAATCTGCAACTGGACAGAGACAACGTCGCGACCGAACGCAATGTTATCATCGAAGAGCGCAACATGCGTGTCGAAAACAATCCCGGCGCGCTGTTTCGCGAACAGCAGAATGCGGCGCAATACCTGAACAGCCCCTATAGCGACCCGGTAATCGGCTGGCAGCACGAACAGCCGCTGCTGACGCTCGAGGATGCCAAGGATTTCTACCGTCTTTTCTATTCGCCCAACAACGCCATTGTCGTCGTTGCAGGGGATGTGCTGCCGCAAGACGTGCATGCCCTGGCCCAGAAATACTATGGCCCGCTTGAGGCCAACCCGGAACTGCCGGAACGCGTCCGCCCGCAAGAGCCGCGCCAACTGGCTGCACGGCGGCTCGCCATGCAGGACGTGCGCGTTGCACAGCCCTACCTGACGCGCAGCTACCTTGCCCCCGAGCGGGACAGCGGCGATCAGGCGCGTGCGGCTGCGCTGTCGGTTCTGGCCGAGATCCTCGGTGGTGGCACGACATCGGTGATGACCGAAAAGCTGCAATTCGATAGCCAGATCGCCGTGCAGTCTGCGGCATGGTATGACGGTATCTCGCTGGACGACACCAAGTTTACGCTGCTGTTGGTTCCCGTGCCCGGCACACCGCTCGCAGAGGCCGAGGCGGCTATGGACGCCGTAATCGCTGAATTTCTGGACGTCGGCGTCGATGCGGACCAATTGGAGCGGATCAAGATGCAACTGCGTGCCGCGCAAGTTTATATGCGCGATGATGTGAACGGGCTGGCCAACCGCTATGGCGCCGCGCTGACCTCGGGGCTGACCGTGCAGGACGTGCAGGACTGGCCGGAGGTACTGCAAAACGTCACGGCCGAGGATGTGATGCAGGCCGCGCGCGAATTGTTCGTCGACGAGAATTCCGTCACCGGTTTCCTCAGTGGTCCAGAAACGGACACCCCGGAGGTGACACAATGATCTTTGCCCGTATCATCCCCATGGCTACCGCTGCCGTAGCCGCCATTCTTCTGGCCGTGCCCGCCAGCGCCGAAATCAATGTTCAGGACCTGACGACACCGGACGGCATCAACCTGTGGCTGGTCGAGGATCACACGATCCCCTTCGTTGCGTTGGAAATGCGCTTTCGCGGTGGCGCGTCACTGGATCTGCCCGGAAAGCGCGGTGCGACAAACCTGATGACCGGCCTTCTGGAAGAAGGCGCAGGTGACATGGACAGCCGCGAATTTGCCCGCCAGGCCGAGGCGCTGGCTGCCGGCTTCTCCTATCAGGTCAGCGATGACATGCTGTCTGTCTCCGCTCGCTTTCTGACCGAAAACCGCGACGCAGCAGTCGCGCTGCTGCGCGAGAGCCTTGTAAACCCGGTCTTCAACCAGAAATCCATCGACCGGGTGCGCGCACAGGTCAATTCGATCATCGAATCGGACCTCAAGGATCCGCGTGCCATCGTGTCGCGCACGTTTGACTCTCAGACCTTTGGCAATCACCCATATGCCACGTCCAAGGACGGCACGCTGGACAGCGTTGCCGCCCTGACGCGCGATGATATCGTTGCCGCACACCGTGCCGCACTGGTGCGCGATCGGCTTTATGTCGCCGCCGTCGGTGACATTACGGCAGAGCAACTGACAGCGCTTGTGGCAGATCTGACCGAAGGTTTGCCGGCCACCAGTGATGTTGAGCTGCCCGGCGCTGCGGACACAAAGCTACCCGGCGGAGTCACCGTGGTCGACTATGCAACGCCGCAATCTGTCGTAACCTTTGCCCAGCCAGGCATTGACCGCGACGACCCGGATTTCTTCGCCGCCTACCTGCTGAACCAGATTCTGGGCGGCGGAGGGTTCGAAAGCCGTCTGATGCAGGAAGTTCGCGAGAAACGCGGCCTGACATACGGCGTTTATTCCTATCTGGTGGATAGGGACGGTGCGCAGCTTTGGATGGGTCAGGTCGCCTCAGCCAATGACCGCGTCGCTCAGGCGATTGAGGTCATAAAGGACGAGTGGCAGAATATGCGCGACACTGGCGTGACCGCGCAAGAGCTGGAGGATGCCAAGACCTACATGACCGGCGCTTACCCGCTGCGCTTTGACGGCAATGCGCCGATTGCGAATATCGCAGTGGAGATGCAGGTCGAAGGGCTGCCGACTGATTATATCGTCACCCGCAACGATCAGGTGAACGCTGTTACGCTGGATCAGATCAATCGCGTCGCACGGGAGCTTCTGGACCCGGAAACGCTGACTTTTGTTGTTGCGGGTCAGCCCGAACACTTGGACAAGTAACGCATTTACAGATTTGGCCCTGCCGCGAAACAAACTTGAAACAGATGACAGATTTTGTCTGAATCAAGCGCCCGTGCGATAGCAAATACTACCGCTTAGTCGCGACATTCTGTCCAAAACTCGATCCGATTTTTCGAGCCTGTTCAAAACCGGTAAACGGCTGCCCGCCTCGTATTTGCGAGTATTCTGTTGGCCGATAATCTGAGTTGTTTGCTCTTGGCAAATGGATATGGTCACAACCAAGCGCTCTCGCTTTGGACCAGGTAATCGGAGAATTTTTTAATGACACGTGAGACCATTCTTAAATTCGGAACAGTTGACGCCGGCGATACCAACGACATGCCGGGATGGGTGGTGACAGACGGGAAACCGACAATGGAGACGACGGTTCAGCACAAAACCGAGGACGGCAAAGTCCTGTCGGGAACATGGAAAGCGACCGTTGGCACCTATCATGCAACCTTCGCGGAATACGAATTTGTTCATATGATTTCAGGCCGGATAATCATCACGCCCGACGGCGGCGAAGCGGTCGAAGTTGGCCCCGGCGATGCCTTTGTCGTAGAGGCCAATTTCAAAGGAACGTGGGAAATTCTTGAGAACGTGGTCAAGCATTTCGTCACAGTTTTGTAAGCTGGTAAAATCATCTGCGCCGGGCCGCAGCGCCCGGCCCAGGTGGTTAAACACCCAGATATCGGGCCGCCAAAGCCCGATCAGTTTTCAGCATCTTAACGGACACCACGTCGCCGCCGCGTCCGTTTTCGATAAATGCCACCCGGTCCGCGAGCTGCAAAACAGCATCAACACGCTGCTCGACCAGCAAGATCGCGACACCCTTGGCGCGCATGGCCAGTGTGACTTCGCGGATCGCCTCTACCATTGACGGCTGCAACCCCTCGGTCGGCTCGTCCAGCAGCAGGGCCTTGGGGCGCAGGCAAAGCGCGCGGGCGGTGGCCAGCATCTGCTGCTCGCCGCCCGAAAGAGTCTGCGCCTGCTGGCGATAGCGTTCGCGCAGACGTGGAAACAGCTCCAAAACCTCTTCCAGCACCTCGGGCGGGCTGACGCGGGCGCGCATTCCAATCTCAAGGTTCTGCGCGACTGACAGCCCTGCAAACAGGCGCCGTCCCTGCGGTACATAGCCGATCCCGGCGCGCGCCACCTTGTGCGCGGGCAGCGCGCTTACTTCGGTCCCGTCCAGAAATACGCGCCCGCCCATCAGTGGCAACAGCCCCATAATAGCGCGCACGAGCGTCGTCTTGCCCGCCCCGTTTCGGCCCATCAGGCACAGGATCTCGCCCGCCGCGACATCTAGCGACACCTCGTGCAGCACCTGCGCCGCGCCATATCCTGCGCTGACCTTGTCCAGCTCCAGCATCACGGCGCCCCCAGATAGGCGGCCTGCACGCCCGGATCGGCCCGCACCTCGTCCGGTGTGCCGCTCATCAGAACGTCGCCCGCGCTCAGCACGGTCACACGGTCTGCCAGCGCCATGACCACATCCATGTTATGCTCAATCAGCAGAATGGTCGTCTGTTCGGCCAGATCGCGCACCAGCGCCTTGAACCCTTCAATCTCGCCCTCCGACAGCCCTTGTGTCGGCTCGTCCAGTATCAGCAGGCGCGGCGCCTGCACCACTCCCATCGCAATCTCCAGAAGACGTTGATGCCCATAGCTCAGGTCGCCCGCGCGCGCGTTGCTGTCTGTCAGCCCGACCCGTTCCAGCGCCGCGTGCACGGCGGCAGGCACCTCGGCGCAAGGCATATGACGCCGCGCCGCCAGCGCAACATTTTCAGCGACCGGCAGGCGGGCAAAAACCGAAGTGATCTGAAACGTATACGCCATGCCCAGCAATGTACGCTTGTGCGCTGGCAGATGGGTGATGTCGCGCCCATCGAATTCCACCCGCCCCGCACTGGGCGTAATCCGGCCCGCGATCATGCCGACCAACGTCGTCTTGCCCGCACCATTCGGCCCGATCAGGGCGCGCACCTCTCCGGTCTCAATATTCAGATCGACATTGCGGACCGCATGAACGCCGTCGTAGTCCCGGCTCAGCCCTCGGACTGTCAGCAGGCTCATGGCAACCAGCTCCAGAACCGGCGGCGTATTTCACCCATCAGGCCCTGCGGCGCAAACAGTGTCAAAAGCACCAATGTGACGCCTGCAATCAACATGTAGGCAGTCGTGACGCCCGAACTGAGATCAATAAGGTAGAACATGAAAAGCGTGCCGATAAACGGCCCCAGAACGGTCCCGGCCCCGCCCAAAAGTACCCATAGCAACGGCAGGATCGAATATTCAACGGTGGCAAAGCTCGCCCCGGCATAGCCAAACAGCAGCGCATAGGCTGCCCCTGCTGTGCCGGAAATCGTTCCAGAGATGGTCAGCGCCGCCAGCTTGAGCCGGAACGTGTCATAGCCCAGCATCATCGTGCGCGCCTCATTCTCGCGGATGGCGATCAGGCTGCGCCCGAATGGCGCGCGCACCAGCCAAAGACTGCCCAGCAGCGCCGCGGAAAACAGCACCAGCGCGGCAAGGTATCGGTTGCCGGCGTCTGCCAAATCTATCCCCCACAGGACCCGCGATGCGCGCGCGATGATGAACCCTTCATCGCCGCGCGTCCACTCACCGAAATACAGTACGCTGAGGTATCCGGCCTGCGCAAACATCAGCGTCACGATCATAAACGCCACGCCGGTCGTGCGCAGCGCCAGAAGTCCCACCGCCGTCGAGATCGCCGCCCCGGCGACCACCCCAATCAGCAGCCCTGTCCCCGGCCCGGTACCCAGATGCTGCACGCTCAGCCCCATCCCGTACATTCCGGCCGCAAAGAAAAGGGCATGGCCAAGGCTCAGCAGCCCTGTGTAGCCAAAGACGATGTTATACCCGATCGCATAGCTGGCCAGCACCATGATCCGCGCCATATTTCCGTGATGATACACCGGCAGCAGGAAATGCCCCGCAAGCAACAGTGCAAGCAGCCCGCCGTGCAGGGCCAGAATACGCGGCCGCATCCTCATGCGCTGCGCGTACCGAACAGGCCCTGCGGGCGGAACACCAACACGAGCGCCACCAGCAGCGTCGCCAGAATCTTGGCCAGCGTGGGCGAGAAAAAGACCGAGATGATGCCGTCGCTCAGACCGATCAGAATGGCGGCAACGACCGTGCCCGGCAGGCTGCCAAGCCCGCCAATGATCACCACCGTGAACGCCAGAAGCAACGGATCTGCGCCCATCAGGTAATGCGCCTGGCTGATCGGCACGATCAGCACCGCGGCCAGCGCCGCCAGCGCCGCACCGATACCAAACACCATCGCGTAGACCCGCTCGACCGGGATACCAAAGGCCAGCGCCATGTCGCGATCCGCCTGCACCGCCCGCATCACCAGACCGATGCGTGTGCGCGCCATCATCGCCCAGACGCCCAGAAGGACGACCACTCCAGCGCCGATCACTGCCAGCTTGTAACTGGTCGTGCTCAGCCCCCACGGCCAATAGAGCGCCAACGCGCCATCCTTAACTTCGAACCATGGCAGGGCCAGCCGCGTGTTGAACGGCGGCTCGACAGGCCGTGCGTCGGGGCCGTAGCCCATCAGCGTCAGTTGCTGGATAATATAAAGCAGACCAATCGTAGCGACGATTGTCCGCTCGGGGTCATAGTCCAGCCGCTTGAGGATCGTCATGTCGGCGGCCACCGCAATGGCCCCCACGATCAGCGGCGCCATCACCAGCCCCACGGCAAAGCCGATGGCGGGCGGCCCGCCTACCATTTGCGTGACGTACCACGCCAGCACGGCGCCCAGCATGAAAAATTCGCCGTGAGCGATGTTGACCACCCTCATGACGCCAAACACCAGCGATAATCCGACCGCCGTCAGCGCCAGAACCGACGCCATCACCGCGCCTTCCAGCGTTGCCAGCAGCAGGTAAGGACCCAGTTCCACCCGGCTCAGTCCGCCTGCGCCAGTTCATCGCGATGCGCGGCAACCAGATCGGCCATCGAATGCACCATCATGTCATAGCTGGGCATATCGGACGGCTCCATCGTAGCGCCAAAGCCGTCCTGGTCATGGCGCCGGTAGATCCAGCAATTGTCGAGCCCACGCTGAGTGGCAGGAGCATGATCGTGAAACATGCTTTCGGCGACATGCAGGATATCGCCCGGCGCCAGCCCCAGCCGTGCGGTCTGTACCAGCATGTAATCAAAATTACGCGAATCGGGTTTGTAGCTGCCGATATCCTCGGCGACATAAATAGCGTCAAAAGGTTTGCCCAGCTTGACGTTGCTGAATGCAAAACTGGCATTATCGACGTTCGACAGGACGATCAGCTTGTAATGCTGTTTCAGATACGCCAGCGCATCGGCACTGTCGGGGAAGGCAGGCCAATGCTCGACCGAACGGCCATAGGTTTGCGCCTCGGCCCATGTTGCGCGCAGGCCCCATTCCTCAGCCAGGCGCTTGTAAACGGTCGCCAGAACATCGCGGTAGTTCTTGGCGGGCGTCAGGCGCTGGCAAGTGCTTTCGTGATAGGCGTGCGCCTCAAGGATGGCATCACAGCCAAGATTCAGGTGATCTGTCAGCGGCGCCAGCCCCTCGAGCATCCCGCTTTCCCAGTCGATCAACGTCCCGTACACGTCAAAGCTCAACGCCTTGTAATCACTCAGCTTCATAGTGAAACTCCTTACAGCGAGACGACACACCCTGATTTTCGCGGTCCGCGATACACGGGTTACAGGCCTCATACCCCCCTTAGGTCCGCACCCAAGCGGCCTATAGCGGCTGCTGAGTATAGTCCACCTTGTCCGGATAGAGCGATTCGTCGATGGATGTTGTATGAACCCGCACCAGTCGCCCATTTTCCACGCGGCTGATATACTGCTGCCCAAACACCTGATGCGTGCGTCCATTAAATCGCATCGGCCCCTGTGGATAGGCACGGCTGTGAGGCATCTCGCCCAGACCCTCGACCGCCTCGATTAGCGCGGCACGGTCCTGCGGGCCGCGATATCCCGCCGCCTCCATACCCGCCTTGATCGCGTGCATCGTGACCCAGCAGCCGAACATATGCCCGTAGGTGGACACATCTTTCGGATCTTCAACAGCCGCGCCGTGGGCATTCACACCTACCGCAGCACGGTAAAACGCCTCGTCCTCGGTCTCATCGGGCTGCGCATCACGGCACATGCCTTCCCAAAAATGCGATCCTTCCAGAAACTCCAGACCGGGGCTGGCGATGTCCACAGCCTCCAGCGAATCGATAAAACCAAACAATGCCGGCGCCGACGGTCCAAAAAACTCGCCCAGTTCCTTGACGAAGGTCAGTACGGACGGTCCAACCATCACATGATACAGAACCTCTGTCTCGCGCGGGATCTTGGGAAAATAGCGGGTAAAGGACGTCTCGTTCGGCGGAATCGCGATATGCGCCAGCACTTCGCCGCCCTGCGCTTCAATCGCTTCGGTAAAGAAGTCGCGGTGGTTATGCCCGAACGCAAAGTCGGCAAATATCATCGTCACCTTCTTGCCAAGGTTCTCCGCGACAAACGGCGCCATTGCCAGAACCTGGCTTTTCACATCCGTGATACCGGGCTGCAACGTGTACCGGTTCAGCATCCCGCTGGCCACATGGTGCCCCTCAGACACAACAAAATACGGCAGCTTCAACTCGCCCGCCCGCGGCGCCGAGCCGATTACTACATGGGAGAACAGCGTGCCATATGCCACATCACAGCCATGCTGGTTGGCAAACTTCTCGACGACCTCAGCGCCGCGCTTGGGATTGGTGCCATCATCTTCGGCTACCATTTCTACCATGCGGCCATTGATGCCACCGCCTTCATTAATCAATTTGACGGCTGCGTCCGTGGTTCGGTCATACCACCGTCCATAGGCGGCGCCGATGCCGGTGCGATGCACCTGAAATCCAATTTTGATCGGCGCCGCCGTCTGGGCATATGTATAGCGGGCCCACAGCGGCAGCGCCGCCGCGCCCCCGGCCAAAGTTGTTAGCGCCCCGCGCCGTGTCAAACCCTTGGTCATCGAAACGCCCTCCTGATCGATCAGCCGCGATCCTGCGAAGCGGCCCGCCTCTTGTCCAGTTCTTTACACCAAACGCGACACTTTACAGCACCCCGAACTTGATAATTCTGGCGCGCTCCATGGTTTTTTCTTGGTTAAAATACCCAAACTCTGCCGCTGGTCTCAGGCGCTGCGACCGCTTACTTGGCGAAAACGCGATTATATAGCCAATCTGGCCACACCCGGCTGAACCGAAACAGGTAACTGAACAGGCGCGGAAAATGCCGCACAGTCGCGCCCTCGTCGCACATCATCTCAAAAATTTCCTGCGCCGCCTCCTCTGCCGTCATCAAGAACGGCATACTGAAATCGTTCTTTTCAGTCAGCCGCGTCTTGATGAAACCGGGATTGGCGATCTGCACACGTACGCCGGTACCATAGAAATCGCATTGCAGGCTTTCGCCCAGCGCCATCACGCCGGCTTTGCTGGCGGCATAGCCGATGGCCCCCGGCAGCCCCCGGAACCCCGACAGCGATCCTGTCAACACGATATGCCCCGCATCACGCGCCGCCATCTGCTGGACAACCGCACCGACGGATCGCATCGCGCCGACAAAGTTAATGTCGCCCATCGCCTCGGCCTGCTCGGCGTCCCAGTTCTGCGCCGTCATCGGCCAATAGACGCCGGCGGTGTAGACCATGCCGTCAATCTGCCCCACCTCCTCCGCCGCCCGGCGGACACTTTCCAGATCGGCGACATCGACGGTGACCACATGCGCGCGCCCCGGCAGGCTGTCTGCCACCTCCTGCAGCTTTCCTTCACTACGCGACGAAAGAATCACCTCGGCGCCCACCGCGCTCAGCTTGCGCGCCAGCGCCTCACCCAGACCGTCACTGGCCCCGATCATCCAGTAGCGTTTTCCGATCCAGTCGATCATGCAGCGTCCTTTCTTTTAAGCTTGGTCTCGTGCAGGCAAAACCGGCGCCGCCTGCAAAGGTTCCGGCTCTTCGGGCAGGCGCGTCCGTACCAGCAGCGCAATCGCGACCAGTTTCAGCACACACGGCAACGCGCAGTAAAGCAATGTCAGCAGGGTCAGCGCTGCCGCGTCATTATCCCCGCCAGCGACGAACCCTCCGGCCTCCAGCGTCGGCAACAGTGCCACAGCCGCCAACGCCAGCGTCAGTTTCGACACAAACGACCACAATCCAAACCCCTCGGACGCCCCCGGCGCGATCTGAGCCATACGCCGGGCGAATATCGCCGGCAGCAGCGTCATATCCGCGCCCACCGCTGCCCCTGACAGCGCACAGACGGCGGCAAAGGCCCACACGTCGCCCGTCCCCAGCAGCGCCGCCCAGCCAAAGGCGGCAATCGCCAGAACCATGGCCGACAGCAGGACAGGCTGTGCGCCCCAACGCTCGGCTGCGCGGCTCCAGACCGGTGCGGCCAACGCCGCCGACAGAAAAAACAGCAGCAACAGCGGCCCCTGCCACGTCGGCGCGCCAAGACGGCTTTCTACGAAAAACAGAAACAAGGTTGAGCTGACGGCGACCGGCGCTGCATTGACCAGGGCGATCAGCAACAGACGGCGTGATGTTGCATCGCGCAGCACCGGGCCAAACCCCTCAGGCGGTATCGCAGTGCCGCTCCATTGTCTCCGCATCGCCCACAGCGCGACAGCGCCCAGCGCCGCAAATCCCACCGCAAAGGGGGTAAACCCGCCCAGAACTATCGGCGCGACCGATGCCGCGCAGATGCCCAGCAACGCGCCTGTTTCGCGCCAGCGCGCCAGCCTCAGATGTCCGCCCGAGGCCAGCGATCCAGCAGAACCGACCCCTTGGGAATAAAAACAGATTGTCAGATAGCTGAAGCCGGAAAACACGACGGTCAGCATCAACGCGAACCACCAGATCGGCGCAATCGGTGGGCTTGCGGCAAACAGCCCCAGCATCGCGGCCGCCATCGCCGCACCAGCAATCAACACAGTCGTACCGCGATAGGCCCGCGTGTGCGCAGCAAAGCGGCCCAACAGGGGGTCTTGCACCACGTCGACCAGACGCAAGCCGAACAAAACGGTGCCTAACAGTGTCAGCGACACGCCATATTCATCAACATAAAATTTAGGTGCGTGAATGTAGATCGGCAGCCCTGCCGCCGCCAGATATGCCGCAAAAAGAGAATAGGCAGGCAACCGCGGCGCAGCGCTCACCGCGACACCTCTTGCTCCGGCGGCTCGGGACGGGAGCGATATCTGGCGCCCTTCCACCACAATTTCAGCGCCTGCCAGTGGATCAGCGCCAGCACCCGGCGCGAGCCGAAGGGCCGACGCAACATCGCACGCAGCAGGCCGCGATTGCTGAGCGCGCGGCGCGGACCGACAAGGGTCGCGGTCAGCCCGCCATCGCCGCCGGTCATGTCGATCCAGATCCCGATCCGGTCATCGCGGATGTCAAAGCGAAACTCATACACGCCATCGACTTGTTGAAAGGGCGAGACATGAAACATCTTGGCGGCAGTCAAGCGGTCGCTGGCCCCGATCACCGATCCGTCGGCCTTGTGGCACAGATAACTGTGCCGATCGCCGAACGTATTGCTGACCTCGGCAATAACCTGCCGCAAACCGCCCTCGGAATCGCGGCACAGCCAGAACGATACCGGGTTGAACACGTGGCCCAGAACGCGCGGCTGGGCGAGCAGCTCGATCCGGTCCGGCTGAGCCAGTTGGTATTCTTCCAGCACCTGCCGCACCCATGGTGCGCCAATCCCGTGCTTGGGAGCGCCGCCATGATCGCTGTCGTGCAGGCTGGCCAGCCCGGCACCGTTGCGCGCAAACAGACGCGGCGCGGCAGGTGCCGGATCTTCGGCATCCAGCAGCACATAGTCGATGGAATAACGGAAAGCATTGCGCACCGCCCCCTTGCGACCGTGCCAGGTGTGGCCAGCGATATGATCGATCCGGCTCATGCGGCGGCCAGCGTTCCGCGCGCAGAAATGGCATCGGCGATGTCGACGGCGCTGCCCAGCCCATCCTCGTGAAAGCCGTTCTTCATCCAAGCCCCGCAGAACCATGTCGCCCTTGCGCCGTTCATCGCGGCAATCTGCCCTTGGGCCGCCAGCGCAGCGCGATCATACACCGGATGGCGCAAAGTGACACGGTCGTGAATCAGATCCTCGCGTATGCTGCGCGCGGTGTTGAGGGTGACGAAATGCGGGTCGTCCATTGGGATCGGCTGCAGCTTGTTCATCCAGTAGGTCAGGTCGATGCGGTTATCGGCCTTGCCTCTCTCTTCGGTATAGTTCCATGACGACCATACCGCGCGGCGGCGCGGCATCACCGACGGATCGGAATGAAGCACGATGTCGTTGGGCTGATACGCGATTGCGCCCAGCAGACGCGCCTCGTCCGGACTGGGATCAGCCAGCAGACGCAGCGAATCGTCCGAATGGGTCGCCATGATGACCTCATCAAAGCGCTCCCAATCGCCTTGAGCTTTCACCTCGGCCCCGCCGGGGAAGCGCCGAACAGCCTGCACCGGGCAGCCGGGGCGCAGTCGCGCGCCGATTTGGCGCAAATGAGCCTCAAGCCGCTGCACATATTGCACCGATCCGCCCTGAACCGTGTACCATTGATGTTGGCCTGCGTAGCCCAGCAATGCGTGGTTTTCGAAAAATTGCATCATCGTGCGCGCTGGAAAATCCATGATCTTTTCGGTCGGGGTCGACCAGATCGCGCCGGACAGCGGCAGCAGGTAGTAGTCTCGAAACCACGGGCCGACGCGCAGATGTACCAATAAATCGCCAATGGTCATATCCGCGCCCCTGGACGCATCCACTGCCTGAGCATTGAAGCGAAATATATCGCGCAGCATCCGCAGATAATTCGGCCGTGCCACATTGCGCCACTGAGCAAAGGCCGCCCCCGCCCCCGCCAGCCCATATTCCAGCCGCCCGCCATCGATGGATGCGGCAAAGCTCATGTTGCTTGGCACAACCGGCACATTCAGTTGCGCAAAGAGATCGGCCAGATGCGGATAATTCGCATAGTTGAAAACGATAAAGCCGGTATCGACAGGCTGATCGCCGTTCTTGCCGGCCATGATGGTACGCGCATGTCCGCCCAATCGAGGTTCGGCCTCATAAAGGGTGACATCATGGAATTCGGACAGCCTATGCGCCGCTCCCATCCCCGATATGCCCGCACCTATGATGGCGATCTTACGCCGTGCGGCGGGCTGTAGTTCGAATGGCATATGATCGTGTTTCCGTTTTTCTTGTTTTGTTCAAGGATCTACGCGGCAGCCCCTGTTTCGGATGCATATTATATTTTGTGCCTTTCATGTGATCCAATCGCGCCTGCGTGGCGTAGGGGTTGCATGACTTGCACAATTGACACCTGCCCCAATGACTTGGCATCGTTCACCGGCGCGTTTAGAAACGTGTTCGCAGCCGGATGCCGGACGCCCGGCGTCATGTCCATTGAAAAGTCAGGAAGTGTCCAAGTGCCCGCCAACAGGCAAAGCGATAACAGCCGCTGGACGGTCTGCATCGGGCGCATTCGCGATGATGCAGACGAAGACGCGTTCGCAGAGCTATTCGACCATTTTGCGCCGCGCATCAAGGGATATCTGATAAAATCCGGCGCCAGCGCGACGCTGGCGGAGGAATGCGCGCAGGACGTGATGGCGACGCTTTGGCAAAAAGCGCATCAGTTCGACCCCTCGCGCGCAAGCGCCGCCACTTGGATATTTACCATTGCGCGCAACCGGCGGATCGACGCGCTGCGAAAGTCCCGCCGACCGGAGCCAGAAGACATCGACTGGGGCCCCGAGCCGCCGCCTGATCAGGCAGATGTGCTAGCCCTGGAACAGGCTAGCGAGGATCTCAGCCGCGCAATTTCTTCCCTGCCAGACAAGCAAAAGGCCTTGATCGAAGCCGCATATTTTCACGATCTCAGCCATTCCGAAATCGCCGATCAGACGGGCCTTCCGCTCGGAACGATCAAATCCCGTATCAGACTGGCGCTGGACCGTTTGCGCCATGCGATGAATTGAAGACAGCCATGACAGATACCATTCAACACCACCTGACCGATGGCCTTCTTATGGCTTACTCTGCCGGCACTCTGCCAGAGGCGTTCAACCTGACCATTGCCGCGCATGTCACCATGTGCGATGCGTGCCGCGCCCGGCTGTATGCGTTCGACAGTGTCGGCGGCGCATTGTTGTCGGATCAAAATTGCGCGTCAATGGCGCCGGGCAGCATGCAGGCCAGTTTGGCCGCAGCCAAAGCGGGCCGCGCCGCACCATCCCCCCCGCGCCGACGCAGTATCCTGCCCGCGCCGCTGATCAGTTATATCGGCGGCGACCTGGCGGATATAAAGTGGCGCCCGGTCGGCATGGGGGTTCGTCAGGCGATCCTGCCAACCGACAAGCGTGCGTCGGCACGCCTGCTGTATATACCTGCCGGAAGCGCCGTGCCGGATCACGGCCATCGTGGAACGGAGATGACGCTGGTTCTGCAAGGCTCTTTTGCCGATGATACAGCGCGCTTTGCCAAGGGTGACATTGAAATCGCGGATGAGGATCTGAATCATACGCCAGTGGCTGACATCGGGGATGATTGCATTTGTCTGGCGGCGACCGATGCGCCGCTCAGGTTTCGGGGTTTGATCCCGCGGATTGCGCAACCGTTTTTACGGATTTGATCTGGGGCGCGCCTGCGTCAGGGACCATGATATACTTGGTTCGCGGATATGAGTATCTTGAGAAAGATCAAGGCTTGCAACGGTGTGTTCAACCCTACTGCACAAGGGGTCTTTGAAATGGCATTTCACCGTGTGACGCGGATGGACCGTCACACTCCGACGTCTGGACCCGGGCACGACAGGGGCTTTGCGCTCCGCTCGACTTCATAGAGTTCATCGAGTGTTGAATCACTGGCGAAGCGCGCGATCAGGCCGCCGCTGCCACGCCGGAAGCTCCAGCATTGAGGCTGAGGCTCCTGTTCGTAAACAAAGCAAATCAGATTGCCTTCAGCATACCATTCACCTTCCAGGCAACGGCCATCCAAGAAAGACCAGCGCACGCGCCGATCATCCAGATATTCCTCGGCGCCGTAGGGCGTGCCTCTGCTTCCATAGACGAAGGTTTGCCCACGCGTATAGGTGTCGAACTGCTCTGGCGTCATAATATCTTCGGCCAAGGCGGGGGTAGCCATCATGCAAAGGGAAAGGATTACGGAGCGCATAACGCGAGTCTGCCACAGGCGGCGGTGCACTGGCCAGCGCTGTTTCATTCCGCACCAGGCGGACGCGCCCATTTGTCCACGCGGCAGTCCATCTTGCGCCGCCACAAGGGCGGCACCAGTGAAAGCGCGGCCATTACGGGCAGCGGATAGGGCAGGCACGGCATCACACCACGGCGCAAGCGCAGCGCTGGATAGATGCGGCCCGGATTGACGTGGTGATCGGAATGGCGGGGCGCATTCAGCGTCAGCGCGGACGAGAACCAGTGCGGTGTGTTCCATGAGTGGTGAGGCCCGACAGGTTCCAGTCGTCCGTTTGGTAGCGTCTGGCGGCGCAAACCGTAGTGCAGCACATAGTCAGACATCAGGATCTGTATCTGGGCATAGAGACATATCGCAACATATGCGGTGGCGCCCAGCATGCCACCCAGCGCCAAGGCAGCGGTGATGCTGGCAATTCCCCCTCCAATATAGAGGATATAGGGATGTCGCCAAATCGGCTTGCCTGCGCGGCGCAGCATCGCCGTTTCCGCCTGCAGTCCGGCGACAAAGCTGCCTGGCCCAGCCCGCAGCACAAAACGATAAAACCCCTCGCCTCGCCGCGCAGAATTGGGATCGCCATCACTGGCGACATGCACATGATGCACCCGCAAATGTGCGCTGGCATGATGTCCGACCAGCAGGCTTGTGTAGATCAAGCGGCCCAGAAGCCGTGCGGCACGGGACGGTTTGTGGATCAGTTCATGCGCCACGGGATGTGCAATCTGACCAAAGACCAGCGCCGCCGCAAAACCCAGCATCACCCGCTGTGCCGCGCCCAGCCCGTCCAGTGCGCCGATGGCCCGAACGGTCAGGACCAGCAGACCAAAATGGATACCTCCAAGAAGAAACAGCAACGGCAGGGCGGCAGGAAATTCGCCATCGCCCTCCATTTCGTCTTGGGCATGAGCAGGCACCAGCCGGTCCAGCAGAAATGCGAATGCCGTCATGTAGATCAATGCCAGAGCAGGCCACGGGCCGCCAATCATCGCGCCCACCGCAATCAGCGCCGCAGGCGCCAGCGTGGCGCAGTAGAAAGTTAGCATTTTTGCACCCTTGACTGGCTTCTGGAACAATACGCTAGCTCTGATACAGGAAAAGATGACGTATTCCCGGAAAAAAAGCCACATCCACCACTGTCCAGCCACAGACATCGCGCATCGTGTCCCTTCCATATCGGCCTCCGGCAGATTAGGTCATGTAAGGTCTGCAATTTCGGGGGCGTCATGGCGTTTTTCAAAAAACTCAAGGATCGGCTGTTCAACTCCTCGTCCAAGCTGGATGAAGGGCTGGACGCCATCATGCAGGATGCCCCGCCCGAGTCGGCCGAGGCGCCTCCCTCAGCCTTTACTCCAGAGCAGACCCCCGAACCAGATCCGGCACCGGACGAGATACCCGCGCCACTCTCCGAAGTGCAGCCGCCCTCGCCGCCAGAAATTCCCATGGACCGAGCAGCGCCGTTGCAATCACCCACACCGCTCGAAATTCCTATCGAGCGCGCGCCCAGCGCCGAACCCCCCCCCCGCGCGGGCCTGATGGGCCGCCTTCTGGGCCGCGACTCTGCCAAGGCACCGCGCCGCGTGCTGGACGACGACATGCTGGAACAGCTCGAAGAGCTGCTGATCACCGCCGACATGGGCGTCGACACCGCCCTGCGCGTCACTGCCAACATGGCCGAGGGACGCATGGGCAAACGCCTGTCCGCGCAGGAGATCAAGGAATTGCTGGCCCGTGAAATCGCCCGCATCATGGAGCCTGTCGCCCAGCCCATGCCACTTTATGCCAAGAAACCACAGGTGGTGCTGGTGGTCGGCGTCAATGGGTCGGGCAAGACGACGACGATCGGCAAGCTGGCCAGCCAGTTCAAGGCGGCTGGCAAGACTGTCGTGATCGCCGCCGGCGACACGTTCCGCGCGGCGGCGGTCGAGCAGCTTCAGATCTGGGGCGACCGCGCCGGCGTGCCAGTGCTGACCGCACCGGAGGGTAGCGATCCGGCCAGCCTCGCGTGGGACGCGATGGAGCAGGCCGAGCGTGATGGCGTGGACCTGCTGATGATCGATACCGCCGGACGCCTGCAAAACCGCGCCGACCTGATGGAGGAGCTGGCCAAGATTGTCCGTGTCATTCGCAAAAAAGACCCAAGCGCGCCGCATAACACCCTGCTGGTGCTGGACGCCACCACCGGCCAGAATGCGCTGAGCCAAGTCGACATCTTCCAGAAACTTGCCGATGTGTCGGGCCTCGTGATGACCAAACTCGACGGCACCGCACGCGGCGGCGTGCTGGTCGCGCTGGCGGACAAATTCGGCCTGCCGATCCATGCCATCGGCGTGGGCGAGCAGATTGACGATCTCTCGCCCTTCGACCCCGAGGAATTCGCCGCCGCCCTGACGGGGCTTGGCGCGGAGTGACGGCTATTTCGGCCCGATCAACCGCCCGACAAGCCCGACAAGTGTCAGCACCGTGACCACGATCACCGTTGTCATGGCGGCCAACGGCATCTGCCCGGACCCGCAGGCCAGACCTATACCGCCTGCCAACCACATCGACGCGCCGGTGGTTGTGTTGCGCACCTTGTCGCCGGAGGTAAAGATGATTCCCGCAGCAAGAAAGGCGACCCCGGCGGTCACCGCCTCGATCAGGCGCAGGGGGTCGACACGCAGCGCATCCGGCGCGCCAAAGGGCATGCTGGCCAGTTGCTGGCTGACGATGATAAACAGACACGCTGCAATCGACACCAGCATATGCGTGCGCAGCCCCGCAGGTTTTTGCCGCCACTCGCGCTCGAACCCGATGATACCGCCCAGTATCAGCGCCGCCATCAGGCGTATGCCCGCGATCGTTGGAGGAACCGAGGTGAACGTGCCGTCGATCTCATTGGCGATAGTGTCTAACATTCCCACTCCTCTCCCTGATGCAGTCAAACGTAAGCGCGCAGGGCATGGTTCCCGGCGGGCCGCGTCATGAGCGATTGGCTGATATCGCTCGAAGGCACGCCATCGGGGCATCATATGGCGCTCGCGCTGGCGCTGCTGGCCGCAGTCCTGCACGCGGCTTTCGGCGCGCTGCAAAAGGGGCGGCACGATCCATGGCTGACGCGCGGCGCGATCGACGCCAGCTATGCGGTGATGGCCGCGCCCTTTGCCCTCTTCGTCGTGCCCTGGCCCGAGCCGCATATGTGGCCCATTTTCGCCGGCGCATGGGCGATCCACATCATCTACAAGCTGCTACAAGCCATGGCCTACACGCGCGGAGCCTATACCGTGGTCTATCCAGTGGTGCGCGGCACCGGGCCGCTTTTTGCCGTGATTGGCGCCTACCTGATCTTTGGCGAGCAGTTCAATCTGGTGCAGTGGGCTGGCGTCGCGGTGCTGCTATCGGGCATCTTCGGGCTCGCCGCCTATAATCTGGCCTTCCTGACAGCCGAGCGCCATACCCTTAATGCCGCGCTGACACTGGCCTTCATGACCGGCCTGATGGTCGCCGCCTACACCACATATGACGCCTACGGCATCCGCGCGACGGCGGACCCATTCACATTCCTAGCGTGGTTTTTTCTGATCGACGGGCTGACCATGCCGGTGATCGCGCTACGCCGCTGGCGCGCGATGGCAGCGCCCCCTGCCCTCGGCCCGCTGATGCTGCGCGGGGTCATCGGCGGCATCGTCGCGTTCTTCTCCTTCGGATCGGTGATGATGGCCACGCGGCTCGACAATGTCGGCGAAGCGGCCGTGCTGCGCGAGACGTCCACCGTCTTTGCCGCCCTCATCGGCTGGCTGATACTGGGCGAAACGGTCGGACCACGCCGCGCCGTGTTGATTACCTTGATTGCCATCGGCGCCGTGATAGTTGAAATGGGCGGGTAAAGGAGACGCGCATGACCGAACGCAAGATCAATGGCGGGCTGAAGACCGCACTCGAACTGGGTCCGATCCTGGCCTTCTTCGTTGCCTATATCTGGCTGAAGGACCGTTCGTTCCTGATCGGCGGCACGGAATACGAAGGCTTTATCGTCGTCACGGCCGGGTTCATCCCGGTCTTCCTGCTCTCCATCGGAATCCTGTGGGCGCTGACAGGCCATTTATCGAAAATGCAGGCCATGACGGCAATCCTCATCACCGTGTTCGGCGGACTTAGCATCTGGTTCAACGATCCCAAATTTTTCAAGATGAAGCCGACAATCATTTACCTCCTCTTCGGCGGCATCCTCGGCATCGGCCTGCTGCAGGGGCGGTCCTACCTACAAACCGTCATGGATACCGTGATGCCGCTGACCCACGCGGGCTGGATGATCCTGACCCGCCGCCTGACTTTATTTTTCTTCGGTCTTGCGTTCCTGAACGAGATCATCTGGCGCACCCAGTCCGAAGAAACATGGGTCTATTTCAAGACCTTCGGCCTCACGGCGGCGATCTTTGTCTTCTTCATCACTCAATCCAAACTCTTCAACCAGCACAGCTCTGCGCCCAAAGATTGACCGCCATTCTTCTTGCTTGAAATATCCCCGCCGGAGGCTCCACCAGTTGACGCAGGCACGCGGCACGAGTAAGCGGAAAACCGTGGCGATTTGTTACCGGATTGCGGGCCACGTTAAACAATTCGCTAAAAGGTCACGGGAAAGGCCCCCCTTTTCGCATGACCGGCACGGGGTTTTATTGGGCAACAGCCCGGAGGTCGAAAATGACAGATAACTGGAACACACGCACCGCGATGGTCCATGGCGGCACATCCCGCAGCCAGTGGGGCGAGCTGAGCGAGGCGATCTTCCTCACCCAAGGCTTTGTCTATGACACGGCCGAGGCCGCGCAGGCCCGCTTTATCGAGGCGGGGCCGGACGAATTCATCTACGCGCGCTACGGCAACCCGACCGTGTCGATGTTCGAAAAGCGTATCGCCCTGCTGGAAGGGGCCGAGGATGCCTTTGCCACCGCCAGCGGCATGGCCGCAGTATCAGGCGCGCTGACTTCGATGTTGAAGGCAGGCGATCATGTGGTCGCCGCGCGTGCGCTCTTCGGGTCGTGCCTCTATGTGCTCAGCGATATCCTGGCGCGCTACGGTGTCGACGTGACCTTCGTCGACGGCACCGACCTGGACCAGTGGCGCAGCGCCATTCGCCCGGATACAACGGCCGTTTTCTTTGAAACAATCGCCAACCCCACGCTGGAGGTCGTCGATATCGAAGCGGTCGCGCAACTGGCCCACGCTCACAACGCGCTAGTGGTTGTCGACAACGTCTTTGCCACGCCCGTCTTCTCCCGCGCTATCAGTCAGGGCGCCGATGTAGTGATCTATTCGGCCACCAAACATATCGACGGTCAGGGCCGCGCCCTCGGCGGCATCATCCTGGGCACGCGCGACTTCATTCGCGGCACGGTCGAACCCTACATGAAACATACCGGCGGCTCCATGTCACCCTTCACGGCCTGGATCATGCTCAAGGGGCTGGAGACGATTGATCTGCGCGTGCGCGCACAGGCCGCGACCGCGCTGGCACTGATAGAAGCGCTGCAAGGCCACCCCAAACTATCCCGCATCATCTATCCCGGTCATCCAAGCCACCCACAGTATGATCTGACCATACGTCAGATGAGCAAGGGAGGCACGGTTGTAGCGCTGGATCTAGGCGATCAGCCGGAAGCATTCCGCTTCCTCAACGCGCTGAAAATCGTACTTATCTCGAACAATCTGGGCGATACAAAATCCATTATCACCCATCCAGCGACCACCACCCACCAACGCCTGCCCGCCGATCAGCGTGCGGGGCTCGGCATCACGCCTGGTCTGGTACGGCTATCGCTGGGCATTGAAGCCACCGACGATCTGATCGCGGACATTCGCCAAGCGCTTGATGCGGTATAGAGCATGCGCAACAGACAGGCAGGGTCGCGCCTGTTTTCTTGGTTGAAATTGCGGAGTAACTGCCGCGCGATCTTGATGTCGATCGCGCGGTAGTCTGGACATTAGGATCTTAGCCGTCCGAATCAGACTGGCGTCGCGTGCGTTCGCTTGCACATTTCACGCTTGTGCTGCGGCACAGGTTGCGTACGGGCCCGGCGAACTGGCGTCGCGGCAGTCTGGGATGCTGAACGCGGTATTTGAGAGCTGCTGAGTACATCGAACGAAGGGCGTGCAATCAAAGGGTTGCTCGCAAGCGCAACAGCACCAAGCGTTTGCGCAATGCGCACCTGTTGTTCGAACATGCGGCCCATCAGCTGGATTCCAACAACAGTGTAGTGGGGCGGAACGTAAGATCGGGACATCGTTTGTCTCCCTTGGCAGAGGGTTAAACTCTGACCACTATCGCATAACGTGTGCCGCCTCCAAAACGATTTGATGGAAGATAACCGTTTTGAACGGAAGTCCGCCTGTCAGGCTAAATCGGTAAAATCATCGATCAACCAACGTGAAACAGAGTCGAGAACAGCTTGGGGTCAATGCTTTGCGCGGCAAAGGTTTCGCCCTCGGTCAGCACGCTGACTGCGTCATGGCTGTGCAGGCTCTCCTGGTGGCTTGCGATCACCCGAAAATCGCCAATGTGACGATCTGCCAGCAACGCCTCACAAAACAGCCTCGCCGCGTCTTCGACGAAAATCGGATTTGCGGCGTTCAGCTCGGCAAAGGCCTGCTCGTCCTCGCGTTTGACCATCACCTGCGTTTCAGTCGGCACAGCGCTGCGGGCAAGCGCGATCAGATCCTCGAACCACAGGCAATCATCGCACTTCACCTCAACCGAAATCCGCGCGACCGATCGTTGCGAATGGGGCGTCGCCAACTGGCCACGCGCCTGGCGCGCATGTTCGCTCAGCTCCAGCGAGCAGGGGCAGGTCGAGGAATAGACATAGTCCAGATGCATGAACTTGCGCCGCACGCCGTCCGTTTCCACCAACTCAAGCGCAATGTCGTAATATTGATACCCCTCCAGCCCCGAGCGCAAAGACTGCACCTTGGCGGGATAAGAGAACCGCATCTGAATTCGCGCATCAATGCTGCCCAAATCGGCGATGTAATCATCAAGCGCGTCGGCCATGACCTCAAAGCTGAAAGTGCGTTCCGCATGTTTGTAAAAACTGCGCATGATGCGGGACATGTTGATGCCCTTCTTGCCCGCCTCCAGACTGACAGTGCCCGTCACCGACGTCTCCAGCATGACATCCTTGCCGCCTTTGGTGTGGAACCCTATGGGAAGGCGGAAATTCGAAATGCCGACATGTTGCAACTGCTGGTGCGACCCTTTGATCAGCGACGCCGGACCATTCTGCAAATCAGGCATGGTAGCGCGATAACCCTCATCGGCCTCAAACTCTTCCGAATAAGCTCGCGCCAGCGCCGGATAATTCGCTACCTCACCGCGCGGCAACAGGCGCGAGATGGCCGGGTCCAGATCCGCCACTTCTTCGGGGGTGGCTTGTGCCGCCCAGCGCCGCAGCAAGCCCAGCGCATCCTGCGCCTCACGGCGTGCCGGCGGCGCGCGCAATTCCGTCGATTGATGTGTCATGCCAGGATCATCCCTCCCCAACGGCTGCCTCGTGAGACAACTTAGGGCCGCAGCACGGTGATTGCCACGTCGCAGCGACGCAATTTGAGTACGGCCCCACCGAAGCCAGCGGGCCTATCGCTTTTTCTTGGAAAAAATACCCAAATTCCAAGCCCTGAGGCAGGCGGGAACTTGGAAAAATTAAATCAGCCAAAAACCGATTCTTTGCCGAAGTGCTTGGTCAGCATGTAATAAACAACCGCCCGGTACTTGTTGCGCTCAGAGCGGCCGTAAGTCTCCAGCACGCTGTTGATCGCCTCCATCAATTGCGGCCCTTCTTCCAATCCCAGCTTCTTGATCAGAAAATTGTTTTTAACCGTCTCCAGTTCAGCGGGTTGACTGCCTGCAACGACAGAGGAATCTGCATTGTAAATCGACGGGCCGCAGCCGATTGTGACCTTTGTCAGCAAATTCATGTCCGGCGTCATGCCGCACTTGGTCTTCAAATCCTCTGCATAGCGCGCGATCAAATCATCACGTTTGCCCATCTCAAAACTCCTCTACTGCGCGGCACCACACCGCTTCACGACATGTCTGGCACGCCTAGCCTGAGAAAACACTACTGAGTCGCCGCTTTATGGCCAAGGAAAAACCTATTTCGCGCGCTGGACGCAGCCCCAATCACACAAAACCCCCGGCCGCAGCGACCGGGGGGTGAATTCAGAAATCAGAAAGACCGGGCCGTGACCGACGTCATTCCGTGGTGACAGCTTCCCCGTCTTCTGCATTCTCTTCTGTTGTCATTTCGGTATCTGCCGGAGCATCGCCTGGTGCAGCAGCATCGTCGGATGCAGCGTCATCGGTGCCCATTTCGGTATCTGCCGGAGCATCGCCTGGTGCGGCAGCATCGTCTGATGCAGCGTCATCGATGCCCATTTCGGTATCTGCGGTGCCTTCGGTTTCCATATCATCTACCGCGCCTGCATCATCGCCAGGCACTGCGCTGTCCATCGTCGCGGCATCCTCCTCCGGCGCCTCATCGGTCATCGTCGGGCTGACACCTGCGTCACCGTTGCCTACCAGCCCGGCCAACGGTGTCTCGTCGGGCAGGCTCTCGACATCTGACTCGTCAAATTCTGCCTGCTGTTTCAGCTCGTCCTTGGTGGTATCCAGCGTCACCATTTGCTGTGATGCGTCGTAGCCGAAATCGCTCAGCGGCAAGGCAACGGTGTATTCGCCCAAGCCAAGAAAACCGCCAATCCCGACCACTGCCAGCGCACCGCCGCCCTGGCCGACGACATAGTCTATATCGCCAACGGTATCGCCATCGGGCCCATAGACGTTCTGACCCACCAGATCGCCGACCGTCATTTCGCTGATCGACGTGAATTCGGGCGCAACAGCTGTGTCCCCGGACGCACCTACATCAGCAGTTCCGGCAACGGTGCCATCGGTCGGGGCGGGGTCAGTGGTGTCTGTTTGCGCAACTGCATTGCCTGCAATCAGGGCAGAGATAGCGGCGCTCATCATAAGGGTCTTGAGTTTCATGGATACGTCCTCCTCGGCTTCAGTTGTGCTTCGAAAAGGCGCCTCAAGTGGTTTTGGTTCCCACGGACCCAAGGCCCATAGGCAAGCGGCAGGAATCCTGTGCGGATTCCTGCCTATCAATGCCGTTAACGGTGGTTTTCCGCTTAGTAGCGGTAATGTTCGGGCTTGAACGGTCCTTCCGGGGTTACTCCGATATAGGCTGCCTGCTCCGCACTGAGCGATGTCAGTCGGACGCCGATACGGTCCAGATGCAGACGCGCGACCTTCTCATCCAGATGCTTGGGCAGGATATAGACCTGATTTTCGTATTCGCCGCCGTTCTTCCAAAGCTCGATCTGCGCCAGCACCTGATTGGTAAAGCTGGCCGACATGACAAAGCTGGGATGCCCGGTCGCGTTGCCCAGGTTCAGCAAACGCCCCTCGGACAGCAGGATAAGACGATTGCCCGAAGGCATCTCGATCATGTCCACCTGTTCCTTGATGTTCGTCCATTTGTGGTTCTTGAGGCTGGCGACCTGAATTTCGTTGTCAAAGTGGCCGATATTACCGACGATCGCCATATCCTTCATCTCGCGCATATGCTCGATACGGATCACGTCCTTGTTGCCAGTGGTGGTGATGAAGATATCTGCCGTCGCCAGCGCATCCTCCAGCAGGACCACCTCGAACCCGTCCATCGCGGCCTGCAGCGCGCAAATGGGGTCGACCTCGGTCACTTTTACCCGCGCGCCAGCGCCTGCAAGTGACGCAGCCGAACCTTTGCCAACATCGCCGTACCCCATGACAACGGCAACTTTGCCCGCCATCATCGTGTCGGTTGCGCGACGGATACCGTCGACAAGGGATTCCTTGCAGCCGTATTTGTTGTCGAATTTCGACTTGGTAACTGAATCATTGACGTTGATCGCCGGGAACGGCAGCTGGCCCTTCTTGTGCAGATCATAAAGGCGGTGAACGCCTGTCGTCGTCTCCTCGCTGACACCCTTGATCGCATCGCGCGTTTTGGTGAACCAGCCGGGGCTCTCCTTCATGCGCTTCTTGATCTGCGCAAAGATCGCCTCTTCCTCTTCGGAAGTGGGCACTTCGATCAGGTCCGTCTCGCCCGCCTCGACACGTGCGCCGAGCAGCACGTAAAGCGTCGCGTCGCCGCCATCGTCGAGGATCATGTTCGCGCCCTCGGCGAATTGGAACGAGCGGTCGAGGTAATCCCAATGCTCCACCAGCGTCTGGCCCTTGATCGCGAATACCGGCGTACCGCCTTCGGCAATCGCCGCCGCCGCGTGGTCCTGCGTCGAGAAGATGTTGCACGACGCCCAGCGCACATCGGCGCCCAGTGCATTCAGCGTCTCGATCAAAACCGCCGTCTGGATCGTCATGTGCAAGCTGCCGACAATGCGCGCGCCGCTCAAAGGCTTTTCTTCGCCGAATTCCTCGCGCAGAGCCATCAGGCCGGGCATTTCGGTTTCAGCGATGTCCAGTTCCTTGCGGCCATAGGCGGCCAGGTTGATATCCTTGACGATATAGTCGTTTGCCATCTCGGTTGGCTCCTTGAGAAAATTTGGTTGAGGCGCAGATAGCACTTGGGTGCTCATGCAGCAATGCACGGCGCGCATCGCGGCGCTGGAAACCCGCGCGACAGGCGCATATGACGGAAGAGTAATTCGCTGTGGAGATACATCATGGCCAAACCACGCGCCTGGCAGAAAATGCTCTCGGGACGCAGGCTTGATCTGCTGGACCCGACGCCGGTGGATATCGAGATCGAAGATATCGCTCACGGTCTTTCATTTGTCGCGCGCTGGAATGGCCAGACGCTGGGCGATTATGCCTATTCAGTGGCCGAACATTCGCTGCTGGTTGAACAGATCTTTGGCCGGGTGGCCCCCAAGGCGCCGCCAAAATGGCGGCTGGCCGCGTTGCTGCATGATGCGCCCGAATACGTCATCGGAGACATGATATCACCAGTGAAAAATGCCGTCGGGCCGGGGTATGATGAACTGGACACGCGGCTGACTGCCGCCATCCACATCAGATTTGGCCTGCCCTCAGCGATCCCGGCAACGGTCAAAAAACAGATCAAGAAGGCCGATCGGGTCAGCGCCTGGATGGAGGCAACCCAGATTGCCGGGTTTGAGGCATGTGAGGCTGATCGCTTCTTTGGCCGCCCCGACCCTGCTTTGATGGACGGTTTGGCAATACGCCTGCGCCCGCCCTTGGAGGCGCGCGGCGATTACACAGCGCGTACCGCTGAATTGCTCGAGCAGATCGGATGATCACTGTCCGCCGCGTTACGCCGCTGGATGCCCCTCCACTGGCCGAATTGCTGAACGACATAATCGCGGCAGGCAGTGCAATTGCCCGCACCCGGCCCATTTCAACCGACGACATGGCCCAGATGATGCAAACGGCTCCAGACCGCTCTGCCTGGCATGTCGCGCTGAACCAGAACGGCGCCCTGCGCGGATTTCAATACATAGAACCGTCACCGACACTCCCCCCCGAGGCCTGCGAGATAGCGACCTTCGTCCAAGTGGGGCGTACCGGGCTCGGCATCGGCTCGGCCTTGTTCACGTCCACAACGCGCGCCGCCCGCGCGCTGGGATATGTCTGGATCAGCGCCGATATCCGCGCCGACAACGAGGGCGGATTGATCTACTACCAAAGCCGCGGCTTCCGGGACTACGCCCGCCACGCGGATGTCGCGCTTGCCTCCGGGCAGCGCGTGGACAAGATTCTGAAACGCTTTGATATCTGAACGGTAACCTGATCTCACCCTTGCGTGAGCCTGTGTTTCGAAGGCTTGGCGCAAGGTCGGCCTTGCGTCATGGTCGTCCAAACATCGGGAGAACATCCGCCGTGTCAAACTCTATGACGAAACTCAAAACATCCCTGCTAAGCGCGCTGATCGTCCTTGGCTTCGCAACCCAAGGTGACCACGCCCACGCCTCCGCGACTGAAACGCTGACCGTCGCAGGCGGCTGTTTCTGGTGCGTCGAGGCCGACTTCGAGGCCGTCCAAGGCGTATCCGAAGTCGTCTCCGGCTACACCGGCGGAACGACCAGAAATCCAACATACAAGGACGTCACGCGCGGCGGCACAGGCCATTATGAGGCGGTCCAGATTATTTATGACCCCGGCAAGGTGACGCGCCCGCAACTTCTGTCGATGTTCCTGCGCTCTGTCGACGTCACCGATGCAGGCGGCCAGTTCTGCGATCGCGGCGATAGCTACCGCACCGCAATATTCGCCAATGGACACGCTGCCGAAGACGCGAAGCAGGCGATTGCGCAGGCTCAGCAAGAGTTGGGACAAAAAATCGTGACGCCTATCCTGCCGCTTCAAACCTTCTACACGGCCGAAGATTATCACCAAAATTACTACAAGGGCGATGACCTTCAGATCACCCGGTTTGGCATCAAGGATCAGTCCGAAGCCTACAAGCGTTACCGCAGCGCCTGCGGTCGTGACGCCCGCGTGCGCCAGTTGTGGGGTGATGCGGCCCCCTTCGCCAAGAGCAACTAGAGCCGTGCAGCATGAGGCCGCCTCGAGTGGCCTCTCACCTTGCCACCCGCCTCTAAGGTGCTCTTGGTTTTTTCTTGGAAAAAATACCCAAATCCCGCTGCCAAACACACCAGCATTGGCCAGATTACACGACCAGCCCCATCGCGCGCCCCAGCGCGTCCAGCCCCGCGCGCCAAGAGTTGATCTGATCGACGCATTCTGCCTGCACCCCTTGGTGCTCCAGCGCCTTGATGTAGGGCAGCGTTCCGCCAACAATCACGATCTGCTGGCCCAGCCAAAAGGGCCGCATCGCTGCCAACTCTGCCCCGATCAGATGGCCGATAACCGCCGCGTTGTTCTGTGCCAGACCGGCGGAATTCAGATACGCCGCTAAACGCTCTGGCCGGGCAAGTGTATCATTCAGCGCGTCCACATCCATCCGCGCATCGCCAGCTGCGCCAAATGTGTCCGCCAAACGCGCAGTCGCCGCCCCCTGAAAACTGACAATTTCGCGCGCACTCACATGCACCCACAAGGTCTGCTCTGCACCCGGCAGACAAACGATTCCATCCCAATCAGCCCGCTCCGCCAGCGCCCCAGCAATCAAAATACGCGCGGCAGCAGGCAGCAAACCCAAAGGTGTACGCTGTCGCACCGCGCCCAAAACACCCGCCATTTCCGGCAGTATCCGGGCCGGTGCATCCACATCCGGCGCTGACGCAAGCATTATAAGCCGATCCGGCACCACACCCGATCCACTTTGTGTAGCTTCGACCGTCGCAAAGTCGCGGACGTGCAGCGCGTCCCCTCGCAGTTCATACAGGGTAACGCGCCCGCCCTCTTCGCTTATCACTCCCCAAGGCTGATCCATCATGCCTATCGTTCAACCTAACCGGACATCTGCGCGACAACGCCGCGCACATCGTATCCGGCCTCCGCCGCCGCTGTGACGATCTCGTCGGCAGGCATGTGACCGATCTGGCTCATGCTCCACAGCATCGTGCAGCGTGTCCCGCTGCGACAATACGCCAGAACCGGACCCGGCATTTCGGCCAGAGCGGCATTAAAATCGTCCATATCCTCGGTCGAGATACCCGCCGATGTGATCGGCACATTGTAAAATGCCAGACCAGCCTCCTGCGCCGCGGCCTCGATCAGGGCATGATCGCATTGCCCTTCGTCTTCACCATCGGGCCGGTTACACATGATCGCACGGAAGCCCGCGGCTTTGATCTCGGCCACGTCTCCTGGATCAATCTGAGGAGACACACTGAATGTATCCGAAATTCTGCGCAGGTCCATTGGGTCGCTCCTCCAGTTGTGACGTCGCCTATATTATGTAAATGCGGGACGGTATCAATGCCCGCCGCCCGCCGCGATACCTGAGTATGGGCGCTTCGTAATCTGTCAAAAATCGCTGTGAGGAACGCGGTTATTAACGGCTTGTTAAGCAGTTTCAGGCGATCCTTCAGTCTATGAGCGGTTATTCCCATTTTAGCGAGGCGGCACTGCCGCTGTTTGGCGGCGACGAGGCCACCAGCGTTGCGCCGGTTGGGCCGCAACCATCATATATCCGCGACCACCGCGCGCGATTGCGCGGACGCTTCATGGAAGGCGGCGCCGGCGCGATGCCCGATTACGAACTGCTCGAACTGGTTCTGTTTCGCGCCATCCCCCGCCGCGATGTCAAGCCGCTTGCGCGCGCTCTGCTGGACCAGTTTGGGGATTTCAACAGCGTGGTGTCGGCGTCGGCCCATCGCCTGCAATCGGTCGCTGGCGTGGGCGAGGCTGTCGTCGTCGAGCTAAAAATCATCGAGGCCGCCAGTCAGCGTCTCGCCCGTGCCCGCGTGATGCGGCGACAGGTGCTTTCCTCGTGGGATGCGCTGCTGGATTACTGCCACACAACGATGGCCCACCGAGACACCGAGCAGTTCCGCCTCTTCTTTCTTGACACAAAGAACGTGCTGATCGCGGACGAAGAACAGGCGTGTGGAACTGTCGATCACGTGCCGGTCTACCCTCGCGAGGTCGTCAAACGCGCGCTGGAATTGAATGCATCTGCCCTCATTTTGGTCCACAACCACCCATCTGGCGATCCAACCCCTTCAGAGGCCGACGTCGTCATGACACAGAAAATCAAAGATGCAGCCGAGGTGATGGGTATCACGCTGCACGATCACCTTATAATTGGAAAATCCTGCGAACTGAGCTTTCGCGGCGAGGGCTATCTATGACGAAACACGCTTATAGGTAGATGAGTGACAAGCCTGCTTGCCCCAAGGCGCAAGTTATCGAAGCGCGCTATCAAGGTCCCGCTAAAAATAAGACGCTAGCCAGCCGCTGGCCGCACTAAGCTCGCCAGCGGTATCCAGCCTGACATCGACATCGCGCTTGATGTTCGTGGTTTGCGCCCGCTTCTAAACAAACGTCTGTTACATGACGGCAAGCGAAGATTGCCGTCGAAGGGCCTATCCGCCGAAACCCGTACGACCGCTCCCTGCCTTTCCGAAGCCACCGCGCGAATTGGCGGCAGCGCGGCTCATCGGGGGCTTTCCAACTGTTGGGGATGGGCGGGTAAATTGCGATGTGTTTAGCTTCGCAGCGCCCTTGTTGCTGGAATACGTGCTGGAGCCCGCAGCATTTGTGAACCGCCCATTCGCAGTTTTGTACAGCGGCTGGCCCGCTGACATACCCGCACGCCCACTCAGCATATTCCCGATGAGATACCCCGCCAGCAGCGGCATGAAGATGCTACTTGATCCTCCCTGCGTTGCGGTCTGTTCGGAACCGCAAGCGCCAACACCGTGCTGTTCTTCACACACTTCAAAACTGTCATAGCGCGGGGCTGCTTCGACATGCAGAGTTTGGGCGTCCGCAAACGCCACTTCGCAGTCCTGGACAGAAAACAGACCACCACTCGTTGCTTCACTCGTACAGCTTTGCAGATCCGGAAAGGCGGCGGCGTCCACCTTTTCCTCGCGGCACCCTGCGAGAGTAAAGGCGGCGGCGCCGAGAATTACGATGGCGACATGGTTGGATCGTTTGGTCATGACAGTCATACCTCTTGAACAGATGGCGAAGAGCAGCGGGGGCGTTTCATCCGGTAATTTCATCCGGTAATATAGTGCGGCTTGAACCGCGATAAATCCTGCGTAATGCGCGAGCGGTCCTCGCGTATACCGATGCCGGTGCAAACCTCGCCCACGATCCACGCCCCGATAACCGGACGAAATCCATCAAACTGCGGCAGCGGTGCATAGGCTTGAATGATCCGGGGGTGTTCAGCATATTCATTATTTTCCGCCCGCTCCACGATCTCGCCTGATTCAAAGATCGTGACCGAGGCCCCCTCACGTGACAGGATCGGCTTGCGCACATAGCCTGCTGCCAATTGTGCTTCGGCGCGATCAAAAGCGTCCGCCACATCTGTGGCCACTGGGCCTTGACCCGCCATCGCTTGTTCGATGTCTTTCTCGAAAAACGCTGGCAACAGATTGGGATGACCTTCAAACATCTGCCAAAGTATCGGCAACAGCCCCTTATTGGACAAAAGGGCCTTCCATGCCGGTTCCAAAAACAGGCAGCGCGACCCAGCGATATGGTCGGCATAGTCATCGCGCAAGAGATCTTCCCATGGATACAGCTTGAACAGCACTCCCATAACGCGATCTTCATCATCCAGAAATTGGCCATCATCACTGAGCGCGATCTTTTCTAAATCACAATAATGCGCCCCTAGGCCCGCCTCGCGCGCCGCCCAGCCCATTGCTTCGACCGTGCCGTAATCTTCGGGATTGCCTCCGACAGCAGTGAAATGCAGATCGGTTCCCGGCTCGAACACAGCATCAAAGCGCGCGACCAGCGCCTCGTGGATGCCGTTAAACTGATCTGCCCCCTCGGGCAGCACGCCCGCGGCGAGTTGATCCTCAAGCCATTGCCACTGAAAGGCTGCGCTTTCATAAAGAGAGGTGGGCGTATCGGCGTTATATTCCAATAACTTGGCTGGAGTGTGGCCATCATAGGCAAAGTCGAATCGGCCATAGATTTCTGGATCGCCGCGGCGCCAGCTTTCGGCGATGAGGTCACGATGCCTCTCGGGGATGGCGAGACGGTCCATGAGAGCTTCGTCAGCGAGAATATGCGCAACGGCCTCGCGGCACATTGCGTGAAGCTCGGTTGCGGGATCCTCAAGATATTTTTCGATCTGATCAAGCGAGAAGGCATAAGCCGATGTTTCGTCCCAATACGGCTCGCCGTGCATGTCAGCAAACGTAAAGCCGACATCCTTGGCATGATCGCGCCAAAACGACCTTTCGGGCAGGGTGATTTTCTGCATGTGGCTCCTCCTCCTCGTGGCGCAACGCCCGTCTAAGCTGTTTCGTGCGAAGCAACCAGTCGTAGTATTCCAATTGAGTGGCTTGGAGAGACGCACATTCACAAATCCAAGTTATCGGCGGATCGGCGCGCTGCGGGAGATCATGCTGAACCGCGCCGGGTTTGCCGGAGGCTAATTTGTCTTAGTTACGCGGCCATGTCTGATCTTTCCAGATCGGCGTAGA
>CANMFU010000009.1 GCA_947497295.1 uncultured Roseovarius sp.
CGCGGGATGGAGCAGCCCGGTAGCTCGTCAGGCTCATAACCTGAAGGTCGTAGGTTCAAATCCTACTCCCGCAACCATAAATACTATACTTTGCATAACCTCCTGTTCGCAGGAGGTTTTTTGCTTTTCGGGCACCTCCTTCATGGCAAGGCTCATCGACAGGATGCCCGCCAGCGCGCCGTGGACCTGCAATTGAGCGGCCATCCGCTTGCCACCTGTCGGCACAGGCGTGACGACGATTTTGTCGATCAGGCTTCGAATCTCCTCTTTTGCATCGCTATCGCTGTCCGGCTCAGCCAACCGATCGATCAGGGTCTTGATCCGCGTGTGATAGGTGTCTGCCATCTTCGGGTGGATGCGCAGGGTCGCATTCGACGGAGGCGCAGCTGACAGTTCTGCCTCCAACTGCTTCTGGCGCGCCTCGAGCTGGCCCATGCGGTCCTTGATCCGGTCCGCAGGCGTGCCCGCGAGGATGGCGTTGACGAGGACATCCTGATCCTTGATCACCTTGGCCAATTCTTTCTGTTTGATCGCCGTGTCGTCAGTTCTGGTCGCCGCAAGGCGGTTGCGCTCGACGATGTATTCCTCCGCAAAGGCCTTCACCAACGCGGGGTCCATCAGGTGGTCGGTGAGGGCGGTCAGAATCTGACCTTCCATGTCCTGGCGCGCGATTGTGGTCCGGTTGGTGCAAACCGATGTGCCTTTGTTACGAGAGCTGCTGCAGCCGAAGCGGTCCAGGGAGACGGTGGAGAAGCCCCCACCGCAGCAGCCGCATTTGATCAGCCCGCTGAACAGGAACCGGGGCTTGCGGCGCTCCCAGGCTTCGGTTTGAGTGTGCTTGATCTTGCGGCTTTGCTGGCGGGCTTTGACGGCGTCCCAAAGGTCTTGCGGCACGATGCGCAATTCCGGAACATCCTTCGTCTCCAGTTCAGCTTCAGATTTTGGTCGGGCCTGCCGTTTGCCGTTCTGCGGATCTTTGACAAACCCCTGCCGGTTCCAGACACGACGGCCAACGTAGAGCTCGTTGTTCAGGATGCCGGTTCCACGCTTCGGGTTGCCATGGATGGTGGATTTGTCCCATGACGGGCCGCGCGGTCCAGGTATGGCCTCGCGATTGAGCATGTCCGCAATCTTGCCTGGCGACATACCGTCCAGATAGGCCTGAAAGATCCGCACCACGACAGGGGCCTGATCCGGATTGATTGCGAGATCACCCCTGTTCAGCTCACCATCCTCCCGCAGACTGCGCACGACATCATAGCCATAGGCCTTGCCACCCGCAGATTTACCCTTCTGGATACGACCGCTGAGGCCCCGACGAGTTTTGGTGGCCAAATCCTTGAGGAACAGCGCGTTCATCGTGCCTTTCAGACCGATGTGCATCTCGTTGACGGTGCCCTCCGACACCGTTTCGATCCCCACACCCACAAAGGCCAAGGTCTGGTAAAGATGCGCGATGTCGGCCTGATTGCGGGAAAGGCGATCAAGCGCTTCGGACAACACTATATCGAACCGGCGGGCGGACGCATCGCTCTGCAGCCGCTGAATACCGGGGCGCAACATGCTTGCGCCTGATGTGGCGTGGTCCTCGTATGTGCCGACGATCTCCCAATCCTCACGCGCCGCACGGGTGCGGCACAGCCTGATCTGGTCATCAATAGATGCGGCGTTCTGCAGGTCGGAAGAGAAGCGGGCGTAGATTGCCACGCGAACAGATGATTTTGTCATTCCTCTTCTCCGATATGTCGAACTATTTCCTGAATGTGTCGTTCTTATTTTTACCAAGTAAATCGGCCTCGTGATCCACCTGCGCCGCATCGCGCGCCAGTGCGCGGACCAAGGCCAGAATCTGATCTTGATACTGTGATGCTCCTCGGGACGGGGCAATAGGCACGTTCGAAGGCATCGCGGCCGCAGGCGGTGCCGCTGATGGCACCTCCCCGGCGCGCGCATGTCTCTTCCGGTCCCGTGCCATTGGCCGAGTTCTCCTGCCCGTCCCGAGGTTTGTTCGGGCGGGACGTTATGCTGTAATTTATGCCGAAGATCTGCCCGGCAGCCTGCTCATCTGTATACTGCATCGGCGGTCTCCTCGTTTACCAAAAACTCAAAAATATCCGTGATTTAGCCGTCAAAAACTGAAAAAAGTGAGATGTGAAAATCAATGCAAATTCTTTTGCCGCAGTGTCGACGCAAAAGAAAAAACATAGAAAATCCAGAAAATTACATAAACACAAAAATCCATATTTTCCTTACTTTCAAAAACACAAAAACCGAATCATCTGACCCTTTCTGAAATCAAAAACCAAAAACTTAAGGATACAAAAAAATGGAAAAAGCAAAAAACTTCAAAACCGAAAAAACTGATCAGTTCACTGCCAACGTCGACCATCCCGTTCAAAGACCTGTCATGCAGATATTTGGACATCCTTACGATTGGAGCGGGATTTGGAAACCATCATGTGAGCTAGTCAATGAAAAGAGCTGATGGATCATTTTTGCAGGATGAGCAGCATTAAACCTAACGTTACGGTCAGGGCGACGTCTTCCATCCCCACGCAAATTGCCACCAGACGTTGGCATCAATGTGATCGGAGCCAACTACTGCAAATGTGCTGGGTCTAACTGGGTCGATCGCGAAACTAGTTTCTCGGCCTCGGAACGCTTCTTTGACAGCCGGTGCCGTGATAATTTCCGTGCGGATGACGCATCGTCCATCACCCACGTCGATCTTCGTTAAGCCGCCCACAATGCCCATATCTGACCGTTTTAGATAGCAGTCCAAAGCCGCCATATATGCGGCGCGATCCGCGATGAGCCGCGATTACATGACGTTGCACGCTTCGCGATCTGGACAACGTCACCATGAAGCTGCCGCCAGCCGATCCCATCAATCATCGCCCAGCCAGATGCGGTGACGCCGATCACCCGATGGGCTGTCGTGTTAACGTCGACCACGGGCCACGTCTGATGGCCCATCCGGATGGCATCTTCGGTGATGGGATCGACTGGCGGATGGGCGATAGGAGGAATGTCGAACGCAAGGGCTATAAGGGCATCCATAATTTTATTGGGAAAAGCAGACTCCATGATGAAGATCCTTTCGTTTGAGATTTTGGACAGCATTCTGATTTGATTGGGCGTTCGTTCTTTTGATTGGATAATCACCTTTTTTCCGGGTCAGGCAGGGTTTGGGAGAGCTCTCGAAGCGTGCGCAGGCGCGTCGACGGTCAGCGCAGAGCCGGGGGGCAGGGCGTGGATGCTCTTCCTATCCGTGGCCGCATAGATATCGCGCAGCCAAAGCTCGATCTGCGCCTCGCGCATGGAACGCTTTTGCAAAAGGTCGCGGGCGAGGGCTTCCAATGTATCGCGATGCAAGATCAGCATCTTGTCAGCCTGTTTCTCTGCGCGCTCGATGCGCTGGCGCACGCGGTCACGGATACCGGGCGTCGACAGGTGAACGCTTTCCGGATCGGCGTGCCAAACGGGGCCTTCGACGCCGAGGCCGAGAGTGGTCTCGATGTTGATCGCGTAGCCAGTTGCTATGGCTAAGTCAGATGTTTCTGGCCCGCCCGCGCCCGCAGAGATTTCGCCCAGGATCAGCCGCTCCGCTGCGCGCCCGCCGAGCGAGAACGCAATCTCGTTTTCAAAATCTGACAACAAATTTTCATGCAATGCCGCTTCTCGGTGAACTCTGCCGCCTCCATCCGAAATCTGCATGCTGGTGATAGAACCCAGCTGCAGGGCCGCAGACATCACCGCATGGCCAGCTTCGTGGACAGCGATCCGCCACAAGCGGTCGACATTCTCTGCAGCGGGATCAATGTTGAGCTGGTCCTGCACCATCGCGATATCCAGCATTTTGCGGCGATGGCGGGCGTCGGATCTGGCCGCACGGACGGCTGCATCCAGATCCGCCGCGCTTTTCCCAACGGCATGACGTGCAAGGGCGCACAGATTTTCGTCGCTTATATCCTCGCTCAGATGATGCCGCAGAATGGCAAGGAGTGCCTCGGTGTCTGGCAACGGCACGGCCACCTTGATGTCGATCCGGCCTGCACGTAGCACCGCAGGGTCCATTTGTGAGGGATGGTTGGTGGTGCCAACGAGAATGACGCCCTCTTCGCGTGAAATCGCGTCCAGCTCTGCAAGAAAAGCATTGATCACCTGCAGGCGATAAGAGCTGTGTTGATCCACATTATTACGCGATCCGACCGCGTCGATCTCGTCAATGATCAGGAGGCTGGGTGCCTTTCTGCGCGCTTCTGCGAAACTTGCCCTCATTTCGCGCAAAAGATCGCCTAAATGACCGGCAGATTGCCATTCCCCGAAGCTGGCGGTGACGACGTTGAGACCTGCGCTGTTGCCCATAGCACGCGCCAGCCAGGTTTTGCCGGTGCCCGGAGGGCCAAAAAACAAGATAGAGCGGCTGATCTCGTCCCAACCGGCTTCGCCCTGTTTCCAGCACAGGAGATCTTCGACGATCCTGCGCGCAGCAGACAAGGCAGGGCTGTCCCCCGTCATTTCTTCGAGGCGTGGCCCGAAAGATTTCGCACGGTGTGCGGTGATTGAGTTCAATTTGATCAGCGCATCATGCAGGCTTGGCGCGCGCAAAGCGGCGCAGGCCGTGACAGTATCGAGATCGGCAAGAACTTCGTCGTTCGGCAGGGCGGCCCGTAAGCTGTTGGTAGATGTGATCTGGTCCGACAGATGGCCCGATTGTAGGAGGGTCGTTACGACATCCCCCGAGATTGGCGCCATCGGATGCGTCGTTGGCGTCATAGCCTGAAGGTGCTTGGGCAAGGACACGCCATCCGATTGCAGGATCAGCACCGGTTCGATCAGATCGAAGCTCTCGGTGACGAGCGTATCCAGTCGGCTTTGGGCAGCCTTCGCCAACCCGCCGTCGGTGGTATCTGGCGCAAGGATCTGCCATTTCGCCTCGCCAAAGCAGATTTTGAGGACATCCGTTATGGTCGAGAGGTCCGCGATGGTGATATCCCGCACCACGGTAAGCGCCCCGCAGCGCAGGGACCGCTCGACGACTTTGGAAGACCCAAAGGTTGCGGCGAGGCGAATGGCAATCAGAACCTGGCGGGCCGGAATATAGCGCGATGGCGAACGCGGGACCGTTCCCAGCGGGATTACGTCGTCACCGGATTCGAGCTTTGCAAACAGCAGTTCAAGCTCGCGGTTTGGGCCCTCGGCGTCGTGATCGGGCGGCATTCCGTGATGGCGGCGCAGACGAGCGATCATGGTGTTGGCCAAGGTGGTCCAAGCGGGCGTTTTGAAATTGGAATGAGGCATGGCGCAGCCCTCCCTGATACTGGGTGTGTGATTGGGTCCGGGCGGATTGCCCGGACATTGGATGTGTTTCGAAGACTGCGTGTGCTTCAGGCAGCCTGTTTCAGATCTGCCTCAATCCCCGCCAGGTGCCCCAGAATGATCGGGGTCAAGCGGCCATCATAAATCTCTGATTTGACACGGATCTGGTCACGGAAGCTGGCCGGGTCCACTTCGCAGCCGGGATGATCGTTGCGCAGCAGAGCATGCAGCCGCTTCTCGATCTGGAGCGCCTTGTGTCCGGAGGAGATCGCCACTTTCGTCAGGAGTTCACACGGCATGTCCTGATCGCGCAGAAGCTGGTAATTCAATCGGCTTTCGGGATCGCGTGAGAATCCCAGTTTGACGACCTCGCGGCCTGTCGCGAGGGTGAAAACCATCGCATAAAGCCAGCTTGGTGCGGCAGACCAGAGCTCCCCGCAGCCGCCACAGGAGAACCGCCCGCTTTGCATATTGGCGCGCGCAACGCGCTGCTCGTGACCGCATTCGACGTGTTCGTAGCGGCGGTAGTTCGGGTTATTCTGGCGATCAGGCCCGATCAGGGTCCAGCCACGGCTTTCGGCCTCGGCCACTTCGGTTTCTGCATGGCATGTGTCGCAGCGCAGTCCGGTTGCCCCCGAAGCGATGCGCTTGATCAACTCAAGCTGGCGGCGCAGGTCGTGACCGCACGGGGAGCGGTAGATGGCATAATGCCGGTCAGCAGGATCACGATGCAGAAAAGTGAAACCAGCCGCCTCGGCGTCGGCCTTCCAGGTAGTTTCGATGCAATGTGAGCAAAGCGGCTGATTGTTCATCAGCGTAAAAAGCCTGATCTTGTTCAGCGCGCCGCACGTGTGGCAGCGCGCCGCGAAATGCATCCGGTCGATAATCCGGGCGACAATGTCGAAGCCCTTGAGCTTGGCGGTCTCGATCCAATGGGGCTGCAAACCGCCCGTGTGAATGGGAAACGGAAAAGAATTAATGGTCATCGTATTGGGGATATTGATTGGCGTATTCATCGTAAGTCCTCCGGTTCGGGGAAAAATGGTGTTCGAATATCTGGGGGGGCCCCGCAGCCAAAGGGCTGCAGGCGCAGGTCTGCGTGAGTCGTCAAAATGGAATTGACGACAGATTAGGCAGTATGAGAAAATCTGTTGATCAGGCGGGCGCCATCGGCACAAAATCCGGATCAGGATCGTCGTCGATCACATCGGGTGCAGAGTCGAACAGCGGCAGAGCTACCAGTGCTGTGATCACATGGCGTGCCTGGATCAACATCGCGTTGCGATGCATCGCTGTCGGGCAGATACCTGCGATCTGAAACTGGCGGAAGAAAGCGAATTGCATGGAGCTATGCAAACGCCGTGTGCCACCAAGCTCTTCGCAGCCAAGCATGGCGTCCATGAGCTGCACGGTGCGAAACAGCGGCAGATCCTCCGGAATCATCTGAGGCAAGGCAAGAAAGTTGCGCAAGGCATTTGTCAGGCGCTCATGAGCCAGTTCGGCATCGCGCAGCCAGACGCCGTAAGCCGGGTCCTGACTATGACCAACATCTTCAAGATCGCGCTCGGCGATAACGAAGTCCAAGGCAGAAAAAATGAGGGTTGGGAAAGCATGCGATGCGGGAGTCGCACGATGCTCTTTATGCGTCGAAAAAGGCGTGATAGGGGTATATTTAGCCATGATGATCTCCTAAGGATCTGATTGGTTAGGATGGGAGCGAGGGTTGCCGCCCTTGCTTTCGTCCGATCAATATGCCATGCTGCCATTATGATGTCAACATCAAAATGCGAAAGAATTACAATGGCACCTCCTAAAAAAGATACTGAAGCGCTGACGCTTCGACTTCCACGCAATATGATCGAGGCGATTGATGATCGACGGCGTCTTGAACCCGATCTTCCAACCCGGCCAGAGATGATCCGGCGGGCGCTTTATGAATGGCTGATGACAACTGACGCGCCAAAACGCTAAAGGTCGATTTTTACGCCATCGGCATTGCCAGTGCCCAAGGGCAACATGCTACCTATCTGGTCGTCCTGGATCATTCTCGTCTTCTTTGTAACGCGCCCGCAGATCATCAAGGGCATCGTTGGAACCGATTCCCATGTTTTGGCGGATTTCGTCCAAAGCCTTGATGTCATGCGCGATCGCGCATCGCTCGCGCGCGAGAATGGTGTCAACGGCTGTGCGGATGAGACGAGCGATCTTCATGAGCAATGGAAAGACCGGCTGTATGCGCGAAATGATTGCCTGCCGGTCCTGCTTATCCGCGGGGGCTACTTTTGAAAAAGCTAATCCTTCTGATTTTATTTTCGACGGCGGTTTGTATCTGATCACATCCTGAGCCAGGTATTTGAGTCCCGTATCAAAGGCATCAGCGCAAGTTCGCATTGCCGATGTTTGAGTCTCTGCCTCCCGTGCATCGACTTCAGCCTTATTCTTGGCATCTTCCGCTTCGCCAGCCTCGGCCAGCAGCAGATTACGATTCTTGAGTGCTGCCGTTTCAGCGGCCATCGCGGCATCAGCGGACAGAAGTGCAGCATCGCGTTTGGTATTTGCCTGTTCGAGTTCACCCAAAACAACATCTCGATCACTCCTAGCCTGTATGAGCATATCGCTCGCAGCCGTAGCCTTAGCCGCGAGTTCGCTTGCACATGTTCGCGCACGCAGTTCTTGAACCAGCGCCGTAGCCTCCGCTTGCCGCGCAATCTCGGCGGCCCGCTCATCAATTGCGCGTTTCTCCGACGCAGCCTTAGCTTGTCTTGCAAGCTCAGCATTGCGGGCTGAAGCCTCTTTGACGGCACGTTTTCTGGACTTCCGGAGGGTCTTTGTTCCAGTATCTCGGGCATCCTCAAGGATCAGGCCAGCCGTCTCTGATGCCGAGTTCCGTGCAGCTTCCGCTTTGCTGCATTCGACATGTATTTTCTTCAGCATCGTCTTTGCACCCACGATTTCGGACTGAACGCTGTTGAGCCTCAATTCAGCCTTAAGCGTTTTGCGCCTGGCCGCCCGTTCAGTTCGTGATGCGCGCTGACGGGTTTTCTTTAACGCGGTTCTGCAATCTTCGACGACCGTATCAATGGTGACTGCTGCCTCAGCGCGGCCCTTGCGCCGCTCGGCCTCACGGTATTCTGACGGCGAGATATGGTGCCGTTTCTCGGGGGCAGGCAGACCCGCGGCTTTTGCTTTCCGCCGCGCCTCAGCCCGCCGTTCACCGCGCGTGATGCCAATCTTCTCGAAATGGGCCCCGGCCAGATCCTGAGCGTATTCATAACTCTTCAAAATCGGATTCGCCGCAGCGCGAAGCTGGATCTGTTGCCCGCGATTGCCACTTGTCTTCGTGTCCCAAGTCGCCGTGACAAAGTGAATGTGGAACGCCTCTTCATCGCTGTGCGAAGCAGCATAGATCAGTTGGCCCCCCGGGAAATACGTCTTCAGAAACGCCATCGCATATTTGCGGAAATCATCGACCCTTGTCTGAGTCCATTCATCTGCACCAGTTCCGCCAAACCATGCCTTGTTGACCGTCAAGATACCCTCTCGCAGCGGAGCATCTGTATTGGCGTGCCATGGAGACTTCGGCCCCTCGTTCTGCCTGCGCTTGGCTTCAGCAACACGGCCTTTTGTTTTCAGAGCCCGGACCTCGTTTTTCAGGTTGCGGTCGGCCATAAGAGTGATCCGGCGCTTCAGTTTTGGGATCCAGTTATCATCGCCATGTTCGATCTGGTTGAGGGTTTTGAGCGACAGATCAACATGGTTCAGATCCCCACCCGAGCGCCGATCGTGCATGTTGAACCGTGAGAGCTGCTTTGGCTTGAGAGGAGCAAAACGCAGGACGACAGGGGGCATTTCGACGGGCGTTATGGCGGGAGTGGCATTGTCAAAGCGGGCGTGGACGGACATGGTGGCCTCATGGATCAGAAATTGTTACTTTCCGAATCTACGACGGATCAAAGAAAATCCCGCCGACAAAATTTGAGGCGTGTCTGAAGTCACTACTCACTAGCGAAGTTGCGGTCCCCACAACTTCACAGCTCGCAAGGGGGAAACCCCCTTGACCCCTTCTCGTCCGCAATATTGGCCAAAGCCCGATATTGCAGACTGCGACCAGCGACCACGCTGGACCCCGTCAACGGGCACGCCCCTTTCAAATCTCCCGAAGACACTGACCGACACCAAGATCGGCCATCCGTAACAGCAACGCATTGATTCACTTATCATGCCTGCGTCGACGCCATGGATTCAATTCCGTAAGATGCGGCATTGACCGACTGTTTGCCGAAATTGCTAGGCTGATTGGGTGGTGGCAAGTTGGCAGGCCAAACAGCTCCAAAACGCAACGGGAAATAGTGGGCGTCCGGCATGTCGTTTGGGCGGCTGCCATTGCGGGCGATGTTTAACCAGCATGTTGTTTTTCATGTCGGATTGACCAAGTTTTCCATTTAGCGCTGATCCGTCTAAAATTTGTTAATCTCATGAAAATTCGGAGGAAATATTGAAACCAGTGGGTCACGGCGTTGCGGAAAACTGGGTCAAATTCTTGCAGAAATCAACACCCATAGACCTGATAGTTTTCATCCCAGACCCTTTTGATCTCTGGCCGCAGCTCTGCATCCCGTTGATGTCGGGCTGATGCCTTGGAAGGATCGGCACGACACGCGAGGCGGTGATAAAATGTTGACGGCGCAATCGGCAGCACCCTGCAGATCGACTCGACGCCGTAAACAATGCGCTGATCTTCAATGAAGGCGATCATCGCTTCAGTGGGCGGTCGAGTTCCGCCTGCGCAAAATAAGCTGACGCTTTGCGGAGAATTTCATTCGCCTGGCGCAGCTCGCGAACCTCACGTTCCAGTGCCTTGATCCGATCTCGTTCCTCGGTCGTGACCCCGTCGCGCATGCCACTGTCTTTCTCAGCCTGCTTGACCCATTCGCGTAGGGTCTGCGGAATACAGCCGATCTTGGGTGCAATGGCCGCGATCGCGCCCGCCTGCGTTTCATAGGAGCCCTGATGCTCGAACACCATTCGGACCGCACGCGCGCGGACCTCAGGTGAGTAGCGATTTGCCATTTTGCTTTTTGTCATAACCATCATCCTTAATTAAGTTGATGGTCTCCGACAAACCCGGGGCGATTCATTCGGGCCAGTTTTCCCGCTCCATCCGCCTGCCGCTTCGCGTCGATCCCGACAAGGTCGAGGCGCGGGCGAAGAACGGCATCCTTGAGATCGAGATGAGCAGGCCCGATGCCGAACGTCCGCGCAAAATCAAGGTCAAGGCAAGCTAACACAGAGCCAGGAAAGGAGGAAAGACAATGGCAAACGAAGTGACGAAAACTGGCGGAGACGTGGCACGGACCGAACGCGAGTATACCCGCGATACCGGCCCGACCTTTCGCCCAGCGACTGATATTTTCGAGAAGGGCGACGTCGTGACGGTGGTCATCGATATGCCGGGGGTCGCGCCCGACAGCGTGGATGTGTCGATCGAGAACCGCTCGCTTACCGTGCGCGGCACGATTCAAACACCCGCGCCCGAAGGCTATCGGCGCATCTACGGCGAATACGCGCCGGGCACGTTCGAGCGGGCCTTCAGCCTGCCCGACACGATCGATGCAGGCGCGATTGACGCCGCGCACCGCGACGGCCTGCTGACGCTCACTCTGAAGAAGAGCGAAGCTGCCAAACCGAAACAGATCAAGGTCAAGGCCGCGTAAGCGGCCCATGACCAACCAGAGAAAAGGAGGAAAGAACAATGGCATTCAGTGATCTCATTCCCTGGGGTCGGGACCGCAACCGCGTGGCAGAGCGCAGAGACAACGACGACAATCCCATGATGTCTCTCCAGCGTGAACTGAACAGCGTGTTCGAGGATTTCTGGGGAAGGTTCGACAATCCGTTCGGCGGAAGCCTGTCGGAAGGCGGTTTGCGGACCGACATCTCGGAAACTGACGAAGCTATGCTCGTGTCGGTCGATCTGCCGGGCCTTGATGACAAGGATATCGAGGTGAATGTCACCGACGACATGTTGACGATCCGTGGCGAGCGCAAGGAAAAGTCCGATGAGGTCGGCTTCACCTCGCAATCGCAACGCATTTTCCACCGGATGATCCCGGTCCCGCCGGGCGTGGACCCCGTAAAGGCCGAGGCCGAATTCAAGCGCGGCGTGCTGACGGTCACGTTGCCGAAAACCGAGGAGGCCAAGGCGCGAGTCAAGCGCATCGACGTAAAATCCGGTTGATCGGGCACTGCTCACAAGGCCCATGCGTTAGACCAGTCGACTTGGATCTTGTCTTCGCGAACACCTGCCCCTGCTACGGACCGGGGCAGGTCCTATCATCAGCTTTTCAAATTTTCCTGTAGCTCCCGCTTGAGCTTGTAGCGGCCCCACCAAGACCGAATTTGCGTGGCATACAGCGTCTTCGGTCGAAGCCGACATTTGTCCCCGTCACACTCAACGTAAAACTGCCGCTTCGATGCTACCACGGCGGAACTGGCGGCTGAAATCGCTGCAACTTTTACCTCCACGCGTTTGATCGCACCGGGATCCAGGTCGTCCGAGGTGTTCCAGCGGGCACGTTTCAGAAGGTCTTCAAAGCTGCCGATATCGATAAACTCCCCGCTTTTCAGAGGCCCCTGAAAGGTGGTGGCGCTCGGGTTGGACAGATCCTCTTTCGCCATCTCGGTGCGATCGGCGATGGAGGTCTCGCGCTCGCCGTCCGTGGACCAGATTGTCAGAAGAATCTCTAAAACGTAAATCGGCTCGAAACCGAGGTTGCTGATGAAAGCGCGCGCATCGAGGCTTTGACTGCCACCGAGGTGTATCAGTAATTCGGTGCGGCGTTGGCGACGCAGCCCTGAGACAAGGATCTGTAGATAGACGACCCAGACCAGAGCGGTGATTGCACCCACAGCCGCTTGGATAGGTGACGCATTCTCGGCCAGCCAGTTCCACATGATGCCTCACAAGCTCAAGGGAGTATTATCAAAAAGTTATCGGCTGTATAAAAATGGCGGCTCTCTCATAGAGCCGCCGCCGATGTTTTCGGTGCATTCGTCATCAAATCCAATAGTGTGGAACGCCATAATGATCGTGCGTTCGGCGCTCCCAGTCTCGGTCCCCATACCAGTTGTCGTTACGGGCAGGCGCACCCTTGACCTCTTGCTCCGTGATGTCCGTCACGAAGCCGTTTCTGGACGTATCGTAACGCAATTTTCCCCACGGGACCGGATGATGGTCTTCGCCCAGCCCCAGAAAGCCACCAAAGCCCATTACCGCGTAGGCGACCCTGCCGGATTGCTTGTCGATCATGAGGTGGTCGATTGTGCCGATGTGGGCACCATCTATACGATAGACGTCAGTTCCGTTTACATCATTCGATGAGACGAGGCTTGCATGTGCAGAATTGTCCATTTGTTTTCCTCCATTTTTCTAAGGGGAAAACCGAGAAGCACGCAAAGTGGTTCCGTTGCACAGGTGCGGCTGGCAGCATTTTGCTGATTTGGTGCCGATTATTCCAAGAGAATGCAGTTTATTCTTCCGACAGGGCTTGAAGCGCGTCGATCACGCCGTCGTTGAGGGTCTGCAGATTTTCCCGCACCTGCGCTCCGGGGCAGCCCACTTTCAGCCGCGCCGCCATGTCCGACATGGAAAACTGGTTGGCACTGTCCAGTTTCTTCAATTCGCCCCATGTCACCGGCACCGCTACCGGAGCACCGGGGCGGGCGCGCAGAGAGTAGGGGGCGATCGCCGTCGCACCGCGCTCATTGCGCAGCCAGTCGATGAAGATGCGGCCTTTGCGCTTGGATTTAGACATGGTGGCGGTGTAGCGGTCAGGCGCGCGTTCGGCCATCACATGGGCAAAGGTCTTCGCAAAGAGCTTGACCGTGTCCCAGCCCCGGGTGCGCCGCAGCGCCAGCCAGACATGCACGCCCTTGCCACCGGTGACGATGGCACCGCTTTGCAGGCCGAGATCGGCCAGCGTGTCGCGCACATCAAAGGCCGCAGCCTGCACATCGGCCCAGTCCAGCCCTTCGTCTGGATCGAGATCGAACACCAGCCGGTCGGGCCGCTCCAGCCGGTCGGTGCGCGCGCCCCAGATGTGGAACTCGATACTGCCCATCTGCGCCGCAGCGATCAGGCTTTCGGGGCGCGTGGCAAAGAGGTAATCGGCGCTGTCGCCGTCACTTTCCTCTACGCTGATGCGGGACAGCTCGCCGGGCATCCCGCCGCCGTCGTGTTTCTGGAAGAAACACGGATCGGCGATGCCGGACGGACAGCGGAACAGCGACAGTGGGCGGTGCCCCGCCAGCGCGATCAGCCGTTCGCCCACGCGCGCATAATAGTGCGCCACGTCGCCCTTGGTGCAGCCTGCGTCGGGGAAAACGGGCCGATCCGCGTTACTAATACGAATGCCTCCCACGGTGGTTTCCGTGTCTTCTGCCATTGGCTCCTCCAGTCGCACATCATCGACTTTTTTGTCATCGCGCAGGCCGAGAAAGCTGCCGTGTCTAATATAACCGTCCGCGGTGAATTCGGTGAACTCGACCTCGGCCACCAGATCGGCGCGCACCCATTTAGCGTCACGCGCGATGTCATCGGGGACGTCTGCGCAGGGCGGTGTCTTGCGGAGCGTCATCGTTTTCTTCACGTCGGCCATTACAGCGTCGGAAAACCCGGTGCCGACCCGGCCCTTGTAGCGCAGCGCGTCGCCCTCGTGGCTGGCCAGCAGGAGCGAGGCAAAGGGCCGCCCCGCCTTGTCGGACGGAGAATAGCCGATGATCACGAATTCCTGTCGGCGCGTGCATTTGACCTTGCGCCAAGCCTTGCTGCGGGTGCCGCGATACGGCGCGTCGATGCGTTTGCTGATGATCCCCTCGGCCCCGGCCTTGCAGGCATTGGCGAAGACCTCCGGCCCGTTTCCGACGATATGCTCGCTTAGTCGCAGCGGGCCGCCGGAGGGCACGCCGGACAGCAGCTTTGCCAGCCGTTCGCGGCGCTCGATCTGGGGCAGCTTGCGCAGATCCTCGCCGTCGATGCCAAGCAGGTCAAAGGCGAAAAAGACCAGCGCGTTGCCCTCTTTCAGCGCCTTTTGCAGCGAGGAAAAGGCCGAGCCGTGGATGCGCGCCGCCATCACCTCGCCGTCGATCAGCGCAGCGTCGCAGGGCAGGGGGTCGAACGCGCCGTCCAGCGCGTGGAACCTGTCGGTCCAGTCGTTGCCCGACCTTGTATAAAGCCGCGTGCCGCCTTTGCCGAGCGCGGCAAGACAGCGATAGCCGTCGAACTTTGTTTCGTGCAGCCAATCGTCGCCTTCGGGGGCCTCGGCCACAAGAGTAGCCAACTGCGGTTTGACGAAAGCGGGACGTTTGCGGGTCCGGTCGGGGGTGGCCTCGGACGGGGCTTTGGCGGGCGCATCGTCGGCAATTTCTTTCATGGTGCGGCCGGTCTTGACCGAGACCGCCTCGCCCTTGGTAAAGCCGTCCGGGTCGTCAGTCGCGTAATCGTCGCGTTCCTTGATCAGCAGCCAGTTCTCGCGCGTCTCGCCCAGCTTTCCGCGCATCCGCACCAGCGCCCAGCGGCCCTTCATCCGCTGGCCTTGCAGGGTGAATTTCAGCTTGCCATCCGCGAGGCCTTTTTCGAAATCTTCTTGCGGCACCCAGCCTCCGGTGTCCCACAGCATCACCGTCCCGCCGCCATATTCGCCCTTCGGGATCGTGCCCTCGAAATCGCCGTAATCCAGCGGATGATCCTCGGTGCGCACTGCCAGACGCTTCTCGCCCGGATCGGGGGACGGCCCCTTGGTCACCGCCCAGCTGAGCAGCACGCCGTTCCATTCCAGCCGGAAATCATAATGCAGGCGGGAGGCGGCATGTTTCTGCACCAGAAACCGCCGTTTCGTGCGCGCTTCGCCCACTTGTCCGTGTGGCTCCTTGGTGCGGGAAAAGTCCCGCATTCGGTTGTAATCGGCCAGTGGATCGGGGTGCTTGGCCATCTATGACGCCTTTTTGGCCGGTTTCTTCTTTTTCTTGCCGTCGGCATCCTTGAGGCTCTGTTTCAGCGCGCTCATCAGATCGACCACATTGTCGCCACCTGTGCTGTCATCGTCGCCCGTGCGCACGCGCGGTGTCTTCTTGTTCTTGATTTTGGCTTCCAGAAGATCCTGCATCGCCTCGGCATATTTGTCGTGATAGGCGCCGGCATCAAAGGGTGCGCTTTTACGGTCGATCAGGGATGTGGCGACCTCCAGCAGCTCCTTGTCGACCTTCTCATCCTCGATATCGGTGAAGATCTGATCGGCCTCGCGCAGCTCGTCCTCGTAATGCAGCGTCTCCATCAGCAGCCCGTCACCGCAGGGCTTGACGGCCGCCAGGTATTCCTTGCCCCGCATTGTGACTTGGCCCAGACCCACCTTGCCAGCTTGCCGCAATGCATCGCGCACCACGCGGTAGGCATCCTGCGCCAGATCGTCCGAGGCGGTGATGTAATAAGGCTTGTCGAAATAGAGCGGCGAAATCTCACAGGCATCGACGAACTGCACCAACTCGAAGGTCTTTTTGGTCTCCAGCTTGATCGCGTCGATTTCGTCAGGGTCGAGAAGGATGTATTCGTCGTCCTCCACCTCATAGCCCTTGACGATATCGTCGGTCTTGACCGGGCCAATACCGGGAACGGATTTTTCATAACGAATGCGTTTGCCCGAGGGCTTGTGGATCTGGCGGAACGACACGCGAGCCCCGGATTTCGTGGCCGAAAATATCTCGACCGGGATGGAGACCAGCGAAAGACGAAGCTGTCCTTTCCAGAGTGCGCGAGGTGCCATGTCGGTCCTTTCCTTGCCGGGTGCGTCGCCATATTCAAAGATGGGTGCCTGAAGATATAGATTTGAAACTAAAAGCGTTCCACTTTTTTGTTTCGGAACCTATTTTCCAGTCCTGTGGTTTAGAAAAGAAGTGTATTTTATCGGCGACAGTGCCGAATTTACAGGAACATCCATGCGCTCAACGATTATTTTTTCGAAAACCGGGCGTCCTCTTGTAGCGATGCTGGTCATGTCCCTTCTGATTGCTTGTAAAGTTCCGGATGATCCCGAAGGAACGACAGAGGAAGTGACGGGTAATATTCTCAGGGTCGGGACGTTGATCGAACCACTCGACCGGGCGGATGCTGACGCGGTCGCGCGGGTTGCCAATGCTGTGCAAGCAGAGACAGAACTCGTGACAGGTGATCCCCACACGCTTTTTGCACAACTGGAAGACGGAAAAATACATCTCATTGCCGGACGTATCCCTGCCAGCACACCCTTTGCAGCCGATGTCGCACTGACCGATCCGCTCGGCGGCATTATGCTGGGGAACGATACCGAGGATCGGGTTCTGGCCATACGTAAGGCCGAGAACAGGTTCCTGATTACAGTAAACCGCACAATTCGGGTGACAATCGAATGAACCACGGTGTCCCTGACGAAATCGAACGCAAACTTCGCCGTGCAGCAACGCTGGAATGGTGGTCTATTTTCTGGCTGCTGACCATCATTGCAGTGATGTATTTTGCGATGGGCTCCAGCCAAGCGATGAAGTCAGCCTGGATCGAGGACACGCTTAGCCTGCTGCCGCCCATCCTGTTTCTGCTGCCGCGAAAGTTTGAGAATAAGCCCGCGACCGAAAAATATCCGTTTGGATTTCACCGTGTCGGGTCGTTGGCTTTTCTTTTGGCCGCCAGTGCGCTGACGGCTATGGGAGGGTTCTTGCTCTATGACGCCGTCAGTGCCCTGATCCTGCAGGAGCATCCCACCATCGGAAATATTACGATTTTTGGCTGGGACGTCTGGATGGGCTGGCTGATGGTCGCAGCGCTTATCTATTCTATCATTCCACCTGTCATCCTTGGATACATTAAGAAACCGCTGGCGCGCGCGACAATGGACAAGATCCTCTACACTGATGCGGACATGAACGCCGCAGACTGGAAGACGGGGCTCGCCGGGATCGCGGGTATCATCGGTATCGGGTTCGGGTTTTGGTGGCCGATGCGGCTGCGGCGGGGCTGATTTCCTTTGACATCCTGCGGGACGGACTGCGCAACCTGCGCATCGCGGTGGCCGAATTGCTCGACGGCGCGCCGCGAGAATTGGACTCAGCTGATATCCATCCGATCGTCGGCACGCTTTCGGATGAATTACGTAAAAGGTTTCCGGGCCATGATGTGCAAGTGCGTGAAACCGGACGGTTCATGCGGGCCAATGTGGTTCTGGCCAAAGGAAGAGAGTTGAACATCGGGGAAGCGCGCAAACTGTCGTCAGACGATCAGGCGTGGCGATTGACTGCGCTCGGGCGGCAACTAGAAGATTTGCCTGATCCTTCAGAGGACAACAACTGATGGGACAAGGCAAGATCCTGCGACTGCCAAGATGTATCGGTTTGAGGAGAATACCAATACGATTGTTTTGCAGCGATCAAAAAATTATCCGCTGATGAACCATTGGTCGGCACGGGAGTTAAACCGGGACATGTCCGTTGCATGTCAATCGGACACGGCGGTATGGAGAACAGGGCGATTTTTCCGATTTCCCGCTCTGGCCAACGCAAAGGCAGACGAGCTTCCCGTCCCGTCTGCGACGGACATGTCGCCAGCTAGTTCCAGACTTGTGAGGTCAGATGCTCGATCCGTTTAAACACGCGCGCGCGAAGACACAGCGGAAGCTAAGACGAGCGGGCGTTTCCGCAATTAACGAAATGTGGGGCACGGTCCTTGGTTCCTCCAAATCGAAGAAACGCAAGGTTGTCAAATCCGGAAGAACTGCAAGCAAAGCCACAAAACTTTCCAGTCAATCCCGTAAGGCTGTTACGAAAGGCGCAAAAACCACTGTTAAAGCACGAATGCCTGTCCCGACGACATCCCGATCGCAGACAAAAATTCCGCGGGGCGCAATGTTCAAAGACGGACTGCATGAGACCGCATTCGGCACCCGTTCTTACAAGCTCTATGTGCCGGTCGCTGGGAACACGGCAAAGACGCAGCTTCCGCTGCTCGTCATGCTGCACGGGTGTGGGCAATCATCGAAGGATTTCGCGCGTGGCACGGGGATGAACACACTGGCAGAGGAATTCGGGTTTCTGGTTCTCTATCCGGATCAGGCGCGGGACGCTCATCATTATCGGTGCTGGAACTGGTATCGACGCGGCGATCAGAAACGAGGCGCGGGGGAGCCGGCTTTGCTGGCGGATATGACGCGACAAGTCATCGCAGACTGGAACACCGATCCCGCCAGAGTCTATGTCGCGGGCCTGTCTGCGGGGGCAGCAGCAGCGTTGATCCTCGCAACGGAATATCCCGATATCTTTGCGGCAGTCGGTGTCCATTCGGGGTTAGCCACAGGTGCCGCGCATGATCCGGCGTCCGCACCGAGAGCGATGCAGCACGGCAATCCCGGCGAGCGTCATGATGCTCCAATGCCGACGATCATTTTTCATGGCGACGCGGATAAGGTCATCAACCCCCGCAACGGTCGTTTCATCGCCATTCGGGCGCTTGAACCCTACGGCCATCTTGATCGGACAGAAAAGAAAGGGCGCGTTCACGGTGGCCGTGAGTTTACCCGCACCGTGCATCGGGTGGGCAGGGGACGTCCCTACACCGAGCAATGGGTCATCCATGGAACCGGACATGCCTGGTCCGGCGGACATGCGGCCGGAAGCTACACCGATCCCACAGGCCCTGATGCCTCCCGTGAGATGGTGCGCTTTTTTCTTCGACACCGCACGACCAAGAAGCGTCGATCAACGCTACCTAAGTGACCCCCCGGTCATGCCACCAATTTTGGTGAGGCAGGATCATTAACAATCAGATGTCCGGCATCCCACAGTGCGGGACAAACCTCCGCCTCGGCATGGCCGTTGCGTAGCCTGCGACACGCACCGACGGGAATATCGACAGCGGCCAGAACGTGGTCGGTCATCATGGCGGCAGTCTGGGGCGCAATTGCCGCGTGAATGCCGTCAAGTGAAACACCCACATCGCAGGGCAAAAATACGCTGGCACCCCCAACGCCGGAGTCCGTCAGCGCAAAACCGAAGGGCACACCGACTGCGCCCAGAACGCACACAACAGTCTGAAGCTCGATGGCCCGGGCCCGCGCGCAACTGAACACCCTGTTGTAGCCGGTAATCATATCAGTTTTGGCAGGGATGATCACCAGATCAAGGTCGAGTGTCCCCAGTCGGGACCACAAGTCCGTAAATTCGCTGTCGAGGCAAATGATCATAGCGATCCGTAGCCCGTTCCACTCGATGACATTTATCGATTCACCATGGACGGTAATACCGCCAGCGCCCTGAGCTTCGAGCGGGGTCAGGCTCAGTTTGTCTTGGCTATGACGCGCACCATCCGGCGTTATCAACCATGCACGGTTGAAATATGTAGCAATACCGCCCACCGGCCCGGCCGCGAACGGTATCGTTCCGGCAAGGATCGAGACACCATAGTTCGCGGAGATTATAGCAATCGCATCCAGCGATATCTGCCCACATTCAAAGAGCCAGCCGAGGGTATCCGCCTCCGCCATATCTGCCGGGGCAAAATTCAACCACTGGGCGCAGGCGAACTCGGGAAGGACCAACATGTGTCCGCCCCGCGCTGCCGTCTGTGCGACCCGCGCTTCCAGAGCGGCGAGCCACGTCTGCAGATCCTGCACGCTCGATTCAAGATTGGCAGCCCAGAGGTCTATCGAAACATGTTCCATGATTTTTCCAGCGCGAATGGAGAGTGAGCCGTCTGCCAAGACTCCAGCCGTCCCGAAGCAAGGCGGACGTCTGGTGATTTTGCAGATTGACTGCGAGAAGAGGGGTAAGCACGATTTTATGTCCGGTTGCATTAATCTAGATGGAAGTTCCAAAACATTGCGCAGCGTAGCATTTGTTCTGTTCGATAATTCCCCTGTTGCGAGTCGCTGGAGAAAACAAATGCCTGAAAAATTACCGCAATTCCGTCCCTCTATCGAGACGCAGAAATCCAACGAAACAACGGAGCGATCCGAGAAGACAGGGCAGGGCGGTGAAACGCACCAGCAGGCACCGGCTGAAGCCCGCCTGACGACAGCACAGGGCGTGCCGGTCTCGGACAACCAGAACACTCTCAAGGCGGGACCGCGGGGTCCGGCCCTGCTCGAGGACTTTCACTTCCGCGAGAAAATATTCCATTTCGACCACGAGCGCATTCCCGAGCGCGTGGTGCATGCCCGTGGCTACGGCGCGCGTGGATATTTTGAGACCACGGATGCGGTCCCGGACCTGACGTCGGCGCATCTGTTGCAGGAAAAAGGCCGCAAGGTGCCGGCCTTCGTCCGGTTCTCGACCGTAGCGGGCAACAAGGGGTCCATGGATCTGGCCCGCGATGCACGCGGGTTTGCCGTCAAGCTCTATACCGAAGAAGGCAACTGGGACATCGTTGGAAACAACATTCCTGTTTTCTTCATTCAGGACGCGATGAAGTTTCCCGATCTGGTCCATTCCGTCAAGGAGGCACCCGACCGCGCCTTTCCGCAGGCGCAGTCGGCACATGACAACTTCTGGGACTTCATCTCTCTAATGCCCGAAGCCATGCACATGGTCATGTGGACCATGTCAGACCGGGGCATTCCGCGGTCATTCCGGTTCATGGAAGGGTTTGGCGTTCATACGTTCCGGTTCGTGAACGCAAAGGGCAAAAGCCACTTTGTGAAGTTCCACTGGAAGCCGAAGCAGGGGTTGCAATCGGTTCTCTGGGACGAGGCGGTCAAGATCAACGGCGCCGACCCCGACTTCCACCGCCGTGATCTGTGGGACGCGATCCAAGCGGGTGATTATCCAGAATGGGAACTGGGTGTGCAGGTGTTTGACGACGCCTTTGCCGACAAGTTCGACTTTGATGTTCTGGATGCGACCAAACTGATTCCTGAGGAAGATGTGCCTGTGCGCATCATCGGACGGCTGGTGCTGGACAGTGTGGTCGACAATTTCTTTGCCGAGACGGAACAGGTCGCGTTTTGCACCCAGAATATCGTGCCGGGGATCGATTTCACAAACGACCCGTTGCTGCAGGGCCGCAATTTCTCCTATCTCGATACTCAGATCAAACGGCTGGGCGGCCCAAATTTTACCCATATCCCGGTGAACGCGCCGAAATGTCCTTTTGCACATTTTCAGCAGGACGGGCACATGGCGGTTCACAACCCGACAGGGCGCGCCAATTACGAGCCAAACAGCTGGAAAGATGGCGGCCCGCGGGCGGATGCGGAAACGGGGTTCACCTCCTATCCCGAAGCCGTTGAGGGCGAGAAACGGAAGGTTCGTGCGGAGCTGTTCGCGGACCATTACAGTCAGGCCCGGCAATTCTACAAAAGTCAGACAGAGGTGGAGCAGGGCCACCTTACCGATGCGCTCGTCTTCGAGCTGTCGAAATGTGAGGTGCTGGCTATCCGCGAGCGTGTCGTGGCTCATTTGCCAAATATCGACGCTGGTCTGGCTCAGGCCGTTTCGAACGGGCTGGGATTTGACGAAGTGCCGAAACCGCATGCGCCGCGGCGCGATATGGTTGAAGGGCTCAAGCCATCGGATGCGCTGTCGATCCTCAAGAACGGACCGGATAGCTTCAAGGGTCGGAAACTGGGTGTCTTGCTGACCGATGGTATTGACGGCAATCTGTTGGCTTCATTGCAAGAGGCTGTGAAAGACGCAGGCGGAATGGTGGAGATTGTGGCGCCCACAATCGGCGGCATCAAGACTGCCGACGGGAAAAAAGTGCCGGCGGACCAGAAGATAGATGGCGGCCCTTCCGTTCTTTACGATGCTGTCGTGGTAATGGCTTCGGCAGATGGGGTGGAAAAGCTGAAATCAATGCATCCGGCCAAGGGGTTCGCTGCCGACGCGTTTGCACATGCGAAATTTATAGCACTCGCTGGCGAAGCTGAAGAGCTGTTCCATGCGGTAGGGGTCGGCAAATTTGACGACGGCGTATTCCGGATCGAGAACAAGGATGACTGTGCCAACTTCATTAAGGCTTGTGGCAAAATGAGGTTTTGGCAGCGTAAATAATCCATTTTCACGTCGTCTCATCACGATATGCGACTGGCTGAGAAACCTCTGAGCCATCCTTGCAATCGTGATGAGACGTCGGATCCAGGATATTGGCGGAAGTAAGGAAGCGCCCGGGCCAGATGGGCCCAGTCTGTCGTAGAGTCATCGAGCCTGCTGTCAAACACCTTGGTCAGTCTTTCCGGAACTCTCATTTGTGGGTCCTGATGACTGAAGAATAGAGCAAAAGGGGCGGCGTTCAGCTCGGCAGTCAATCCTGCCAGATCTTTCAAGAACATAAGATTATCGTTTTTGCCGGCCTGGAGGTATAGTAAAAGCTTGCGCCCGTGGACCACAGTTTGAGTGGTCGTCATGATGAAGCTCACGCCAAGTGTCAGGACAACCATACCATTAACACCGACCACCACACCCAGAAGCGAGATATTCGATGTAGCAGGCGACGTCGTGCCGCCTCCTACGGTCGAGAGAAGATGACCCACGTGTGATACCAATCCGACAGGGCTTGCCGGAAGTCCACTGCTCTGGTCTACGACTGCCCCGGTGATGCCGTAAAAGATCATCGCCCAGGACAGGTTCACGCTGAGTATCCACCACGTGGCCACGGTTGCCACGACCAGCGGGCCGATGATCTTGTGCTTGGTGTCCGTGTCGGGCAGCTGCCTGAACAGGCGGAACGCGGACCGTGCCACACGTATCGCGATAGGACTGCTGTCGTTTGTGCCAACCGTCGTTATCAGAAAATCCGTCATGATGATGATCAGGAAGATCCATCCTAGAAGTCCGATGACTAATGACATTGCAGCACCTTCACATGGTTTGGTGGTCTTCTATGGATGAAATCCAAGGCGCTCACTCCCTAGTTCCAGAAAGATTGGACAGATGATCATCGCCCGATCTTTTCCATGCTCCAGCCCACCGAGAAGCCGTGCAGGACCGTTGACAGAAAAATCGTCAGCGCGGTGATGATCCAAAGATCGGACAGGTTATCAAGTTCTATTTGGCTGGTTGCAAAGGCTAGGTAGTAAATTGACCCAATTCCGCGCACCCCATAGACGGCAACCACCGCACGGTCGGAACGGGGTAAGTTGCTTCCGGTCAGCGATATCCATCCGGCAAGCGGACGCAGCACAACAATCAGCAGCACTGCAATGGCGACATGGCTCCAGGTCAGGTCGGCTGCCAAAACAGGTAGCAGGCCGCCCAGGGCAATCAACAACAGCGCCGTCAAAGCATGTTCAATGGATTCCGAAAAATCATGTAGATGACGGTGATAGCGGTGTTCGCTCTCTATACGCCTGAGCGACAGGCCCATCGCCGCCACGGCTATGAAACCGTAACCCTCAGCCATTTCTGTCGAGCCGTAGCATAGGAATACTCCGGCAATGGCGATCACACCCGATCCGGTATCGGCCAGCTTAGTATTCTTCGGCAGGTTGAACAGGATCTGTCCCAACAGCCATCCCCCGGCCCAGCCCATCACAGCACCTACAAATATTCGATAAATCACATCCTCTAGAAACCACCGCAGACCCCATTCACCGGGCGCCAAACCCTGCGCGATGACGATCAGGCCAAGATAGACAAAAGGAAAGGCCAGCCCGTCGTTCAACGCGGCCTCGGTTGTCAGGGCAAAGCGCACCGGATGTTCCTGACCCTCCTGTGGCGGCGCAATCTGCACGTCTGCGGCAAGAACAGGATCCGTCGGTGCCAGCACGGCGGCAAGCAGCACGGCGCCGCCAAAGGTCAGTCCACCCACGACCACCCCCAGTAATGCGACCGCTACGATGGTCAGGGGCATCGCGATCAACAGTAGCCGCGCAGTGGATCGCCATTTCCTCAGCGGCCAGAGGCTGTCGACGCGCATACCCGCAGCGAAGAGCGCGACGATGACGGTGATTTCCGCCATCACCTCCCATAGCAAGGGCACCGTGCGCGGGTCGGGGGGTGACGGCAATCCCGGTATCGTAAGGGCAGCCACGCCGCCCAGCAGGATCATAAGCGGGGCGGCCGCCGGTTCACGCGGCGAGATGAGCCGCGGTAACCAGCGGGACAGGATAACGATGCACCCGACAACAGCGAGGGTCAGATGATAGGCGCTGAACGTGAAAAAGGTGTCACTTTCCATTTCAGGCTTCGGCGACGCCCTTGAACAGGGCCTCATCCACATGATCGCCGTGAAGAACCGAAATGTCGCCCGTAGTCTCCAGCACCACGGCGCGCACCGACGCAAAGTCCAGCGCGTTTGCCTCACGCAGCTTGGCGATCAGGTCTTCCTCGGCCACCCGGGTCGCGCGCAGGGCATCGTGCAGGATGACACCATCTTTCATGAGCAGAACCGGCGTGTTTTGAACCAGCGCATCAAAACCGGGAAACCAGCGCCGGAGCCGCGAAACAAAATACTGCACGGCAAAGAGACAGGCCATCGCCGTCACCGTTTGAAGAAATCCGGTCCATTGTTGCGATTGCGAAACCCCTGCAAGCAGTGAGCCCATGGCCACCGTCATTACGAAGTCGAAATTGGTCATTTTCGAGAATGATCTCAATCCCACGATGCGGACCAGAAAAATGATCCAAGCAATACCGATCACGCTCAGTAGGGAACCCTTGGCCAACGCATCGAGTATAGGTCCGTCAAAAAACATCAATGTATCCCTTGTTTGAAGGTTCTTTTTGCATCCAAGACTTATTCGTTCAAACGCGACCATAGCCGCGTGCGGAATACCCCGTTTCAATGCATATTAAATCCACGCAAGGCAGTCGGGTTTAAAGAAAGTATATGGCAAGGTAGGCACAAGAACAGGGAGTTCTCGGTTAGTGGTCGATTTCAGTGAATTTATACTTCGCGTCCTTTTTTCTGGGGGGTGTGGGTTAATCGTCGGGCTTGATCGCGAGATCAAAGGAAAGCCTCTAGGGGCGGGTGTCTACGTTTTGGTTGCGATCGGCTCTGCCGCCTTAATGGCAGTTACCCTCAATTTTGCTCTGAGCAGCATGGCCGAGGATGAGGCCCTCAGTATTGACCCTACCCGCCTTATTCAGGGTATTGTCGGTGGCATCGGGTTCCTCGGAGCGGGCGCGATCATGTCGCCCAGTGACGACGGGCGACTAAAAGGTGTCCGCAGCGGAGCCGCAATCTGGGCTGTAGGGTCGATTGGCATCGCTTGCGGGCTAGGTTTCCTCAAGGAAGCGGCATTTATCTCTGCGCTCATCTTCGTCGTTCTCAATATTTTCGACTGGCTTCATATCAGAGGCAACAAATAGGAAAATTTTCATGTCCAGCACATCCAGTTGCCTCGTTACCAAGCTGTCGCATTACGTCTCACTTTCCGAGGCCGATTGTGATAGGTTGGCTAAGCTTGAGAAAGCCGAACGCATTTTCGATGCAGGACGGGAAGTGTATCAGGGGGGCGACGAGAACAAGGACATATACGTGGTCAAACATGGCTGGGCCTTCAGCTATACCGATCTGCCCGATGGTCGGCGCCAGATTGTCAAGATCCATCATCCCGGCGACATCATCGGTTTCCCCGACGTCGCCCTCAAGCACTCCACGACCACGCTGCGAACTGTCGAAGAGGTGTGCCTGTGTCCATTCCCGAAATCGTCACTTGATGAAATACTTAGGAAATCCCCGAAACTTTCGGCACTTTTGCTGTCGATCGCATTACGAGACCATGTCGTTCTGATCGACGTCCTGCGGGCAATGGGCCGGATGAGCGCGCAGGAACGGGTCAGCTACATGTTGCTGGATCTGATCGCGCGGCTCAGGATCACCAACCGGGATATGACCGACACCATCCGCCTGCCAATGACCCAGAGCCAGATTGCCGATTATCTAGGCCTCACCAACGTTTACATCAGCAAGACCTTCATCCGGATGGAAGAAGACGGCTACATTCACCGCGATCAAAATCACATCCAGATCCTTAGGGAGGATGCGATGATCGAACTTACAGATTTCCATGATAGGTATGCCGACATGGACACTTCGTGGTTTCCACAAGACTAGAGACTGAAACCCAATTCAATCCAGTTGAAAGCCGCAGTCGGCGGTCTGGCGCATTGTCGGAGCGTGGGCATAGATCTCGAATTGCCGTGCGCGCGGGAACTAATCAACAGCGAAAGTTGTTGCCTTTTCGGTAGCGTTCGAACCGGACAAGCTGCTGATTGTGAATAATATTTACTGCACTTTTAACGCTTGGGGGCGAACGTGAAACTACGGCTTGTCGCAATCTGTGGAATACTGATTCTGTCCGCTGCCGTTCCGACAGTGGGCATGATCGTTTGCGCCGCCATCGTTGCAATTCAGGTTGCCCTGATGGCTCTTCGGCCAATTATCGCCTGTTTGCCCACGTCATTGACAGCAGGTCAGCAGAGATCCGTTACCCCGCGATTTTCAATTCATGTTGCGACCCATTCGGAACCGCCTCACTTGGTGATCCGCACCCTGCGGGCCTTACTCGATCAGGACTGGCCGTCAGGTGGCTACGAGATCATCGTTATGGACAACAACACCGCCGATCCCGCGCTGTGGAAGCCGGTCGCGACCTTCTGCGCGGCGCATCCATTTCGGATCACCTTCCTGCACCGGATGGGCGTGCGCGGCGCCAAGGCCGGCGCGCTCAACATCGCGCTGACGCACACGCGCGCCGATGCGACCCATGTGGTAACCGTCGATGCGGATTATGTCGTCCATCGCGACTTCCTAAGCCGCGCTGCGGAAGCACTGCATCGGACTGGGGCGGATTACGTGCAGTTCCCACAATCCTATGTTGCCACGACGACCACCGCACCGGGCGTGGACGCCGAACTTGAAGAATATTTCCGCACCAATGCCGCCATCGCCGATGAGGCGGAGGCGGTGCTGCTGACCGGCACGCTTTGCGTGATCTCGAAAACGGCGCTGATTGCCGTGAACGGTTGGTCCGGGGCCACCACGACCGAGGATGCGGAGCTGGGCGTGCGGCTTTGCCATGCTGGCTTTATCGGTCGGTTCATCAATCAAATCGTGGGTAAGGGTCTGCTGCCGCTGTCTTTTCGCGATCTCGAGAAACAACGGTATCGTTGGTGCAGTGGCAACGTCCAGACGCTGCTGAGACATGGGCGGACGATCCTCACCCCCACCGGTAATTTCAACATCCACAAGCGGCTAGTCATCCTGTCGCAACTGACCGCCTGGTTCAGCCTCGCACTGGTTCCCTCCGCGCTCTTGACGGTCTGGCTGCTGACCGGACAGGGGCATACGGTCGCCACCTCCTTGGCTGCGGCCGCCATCGTGCTCGGCCTGGCTGACATCACGACCCGCGTCGTCGTGCGCGGGATCCGCGACGGGCAGGACCTTCCGGTCATCCTGCACGCGCTGGCTTGTCGCGTCGCGCTGGCACCGCAATCGGCCAAGGCGACCTTCGATGCGCTCACGGGCTGCCGCCTGACATTCGTGGTCACCGACAAGGCCGGCGGCAAGGGCGATCCCTCACTTTCCGCCTGTCATCTCATGGTCTTCCTCACCGCGATCCTGCTGCTGCTCGGCGTGCAATCCACGGAGCCGCTGATCCGCGCCGCGCTACTGACGCTCCTGCTGCCGCTGCCCGCCGCGATGCTGACCGACAGAAGCCTGCGCGCCTATCGCGCCGCGATTGCCCCACCGCTGACGGAGGTTTCTGCATGACATCCGATCCGCTCGCCCCCCTGGTCGATATCGTCATCCCCACCTACAACCGCGCGCATCTGATCGCGGGCGCCATCCGCGCCGCACTCGATCAAAGCTGGTGGAACATCCGCGTCACCGTGATCGACGACGCCAGCACGGACGCGACCGCAGACGCGGTTCAGCCGTTCGTCGCCGATCCGCGTTTCAACTACATCCGGTTGTCGCAGAACCTCGGCACGGCAAACGCCAAGAACGCAGGCCTGCTGCTGACCGCGGGCGATGCCGTCACCTTCCACGATTCCGACGACATCCCGCACCGCGACAAGGTGCTGCACCAGGTCCGTGTGCTGACCGCGCAGGATATCGGTGCCGATGCGTGTCTGAACTGGAAGCTTGCGAACAAGGAGGCGGGGCAGCGGCTGGAGGTCAGCGCGGCACTCACCCACCATGAGCTGATCCTGCCGGACGGGCGTCGCGTCGAGATCCGGCGCGATTTGTCCCTGCTCGATGACGTGTTCCCGAACCTTCAGATGGGCGCGCAGGTGCCGGGGGAATGGACACATATCAATTCGGGTCTCTTCCGTTCGGATGTGTTCCGCCGCCTCGGCGGGTTCGAGGATTGCATCGAGGAGGACCGGGAATTCCGCAACCGGCTGATCCTGAACGGCGAGGTCATCTGGATCGTTCCCGAACTGTTGCTGACCAAGATCGAGACCCCGGACAGCCTGACGCAATCCGCAGTCTCGGATTACGACAGCGCCAGACGTAAGGCGGACCGGCAGAAGGTCTGGGCCAAGGTCGAGGACTGGCGGCAGAACGGCAGGGTCAAGTCCGTGCCGGTCGATATCCCGACCCTCGGCATCAGCCATGTCAGCCGGCCCGTCCTGCTGGCGCGGCGCGACATGCCCGCAATGCCCGAGACATCGGCCCGGGTCGAGCGGATCCTCACCTCCGCCCCGGTGACAGAAATGGCCGCGCAATGAAAGTGCTTCGAAATGAGACCCGGCGTGTGCCTCTGATGATCGTGGACCCGTGCTCTGCTGGGGGTTACGACCTGCCCGATCTCGAGACCGGCGGGCTTGGCGGAACAGAAGCGACCGTGCTGCGGGTGGCCACCGCGCTTAGCCCCCGGTTCGAGATCACGCATTACCAGAACGGTCGCAGCCATCGACACTTGTCGGGAGCGGGCCAGTTGCGATCGCTGCAAGACCTCGATGAGCAGCAAAGACCCGCCGCACTTATCGTCATCAACCGCTGGAAGATCGCGATCAAGCTGCGTAAGCAGCACCCCGACACGCCGATCTTCCTCTGGCTACACGTCTATCCCGGTCGTCACAACCGCAAGATGGGTGCGGCGTTGAAGACTGCCGATATCACCGTCATCTGCGTGTCCGAGACGCACGCGGGTGAGGTTGCGGGGTTCCTCGGGACGGAGGATTTGCCTCCCATCCGCGTGATCTACAACCCGCTCGACGATGACCTGCACGCCGACGCCACGCCCCGTGACCCCGACCGGCTGCTTTTCGCCAGTTCGCCGCACAAGGGGCTGGCGGAGGTGTTCCGCCAGTTTGCGACCCTGCGCCGTGAACTTCCGAACCTGACCCTGGCCGTCGCCGATCCCGGTTATCTGCGCTGGGACACTGGGCCGGTGCCGGAGGGGGTGGTCTTTCTGGGCTCGCTGTCCCATGGGGCGCTCATCCGGCAGATGCGACGTGCGCTTTGCCTGTTCTATCCCCAGACGACATTCGCCGAGACCTTCGGTCTGGTCCTGGCCGAGGCCAATGCGATCGGCACCCCCGTGCTGGTGCATGATGGACTGGGCGCCAATGCCGAGATCGTGGGGGATGCGGAGCAGCGCGTGGACGGACACGACCCGGCGCAGATCCTCGCCCGCATCCGCGCATGGCGCTGCGCGCCGCCACAGGTCACGCCTAATCCCGCCTTCCGGCTGGGCCCGGTCGCCAGGGACTGGGCGCAGCTGCTGGAGCACGTCCCCGCGATGCGCCCGCAATTGAGCGTGGTATAGAGCATATGACAGATTCCAGACCCCTTGCTGCGCTGCCGCCATCGAACACCGCCGAGCCGGTTCCCTCCGATGTCTCGGAGGCCCTGCGGGCCGCCGGCGCGCAGGAGGAACGCGACGAGCGCCCTATCAGCCGCTCCATTGACCTGTTGCGAGAGGCGGACCTTCTGACGGACGACGGCGCGACCGGTCCTGCCCGCACCGCCCGGGCGCTGATGCAGGTCGGGGCAGCGAACCTCGGCGTCGGTCGACTGTTCGAAGGGCATATCAACGCGCTGCATCTGGTGCGCCATTATGGAACAAGGGTGCAAAAGGCGGGGGTCGACCGCCGGATCGCCGAGGGCGCCCTGCTGGGCGTCTGGGGGGCTGACGGCGCGGTGCCGGTGACGCTGGGCACCGCAGGTAAACATTTTCAGGGCGGCAAGTGCTTTGCCTCGGGTCTGGGCAGCGTGACCCATGCGCTGATCACCGTCGATTCCGGTCCCGACGTGCGACTGGCGCTGATCGACGTGACGGATGCCGACCGGGCGGACCCGTCCACATGGGACATGCATGGGATGCGGGCGACCGCTTCTGGAACCTACGATTTCACCGGCCTGCCTGCAGAGCGAGCGGAATGGATCGGCGACCCCGGCGATTACCTGAAGGAGCCGCATTTCGTCGGGGGTGTCTGGCGGATCGCGGCCTTACAAATTGGTGCGGTGGCGGGGCTGCTGGACATGGCCGCGTTAGAGCTTCGCAATGCGGGACGCATGGACGCAGAGGCGCAGAAGTCGCGCCTGATTGGCGTGCTGATGCGTGCCTGGGCCGGCATGGCGCTGACTGAGCGCGCCGCCGAAGCCGCCGCCGATCGCCACATCGCACAGGACGACATCGTTGCCACGTCCATCGCGGCCCGGCTATTCACCGAAGAGGTCGGGCTCGACGCCATCCGGGCTGTAGAGCAGAGCATCGGCTTGCGGCATTTCGCGGCCGGTTCAGAGACCGGACGCACGGCGCGCGATTTGGCGGTTTACCTTCGACAGGCCGCGCGGGATGCATTCCTGCAACGCGCGGCGCAGACGGCCCTCGGGGAAGATGGCCGCATCTGGGGGGTGTTCGGATGAATATCGCATACAGTGCTTTGTTGCCGCATGTGTTCGAAGGTGGCGAAAAGCTCGCCGTGCTGGCCCCGCATCCCGATGATGAATCCCTCGGCTGTGGTGCGCTTCTGGCGCGCGCCTTCGGGGGGGCGGGCGCACATGTGATCTGCCTGACGGATGGCAGCGCTAGCCACCCGGGTTCGGCTAAATGGACGCCCCAGCGATTAGCCCGCCAGCGACATGCGGAGATGGTTCAGGCGATTGAATGTCTGGGCGGATCCGCGCGCGATCTGACTTGGCTGGGTATGGCCGATAGCCGTCTTTATCAGGCCGATGCCGCCACTGTTGCTACCAAGCTTGAACAGATCATTGAGGGCCATGGCGCGCGCCATGTTTTCGTGCCTGCGGCCGAAGACCACCATGAGGATCATCAGGCAACGGCTTGTTTCGCGGGCGCGTTGCGCAGCCGACACCCGGACTGGAAATTCTATAGCTATCCCGTCTGGTGTCGCTGGGATGATCCTGATTTCTGTCGCACCATTGCCCGTCACGGCCCGGTGTCTGTGCCATCGCATGATCTGCGCGACAGGAAACGCGCGGCAATCCATGCACATCGAAGCCAGACTGGACAGATCGTCACCGACGATCCATCGGGTTTCATCCTGCCGCCCGAGTTTATCGAAAGATTCGTGACTCAGGACGAGATCTTCTGGAGGATGCCGTGATGGGTGTGGGCCGCGATCATCTGCACGCGCTCTATGCCGACACCCCGGATCCCTGGGATTTCGAGCAAAGCGACTACGAACAGGCCAAGTTCGCCGCGACGCGGGCTGCGCTGACGCGGCCCCGCTACGCCTCGGCCTTCGAACTGGGCTGCGGAAACGGGCAGCTCGCCCGGCATCTGGTGGACATCTGCGACCGCTATACCGGCATGGATGCGGTGGCCATCGCGATCGAGGCCGCGCGCCGGGCCGTGCCGGATGCCACCTTCATCCACGACTTTTACCCTTGTCCGCTGCCAAGGGGCGATTTCGACCTGCTGATCCTGTCCGAGATCCTCTATTTTCTCGATGAGGGCAGCTTGCGCAAACTGGCATCGGATATCGCCACCGCATGGCCGAAGGCGGAGGTGCTCTGCGTGAGTTGGCTTGGCGAAACCGACCATGATTTGCAGGGCGAGGAAGCGCTGGCGATCTTCACGGCGGCGCTGGATACCGATGATTTCGATTGCGTGGAGCAAACCGACGGGTATCGCATCGACCGCGGACTGCCGAAGGGCACGACATGACCTGCCCCATCGCAAAAGACACCGCCATCATCATCCCCGCCCGTAACGAAGAAGGCCGGATCGGTGCTTGTCTGACTGCACTGGCAGGACAATGCACCGCACGTGTCTGCGTGATCTTAGTGGTCAACAACAGCACTGACTGCACAAGTGTCACGGCTTGCGACATCGCCGAGGGGTTTGGCCTTGACCTAACAGTGCTTGAGCGCGAACTCGCGCCGCACGAAGGTGTCGGGTTGGCACGAAAAATCGGGTGTGATCACGCTCTGCGCAACATGCCGGATCTGCGATATCTGCTGACGACAGATGCGGATTGCATCATCGCCCCGGATTGGATCGCGCGAAACCTTGCGCACCTTGAAACGGTGGATGCTGTCTGCGGCAAGGTCGATCTAATTACAGGCGAGGCAAGCATCCTCGACGGCATGGACACGCACTTGGCCACACTAGAAGGCATCTACAGGGGGCTGGTGCAGGACATCTATGCACGTCACGCGCGGGGTTGCGAGGATATCAGCGGCACCCACGGCGAGGCGGCCGGAGCAAGTCTGGCGTTCTCAAAGGCTGCCTATCTGGCCGTCGGTGGTTTCGCACAGGTCAGATGCGGCGAAGACCGCCGGATTGTGCGGGAACTCCGAACCGCCAGCTACAAGGTGTGCCACGCCGACGACGTAAAGGTTCAGGCGTCCTGTCGCCTGACCGGTCGCGCGGCGGGGGGGATGTCGGACGCGCTGATGGCGCGGATCAGTGGCATGAATTACCTGATCGACGACTGCCTGCCCTCGGCGAACTGGCTGGTCAGGCACGCCAGCGGCACGACGCTCGGCCCTTGGCCCCCGCATGTGCCTGCCCGCTTCCGCCTGCATGTGCAGGATCTCCCGCGCCATATCGAAATACTGGAAAACTTTGAGAATTCGGAGCGGCTGATATCCGCCTCGATCGTTCGGGCTGCAGCTACGCCATGTTCCCACCTTGGCATGCCTGCGCCGAACAAGGAGTCAGCGATTGCCCTCGCTGACTCCGATCCGCAGACCTGTCGTGCCCCTGAGGAGCGCATGTCTGTCACCACTCAAACCAATGGGTCGGCAATACCGACCGCGAAAGGAGCGTAAAATGACAACGTTGAAAGACCTTTACATCGAAGAACTACAGGATCTCTGGTCCGCGAATGATCAGATGTCGGACGTGGTGTCGGCCATGGCTGACAAGGCATCCGACAGCAAGCTGGCTGATCGGCTGAGTTCGGCCAAAAACGGGATCGATCAGCACACCCGCCTTCTGAAATCCCTGCTTGAGGACACGGGTGCCGACGTGAAGAAAGAACATTGCAAAGGCATGGAAGGGCTGGTGAAGGAGGCCAAAAAGCACGCGCTCGACAGTGACATGAGCGGTGCCGCGCTCGACGTGGCGATCATCGCGCAATACCAGCGCATGTGCCATTACGGCATCGCCGGGTTCGGAACAACCAAGGCTTTTGCCGAAGCTCTTGGCAACGACGAAGCGGCGCGCAAGCTCGACGAAGCGTTGGACAACATCTACGAGTCCGACGATTTCATGACCGAACTTGCCGAGAGATCCAGAAACGTCGACGCCAAAGCGTGAACGCCGTGACCTGATGGTGAGGCGGAATTCTTTGCCTCACTATTTTACTGCAAATTCCAAGCTTAACAAACCTCGATCATCCTCTCTTCGAAAGAGGCACCTCGGGAACTAGAGAGCAATGAAGAAGTTAAATCTTCAATAACAGAAAGTTGAACAATCAGGAGAAACCACATGCACAACGTCTTTTATCTCATCGGCCTCGTAGTGGTCGTTCTCGCCGTTCTTTCCTTTGTCTTTTAACTCAAGGAGATCATCATGACGAATACGAACAAAACCGAATCCGGCACAGACAAGCCTATTGGTGAAAAAGCTAAAGAAGCTGCAACTGCAGCTATGCAAGAAGCCAAAGCAACCGCCCAGGGCGTAGCCGACACCGTTGCAACCGAAGCCGGAAACTATGCGGGTCAGGCGAAAGATGCTGCCGCCGATGAGGTAAAGGGCGTCGCCTCGGCCTTGCGGACTGCGGCGGAGGAGATGCGCAGTGGTTCCCCGCAGGAGCGGACATTCAGCCAAATTGCTGAAGGTCTCGCCGATGCATCGGATGCCATGCGCGACAAGGATCTGGGCGAAATGGTGGGAGCCGTCACCGACTTTGCAAAGCGGAACCCGATGGTCTTTCTCGGCTCTGCCGCCTTGATCGGGTTTGCGGCCACAAGGTTTGCTAAGGCGTCCAGCGACAGCACGTCAAACAGGACGAGCAGCGGTCAACAAGAGCGCCGAATGAATCGTCCAAGTGCCGCTCACCGCTCTGACATCGCAGGTGCAGGCAGCGTGCAAAGCCCAGCAGTCTCAACTTCGCATGAAAGGAGCAAACTATGACCACCGATCCGAATAAATCCACGGGGGGTCTGCTCAGTGATGCACTGACGCATGTCAGCTCTCTTGTGCGTAGTGAGGTCGATCTGGCCCGTGCCGAAGTAAATGAAAACCTCAAAAGTGCCGGTGTTGCTATAGGTATGATTGTCGGAGCAGTTGTCGTGGCCCTGACCGCCCTCAATGTCCTGTCCGCAGCCTTGGTCGCCGCACTTACCGAAGCGGGCGTTCCTGCGGGTTGGTCGGCGCTCATCGTGGGCGTGGTCTTTGCGATCATCGCTTACGTGATGCTCAACAAGGGAACGAACGATTTGAAACTCAGCAGTCTTGCACCCACGCGGACCGCTAAAAACGTCAAGCGCGATGCGCAGGCCGTAAAGGAGGTTTACGATGACAAATGATACACGCAGCCCCGAAGAAATCGAACGCGATATCGAACGTGAACGCGCCGGTCTGACGGACACGCTGGACGATCTTCAGGACAGATTTTCGATCGAGCATGTCGCACGGCAATTCTCGGACCAGTTCCGTGAACATGGCGGCGATATCGGACGATCCGTATCCGAGGCGGTCAAACGCAACCCGGTTGCGCTGGCCCTGACTGGTGTCGGGCTTGCCTGGCTGATGATGGGCGACAGGTCCGGTGGCCGTGACCGTTATGACCGTGACCGCCGCTTTGGTCGGTCCGACTACGATGACCGCTATGATGATTATCGTCGCGATCGCGATGATGAAGTCGGTCGAACCGGGTTGCCAAGTCGTGCTACAACCGCCCCGCAAGGTCGGAAAATGGGTCCACAGCCAGGTGACCCCTCGAAGCCCTACTATTCTGGCCGCTACGGAAGTCACGACAACACACCTTCCTGGGCGCGAACGTCCGATGATGATCAGGAAGGGTTGGGAACGAAAGTTAGCGATGCGGCATCCAGCGCAGGTGAAAGTGTTTCAGGCGCAGCCTCAAGCGCTGCCGGAACTGCACGAGATGCCGGGACGTCAGTCGCTGACACGGCAAAAGGTGCTGCGAGTGCTGTAGCGAATGCTGGTAAATCCGTGGCTGACAGCGCCCAGAACCTTGCATCGTCCGCATCTGAGCGAGCCTCAGCATTGCGTGAACGCTTGGCCGAAGGCACTGAAAACCTCACTGAGGAAGCACGTAATCGCGTAATCGCTGCGCGCGAGAGTGCTATCGAAGCGCGTGATGCCGCAGCAGTTTACGCCCGTCAGGGACGCGAGCGTGCTGTCGATATCTTCGAGGAGCAGCCTCTCATTGCTGGGGCGCTTGCTGTCGCGCTAGGTGCGGCGTTAGGTGCCGCTCTGCCACGTAGCCGGATGGAGGATCAGTATCTGGGAGAGACGAGCGACCAACTGATGAACGAGGCGGAACGGATCTTCGAAGAGGAGAAACAGAAACTCGGCAAGGTCGCAAAGGCTGCCACGGACGAAGCCAAAGACATTGTGAGCGAAGCTAATGACAATGCTGACGATGCTGCACCGGCGGATACGGCGGCTCAAGCGGTGGCCAACAAGACGAAATCCGCTGGAAAGCGCATAGCCGATGCTGCGCAATCCGAAGCTAAGAAGCAGAACGTGGGCGACGTGAAAAAGTAGTAAGCGTCATCTTCACTAACCATAGCAGCCCGCGCGTGAAGTGCGGGCTGATATGTTTGCGTAGCGCAGCGAGGACACGGCTCTGTCTGATAGCGTTGCCAAAGGGGGGAAGGCTGCTGCGCCTTCACCCTATTGAAGCAGGGTATCCAGCCTATCTAGATTCCATCTGCCAAAAATTGGCATGCGATCTCAAATCAATGTCTTTGAGCATCCGCAAATCCTGCGCGGCCTTCCGCGCGTTTAACTGGTGATTGGAACCAGCGTGTCTGAGGGAAGTTGACTCAGTGAACAGAAACACGAACTGTTGTTTTTCATGTCGGATTGACCAAGTTTTCCATTTAGCGCTGATCCGTCTAAAATTTGTTAATCTCATGAAAATTCGGAGGAAATATTGAAACCAGTGTGTCACGGCGTTGCGGAAAACTGGGTCAAATTCTTGCAGAAATCAACACGCTCACCATAACGCTGGCGCCTGCACCTGCAAAAGTCAGAGCAATCTCGCGCCCGATCCCCGCACCGGCACCCGTGATCAGGGCGACATCATTTTCGAGCCGGAAGTTCTGTGCATCAAACATGCTAAAGTCCTCTTTGTGCTTAACGTAATCCTGGCGTTCAGGACGTTTACTATGTCTATATGTTCTCTGGAATCTCAACCGACGCCATCGGGAAGATCTCTGACGTGCTGGCACTGTGTTAAAGCCAGTCTCCAATTTGCCTGAACATACCATCGGACATCTACAGCGCATATTCAATCCACTGGATCGCGAGATGAAAGGTGAATTGACCATATCGGGGAATCTATGCCACGAGATGACGCACTGGTTTGACTTTTTCGGAACGACATGGGGAAGGGAATATATCGGCGAAATTTGCCGCGCTTACCGGGCATTTGAGCGTGGTGCAGAGTCAGATTTTCCAAAGATTATTAAATTGTTCGATATTGATCGAACTGTTCTGTCTCCCATGTATTACCGTTACACTAACGCACCGTCGGTACCGCATACGATGGACCGACCATGGACGATAGACTATGTCACGGGTGCGGAAATAGATGCTGATGGCTCAACTCGCGAAGATAAGCCAATTTTCATGGCCAGATTCGGTGAAAATCCCTCGAGGCGGACGTTTGCCAGACAGCCTGTGTCAGTGGGTGCTCTGCTTGAGGTTAGGGCTATTGCGTCGGAGATTGGAGCAGCCATTGCCGCGATAAACTCCCACAAGGAGGAAGGCTCCCGACTGGTTGAAATGACTCTCACTAATAGGGAGTTCAATGAACTGGCCTATAACCATGATCTTATAGAATATAACACAGCTGCTCACATCCTATCGGTTCAGGCGGGGACACAGGAGCTTTTCTTGAGTACGCGATTGGCTGCGGCACTTGCCTTCATAGCGTTAAATTTGAGGCAATCAGATTTTCAGAAAATCAAGGTTCCCGCCGAGTTCTCGCCCTTTGGCAATAGAAACAGGGCTTTCAAAAAGAGAGGAGATAGGGGTTACGCCTTTGTTGCCATGGTGTTTAACGGTGGCAGATATGAGGGAGATGAGATGGAGTATATCGAACGGTGTGTAGCTTCATCAAACCTTGGTCCTCCCGCCGCTGTCCTTGAGGCTGCGGCAGCGGAAATGAGGAACCCCTTCTGGTTCTCAGGAGGAAACAACATCACGTCACACTTTTCTCGCGAGTCGGCCATGAGTGGACACATTCTCGAAACGCATTCCAGACTTCCGCTTTATCGCCTTACGCTGCAGTCCTTGCTCAGCGACTTCCGAGCAGTATGTCCGCCATTTCTCGACTCCGAAACAAACTTCGTCGAACTCAATGAAGGCCGCATTGATGAGTATCAGCCAGAAATAATGCATGGTGCTGCACATGCCTTGAGGGAATATACTCGGAATCTCCTCAATGGGTGTCGGGGGGTATGATTTCTCGCCTTTCATTGACAGGCGGCATTGACCACGTCCACGATCACGCTGTGATCAGTTGTAAGGGGGCTATCCAGCCGCCATTGGCGCGGCCTTCGACCAAGGTTCGCGGGCAGCGCCCTCAGGACGTTCATGGTCGCCGCAGAGAAAGCCCGCTTTGCCCTCAGTGTCGGGCGAACCGACCGGCCCAGAGCCGTCGTTCGACAGGCCGACCTGGCACGGCCTCTCCCGACCCAAACCAGCCTTTCCAACAAACGCCAGTCAAGATCGACATAGAGTCGGTCACAGTAACCCAATTCAAGTATTAAAGTCTCTAAACGCCCATAACGGCGCAAAAGCGAGCAAGCCGACATGAAGTTAGATTGTAGCAGGGTCATCATGACGATTGGCCGATCTGCGAAAGTAGACGAACTGGGCTTGCATCGAGCGAAGTAATCTCAGAACCTAATTTCGAGTGGGCGCTCAGGAACGTAAGTTTTCTGTGCAAAATTTGTTACTTAAAAGGACGTTAGAATTTTGGCAGCACCAGCTCATGTGGCGTGGCTCGAGGACACCGGCGAGGTCATTGAAACGGCAGATGGCCGCAAAGCCGAAATCTGGATTTTGCAGCACTGCGATCATCCCGCAATCCTTTCAGATTGGGCGACCCATTACCGGCAGCATTACTGCCGCGATGAAGATCTGCCGGATCTGGTCTTGGATACGGGGCTAACCAATTCTGACTTCCTGACGCAAATTAAATTCCCAGACGCCGCGAAAGCTCCCGGGCCCAGCACAAGAGCTGGTGACTTCGGGGAAATCCTCGTGGCAGATTTCATTGAGTATGTCTTGGGATATTGGTGCCCGCGGCATGGCAGGTATGAGGAGCGTGAAAACCGCAACGTTCCGTCGAATGGGACTGATGTCATCGGGTTCATGTTTGCGGGTGAACAACCAAGTTTTGACGACGAATTGCTGGTGATCGAGGCCAAGGCTGGATTTCGGCCGACAAAAGATAATCGGTTACAGCAAGCGATTAACGACTCCGGGAAAGATCTCGTCCGGGAAGCGATGTCATTGAGCACTATAAAGCAGCGGCTTCTCAAGATAAACCGAGACGAAGCGCTGAAAGTCGGGCGGTTTCAAAATGGGGGAGACAGACCATTTAAGCGCACAAATGCCGCAGTCGCGATACTGGATGACGATATTTTTGAAGAGATGGCACTTGTTGAGGCCGATGCATCAGAGCACCCAAACGGTGAAAGCCTCAGGCTCATTATCATTACAGGGACATCTATGATGGACTTAGTTCACGCACTTTATTTGAGGGCTGCGAATGAGGCCTGAGCGGGAATCACGACTTATCCTTGCCACCATTCAAGCACGCGCAAAGATGCACGAGTATCGTGCAGCTGAAGAAGACTACGTCCCGTTCAGGCGAGCGCCTGAGACTCTCTTTCCATTGGCGGTTGGGATTTTACACGACGCGGCAGCTGCCATTTCAGATCGCTTCGTATACGGGGAAGAGGGTCCTGTTGTTCCTGCGGCTTGGGAAGAGGATGACGGCTCGATTGAGCAGATGGTGAGGTTCTCCGCATCGTTTTTCGACGCATTTCTTGAGGCGCAGCTCAGGGTCGAACTCACCACGGAGTTCTCTTTGCTCTGTGCTGTGTCCTACTACTTGTGCGACAGCGTCGGAAGTGCAGTCGTTGTCGCCCGCCGATCGGAAGCTCCAGAGCTGGAACTGGGCCATGGGCTCGCACGTGTGGCTTGGCACATACTCCTGGGCGATGCGGGCCCCATCGAAGGCGCATCGCGGCACACCCGGTTTGGAAATCGGCTTTTGAATGCCTTGACACGGCACTTCAGCCTTCAGGCTGATGCTGAACAGGAAATTCGCGCCATATGCGCAGAGCTGCGAGCCGACATTTACGAGAACGGATCGGCTCGTGAGGTTGTCTATGCCGATGTTGTAACAGCGCTTTGCGCTCGAAAACTGAGGAACGCAGCGCGGACGATCCTGCCGCCTTCATCGGATCTACCACCGAGTTCTTGGGCGGAGGCGTTGCGTAAACCGCGCTTCCCAACTGAGCTGTGGCCAGCGCAAAGAAAGATCGCTGCCGCTGGCCTATTGCGGGGTCGATCCGGCGTTGTCCAAATGCCGACCAGCGCGGGAAAGACACGTGCTACTGAATTGATCATCAGGTCACTTTTCCTATCGGGACGATCAAACCTTGCCGTGATCGTGGCGCCGTTTCGGTCGTTGTGTCACGATATCCGTTCCGACTTAGTTGGTGCATTTGCTGATGACGATATCCTGCTCGACGAAGTTTCGGACTCCTTCCTGTTGGACGTCGATATAGCAGGTGTGCTGGCGCAGCGCTCGGTGCTTATCGTAACCCCTGAGAAGATGCTCTACATGTTAAGACGCGCGCCCGAACTCGCGGAGCAGATCGGGCTGGTCATCTACGATGAAGGTCACCAGTTCGAAGGCTTCGCGCGGGGCCCAACCTATGAGCTACTGCTGTCATCTTTGCGAATGACCTTGGTACCTGGAGCGCAAGTCATCCTCATCTCCGCTGTTATCGGCAATGCATCGGTCATCGCAGAATGGCTTGTCGGGGACGCGAATGCGGTAGTCGGCGGTGACGGCTTGCTACCTACCGCCAAGAGTATCGCCTTTGCCAGCTGGCAATTCGAGCGCGGGCTTTTACAGTATGTGAGCCCGGATGATCCCGAGCAGCAAGAATACTTTGTTCCTCGCATTATTACAAAAACGAACCTTGCCCTGAAGCCGGGCGAGCGCGCGGCACGCATATTTCCGGAGCGCGGGGGCACCCGCGAAAGCGCGGAAGTAGGATTATATCTCGGACTTCACTTGGTTGAGCGCGGCAGCGTTGCGTTGTTTCGCGGAACCAAAGAAGGTGTCATTTCGCTATGTGGCCGCGCAGCAGAAATCTTTGATCGCAGCCTCCCGCTCCCGCGGCCGCTTGATGTTTCAAACGCAGCCGAGATTGCGCGTCTAACGCACTTGACGAGATTAAACCTCGGAGTGGACCAAGACGTAACCAAAGCTTCAGAATTGGGAATTCTCGCTCATCATGGAAACACGCCCCAAGGGCTGCGCCTCTCAGTCGAACATGCGATGAAAGAAGGCCATGCAAAGTTTGTCATCTGCACGTCGACCCTGGCGCAAGGCGTCAATTTTCCGATCCGATACCTTATCGTCACGGCAACTCAGCAAGGCAAGGAGAAGATCAAGGTGCGCGACTTCCACAACCTGATGGGCAGGGCTGGACGCGCCGGCATGCATACAGAAGGCAGTGTTATCTTCTCGGCTCCCGCTATCTATGATCAGCGTGGCAACAGAGAAGGGGGCTGGCGTTGGAACGCGACCAAGAATCTTCTCGATCCAGCGCGCGCCGAGCCATCGCGTAGCAGCATTCTCGATCTATTCGACGAATTTGAACAGACAACCAGGCTCAAACTGACTCTGCCAATTGGATGGCTCGACCTTGCCTTTGCAACGCATTCGGAAATTGACGAGGCGGCCATTTCGATCAAAGAAAGGTTTGGCTGGGTCGATGTCGACATGTTCAAAGCCTTTGTGACCGATCGCGCGCGCGCTATACAGAGCGTCGCCGCTTATCTCGCGGCATATGTGGACTTCAATAGCGACCAGACAGGTGAGCGGATCGACGAACTCACACGAAACACGTTGGCATGGCATCTGGCCGACGACGTCACGCGCGAAAGTCTCCTCGAAGTGTTTCGGATGACTGCGAAGGCAATCAAAGAGGCAGGAGACGATGAACTGCGCGCTTTGATCAGGAAATCACCTCTTCCGCCTGCGGACGTGTTCGCGCTCAATGATTGGACGAAGGTCAATATTCAAATTCTGGTAGATGCCGCGGAGCGCGGAGAACTTGTGGATGCGGTCTTTGCCGAGGCTCGCAAATATGTAGCGACAAAGGCTTTGGCCAAGCTCACCGACCAAGATCAAATTCTTCCAACCTTGAAGGCATGGCTGGCGGGACAGTCATTTGACGCCATCAGTCAGATGCTCCGTGCAGCCAACGTGCGATCCAGCAATCGGCATATCACTGCAAACCATGTGGTCGCCATTTGCGAGGGCGGTTTCGGGTTTGGGTTCGCAATGGTCGTGGCGTCGATAGCCGATCTCGTGGAGCCCTTGGATGAAAGCCTTTACGAAAAGTTGCTACTTTTGCAACGTGAGATCAAGAATGGCCTAAGTAGTGCCGCAGCGCTCGCCTTCTACGAAGCCGGGTTCAAAGACCGTGTCGTAGCTCAGGCTATCGCATCGGTTTTTGATGGCGTAAATGATCGCGCTGGAGTCCGCCACGTCTGTCGCGCGCGGCGCGAAGACCTGAATGCCGTTCTTGATGCGTTCCCTGCATACTTCCAAGGCGTGGCTGAAGAACTGCGGCATTGAATGTGTCCTTTCGATAGAGAGGGTCATCGGTCAGATGTCCGTCTCCCGCCTTCAACCGACATTGGAGCAAGATGCAGCGAACGGCAGCTCTCCGCCGATATGACGAGCGTCACCCACGGCACCAATATCTACTGACCAAACCCGTAAATCCATGCCGAAGAATGGAAGAAATTTAGTTTTGAGGAATTAATGCGTTATTCTTATATTTTGAGCCTTTGCTGTATGCTGCCACATACACTGTCCGCCCAATCTGCAATCGAGCGCCATGTCTGGCAAGATGCACGTTCGTTTGCGCCCATCAGCAGGACGGCCAGTGCTATCACGGGTGCGATCACGCTGTCAGGCAATCCGGAGTTTGCAACTGAAGGCAGCTCAATGGGCTTGGTTTTTGGGGATGGCGCGGCCGTGAATTTGAAGTCCCAGGGTGCGTCTTGGCGCACATGGGACGTGGGAGGACAGGGCAAGCAGACGGCGGAAGTGTTTCGCCTTTCCGAAGATCCGGGTTCGTTGGAGAACGGGAACACGCTCTGCGGTGGCGGAGATCCAGAGTCGCTTTATGCAGTCTTTTACGAGCAAAGTCTGTTCGGTGGTGATCCGACGCTGACGATGGCTGTTTTCCAGTCGATAGAACCGCCATTCGACATCAACAGTCCAGGTCTGTGTGGGACATTCTCCTACGAGATCGGCGCGGTGGCGAACGAGGCGGGCGTGCCAGTGGAGCCGGTAGTGTTGGCTGACGAGGGCGCGGGATCCGGTGCGTGGCGCGTGCGGGCAGAAACTAACCCAATTGATGACACGCAGACAGTTACGCTGTCGCTTGCTGCTGAGACCGGCACGTCGCGATCCGGAGACCCCGTTACCTTCATCGCGCGATGCAAATCCAACACGACAGAGGCCTATGTCGTCTGGGGCGATTTTCTTGGTGACGATTCTGGCGATGTGTATTCAGAATGGAAACGCGTTACAGTCCGGATCGGCGCGGGGCAGGCGAGAGAGGAGCGGTGGGGTGTGTCCACTGACCGTAACGCTACCTTTGCCCCAAGTTGGGCTGGGAACCTCCTGAAGGAGATCTTGGACGAGGACAGGCTTGTTCTTCAGACGATCCCATATGGTGAGAATCCGAACACGGCGATCTTCGATGTATCTGGGCTGCGTGGGGTTTTGGGTGAATTGGCCCAAACGTGTAATTGGAGCTTTTGAGGCAATTACCTTTTCGCGGGAATAAATCCTGAATGTCGGGTTCTGCAGTAGTGGTCCGCTTGTCTCGCACTTGCCGCGAATGACTGCTTCCCGCCCTCTTTGACGGTAAAAGCTGTGGTCGCTGGCAATCACTAAGCATTGATTTGGTAAGCGTGATCTGGTTTTGGCGTATTATACAAAGGCAAGTATTTCTGAAATCGAGCTCCCGCAACCAACACTAATTCGTCAATGTTATCAATGGCCTGAGATTTACTTCTCAGGCCATGATTGCTTTTGGACCCCAGACTTAGGATCAGAAGCTGCGCCAGCGCTCCTTCGAGACGAATCTCTAGTTTGCCGTCGGGCGCTTCTGGCTGAAGCACAATGCGGTCGATCAGACCGCGCAATGCGTCTTTTGCTTCCAGCATACCGTTGGGGTCCTGAAGTTGACGGATCAACGTAGTAACCCTGTCACGATAGGTCTCTGCCAGTTTTGGGTGTATCCGGATGGGCGACGCGGCTGGATCGCGTTCCATCTGCGCTTCCAGCTCGATGCGCCGGGAATCCAAGGCGATCATCTTGTCTTTTACCTGTTCGGCAGGCACGCCTGCGATGATGGCATCGACCAGCTTTGCATGGTCCGCCTTTGTCTTCACTAGCTCCTTTTCCAACGCACTCCGGTTTTGCGATGCTGTCGCTTGCAGGCGGTTGCGCTCCTTGGCGTATTCTTCGCAAAACACCTTCAGGGCATCTTCATCCATCAGGTTATCTTGCAGAGCCTTGAGGACAAGCTCCTCCAGTTCGACCTGTGAGATCATAGCCATATTAGTGCAATAGGCTTTGCCCTTGTTGCGGGCGGTTGAGCAGCCAAAGCTGTGCTTGTTCACCTTTGAGAAACCGCCGCCGCATTGACCGCAGACCATCAACCCAGAGAACAGGGTCCGAGGCCTGCGCCTGTCCCAGATTGGAACGTCCGTGTTCTTCACCTTCATAGTCCCTTGTCTGGCTCTTACCGCGCCCCATAGGGCATCGTCGATGATCTGCAGCTCCGGAACCTCGGTGACCACCCAGTCAGCCTCTGGATTGAGCCGTGACACGCGTTTGCCTGTGTCGGGATCCTTCACATAAGCCAATCTGTTCCAAATCTGTCGCCCGATGTAGAGCTCGTTGTTCAGAATGCCGGTGCCGCGTTCGCGGTTGCCGTGCAAGGTCGATGTGCCCCAGCCGCGACCTGTAGGGCCCAGTATGCCTTCGTCGTTCAAGGCTTCCGCGATCTTGCGCGGGGAAAGGCCCGATGCGTAATCGGTGAATATGCGATGCACCACCTTGGCTTCGATAGGGTCGATCTTGCGGTCACCCCTGATCGGCTCACCGCTGGCGTCATAATGAACGACATTCTGATAGCCGTAGGCCTTCCCGCCCGCTGATTTGCCAGCAAGGGCACGGCCTTTGAGGCCACGATGAGTTTTGACGGCGAGGTCTTTGATGAACAAGGAGTTCATCGTGCCTTTTAGGCCGATGTGCATCTCGGAGATCATGCCTTCGCTGACGGTTTCAATCATGACCCCGCGAAACTGCAGCTTCTGATAGATCGCCGCGATATCCGCTTGATTGCGGGACAGGCGATCAAGAGCTTCTGACAATACGACATCAAAGGCGTTGCCTTGTGCATCCCGCAACAGCTTCTGTATGCCACTGCGCATTAGGCTGGCACCGGAGATCGCCTTGTCGGAATAGACCTCGATCACGTCTAAACCCTGCCGCTTGGCATGCTCACGACAGGAGCGGATTTGGTCATCAATGGACGCATCACGCTGCATGTCAGTTGAAAAACGGGCATAGATTACGGCGCGAAGGGGCTGTGTCATGGGGGCGATCCGGTTCTGGTAATTTAGTCTTATTCGAAAGATTGGCGCGGCTCAGGCATTTTGGCCAGATCTGTTTCATGGTCGATGCGTGCGGCTTCTCTGGCAAGGACACGAATGAAGACAAGGAATTGCTCGCGCTGTTGGTCAATCCCGTCGTGACCGGCAGACACGGGAACAGGAAGTGCGCCTTGCACCTCCTTCTTTCCAGCATGTCTTCTTCGGTCCCGTACCATCGGCCGAGGTCTCCTGTCCGCTCCAGCGATGCGCCGGACGGGTTGAATTGGTGTGTCTAATGTCCGGAACACGTCCGGTTGTCTGCGCAATGATATAAACCATGAGTGACCTCTTATTTTAGCAATAACCTAGATAAATCGGGTGTTTAGGCGTTGAATGCGTTCATGTTGGGAATCATAGGCGTATGCTGGCGACAGATGCAAGAGGTTAAAATCCAGCCCCGAAGGGCTGCACCAAAGCAAGGATCAGGCCCCCAAGGCATGATCCGCGCAGTTTGTTCGTAAAACACATGCCTCGCATGGTTTTACGAACAGACGGAGCGCCCCCCCGGCGTAAGGGGCAGACGAGGTAGCTTTAGCTACCTATAGTCTGTCTCTGTGCATAGCTTTTCGGTTGCAGTTTCTGCGGCCGAGGCACAGCAAATACGATAATCAAAAATAGCCAATCTGGTCGAAGACGAATACCCCTTTTTTACTCGGTCAGCGTTCTTTGCCGTGCCATTGGCCCGGCCTTGATGCGTGTTTCCACGCATGTTTTGTGCGCCTGAATTTAGGGAGGCGCGGAGAATTGAGGCAAGGCTTGCAAACAAGCCCTGCGGTAGAAATCTATAAAGGTTTTGGGATCGGGGAAGTGGAAAGGTAGGGGCTCGAAAGGAAGGATCAGGAATGTGTTGAAGGGGTATTCATAGGCAGGCAGCAGGTGGAAGGATAAATTTTAGTGCATATTTTCAGATGGATAGAACGTGCTCTGTCCACAGGAAAATGCCATCCCACGTCAGAATCCCTCTCTGGTTTTCAGCGTCAGGCCATAAGTGGTTGTCCATGGTTATCATCAAAAGGATACGTCATGGCCTACGGAAACTCCTTTCAAACAAAAGAGGCCGCTGCATCGCAGATCAGGTGTCACGCCTTACATGTGGGGGCGCTGCACCGCTTACGATGCAGTACTCGGTCTGAAAGGCCACAGATTTCTGGCATTGGGCAGGCGTTTTGACAGCTGCTTTTGGCAACCAGTCGTTAGGATCATTCCGATTGAGGGTTACAGCCCGCCAGGCAAACCGCTGTTGTGACTGTGAGCCTTGAAATCGCGGGTGCCCCCGTCTGGATCGACGTGAGTTCGCGCAGTCATGCCGTTGGTCGTGGCTGAGCGCGCAATGGCGTCTATGGGTTGGACCTGTGCAGCGCCGCCCGGAAGCTGAAACAATGTCGTTGCGATGATGCTCAAAGTTTGGTTGATCACCTTTGCCTCCCACACGGGTTTAAACCGAGGGGATTGTTGGTCGGAACGCAGGCATCGATAGACGCCTGCGAAACCGCTATGATTTCGCTGGTCCTGCACCCGCGCAGTCGCGGCACAAAACGGCATAGGGAACAACGTCGAGTCGTTCCGTGGCAATCTCTTCACCGCATTTTTTGCATATTCCATATGTACCGTTTGCAATGCGAACCAGCGATCGGCCCAAGAGTTGGATTTCCCGCTCCCCAGCACGGCCCAAACCTTCCAGCACCTCGTCATCCTGCAATTCGATGGCCTGGTCTTCCAGATCCGGGTCGGCAGTCTCGTCCAGTGCGTCGTCCACGTTGCGAAGACGCTTGTTGAGTTCCTCCAGACGGGCCTCGATTTGTTGCTTGTGTCGCTCGATATCCAGCATGTCATTCTCCAATGTTGATAGTTTTGGTCACGGATCAAAGTCCGAACGGATAGGTCCTGTCTTCGCTTTTTGGCGGCCATCGTCGGCAACGACGTTACCGCATTTGTGTGATTAAACCAGACAAACGCGTCATGTTGATCGGATAGACGTGCGCTGCTGTAATGGCTCTCTCTTTCAGTTTCGGGCCTGTAGATCACCCCGATATAGCACTCAAATCTTTGCGCGGACAACAAGCTGCGAATTGCGTTTTTACCGGTTTTGCGACTGTCGAAATGAAATCGTTGCGCACGGCCATAACGGAGCAACGCTTTGTTACGACCTGAGGTGGGCGGCAGCAAAGTAATGATCCCCACCGGGCCGCCACCCTTGCAGCGCTGCAAGGGTGGCGGCCATGCGCGCGGGAATGGCCGATCCATCAGCCGTGTCGAAACGCTGCTGATGATCTGTCAGGCAGATGTAGCATACTCACGGTGATCGACGGGATACTGCAACCCTGTCTCGGCACGGTGCCAAATGCTTGGCCAGACCGGATCAATCACAGACCTCAACAAGCATTTTTGTCTGGACCGGCATTCATGGGTTCAATCCATCAATGAGCTGGCAGTGGGAAGCCCAGCGCCGCAGCCGCAATAGCGGCCCTCAGTCCGGTCGCGATGCCGAGAGATCGGCTACAGGCCGCCACAGTGGTGAAAATCGACTTTTGCGCCGACAAAAACGATATTTTCTGCCATGATCAAGGCAGATCATTCCATGGGTTCTGCTCAGACCCGGGAAAGAAAGGAACGGCATCACAACATCAACACCACAGGGAGGAATCACATGTCTGGATCAAATGGAAGCTGCTGTGCCGGCCCCGGCTATGCATCGCCGCAAGACGCCATAAAGGCGCCGCGCGAAAAAGTTGTCTACACGATCTGCATCTATACCGGAACCGGCGTTGAAAAGCCGGACTATCTGGCAACCATCGACGTTGATGAAGACAGTCCCACCTATAGTAAAGTGATCCACCGCACCGAAATGCCCGTCGTCGGCGACGAATTGCACCATATGGGCTGGAATGCCTGTTCGTCCTGCAACACCGACGGCAGCATGAAACGTAAATACCTGATCATTCCCGGCGTTCGCACCACGAATTTCCACATCGTCGATACGGCCACAGATCCGCGCAAACCGGAGCTGTACAAGACGATCGACGGTGATGAGATCAAGGCAACGACCAATTTATCCGCCCCGCATACGGTGCATTGTCTTGGCGCGGATATCATCGTTTCGATGCTGGGGGATGCTGACGGGAACGGCCCCGGCGGTTTCCTGCATCTGGACAAGGAGTTCAACATCATCGGGCGCTGGGAAAAGGATCTTGGCGAGATGAGATACAACTATGATTTCTGGTATCAGCCACGCCACAACATGATGATCTCGACGGAATGGGCCTCGCCCAACACGTTCATGCCGGGGTTCGATCTGGAAGATGTGGCGCGGGGCAAATACGGCCAGCACATCCACTTCTGGGACTTCAAGAACCGCAAGGTCGAACAGTCCGTTGATCTGGGGTCCGAAGGCATGATCCCGCTGGAGGCGCGTTTTCTCCACAATCCGGACAGCACACATGGCTTTGTCGGGGCGGCGCTGGCGTCGAATATTTTTCACTATCACAAGGACAATGGCACAGTCGAAATCAACAAGGTTATCGACGTGCCCACGGTGGATGTCGAAGGCTTTCCGGTGCCTATGCCCAGCCTGATCACGGACATCCTGATATCAATGGATGACAGGTATCTCTACTTCTCGAACTGGCTGCATGGCGACCTGCGCCAGTATGACATTACCGATCCGGCGAATCCGAAGCTGACAGGTCAGGTCTGGATCGGGGGACTGCTGGGCAAGGCGCCCAAGGTCAATGGCAAGACCGTGGATGGCGGCCCCCAGATGATCCAGTTGTCGCTGGACGGCAAGCGCATGTATGTCACGACGTCGCTGTTTTCGACCTGGGACAACCAGTTTTACCCGTCGATGAAGGACAATGGCGGCCTCATGGTGCTGGTCGATTGCGATAACGTGAATGGCGGCATGACGATCCGCGAGGATTTCCTTGTGGATTTCAATGATGAGCCGCACGGGCCGTCCAGAGCCCATGAAACGCGTTATCCGGGGGGCGATTGTTCGTCCGACATCTGGATCTGACATAGGACCCCGGCCGGGCGCCTTTGGCCGGGGGGCTTTTCGCGGAGGTCACATGCGCAAACACACAGTCACATTCCGCAATCGCGGCTTGTCGTTCGACGTTGGCGAGGATGAGGCGATCATCGACGTGGTCGAGGCGGCAGGATACGTTCTGCCGATCGCCTGCCGATATGGCGGGTGCATCACCTGCGCCGCCAAGATGATTTCGGGGTCTGTGCGTCAACCCAAAGGTACAGCGCTGAACAAGCGGCAAACATCCGATGGCTACGTCCTGCTATGCGTCGCGCGCCCGAATGAGGATTGCGTATTTGACGTCGGCGTCGAAAGCCACGACCGGCTTTATGTGAACCCGTTTGCCAGCCCCGCCGCGATAAGTCAGCTTGAAAGGGCGCGGAGGAAATAACGATCAGCCGAAGCAGAGTCGGGCCCCGCGTCTACGCTTCGAGGTATATGGTGACGATAGACGCGGCTCAACGCTGGCTCGTTTGCGATCCTTTCGAACATCGAGAACATGATTGCCGCCGGGCCGCCGCAAGGCTGGAGCATCATAGGATCTGGCCAGAGATCGCGCGGGGTGCAGGACTGCTCGATGCCGATCGCCCTATCGTGATACCCCTTGGCTGGCTGGGCGCAATACGTGCCAAGGCAGATTGAATCTGTAGTCCGAGTTGGTCTCTACCGGATCGGAAGTGTGATGCACGCGGTGCATGTCCGGAATGGTGACGAAAAGGCGAATAATATGGGCGATGATCAGCAATAGTTCTTCCCTGCATTCACCTACGCGCCGTAGTGACCATTCAGTATTCTGAAACAGTCTCAAGCATCCTCCAGGTGGATGGACATGCTGACTACAACCGGCTGCTCGCGCGTTTGGGCACAAGGGGGCGTCTTGGTCTCTGTCGGGCGCATGGTCGATCGCGTTTGATGGCTAGTTCTGGTTTGGCCCCTTTGGTGAAGATATCATAAAACGCACCCTTTTCCGCTGCCCGCAAAGCTGGCGCCGTAGTCACTGCCAAGATCGGGCTGCCAACGCATTGCGTGCTCTTTTCATCGGGTACCGGTATGTTGGCATTGACTGAGCATAGTGATCGCATATGTGCAAAATACGCCATGTCCGCTGGAGAAATTATGGCATAGTCGGGCGACACGGGCGGGCGGATTATATCGCTCATCTATGCCAAGCTTTGTGCAAAGCGGTTGACTTTGGCCATCCGCACAACTCTCAGAACAAAGTCACGTAATCCTGGCCTCTACATATATCTCGCTTGCCAGATCGGGGAGCCGCTTGCCTAGCTCGTACAAGCCATCCATGACGTTGCGCCCCAGTTCAGCGACCAAAGGCTCCATTTGCTGGTGTGTAAATGGTTTGACGAAATGCCCACCCGTGGCCGTGATAGACAATCCGTTACGCTCTAGCTGTGCCGTCAAATCAGGCAAATCATATACGCGAGGTTGCTGCAGGCTTGCGTTGCGCGGACTTATCGCCTTGACGTCGTCGATCAGATTCATCGCGTGGGCAAGCTGGCGATGGATGGATTGAGCGTTGGGCACGTTGACGTGCAGAACGGTCTGAGGCCCCATCCGCTGGCGCATGGCAGAGATCAGCCGATCCGAATCCGGAACTTCGTGCAGCAATCCTGAACATAGCATGAGATCGACCGAATCCGGTACTTGGTCTGCCACATCCTCAAAAAACCCTTGGACGACGCGTATTCCGGACAGAGGGCTAGCGCGGGCACGATCCGCAAAAACCTCGGACGGTTCGATAATCATCCAATCCGCCCAGCTTCCACCGGCATCCCAATACCCTTCGGCCTGCAGATCCGCGCCACAACCCAGTTCGACAATCGTTTGGGGGCTGTAATGTGCCAGACGTTCCAGCACAAGCTTGCGACGATAGCTTACCATTTCAGCCTCAAAGCCAAAGTCTTCCAGATATTCGGTGGTGTAGGAAGTGATGCTTTTCGTCATTAAGCCCTCTGAGTGAAGCCGATTGAGCTTCAAAGGCTTGATGAGTCCAGAAGCTGTCTGATGATACGCGGGCGGTCCCGGCCTAGCAACCTGCGAAGCCGACGCTTGAACTTTTTGACGGGGCGGTTCTGACGCGCCTCGGTATAGGGAATGATTCTGTCCCCGGACTGCTTGCCGGCAAGCGCCTTCTTGAAGAAGCCGAACTGTTCCGCGCTTACTGCTTTTGCAAACGCGTGTTGCAGTTGCGGACTACCGTTTGCCAGCAGATCCCGGATGATCCGGACATGCGTGGCAGCAAACGAACAATTGGCTCCAAGAGTAGGTAACATCGTCGTTAGCGCGTCCCCCACGGCCAGATAGTTCGCAGGCGCGTCACGACCCGCCTCCAGCAGTCCGACATTCCATGTGTTGCGCGGGTTAATGTAGATCTTGTTGGCCCCCACCGGCTTAGCATCATCAACCCATGCAGCGAGGTTCGGGCTCTGCCTGCAAAACGAAAGAAACGCCTCGCTGTCACGGGCTTCTCGGATCAGTGCCTTTTGCCCCGCATGGATTGCCAGTGAGATCGAAAACCACCCCTTTGCACCGGGATACAGCATCACGGCGGCGGCGCCAAAGTCATGTGGGCATTCGATCAGCGGGTCTGGCAACCGCTGTTCTTGCACGTTGAGGCGCCGAAAGAACTGAGTGATGTAGACAACATTGCCCGGCTGATCGATCGCACACTCATCCCTGCCCGGAAGTGCGGTCATGATGGGCGACCTTGTGCCCATCGCGTCCAGAACCAGCGTCGTGGGCGATACCGCGATCAGTTCACCCTCGGTAAGCGAAACGGCTGTAATTCTATCGCCCTCTGTCTTGATACCGGACACGGACGCTGTGACATGACGGGTCTGAACGCGCTGCCTGAAGATCGTTTCTATAACTTCATCAAACTGCCACCGAGTGGCAAACATCCTGCGGCATCCAGCGGGGGCATTTTCGTCCAGACGGTAGGACCCGGGAGTAAACCGGTAGCCGTGACTCGCCATTGCTGGCAGCAGCTTTGGATCAATTCGATTCAGCTCCTGCTCCAGACGCGGCAGGAAAATGTGGCTGTGAGCATGCTGGCCCACCAGACCCTCCAGCGTTTCCGCCTCCACATTTCTGCTTGTCGGCGCGATCATCGACATGACCGGCAGGACAGGATCCAGCGCTATAGCCGCCAGATGCGCTGAATATCCATTCCCCAGAATGACAAGATCGCTGAAATCGCTCTTCGATGTCATCGCGGCTCCACCGGTTTGGGTACTGCAAGTAACGGGGTTCTGATAGGTCAAATCCTCAAATGTGGGATCCTATTCTTCGCCGCGCTGTTTTGAAAGCTCTTCAACTATAACAAAGACGTTTCCTCTGTTGTTTTTAATGTGGCATATCGCAAGGCATCAAAACTGATGTCGAAAGCTGATCACACATGTCTCGTTTGCGGTATGCCATTGTCTTATATACCTATAATCAAGAGGGCTGTGTTCGAGATGCCGTGCGATCAATCTTGGCGCAGGATTGCGAGCCAATAGATATTTTATTCAGCGACGATTGTTCACAAGACGCCACATTCGACATTCTTAGACAAGAATCCGCAGCATATGACGGCCCCCACCGGATACAGTTGAACCAGAATCCTCAAAATTTGGGTGTAGTTGAGCATGTTCACAGGGTTTTCGCCCTGACTGACGCCGATGTTATGATCAACTGCGCCGGCGACGACTTGTGCCAGCCTCAGCGGGCACGCCGGACAATAGAGACCTTCGAGAGCGAGCGACCCCTCCTCGCGTGCTCTCACGCCAAGGTGGAATATGCCGACGGCTCGCCGGCCCCCAGAGTTTATGCCAAAGCTGAATTCTACCATCGGTTGGATCCGCTCAAGGCCAGCACTTCGATGCAGTTGTATCTTGGGGCCACGGCCGCATGGCACAGGGACATCTTCGCGAAATACGGGCCGATCCGATTCAGCGAGTGCTTTGAAGATCTGGTGTTCGGATTTCGTGCGGTTCTGGAAGGGCGGGTGTCAGTGATCGAAGAAGACCTGATCACCTACCGGCTCGGCCGCGGCATCACAAACTCCGAGTTGATGCGCGAAACGCGACCAGAGATGCAGGCGCGTCGGGAAAAGGAGCTTCGGCGCGATATTTCAGTACTTTCGCAGCGCCAGATCGACGCGCAGACCTATGGGCTTGTCTCGACGGATCCCGTGATGCGGCGGATATCAAAGGCGTTAAATATTTGCGAAATACGCCTGAGCTACATTGCGTCAGGGGCCGCTTCCTTACTCAAACCGGGCCTGCGGCATCCGGTTGACACAGTCGGCGCAATCCTGAGTGAAAACAGGCGCTGGCGCAGGGCCCAGGACAGAAAGTCATGATGCTTTGCTGCGCCCTGGCATGGTCATCGTCGCATGCTCATCGACTTGAAGTGAAACCTGAAACACATTGACCCACTTCAGATCAACGTGCTATGCTTGTTCGCTAATCTGTGCTATCTCAGGTCCCACTCATACTGAGTGAACAGAATGCTTCGGGCACCAAACATCTCTTTTTGCCTCGACAAACCTATGTTCAGCGTGCTGCCGCCATCTGTTGTCGATATGCCGAAATTGAACCATCGCCGATCCGGATACACGTGCTCCAGCAAGTGAGAGACGATAAGGTCGAGCGCCGCATTACGCCGGCCGTCTTCGGTGGACGCCATATACTGCACATGGATCGTGTCGCCGCAATCGAACACGATCATCCCCGCTTGCAGCACGCGCCCCAGGCAAGCGACGTGTAGACTGATATTGTTAGGGAAACGATCGCGCAAAAGCTCAATTTCATCCAGATTATGGGTGGGCGCAGCGTCGTGGGCGTCGGTTAAACGGGCGGTAAGGATGCTCCAAAAACCAGCAAGATTTTCACTTTTCACCACCTCTAGGCCAGCTTTGCGGGCGCGACTGACGCCTTGGCGTTTGGATTTGGAAAATTTCAGAGCGCCCCCGATTGCGATGGCCGACGATAGATCACAGCGCGTCAAGCGCGCGCCATGCTGAACAAGCGCGTATACATCCTGCTCAGCAGGATATGTGTGAAAGATATGCGGGATAGCCTTGTAATGCAGTTTTTCAAAACCGCCCGCACAGAGCGTACGGCGCAAAGCTTTCACGGTCTCAACCATCAATTCGGCGGACATTGACGGCCCGTGGATAAACCCGCCATAGGTCAGCCCGCCGTGGGACTGCAGAACGCTTCCGACCCGGTTCGCAGGAAGTAGCGCAAGCATCCGGTCGTTTGCCTCGACTATCAGCGAATGATCCTCGAAACGATCCGCATGATAGTCCATAAATTTGCGGTCATGCAGAAACGTCCCATTGCCGGAAGCCTGCACGAAGGTGTTCCACTCTTCGGCGTCTCGGGGCGCATATCGTCGTATGCTCAGGGAGTTGCTCATTTTGCCATAACGCTTCCTCAGGTTTGGCCTGATCACACGTACATATCGTTGTTTGGCGGTTCGTGATCAATGGTTCTTTTGACCCGGAAACTGGTCGCTTGTCACCGTTAACCTTATCGAGAATTTACAGGTTTCGACCAGCTTCACATTCTGCGCGTCTGTGCGTTTGGCTGCGAGCGCGGTCAGAAATGGTCGGGAAAAAAGCTTCTTGCAACGTAAATGCAGGCACTTTCGGCCTTTTGCCGGTCAAATTCTGCTGAGTGCAGATGGAAATCCGTCCACATACCTTCCAGAAGGGCGACAAAGCTGTTGGCCGCAAGCACGGCATTGGCGTTTTCGTATGCTCCCTCATCGATCAGGGTTTGGCAGATATCGATGATAGTTTCGCGAAACCCCGCATCTCTGGAATCGATGAACTGGCGATATTCCGGGTTCGATGTAACCTCGGAGCGAAATGCGAACCAGATTGCCACATCGCGCGCAGTCAGAACCTCCGGGGACAAGTCGACCTGAATGATCGCGCGCAGCCTTTCTGCTGCGGGCAACGATTTGTCATTTGCCGCGCGTGTCCAGCGCGTATGATAGTGCTGCGACAAGTCTTCTGCGACAGCCAGCAACAGATTCTCCTTGGTTTCAAAATGCAGGTTGATCATTCCGCGTGACAGCCCGGACTCCTGCTGAATGGCGGCGATGGTTGCCCCGCGAAATCCGAACTTGAAGATCGCGTTGGCCGCAGAATCGAGCAGATGGCGTCGATTTTTCGACTTTCCGGTCTCCCTGGCGTTCTGAACTTTTTCTGATTGCTCATCATTCGCCACTTGCACAGGTATCCTTCTGTATTCGCGACGGTTTTCCCGCAGCCTCTGTAACGCGCAGTATATGGCCTTACTCTGAACTTGACAATGTATGTACGTTCGTTCATTTTGTGATCTGTATTACAAATTCTGGGTGAAATGATGACTCTCCAAAACTCCGACTTCCAGACTGTACGCAATTGGGACAACGGGAATTTCGTTCATCCTTGGGAAGGGATGGCCGATATCGGGAAGAACGAGCGCACCTTTACTGAGGGTGGCGACGGGATTTATGTTGTCACGGAAACCGGCGAGCGTCTGATAGATGGGCCTGCGGGGATGTGGTGTGTCCAGATCGGCTATGGCAATACCGAAATTGCCGAGGCAATGGCGAAGCAGGCTATGGAGATGGCGTATTTCTCGCCTTTCAACAACACGAATTCGACTGCGGCGCAGCTCGCCCACGAGATAGCGAAACGGACGCCCGGCGATCTGAATCATGTTTTCTTCACCACCGGCGGATCGACTGCCGTGGACACTGCGCTGCGCTTTGTGCAGTTCCGCAACAACGTGCTGGGCCGTCCCGAGAAGAAGATCGTGATATCGCGTCAAAAAGCATACCACGGATCGACCTATCTGGCCGCGTCCGTCTCGGGCAAAGAGCGCGACAAGGGCTGGATGGATCAGGCGTCGCATTTGACGCACTTCCTGCCCAACGTGAATCCTTATGTGCGCGCCAAAGGTCAGAGCGTGGACGATTTTCTTGAGGAGAAAGTCGCAGATCTGGAGAACGCGATCTTACAGATAGGCGCCGACAAGGTGGCCGCGTTTATCGCCGAGCCGATCCTGTGCTCGGGCGGGGTGATCGTGCCGCCAAAAGGCTATCACAAACGTTGCCTTGAGGTCTGCCGCAAGCACGACGTGCTGTATATTTCCGATGAAGTCGTCACCGGTTACGGCCGTTTGGGCCACTGGTTCGCATCCGAAGAGGTGTTTGATATCGTTCCCGATATCATCACCAGCGCCAAAGGCATGACCTCGGGCTATGTTCCGATGGGCGCCTGCATTATTTCAGATCGGCTGATTGACAGTATTTCAGGCGATAAATCTCGGGACGCCACGTTCTCCAACGGATTTACCTACTCCGGTCATCCGGTCAGCGCTGCCGCCGCTCTAAAGAATATCGAGATCATCGAGCGCGATGGCATCCTGGAGCATGTGCGCCAAGTCGCGCCCATGTTCGAAGCACGCCTGAAATCGCTTGGCGACCTGCCGCTGGTTGGCGACACCCGCGGCCAAGGGTTGGTCGGATGTGTCGAATGTGTAGCCGATGCCACGGCAGACAACGTGCTTGATCTGGACAAGACCGTCGGTGCGATGATCGACGCTCATTGTCAGGAGGCCGGGCTGATCCTGCGTCCGATCATCAACATGTGCGTGTTTTCACCTCCGCTGATCATTTCCGAAAATCAGATAAACCAAATGTTCGACATTCTGGAAACCGGCATTCGCAAGACCACGGACGATCTGGTCCGCCAGGGCGTAAAGATAAGGTGACACGTGTTTATGGGGCCGCCTGTCCGGCGCCCTCTTGCGATACCTAACCAAGGAAGGAATCAGATGTCCCTTGTCACTAGCAACCATTTGAATCGCCGCAATTTTCTAAAAACCACTGCTGCGACAGCCATCGCCGCATCTTGGCCGATGGGCGGCGCGGTTGCCGCGCCAAAACGCGGTGGTCACCTTCGTATTGGTCTCGGCCACGGCCAAACGACAGACACCCACAACCCTGGCACGTACGAAAATGACTTTGTGGTCGGATTGTCCTACGCCATTCATGGCAGGTTGGTAGAAGTGGCTCCTGATGGCTCTTTCATTCCCGAAGTCGCGCAAAGCTGGGAGGCGACCCCCGATGCCGCCATCTGGCGCTTTAAACTCCGCAAGGGCCTGAGCTTTCACTCCGGCAAACCCGTCACCGCCGAGGATGTCATGGCCTCGATCAATTTCCATCGGGGAGAGAAATCCGCATCCGCCGCAGGCCCCCTTGTCGCGGAGATCCAGAACATCACGATCGAAGGCGACGACATTTTGGTTTTCGCATTATCGAGTGGTAACGCCGATTTCCCATTTACGCTGACCGACTATCATCTGACGATCCTGCCAGCCAAGGATGATTCCATTGATTGGAAATCCGCCGATGGGTGCGGCAGCTACATCTTGAAAGACATCAAATTTGGCGTCTCAGCCTTGCTTGAGCGCAACCCAAATCACTGGCGCGACGACGTTGCATGGTTTGACACCATTGAGATGCTTGCCCTCGTCGACCAGAATGCACGTACGTCCGCGTTGATAGCGGGCGACATCGATGTTGCTGACCGGCTTGATCTGAAAACTGTCAACTTGTTGGCGCGAAATCAGAATATCGACATCAACGAAATCGCAGGCACGCAGCATTTTGCCTTCTCAATGTCGACAAACAAGGCACCTTTTGACGACAACCATGTCCGAATGGCCTTGAAGCATGCCATAAACCGGGAGGAATTGGTTGAGAAAATACTCTTTGGGTTCGGCTCGGTCGGCAATGACATACCTGTTGGCCCAAATCAGAAATTCTACAACACCGACCTTGAGCAACGGACGTATGACCCCGACAAGGCCAGGTGGCACCTGAAACAGGCTGGCATGGATGGCCTCTCGGTCAGCCTCTCGGTCGCTGATGCAGCGTTCAACGGGGCCGTTGATGCCGGATCTCTTTTTCAGAATTCGGCAAAGGCTGCGGGAATTGATCTAAAGGCTGTGCGCGAACCCAATGATGGCTATTGGTCAAACGTCTGGATGCATAAACCCTTCTCAGCTGTCTACTGGGATGGGCGGCCTGTAATGGATAAGATGTTTGCCAGCGCCTATACCTGCGGTGCGCCGTGGAATGATACGTTCTGGTGCCACGAACGGTTTGAGCAATTGCTAGTTGCGGCTCGCGCCGAGCTTGACGAGGCAAAGCGCCAGGAAATGTATTTCGAAATTCAGGAGATTGTTCACAATCAAAGTGGAGCGATCATACCAATGTTCGCGAATTACGTATTCGGCACGTCCAAGAAAATCGGAAAGCCCGACATTATCGGATCCAATCTGGATCTGGATGGCTCGCGCTGGGCAGAGCGGTGGTGGTTCGTATAAAGCTGGAGTTCCGACACTCCGGGCAAAAGGGGCCACTGGCACAGAAGTACCAATGGTCGGTTTGATCACCACATTGGCCTGACGTAATTTTACCTTTTTGGACAGGCTTGCGGTGTTTCCAAGCTATATGCCGGGCTGGACGTGACGCTGCTTTCAGCCGCGCCACGTCTGGCACGCATGAATTGTCCGGCGCGTGCAAGTCAAGTGTCGAATGCGGACGCATCGTATTGCGAAATGCACTCCAGTTCGTTGACGCGGCGGGCCCGGAGCCGTCATTGAATTTCGTCAATGCTGATGGTGACTGTATCAGCCTATGCCACAATCGCGCGAATGAGATGTTGTCTGGATACCGGTCTGTGCCAGTGTCGAAATCCGTACCTATCAGGCGCACTGGCTTCTTTATCTGTACTATGATCTCAGCTGGTCCGTGAATGGGTGCCCGCCGCTCGCGGCATCAGGTAAACCATTCCGGCGAGGGAAGATACGATGGATATGACGGCACCACTTCCTGCCATCCAGATAGATGGCTTCACTGCCTTCACCGTTGCGATAATCGTGTATTTTGCCGGGGTGCATTTAACCACGAAGATCGGATTTTTGCGGACCTACTCAATCCCTGAACCTGTATCGGGTGGGATTTTTGCGGCACTGATCGCCTGGGGTATCGTTGCGGCGACCGGACGAGCGGTAGAGTTCGAAATGACCGCACGGGACATTCTGCTGGTCTATTTCTTCACCACAGTGGGTATGTCGGCGCGGGTTAGCGACCTGGTGACGGGTGGCCCGATCCTGGCGCTGCTGTTGGTGCTGACGGCCGGATTCATGGTTGTTCAGGCCGGGATCGGGTTCTTGGGCGCGGTACTTTTTGGCCTGCCGTCGCAGGCTGGCGTAATGTTGGGTACGGCAGCCCTGATCGGCGGCCATGGCACTGCAATCGCGTGGGGCCCGGTTGTGGAAAGTACCTATGCGGTTACGGGCGCAGCCGAACTGGGCATTGCCACGGCCACGCTGGGTCTGATCGTGGCGAGTTTGCTGGGCGGTCCCATCGCGAGGTATCTGATCTTCAAGCACAAGCCCGAGCTTCCCGACACTCCGACTGAATCGTATGCTGGTGCGGCTTTGGAAGAGCATTCCCGCGCCGGAGGGCGGGTCAGCAACGGCGATTTCATGCGCAGTATTCTGTGGCTCAACATCTCGGTTGCCATCGGTGTGTCCGCCCATGCGGGACTACAGGATGCAGGGATCAAGCTGCCCTTGTTTGTACCATGTCTGATCGTTGGCATTGTCATTTCCAACGTGGTGCCCAGGATATTCCGCAGGATTGAGTGGCCGTCGGGGACCCCGGCCATGGGGCTGATACAGGAATTCAGCCTGTCGGTATTTCTGTCAATGTCGCTGATGTCGATGCAGTTGTGGGTTTTGGCAGACCATGCCGGCGTGTTGGCCGTCACCGTTGCGATGCAGGCGGGGGCGGCGACGCTGTTCATCATTTTTGTGGTGTTCCGGGCGATGGGGCGAAATTACTTTGCCGCTGTCATCTGTTCGGGGTTTACCGGGGTGACGCTGGGCGCGACACCCACGGCCATCGCCAACATGACGGCCGTGACCCACCGCTATGGCGCCGCGCCTTTGGCGTTCATCGTGCTTCCTCTGGTCTCGGCCTTCTTCGTTGATCTGATAAACGCTTTGCTTATCCAGTTCGCGCTGGGACTGTAGGCCCGCAACGGGATACGTAGGGGGCTTGTGTGGATGCACCGGCTATTGCGGTCGCGGCGTTCCGGTAAGCCTCACTCGGTCGAAACACGCGGTGCTGCATCGCAGTTAACCGAAGGCGATTTTCAGTTGACGCGTTTGAAACGGCAGCCGCTGCGGCTTGGCGTTATCGAAGTCTAATATGCGTTTTGTAATTCTGATTGGTCCGAGCTTGTGAAACTTTCCATGACGGACAATCATTTGGCGGCTAAGCTGGAGTCTGGATCGAAGGCGCGGCCAAAGGAGAAAGCATGAGAAAATATGACCTGATAATTGCGCTGACGCTGACGCTGACGGCTACGACAGCGATTGCGCAAAATGAGGTGGGCCTCACCAAAGACATGCCGACAGCCAAGGTGCAGACCCGGAACGGGCTCGTCGAGATTGACAGGATCCAGGATACAACACATGCGATCAGCGGCTATTGGGCGCTGACATCGCGCCCGTGCCCCGAGTTTTGCATCCAGCCACACAGCCCGGCAGATGGGGTGACAACAATCGGCGAGCTGGAGCTAATAGAGATGTTGCAAGATCCGGGCACTGTGGTGGTGGACAGCCGCACTTTTGATTGGTTCGAGGGGGGAACTATTCCCGGGTCGATCAACATTCCCTATCACTATGTCGTAGATGAGCTGGCCCAGTTGGGCTGCGCACCGGATTTCGACGGCTGGGACTGTACCGAGGCGAAGCCCGTTGCGCTGTTCTGCAACGGCGCGTGGTGCGGCCAATCTCCCACGGCGATCCGCAACATGATCAATGCCGGATATCCCGCAGATCGCATCTTCTATTATCGCGGCGGGATGCAGGCATGGCGATTGCTGGGCCTGACGGTGAGCGGCAGCGAATAGCGGGTTTGCCGATGACCATCGCAGCACGGGCGCCTTTGATTGCGGGCTTTTTCAAATGGCGTTTGCTGGGAAAAGATCGGCGTGCTTTTCCGCGACGTTATGTGCGAACGCTGCGAAATCAGGTCCGGCGGAATATGTGACACCGGTTGCTGCAATCGCGTCCAGATCCCGTTGATCTTGGGCATCAATCCCGGCACCGGGCGTTCGCAGTCCGACGGCGATGATGCGGTCTTTATGACGCTCTATTACGTCACGGTAAATTTGGGCGTCGTGCTGCCCCGTGTCACCCAGAAGTATGGCTGGTAAATCCGGATTGGCACGCAGAATGTGATCGATACTTGCCCCTTTATGGCTCCCATGTCCGTCCGTAATAAACTTGGTATCGCTCAATCCAAGATCGCGTAAGAACATCGGCCCACGCACCAGCCCTGTATTGTCGAAGATATCCGATAGGAAATCATGCAGGTTCCATGGTGATGAGCTTACATAGAAAACTGGATTACGTCCATTTTCGGAGAGTGTATTCATCAAGTCGATTGCGTCTGGAAACACGTGCCGGGTCAGCGAATTTCCTGTAAACGAGGTGTAGAGATTGCGCATAAGGGAGTAGGCGCCAGTTTCCAGCATGGTGTCATCAATGTCCGAGATGACGATGAAGCGTGCATCAACGGCGGGAACAAAGAAAAGGCAAGGTGCTGCGACCTCGCTGTCTTCTATATATACCTGCTCTGTGCCCCATCCGGTGCGGGCGTCGCGTGGCAAAAGCAGGGTGAAATAGCCCTCTTCATCTGTCATTGCTTCTGAATTGCCGCAACGCACAGTGACGTCGCGCACCTCATCGGTCAGAAACATGCCCAGCATTTGCCGTAAATTTCTAAGTCGCGTCTGACCTTCGACCGCTGACGCATGTCGTAGTCTGCTCAGAACGCGCCCGCGCAGGATGATTTGATCGGCGGTGGCATAGCCGATATAGGCGTCAATCTTGCGGCCTTTGCCTGTCCGGCTGAACAGCTGATCGGCAATGCGTTCTGCTTTCAGCGCAGCGCGGTGAACAAGACGTTTGAGCATAGCCACCTACTAAATTTCGGGCGTTCAATGGTCGCTGTCTGAGCGCTGACGCTCAGAGGGCAGCCGGGCTTCAGCTCCGAGGGCCGCCGCCTCGCCATTTTTGCCATGCCAGAAAGGCCAGACCGCCGACCAGCGCGCCCCCGGCGATCATGGCCAGATGCCGCGGGCGCAGCCCTTGGCCTGCAGACGTTTCCTGACCCGGGCGATAGCGCGGATCAAGCAGGCGGGTGTTGGCCAGAAATCCGCCAATAATGCCATCGGGTCGCGGGTCAATCTGGCGCAGCCCACGCCCCTTGGGGGCGTTCAGACGCTCGATGGCGCCGATCAGTGAATTTTCCTGTTGCAGGGCCTCATCGAAAGCCTCTGGCGCGACCCCGAGATGCTCGGAGACAAGACGCGCGCGGAATCGGGTGATCAGCGCCTCTGGCCCCTCGACCGCAACGTCACATTCGGTGTCAAATCCCAAAGAGCGGTCGTTGAGATTGCTGGATCCAAGTCGCAGAAGGCCGGCATCAACGATCATGATCTTGGCGTGGACGTAGATTGGCTCGCCCTTGGCAGTTACTGGATAAAAGATGCGAAAACGGTCTTGATGATCGGCGTCGCGCAGTCTGTCGATCATACGCGCGCGCAAGACATGCATTGCATCGTCTTCGAACTGCGACATGGCGGAATCGGGGTTGATCACAACGATTTCGGGGCCGTCCTGCTCTTTCAGGCGCTTCTCCAACGCCTCGCAAATAGTTTCGGCCGCGAAATACTGCGATTCAATATAGATGGCTTTCCTCGCGGCCTCGATACTGCTGATAAAGAGTTGCTCGATCTCATTTATCAGCGGCTCGTCATCGTAGGGCGGCTCGGTCCGGGCGATTGCAACGTCAACTTCTTTGGCGTCAATGTCCAGATCCTCGGGCCATATATCGGCATCCACGCTGGCGGGGCGCTCCAATGTATCGCCGGTTGCCCGGAGCCAACGCTTGCGGGAAAGCTCCGCCAGCGCGGATGCCGCCGGACCGGTCAGCGCGCAGGTCGCGTCGTGCCATGGCGCTGAGGGGGTGCCGTCTTTGCGTACGCGGCGGGGATCGTCTGGCAAATGCTCGGACGTGTCCCACCGGTCCTCCGTTGCGTCGATGCCCCCGCAAAAGGCCAAACTATCATCTGCGACGACAATCTTCTGGTGATGACAGGCGCCGAACGGGTGATGTCCATCAAGGGCAAAATGGATGCGATCGCTTCCAAAAATGCTCAGCGCGACGGTCGGCATCAGCCGCCCGGGCGCCGCCATCACCGCACCATTCCATTTAAGTAGATAGACATTCAGATTGGGCGCTTGCTCTACAGTGGCCTCAAGGAAGGCGCCAAGCTGGTTGGGAAATCCGTCCGGCGCAAGTCCGGCGCTGTCGCTTTCGCCCGGCAGCATTTCGATCTCGAAGTCAAAGTCCCAGCCGATCAGCAGCAATTCCCGCTCAGCGGCGAGGAATATCTGGCGCAAGACGCGGAAGTAATCTGCCGCATCGACGATCAGGGCCATTCTGTCCGCACGGGCGACACGCCAGCAGTTTTCATCTGGCCGAAAGATTGAGGCGGTTGTGTTCGAGCTTTGCATATCTGCCATTGCCTGTCTTTCTAACGCATCAGAAGGTTTTTAAGCTGTTATTTTGAAAATGTCGCACTGCGATAGATATCAGAGGTTATTTGAAAATCGATAATGTCTTCGTCTAATGTCGGCGTCGTCTTCCTTCGCCAGCTTGAACGGCCTGCCCAAGGATTGGTGCCAGCCTCTGTTGCAAATTATCGTAACCGGCCCCGGAAGTGTGCCAGATGACCCTCAATGGGTGGCCCGAGCGATCAGACGCTTGCTTACCGCGCAGATAACCTTCCATGAGAAATTTAGTTCCCTGATGATGAGCTGGCCTGCGCGGCACGGGCTTGCAGGGCTGTCAATATGCAGGTGCCGTAAAGGCTTGCGCCCTCAACAGGTGCTTGTTTCAAAATGACCGTAAGCCTCCGGCAAACCCGGTGCGCTTCAATCCGATGGTAAGTCCGGGCGTGTGGTCAAGTTTAACAACCGCCCTCAAATCGAAGTTCTTTCATCTGCCGATGGTGACCCCGCGGCACTGGAAGGTGATCTGCTGTTACCCGGCAGGCAGAGCGCTTGGTTCGTGAAGATGTAGAGCTGAGCGTGCCGACGCTGGCAGACTTGGTCGGGCATGACACCTTCGCGCTGCAGCCCATCCACGCCCTGATCGAGAGCCACGTGCTCGCCGCGCACCGCCTGCATGGCCCCTTCCTGGCAGATTTGCCTTGCAAATCGGCTGCCGGGCAATGGACGATACGACCGTGCCGCTGCTGGCGCGGGGTGGTGCGAAAAAGGCCAGGCTCTGGACCTATATGCGCGGCGGCCGGCCCTGGAATGGCGGCGCACCATCGGCTGCGGTCTTCCGCTTCTCGCGGGATCGCGCGGCAATCAATCCCATCAGCCCCTCGCCGGATGCCGCCGAACGCGCCCTGCACGGTGTGGGTTTGGGCAGAAATCACGGCTCTTAGACGGAGCCTTCCGCTTTGAGCTAAAGTTACCGAAATGCCTTCTCATGGGGAAACTGACCTTCGGCGATATATGCCGCTTCTGCGGCAGTCGACTTGCGGTTCAGAACCCAGTTTCGGTGAGGATGCCGGCCGAACGCGACAATGATTTTTCGGACATCGCGCGCTTGAGTGACCAAAGATGAATAGATCGGCTGCAAAGGAATCGGAGCGTCCGCAGCTATTTTTTCGCGCAGCTTGATCAGCAAATCGAGACGCTGCAAATGATCAGGGCCTTCGCAATGGCCCAATGGCAGGCCATACACGATCTGGAACCATGGCGTCTCCAAGGATGAGTAATGACTGTTCGAAAGGCCATCGCGCACCAGCGAAAGCGCGACGGGATCCTGCGCAAAGGCGCGCGCATCACCTCGCCAGACCGAGCGGGAAAACTGGTCAAGCAGGATGATCAGCGCCAGCCTTCCATGCGGCATCAGCGCCCAGTGATCAAGACTACCCTGAGCGGCCCTTTGAGTCAGATCTGAAAATCGCGCTATGATCTCGGGATCCGCCCCGCCCTGCATTCTCCAGAGCCAATGCGCACGGTGCCCCTGCGCATCAACAGACACAGAGCGCCCCTCGGGAAACCAGAAATCGAGAACATCGTCCCATTCCTGATGATTTTTAACATCCGTCATATCAACTCCAATTCCGAAATACGGGCAATGGCCCGCAAATTCGAGAAATTTCTGCCCGGAATCCGCCCGGCTGTGCATCTCGCCTTGCCCTTGCCCTTGCCGGTGCTGAACTGATCACCGCCGGCACATGAAGCGCAAATATTTGGAATGGCAGATCGGATGACGATATGGAACGCGAAATCAGACTTCAGGAGACCCGCAACCTAGATGGCCTTGATCGGGACATTCCGACGATCCTTGCCGGTGGCACGCTTTATGTCCCTCACCTCGAACGGTTTTTTTTGAACTTCCGTTGAACGCTATGCGCTCCCGGCACTCGCTGCGTGCAATCGGTTACGACATTGTTGTCTGGCTTGCAAAATCGATCCGAAGAGCATGGAGAACGACACCCGGCGACAGATGAGATTTGTGTTGCCGCCGCCGATTGGCAAAGGAAATCGTGGCCGGACAATCCTGATTCCGCGCCGCGTCATTTTGCGACTTCAGGATTATATCGAGATCGAGCGCGCCAGTGCCATTGCCAAGTTCAAGGCGCGATCAGTGTGGACGAGGATCACGCAACCGATTTTCGTCGAGCGATCAGAAGGCAATACGGTGATGCTCACGTTGTCTGACGGCTCCAGCGCGCGTTTCGACCGGTTCGATCCGGAAGAGCGCCAGCGGCTTGTTTTCTGCAAGGCGAGAGTGCCGGACACGCCAGCCGCGCTGTGGCTGTCCGAGATCGGTCTGCCGGTCCGGTTCAATTCCTGGGAGGCGATCTTTCTACGCGTGAGCGGACGCTGTAGCAACGCGGGCCTTGATATCCGCCTGTCGCCCCATCAGCTACGGCATGCGTTCACTGTCCATATGCTGGCCATGCTGATCGAACAACAGATCGGTCATGCCGAACATGACGTCAGCGGCATGGAGGCCTAAAGGGCAGTGGCACGACGAGCTATATACTGCGGCCGCCGCACAACTTTATGAGCGGTATTCTGCATGTGCCCTTGCAGCAACTTTAGCATTGCCGATCCCGTGCGCTCGACGATTGCCACGCCTGCAAGAAGTGCAGAATGGAGATGGAGCGGCAGTATTGGGTATTTTGGCGAGTAGGGGAGCGATTCTTGATTGGCAAGAACAACGTCAAGATCGGGAATGATGGCACCCAGGATCTTGTACGCCAAAGGCCGTCTCGGTGCGGGAGTGAGCCAGGAACGCGACGCATAAGCAGCAGCGTTGCGGTCTCCAAGCGGAATATTCGCCGCGTGCCGGGGAAAGCTGCGAGGGGCGGACGGTCCGGCGCAATGTCCCGCACCACCTGCACCAGCTCCGCTGAGGGCAATTCGGGAAAAGCCTCGCTTGAATAGGCGGAAACCGGTCAATTGACTCTGTTGCAATCTGAACCGGCTCCGTGCCAAGCACTTCAGTGCTTTGGGCCCTCGCCTGTCACAACCAGACCCCGGGGACGATAGGCGGCAGGATCATGCAAGCCGAGCATGGCCGAGCCGATGCCCGCAAGGCCCGGCATCAGCCCCGGCGTCTCGCCGGCGTCGATCACGCCACAGCGCCATTCCCCGGTCGTTTCGGTTCTCATCGCCGCCCCGAGGGCGCGCGCAAGGCGCAGGGCGGCGCGGTCATCCGTAAGCCGGGCGGCATAGAGCAGCACCTCGAGGATGCTTCCCAACCCGTGGCACAGGCTGGCATTCATGTCGAAATCTTCCGGCGGGAGGTTGTCGGCAAGGGCGGCGCGCGCCTTTTCGTAGCAGGTGAACTTTGCCGCGCCAAACTCGGCCAGCATCACCCTGTCGCCGGTCAGCTCCCAGGCGCGCAGCCGGGCCAGCCCGATTCCGCCGGCGCCGTAACACCAGTAGGCGGGGCAGGGCGGCGCCCCGGAGGCCGGCAGGTCGCGCAGGTCGGGCCAGCTGCCCTGACGGCGGTCGAACCACTGGCGTTCGTAGCGAAAGGCCGCGAACGCCGCCGCCCGATAGCGCGGATCCCCGCAGATCGCCCAGAATTCCAGCAGGGCCAACCCCGGCGAGGACGCCCCATGAGCAAGGCCGCACAGGGGCGCGGCGGCCTCCGTGCCGCTTGCGGGTTCCGCCCAAGACAGGCCGGTGCCGGGCCCGTGGCGCGCCCGGTCCAGCAGCCATTCGGCCAGATCGTGACAGGCCGCCAGTACCTCCCCCGCAGGCCGCCCCCCCGTGAGGGCCAGCAATCCCAGCAGCGTGCCCGAGGCGCCGGAGACCAGATCGAAAATGTCGCCCGCCGGGGGGGGCGCCGCCGTCACCTCGGCCAGCAGGTCGGCATCCGCGCACAGATCCAGCGCGTCAAACCGCCGCGCCACCTGCCTTGCGCACCACAGGTTTCCGGTCAGGCCGCCATACCAGCCATGGGTCGAGACGCCGCGTCGCTCGCGCAGCAGCCGGTTTGCCTCGCGGATGGCGCCGGTGGCGGCGGCGGCGTAGGCGGGGTCGGGCCTGTAGGCCCACAGATCGGACAGGAACAGCGCAACCCCCGCAAGACCGCCGTAAAGCGATTCATCGAGGCTGCGATAGGCGGGGCGCCAGTCGCCGTTCACCTGCACCATGTCATAGCCGAGCCAGCCGTAGCGCCCGTCCTGCTGAATGGCGCGTGCCACCAGCGCATCGGCGATCGACACCGCGACCTGCAGAAAGACATCGCGCTTCCTGGTGTCGCCGCGTGGCTTTGGACCCGCACTGTTCATGGCAATGCATAATCGCGGCTGGCGGCGGTTTCGGCCCAGGGCCGCTCTGCCGGCACCCCGGCCGCGGCGAAACCCGCGAGGACGGCACCGGTCCAGTCCCGCGGGCTCTGGCGCCCCGCGGCAAGGCATTCGGCAACGGCGCGGGCGACGAGGTTGCAGCGCGCGGTGCCGAAGCTTGTCGTCCCGCCGGGCGGATCCTCGGCCAGCCCGACCCCTGCGGCCAGGCGTTTGGTCAGGCGCGGCACGTCATCGCCCAGGGCGCTTGCGCTCGCGGCCGCGGCACGCGCGATTGCCGGCGCGGCCCGGGCAAAGCCGTCGCGAGGCAGATAGAGCACCGCCGCATCGAGCCGGTCGAATTCCGACGGTCGGCGGGGGCACTTGAAAAGGAATGGCAGCGCCGGATCGAGCGCGCCGGTGAGCACATTCACGAGCCGCGCCGCGCCGAAAGACGCGATGTTCCAGTAAATCCGCACGCGGGGCGCGCGCGATGCGTGCCAGGTGTCGCTGAAGGTGACCCAGTCGCCCGGGTTCATACTGTGCGAATCGCGCCTCGCCACGACGGAAATCGTTTCGCCGACCCGCAAATCGGGATTCGCCGCACTGGGGTCGGGGATGCAATCGATGACATGAACGACCCGGCGCTCGCGGCCACGAGACACTGCCACCCGGCCCTTTGACGACAGGTTTGCGATCCGCCAGCCTGTTTCCCAGACGGCGCTGCCCGCATGGGAGACGCGCAGCAATTCGCTCAGGTCGCGGTCGCCGCCTTCTGGTGGCGGCTTGCGGGCGGCCTGGCAATACCAGTCCCTGTAAAGGGTGTCGGCCAGTGCCGACGGGTCAGACCAGCACGCGCCGTCGCGGCGGATGACCTCGAAGGCTTCGGGCAGGGCCTGTTCCAATGCGGTTTCCGACAGGTCAATATCCCCCATGATCTAGGCCCGCGCGGCGAAAAGTATCGCAAGCGCCCGGGCGGGATCCGCGCAGATGTCCCGCGCCAAGGCAATTGCCCCCTGCACCCGCGGCGCGGTTGCCGTCTCGAGCGATGCCAGTTCGAATGCAGATTGCACGAGACGGCAGCCTATATAAAGGCCGCAGCGTTCGAACAGGGCGTCCTTGCCTCCTCCGGTGGTATCGGCGCGCGCGATATAGGTCTCCAGCAGATGGCCGGCGGCCCGTTGTGCATCGTCAGGGGTACCGCCCGGCGCCAGCAGCAGGAATTCCTGCACGGCGGTTGCCAGATCCCAGACTGGATCGCCGAGCCCGGCCAGTTCCCAGTCGATCAGTCGCAGACGCACCTCTGTGCCGTCAGCGTCCTCGAGCAGGCAATTATCGAGCTTGAGATCGCCGTGGATCAGCGTTTCGGGTGACCAGGCCACGAGTCCTGCCGCGAGGCTCTCAAGCACCACGGCGCGGTCCCCCGCGTCGGCGAACAGCGGCGCCAGATGATCCGCCATCGCATCCGGGCTTTCCGACAGGACCCAAGGCACCGCTTGGGGCAGGCGGCTGGCGGGGTCGATGCGCAGACCGTGCAGGCGGATCAGGGTCGAAACCAGGGCATCAAGCACAGGCGGGCCATGCAGCGCCGTGTCCCCGAAATGATCGAACAATGTCCGGGCAGGGGCCAGCAACCGCGTCACCAGCACCGCGTCGTGGGTATCGGAAAACAGCAGATCGGGCAGGATGGCGGGGGACATGTCGGCCTCGTGGAGGACGCGGTGACAGGTAATCTCCCGGCGGCTCCAGTCCTGGGCCTGCGGCGCACCGAGTTTGACCATGAACCTTGCGTCCTGCCCGATGTGGACCGTCACCGTGGTGGCGCGTTCCCCGCGGGTGGCAACCAGCTCGATGCCATGCTCGAGGATCTGGTCGGCCGACAGAAACCCGCCCTTTTCCAACACGTCAAAGGCCCGCTCCTCGGCCCGAAGGGCGCGGTTGAAGGCGGGGACGTTCAAGGGATGCGACCCTTGAGGGTATCAGCGGGCGCATCTGCGGGTTTGGGTCCCGCAGATGCGACATTGGGCAGGGCGAGCGGGCATGTCATGCTTCGTCGTCATACCAGTAATCGACGCCCCAATAGCGGGCTTCCGCCTCGGCGGCATCCGCCCATTCCTCCTCGAGGTCCCCATAGTCCAGGTCATAAAGGGCGTCACCCTCGTCATAGCCCTGTGCGCTCCATCCCTCTTGGGCGGCTTCCCATTCAGCCCATTCGGCGGCCTCATAGGGGTCATACCCGCCATCTTCATAGGCCCAGCTGTCATGGGAGCGGTCATCGACATGCGCCGGCAGATAGCACGCCAATGTCGCGCGCGGACCTCCACAAATTGCGATTGTCGGACGGGGACAGCCCGTAAACGTACGGCGCGGCGGGCATCCCACCCGGGTCAGCCGGGGCGGGCATTGCGGCCCCACCAGTGTCCGGCGCGGGCATTGCGGCCCCGCCAGTGTCCGGCGCGGGCATTGCGGCCCCGCCAGTGTCCGCCGCGGGCATTGCGGCCCCACCAGTGTCCGGCGCGGGCATTGCGGCCCTACTAGGGTCGGTCGCGGACAACGCGGTCCTGTGAGGGTCGGTCGCGGACAGCGCGGCCCTACTAGGGTCGGGCGCGGACAGCGCGGCCCGATGAGGGTCGGGCGAGGACAGCTCGGCCCGACGATTGTCCGACGCGGGCACCAGGGTTCGACAAGAGTCCTGCGCACGATAGGCGGATTGAGCCGGTCATAGGCGGCCTTAATCTGGACGATGCCGGCACCGGAATGGGTGTCGAAACCGGTCGGCCCGATGTCCTTGGCGCTCGCCTTCAGATGCGCCTTCATCTCACTCGGCGTCGTGCCGGGCTGGGACTGTTTCAGCAGGGCCACCGCGCCGGCGAGGATCGGGGTCGCGGCGGAGGTGCCCGAATCGCTGTTGTTGTAGCCGGTGAAATGGCTGATGGAGCAGAAATCCGGCTTGTTCGGGTCGAGCGCGGCCGGGCCGCGGCTGCTGTAGCCGACGAACTCCTCGTTCTTGTTGACGGCACCGACGGTCATGACCAGCGGGTGGCCGTTGGCGCCCCAGATGCTGCGTCCGGGGCCGTTGTCGCTGCCGCAGCGGCTGTCCGGGCAGGTGTCGCCGCAATTACCGGCCGCGAACAGCACCAGAATCCCCTCGTTGATCGCCTCGACGACCTTGCGCGTGAAGGGGTGGTTGGGGTTGCGGGCATAGGTGGCATCCCAGCTTTCCTGAAAGATACCCCAGCTGTTGGTCAGCACCTGCGGGGTGCCGTCGCTGCGGAACCGGTTGATGGCCCAGTTGAACGCCTGGAGCGCGCGGCTGATCGTGCCCGGGGAGCCGCCGTTGCCGGCGATGCGCAGATCGTAAATCTGCGCCTCCGGCGCCATGCCCAGGACATCGGTCGCACACATATTGCCGTGATTGCCCCATTTGCCGGATTCGGTCCCCCAGTCGGACGGCCAACCACCGATTACACGGGGAATCCGCCGCGAGGTCTCGCCGGATTTCACCGGCCGGCCCTGCGCGGTGATGCCGCTGTCGAGAACCCCAACCACCATGCCGGTGCCACGGAAACCCGCAGACCAGACTTGATCGACGCCAAGATAGGTGGCGACATCCGCGATCGTCCCTTTCGGCGACGACGGGCTGCAATCGCAAGGGGGGATCGGACAGGCCGCCATGCCCTCGCCGGTCTGCGGATCGGGCTCGGAGGCATCAAAGCCCGGGAAGGGGGCGATCGGGGTATCCTTCCAGACGCCGGCGACGTCGGGCCGACTGCGCAGGGCGTTCAGTTCATCCTCATCCGCCACCGTGCCGCGTACCAGGAATGTCTCGTGCGGGGCACTGCCGAATTCCTCGAGCCGCGCGCCGGGACCGCCGAGGCTGACCGGTTCAAACTCTTGATCGAGCGAGAAGCCGTCATCCGACAGCCGTTCGGCACTGTTGAAAGCAAGTGCGCCCGAGCCGCCCGGCATATAGCGCATTTCGACCAGCACGCTGAGCCGACCGTCCTCGTCGACGGGTTCGGGGACCGTATCGGCCTGTGAAGTCTTGTCCTTGTCGGATCCTTTCTTGGGGGTTGCCATGGGTCTTCCTCCGTTCAATTGGATGCGTGAAAAACAGAACCATGCAGCCTGCCCGTATCAGAGGCAGGCTGTCCAAACTCGCCAACAAACAGAAAGTTATCGCGGGCCGCGCGATCCTCGGTGCCCCAGTACTGCCGAGGGTATGGCAGAGGGCAATTCAGCCTCTCCGACCCTCCTGGTACCGTTAGGGGGCGAAAGGTGCGATGGGGGAATCCCCCCACACCTTTATGACATCGGGATGTGCCTCCAGCGCCTTTAGCGCTGATTTGTCCGAGACCGTCCCGTTGAGTATGAAGCTCGACGGAGCGCCCTGCGGGCTGCCCTGGCCGCCGTCCATCGGCACCGGTGCCGTTTCGGGATCCGGTTCGATCCCGAGGTCCGCCATGTAGCGCCCGACAGCCTCTTGGTCGTGAATGTCTAGCGCGGGCGACAGCCTTACTTCCACCATGACCCGCTCGGTCATGGCACGACCCGACTTGACGATGACTTGAAAATCCGGGGCTTGAACATCTTCTTCTCCCTTTCCTGCGCGCCATTGCGAAGGCTGCACTGCTCCGGCAAATCCCCGGCCTTGTCAGATTGGAATCGAAATTTCCCATGTGGCGTCCTAACGCAATACGCGGGCAGGGACGAAAACAGGCACCTTTGGAAAATTGCGTTTCCCGTTTCCGAAACTTGTTGAACGGGGCGACGCCCGGACGAAACGGCAGGCGGCGCATACGACACTGGATACGCGGTCAGATCAACGCACCACTCGTTACTTCATGTCTTCGAAAGCCCGCCGGAAAACCAGATCGTCTGAATAACATCACCCAAAAAGTTGGGTCCAGCGTGAAGAAATATCAAAAAATAGAGTATTTCCCTTTGAATAAGTATGGTCGATTTTCCGCTGAAATTCAAGATATTTCTCGTTAAAGGTGTGCCGGATCGCTCGCTAAGGGCCTTGTGAGTTCTATTCCGATTGCATCAGTTTGTGGTCGTGAACTTTGACATAGCTTCTCCTTCAAACGTTGTTAATTCAACACGCGTATCGGGATCCCATTCCTGCGCCGCATGCCATCGAATCACCGAGACATTGTCGCCTTGCACCTGCGCTTACCGGGATTTCGGGGTGGGATTGTCGAGCGTGAAGGCCTATCTCTTTCTGCAACATGATCGCGAAAAGAGAAGACTTGGAAATGGCCACCAACGGCAAACAATTATTCACCACGCTCGAGGCCGACGGCACGCTGACCGTCGCGCCCTAGAAGGTGTTCTTTCCCGACCCCACCGGCAATCAGGTTCTGGTGCGAATGGAGGCGGCGCCGATCATCCCGTCCGGCCTTGCTATTCTGATGGGCGGAGCGGACGTCGAGAACGCACATTACACGTCGGGCAAGTTCGTGGCCAAGATGCCCGCGCCGGTGAACGCCGCCTCGAGGGCGCGGCACGGTCTGAGGCTGCCCGCCGGCAACAAGGGTGCAGGGACCGTGATCGCCGTCGGCGACAGCGACGCTGCGCAGGCGCTCATGGGGCAGCGGGTGTCTTGCGTGCCGGGCAATGCTTACAGTGAATATTGCCTTGCCGATGCCGCCATGTGCCTGCCACTGGGTGATCATTCCGCCGAAGAAGGCGCCAGCGCTTTCGTCAACTCGATGACCGCGCTCGGCTTTGCCGAGAACGCCAAGGCCGACGGGCAGGACGCCATTCTGCATACGGTGGGCGCGTCAAACCATGGCCAGATGCTGACACGTATCTGCCAGGAAGACGGGATTGACCTGGTGAACATCGTGCGCAAAGGCGATCAGGTCGATCTGTTGAAGGGGCTTTCCACAGGTCTTCGCCGCAGTCTGCACGAATGTCGGCAGTGACCGACAAAGCATATTTCGAACTTGCCTGTCAGGATAAGTCGCGACCTTATCCGCATCGCTTAAACGACCAGCATCTTTCTGGTTGCTGACCTACAGCTTCTGCCGCCAGACACCTTCAGAGCATTTGCGCCCATTGTGGGGGATGTCACAAGCTGGGACAGCAGACAGGGCGCGCGGCGCAAGCTCAATGGCAAACTCATCGCACCGCATCTGAAAGTATGAGGGCAGGAAAGGCATCCGATGCGTATGTTATCCATCACACAAAACTGGTCTTTTGCACTGGCTGGGCGGCATTTCGTTTACAATCTGGTGGACCCGCCAACTTGGCGGTATCATTAGACGCGGAGGCGCTGGTTTGCGCCGCGCGCGTTACGCTGCAGCAAGGAGGCTCTGATGTCAGGTTTAAGAATTGGGATGCTATTTTCGATGGTCATAGGCATGCCCGTGATGGCTCAGGACATATCGGAAGGGGAGCGCCTGTATCAGCACAGATGCGCGGCCTGTCATGGATTGGATGCCGATGGCGCAGGACCGATGTCGCCGGTATTGCTTCTGCAGCCGACGGATTTGACGCAGTTGCAGCGCAAGAACGGCGATGAGTTTCCGCTTGAGCGGGTGATATGGCGTATCGACGGGCGCGACCCTTTGATCAGCCATGGGTCGCCCATGCCAGTCTACGGAGACTTTTTTGAGGGACGCGGTGTCACCGTGAAAAACCAGTCCGGCCAACCGATCATGACCAGCCAGCCCATCGTCGATCTGGTCACCTGGCTTCAATCGATACAGCAATAGCGGTTGGGTGCGACCAAATTGCAGGCCGTCGCCAGCGGTGGCCCATCAAGTTTTTTCAGAGGTCGGTCAAGTCTGCGCGGTACATGTTCGGACGATTTGGATAACCGTCCGAACCTGGACATTAAGCTGAGACTGATTGCCTGCGATACTGCGGTGCTTTTCAGAAATGGCAACAGAACTCAGGCAAGTTGAGCGGTGGTGTCAACCGGTCAGCTCGTCATAGCATTCCAGCGCCTTGGCGGCATACATCATAGACGGGCCACCACCCATCTGGATCGCCATTGCCAGCACATCGCTGAGCTCCTCACGGGTGGCACCAGCCTTGATCAATGCCTCGACATGTAGCGAAATGCAGGGCTCGCAGCGGATGCAAATGGAGATGCCAAGCGCTACGAATTCCTTGGTCTTGAAATCCAGAGTGCCACCTTCCTTCACGGTTTTGCCCATCGCATTGAAGGCACGGGTTGTTTCAGAAATCGCACCGTTAAGGTTGCGCAGCCCTTCGCGGGTCTCGTCAAGTTTAGCTTTCCAAGTCATTGTCTGTCCTCAGTGGGGTGAAATCTGCGCCATGGCTATCCGATGCAATTACTGCGGGCATTGATCCGGGTCAAATCCAGCGCTGGATTTGCCAGATCGAGGATCACCCTCGCAGATTGCAAAACCAGGCGGTTGTACCCGAGGGGCGGCCAAGAGGCAGATGTGAAAGTCAATAACGACCTGGATCGACCTTGGAGGTTTCAGGATGCTCGCTATGCTGGATTGTTGCGAAACGGCCCGTACTGACTAAATATCATTGATGAGACAAAGCACAGCCCGCCGGACCAGCGCAGTTTAGCCATCACCGAAGGGTACGACGTCGCGCCGCGAGCCAGCACAGACGATGCGAGGTGCCGTCAAGGTATCGCTATAGAATGGGGAGAGGCTGATTTGCCAAAACTGATCCGTGTCGAACCGATGGCAAAACTATTATTAGTGCTGTTTCTTTGCGCAGCGCCTCTGCTTGCAAGTGCAGACGAGGGCGGCGCCAAAGGAATACCCCAAGCCGCCGGTCTGATGTGGAACCGTACCGGTTTGCCAGCCGTCTTTCCGCTTCAGGTCAAAACGCCTGCGGGGCAGGACTATTTCTTGACATTGATTGACGATGAAAGCGGTGAGGACGCCTTGGCAGCGTACATAAAGGGCGGCGAATTCTTCAGAGTTCTCGTCCCGCCGGGGGTGTTCAGGTTAAGCTTCGCCGCCGGAGACGTTTGGCAGGGCGAAAAGACCCTCTTTGGGTCAGGCAAGAAAACTCGGAAATTTGAGTTAGAGAAACCGCTGACGTTCAAGATTAGCGGTCTGGGGGCAAAGGCAGGCCACTTGGTTAATTTGCTCCAGGTCGGGGCGGGTGAAGTTGTAGAAGCTGCTGTAAAAGATCAGATGATTTGCCAGACGGTCAGGTCAAAGTTTCCAACGCCATCATACCCCACTGCAGAAGAAAAATGGGCACGAGAATACGGCGGTCCGGGCTGGATCAAGGCAGGGGACGGACGGCTAAAATACTTGGATGAGGATTTATTGGACCGGGACTTTAATCCAAATCATCCCGAGTACTATGTCCCCACATCCCAATTTCTGACTTGGTCGCAATACTGCGGTTGAAAATTGCCGCTGGATCGCTGCTTCAGAGGCTCCGATCCCACCAGACTACAGTGCAGTCAGAGCGTGACTTTTCCCCGTTGAATTGGCGCATCCGTCCATCGCCAGACGCGCAGATAAAACGCGCCGGATAAGTTCAAAGAATGGGCGTGCTTTCATACGTCCAATAACTGCCCGGCTGCGATACTTTGTTTAAGTTGCTCTAAAGTATAGATTATATCTTTTTTGGAACTCAACACGATCCGCTGTGTTGTCTGGTCACAACAGCATCTGAAGCAACAAGGAGAAAAGAATGAAACGTCTTCTCAGCACCACAGCACTCGTGATCGCAATGACTGGCGCCGTGCACGCACAGGACAACACTTCCGGTTTTGGCCAGGTCGAAATGCAGCAGGGTGATTTTTACGCATCCAATCTGATCGGCATGCGCATTTACAATTCCGAAAACGCCGTCGCAGCGGATACAACCATCGCAGATGGCGGCGAAGCCGAGTGGGATGATATCGGCGAAATCAACGATATCATCGTCACCAAAGACGGCAACGTAAGCGCCGTTATATTGGGCGTCGGCGGATTCCTTGGTATGGGCGAACGTGACGTGGCCGTTCCGATGAGCGAGATTACCGTTGTCCGCGAAGATGGCGACAGCGACGACCGTTTCCTGGTTGTGTCGACCACCAAAGAAGCGCTGGAGCAAGTTCCTGCCTTTGAGCGCGGCGATGTCATGAGCGCCGAAGCCGACATGGAGCAGAATGCCGAGCAGGTCGACGCAGGCATGGCCGCAGAGGGCACAGAGCGCGAAATGCTGCCGCGTCCCGCGGTTGAGCGTGAAGGCTATGCCGAAGCCGACATGGGTGTCGTACGTCAGATGACGTCCGAAGACCTTGAAGGCACGCTCGTCTATGGCGCCAATGACGAAAGCGTCGGCGAGATTGATGCGCTCATTCTGGGCGACGATGGTTCGGTCGAGCGGGTCGTGATCAATGTTGGCGGGTTCCTGGGCATTGGCGAAAAGCCTGTCGCGGTGACCTTCGACGAACTGCAAATCCTGCAGGAGCAGGATGGTGACGATCTGCGGATCTACATCGACAGCACGCAGGAACGTCTGGAAGCGCAGCCTGAATTCGATCAGTAATCCGACCGCGTGACATGACTATTGAGGCCCATCCACACCGGATGGGCCTTTTTTTCATTTCCGCCATTCGATTATAATCAGGCGGGCGACGCCCCGCATCGTATCTGTCGCAGAAAGGGCCACGACCATGCCGCGTTTCATCATAGCCGCCTGCCTGCGTGTTCTGGTCCTGTCGTCTCTTCTGTCGGGCGCTGGCGGCGATCTGTCCGCGCAGGAGCAAGATGCGCCATGGTACGAGATCAGCCAATCCGCGCTGGAGCCGTCCGAGCCCGACAGCAAGATCCAGCGCCGCACCCCGCGCGAGACGGTGCGCAATTTCATCGCGCTCACCGGGAAAGAGCAGTTTCGCGACGCCGCTCATTTTCTGAACCTGTCAGATCTGGCCGCAGACAGCCGGGCGCAAGACGGCGCGGAGCTGGCCCGCCAATTGGCGCTGGTGATCGAGCGGCAGCTATGGATCGACTGGGCGGGCCTTTCGGCGCGCCCCGATGCGATGATTGAAACCGGCGCCGCGAAAAGCGCTATGGTCGGCAGTCCGCGCCACGACATCGGCTTGAAAATGGTTGATATCAATGGCCAAGCCTACGAGATCCGGCTGGGCCGCTACAAAGCGCCCGACACCGATCCCGTTTGGCTGTTCACACCGCAGACGGTTCAAAATATCCCGGTGCTTTATGACGCCTTCGGCCCGCGCCATTTTGAACGCTACATCCCAGATAGCCTGACCAAGCCGCTGGGCGGCTTGCGCATATGGGAATGGATACTGCTGCCGTCGCTGCTGGCCGCGCTATTGGGGCTGGGTTGGGGGGTCACCCGATGTGTTGGATGGGCCGCACGCAAGATAAAACGCCCACTGGTGCGGCAAGCGATTGAGAGGGCGCGCGTTCCGCTGGGGTTTGTCGTGGTCGCTTTTGCAGCGCAATTCATGTTGAAACTGGGGGTGTCCTTTTCTGGCCCCGCGACGACAATTTTGCGGCCTTTTCTTCTGATCGTCATGGTCGCCGGTCTGGGCGTGACCGCGCTCAAGATCGTGGATGCGGTGCTGGACAGGATCACGCGGGGCGTCATCGGCGAAATCGACGATACCCGCAGTCTGGACCAGCGCGAGCTTTATACCTCGATCTATGCGATCCGGCGAATAATCGTGCTGCTGATGGTGGGCATCGCGGTGTTTGTGGTGCTGGCGCGGCTGAATCTGTTCGACTCGCTCGGCATGTCGCTGCTGGCGTCGGCCGGGGTGCTGACCGTGCTTCTGGGCATCGCCGGGCAGGCCGTTCTGGGCAACATCATGGCGTCGCTTCAGATCGCGCTGGCCAAGCCGATCCGCATCGGTGACAGCATCCTGTTCGAAGGCGACTGGGCCTATGTCGAAAGCATTTTCTACACGTTCCTTCGCCTGCGCACATGGGACGAGCGGCGCATCATCGTGCCGGTCAAGTATTTCGTTTCCCAACCGTTCGAAAACTGGTCAGTGACCGATGCGCGCATCCTCAAGACGATCACGCTCTTCTTGGACCACCGCGCGGATATCGGAATACTGCGTGAGGTGTTCTTTGAGCTGGCCAAAGAAGATGAAGGCGTGATCGAATACGAACATCTTTTTGCCGCCGTGACAGAGCACAGCGAGGCCGGGCAAGAAATGTCATTTTATGCAATGAGCCCCGACCCTTCGACCGGTTGGTCCGCCGCCATGCGTCTGCGCGAAGCGTTGATGAATCATATCCGCGAAGAGCATCCGGACTGGTGGCCGCAGGACCGGCTGGAGCTGTCTCGCCGTGCGCGCGGCACGGCGAAGTGACACCCCTCATCCAAAAAATGCGATCCTTCAGGAGGTCTGTCGAAAAATAGTCAGATCTCCGCCCGGCGCACGGCTGCGCATTTCCTGTAATAGCTCTTCGGGTACGGATTCGACCGTCGGATACTGCCAGGCCGGAGTGCGGTCCTTGTCAATGATGGCAGCGCGGGTTCCCTCAAGGAACTCACCCATTTCGGCAGCACGCGAGACAAAGCGATACTCGTCCCTGAGCGCATTCATCAGTGATCTGTGATTTCGCGCAGCCCGCACCAATGACAGCGTCATAATTAGCGACAGAGGCGCCCCAGAGCGCATCTTTTTCGCGGTTTCCTGTGCCCAAGTGTCGGTGCTGCGGTCTAGGTGATCGCAAATCTCGGTTATGGTGTCCAATCCAAAGGCCGCGTCGATCTGGTCTTGATACTGATCCATGGTGAACTCTGCAGGTTGCGCGAACTCTGTCAGGTCCGGCATACGGCCTGCGCTGATGATCTGGCTGACAAGCGCGTCTAGCGTGCTGGATCTGACATAGTGATCGCACAGACCAGCATACAGACAATCGGCGCCTGACAGTCTGGTTCCGGTCAGGGCAAGGTATTCGCCACACCGGCCCGGCGTGCGCGCCAACAGAACGGATGCGCCAATATCCGGGACAAGGCCGATACCGCATTCTGGCATGGCAAAAATGGCATTCTCGGTCATGATCCGGTCGGTGCAATGCGCGGCAATCCCGACACCGCCGCCCATCACGATACCATCCACTACCGAAACCGTCGGCTTGGGGTAGGTCGCGATCATATGATTTAACTGGTATTCGGTACGCCAAAATTCGTGACCGTACTCATAATCGCCGGCGCGCCCGGTGCGATACATTGCGCCGATGTCACCGCCGGCACAGAACGCACGCCCTTCGGACGCGTCAAAGATAACGAGGGAGATGCTGTCATCGCTCTTCCAATCCTGAAGCGTATTGCAGATGGATTGTACCATTTCCAACGTCAGCGCATTCAAGGCTTTGGGCCGGTTCAGGGTGATCCTGCCAACCTGGCCCTTCTGTCCGATAAGCACACTTTCCGATGCAGTCATGACAGCCCCCGCTCGGCCAGCATGTCCTGCGCAGTTATCAACCAAATCATCTTGTTCATTCCTTCTTGCGTTTGGTGCGCTCCTAGGTCTGCATTCACTAGGGCGCCGATCTGTCTGCCAGACAGCCAGACGCAGAATGCGTTTGCAAGGCGTTGTTCATCCGGCTAGCCGATGCGCCGTTTATGACGCGGCTTGCTATGGCGGATTGCACTGGTATTTCCGCTGAGTCCGGGTTGCACCGATTTGCCTAGTAACGCCCCCAGTAGCTTTTGGTTCAGTTCACATATCTGCCTATACGTGTTCAATCTCGGTTAGCGGGATGTCAATTGCTCCGCACGCGTCCGTGCTAGAACAGGTTTAACACTTGTGGAGCGCTGCCATCAGCTTATGCCACGATAGGTAGCACGATATCACCAATGCATGACGTCGAGTGCCCTCCCACCAAATTGTAGACACTTGAGTTTATGCGCTCTTGATAGCCAATGGAGTAACAGTGCTGCCTCCAGACTGACCCTCTCCAATTGGCCGTTCCCTCCACCCGGCCTCGGACCAACGCATGCTCCCCACATGGCGCATTCCGTGGCAACAGGCTCGCGGCCGAGAAAGCGCTACAATATCAAGTGCCGCAGTGATTAAAAATTTTCGGACCAAACCACTGTCAGTGATGAAGTGTAAAAATCACTTCGAATTATTCGATGAATGAGCTTAGGAATAATCTTGCTCCTCCATATTCCGAGATGAGATAATATCGTATAAAATGCGAACCGTTTACCTCTGACATGTTTGCACTGCGTTAATACCGCGCTGCTCTACTGCTAAAGTCCTGCAGTTAGATAGGTAAAGCAATGATCCGCTTGAAATCACTCACCCGCTTTTCGCTCTGCACCCTGCTTTCATTCTTGCCGAGCCTGGCTATTGCGGACACCATTGTGCTGCTGGCTGACGAGTGGTGCCCTTACAATTGCAAGCCAGACTCCGACGCGCCTGGTTTCATGGTGGAGATTGCAAGCGAGGCGCTCGCACCGTATGGGCACGAGATTGATTACCAGACGCTTAATTGGGCAAGAAGCCTGCATCGTGCCGAGTCGGGAGAAGTCAACGGTGTCATTGGCGCAGTACGCGAGGAAGCGCCAGAGTTTATATTTGGTCCACCGATCGGCACCTATGTCGACGTGGTCGCATTTCGCAGCGGTGAGGCATTGGATCCCGATACCATCACTGACCACGGAAATCTGCGCCTTGGCGCAATCAATGGTTATGAATATTACGGGGTAGTAAACGATTACATAAAGTCGCACGGTGCCGACAGGTATATAGTTCAATATATGTCGGGTGAAGATGCACTCGCTAAAAATCTACGAAAATTGATTGCCGGGCGGCTTGATATGGTCGCCGAAGTGCGCGCCGTCTTAGAGTACACACTGGCAAATACTGGGCTGAAAGATCAAGTTGATCTCGCTTTGACCGATGGTGCAAATGATATATACATTGCGTTTTCCCCCGCCCTCCCACAGTCACAGACTTATGCTGATCAATTAAATGAAGGTGTCGCCAAATTGAGAGAAAATGGCCGTTTCAGTGAAATTATGCTGAAATACGGTCAGGAAACTGACTAACCCGATGATTGGCGCAGGCTCTCGTTCGTTCCGAACTCGGCTCGTGTTCGCGGCCGCCACGACCGTTATCTTTGTTCAAATCATTGGCGCACTCATAGATGTGTATAAAGGATATACGAGCCTAAGCCATGAGATGGATGCGAAAGGAGAGCTTGTGGTTGGTCAAACTGCGATGGCAATCTCTCGGCCGCTCTGGGATTTTGATGACATTCTTGTCTCAGAAATTCTGCAGAGCGTTCTGAAAATAGATGATGTCGTGCGCGTGGCAATTGTGCCAACTGAAGGCAAGCTGAAAAAAGAGCAGTTCTCTGAGGTAGTCGCCGCCCCCGAGGATCAGCGTATCTACAAGCAAGCTATCATGGTCAAAGATGGCAATACAATTGAAACTTTAGGCACGTTTGAGGTTGCCATTTCTACGGATGGAATGTGGACGGCACTTGAGACTGTGATTCTTCACAGGACTATTTTGGTTGCGACCATTCTTGGACTGGCGTCAACTGCGCTCTATCTAGTTCTTGGCCGCCTCTCTAAGCCGCTCGAAGATCTTCGTAACGCTGTCTATGCCATCGAACGTGAAGAATTTGAATTGCTTGTTCCCAGTCGAAATCGAAAGGATGAAATCGGGGCGTTGGCAAACGCGATTGAAGGATTGCGGCAGCGTGAGGCGGAATTGTCGATACTGCGTCACGCCAATAACGAAAAATCGCAACGCGAAGGGCAGCGTATTCGGCAGGCGCTGCAGTCAACACGTGACGCAGTGGTTCTGGTTGACGAAACCAATACAATTATATTTGCAAACGCATCAGCCAAAAGAAATTTTCCAGTACTTACGATTGGATCTGAATTAGCTGGCGGAGCAAGCAATAGTAACCACGAAACAGATGCGATACGTGCCGCTCTTGTTTCGCGGAAGGAAATGGACGCGGAGATATCTCTCGACCATCAGGACGCAGTTCGTCACTTCCAGGCGCGTACAGGTCCTATCGTAGATTCCTTTGGGAATGATCTGGGAGGATTATTCCTTGCGTCCGATATCACGGAACAATTTGAGAAATCCAAAGAGGCTTCTTATTTTGCTTCGCATGACCCTTTGACCGGGCTTTTGAATCGGCGAGAAATGGATTCTGCGTTGGCAAAATGGGTTGAAGATGACAGTCAAGAAGTCGGTGTGATGTTAATTGACTTGGATCATTTTAAGGTTGTGAACGACAACTTTGGTCATCAAAATGGAGATAAGTTACTCGTTGAGGTCGCCAAAAAGCTTACTCAAGCCAGCCAGCCTGGTGACCTCGTCATTCGTTTGGGCGGCGATGAATTTGCTATCATTACACGTGGACGAGTCAGTGAGAGCCATCTTGATTGGATAGCATCAAGCGCGATTGATGCATTGAAACATCCCATGCAATTTGATGGCCGTTCGATTCAGGTTTCGATAAGTGTTGGGATTGCGACCACCGCGACAGCAGGCTGGGAAGTTCAAACCTTACTGAGGCATGCAGATCTCGCACTTTATGAGGCCAAGGAAGTCGGCCGTGGACGTGTGGAAATATATAATAATACACTTCTGACGATCCATCAAAGACGCAGAAAGATGGAAGGTCGTTTTCGAGATGCGCTGGAAAGCGACCGTATTTTTCCAGTTTATCAGGTGCAAACCTCCATCGAAGACGGCACCATAGTTGGTTTTGAGAGCCTTGCGCGATGGCATGATCCTGAATTAGGAAACGTCTCACCAGTGGAGTTTATTCCGTTGGCCGAAAAGGCTGATCTGATTGACTTGCTGACCCGAAAAATACTGATTGAAACCTGCAAGACTGCTGTGAAGTGGGCCAATTTAGGATTTGAGCATAGAATTGCCGTCAATATATCGCCAAAGCTGTTCAATGGTGTTGTCCTCGGTTTAGTAAAAGACTGTCTTGCGCTAACGGGATGCGCTGCAGAGAGCATTGAGTTGGAAATTACGGAATCTGTTCTGCTTTGCAACTCAAGCGCGGTAAGAAGTGAGATTAACGAGCTTAGGTCGATGGGGATCACGATCGCTCTTGATGATTTCGGTATTGGCTACTCATCTCTCGATTACTTGCGAAGATTTCCTTTGGATAAGATAAAAATAGATCGCGCTTTTGTTCGGCAGGTGGCGAGTTCCGGGCAATCCAGAGCAATTGTCACTGCCATTTCACAGTTAGGGCACTCTCTGGGCATGAAGGTAGCAGGCGAAGGTGCGGAAACTCAAGAAGATCGTATGGCGCTAAAGAGGTGTGGTGTTGATGTCGTCCAAGGATTCGTTGATGGACAGCCTACGACCAAATCAGAAACTGAAAGAACCTCTTTGTCGTTTCTCACTCTGAAGAAAGCTGTATTTTAGAAACTTTATAACATGTAACTGGCGAAGAAGCAATTCCTATACGCTTAGCTTTACGTGTCATGGCCGTGGTGATCCCATTTAGAATTTTTCCATTCCGGAAGGTCGACTGACTTCCCCCGCCAAAATACTATTAACTTCAGTAATGAAGGCATGATACTTTCGGACTTCGCAACTTCCATTGCTCGATCAAATTCTATTAAGCGATACTCCGAAAGGGACATAGCCTGAGGTATGTCGGAGTGACCTTTATGGTGCTACGCTGATCAATGGAACGGAGAATTTTCTTAAACAGAAAAACACTCGTGCAAAATGCGACAAGTTCAACGGTGGCGCGGTCGAGAGCGGAGACGCGATACCCAGAAGCGCTGACGATGCCCTGTTCAGTGGTCGCGCCGGTTCCGAGCTACTGAGCGGGGGCTGGCGTCTGGGGTGGTCCGGCCTTTTGCTGCTGGAACGCTGCCGCAGCCTTTTCCTTGGCGATGTGATCTGCCGTGAAGATACCGGACGCGGGGCTACCGTCCGGCAGCGTATCCATTTTCGCGGAGGGCGGACGCTGACTTCGCTTGTGGTCTCATTGTGAGCCTTCGCCCGTTGCGATCCTCGCAATGTAAACAGCGTTGCCGATCATGTCCGCCGGGCGCTTCTGGCCGTGGGGTTCTTTTGGCATTTTTGCCCTCTTGGATCTCCGATCTTGTTCCAATTGACGCGAATTCTATTATTTTTTGAAAAGACACGTTAAAAATTCATCACTCTACAAGATCTGCCCTACAGACCGCGGCCACATGTGAGGAACTCTAGTAGACGTCTACACGTCATTGCGCCCTCAAAACTGCCAAGACTTTGCGAAAGTTAGCGTGGCGTGTTTCAAATCGATCTGGCGGCCTGAATCCTGACTGCTTACGAACCTGATCGGGGGGGGGCGCGCTGCCCGGATCGGGCGCGGCTCAGATGCTACAACTATCTACCTTGTGTTTGACGAGCGTCAAACCAACGGCAAAGCCTCCCTGCTACGAGAGTGCAAGTAAACCTTGAGGCATGTCATCCGTAGCTTACCCGCATTTATTGATCTGCGTGCCTTTCTGGCTTGGGCCAAGGAACGGGATGATCTGCTGTGCTTGGCTGACAATGTCAGCCTGGAGCACGAGATGACTGCGGTGCAACTGGCCGCCCTGCGCGCGAAAGGCCCGGTTTTGCGCTTTGATGGGGCCACTGCCGCGGATGGCACAGCGTCGCCGATGCCGGTGATCAGCAATCTTTTCGGCACGCCAGAACGCGTTGCGGCGGGGCTGGGGCTGGGGCTGGACGAGGTTCCGGCCTTTGGCAATTTCCTTGCCGCACTGCGCAGCCCGCCGCCGGTGGATGGCATGCGCGATGCGCTGTCACGCTGGCCAATGCTGAAAGCGGCGCTGGCGACGCGGCCCAAAACCTTGCGCCATGCACCGGTGCAGGAGGTCGATGCGCCGGTCGATATGGGCCTGATCCCGGTGCAGACGCCCTGGCCCGAGGATGCAGGGCCGCTGATCACCTGGCCTGTCGTCATAACGCGGCCCCATGGGTCTGAGGCGAACAATGTGGCGCTGTATAATCTAGGTGTTTACCGGGCGCAGGTGATTGCAGCGGATCGGCTGATCCTGCGCTGGCTCGCGCATCGTGGCGGTGCGGCGCATGCGCGCAGCTGGGCGCAGGCGGGTGCGCCGATGCCGGTTGCCATCGCGCTGGGCGCGGACCCTGCGACGCTGCTGTCGGCGGCGCTTCCCCTGCCCGAAACAGTGTCCGAAATGGCGTTTTCTGGTGTGCTGCGCGGGGCGCGCACCCAACTGGTTCCGGCGCGCAGTGTGCCGCTTTTGGTGTCGGCCCATGCCGAGATCATGATCGAGGGCTGGGTTCACCCGGGCGAGACGGCACCCGAAGGCCCGTTTGGCGATCACACGGGCTACTACAATTCGGTTGAGAATTTTCCCGTCATGCAGGTCACTGCGATCACGCATCGCCGGAACCCTCTCTATCTTAGCACGGTCACAGGTCGCCCGCCGGACGAGCCATCCGTGATTGGCGAAGTGTTCAATTCGCTGGCGCTGCCGGTGATCCGGGCGCAAATCCCTGAGATCCGCGATCTGTGGCTGCCGCCTGCCGCGTGCTCTTATCGCATGGCGATCGTGCAGATCTCCAAGCGCTATCCCGGTCAGGCGCGGCGCGTGATGATGGCGCTTTGGGGTATGCTGGCGCAGTTTTCTTATACCAAGACGATCATCGTCGTGGACGAGGATATCAACCCGCGCGATTGGGATGATGTGGCGTGGGCGATGGCCACGCGTATGGATCCATCCCGCGATGTCACGCTGCTGGAAAACACGCCGATGGATTATCTGGATTTCTCAAGCCCACGTGATGGTTTGGCGGGCAAGCTTGGCATTGACGCCACGAACAAGATCGGTGCGGAAACCAGTCGCGAATGGGGCCGGGTGATGACGCTTGATCCGGCACATGAATCCCGCGCAGCCGAGTTGATAGCGCAGCATTTGGGGGGCCGATTGTGACGTTTCGGGTCATATTGGGCGTCTCGGGCGCGTCGGGTGCAGCGCTGGCGTTGGACACGGCCAAAGCGTTGCGCAGCGCAGGTATTGGCGTTGATCTGGTGCTGTCACCGATGGCCGAACGGACCTTGGCGCTGGAGATCGGGCCGCAGGCGCATGGCGATCTGGTGGCGCTGGTTGATCGCGTGCACCCGATCACAGATCTGGGGGCGACGATCGCCTCTGGTTCATACCCTGTGGCAGGTATGATCGTTGCGCCCTGTTCCATGCGCAGTCTGGCGGCGATTGCGCAAGGGCTGGACGACAATCTGCTGACCCGCGCCGCCAGCGTGCAACTGAAGGAACGCCGTTCGCTGGTTCTGCTGGCGCGGGAGGCACCGCTGACCCTTGCGCATTTGCGCAATATGACAGCCGTTACCGAAATGGGCGGCATCATCATGCCCCCGGTGCCCGCGTTTTATCTGCGCCCGCAAACCACCCAAGACATCACCGCTCAAATCGCTGCCCGCACAGTGGATTTGCTGCGCCTTGCCCCGATCCAAGCCAAGGCTTGGACGCCCCCAACCGGAGAGTAATCATGACGACCATTTCCCTGGATACCCAAGTGCGCGATATTGCCGCCGAAATGCCCGGCGCGGCGGATCTGTTCCGCCAGGCCGGTATCAGCTTTTGCTGTGGTGGCAAAATGCCATTGGCCGAGGCCGCGAAGGCCCAAGGACTGGACCCCGAGGCCATTCTTGCGCAGCTTACCGTATTGCAGGAGGCCGCGACGCGCGAGGCCCCGACCGAGACGTTGGAGCTGATTGATCATGTATTGGATCGCTATCACGCCACCCATCGCCATGAATTGCAAAACCTTATCCCATTGGCGCAGCGCGTCGAAGCCGTGCACGGCTCGCATGAGAAGGCGCCGCTTGGGCTGTCGGTGGCATTGACGAATTTGTTCAAGGAGTTGGACGCGCACATGCTGAAGGAAGAGCGTGTGCTATTTCCCTTAATGCGCGCCGGAAACACGGCCGCGCTGGCCGCCCCCTTGAAGGTGATGCGAAACGATCATCACGCCACCACTGATCTTTTACGCGGGATCGAGCATGCCAGCCACGGCCTGGAATTGCCCGAGGGGGCCTGCGGGTCCTGGACAGCCCTTTATGCCGGGGTGCGCAAGCTGGGCAGCGATATTGTGGCGCATATCCATCTGGAGGAAACCGTGCTGTTCCCGCGCTTTGAATCTCAGGCGGCATAGCGGCCCGCGCGCCCTCAATCAGGGCGCCCAGACGTGACGGGCGTCAAATCCTTTCCGATCTGGGTTTGATATACGGATGAAAGACGCGAATGAAGGAAACACGATGCAGCCCCGCCCATTGGCAATCACAATGACCCCAGCACTGCTGGCTTTTGCCCTTCGGCCGCTGCCTTTGCCGCCGCTTTCCATTGCCCTCACGGCGCTGACCCGCAGTGTGGCCAAGCGTCACCCGTCGCTCTTTCGCCGTCTTGGTAGCTACGCCACGGCGAGTTTTGTGTTGGACCCGACCGATCTGCCGTTCGTGATCTGTCTGTTCCCGGACGCCACCCGGCCGCGCGTGACCCTGCACCGCACCGCCCAGCAGGGCGACACAAGGATTGCCGGGCCTTTGGCGGCCCTTCTGGGGCTGGTGCATGGGGCGTTTGATGGCGATGCGCTGTTCTTCTCGCGCGATCTGGTAATTGAGGGCAATACCGAGGCGGCGCTGGCGCTGCGCAACGCAATTGATGATGCCGAACTGGATATCGGGGCCGAACTGCAAGCGTTGTCCGGCCCGTTCGCGGGTCTGCTACGGCGCGCGACGGCGGTGGCGCAGGCGCGCACAGGGGTTTGCCTGACACGGCCCGACAATGGAGGTTACACCTGATGGAAATCGTCTGTCCCGCGGGCACGCCCGCCTCTTTGCGTGCGGCGGTCAAGGCGGGGGCGCATACCGTATATTGCGGCTTCGCCGATGAGACCAACGCCCGCAACTTTCCCGGCCTGAATTTTGACAGGACGGAAATGCGCGAGGGCATCGCCTTTGCCCACAAACATGGCGCCAAGGTGCTGATTGCCATCAATACCTTCCCGCGTGCGGGCGCCGAAGCCATCTGGCACGCTGCCATTTCGGATGCGGCGTCATCGGGCGCTGATGCGGTTATTCTGGCAGATCTGGGCCTGCTGGATTATGCCGCGCAGAACCACCCGGAGCTGCGCCGACATCTGTCGGTGCAGGCGGCGGCAGCCAATGCTGACATGATCAATTTCTACGCCTCCACCTTTGGCGTAAAGCGCGTCGTTCTGCCTCGGGTTTTGTCGGTGCCGGAAATTGCCGCGATCAACGCCGAAACCGAGGTCGAGACCGAGGTGTTCGTGTTCGGCGGTCTGTGCGTCATGGCCGAAGGGCGCTGTTCGCTGTCCTCCTATGCGACCGGAAAGTCGCCCAACATGAACGGCGTCTGCTCGCCGCCCAGTCATGTGGATTACCGCGAGGATGCGGGCGTGCTGGAGGCGCGTCTGGGGGGCTACCTGATCCACAGCGCAGCCAAGGGCGAGGCCGCGCCTTATCCGACCCTGTGCAAGGGCGCGTTCACTGCAGGCGGCAAAAGCGGCTATCTGTTCGAGGATCCCGTCAGCCTGAACGCCGAGCAGTTGATCCCGCAGCTTCACAAGGCTGGTGTGACCGCGCTGAAAATCGAGGGGCGCCAACGCTCGGCCTCTTATGTGGCGCAGGTGGTACAGAATTTCCGCGCTGCGGTGGATGCCTTGGCCGAAGGGCGCCCGATGCCCGCGGGAATGCTGGCGCAACTGTCCGAAGGGCAGGCAGGTACGACCGGCGCCTACCGTAAGATATGGAGATAATCGGATGAAACTGACCGTTGGCCCGAACCAGTTCTTTTGGAAAGCCGATGACTGGTCGGCGTTCTACGACGATCTTGCGCAGGCGCCGGTGGACCACGTCAGCCTGGGCGAGGTGGTCTGCTCCAAGCGCTTGCCGTTTTTTCAGGACCGGATTCCTGATGCGATATCGGCGCTGCAGGCGGCGGGCAAGACCGTGGCTCTGACCAGTTTGGCGCTGGTCACGCTCAAGCGCGAGCGCAAGATGACGGCAGAGCTGGCCGAGATGGGTGTGGAGGTCGAGGTCAACGATCTGACCGCGCTGGCACATTTGCCTGACGGCATGGCGTTCAGCGTTGGCCCCTTGGTGAACGTCTATAATGAAAGCACGCTGCGCTGGCTTGCTGGCCGTGGTGCGACGCGAATTTGCCTGCCGCCCGAACTGCCGCTGGAGTCGATTGCAACGCTGGCAGTGGCGGCCCGCGAGGCGGGCGCAGATGTCGAAGTCTGGGGCTTTGGCCGCGTACCTTTGGCGATATCCGGGCGGTGCTACCACGCGCGCCTGCACGCACGGCCCAAGGATAACTGCCAATTCGCATGCGAGGATGACCCGGACGGCCTGCCCGTGTTAACGCGCGACGGTCAGCCCTTTCTGGCGATGAACGGGGTGCAGACGCTATCGGATTCGCACGCCTGCATGGCGCTGCAGGCGGGCGCGCTGGCACAGGCGGGCGTGACATCCTTGCGACTTTCGCCCCAGACCGGCGATTTTGGCCGGGTCTGCACGCTGTTCCGCGGTCTGCTGGACGGGCGGCTTGCGGGCGCGGATGTGGTTGCCGCACTTCACGCCGACAACGAGGAGATGCGCCTGTCTGACGGATTCGTCCGTGGCGCGCGCGGGGCCGACTGGTCGGGCGCGGTTCCAGCCTGAGAAAGCCTCCCTTCGTCAAGAAGCGTGCCAGCGCTGTGCCTGATACTAAGGGTCGCAGGTGCCGGGCATAGCGCTGCTATGCGCGCCGCAGTATAAGATTGCGTAAAAGGGCTTGGCTCATGCGCGACTATTCCCACGTTTCACATCCCTGTGACGGCTGCGGTTTCCATGATAAAAGCATCTGGCAACCGGTCAGTGGTGCCGCGCTACCGGTGCTTAATCGCGGGTTTGACCGCTTGCCGATCGCAGCAGGGCAGATCCTGTTCAAGCAAGGCGAAGAAAACGCGGGTGTCTACTGTATTTCCAGGGGTCTGATCGGGCTGCGCAGCTATCAGGCCGACGGCAAATCGACACTTCTGCGTCTCGCCTATCCGGGGGAGATCATCGGCTTTCGGTCATTTCTGGCAGCCCAGCCTCACCACACAGAAGCGCAGGCGCTGACCTCCTCGCGGGTGTGCCTGGTGCCGCGTCATAGCGTGCGCCAGATCATGGACCGCTCGCCCGAGGTGCTGGATCGTTTGACGTCGCGCTGCATCGATGAGATTGACCGCAGCCATGCCCATATCATTGCGGCGGCGACACGCTCCAACAAGGATCGCCTGTCGGAATTGTTTGAAAAGCTGATGCGCATCCATGGGCGAGATAGCGATGGCGGCAGGACAATGCGCCTGCCTCTGACACGTTCGGATCTTGCTGATCTGCTGGGGATCCGGCCCGAAACCCTGTCGCGCGTGCTTGCGCGTGTGGCCACCGATGGGCAGTTCCAGGTACGTGGGCGCGAGGTTTTCATGCACGTTCAAGGGAAAGCCGCGGCGCGAAATCGCTGTGCAAACACCGCTTAGAGGCCGTTGAAATAGACGACATCCCTTGTGCGCGGCGCCGCTGATGGCCATCATCACATCGTTCACCCGCCGAGGCGGGACCACAAACGTGAGTATTGCGCCCTGATCGCGCAACAGAACTGAAGGAGAATGATCATGACGAATGAGACGGGCAAGCCGACAACGACCGATGCGGGTATTCCGGTCGCGAGCGACGAGCATTCGCTTACCGTCGGCCGCGACGGACCCATCGTGCTGCACGATCACTACCTGATCGAACAGATGGCACAGTTCAACCGCGAGCGTATCCCCGAGCGACAGCCCCATGCCAAGGGCGCGGGCGCGTTCGGTCATTTCCAAGTGACGCAGGACGTCAGCAAATACACGTGCGCGGCACTGTTCCAGCCCGGCGTGAAAACGGACACGCTGATCCGGTTTTCGACCGTCGCAGGCGAGCGTGGCAGCCCCGATACATGGCGTGATCCACGCGGCTTTTCGCTGAAATTTTATACCAGCGAAGGCAATTACGACATGGTCGGTAACAACACTCCGATCTTTTTTCTGCGCGATCCGATGAAATTCCAGCACTTCATCCGCTCGCAGAAACGCCGCGCCGATTCTGGTCTGCGCGATCATGACATGCAGTGGGATTTCTGGTCGCTGTCACCCGAATCCGCGCATCAGGTCACATGGCTGATGGGCGATCGCGGCATCCCCAAAACGTGGCGCAACATGGACGGCTTTTCCAGCCACGCCTATATGTGGGTCAACGCCGACGGTGAAAAATTCTGGGTGAAATACCATTTCAAGACCGACCAAGGCATCGAATGCCTGACCCAGGCCGAGGCTGACAAGATGGCTGGCGAGGATGCCGATTATCATCGCCGCGACCTGTTCAATTCGATCAGGGACGGCAATTTTCCAAGCTGGACGTTGCACATGCAGATCATGCCGTTCGAAGAGGCGAAGACCTATCGTTTCAACCCGTTCGATCTGACCAAGGTCTGGCCGCATGGGGATTATCCATTGATTGAGGTCGGCAAACTGACGCTTGATCGCAACCCGACCGATTTCCACACCGAGATCGAGCAGGCCGCGTTCGAGCCAGACAATCTGGTGCGCGGCATTGGTCTGAGCCCCGACAAGATGCTATTGGGGCGCGGGTTTTCCTACTCTGACGCGCATCGCGCGCGCCTCGGTGCCAATTACAAGCAGATCCCGGTCAACCGGCCGCAATCGCCCGTCCATAGCTACAGCAAGGATGGCGCGATGCGCGTCGATAACGTTTCGGACCCGGTCTATGCACCCAACTCCTACGGTGGGCCCAAGGCCGATCCGTCGCTTACCGATGATGCAGGGTCGTGGTACGCGGATGGCGACATGGTCCGCCAGGCCTATACTTTGCGCAAAGACGATGACGACTGGGGTCAGGCCGGCACTTTGGTGCGCGACGTGATGGACGACGACGAACGCGACCGTCTGGTCAGCAACATTGTCGGCCACCTCAAGGATGGCGTTTCGGATAAGGTCCTGAAGCGCGCATTTGAATATTGGCGTAACGTCGACAAGACGCTGGGTGATCGGGTCGAGAAAGGCGTGAAGGGTAGCTGATCGCTGAGCAAGGCGACTGGCTTATGTGCTAAACATGCGCGAGGGGTGCCCCTGTGATCCGGTTCGATCACAGGGGCATTTTGACTGGTGACGCCGTTTCGGCGACAACGATTAACATCGAAGGCCGGGCAATCCAGAGCACGGCAGATAAACAAGGCGCGCCAATGAAGGTCCCGGTCAATCCGTCGGTTAAGTTGATTGATGCGGTGGTCTCACCGCCAGAGCACAGCCAAACCGATGGCGACTTTGAGCGTTTGCAGGCAGCAATCGCTGAGAAAACAGATCTGGACCCGGATATTGACTTTGAGGTGCTGGCGTCGCTGCAATCGACTCTGCGTGCCGCCAATTGGCGCGTAACCTGTGCTATCAGGCTGGGTGACGGGCGCAGACCTGCCAAGGTGATCGACATATGGCCCAGCGGCACGGCCGCGCGCGCCTGCGGAATTGCCGTCGACATAGGCTCGACGACCATTGCCGCGTATCTGTGTGACCTTGCGACGGGGGATTTGCTGGCCACGGCTGAAATCACCAATCCCCAAGTGTCGTATGGCGCCGACGTGATGACCCGCGTCAGTCATTCCATGATGCATCCGGGAACGCATCGGGATATGACCGCAGCGGTGCGCGGCGGCGTACGCCAGTTGGTTGACCAAGTGACGTCTTGCAACGGTATCCCCCCCTCCGAGGTGCTGGATGCCGTCATGGTCTGCAACCCGATCATGCATCACCTGTATCTGGGATTTGACCCCGTTGAACTGGGTCAGTCACCCTTTACTTCCGCAACCTCCAAGGCTCTTTTGGTCGAAGCGTCTGACGTCGATCTGCCAATACACCCACGTGCGCAGGTCTATTTTTTGCCCGCTGTCGGCAACCATGTCGGCGCCGATGCCGCTGCGGTCCTGCTGAGCGAACGTCACGAACTCGCTGACGCGCTCACTCTGATTGTCGACATCGGCACAAATGCAGAGATATTTCTGGAAAATAAAACCGGCATCGTCGCTACCTCCTCGCCGACCGGTCCGGCACTTGAAGGTGCCGAAATTACCCACGGCCAGAGGGCCGCGCCGGGTGCGATTGAAAGCGTCCGAATTGATTCTGTCACCAAGCAGATCCGTTTCAAGGTGATTGGATCGGACGTCTGGTCGGATGACCCGGCGTTTGAGGCGTCCATCAGCGATATCGGCGTGACTGGTATCTGCGGCTCCGGCGTGATCGAGATGGTGGCCGAAATGCGCATGGCGGGTATCATCGACCATACGGGCCGCATTGGCAGCCCGCAGGAAACCGGCTGCGTGCATTGTTTTCTGAACGACCGGACGTATTCCGTATCTTTGTATGATGGTACGCCAAATATCGTCTTTACCAATAATGATGTCCGCGAGGTGCAGATGGCCAAGGCTGCGCTTTATGCAAGTATTCGTCTTCTTATGGATGAAATCGGCGCGCAGACGGTTGACAGGATCGTGCTGGCCGGGGCGTTTGGCAGCCACATCTCGGTCAAACATGCGATTGTGCTGGGCTTGATCCCCGATTGCGCGTTTGAAAACGTCAAGGCCGTCGGAAATGCGGCCGGCGGGGGCGCATGTCTGGCCCTTCTTGATGTCGATGCGCGGCGCCGGATCGAGCGGTCTGTCCGGGACATCAGAAATGTCGAGACGGCTACTCATCCAAGCTTTCAGACCTATTTTCTCAATGCCTCGGATATTCCAAATGCGTCGGACCCGTTCCCAAATCTCGCGCAACATTTGGTGCTTCCTGTCGTGGACTATCGCAAACGCGCCGGTCGACACCGTGCCGGGCAAAAGTCTTAGGGACGACATCTGACCGGAGCAAGCCGCATCTCCAAGCATCTTGCAGAAGCCCCTCAGGTAGTCCATTTTCTAGCCTCGGGAGATACAGCTGCAAGATGCAGGATGACCAGCAAGACAATCCGCTGAGCTATCTGACCACCAAGGAGGTGGCAGAGATTTTGCGCGTGAAAGAGCGCAAGGTGTATGACCTTGCGGCAGCAGGCGACATCCCGCATCGGCGCATTACCGGCAAGCTTCTGTTTCCAAGGGCTGCGCTGCTGGACTGGATCGAGACAGGCAGCGGGCCCGCGTCCGTTGACCGCCCGGCAGTGCTGACCGGATCGCACGATCCGTTGCTGGACTGGGCGGTGCGTGAATGTGGATCGAACCTGGCGACCTTGTTCAACGGCAGCCGCGCCGGGCTGGATATTTTTGCAAAGGGGCAGGCGGCGCTTGCCGGGCTGCATATACCGAGTGGGACCGACTGGAATGTCGAAACAGTCGCCACTATGGATCTCCGGGACTGTGTTCTGATTGCCTGGGCGGCACGCGCGCGCGGCCTTGTGCTGGCAGCAGGCGCACGCGACGCGATCACCTGTTTTGCTGATCTCAAAGGCAAGCGTGTGGTGCAGCGGCAGCCCGGTGCAGGCGGCGCCACGTTTTTTGACGACATGCTGGCGCGCGCGGGGCTGAAAATGGCGGATCTCGATCTGGTCAGTGGGCTGGCACATACCGAATACGATGCTGCGGCGGCGGTCGCGGCAGGCCTTGCCGATGCGGCCACCGGCATCGAAGCGATGGCGCAGCAGTTCAATCTTGGGTTTCTGCCGCTGGCTGAGGAGCGCTTTGATCTGCTGATCGACCGGCGCGCCTATTTTACCGCGCCGGTGCAAAGGCTGCTGGCCTTTGCCAGCAGTGCCGCCTGCCATGAAAAGGCGGCGGCAATGGGCGGCTATGATCTGGCACAGATGGGGGACGTGCGCTGGCTGTCCGAGTAGACTGCCAGCGCATAGCACACCGAATTAGTGCACGGGGGTGAACCCGTAGCTGGCAAGGATCTGCTGCCCCTCAGCCGCAAGGATGAAATCGGCCAGATCCGCCGCTTGATCCGGGGCATCCTTTAGCACGGTCAGGCCGTAATCTGCGCCTACCGCCAGCGCTTCCGGGAATTGCACGATCTGCAATGACGGCGTGTCGCGCTGGGCCAGCACCGCGTTGGTGCAATAGGTCACGAACAGGTCCGCGCGGTCCTCGCTCATCACCCAGGCATAGGGGTTGCGGCCCTCCGGCGGCTGGGCGCTGTCCGGCCCGCCGGTCAGTTGCAGCGCCTTTGTCTCCAGCATGGCGGTGCTGCCGTGCCGGATCGCGTCCGCCTTGCCGAAAAGCTCCCATGCGTAATCGCCTGATGGGTCCGCTTTTGGCGTCGAAGTGCCAAGCCGAATGTCGTCTGACAGCATGACATCAAGGATGGTGTCGGTGGTGACGTCGACATTCCCCGGCGCCAGCCCGCACAGACTGTTGCGGGCAAACATCGTCACCGGCCCGGACAGCCCGGCATCGGCCAGCGTTTGCGGATGGCGCATGTTGGCAGATGCGAACAGCTCGGCCGGCTCGCCGCCTTCGATGCGTTCGCGCAGCAGGCCGGAGGGGCCGAAATTGCGCGTGACCGCCGCGCCTGTGGCCGCTTCGAACGCGTCCGCGATATCGGTCATCGCGGCCTTGAGGCTGCCTGCTGCGTGCAGACGCACCTCCTGGGCGAGGGCCGGTTGCGTCATCGCAGCCATAGCCAGAATTCCTGCTGTGAGTGTGGATTTCATAGGAGGCTCCTGAAAATTGAAAGGCGCGCCGGGCATGGCGCGCCTTGGTGCCGGCTCAGCCCGCGTTGGGGAAAAACAGTTGCTGACCGTCGATCTTGTAGTCGGCAATCGCGGCCTGACCTTCCTCGGACAGAACCCAGTCGATGAATGCCTGGCCTTGCTCGGACTTCACATTGGGATGCTTTTCCGCGTTCACCAGAATGATGCCGTACTGGTTGAACATCCGGTCGTCGCCCTCGACCACGATCTGATATTCGCCCTTGTTGCCAAAGCTGATCCATGTGGCGCGGTCGGTCATGATATAGGCATCCATGCCCGTGCCGGTGTTCAGCGTCGCGCCCATGCCGGACCCGGTTTCGCGATACCAGCCGCCCGACGCGGCATCGACATCGACGCCGGCAGCCTCCCACAGGCGCAGCTCGGCCTTGTGAGTGCCGCTGTCATCGCCGCGCGAGGCGAAAGCTGCGCCCGTGTCCGCAATCTTGGCCATTGCAGCGCTGACATCGGACATGCCTGCCACACCCGCCGGATCGGACGAGGGGCCGACGATGACGAAATCGTTATACATCACGTCGCTGCGGCTGACGCCGTCGCCATCGGCGACGAATTTCTCTTCGGCCGGTTTGGCATGCACGAACAGCACATCGCCGTCGCCGTTCGCGGCGTTTTTGATCGCCTGCCCGGTGCCGACGGCGACGACGCGCACTTCGATGCCGGTCTTGTCCTGAAACATCGGCAGGATGTGATCAAATAGCCCCGAGTTCTGGGTCGAGGTGGTGGATTGCACGATGATGAAATCATCCTGCGCCGCCGCCGGGCCGACCGCTCCAAGTGCCAGAAGGCCCGCCGCCGCGAAGCCGAGGAAATTGCGTCTGAACATGATCATACTCCTTATATGATTTAATGGGTTTTCAGGGGTTGTTTGGAACAAACAGGCGCCCGCTCAGCCACGCCTGCGCAGCCTTGGACCGGGGTGCGTCCAGCACGCGGACAACGGGGCCTGTTTCGGCAATGCGTCCGCCATGCAGAAAGATCAGATCATCGCCCAGCCTGCGGGCCTGTCCCGCGTCATGGGTCACCAGAATGATCGTGGCGCCGCTCTCGCGGGCCTGTGCAATCAGGTTTTCAATCGCGAGAGTCGATGCCGGATCAAGGCTCGCCGTTGGCTCGTCCAGCAGCAGCAGCTTGGGCGCGCTGATCATGGCGCGCGCCATCGCAAGGCGCTGTTGTTCGCCGCCCGATAGTACACGCGCGGGCCTGTCTTTCAGGCCGTCCAGCCGGGCGAGGGTCAGCGTCTCGGCCTCGCGCGTCTTGCGCTCGGGCCCGCGCACGCCGCGCACTGACAGGGCAAAGCGCAGGTTCGCCGCGACCGAGCGGCGCAGCATGACGGGGCGTTGAAATACCATCGCCTGCTCGCGCCGCGCGGCGCGGTCCAGCGGCCTGCCGCGCCATGCAATGCTGCCTTCGCTGGGCGTCAGCAATCCGTGCAGCAGGCGCAGCAGCAGGCTTTTGCCGCTGCCATTGGCGCCCATGATCACGGTGCAGCGGCCCGGCAAGACGTCCAGATCAACCCCGTCAATCAGGCGTTGCCCGCCCGCGTCAAAGCAGACGCCGCGCGCCGACATCAGCGGCTGGGGCGCGACGGCGCTGTGCGCGCGGATGTCTATCGCAGGCTCAGACATAGGCCGCCCGTGCCGCTGTGCCGCGAATGGCCATCAAAAGCCCATTCACAACAACCGCGATTGCCAGCAGGATCAGGCCCAGCGCCAGTGCCAGCTGAAGATTACCCTTGGACGTCTCCAGCGCGATAGTGGTCGTCATGACGCGGGTGACGTGGTTGATGTTACCGCCAACGATGATCACTGCGCCCACCTCGGCCACCGCACGCCCGAACCCGGCCAGCGCCACGGTCAGCAGGCTGTAACGCGCATCCCAAAGCAGAGCCAGCACGCGGTCAAGCCGGCCAACGCCGAGCGATTCGAACTGCTCGGCATATTCGCCGTTGAGATCCTCGATCACCTGCCGGGTCAGGGCGGCAACGATGGGGGTGACCAGAATGGTCTGCGCCACAATCATCGCCGTGGGCGTATAAAGCAGGCCCAGCACGCCCATGGGCCCCGAGGCCGACAGCATCAGATAGACCATCAGCCCGACCACAACCGGCGGCAGGCCCATCAGCGTGTTCATCGCCACCAGAACGCCGGTGCGCAGCGGAAAGCGAAACGCACCGACGACCGCACCCAGCGGCAAGCCGATCACGCAGGACACGGCGACCGCCGTCAGCGTGACGCGCAGCGACAGCAGGATGATCTCGATCACGTCGGCATCCCAAGACAGGATGAGCCCGATCGCCTCGATCAAGATCGCTGAGAAGCTCTCCATGTATGCGTTTCCTCCGTAACTACGAAAATTTCGCACAATAAAACTTAAGAATCCATAGGAATTGAGAATTGGGTGTGCGATCCGTCCGCAAACGCGGACAAGGGGCGGGCATTCGTCGCAGGCATTTGCGCTGCGCGGCTGCTACAACATTCTAGCCGTAGGAAAGGACACAGCATGAGCAGCACCACATCCGAAATTCGCGAGCATGAGATTTCGGTGGATCTGCCCGAACCGAGCGATGCGCAGCTTCGGTTTATCGGGCGTATCCGTACGCCATGGACCACGCGCGCCGATTGTCCGCGCCAGGGATCGCTCGACGGGCCGATCTGCACCGTTGAGCTGTTCGAACCGTGGGGCCTTGCGCTGAAAGGGCTGGAGGCGCACGAGACGGTGGAGATGTTTTATTGGCTCGATCAGGCGCGGCGCGATCTGGTGGTGCAAAACCCCGGCTCAAAGGGTGATCCGCGCGGCACCTTTGCGCTGCGATCGCCGGTGCGGCCCAATCCTATCGGGGTGTCGGTGGTGCGGCTGGACGCGATTGACGGGCTGATTCTGAGCGTGCGGGGGCTGGATTGTCTGGACGGGACGCCGCTCATCGATATCAAGCCGGAACGCTGCGCGCATTCGCCCAAGTAGCGATCCGGCCTAAAGCGTTTCGCCTTTAACCTGAGACATCAGACAAAGGCGAAACGCGCGCAACGCTGATATGGCGCGCGCGTTTCACGAGAATCTGTGATTCAGGTTTTTCGCGAAACGCTTTAGTGTTGCGGGTCGTCCAGATCGCCGTGAATCGCGAATTGCTCAAGCGCGGCGGCCTGCGCCTCGATCATGCGGTAGGTTTCCCGCACGCCTGTTTCGGTCAGCTCGCGCGCAACGGTCAGCAGGGTATTGGCGTCATGTTCTTCGCACAGGTCCGTCATCTGGGACAATTCTTCCAGCGCGACATTGCGGGCGACCTCAGCCGATGGCGCGCCGTATATATCGACGAAATGCTGCGCCAGCCGATCTGCCAGCGCTTCGATCTCGGATGGCTCGATTTGGGTAACGGCGACGAACGTGGCCCGGCCAAACGTCTCGCAGCCCAGCCAGCCGTTGGTGAACGCTTGCCGTGCCTTGCCGGTCAGATCGGCCTCGGACCAGTTGGAAAACTCGAACCCGCCCGAGATGCACCACTCGCCGGTGCGGGCGGGGTTGTGGAACACACGGGTGTCGCTTTCGTCGAAATGAATGGCGCGGGCAAGTTTCATGCAGGCTCCGTCAGCAGGGCGGTGAGGGGGATCAGCTGCGTTGCCTCCCCGGATTTCAACAGCAGGCCCAGATGTTCATCCAGACCGGTGAAGGTGCCGCGATGCCCGGCCACATTTATGTCCATGTCGCGGCCATGGGCCAGCTCCAGCCAGACACGGTGCAGCCGGGCGGTGCCATCGTCTGCCCAGTCGTTAAGCTGGACAAGCGTGTGGCGCACCCATGCCTCCAGGAGGGCGCTTGGGTCCACATCGCCGCAGCCTTCGGCATAAAGCGCGGTGGTGTTGGGCGTCGTTCCGGTATCGTGGGAGCGGGGCCAGAGTTCGAGCGAGAGGCCGATGACCAGCCATGCAGGCACAGCATCTGGATCCGTATCCGAGGACGCCATTCTTAAATCGCCGCAATGGCCGCCATTCACGTAGATTTCCCCCGCCCAGCCCAGATGCACCGCCACTTCGGGCGGGGCCAGCGCGCCAAGTGCATGCTGGAAGCCGACACCGCAAAGCGGGAGCATCGCGGCGGCATCGCGCAAAGATACTTCGGGGGCAAAGACGATGGCCGCGCGCAGGCGGTCATGGCCCAGATCATAGGTCACAAGCCCCGCATCGCACACGTTTCGTGCCTGCACGCAGGCCAGCGTGAAGGGCTCCGTCCCATTTGCATCAAGCCCCGAGAACAGAGGAGGAAAGGCGGGCGGCGTCATGCGTGGCCAAGCGCGATCAGTTGCTGCGCGACCGACCGGAAACCTGCCGCTTGCGGGCTGTCCGGTCCCGACACCACGATCGGCGCGCCGCCATCAGCGGCCAGTCTTATATCCAGATGCAGAGGGATTTCGGCCAGCAAAGGCACACCGAGCTTCGCAGCCTCGGCGGCAACCCCGCCATGGCCGAATGTGTGCTCTTCATGCCCGCACTGCGAGCAGATATGCGTCGACATATTTTCGATCATGCCGATGATCGGCGTGCCCAGCTGATTGAACATGTCGATCCCCTTGCGCGCGTCCAGCAGGGCAACATCCTGCGGGGTCGAGACGATGATCGCCCCTTCAAGCTGCGCCTTCTGCGCCAGCGTCATCTGCACGTCGCCGGTGCCGGGCGGCAGATCCACGATCAGCACATCCAGCGCGCCCCATTGCACCTGGTTCAACATTTGCTGGAGCGCGCCCATAAGCATCGGACCGCGCCAGACGACCGCCTGATCCTCGTTCGCCATCAACCCCAGCGACATCATCGTGACGCCGTAATTGCGCATCGGCAGGATCGTCTTGCCATCGGGCGACGAGGGCCGCCCGGTCACGCCCAGCATGCGCGGTTGCGACGGGCCGTAAACATCGGCATCCAGCAGGCCGACGCGCCGCCCTTCGGCGGCCAGCGCGCAGGCCAGATTGGCCGAAACGGTCGATTTGCCCACACCGCCCTTGCCGGATGCAATCGCGATGATACGGTCCACGCCGGGTATTTTCTGCGGGCCTTTCGGCTCTGCCGGGCGGTTCAGCTTCAGGTCGGGCGGCGGGGTAGGAGTGCTGTGGGCGGTCATCACGACCGACAGTTTTTCAACGCCGGGCAGGGCGCCGACCTTGGCCTCGACCTCGTCCTTCAGTTTGCCATAGGCGGCGGTATGGCTGCCGCTGACCTCCAGCACGAAGCGCACAGCGCCGTCCTGTACGGTCAGTGCCTTGACCAGACCGGCATCGACCAGCGGCGCGCCACTGACCGGATCGGTCAGCGTTTGCAGCGCCGCCAGCACCTGTTCGCGCCCAAGCGTCATGCCCTTTTCAGCCCTTGATCGTGCCGGTGACGACATGCTCCAGATCAACGCCGTCGACGGTCAGCACCATCTTGGCCTCGAACTGCTTGCCCTCAGTGCCTTCGGCCTTGCGAAACGCCTTTTCGATTTCCTGTTGCGAGGTCACGCCGACCTGCTTGAGGAACTTGCGCATCGACATGTTGAAATCTTCGCTCATTTTCGTCTCCGTTTTTGGGGTTCAGTGATCTTTACGTTTGGACAGATAGTCCTCGGTGGTGCGCACCGCTGGCCGCTCGCCCCCGGTGAAGGGGTTGTTTTGCGAGTGGAACTGCGCCTGCACGCGGCAATTATCGCACATCTGGATCATCCGCGCAGCAGCGGGATTGGCGAACATCGCATGTTTGCCGGCCAGCTTCTCCATGATCCGCTCGACCGTGGATCTGACGCCGAACAGGCTGCCACATTCGACGCAGGCGAACGGTTCTTCCTCATGCAGGACGACCTGGCTGAGCGCGGTATCTGTCAGGTTCAGCTGCGGCTGCAAGGTGATCGCATCCTCGGGGCAGACATTGGCGCACAGGCCGCATTGCAGGCACGCCTCCTCCTGAAATCGCAGCTGCGGCATGTCGGGGTTGTCCACCAGCGCGCCGGACGGGCAGAGCGATACGCAAGCCAGGCAGAGCGTGCAGGCACCCGGATCAACCAGAACGGCGCCGTAAGGAGCGCCGACTGGCAAGGGCAGGATATCCGCCTCAGGCGACAGTGCCTTGGCCGCCAGCCGCGTGATCTGGCGGCGCGAGCCCATCGGCAGGATGGGGGAGGCGACAGGACTGGCTATGTCTCGGTCAATTAGGTGATCGGACAGCGCGTCGGGGTCAGTGATTTCCAGCAGCTGAACGATGTCCTGCCCCCCCATCGCCGCGGCCAGTTCGGCCTGCGCCTGCACCACGTCGCGGTCGGTCTTTGGCGCCAGCAGGATGTCCACACCGGCAAAGCCACTGGCCAGCGCGCCCACCATTTCGGCATGGCCAAAGATCGCCAGAGCCTCGATTTCCAGTGGAATGATATGGGCCGGCAGGCCGCGCCCGAAGCGTGCGGCAAGGCGGATCATCTCGGCGCCATGCGCGTCATGGACCAGCAGGGTGCCGCTCTGGCCGCCTGCCTTGCGATACGTGCCGGCCAGCGTTCCGATGCGGCGAAACACATGGTCAACCGGCGGCGCGTCGTAGCTGATCGCGCCTGACGGGCAGACCGCCGAACAGGCGCCGCATCCGGCGCAGATCAGCGGGTCAATCGCCACATGTTCGCCCGCCGGCAGGATCGCGCCGGTCGGGCAGACGTTCAGGCAGTTCGAACAGGCGGGCTGTTCGGCCCGCGAATGAGCGCAGAGCGATGGCTCCAGCCGGATATGCAGCGGTTTTTCAAACGTGCCGATCATCTGACTGGCCGCCAATATCGCATCCGCTACGGCGGGCAGGCTGCCGGGATCGGCGCGCAGATATCCGTCGCGTTTTTCCGGCGCGGGAAACAGGGGGGTGGCACCGGCCAGGTCAAGGATCAGATCGCATTCGGACTGCGCGCCGTCCCTCGGCGCGGTCAGCGTCGGCGCGCCGCGCCCGCCGGGTATCACCTGCTGAAACGCGTCAATCGTCAGATTGAACTGGCCCAGCGTCCCCGTGATGCGCTCCAGCCGTCCGGCGCATATGTCATACCGCGAGGTTATCGGGATATCTGCGCTGGCGGGAACCAGCACCGTCACGGCCAGAATATCGGCCAGCTTTTCAGCGGCGGCAAAGGCTGCATCGGGCGCGCCGATGATCAGGCAGGTGCCATCCGAGGTGACATCGACAGTCTTGGGCAGTGGCTGCGGCAATGCCGCTTCGGCGATGAGGGCGGCCATTTTTGGGGAAGTGTCTGCGGTATCCGACGTCCAGCCTGCACGATCACGGATATCGACGAACTCTGGAATGGGCGCGCCGATATCCTCGGCCAGATCGGCAAAGCGATCCGCCTCCTGCTGGCAGGCGATCATCACGTCCCCGGCCTGCATCCCCGAAGCGGCAAGGTCGATCTGGGATTGGCAAAGCGCGGTGTGCATCCGTGAGCATTCAAACCCCGTGGAGGCACTCAGGGCGGCGGCGTCAATGGTCTGGGTTCCGAGGCAATCGCAGATCAGCAGTCTTTTCGTCATGTCGCCCCCTTGGTGCCCTATATCTAGGATGAAACGACAGCGGATGAAAGGCGATCCGGGCGATCGCGGTGATCAAATCCGTGACATCGATCACAATGATAGGATTAGCCGATAGCTGCATTGAATTTCTTTATATAGTGTGTAGGCTTATCATTCTAATCACAGAAAAACCCATAGCTTTGTAGCGGGTGCCAGCTTGACCTTTGTCTTTCCAAATTCGCAGACTATCCCGGTCGGGATCGTGATCCGGAAATCGCCGGGCGTGACGCGCTGGGCGAAATGGGCGTGGCGCGTTGTCGGTATCCTGCCGGGGGCCGGACCTGCAAGCTGGAAGGTCCTGCGCCGTGATGGCGACGTGGTCGAATATCACGCCGCGACCGTGCCGCTAGAGTTGTATGTGTCAGACACCGAGGCGTATGCGCATGAGCTTCAGACCCGCGAGCCGTCGCTTTACATCGTTCTCGCTCCGGAAGTGACGTTGAAGGATACGCCTTGGAGGGTGACGCTGGTCACGGCATCGCCCTATGAGGGGCAGGATTACTGCGACTCGGCCGAAGTCATGGTTGAAAAGGTGGCGATGCCCGAGGGCATGCAGGCGTGGATCGGCGATTATCTGACCCGCCACCACGAGGAGGAGGCGTTCATCAAGCGCAAGCAGAAGAAAACGCGCGTCGATGATGTCGAGGACGGCATAGGTGATCCACGCATTGTACAGAAAACCGATGTCTACCGCTCGCCGCATCTGCGCAGGGTGGCGTCGAAATGACCGGGACCGCCGCCTTCTGGGATCGCCGCCGCGCAGCCCTGCGCGCCGAGGCCGAAGCCGAGGCAGCCGCGCATGAGGCCGCGCTGGAGGCCGCGCACCAGCAGGCGCTGGCCGAAAAGACCGACGAGGAGATTTTGACGGACCTGGGTCTGCCGGACCCCGACACGCTGTCCAGGGGGGATGACTTTGCCGCCTTCATGGCCAAGGCGGTTCCCGAACATATCCGCAAACGCGCGCTGCGCAAACTGTGGCGGAGCAATCCGGTACTGGCCTGCGTTGATGGGCTGAACGACTACGATGACGACTACATTAGCGGAAGTTTTGGTAACGCGCCCGTCCAGACCAGTTATCAGGTTGGCAAGGGGCTGCTTGGGCATGTTCTGGAGGTCGCGCGCAACGATGAGGTGGAGGCCGATGATCCGGCGTCACTCGACAAAGATGAGATTTTGGCAGATGATGTGGGGGCGCAGGAGCCGGTGCCACACGCGGATGACGACGCGGCGCCTGGACCACGGGCCGCGCCGCACGAGGCCGAAATCAGCAGGCCGCGCAGGATGGTATTTCACTTCGACGGGAACAGCGCATGACAGTTGCACAGGCCCATTTCAAAAATGAAGATGAGGACCGCCTACGCGCGGACCTTTACAATTATCTCGGCCTCATGCTGGCAGGCCCGCCGGACGACGTGCTGCTGGCGCAGACCGCCGCATTGACCGGCGACTCAAGCCCGCTGGGGGGGGCGATCGACGGGTTGGCGCGAGTCGCTAAAGTGACCACACCCAAGGCCGCGCTGACAGAGTATAACGCGCTGTTTATCGGTCTGGGCCGGGGCGAGCTTTTGCCCTACGCCAGCTATTACATGACAGGGTTTCTCAACGAAAAGCCGCTGGCAAATCTGCGCGCCGACATGGTCGCGCTCAGGATTACGCGGGCTGAAAATACGTTCGAGCCAGAGGACAACATCGCCTCGCTGATGGAGATGATGGGCGGCATGATTGTCGGGCGTTTTGGCGCGGCAGTCCCTTTATCGCGGCAAAAAGAGTTCTATAACAAGCATATCGGCCCATGGGCGACGCATTTCTTTACGGATTTGCAAGCTGCCAAGACATCGGTTCTCTATGCCTCGGTCGGGGCTGTGGGCTCCGCGTTTCTGAGCATTGAGCAGGAAGCGTTTCGGATGGCGGCAGGCTGATGGCCTGCTGGATAATTGACGGCAGCGGCCACCATTATGATAAAACGACCAACAGGGAGCTTTGAAATGACTGACACGAAACAGCGCACAACCCGTCGCAATTTCCTGAAGATCGCAGGTACCGCAGTGCCGGGCGTCGTGGCGGTTGCTACCGGGGCCGGCGCCGCGCAGACCGCGCCCGCCGAGGTCGATCTGTCATCGCAGGTGATGCAGGACACGGAACACACACGCGCATATTTGGAAAGCGCGCGTTTTTAATACAGTGCGACCCGCCCGGCGACATCGCGGCAGGGAGCACATGACAGTTACCAAGACTGCGGCAGCGCAGAAGTAGGGAGACAGACCATGCTCAGGAAAAAGACAAATGGCATCACGCGCCGCCCCGGCAGACCGTCCCCGGCGACTGCCGCTTCTTCAAACGTAGATCGCCGCACATTCCTGCGTGGCTCCGGTCTGGCAATCGGCGGTCTGGCGGCTGTTGCCGCGACCGGCGGAACGGTTTCGCAGGCCACGGCGCAATCCGGAGTAGATCGTGTGGTTGATATCAAGAAATCAGTCTGCACGCATTGTTCCGTCGGCTGTACAGTGATTGCCGAAGTCGATAACGGTGTCTGGATCGGGCAGGAGCCCGGCTTTGACAGCCCGTTCAACCTGGGCGCGCATTGCGCCAAAGGCGCGTCGGTGCGCGAACATGCGCATGGCGAGCGCCGCCTGAAATACCCGATGAAGAAAGAGGGCGGTGAGTGGGTCCGCATCAGCTGGCAGCAGGCGATCAATGAGATCGGCGACGGCATGATGAAGATCCGCGACGAAAGCGGCCCGGATTCCGTCTATTGGCTGGGCTCTGCCAAGCATAGCAACGAACAGGCGTATCTCTTCCGCAAATTCGCCGCCTATTGGGGCACCAATAACGTCGATCATCAGGCGCGGATCTGCCACTCGACCACCGTGGCGGGCGTGGCCAATACATGGGGCTACGGCGCCATGACCAACAGCTATAACGACATCCACAATTCCAAGGCGATGTTCCTGATCGGCTCCAACCCCGCCGAAGCGCACCCGGTGTCCCTGCTGCATATCCTGAAAGCGAAAGAGGAAAACAACGCGCCGCTGATCGTCTGCGATCCGCGCTTTACCCGCACGGCGGCGCATGCGGATGAATATGTCCGCTTTCGCCCCGGCAGCGACGTGGCGCTGGTCTGGGGTATACTGTGGCACATTTTCGAGAATGGCTGGGAGGACAAGGACTTCATCCGCACCCGTGTCTGGGGCATGGACCAGATCCGCGACGAGGTGAAGGCGTGGACGCCGGAGGAGGTCGAGCGCGTGACCGGCGCCCCCGGCGAGCAACTCGAGCGTGTCGCGCGCACGCTGGCCAATAACCGCCCCGGCACCGTGGTCTGGTGCATGGGCGGCACCCAGCACAGCAACGGCAACAACAACACCCGCGCCTACTGCATCCTGCAACTTGCCCTTGGCAACATGGGCCGCGCGGGCGGTGGCACCAACATTTTCCGCGGTCATGACAACGTGCAGGGCGCGACAGACTTTGGCGTCGTGGCGGATTCCCTGCCGGGCTATTACGGACTGACGGAAGGGTCGTGGGCGCATTGGGCGCGCGTCTGGGAGGAAGATCTGGATTGGCTCAAGGGCCGGTTTTCTGACGCCAGCGTCGGCGATACCAGGATGATGAACCTGACCGGCATCCCGGTCAGCCGCTGGATCGACGGCGTGCTGGAGGACAAGGCCAACCTGGACCAACCCGACAACACCCGCGCGATGGTTCTGTGGGGCCATGCGCCAAACTCGCAAACCCGCATGAAGGAAATGAAAACCGCGATGGAGCGGCTGGAGATGCTGGTCGTCGTCGATCCTTACCCGACCGTGTCCGCTGTGATGCAGGACCGCACCGACGGCGTTTATCTGCTGCCCGCCTGCACCCAGTTTGAAACGCGCGGCTCAGCCACGGCATCCAACCGATCGCTGCAATGGCGCGAGCGGGTCTTTGAGCCGCTGTTTGAATCGCTGCCCGATCATACGATCATGGCAAAGTTTGCCGAGAAATTCGGCTTCCACGACAAGATGTTCCGCAACATCGCCATTGACGAGGGCGGCGAGCCGAATGTCGAGGATATCACCCGCGAATACAATCGCGGCATGTGGACCATCGGCTATACCGGCCAAAGCCCCGAGCGGCTGAAGATGCACATGGAAAACCAGCACACCTTTGACCGCACGTCGCTGCGCGCCAATGGCGGACCGGCAGACGGTGATTTCTACGGCCTGCCGTGGCCGTGCTGGGGCACGCCCGAGATGAACCACCCCGGCACAGCGCTGCTTTATGACATGTCGATCCCGGTGGCCGAAGGCGGCCTGACCTTCCGCGCGCGTTTCGGCGTAGAGCGTGACGGCGACAACCTGCTGGCCGAGGGTGTCTATTCCAAGGGGTCCGAGATCAAAGACGGCTATCCCGAGTTCACCATGCAGATGTTGCGGGATCTGGGCTGGGACGGCGACCTGACGGATGACGAAATGGCCAGCATCAACCGCGTTGCGGGCTACCCCGAGGGGGCACCGGTGACGACAGCGCCCGCCGACGATGGCGGCGCGAATGGAGAAGAAGAGGTTGGCGAAACCTCGCAGCAGGGCGAAATGCCGTCGGACTACAAGGAAAAGACAGGCGGCGTGAACTGGAAAACCGACCTCTCGGGGGGGATTCAGCGGGTTGCCATCGCGCATGGCTGCGCGCCCTTCGGCAACGCGAAGGCGCGCGCCGTGGTCTGGACCTTCCCTGATCCAGTGCCGCTGCACCGCGAGCCGCTTTATTCCAACCGCCGCGATCTGGTGGCCGATTATCCGACCTACGAGGACAAGAAGTTCTGGCGCGTGCCCACCATGTACGCCTCGATCCAGAAAAACGACTTCTCGCAGGAATATCCGATCATCCTGACCTCGGGCCGTCTGGTCGAATATGAGGGCGGCGGCGAGGAAACCCGCTCGAACCCGTGGCTGGCCGAATTGCAGCAGGATATGTTCGTCGAAATCAACACGCGCGACGCCAACAATCTGGGCGTGCGCGACGGCGCGCAGGTCTGGGTCGAAGGGCCTGAGGGCGGCAAGGTCAAGGTGATGGCCATGGTGACCGAGCGCGTGGGCGAGGGCGTGGCGTTTATGCCCTTCCACTTTGGCGGGCATTTCGAGGGCAAGGATCTGCGCGATAAATACCCCGAAGGGGCCGACCCCTATGTGCTGGGCGAATCGTCCAACATTGCCCAGACCTACGGATATGACAGCGTGACCCAGATGCAGGAGACCAAAGCGACCCTCTGCAAAATCTGGACAGCATAAGGAGAACGACAATGGCCAGAGCAAAGTTTCTCTGCGACGCTGAACGCTGCATCGAATGCAACGCCTGCGTTACCGCCTGCAAGAATGAACACGAGGTGCCGTGGGGCATCAACCGCCGCAAGGTGGTCACGATCAATGACGGCAAACCCGGCGAGAGGTCGATTTCGGTCGCCTGCATGCATTGCTCGGACGCGCCCTGCATGGCGGTCTGCCCGGTCGATTGCTTCTACCAGACCGCCGATGGCATCGTGCTGCACTCCAAGGATCTGTGCATCGGCTGCGGCTATTGCTTCTACGCGTGCCCGTTCGGCGCGCCGCAATACCCGCAAGCGGGCAATTTCGGATCGCGTGGCAAGATGGACAAATGCACCTTCTGCGCCGGCGGCCCCGAGGAAAACCATTCTGCCGCGGAATTCGCCAAATACGGCCGCAACCGGATCGCCGAGGGCAAGCTGCCGCTCTGCGCCGAAATGTGCTCGACCAAGGCGCTGCTGGCGGGGGACGGCGATGATGTGTCGACCATCTACCGCGAACGGATCGTCGCGCGCGGTTTCGGCGCTGGCGCCTGGGGCTGGGGTACCGCTTATGGTCAAAAGGGCCAGTCGGGAACCCGCATGGGAACCGGCGAATAACCGCGCGCTGCGTTGAACCGCACAAGGTAAGGATCGCCCATATGCTTCGCTTTTTTGCCGCTTTGGTCTTGGCTCTGGGCCTGTCTGTTCCTGCCATCGCGCAGGAGGGCGCTGCAGCCCCGCGCGCGGAAACCGGCGGGGCGCAGACGCTTGACGATATCATGCGCAGGCAGGCGCAGCAGAAGGTAGACGATGAATTCCGCCGATCCGAAACCGGTGATCCCGATGCCGCCGCACCGATCACAGCGCCGCTGGGCACACGCGGCGGGCAGTCCGATTCCGATCTGTGGCGCGCGCTGCGCTATGATACGGCGGATGTGACCACTCAGACGCGCGGGCCGGCTGCGCAAACGCTGATACAGGATGGCGGCATGTGGTGGCTGAAATTCCGCGAAGGCCCGCTGCTGATCTACGGCGCCGCGCTTTTGGGTGGCACGCTGCTGCTGCTGGCACTGTTCTACCTCATCCGCGGGCGCATCCGCATCAAGGGCGACAAAACCGGCCGCACGATCACCCGCTTCAGCGGGATCGAGCGGTTTGGTCACTGGCTGCTGGCCAGTTCGTTTCTGATCCTCGGCCTGACTGGTCTGATTTCTCTATTCGGTCGCAAGATCTTGATCCCCGCCTTCGGCCACGAGGCTTTTGCGACCGTCGCAGTGGGAACAAAATGGGTGCATAACAACATCTCGTGGGCCTTCATGATCGCGCTGGTGATCATCTTTTTCTTCTGGGTCATTCACAATCTGCCCGACCGTACAGACCTGAACTGGCTGGCCAAGGGCGGCGGCATCTTTGGCAAGGGTCATCCCCCGGCCAAGAAATTCAACGCCGGGCAAAAGCTGATTTTCTGGTCTGTGATCATACTGGGCGGGTCGATTTCAGCGTCCGGGCTGTCGCTGCTGTTTCCATTCGAAATCAACATGTTCGGCGCAACCTTTGCCAAGCTGAACGCAATCGGCGCGCCGGGCTGGGTCGGGCTGGATCCGCTGGCCTATCCGCTGACCCCGCAGGAAGAGATGCAATATGCGCAGCTATGGCATGCCATTCTCAGCCTGATCCTGACCGCCATCATCTTTGCGCATATCTATATCGGCAGCATCGGGATGGAGGGCGCCTTTGACGCCATGGGCAACGGAGACGTCGAAGAGCAATGGGCGCGTGAGCATCACAGCCTATGGGTGGACGATCTGCGCGAGGCGGAAATAAACCAAGGCAAGGAAGCGTAGAATGAAAGCGTTCCTCATTTCATTGGTCGCATTGGTGGTAATTACAATTGCTGCCAACCGGATCTTGGTCAGTAGCGATTTTTCAGCGCGCGCTACGACGTATTCGCCAGATAACGTCCGGCTTGACGAGCGGGTCGGCTGGCGCAAAAAGCTGGGCAAAGGCAACCGGGCAGAGTAGGGGCGCAGCCCCGCCCCCATCCGCCACCTGTCAGAGCCGTTGCAGATAGGCCCATGACACATACCCGTCCAGCCCGCCGGGCTGCTGCATGGAGGCCTTGCACCACCGTGTGCTGCCTGTCCGCTCGCAGCTGTAGACGCGCACAACGCTGTCATTGGGCAGCCCGGCAATGACGCTGAAGCCGGTGCCCGGCCCGGCGCGCAGTTTCAGCATGTCACCCTCCTCGACGCCGGTCACCTTGTATAACCCGCTGGTGCCGCCCATTGTTGCACCGCATCCGGAAAGCGCGCCCAGTGTGATGGCGGCGAGCGCGCCGATGATGATCTTGCGCATGGTGTTCTCCTGTTTATTTGCCTCGGGCGCAGTTTACGCCGTGGCGTTGCGCGCAGGCAACCAGATGGCATGGGTCAGTTCGCAGATAAAAACGCCTGCCCGATCAGCAGCGTCAGCGGCAGGGTAAAGAAGCTTAGCAGGGTTTGCGTGGTAATGATCGCCGCCATCAAAGGCGCGTCACCGCGCATTTCTCGCGCCAGCGTGTAGCTGGCCACACCTGTCGGCAGCGCCGCAAAAATCAGCGCGATCTGGAGCGTCAAAGGGCTTGGGTTGACGATAAATGCGGCCAATATAACCGCGGTGGGATTGATCACAAACTTGCCAATGAGCGACAGACTGATGATCCGAATGGATCCTGTCAGTCCGCGAATCTTCAGGTTCGCCCCGACACATAGCAGCATGATCGGCAGCGCCGCATCGCCCAGAATACGGGCGATTTCATGCAGCACCGGAACGTTATTCAGCCCGGCGAAATTGAAGATCACACCGACACCGATGCTCAGGATCAAGGGGTTTTTTGCCAGACCGCGCAAGATGGATTTGCCGCCGCCACCCAGCTGCTGCGTCATGAGCGTAACGACAGTGACATTCACTACTGGCACCAACAGGGCAGATCCAAGCACCGCGATCTGCAACCCGGTCGTTCCGAAAACCGCCTCGGCGATGGCAAGGCCGATGAAGGTGTTGAACCGTGCGCTGCCTTGCAATAGCGAACTGGCCTTGGCCCCTGCCATCCCGCGCCCGAACAGCCATCCGCACAAAATCGCGGCAAAGAACCCCGCATAGAGCAGGGTTGCATAATCGCCCAGCCCCCCGCTGAGATCCGCCGCCGAAATTTTGGCGAAGAACAAGGCCGGCATCAACACCCAGTAAACCAGTCGGTCGTTAAGGTTCCAGAACTCCGTCGAGGGGATGCCACCGCGCCGCAGCCCGTACCCCATCAGGATCAGGGCAAAGACCGGGGCAATGGCCAGAAAGATTGTCAGCATATTTCGCAACCCTCAATGCGGCGTCCAAAGGGGTAGGGGGCGGCTCAGCGTGATGCAACACGTGAGCGCCTGTTTGTGTCAGTCGCTCCCTCGCACCGTGATCTGAGCATCGGGCGCCGGGCGAATTTTCCACTGCACTGCAAAGAGGGCAACCGCCACCGCCACGCCGATCAAATCCGTCACCAAGCCGCCTGCAATCATGCACAGGGCGCCAAAGACCAGCCCCAGCCGCATGAACCATGCAGCCCCGCTTCCGGCAAACCAGCCCTGCACGCCAGACGACAGCAGGTAAACGCCAAAGACCGCAGTCACACCCGCGCGGATCACTTCGAACCACGTGCCGTCCATCAGGATTGCACCATTGTAGAAGAACATGAACGGCACGATAAAGGCGGAAATGCCGATCTTGAACGACGCCACCGACGTCTCCATCGGGTTGGCGCCGGATATGCCGGCCGCCGCGTAACTGGCCAGCGCCACGGGCGGGGTGATGGCCGATACGACCGCGAAATAGAAGACAAAGAAATGCGCCGTCAGATGCGGGATGCCCAGCTGGACAAGACCGGGCGCCACGACCGATGCCGCCACCGCATAGGCCGCCGTTGTCGGCATTCCCATGCCCAGAAGGATTGCGATGCACATCGCAAAGAACAGCGCGAGGAACTGGCTGGCCTCGGCAAGACCCAGAAGGACGGACGAGAACCGCGCGCCGACACCCGTCAGGCTGATCACGCCGACGATGATGCCTGCACAGGCGCAAACGGCGATGATCTGGATCGACATGATGCCGGCCAGCTCGAACGCCTTGATGATGCTGCGCGGGCCCATGCGATAGGGGGTCAGCCAAGACACAACGGCGGCGGCGGCGGTGGCCAGCGTGCCCGCGCGGATGACCGAATAGCCCATGAACAGCGCATAGATCAGGATAATGATCGGGATGAACAGGAACACCCGGCGGACCATGTCGCGCAGCTTGGGCAATTCGTCCGAGCTCATGCCGCGCATGCCCAGCTTGGCCGCTTCGAAATCGACCATGAAGTAGATCGACACGAAGTAGAGCACGGCGGGAATGATCGCCGCGATGGCGATGTCGGTATAGGGAATGCCGGTAATCTCAGCCATGATGAAGGCGCCCGCGCCCATGATGGGAGGCATGATCTGCCCGCCGGTGGAGGCCGCAGCCTCGACCGCGCCGGCGGTGCGCGCGGGGTATCCGACCTTCTTCATCAGCGGGATGGTGAGCGAGCCTGTGGCAACGACATTGCCCGCCGAGGTGCCGTTGATCATGCCCATCAATCCGCTCGCAAAGATCGCCACCTTGGCCGGCCCACCGCGCGAGCGGCCGGCGGCGGCGAAGGCGAAATTCACGAAATAATCGCCGACCTTGGACGCCTGAAGGAAGGCGGCGAAGATGATGAAAAGGATGATGTAGGTCGAGGAAACAGCGGTCGTCGGGCCTAGGATGCCCGCATCGGTATAGACTTGGCTGAAAAAGCGGGTCCACTGGATGTTGGGCGCGTTCAGGAAACCCGGCAGCATGTCACCGGTAAAGACATAGATCAGGAAAATCCCCGAAATCACGATCAGCGCAAGGCCGGCGACGCGGCGTGTCAGTTCCATGATCAGCGCGGTTCCAACAACGGCAGCCAGGCTGATCCCGATCGGCGCAAAGGGTGTGCCGGTCGAATTTCGCATCAGCGTGCCGTAGACGGTGATCAGATAAATCGCCACGGCAATTCCGCAAATTGACAGCAGGATATCGGCCACCGCCACATGCCCACGCTCGCGCCCGCGCAGCCAGCCAGCAACGATCCCGATGGTGGTCGCGGCGATCAAAGGCAGGCCGTAGTGATAGATCTCAATGGATTTATACTCGGGGCTCATGCCATTCCATTGCACACCGCCCGCGATCTGGCTGGCGATGCTCCAAGCCGTCCAGATGGCATAGAGCGCCGGGATCATCGCGGCCCATGCCAGAATATCCAGCCAGTGACGCGTGCGACCTTCGCCCTCATCCACAAAGGCGCGCGCGGAATAGAGGGTAAAGCCAAGGATCAGCGCGCCGGCGATGTGAACGATGCGGAAATTCCATGTCTCCATCGGGAAGGTCGGCAACAGCGGGATGCGCACGCCCGTCCACTCCTGGATCGACATGCCGTTCAGCGCAGCGATGTGGAAGAACGCATAGACCGCCGACATCGTCGCCATGATCATGTAGGTGCGCCCGGCGAACACGCGCTGGTTGCCTCCGATGGGTTCGTCGTCCACGCCCTCTGCGATGATCGGCCCTTGCGGATCGCTGCTGTGTTGGTCGGTCATCGTATTCTTCTCCCCCGAAGTGCCGCCTGCGCGGTAAAGGCATGCCGCCCCGAAAGGGGGCGACATGCAAGCTGCCAAAGCGGTTTAGTTGCCGTAGATCATGTCATCGGGGATATCGGCGCCTGCGTTCTCCTTGAACCATGCCGCCGCGCCGGGGTGCCATTTCAGCACTTTGTTCTTGTCCCAGTTTTCGGGCAGGGTCGATGCGGCGGCCTTGTGGATGCCGGTCATGCGGGCGTTGTCCGACATGACAATATCGACCGCGGCATTGACGAAGGATGTCGGCAGATCGCAATTGGCAATGGCGAAATTCCACATCGAGACCGAGCGCGCGTCATTCGTCAGCGTGCTGTAGGTGCTGGCCTTGATCGTGAAATCAGAGACGGGGAACGCCTCGATCAGTTTGGCCTGCTCTTCTTCGGTGAACTCGATGATGTTCACATCGGTCTGCACCTCAAGCTGGCTGACGGCAGGCACAGGGATGCCGGCGGCAAAGGCGATCACGTCCAGCAAACCATCCTGCAACTGACCGCCCAGATCGGTCCAGCCGCCATTGCGGCGCTCGTAATTCACGCCCAGCGTATCCATCATGCGCGGGAAATAGGTGTCCGAGGTGGACCCGGCAGGGCCAAAGCCGATCTTGGCCCCGGCAGGAATGTCGCTCACCGACGCGATGCCGGATGAGGCCAGCGCGGTCACGGAAAACGGCGTCTGATACATCGGGAACATCGCGCAGGCCTGGCTCATCTCCAGCCCCGGCGCGATCGGGTTCGTGCCGCCCAGCGATTCCGCCGCCGGGCCCATGGTGGTCATGCCAAACGCGGCCTCGCCGGTGTGAACCAGCGCCATATTTTGCATCGGGCCGCCGGTGACTTCGCCGCCGCCCGTCAGGCCCAGCTCCTTGGCCACGAGGTTCGCCCAGCCCGAGCCATAGGCGAAATAGGTGCCGCCCTGACTGGCTGTGCCGACGGTAAAGCTGCTGGGCCAGTCGGATCTGTCAACGTCCTGCGCGATGGCGGCGCCCGCCAGTATGGTGCTGGCGGCAAGAATTGCGGTAAATTTCATGTCTTTCTCCCTTGTTGGTCGCGTGTCGCGGGCAACATCAATACGCCGCGCGGGTCCCCTGCGGAACACATGCGCTCAAATAGAGGTTCTGCGCCGCCGTAAGACAAGGTAAAAAGTCGCGTGTTTCCCGCGAGTAATGAAACTTTCCGCAGCTTAGCCCTTATTTCGGATCTTCTGCCAAAATGCTCGCGAACCGTTCAGACCGACTGCATCAGCCGGGTTTGACCGGCCCAGTCGGGGTTGTCCACGGCATCGGCCAGCGCAGCGGCAACATCGCCGCGCGCGGCCTCGGCTTTGACGTCAACATCGCCGCCAAAGCGCATGTTCCTGTTGCCGTCCGCGTCCGTCAGGGCAACCGGGCGCAAGATGGCGCAAGTCATGCCAGACGCTTTGAGATGTTCGTCGGCGTCATGTTTGGCTTGCAGATAATGGGCCAGATCGCCGCCTTGCTGCGGATCATCTGCGCCGACAGAGCTGAGCATGACGAAACGCGACACGCCGGATTTTGCCGCGATATCGACAAGACGCTGCGCACCGTCGCGGTCTACCTTGTCGGTCAGGTCCGGGCCGGTATCACCGCCCGATCCGGCGGCAAAGATGACGGCATCGCAGCCGTCGCAGACGTCCGGTTGCAGGTCTGTCAGATCGCCGTGGCGGGTCTGCGCGCCCTCTGGCAGGACGCTGGTGTCCGAGCTTTCGCGCACCAGCGCAATGGGGCTGTGGCCCTTGGCTACAAGTTCGCCCATCAGGCGACGGCCGGTTTTGCCGGTAGCACCGGCGACGAGGATTTTCATGTCGATCTCCTTTTGACTGGTAAGGCATTGCAGCGCCCGGCAGACCTGCCGCGCGCTCAAGACGCTTGCCTGTCAACGGCAGCACGCAGAAGCTGTTCCATTTTAATTCAGGTCAAAGGCTGGATCGTCAGTTCCCAGCCTAGAATGTGGCACTGATATTGTGCATATAAGGGATCTTGACCGCGCGATGATGGCGCGGGCGACAATGTAAGCCACTTCAACCAAAAATCAGAGCGAGGCACGGCAAGCGAATGGTGATTCTGACCTTTTTGCTGAACCTGACCGGCGCAGTCATGCTGCTGCTGTTTGCTGTGCGCATGGTGCGCACGGGGATCGAGCGCAGCTTTGGCGCGTCGTTCCAGCGCTGGCTGACCGGCACGGGCAGTCTGATCGGATCGGGCGCGACCGGCGTCATGCTGGCGCTGATCTTGCAAAGTTCGGCTGCGGTGGCGCTGCTGACTACCGGCTTTGCGGCGGCGGGGTATCTGGCGTTTCCTTCAGGTCTGGCGGTGGTGCTGGGCGGCGATCTGGGCTCGGCGTTGATCATTCAGGTGCTGTCGTTCCGGTTGGACTGGCTGATTCCGCTGCTGTTGACAGTGGGCGGTTTTTTGTTCGTGAAAACCGAAGGGCGCCGCTGGCGGCAGGCGGGGCGCATCCTGATGGGGGTCGCCTTCATCCTGATATCACTGCAACTTCTACGCCAGACGATGGAGCCTATTAAAGACAGCTCGTTCCTGCCCGCAATCGCCGGATACCTTGCCCGCGACTTTGTCACGGCGTTTCTGGTCGGCGCAGCGCTCGCCTTTGTCATGCATTCCAGCGTGGCGGCGATTTTGATGTGCGTGACGCTGGTGCATATCGGCGCGCTCCCGTTTGCGGCGGGTCTGTCGCTGGTGTTGGGCGCAAATCTGGGCAGCGCGGGCATCCCGGTATATCTGACGCGCGACATGGATACGGAGGGGCGGCGCATCCCCATCGCCAACTTGATGTTGCGCGGCACATGGGCGCTGGCGGCGCTGCTGGTGATCAACCTTGGATTTGATCCCTCGCACCTGTTGGTTGTCTCGCCCGGCCAGTCGCTGATCTATGCGCATGTTGCCTTCAACCTGTCGCTGCTCATCGCTGCGCTGCCTTTGTGCCGTCCGCTGGGGCGCGTCATGCAGGCGATGATGCCGGGGGGCGGTCAGGTAGCCCCGGAACGCTATGACGAAATCAGCGTGCTGGATCATGGCGCGCTGGAGTCGCCGCAAATGGCCATCGCCAGCCTCAAGCGCGAGCTTTTGCGCATGATGGGCCTAGTCGAGCGTATGTTCGAGCCGATCCAGTCTCTTTATCAATCTGGCGACAAGGCCAGCATGCGCGCGATCAAATTTCAGGACAATGCGGTCAACGCTGCGCTGCTGGATATCCGCCGCTATGTCGCGGCCATCCCCATCGACACCTATACCGAGGCCGAGGCCAAGACACTGCGCAGCCTGATGGAATACGCCATCCGGCTGGAGGCGGCCGGCGATCTGGTGGCAGGCCAGTTCCTGCGCACCGCGGCCGAGAAAAACGATCTGCAAGTCACGCCTTCGCCTGAAGGATGGGCCGAGCTGGTCCACATTTTCGAGTCCGTGCGTGCCAATTTCGGTCTGGCCGGCAACGTACTGATTTCCGACGATCTGGAGAGCGCAAGGCTCCTTGTGATGGAAAAAACCGAGATCAAGCAGAAGGAGCGGCGCAGCCGCAAACGCCATCTGCAACGCCTGTCGGACGGGCGCTCCGACAGCTTTGAATCAAGCGATGTGCATCTGGAGACGCTGCGCGCGCTGCGTGACCTGAACGGGCATATCTCCGCGGTGGCCTATCCGATCCTTTACCGTAACGGCCAGCTTCTGGAGACGCGGCTGATCCGAAACATGCAGGACGAGGCCGAGGACTGATGCTCGGCGCCACCGGTTTTCCTAGATGATCGCCGTCTCGATGTAGGGCTTGCCGGCTGCGATCCGGTCAAAATGAAACGGCGTCAGGTCCAGTGTCTGGTAGGCGCCATGCGTCAGCCACTCGGCGGTGCCGCGCCCCATTGCAGGCGATTGTTGCAATCCGTGGCCAGAGAACCCGTTGAGGAACAGGAAATTCGTCAGATCAGGGTGCGGGCCGGTGATGGCGTTGTGGTCCAGCGTGTTCATCGCGTAATGGCCGGCCCATTCGCGCAGTACCTTGATCGCCTCGAATTGCGGGATGCGCGTGGCGATGGCGGGCCAGACGTGATCTTGCCAGATGCTGTGATCCATTTCGAAATCATCGGGATCGACAGCCGGATCGATATGGCTGTGCGCACCGGCCATGTAGGTATCCTTGCTGTCCTGACGCACATGCACGCCCGAGGGGTCCACCGTCAGCGGCAATTCGCGGTCCAGCGGCTCCGCCGCCGAGAAGGTCCAGGTGTAGCGTTTGCGCGGTTCGACCGGCAGTTCGATCCCGGCCATCGCCGCCGTGCGCGCGGCGCGCGGGCCGGAAGCGTTGACAAGCTGGCCACAAGCGATTCTCGCGCCCGATGCCAGCGTCACACTGTTGACGCGGGCGCGGTCATGGTTGATCGCCACAACCTCGCCCGCCAGAAACGTCACGCCCCGCTCGCGCGCCGAGCGGCGCCACCAGTCAAACACGGCCATGTAATCCCAATAGCCTTCGTCCTTGGTATTGATGCTGCCCAGCACAATGTCGTCCAGAGCATAGAACGGGTAGTCTGCGGCGATCTGATCGGGGGTCAGCAGGCGGGTTTCTGCGCCTTCCGCGATCTGCACCGCATGGCTGGCGCGCAGGGCATCGGCGCCCGCGTCGGTATCGGCCAGATACATATAGCCGTAATTCTGGATCTTCAGATGCGGCACCCGGTCATCGCCGCCCATATACTGGCGCAGGTTCTGGATAAAATCCGCGCCAAACTGCGAGATGCGCACATTCAGCGCAGAGCTAAACTGTTGGCGGATGCAGGAATTGGTGTGCCCGGTCGAGCTTTTCTCGTAAGTCGGGTCGCGGTCGATCACCAGAATGCGCCCGTTGAAATCCGTCTGCTCGGTCAGAAACCACGCAGTTGCTGCGCCCATCATGGCGCCGCCGATAATGACGACATCATAGCTGTCATGCGCCGGGGTCGAGACATAGCTGTTGGGTGGCATCGCGGCGGCTCCTTGGGCTGATATGGTAGGCTTGACCATCGCCACGGGCGCGGCAAAACGCAAGCGTCTGTGAACAGCGCTGGGACAGGTCAAATTGAAAAACATGTACCTGACTAAAAAAGTCGGGTTGACATGGCCGAGTGATTAACTCAGAAATAAAAGTTCAGCAGCCACCCCACTCGTGAAAAGCTTGCAGATGGGGAAGCCGACGGATGTTCACAGATAGGACGCGCCATGCGGCTCTACAGTTTTCTGCAAACCTCTTCCCCGACCTGCCCCCAGTCCTTTGCCAGGGTTGCCTGCGGCGAATCGTCCGCCTGCCCGTCAGAAACGGCGCAGCACTGGCAGGATATCGGCGGCATCGAAGGGTTCAGCCTGGAATGGATGCTGGACCGTGCGCGCCCCCCTCAGGAGGCACTGCAATGACGCTTCAGCCCAAGACAATCGAAATCGGCGATGTGGCCAGCGATCTGCCCACCTATGACGCGCAACATCTGGTCATGAACGGCGATCAGGCCCGCATCGTGCTGGACGACAAAATCTATACCCTGCGCATCACCCGCGCGGGCAAATTGATCCTGACGAAATGAGCGCCGAGGCCAATCATCGCGGCGGCGCCCCCGTCGGCCAACTGGCCCATATGGAGGGTCTGGAGGCCGCATCGGTGCTATATTTGCGCCTGTGGTGCGACAGTGCGCGCAGCCGCCAGTCAGTGCGCGATGATTTCGCCGCCGCGCTCGGCCCCGATCACGGCGCCGCCGCCGCCGATGCGTGGGAGACGCTGATGGAGCTGTGCGCCGATCACTGCCGTCGCCCGCTGATGCGCCATGCCGTCACCTGCACATGCCTTGGCGCGGACGAATCGTGCTTTGCGAACTTCATCGCCGCCGCCGCGACCGGGGCGCGCGAGGATGCGTTGCTGATGGCGACGCTGATCGTGCGCGCCGATATGGCGCCGGTGTTCACCTCTTTGGCCTGCGAATGTGGGCTGGCCCTGAAATGCATGGGGCTGCGCGATATCGCCCGGCGCGCCGCCATGCATGAAACGCTTCACTAAAGGATATACCTGTTTATGACCCGCCTCTTTCTCAGCACGACCGCGCTTGGTATTGCTCTCACGCTGCCCGCCTTTGCCGCGACGAAATCCGAGGTGCTGATCACCTACGCAGATATCGCGGCCGCCGGGTTCGAGGATAGCGCCACCGCCGCCCGCACGCTGAAAGAGGCGGTGACGGCGCTGACGGACGCGCCGTCTGCGGAAACGCTGCATGCTGCGCGCGCGGCATGGATCGCAGCGCGCGTGCCGTATCAGCAGACAGAGGTGTACCGTTTCGGCAACCCCATTGTCGACGATTGGGAGGGCAAGGTGAATGCCTGGCCGCTGGATGAGGGGCTGATTGATTACGTCGATGCAGCCTATGGCGGCGCGTCGGATGAAAACGATCTGAAGGCACTGAACGTCATTGCCAATCCGCAATTCACCCTGTCGGGGACTGAGATCGACGCAAGCCTGATCACGCCCGAGCTGCTGTCAGACACCCTGCACGAGGCCGACGGGGTCGAAGCCAACGTCGCGTCCGGCTATCACGCAATCGAGTTTCTGCTCTGGGGGCAGGATCTGAACGGCACCGGTCCGGGCGCAGGAGAGCGACCATGGACCGACTATGCCGCTGGCGATGACTGTACCAATGCCAATTGCGATCGCCGTGCCGATTACCTGACCGCCGCGACGGACCTGCTGATCAGCGATCTGGACTGGATGGCAGGCCAATGGGCCGAGGGCGGCGACGCCCGTGCCGCTGTCACCAGCGATGAGACGGCCGGAATTTCCGCCATCCTGACCGGCATGGGCAGCCTCAGCTATGGCGAACAGGCGGGCGAGCGGATGCGGCTGGGCCTGATGCTGAACGATCCCGAGGAGGAACATGATTGCTTCTCCGACAACACGCATAACAGCCATTACTATGACGGTCTGGGTATCCAGAACGTCTATCTTGGCGACTATGCGCGCATTGACGGCAGCATCGTGTCCGGCCCGTCGCTGGCCGATCTGGTTGCAGAAACCGATGAGGCTCTGGATGCCGAAATGCAGACGAAACTGTCGGCCACCATGCGCGCTCTTGGCCAGATCAAGACGGTCGCCGAGGCGGGCACAGCCTATGACCAGATGCTGGCGCGGGGCAATGTGGCGGGCGAGGCGCTGGTGATGGGCGGCGTGAACGGCCTGATCGACCAGACCCGCACGATCGAACGGATCGTGTCTGCGCTGGGCGCCGATGCGATTGCCTTTGAAGGCTCCGACAGTCTGGATGATCCGGGCGCGGTGTTTCAGTAAATTTCGACATAGCAAAAGGCGCAGATCCAACATGATTGTATGCCACTGCCAGAACATCACCAGCCAGGACATTGACGCCGCAATCAACTGGATGAGGGCCGCCGATGGCACCGCCCTCATCACCCCCGGCAAGGTTTACCGGGCGCTTGGAAAATCGGCCGATTGCGGGGGGTGCATGCCGCTATTCCTTTCAACCATGCGCAAGAATGATAACATGGAAGTCCCCATGACACTCCGCGGCCTTCGCGCCGGGATAACACAGGAAACCCAAAATGAACGGCGACAAGAAAGCAATTGAATACCTCAACACCGCCCTGCGTGCCGAACTGACGGCGGTCAGCCAATACTGGCTGCATTACCGCCTGCAAGAGGATTGGGGTCTGGGCCACATGGCCCGCAAAAGCCGCGAGGAAAGCATCGAAGAGATGAACCACGCGGACAAGTTGATCGCGCGCATCCTGTTCCTTGGCGGTCATCCGAACCTGCAAAAGCTGGACCCGCTGCGCATCGGCCAGACGCCCAAGGAAACGTTGGAGTGCGATCTGGCGGCCGAGCATGAGGCGCGCACGCTCTATGCCGAGGCGCGCAAATACTGCGAAGAGGTGGGCGATTATGTCTCGAAAAACCTGTTCGAAGAGTTGATGGCCGATGAAGAGGGGCATATCGACTTTCTCGAAACGCAGCTCGATCTGGTCGAGAAACTGGGCGAAGAGAAGTATGCACAGCTTAACGCATCAAAAATGGATGAGGCGGAGTAGCCTTTGCGCCGCTGCGCTGGTCATGGCGGCGCCGGCCTTGGCCGGTCCGCTGGACGAGCCGCATCTGAACATCGTGCCCCGCACCGCCCAAGAGGCGGGCAGGGTACAGGCGGTCATGCAAACCGGTTCTGATTTCACCGCGCCCGAGCCGTTCGAGGACCGGCCCGCCGGCGCCGCAACGGTGCGCGTGCGCGACACCGCCGATGCGTTTTCTGACCCCTCCGGCAACATCACCTTCGAGGACGAGCTGAAATTCAAGGTCGGCAATGGCCTCTTTCGCAAGATCTGGGTGTCGTCGCCATCCTCTACGCTGGCCTCCGACGGGCTGGGGCCGCTGTTCAATGCGCGCTCCTGTCAGCGCTGCCATATCAAGGACGGGCGCGGCCACCCGCCCGAAGGGCCGGACGACAATGCCGTGTCGATGTTCCTGCGCGTCTCCATACCAGATGAAGCAGCGGCACTGACGGAAATTGAGGAATACCTCGGCACCGCCCCCGATCCGACCTACGGCACGCAGTTGCAGGATCACGCGCTGCCGGGCATCCCTGCCGAATACCGCCTGCAAATCGACTATGAGGAAATCCCGGTCGAGCTGCCAGATGGCGAGATTGTCAGCCTGCGCAGCCCCACCTACACCGCGGCCGATCTGGGCTACGGCCCCTTGCACCCCGAAGCGATGCTGAGCCCGCGTGTGGCGCCGCAGATGATCGGGCTGGGCCTGCTGGAGGCGATCCCGGCGGCAGACATTCTGGCATGGGCCGACCCCGATGATCTGGACGGCGACGGCATTTCCGGCCGTGCCAACATCGTCTGGTCCGCCGAATTTGACATGCCAATGCTGGGCCGTTTTGGATTGAAAGCCGGAAGCCCCACCGTGCGCGAACAAAGCGCAGGTGCCTTTGCCGGTGACATCGGCATTTCCAATCCGATCTTTGCCGATCCGTTCGGTGAATGTACCACGATACAGGATGCCTGCCAGACTGCGCCGCACGGCGACGGCGATGACCGCGCATTTGAAATAGATGCAGAAGGTCTGGATCTGGTGACGTTCTACAGTCGTAATCTGGGTGTGCCCGCCCGCCGGGGTATGGACGGGGCGCAGGTGCTGCGCGGCAAACAGGTGTTTCATGAGAGTGGCTGCGCGTCTTGCCACCGCCCGAAATTTGTCACCCACCGGCTGAAGGATCAGCCCGAGCAGAGCTTTCAGCTGATCTGGCCCTACAGCGACATGTTGCTGCATGACATGGGCGAGGGGCTGGCCGATAACCGGCCCGAGGCGCGCGCAAATGGCCGCGAATGGCGCACCCCGCCATTGTGGGGAATTGGCCTGACCGAACGTGTCAGCGGGCACAGTTATTTCTTGCATGACGGGCGGGCGCGCTCTTTGCTGGAGGCGGTATTGTGGCACGGCGGCGAGGCGCAAAGCGCGCGCGATACGGTTGTCGCGATGCCGCAAGACGACCGCGCCGCCCTGATCACCTATTTGGAAAGTCTGTAATTAATGCGCCTTACCGCAATCTGCCTTGCTCTGTTCGTGCCTGCCGCCGCCCACGCTCAAGGCGCCACTGATGTGGTGGCGCAAACGGTGCGTGATCACATTCTGCCCGGCTACACCGCCTTGGCAAGGACCGGCGACGCTTTGGCGGATGGCGCTGCGGAGAACTGCGCACCAACCGATCCGGGGCTGCGCAAGGCCTATCATGATGCCTTTGATGCGTGGATTTCGGTCAGCCACCTGCGGTTTGGCCCCAGCGAGGCGGGCGATCGTGCCTTTGCGCTGGCGTTTTGGCCTGATACGCGCGGGCTGACCCCGCGCAGCCTGCAAGGTCTGATCGCGAGTGCCGATCCGGTCGCGGGAAGCGCCGAGGCGTATGCGGACGTCTCTATCGCCGCGCGCGGCTATTATGCGCTGGAATACATGCTGTTTGACGCCGAAATGCAGGCTATGGGCGATGCTGATTATCGCTGCACGCTGGTGCGGGTCATGGCCGCAGACATCGCTGCGCTGAGCGGCGACATTCTGGGCGATTGGCAGGATGACTACGGCGAGGCCATGCAAAACCCCGGTGCCACCAGCCCCTATCGCACGCCAGAGGAAGCCGTGCAGGAGTTGTTCAAGGCGTTGACTTACGGGCTGCAATTCACCGCTGATACGCGGCTGGGCCGCCCCTTGGGCACATTCGATGCGCCCCATCCGAAGCGGGCCGAGGCATGGCGATCAGGCCGCCCATTGCGCAACGTCGTGCTGTCACTGGAGGCGCTGGCCGATCTGGCGGATATTCTGGCGCGCGGTGATGCGGCGTTGGCGCAAACTTTGCACGACGCCTTTCAGGCCGCGCTTGTTCAGGCAGCCCAGCTGGATGATCCGCTTTTCGCTGGCGTCGCGGACCCGCAGGCGCGGTTGCGGGTCGAATCGCTGCAACAATCCATCGGCCAGATCCGTGAGATCGTGCAGAACGATCTGGGTCCGCGTCTGGGCGTCGTCTCTGGCTTTAACGCGATGGACGGGGACTGAGAGCATGGCCAGCAGACGGGGATTCATCGCAGGACTTTTGGCCACAGGTCTGGTCCCCGCCGCGACGTGGGCCGATGCGGGCGCGCCTGCGTGGCTATCGGCGGCCGGACTGCCAAACGGTAACTTTGCGCTGTGCGGAATCGGCCCGGACATGGACCTGCGATTTCAGATCGCGCTGCCGGGCAGGGGCCATGCCGCCGCAGCGCACCCCACCCGCCCCGATGCGGTTGCGTTCGCGCGCCGCCCCGGCACCTTCGCCGTTGTGATCGACTGCGCGGCGGGCCGCGAAACCGCGCAACTGGCTGCGCCCGAGGGTCGGCATTTCTATGGGCACGGAGCGTTTTCGCTGGATGGCCGCTGGCTTTACACGACCGAGAACGATTATGAGGCCGCACGCGGCATTATCGGGATCTGGGACTCGGCGCACGGCTATGCGCGCGCGGGCGAGATGGACAGCGGCGGGGTTGGCCCGCACGAGATACGGCGCATGCCCGCCAGTGACGTTCTGGTCGTCGCAAATGGCGGGATCGAAACGCATCCCGCATCGGGCCGGACCAAGCTGAATATACCCGTCATGCAGCCCAATCTGGCCTACATCGAAGACGGACGCGTTACCGAAAAGGCCACGCTACCCAACGACATGCGCAAGGGTTCGATCCGCCATATTGCCGTGTCAGGCAGCGGCGAGGTTGCCTTGGGCCTGCAATGGCAAGGGGGCGAGGATGGTCCGGCACTGGCAGGGTTGCACAGGCGCGGCGAAGCGGTGCGGCTGTGTTCGGCGTCGGATGCCGATCTGCGCGCCATGCAGGGGTATATCGGCAGCGTTGCATTTGCCAACTGCCAGCGCGAGGTGGCTGTGACATCGCCGCGCGGAGGGTTGGTGCAGATTTTCGATAGGGCGACCGCGCAACATATTTCCAGCCGTGAAATTGCAGATGCATGCGGCGTCGCGGCCTGCCGGGGCGGGCTGCTGGTGGCGTCCGGGACCGGCGATCTGTGGCGCCTTGGTGCAGGCGCGCGGCGCGCACGGCACCCGGCGCTGATGTGGGATAACCATTTAGTCGCAGTCTGATCGCGGCCAATCGCCTTGCCGTGCCCCCCCGTCACCCGCTACCCAGTGGCAAAGCCGCTTTAGTTTCAAAAACCGGACCGATCCCATGAGCGACCAATCCCCGCCATCCCTGCTGGATGAATTACCCGGCGATCTGATGATCTGGGTACTGATCATCAGCGAATTGCTGGTCTTTGGCGCCGGGCTGGCGGCGTTTCTATCGGTGCGCCTGACGGACCCGGCGGGCTTTGCCGAGGCGCAGTCGCATCTGCATCGTACCGGCGCAGCGCTGAACACGATCGTACTGATCACCAGCGGATATCTGGCAGCCTTGGCGCTGCGGTTTCGCATGTCCGGTCGCCGGATCGCGCCGCGGCTGTCGTTGTTTGGTGCGGCGGCGCTGGGCGCGGTGTTTCTGGTTATCAAGGGGATCGAATATGCTGACAAGGCCGCGCAGGGCATCAATTTCGAGACGCATCCGTTCTTCATGTTCTACTATCTGCTGACAGGATTCCACGTTGCGCATGTGATCGCCGGAATTGTCGTTCTACTGCTGGTTGCTTGGCGCAATTCGGTGGACAATATCGAAATGGGCGCCGCATTCTGGCACATGGTTGATCTGATCTGGGTGCTGCTGTTCCCTATTATTTATCTGCTGGCATGAGCATGATGCAGCCCGATCCCCTGACCCGCGCATGGCTGGCGCTGATCGCCCTTAGTGGCCTTAGCGCGCTGGCGGCTGCCGCCATCGGCAGGGGCTTTGATGCGCGCATTGCGGGCGGCATCGTCCTGCTTCTGGCACTGATCAAGGCGCGCATTGTCCTGTCGCGTTATCTGGGTCTGGCGGACGCGCCATCGTGGCGGCGCGGTTTTAATGCGGTGCTGGCGTTGTTCATGCTGGTTGCGCTGGGCCTTTATCTGGCCCCAGCTCTCTAGCAGGCTGCGCCATGTGCACGGGCATGAAGTGAGCGCATCCTGGCCGCGAGCGCGTCTATGGGGCCTTCGACATTCGTCATGGGTGCAATTTCGGTGATGCCCAGCGCCGCAACGGGGCCTTGTTGGACACCGAATTCGGCCATCCAACCGGTTAGCTGCCATGTCGAATGAATGAACACGATCCGCCCCAATCCGGCCCAGCCATGGGCGGCTGAGCACATTGGGCAATGCTCGCCCGAGGTATAGACGGTGGCTGCGGCACGATCTTGCGGCGTGAGGTTCTGCGCGGCCCAGCGGGCCAGCTCGAACTCGGGGTGCTGTGTGGGATCGCCGGTATGTGCCCGGTTGCGGGCCTCGCGCAGGACCGTGTCGTCCGCACCGACCAGGACCGATCCGAAAGGGGCATCGCCCGCGTCAAGCGCCTCTTCGGCCAGTGCGATACAGCGGTTCAGGTGATCTTCACGGCTCATTTACGGCACTCCTGCATGTCGAGCGGACAGAAAGGCAACCATGCGCTGCGCGGGCCGGTTCCACAAGACGGACACGAAGGTGCGATTTGTGTCGATTGCGACGGAAACCTTCCCGGCAGCTTAAGTAGTAACAGTTACTTAGGACCGCTGAGAGGCATCAAATTTGCCTCATTTGCCGAGTAAAGTAACCTTGCCGAGCGTGGGGGCGTTCGTTTTATATAGCGGCCTTCACGAGCGGGTGCGTTGATATCTATGGACATCCTACTTCAGGCTTTGTTGCATAAGTCGGCCTAAGGTTTGACTTTTCCTTACCCCAGACGGATTCAGCCTACAGCCAGTGTTCGGG
>CANMFU010000010.1 GCA_947497295.1 uncultured Roseovarius sp.
CAAACTCCTGCAAACTCAACTGCAGGACGGCATCCCTCAAACGTAAAAAAGCCGAAACCACGGGCCTGACGCACCGCTTACGGTCTGTGACCCGACAAACAGGTAGTTTTTCCGCCCGATTGCGATAGACCGCATCGCGCGTTCTGCGGTGTTGTTGTCGAGTTCCAGAATGCCGTGGTCAAGGTATGTGCTAAGCTGCGTCATGCGGGTCAGGGCATAGCGGATTGCGCCTGCCAGAGGCGATTTACCAGAGATACTGGGCAGTTGGATGTGCAGCCAGGCTTCGAGATCATCGAAGATTGACTTTGCCTTTTCCTGTCGGAGTGCAGCGCGTCTTTTTGGCGGCGATCCACGCGCCTCTTTCTCGACCGCATAAAGCTGCGCGATGCGCTTGATGGCCTCGTCTGCGATGGTCGAACCTTGGGCGCGGTGGATGTCGACGAACTTGCGCCGGATATGAGCCATGCAGGCCACCTCGCGGATATAACCGGAACGATACAGGTCTTCGAAGCCAGCATAACCGTCCGCATGCATCCAGCCATGGTATTTGGCCAAATAATCCTTCGGATGCTGTCCTTTGCGATCCGGCGAGAACTGATGCCAACTGGCGGGCGGGACATCACTGCCCCAAGGTCGTTCGTCGCGCCCGTAGGCCCAAAGGCGTGCTGTCGCTGTCTTGCCGGTCCCTGGGGCCAGCATCTTGACTGGTGTGTCGTCGGCAAAGATGGCTTGCCCGGCCAGAACATGCCGCCCAATGGCATCCGCCAGTGGTTCCAACAACGCCGTGGATTTGCCAACCCAGTCGGCCAGCGTTGAACGGTCGATGTCGATCCTATCACGTTCAAAGATGCCGCTTTGACGGTACAGCGGCAGGTGGTCGGCGTATTTGTTGACCAATACATGGGCAAGAAGGCCTGGACCGAGGCGGCCGCGTTCAATCGGGCGCGACGGCAATGCGGCTTGTGTGAAGGCCTCGCAACCCGAACACGCAAAGCGTGGCCGCACGAAGTGGTCCACGATGAAGCGGCCAGGCACATATTCCAGCTCTTCAGTCACATCCTCGTCCTGACGGCGCAGGCCACCACCGCATTGGGGGCAATCGTCGTCGCCAGTGGTCAACTCAACTTCCATGTGCGGGGCGTGATCTGGGATCGGGCGGCGCTTGGGTTTGTCTTTTGGTTCTTCGTCGCAAAGACGCAGCTCCGTTGTCATTTTGCAACTGCGATCTCGCTCGTTTCCAAGGCGAGTTGAAGCTGTTCGATGCTCTCAGATGATGAGCCGAACCGGTGATTACGATGACCCGCCAACTGATGCCGCAGCTTTTCGATCAGAACTGCCTGCGACTTCACCTCTGCCAGCAAAAGAGCCGTGAACTGCCTCAGTTCATCGGGATCTTTCGGCAGAGATTTGTTGACGTCGAGCATGGCCAAACCATAGCAAAACAACAGCGCGACGGGAATCCCATACGGGCGTTTATCCTGCCTTGAGCGGTGTCCAGCTGCGCTGTGGTACACGCCAATCGATCCCTTCCAGTAGCATCGCCAACTGGGCAGCGGTCAGGGCGATCTTGCCCTCCTTCGCCGATGGCCACACGAACCGACCCTTCTCAAGCCGCTTGCTGAACAGGCAAGCACCTTGGCCATCCCACCAGATGATCTTGATCAGATCGCCACACCGCCCATCCACATGCCCTTCATACGGCTGGCGCGGACCTTGTCGCGGATGTGCTCGGCCGTGACCTCGCGCTCGAACTGAGCGAAGCTGAGCAGGATGTTCAGCGTCAGTCGACCCATGGACGTTGTGGTATTAAAGGACTAGGTGACGGAAACGACGGTGACGCCGTTCCGGTCAAATACCTCAACCAGCTTGGAAAAATCCATCAGCGACCGTGACAGACGGTCGATCTTGTAGACCACGACCACGTCGACCAAGCCGTCCTCGACATCGGCAAGCAGCGTTTTCAGGCCGGGGCGCTCCAGCGTGCCGCCGGAAATCCCGCCATCGTCGTACTGATCCCGGACCAGCACCCAGCCCTCCGACCGCTGGCTTGCGATGTACGCCTCGCAGGCCTCGCGCTGGGCGTGGAGGCTGTTGAACTCCTGCTCGAGGCCTTCTTCGGAGGATTTCCGGGTTTAGAAGGCGCAGCGCAGCTTCCTGACAATCGGCTTGGTCATGTCCGCCCCCTGTGGTTCTTGAGCCCGAAAAAGACCCAGCCGTTCCAGCGTGTGCCGGTGATGGCGCGCGCGATGGCGGACAGTGACTTGTAGGGCCGCCCCTTCCCTCGGGGACGTCATCATTGATAAGCGGATGGGTTACGTCCAGAGACTCCCCCGACCAGGACCAGATTTCCAGTACATTTTCCCGCTTCTTGGCGGTGCCCACGTTTGAAGGAAAGATGAGCAACAGCCACAGGCTCTCGGCCATCAGCTGCCGACAATTAGCAGAGCCTTCTGAAAGCTGCACCTTCAGTTTCGAGAGAAAGTCACCTTCACCGGCGTCAACGTTCTTGACGAAGCGCTGGTCAAGTTCATTAAAATGCGCGTTCGTCCAAAGGTTCCTGCCTTCAGAAAAGATCGAATGCTCGGCGGTCAGAGATCATTCTCGCCACTGCCCCGCAGCGTCGTAAATTGGTTTGACATGGTGGTTGGGATTATACTTTGACACGAAGAAACGCTTTCTCGGTTGCTCTACCGGGTGCTGTGGATGCCAGATGTCTGGCCCGGATACCTTGGCGGCTCAAACCCACGGTAGTTCCGGCTTTGCCTGCATGCGTTGACAGGGCCGTCGGCCATTATCTGTGAAATCCCTCTCTTGCACTGAGAGCAGGGTACGTAAAAGTTGCGCTCCTCAAGCTGACGGGGAGTGGCAGCATTGCTTCTGGTGTCAAAGTAACTCGGCCGCCACTGCCCGATGCGGTCGCCGGGGACGAATTTCCAGGGGTCGCCATGGGCCTGAGTGCCTTCGTCGAACCTTGCGACATTGCTCCTCTGATATAGGTTGGTATGAGCCAAGGTCCTAACTTGACCAAGTGGGCCTGACGCACTTCCAGAGCAAAACTCATCATCATCTCGATCCGGGGAGGCCGCTTCGGCCAGCGATAGACCAAACTCAAGATCATGGAATTCCTCCGAAGACTCGGCGTCACGCCCGGTCGATTTCAGGCTCACTCGCGCGACATGATCATGGTCGATCTGCAGGTTGCATTCGATCCGCTCAATCAATGGCTGTGCTTTAGGGTCAACGTCGACCTTCACGACGCACAGCGAACGACGTGGATCATTTGGCGAGGTCTTGCCGAGCTTCACCGGCTTCGCGATCTCCACCACTGCGACGCCCTCCCGCGGGTCGACACAGAACAGGCGCGTGCTGGCAACATTCTGCGTTTCGTTCTCGATCGGAAGGGTCCATCCAGCGTCGACGAGAGAGTGGTAGGTGCCCCGGCCGGACGAATCCGCGACGAGTATTTCGATCGGTTTCGACAGCTTGAGCCTAAGCCCATCATTCGCGATCCACGCGGCACCTTCGGCGATGATGCGATCGCCGTAGTCGAACCGCGGAACCCTGCCTACGAATCTTTCCGTCAGGTCGTCCCGAATTGCGGGCATATTCACCATACCGCCAGTAGCGAGGCAAAGTTCGATATCCTGGTAAGTCAGTTGCGCCTGCTCGAGAATTTCATCGATCCGAGCCAGCCCCCGTGCGACAATGCCAGAACTGAGATCATTGAGTTCGTCACGAGTTACCGATGCAAGTAGGTTCTTTCCGGCTCCTTCCACCTTCAAGTAATTCCGGACGATGACGTCTTCGGTGTCGACCTTCGGGTCGGACAAATGAATTTTCAGGATTTCGCACTGGTGCAGCAGCTTAGCCGCCATGCCTGGTTGCTCGAGAACTGTAATGTCGTCGAGGCCGTGTGCAGCAGCATGCTTTTCACGCAGATGGTTTCTGAGCCGTTCGTCAAACTTGTCGCCACCGACTTCGTTGTCGCCAGAAGTTCTGACCTGCATGATCGCGCTACCGGCGATGCGGCAGAGCGTCAGGTCTAGCGTGCCACCACCCCAATCGAAGACTAGGATGGACCTTCCCTCTAGCGGGGGCGCGTTAAGCAGGCGTGCCGATCCGCGCCAACCCTCGGCACGCCTGCAAATATCGCAACCACATGTGCGGTCGCGCAGTCGGCGAAACCTCGGCTCACCTGGTGGGCTCCGTGCGGGTTCGCCGCCATGCCCACCGCCGCGCTCGATCCGCCCCACAGTGCGGCGTCTCCTGCGGTCCCCGCGCTTTTCGGGTCCGGGGCCCCATCAGTTTTGGCAGCTTTGGCTATTCCAACTCGGTTGGTGGAGCGGAGATCATCTCGGTGATCGCTTGAAATTCTGTCAGAAACTCCGGTCGATGCTGCATCAGGTACCGGACGATCCTGGCGTTCCCGAGCAGCTTTCCCAGATATCCCTTGATGACGGTCAACTGCAGGTGGTCCTGGCCGTAGGAGTCCTGAATTGAGGTGATGCCTTCCTGCAGCCGGGCCAGTTCGCGCTCCATGCGGGCCATGGCCTCCGGGGTGATACCCCTCATCTTCTTGGGTTTCTTGGTGTCAACCAGCTGCGCCTGGGGCGTTCCCGCCAAAATCGCCGAGATGTACGCTGGAGAATAATTGTTCGCGTTCATCATCAGTTCGGCCGCCTCAATCTGGCGCATGGCTTTCATCTTGCGCAGGATTTCGAACACGGCGGTCGCGCAGTGCTTGTCCTTCAGAATACCGACGGCCTCTTCACAGATCCCGTCGAGCAGATTGGCCTTTCGCACAATGCTGCGCGAATTGAGGTCCAGAGCCAGAGCGATCTTTTCCTCGGACACACCGCGCTCGATCGCCTTGCGGATCATCTTGTGCTCCTGGATGGGCGCAAGGCGGCTGATCCGCTTGTTGTAGGTGAAGGCCTCGTCGTCAGTGGAGATCAAACATTCGACCCATTCGATGCCGATATCCTTCAGCACCTCGATCCGGATATGCCCGTCCAGCAGCATGTAGGTGTCCTCCTCACCCGGGGATCGCGTAACCACCGGCGGCTCGACCAGGCCAACCTCTTTTATCGATGCGGTAATCTGGCGGTACTTGCGACTGGATTTGACCGATGCGCTGAGGGCGCGCACGGGCAGGACAGTCTCAAGTGGTACGGTGACGCAATCGCTTTCAAAGCCGAGCGTAACCGTGTCTGGGGTTTTGCGCTTGCCCCGGCTCATTCTGCCGCTCCTGCATCCAGTGATTGCCCGAGATAGGTGGGCAAAGTATCCAGCCCCTCCGCGCGCAAGAGCGTCAGGAAGTGGTCATCGCCCTGCAGTGCGCGGAACGCCTCAACGACAAACATCAGGCGGCCCTGCGTCAGCTCGGCCTTCTTGATCAGTATCTTCTGCCGCTCCGCTTCGTGTTGATAGGCTCGCACAAGCGCATCGCTGGTCAGGGGCCGCTTGGCGCCGTCGCTTCTGCCATAGCGGTTGCGGTGAAGTTGCGGACCCTGTGCATCGCGTTGCTGGATGAGACGGCGCACGGCGGCCAGTTTCTTGCCGCGCAGCTTTTTCTGGGTGTAGGCGTCCATCAGAGCGCGCTGGCCGCCCTCGGCATCTGTCTTTGAAATGTCGATGGCGAGGTTCAGCGGCAGAAGGCCGGTTTCGACGGCCGAGACCAGCCGTTCTTCCCCGCGCTCCAGAAGCCCCGCGATCATGCCGACATAGTCTGGCGTCACCCCGATCTTGTTTGCGATCTGGCGATCATTGTAGCCGCGTTTGCGCAGGTTGCCGATTTCGCGCATGAGGTCGATCGGGTTGTGCTGGCGGCGCGCGCAGTTCTCCACGAGGCTCATGACCAGGCAGTCGCTTTCGTCGGCGTCGATGATGATGGCCGGTATGGCATCCTGTTGAAGCTCCATGAACGCTTCGAGCCGCCCTTGGCCGCAGACGAGGTCATATTCAACAGGGTCAGTTCCGGCGCGCTGCGCCACGGTGATTGGTCGCTTCAGACCGATCTTTGCGATGTTCTCGACCATTTCCTCAAAGGTGCGCCGGTTGCGCACGCGGGGATTGAGGATGCGAATTCGGTCGGTGGAGATGAGAGTGACCTGTTTCTGGGCAATGTCCTGGGCGTCGTCTGGCATCAGGCGGCCTCCGTGATCCGGGCCCGGCCACCGAGCGCATAAAAATAGTCGAGCGTGTCGAAGCGATAGGCGTCCAGCGACAGCCCGTTCTGCTCGGCCAGCCTCAGCCTGGCCATCGTCATGTCGATGCTCGGCAGCAGGTAATAGTCGCGCGGCGCTTCGTTCAGTTCGTCCATGCGCACGGCAATTGTGATGTCGGGCACCAAGCCAGTATCGAGACGGATGCGCCATCGCCGGGAACCGCCCTGCGTCTCGAAACATCGGGCCAACACCACCGACGCCGTGAACTCGTCGTTGATGCGGATCAGGTCGGTGCCGGGGTCCTGAACCGCCTGGCCTCCACGTTCCGCGACACCGTCGAGGATCTGCGCCACAATGCCGGGATGAGCCTGCCGCAAGGCTCGGTTGATCTCGACGTAGCGATAGTCGCGCTCCGGCTCGTAGCCGATCATCTGGTAGGCGCGCAGCAGACTGCCGAAGCGGCTCCGAAAGGCGCTGGAGGACGGCAGGTTGTCCTGTTCATCGATGATCAGTCCGGACAAGACACCTTTCTGTTTCAGCACGGCGCGCAGGGCTTCGAGCAGTTCCGCGTCCGTGAAATGTTGGCTGCGCGCGTCGACGATTTCGCGCGCGCGCAGAAACAGGGCCTCGTCCACGATGGCGGGGTAGGCACCCTCGGCCCGGATCCACATCTCGCGTGGGTTCACGACCCGGCGCTGCTTCAGCTTGAAGGACACCTTGTTGTAGACGTTGTTGCCGATGTATTTTTCGTTGGTCAGGACCTGGTGAACGGATGCCCGGGACCACGGCCGCTCAAGATCCGTCAGATGCCCCTCGGCATTCAGGGTTTCCGCAATCTCACGCTCCGAACGGCCATCCTCGACGAACATCCGATACATGCGGCGCACGACGTCTTGTTCCTGCTCAGGGCCTGGAACGAGGACAACACGGTCGGTCTGAAAACTCTTCTGTTGGCCGCGGGACAAGGCACCCTTCGGGTTGCCATGTTCGTCGATCAGTACCCGGCGCAACCCATATCCGGCCGCACCGCCTTGGCGATATCCAAGCTCCACCAAACGGCATTGTCCCGCGAAGACCCTTACCGAAAGCTCACGGCTGTATTCGCCCGCCATCACCCGCTTGACGGTTTTCAGAAGGTTGGAGCCGATGCTGCCGTCGTTTTCGAACTGCTCGCCGCAATAATGGACCCGGATCCCGGCGCGAGAGCAGACATGCTCGTGGTAGGCCCCTTCATCAGCATCCTGAAACCGGCCCCAGCGGCTGACGTCATAGACCAGAATGGCCTTGAAATCTGCCTGACCGGTTCGGACCTCGGCCATCAGGTTCTGCAGCGCCTCGCGGCCGTCCAACCGCAACCCGGACCGACCGGAGTCCTCGAACACGCGCAGGATCTGCAAGCCCCGGGCGGTGGCGTAATTCCGAATGATGTCGAGCTGGTTCTCGGTGGAGTACTTCTGATGATCGGTCGACATCCGCACATAAGCGACGGCAGGGATATCCGTTTCAGGCGGCTCGTCGCTCTTGTCGGAATGGGCCACCCATCGACCAGTCACATGCGTATCTCCTCATAATTCCAGGCGAATCCATCGCTCCCGTCGGAATCAACGGTTGAATTCTTCTCACTCATGTAAAGCGAAGGAGTGTGGAATGTCGTTTCCGAAAAAGGGCAAGTTCTTTCCAAAAGAAAACGGATATAATGGAAAAGGCGGTCATCAGACGAATGGATGCTTTGTCGAAGAAATCGCATCGGCATTAAGGCGGTCGCTGGGCGACAGTCGGGCGGGTGTCAAAACCGTGGCGGCCTGGACCGGTGCCAACGAGAAAACGGTGAAGAACTGGTTCTCGGGCACCTACGGTCCGAGTGGCGCGCACCTTATTGCGCTGTCGCGGCACTCTGATGAGGTGCTGGGTACGTTCCTGGCGATGGCTGGGCGCGAGGATCTGATGGTGGCCATCAAGCTCGCGGCTGCCGAAGACGCGATTTCGGATCTGCTTGATGCCGTGCGTCAGCTTGGTGGTGACGACCCAGGCGGCAAGGTCAGCTGATCAGCCGAGCGAACTGAAAGCTATTGTCCCTCAATGGCGCTCAGGATTTCGAAGCGATCCCGTGCGGTGGAAACCTGCACGGGAGAGAGTTGGGCGCGTGACTCATCTGCTCCGCCATTATCCCCATTGCGCACCAATGACACCGCCCTGACGGGAACGGATTTTTCCGTGTTATCAAAGGGGTTTGCGTGAACAGACCGAACCTCATAGACGCGCCGCCAGTCCAAAGTTGGGCTCTGAATGGCCCTCAGTCTCAGTTTGGGCGAACCTCGTCCGTTCCGGTTCGGTCCCGTTTTCCTGTTATCTTTCAATGGACTGTCGTCGAACCCCGCCAAAACCCAAACGCGCGTTCCGAATGATATCGACTGAAACATAGACAGAACACGCGGTAGGCGCGTTGCTCGGGACGCCCTCCTCTCTGGCGAGATCGGCGATGGTGGTGACGTCGCCGCGTTCCAGCTTGCGGCGCCAGTCCCACGCGCGGCCGATAGCGCGCAAAAGCCGGGCGTACTGGCCGCGCTCCATAGCGACCTCGATCTCCTTGGGCGGCAGGATGCGCGGGCGGCCGCCGCGATTGCGCATAGTGAGCGGGATGTGGACGCGCAGGGTGTCGGGCTCGGCCATCACGCCACCTCCGGCTTGGACGGGGCCATCATTGCGGCAATCGCGCCCAAGCCCTCGTGGCGCAGATCGACCGCCAGCCCGGCGTCGCTGGCGGTGACGCGCGCCACCAGAAGCCTCACCACGCGGGCCTGTTCGGCCGGGATCAGCGCCTTCCACATGTCGTCGAACTGGGTGGGCGACGCGCTGATGTCCGCTTAGCCGAGGTCTGGCCGATCTTTGCGCAGGGTTCGCGACACCTGTGCTGCGACCTCCGGCGTGCGAAGCAGGCGGCGGATTTCGCCAACCACGGCATCCTCGACCATGCCACCCGGCAGGCGCTGCGGTCCGCGCAGCTCGGCCTTGGGGCGTTTCTTGATCACGTCCATCGAAACCTAATTACGATAGCGCCGCGTGCCTTTTTGCGTGTGATGCGGACATATGGCCACGCCTGTCCCGGTGATGATCCGCCCGCGCAGCAGCCCCGATGAGGATTCCTGAGCCGCTGCCTTCCTGAGATACCGGTTGTTCGCGATCACCTCATGCACATCGTCCCAGGGCGTCTCGTCGATGATCGCGTCGTGCTGGCAGGGATATCAACGACACTCCGCAAGCAGGTGAGTCGGCTGCCCACCGACAGCGCAGACCCTATTGAAAACTATCGGAAATTGCCAGAATACGTGTTTGATTTAACATTGCCCGATCCGAGCTCCGTTGAGTTCTGGCCGTGCCGGGCGGGCTGCCATTTTAGCAATCCGTTTTTGATACCAGAGTCTCAGAATTACCATTTTTGATTTTCGCTGCTTGCGGCGTTCCTGACATCAAGGCACCTCTAACCGACCAGATCGACAGGACGCTATGGATGCAGAGCGATGGACCAAACCCCGATCATGCGTTAACTTTCGAAGAAGTTACACACATGAGCGCGATGGGGCACGCCACCGGCAAAATCCGGGGGGTGGTTTGTCAGGCAAAGATCCGGTCAAGTGTTTTGAAACGCGCGGCACCCGGCGAAACACGGAAGGCGAACATACCATGACGGACCCCAGAATGACCCATGGGCGCGGGCGGCTTTTCGACAGTGTTCTTGAAACGGTTGGCGATACCCCATGCATCCGAATCAACACGCTCGCGCCCGGTCATGTGCGGCTTTATGTCAAGGCAGAGGCGTTCAATCCGGGCGGATCGGTCAAGGACCGGCTTGCGGTCAATATCATCGAAGCGGCGGAACGCAGCGGGGCGCTAAAACCCGGTCAGACCGTGGTCGAGGCCACCAGCGGCAATACCGGCATCGGGCTGGCCATGGTCTGCGCCCAAAAGGGGTATCCGCTTGTCATTACCATGGCCGAAAGCTTCTCGGTCGAGCGGCGCAAGCTGATGCGGATGCTGGGCGCGCAGGTCGTGCTGACGCCGCGCGCAGACAAGGCCATGGGCATGTATCGCAAGGCGATGGAGCTGGCCGAAAAGAACGGCTGGTTTCTGGCGCATCAGTTTGAAACCGAGGCGAACGCGCAGATCCACGAAACGACAACGGCGCGCGAGATCATCGGCGATTTCAAAGGCGACCGGCTGGATTATTTCGTGTCGGGCTATGGCACCGGCGGCACCGTGACCGGCGTGGCGCGCGTCCTGCGGCGCGAGCGCCCGGAAACCCGGATCATCCTGAGCGAGCCGACCGAAGCGCCGCTGGTCGGCAGCGGCCGCGCGCAGGAGCGCGCGCCGGATGGCACCGCCGCCAGCAGCCATCCGGATTTCGCGCCACATGCCATTCAAGGCTGGACGCCCGACTTTGTCCCGCTGGTTCTGCAAGAGGCCATCGACAACGCCTATTATGATACGCTGATCCCGGTCAGCGGCGCGGATGCGGTCGCGTCGGCCAAGGCGCTGGCGCAGAAGGAGGGGATTTTTACCGGTATTTCCGGCGGAGCCACCTTCGCGGTCGCGCTCCAGATCGCGGCCCAGGCCGCGCAGGACTCGGTTATTCTGTGCATGCTTCCAGACACAGGGGAGCGTTATCTGAGCACACCGCTGTTTGACGAAATTCCCGAAGACATGACCGAGGCGGAACGGATTTTGTCCCGATCCACCCCCGGCTACCAGATGTAGCGGCGGCTCTGGCGGATCGCCAATGATGAGACGTTACTTTGCAATTGACATGCCGGCCTTGCTGTTTGCGCGCAATACGCTGATTTTCAGTGTGCTCGGTTTGCTGCCGGTTCTGATAATTTTCGTTGCCAAGACACCCGGTTTCAGCGGCATGCTGCTTGGCGGCGGCCCGGCCCTCGGCCGGTTTTTGCGGCAGGTCGTCACCAATGGGCTGCCTGCCGTATTCATTGTGAACTATGTCAGCTTTTTTCTCTTCGCCCTCATTACGGGCAGGCCCGGCACGGGCTATGGGATCAGCCTCGTGCTTTGGGTTGATTTTCCCGTCCGCATCGCCGGCTTTATCGCCTTGCATGCGGTGATCTATACCCTGTCAGCGGATCTGTTTGGATCGTTCGGCGGCAACCGCGCGACGGCGCTTGGCGTTGTCGCGCCAACGCTGGCGCGGTCGGCTTTCTTCGAAAACATCTCTGGCGCCTATCTCTACGCGACATTGATCAGCGCGCTGCCGCTCTATATCGCGTCGATCGAAAGTTCTGCCAGGCTCGGCGCGCTCGCCAACAGATTTCCCGGCCGATCCGGACCTGTGCTGCTGGCCGTGGCGCTCTTTGGTTTCACCGTCCTGATGCTGACTGTATTCGCAGCGATGCTGGATCTGGCGGGTCTGGCCGATCACCGTCATTAGCCACCGCAAAAGTAGGCGAAGAGGTGGACATTCCCCGGCTGTATCGAACGCACCAGGGTGGTGATGTAAATGGCAGCGGCGTTAAGCGCCATGAGGCTGGCGATCAGAACAATCAGTTCCCATACTGAGATTTCGCGCGTCTGACGATGAACCGTATGATCGGAAGGTCTTGGCTGACCAATAGCTTTCGCAGGTGCTGTTCATCGGCTGCCTTGGTGGGTTTCAACTCACAACGGCGCAGCAGATCGTGAACATAGCCCTTGTTCTGTGCGGCGCACTGCCGGGCCAGCTTGTCGTACTCGCTGTTGGCGGTCGGCAGGCGCAGCTTCTTTTGACGACTTTCCGTTGAACGGACCCCTTGCGAACACCTTTGGCCATAGACTGCCAAAATCCGACCGGCTTTGACGAGGACTTTTGACGTGGTCAGATATTCGTCTTTGCGTGGGGTAGGCGGGAAGCGGCGATCATGAGCGTTTGTAGAATGGGCGTGGTGGCATTGGCATGTTTTTGGGCAAGAATAGCCAACCGCCGCTTCCGGCTTCAAACGTTGGGTGGCCCGCCATTGCCGACACTATCAGAGAACATCGCGACAAGCTTGGCATCCTCTGTGCTTGGCTGATCCCGATGGCGTAACTCGGCACGCAAAAAATCTGCGAGTTGCAGGGCCGCGTCCTGCAAGGTCTCTCTTGGCAGGGCAATCTGCACAGCCTCAGGTGTGGAGGCAATAAAGAGGCAAATTTGCACGTTGCTGTCATCACGTGCCAGAACCAGATCCGATAGAATGCGGCTTTGTGGCGCCAGCGCAGGGTTGAGCAACCGTGCGGGGCGGCAGGCGACGGAGTCCGCGATCAGTATTTCTCCGGCCGCCTCCCGTGATACGCGAACCATCCCGATAGTAGCATCCTGACACCATGCTAGAGCGGCGGCACCATCCCGAGCGGGCGGAACCGGTTCAGCCCTGCGGCGCGGACCTGAACCCTGAAAATCAGGCGATCAAAGTCGCGCGGCATGAGACGCTGACCGCATCCCTTCACGCTGTGTATCCCAGACAGAAACTGGGCAACCAGACCGTCGCGCGGCGTTAGCGTCGCGGCTTTCGCGACGATGTCCACGACGATCCGGAACATGTCACGACCAGTTTCAATCGCAGGCATCGCATTCTTTTATTCTGTCAAGCGGCGGCCACGTCTCCGGACCACGCGCAGTCAGCGACTGTCGAGCGGTCGAGGGCCGTCAGAAATACCTCCTGCGCTGCCAAAAGGCGGGGCTTCAGAAGGCAGCGCGGCTTCAGAACGCAACTGCCGCCATCCGCCTGACAGCATTCGACAAGCGCAAAGCGCCGCTCGAGGTGGCGCACGACGCTGCCGAGACCGATCTGGTCCGCATCCCGCGCAAGGCTGACGCCGCCGCCAGCACCCCGCTGCGTGATGACAAAGCCTCCGCGCGCCAGATCTTGTACGACCTTGGTCAGATGGTGCTGCGATACCTGAAACTGCGCCGCCAGATCGGCGGTGCTGAACCGCTCTTCCGGAGAACTTGCAAGGCGCATGAGAATCCTCAATCCGTAATCGGTAAAAGTCGCAAGGCGCATCGGCACTCCCTTAATCAGTATTGACAATGCCTATTATAGGGCGCCATAATTGGTATTGTAAACTCCAATTCAAGTGATGTGCTGGTCGGTTGCGAATTGATTCCGCTCTGGCCCGTGCGATACCGGAGCGTCTCATGTCTTGTGATCCAGACTCGTTCAGCGCTCAATCCGTTGGTCATATCGCTGCCCACCTGCCCGGTGCGACAGGCGTCCTTCTCCAATTCGACATTGACTTGCGCACCCATGGCGAGATGACGCTGCAAGAGGCGGCAGACCGGCGCGGGCTGGACCTGGAGCAGATCACCGATGCGCTGGCGGCGCTGGACACGAGCGCCGGACCCGAGGCGCCGCAGGAGACAAGCGCCCTGATCGAGCATATCCAGACCCGATATCGCGAGACACACAGGCGCCAATTGCCAGAGCTGCTGGCCCTGTCGCGCAAGGTCGAAACCGTGCATGCCGACCACCCTGAAGTTCCCGCCGGGCTGGCCGATCTGCTGGAACAGATGATCGGCGACATGGAGGTGCATATGAAAAAGGAAGAGCTGATCCTCTTTCCGGCGATGCGCAACCGTTCCGCAGGCGGGTTGGGCGCGCCGATCAGCCAGATGCGCCATGACCACGACGATCACGACCGCGACCTGCAGCATGTCCATGCTCTGACCGGCGGCTGCATCCCACCCGAAGATGCCTGCCAGACCTGGCAGGCGCTCTATGCGGGCTTGGCGCAGTTCAAGGCCGATCTGACAGAGCATATCCACCTGGAGAACAACATTCTTTTCCCGCGGTTCGAAGGCATCCCGCACGCGTGACTTTGATCCGCCCATCGTGAAAGGGGAGGTCCGATGAGCGAAGCAACAGTGAACGAAGGCTATGACCGGCGCGGTTTTTTCACCCGCTGGTTCATGTCCACCAACCACAAGGACATCGGCGTTCTCTACCTGTTCACCTCGGCCGCCGTCGGGCTGATCGCGGCAGCGCTTTCGGTCTTCATGCGGATCGAGTTGATGGAGCCGGGGGTGCAATACATGTGCCTTGAAGGCCTGCGGTTCTGGCCTTCGGCGGCGGATTGCACACCGGACGGGCATTTGTGGAACATCATCGTCACCTATCACGGCATCCTGATGATGTTCTTCGTTGTGATTCCGGCGCTCTTCGGCGGTTTCGGCAATTATTTCATGCCGCTCATGATCGGCGCGCCAGACATGGCCTTTCCGCGGCTGAACAACCTCAGCTATTGGCTGTTCGTCGCAGGCACCAGCCTTGCGGTGGGGTCGTTTTTTGCGCCGGGCGGGGATGCATCGCACGGTGCCGGAGTGGGCTGGACGCTTTATGCGCCGCTATCGGTGAAAGATGGCGGGATCTCGATGGATTTGGCGATCTTCGCCATCCACGTCTCTGGGGCCAGTTCGATCCTGGGTGCGATCAACATGATTACCACATTTCTCAACATGCGCGCGCCGGGGATGTCCCTGTTCAAGGTGCCGCTCTTTGCGTGGTCGATCTTCATCACTGCGTGGATGTTGTTGATGGCGGTGCCAGTGCTGGCCGGCGCGGTGACGATGCTGCTGGTCGACCGCAACTTTGCCACGACATTTTTCGAGCCGTCGGGCGGGGGGGACCCAATGCTTTATCAGCACCTGTTCTGGTTCTTTGGACACCCCGAGGTTTACATCGTTGTCCTTCCCGGATTTGGCATCATCAGCCACGTCATCGCGACGTTTTCGCGCAAGCCGATCTTTGGCTACCTGCCGATGGTCTGGGCGCTGATCGCTATCGGCACCATGGGATTTCTGGTTTGGGCGCATCATATGTTCACTGTCGGCATGTCGATCACGCAGCAGAGTTTCTTTCAGATCGCATCGGTCACGATCGCGGTGCCGACGGGGATCAAGATATTCTCGTGGCTGGCGACGATGTGGGGCGGGTCGATCCAGTTCAAGACGCCGATGCTGTTCGCCATCGGGTTCATCTTTCTGTTTACCGTTGGCGGCGTAACCGGCGTCGTCGTGGCGCAGGCCGGTCTGGACCGGGCCTATCACGACACCTATTATGTGGTGGCCCATTTCCACTATGTGATGAGCCTCGGCGCGGTGTTCGCGCTGATCGCCGGGGTCTATTATTGGCTGGCCAAGATGTCGGGGCGGCAATACCCGGAATGGGCGGGCAAGCTGCATTTCTGGATGTTCTTCATCGGTGCCAACCTGACATTCTTCCCGCAGCATTTCCTGGGGCGTCAGGGTATGCCGCGCCGCTACATCGACTACCCCGAGGCGTTCGGCCTGTGGAATGCCGTTTCGAGCTGGGGCGCGCTGCTGTCCTTCGCGTCGTTCCTGCTGTTCATCGGGATCGTCTTCTACACACTTCTGGCAGGCAAGCGCGAGACGCGCGCGAGCTATTGGAACGACTATGCCGATACGCTGGAATGGACCCTGCCATCGCCGGTGCCGGAGCATACGTTCGAAAAGCTTCCCCAGCCCGCAGATTGGGACAGACGTCTTTCAGAATGACCAGATGTAGTCTGTCGCGGCCACCACGCACGCCGTAAAGCTGAGGAAGGGTTGCTGCCCGAGCTGGTCGCCCTGCTCAAGAGGGGCGCGACGGTTTCTCAGGTCGATCTCACCATTTCTGGCCGAGGCCGACCCAGCGCGAACGAGCCGATCCAACTCCTCTTGGTGCCTGACGATCTTTCGCGAGTCTGGATGTCAGAGAAATCTGCCGTGGACGTAAAACTTGATCGGGCGCCGGACGCTGAAATTGGCGAACGTATCGTCGCTGTGGCCGCTGAATATATCAGTCAGGATAGCTGTCGTCGCCGGATTCGACACCGAATATCCGCAAGGGTGCATTTGACCGCGCGGTATCGGCGCGCGGCCGTGGCCGTCGATCGCGGATTGTGCTAGCGACGACGCGACAATCAAGGCGGTGAACTTCACGCCCTGCCGGGCCATCCAATCGCCCCGCAGGTCAGATCACTCGGGACGGCGATATCATCGAGGTGAGCGCACAGGATGTCCGTTCGCCCGATCCGGTGTCGAACCGGGTCTTGCAGGACGCCATCGCCGACACGCTGTCGGCGGCATCTGCCGACGGCAGAATACTGTCGGTGTCGCGCTGCAAAAGGGTTCGGGATGCCAGCGCCATATCGGTCGTCGTCTGCGCCCTCGCGCAATCTGGCGATGATTGCGCCGGACGCACGCATGTCGCGTTGTTCCTGTCGCCACCCGACCAGAGCCGCCGCGTCCCGAGGCGTTGCTGATCGATCTTTTCGGCCTGACACCGACCCAAGCGCGCGCCGCCGGCGCTTTGGCAGGCTGCACCCGTGCCGCCGCCGTGGGGGCGTGTCACAGACGACCATTTCGTTTCGCATGCGCAACCTGTTTCAAAAGACCGCCAATAACCGGCAGGCCGACATGATTGCTCTCATTCTGGCGGGACAAATGATGATACGCTCGCACTGGACGGGCCGACTGTCGCCTCGGCATGCCGACACTATGTAACTCTCTGCACGGGTGATGATCAAAACAAGGCTTTGACGTCATTCCTTGTTATGGAACCAGAACGGGCCGCGCGGGACTGCTGGCGGACGGGGCGGCAAAATGGCAAAGCTAAGGGTCGACGACCATGTAAAATGAAATTCCGACGCGGGCCTTGTGACCGGCGAGATCAGCCAGGGTCGTACCAGTGATTTAGATTGCAAGGGACCGAACCGCGCCGGGTTTGACGGAGCGCATCAATACCCCGATATCGCCGGTCCCTTAACGCTGCCGAAGCGCGGCGAGCAGCCGCGGCAGGATCAGGGGCGTGAGGTACATCGGCACTTGGTAACAACCTACGAAAAGCAGCAGATGCGTCACCATCTCGGGTGGCAGTGCGGCCAGAAAGATCGCAAGGTTGCGGTTGCCGGCGGCGATGGCCAGAGCACCCGCCTCGGGCGCTGGAAGCGCGGCGCGAGAGCTGTGCCACACTGCGATGGCCGGGCCGAGATTGAGCGCGAAGGCAAGCGCCACCAGTACCGGTAGCGTCACCTCCAGTGCCAGAATGGCCGGACCAACCGCCGCCATTAACCCAATCACGACCAGCGCCATGGCCAGCGCCAGCGCCCCGTCGATCGCGGCGACCGCGCCGGGAAGGCGGAGCCGCGGTATCGCCGCGTGCAGCGCGAACGCCGCCCCGACCGTCAGCGCAATCACGACCAGCAAGCGCGCGGCGCCGATGGCGACAGCCCCCAGATCGGGGAAAATCGGCAGCAGGGCAAACACCGGCACGGCCGTCAGCGGCAGCAGCGCGGTGCCCAGGACGAGCTGACGCAATGCGGCCGCGGGATCGGCGCCGCTCATCAAGGCGAGGCCGGGCGCGCCTGTGACCGGTGCACCTGCCAGGACGAGCACAGCCCCCAGCCCGGCCGCCGTATGCAGCAGTCCCGCCCAAGCCAGCATCCCCGCGGCAATCATTGGGGCGGCAAGTTGCAGTGCCAATGTCAGTCCCAGCGCACGAGGCAGCGCAGCCCGGCGGGGCATGGCGGCGCGCGGGCCGATCCGCAGTGCCGACAGGAACAAAAGCAGCGCGATCAGCGGCACGATGGCGCCCGCCATGGCGCGCGCCAATCCGGGTAGGGCGATACCAGTGACCAGACCGGCGATCAGCAGCCAGCGACCGTGGCGCGCGCACCAGCGAAGCGCGCTGTTCACAGCGCCGCCGCCGCCCGCGCCGCCTGATCGTAGTTGCCAAAGAGAGTGCGCAGCAGCGCCGAGAGCCTTGAAATCTCGGCCGGGTCGATCCCGGCGGCCTGCGCGCCGCGCACCAGCAGCGCCTCGCGTATTTCGGCGTATCGCGCGCAGAGTTTGGCGCCTTCGTTCGTGATGGCGGCGGTCTTTTCCTTGGACTTGCGCCCGGTTTCGACCAGCCCGCGTTCGGCCAGTTTGCGCAGCGCATAGTTGACCAGATGCGTGTCTTCGATGTTCAGCACCAGGCAGATATCGGCCAGGGTCTTGGGGCGGCCCCGATGATGGACGAGGTGCAGAATGAGTACCTCAAGCGATGACATGCCAGAGGCGCCGGCAGCCGTCATGCAGCGGGTGATCCAGCGCTGGAAGGCGTGGTTTGCCATGGTGATGGCGAATTCCAACTCGGACAGTTCCGGTAGGTCCGACGCGGCCAGATGCGCCGAGCTGACGACGGGGCCAATGGGCGATATATCAGGGCGCCGCCCTCTCATCGGTTCAGCATCGTTCCGGGCAACCACAGGGCGATCTGAGGAAATGCCGACAAGATCGCCAATGCCAACACCAGAAGTCCAAAGAAGGGGGCTGCATAACGCGCAATGGTAAAGATATCGCGCCCGGTGATCGACTGAAGCACGAAAAGGTTGAAGCCGACAGGCGGGGTGATCTGGCTCATCTCGACCACCAGCACGAGGAAGATGCCGAACCATATGGGGTCAATTCCGGCGGCCATGACCATCGGCAGGATGATCGACACCGTCAGCACCACGATCGAGATCCCGTCCAGGAACATTCCCATGATGATGAAGAACACCGTTAGGGCCGCCAGCAGCGCATAAGGCGACAGATCCATCGCGCCGATCCAGGCGGCCAGTTCGCGCGGGATACCGGTATAGCCCATGGCGACGGTCAGAAATGCCGCCCCGGCCAGGATGAAGGAAATCATGCAGGTGGTGATCGTGGCGGCGCGCAGCGAATCCCACACGCCCCGGAGGCTCAGCGCGCGCGTCGCCCATGCCAGCAGCAGCGCGCCTGCCACACCGATGACCGCCGCCTCGGTCGGGCTGGCGATCCCGGCATAGATCGAGCCGATGACAGCCACGATCAGCACCAGCACCGGCAGGAGCTTTGTGGCGGCGCGAAAGGCTACGCCGAGCGACGTGGCCGTTTCCGGCGCAGGCATCCGGCTGCGGTTCAGCGTGGCCCAGAGCATGATATAGCCCGAAAACAGCGCCGCCAGCATCAGCCCCGGCACCACCCCGGCCAGAAACAGGCGGGCGATGGATTGCTCGGTCGCGGCGCCATAGACGATCAGGATGATCGACGGCGGAATGAGAAACCCAAACGTGCCCGACCCGGCCAGCGTGCCGATGATCATCCGGTCATCATAGCCCCGCGCGCCCAGTTCCGGCACCGACATGCGGCCCACCGTAGCCGTCGTCGCCGCCGACGACCCCGAGACGGCGGCAAAAAGCGCGCAGGCCATCACATTAACATGCAAAAGACCCCCCGGCAGACGCGTGGTGAAGGGCGACAGCCCCGAGAACATGTCTGACGACAATCGCGAACGCACCAGAATCTCGCCCATCCAGATGAACATCGGCAGCGCTGTCAAATCCCAGATGGTCAGTCCGCCCCAGACTTTGGTGGCGAATACCAGCGACGCGGGTGCGGGCGCAGACGTCACCATGGCCAGCAGCCCGACCGCGATCAATGCGAACCCCACCCACAGCCCGGCGGCGAGGGTCGCGAACAGGATGAGGATAAGCAACGGGGCAAGGGTGGCAATCTCCATCAGTTCGGCTCCTCGCGCTTGGTCTCGGCCGCGTCGAAATCGGGTTGCTGGCCCATGACCAACTGCAGGGTGGCCTGCGCGAGCGTCAGTCCAAACAGACCCAGCCCCAAAGTCATCGCTCCCTGCGGCCACCAGAGCGGCACCTTGACCATGCCGAAGCTGACCGCGCCAAAGGCATAGCTGTCCAGCGTCTGAAGCAGGCTGGACCAGGTGGCGAACGCGGCCAGCGCTGTGGCCCCGGCTGCTACCAGCGCGCCCAGCCAGCGCGCGGGGCCGGGAGGCAGGGCGCCAGTCAGCAATGTGACGCGCACATGCCCCCCGGCCCGCAGCGTGCCCGCCAAGCCGAGGAATACGGCAGAGACAAAGAGGAACCCGCCGATTTCGGCGAGCGACGGGATGGTCAGACCCGGCGGCGTCATGTCCAGCGCGCGCGCGGCCCGGTCGATCAGCCGCCCCGCGATCTGCACCAGCACAAGAACGGCAATGGCCGCAAAGGCTGCGGCGGCCAGCGCCAGCGCGCCATCATGCACGCGGTCAATAAAACGGCGCATCGCGCGTCCCCTCAGGATATGTTGCGTATGTCGTGCAGCGCGGGGCGGCGTGGCACCCCGCGCCGACCCGGATCACTTGAGGGATGCGCGATACGCGTCGACAACCTGCGCGCCTTCGTCGCCCGCCTCGGCCAGCCATTCGTCGGTCATGGTCTGGCCGATCTCGGACAGTTGCTGCGAAAGCTCGTCACTGGGGTCGGACACGGTCATGCCGTTTTCTTTCAGCGTCGCAATCTTCTCGTCGGTTTCGGCGCGGCTCATCTCCCAGCCTCGTGTTTCGGCGGCCTTGGCGGCCTCCATCAGCGCGCTCTGCTGCTCGTCCGGCAGCCCGTCCAGGGCGCCCGTGTTCACGATGACCATGTTCTTGGGCAGCCACGCCTGGGTTTCGGTGTAGTGATTGGTGAAATCCCAAGCTTGGCTGGACACGCCGGTCGAGGGCGAGGTGATCATCGCCGCAACGCGCCCCGTCGAAAAGGCGGTCGGAATATCGCCGGTCTCAAGCTGCGTTGGGATCGCGCCCATCAGTTGTGCCAGACGTTCGGTCGCAGTGTTGTAGGCGCGGAAATTCGCGCCCTCCAGATCGGCGGTCGAGCTGATCGGCTCCTTGGTGTAAATGCTCTGGCCCGGCCACGGCACCGCATAGAGCAGCGTCAGCCCCTGATCGGCCAGCTTCTGCGTGACGACCTCGCGTGACGCATCCCAAAGCGCGCGGGACTCGTTGTAGTTGCTGGCAAGGAACGGCACGGAATCGATGCCAAAGATCGGATCTTCGTTGGCCAGCCTGGACATCAGCACCTCGCCGATGGGTGCAAGGCCGCGGCGCACCGAATCCTTGATCTCGGGATGGCCGAAAAGTGATCCGGCAGAATGCACCGTGATGGTCAGCCCGCCATCGGTGGCGGCGGCGACGTCCTCGGCAAATTGCTGGATGTTCTGGGTGTGGAACACGCTGTCGCCGTAAGGTGTAGGCATGTCCCACTCCGCGGCAGCGGCAGGCAGCGCGAATGCGGCAGCGGCCAGCGCGCCGGTCAGCGCAGCGCCAAGAGGTCGGGTAAAGTGAAAGCTCATCGCGGGGTTCCCTGTCATTGTCGGGCAGACATCAGACAGTGGCCGGCCCCGTCCGCCCTTGGGCACCGGCCAAGTCAGGTTGACGAGACAATATTAATTTGTCAACGTTTTGTCATTGAGCCGCAGCACAGGGAAGGAAACGGGATGGCGACGCAGCCGGACGCAGGGCGCTGGGATTTCTGGATCGACCGTGGCGGCACCTTTACCGATCTGATCGGGCGGGCGCCGGATGGTACCCTGTCGGCGAAAAAGCTGCTGTCGATGAACCCCGAAGCCTACGAGGATGCGGCCATTGAGGGGATCCGCCGATTGCTGGACGTGCCGGACGCCATCCCGTCCGAGCGTGTCGGAACCGTGCGCATGGGCACCACTGTCGCCACCAACGCGCTGCTGGAGCGCAAGGGCGACCGGACCTTGCTGCTGATCACAAAGGGCTTCCGCGACGCGCTGCGCATCGCCTATCAGGACCGCCCCGACATCTTTGCCAAGGAAATCCTGCTGCCCGAAATGCTCTATGACAGGGTCATCGAGGTGGACGAGCGTGTGCGCGCCGACGGCACCATTGAACGCGCGCTCGACACCGCCACCGTGAAGGAGGCGCTGAGGCAGGCCAAGGCCGACGGCATCGACGCGGTCGCCATCGTGCTGATGCATTCCTGGAACGCCCCCGCGCATGAGCTGGCGCTGGAGCAGGCGGCGCGCGATGCGGGGTTCGGGCAGGTGTCGGTCAGCCACGAGGTTTCGCCGCTGATCAAGCTGGTCGGGCGCGGCGATACCACGGTGGTGGATGCCTATCTGACTCCGATCCTGTCACGCTATGTGCAGCGGGTCGCGGATGCGCTGGGCGCCACGCCGCCAGATGAGGAAGGGCCGAGCCTGCAATTCATGATGTCCTCGGGCGGGCTGACCGCCGCCGACCGCTTCAAGGGGCGCGATGCGATCCTGTCCGGCCCGGCGGGCGGCGTGGTAGGCATGGCGCGCACCGGGCAGATCGCCGGGCATGACCGGGTGATCGGCTTTGACATGGGCGGCACCTCGACCGATGTGGCGCATTTCCACGGCGCGTTCGAGCGCACGTTCGAGACGCAGGTCGCGGGCGTGCGGATGCGCGCGCCGATGCTTCAGCTTCATACAGTTGCCGCCGGGGGCGGCTCGATCCTGCATGCCGATCCCGGGCGCTTCCGCGTCGGGCCAGACAGCGCCGGCGCCGATCCGGGTCCGGCCTGCTATCGGCGCGGCGGGCCGCTTACCGTGACGGATGTCAACGTCATGCTGGGCAAGCTCAACCCAGACTGGTTCCCGGCCATCTTTGGCGAGGGGCAGGATCAGAAGCTAGACCGCGACACCGTAGCCGCGCAATTCGGCGAGATCGCCGCGCGCGAAGGCAAGGCCCCCGAGGCGGTGGCCGAAGGATTCCTGCGCATCGCGGTCGAAAATATGGCCAACGCGATCAAGAAGATCAGCGTGCAGCGCGGCTATGACGTGACGCGCTACCTGCTCAACGCTTTTGGCGGCGCGGGCGGCCAGCATGCCTGTCTGGTCGCCGACGCGCTGGGAATGGAGCGGGTGCTGATCCATCCGCTTTCGGGGCTTTTGTCGGCCTATGGCATCGGCCTTGCCCGTGTGACAGAGGCGCGCCAGAGGGGGCTGGAGGTGGCTCTGGACCCGGACGGGACCGGACCCGTTGAAGAGGCATTGGACCGGCTGTCGGATGACGTGCGCTCGGCCCTTCGCGCGCAGGGCGTGGAGGAGGGTGACATGAGTTTCGCGCGGCGCCTTCACTTGCGCTACGCAGGCACTGATACCGCGCTGCCGATTGCATGGGACGGCGACGCGGCCACGGCGCGCAAGGCTTTCGAGACAGCGCATGAGGCTGAGTTCGGCTTTGCCGATCCGGACGCCCAGATCGTCATCGAGTCGGCTGAAATAGAAGGGCAGGCGGCCGATCCGGCCGCCGATCCTGAACCGCAGGCCGCACCCGACAGCGCCGAGGCCGAGACGGCGGCGACTGTGCCGGTCTTTTCGGGCGGCGAATGGCATGATGCGGCGGTGGTACGCCGCGAGGCGCTGACGCCGGGCCGCTACATCGCTGGCCCTGCGCTGGTGATCGAGGCCAACCAGACCGTCGTGATCGAACCCGGCTGGACCGCCGAGGTCAGCACGCATGATCATATCATGATGACCCGCAGCGAGGCTGCGCGACGTGACAGCGCGGTGGGAACCGAGGCCGATCCGGTGCTGCTGGAAGTCTTCAACAATCTTTTCATGAACATCGCAGAACAGATGGGCGTGGCGCTGCAGAAAACCGCGCGCTCGGTCAACATCAAGGAACGGCTAGATTTTTCCTGCGCGGTGTTTGACGCAGACGGCGCGCTGGTCGCCAACGCGCCGCATATGCCGGTGCATCTGGGGTCGATGGATCGCAGCGTGGAAACGGTGATCCGCCTGAACGAGGGGCAGATCCGCCCCGGCGATGTCTATGCGCTGAACGCGCCCTATAATGGCGGCACGCATCTGCCTGACATCACCGTTGTCACGCCGGTGTTCGACGATGCGGAAACGCAGATCCTGTTCTGGGCCGCCTCGCGCGGGCATCATGCGGATGTGGGCGGCATCGCCCCCGGCTCGATGACGCCGCGCGCCACAAAGGTGGACGAAGAGGGCGTTCTGATCGACAACTTCAAGCTGGTCGAGAACGGGCGTTTCCGCGACGGCCCGCTCCGCGAGCTGCTGACCGACCATCCCTATCCCTGCCGCAACCCGGACGAGAATACCGCCGATCTCAAGGCACAGGTCGCCGCCAACGCCCGCGGCGTGGCCGAGCTGCGCCGCATGATCGCGGATTTCGGGCTGGAGGTGGTGCAGGCCTATATGGGCCATGTGCAGGACAACGCCGCCGCCGAAGTTGCCCGCGTGATCGGGCGGCTCACCGATGGCGAATATGTCTATCCCACCGATACCGGGCAGGAAATTCGCGTCAAGTTGACCGTGGACCGCGAGGCAGGCGAGGCGACGGTTGATTTCACCGGCACCTCGGGCGTGCAGGGCAACAACTTCAACGCGCCCGAGCCGGTGACGCGGGCTGCGGTTCTTTACGTCTTTCGCGTGATGGTCGAGGCGGACATTCCGATGAACGCGGGCTGCCTGCGTCCCGTCAAGATCATCGTGCCGAAGGGCTGCATGCTGTCGCCGGAATACCCCGCCGCCGTTGTCGCCGGTAACGTCGAGACCAGCCAGCATGTGACGAATGCGCTGTTCGGGGCGCTGGGGGCGATGGCCAATTCGCAGGGGACCATGAACAACCTGACCTTCGGCAACGCCCGGCACCAGTATTACGAGACGATCTGTTCGGGCAGCCCGGCGGGGCAGATGAATGACGGATCGGGCTTTGCGGGGACGAGCGGCGTGCACGTCCACATGACCAATTCGCGCCTGACCGATCCCGAGATACTGGAGCTGCGCTATCCGGTGGTGCTGGAATCCTTCGGGATCGACGCAGGCTCGGGGGGCAAGGGCAAATGGTGCGCGGGCGACGGCACCACGCGGCGCATTCGGTTCCTTGAGGATATGGACCTCGCAATCCTGTCCTCGCATCGCGATCGCCCGCCCCAAGGCGTCGCGGGGGGCACCGACGGGCGATGTGGTCGCACCGAAATTCACCGCGCGGATGGCACGGTTGATCGACTGAAAGCTGCCGACCAGATCGAGATATCCGTCGGTGATACGGTCGTGGTTGTCACGCCAACTGCTGGCGGTTTTGGAGAGGCTGAGCAATAGAGTAGGAACGCAAAAAGGCGACGGATAGGGTCGCGGCGCTTGGGATTCGCGCTGACCTGTCCCCGCGCGCTCGGCTAGGCGAAAGGGACACCTGGAACAGGACGCCGCCAGACTTAAGGCGCTCAGCACCATCTGCCGCAGCCATCCCTGCGGTCATCGATACGCAAATTACGCAAACGGCGGTGATCTGCCCGCCCGAAGAGGTGACGGCCTCGATTGCAGCAGCCAGACGCTTGGGGTAGCCCAGCTTGGTAATTGCGGGCAAGGTGATCCCAGAGCGTATTGCCGCCCGCGTCGGCTGCCCCAGCACTTAGGATCAGGCGCTCGGCGGCGCGGCCCGCGAGTACGTAGGTGCGCTGGGTCTCGAGATCGTCGAGCATTAGATCGCCAGAGGCTAGGCCCTCCGCTTGGCCGCCCGGCTGCGTAATGAGCACGCGCTTGATCTGATCAAGACCAAGACAGATGCCGACGATGGCATGATTGCATTCATGGATCGCGATACGATTTTCGCACGCCGGATGATGGTCCTGGGCCTCCGGGCTAAGCGCGGTCATTACGTCACACGCGCCATTTCCCCGGTTGGAATACCGCCGCCGCGGCCGTCCCGGGTCCCGGAGCCTCCGCGCCAGCGCCTGCGCCCCGGGCAGCGGCACTTGCGCCCTTACGTTGACGCGGCCGGGCCGCAGCATTGCCGCGTTTATCTTGCCGGATAATTGGCGCTGGCGACGATCATCACGCCGCCGCGATTTGCGGCCCGGACGCCGGGCAGGCAGCGAGTGTCAGCAACGGCTTGGTCTGGACTGCGAAGAATTTAAAGACCGAGCGGCATGACTGCATTGCGCATCAGCACTGCATGGTCGGGCCGGATGAGGCCGCTGCCGCCGTAGACAAGGCCATATCAGTGACCGAGACGATCAATAAACTCAGACCATTCGACGGATCGATCATGGCGTGCGGTGCTGCATTGAGCTGCTCCCAGAAGGCCGGAGCTGGGCTGCAGACGGTATTTCGAGCCAGACCGGGATATCGGCGCCGAGGCACCATCCGGGTGTCGATGCGGACCGCCAATTTGTCGCATAAGCGAAATCTGCGGCAGCGTTCCCGCCCGCGTCAGAGCGCATGTGCCGCCCGATAGTGTGAAATCGATCAATAATCAAGGTGTCCCATAGTCATCAAGTGGTGCGTTTAATCCTTGAACGGGTTGCCTTGCAGGTAGCTTGCGTAAGGGGCTTGGACCAGCCAGCCTGCATCCACGGGCAGCGTCACGCCGGTGATAGCTGCGGCCCGATCTGAGCAGAGAAATTCCACTGCGTCGGCTACGTCGCCTGGCTCCACATAGCGGCGCAGGGCGGTCGTTGCCTTGATCGCCTCGGGGTTTCTTTCACCTGCAGCGATCTTGGTCTTGAGGCCGTCAGATATCGTATAGCCCGGCGCGACGGCATTGACGCGGATGCCGTGGGGGCCAAGTTCGGCGGCGAGGATTTGGGTCAGCGCCAGAACCGCGTGCTTGCCTGGGGTGTAGGCAGGGAGCGACAGCGGCGCGAAGCTGGCGAGTGAGCCGATGTTGACGATCGCTCCGCGCCCCTCTTGGCGCATCATGCGCCCGACGTTCTGGCTCGCCAACAGCGTGCCGCGGTAGTTGGTCTTCCACAGCGCTTCATCCTCGTCCAGATCCTGATCGAGGACGCGCGTGCCGCTTTGCAGGATGCCGCCACTGTTTATCAGAACATGCGGTGGGCCAAAGGCGGTTTGTGACTGCTCCGCCAGCGCCGCGACCGAATCCGGAACAGCCAGATCGGTCGCGATGAACCGCGCATCGCCGCCCGCCTCGATGCAGGTCCGTGCCACCTCTTGTCCGCGCTCAGCATTGCGGCCCGAAATTGTGACAGCGGCTCCGCTCGCTGCAAAGCGCAATGCGATGGCGCGTCCGATGCCTGACGTGGCGCCGGTAACGATGACGGATTGCCGCGCGCTCATCGCTTCGGCCCGTTCAGTACATTGAGGCATTCGCTCATTGCTTTCATCTGGCAATCCATCATCGGCTGACCGTATTGCACCCGGCAGCCCAGCTCTTTTGCATAGCGCAAAAGCGGCGTTTCGACCGGATCCATGATGATATCGACGACGATCATGTCCGGCTTCAAGCGGCTGACCTCAAGGGGCAGCGGGTCATCCGCGTGCAGGCCCATCGGCGTCGCGTTGATGACGAGGTCATGACCCTCAGGATCGGGCGCTCCGTCGTGCAGTGCACAATCGGGAAAGGTCTGCGCGACCAGCCGGGCAAGGTCCTCGGCGCGGGTCTTGTTTGTATCGCTGATGGTGACCGCGGCGGCACCCGCTTCGGCAAGGCAATAGGCAAGCGATGCTCCGGCCCCGCCTGCGCCAACCTGCAGAACGCGGCGCCCCGCCACGTCAATACCCGCCTGCGCCAATCCATCCATGAAGCCAACACCGTCGAAATTGTCCGCGTGCCACTGGCCGTCCGCGCCGCGCACCACGGTATTGGCGGCACCGACCCGCGCGGCGCGTGGATGGGCCGTGGCGCATTTTTCAAACACGCGCTGCTTGAATGGGACCGAGATAATCATTCCCTTCAGGTTTTCCATCGCGGTGAGGCCGGCCCAGAAGGTATCAAAATCCTCGGGTAGGCAGGTAACAGGCACCATCAGACTGTCGAGATTTTCTTTCTCCATCAGGGCATTGAACATGCCAGGCGATTTTGCATGTGCCACGGGATGCGCGAGCATTACGAAAACGTCGGCTTTGCCGGTTCCACGCATAGCCCTATCCAATCTCGTGGTTGGCGAGACGCTCGAGCGCACGGATGAGGCCCGAATGATCGGCATCCTCCTCACCCTGAGCGGCACAGGCGTTCATCAATTCCTGCGTCGTGGCGGTGTTGGGCAGTGCGACACTCAGCGCACGGGCGCTTTGTAGGGCAAGGTTCAGATCTTTTTGGTGCAGCTTTAGCCGGAAACCAGGGTCAAACGTGCGGTTGATCATCCGTTCGCCATGCACCTCAAGGATTTTACTCGATGCGAATCCACCCATGAGGGCTTGGCGCACCTTGGCCGGGTCGCAGCCTGCCTTGCTGGCAAAAACCAGCGCCTCACTGACAGCTTCGATATTCAGCGCGACGATGATCTGGTTGGCGATCTTGCAGGTTTGCCCGGCGCCGGGGGCATTGCCGACCAGCGTGATATTCTTGCCCATGAGCTCAAACAAGGGCCGCGCGCGCTCGAACGCTTTGTCCGAGCCGCCGCACATGATGGTCAACGTAGCATTTTTTGCGCCGACCTCGCCGCCTGACACCGGCGCATCGACATAGTCAACGCCCTTTTCGGCAAAGGCTCGTGCCATCTCGGCCGTCTCGATCGGCCCTATGGAACTCATGTCGATCATCAGCTTGCCGCTTTGCATGCCGTCCAATACGCCGTCGTTGGACATCAACACGCGCTGAACGTCGGGGGTATCCGGCAGGATGGTGATGATCACGTCGGCGGCGCGGGCGACGTCCGCGGGGCTGGCCAGCACCTCGGCCTTGATACCTTCGGGTAGGGGCGAGCGGTTGAGGGTCGTGATGATCTCATGCCCGGCCTCTTGGAGATTGCGGGCCATTGGTCCGCCCATGACGCCCAGTCCGATAAATCCGATACGCATGTCGTTGCCTTTCTATCCAGCCACCCTGCGCCGTTCAGCGCGAGGGCGAAATTCGTGCAAATCTACTCTGGACAAAAAAACATCATACATCATACAAATGCAAGCAACTGTTGCGAACGGGGCGAATTAGCGGAGGACGCGATGCAGGAAAGAGTGAACAGCGTGAAGCAGGGGCTGGCCGAGGGGCGGTTGCAACTGGGCCTTTGGTGCTCGCTCGGATCGGCGTTGGCGACTGAAGTCATGGCGGGATCAGGGTGTGAGTGGCTGCTGATCGATGGCGAGCATAGCCCGAACGATCTGCTCAGCATCATGGCGCAATTGCAGGCGGTTGGTGCGTATCCGATTGAGGCATGTGTGCGGTTGCCCGAGGAAAATACAACCCTGATCAAGCAGTTTATGGACGCCGGCGCGCGCAGTCTGATGATCCCGAACGTGAGAAACGCAGAGCAGGCCAAGCGGATCGTGGCCGCCGCGCGCTATGCGCCCGAGGGGGTTCGCGGGTTTTCAGTGGGGCATCGGGCGAACCAATTCGGCCGAATCAAGGACTATCATCAGAACGCACATCTGAACCAGATGCTGATCTTGCAAATCGAATGCGAGGAAGGTGTCAAAAACGCGGCCGAGATTGCTGCCGTCGACGGGGTTGATGTGTTGTTCGTCGGACCCGGTGATCTGTCGACCAACATGGGAGCGATGCACAATGCTGGCGCCGAGCATGTCCAGCAGGCCATTGCCAGTGTGCTGGATGCCGCCAGATCGGCGGGCAAGGCAGCAGGGATCCTCGCCCCCGTGCAGGCTGACGCCGAGCGGTATATTTCGGACGGTTTTACCTATGTCGCGGTGGGGGCTGATCTGGGGCTGGTCGCGCGCGGCTCGGACGCGCTGATTGCGCACTTCAAGAAGGACTGACAGATGGCTCATCAGGGACAGCCCGTTCGCGTTGGCGTCGATATCGGCGGCACGTTTACCGACGTTGCGATGGAGATCGGCGACCAACTGCACTCAACCAAGGTGCTGACGAACTACACCGCGCCCGAGCAGGCCATTTTGGACGGTGTGGCGCGCGTCACCGAGAATGCCGGCATCTCTCTGGGCGATATTGACCTCATCATCCACGGTACAACGCTGGCCACAAACGCGCTGATCGCGCGACAGGGCGCCAAGACGGCATTTCTGACGACCAAAGGTTTTCGCGACGTTATCGAAATGCGGACCGAAAACCGATTTGAGCAATATGATCTGAACATCGTTCTGCCGCCCCCGCTGATCGACCGCGACAGCCGCTATGTCGTCGCCGGGCGCATCGCAGCGTCGGGCCGCGAACTGGCGCCGCTGGACGAAGACGGCGTCGCAGAGTTTGCGCGCGAGGCTGCCGAAAGTGGCTATGAGAGCGTCGCAATCGGCCTCATCCACTCCTACGTCAATCCCGTCCACGAACAGCGCGCGCGCGAAATTATCGTCGAACATGCGCCTGATCTGAGCGTGTCAATCTCCTCCGAAGTGTCGCCGCAAATGCGCGAATTCGAGCGCTTCAATACCGTTTGCTCTAACGCCTTCGTCAAGCCGCTCATGGCCAGCTATCTGGGCCGCCTAATCGAGCGGCTGAAAGCCCTCGGGACCGATTGCCCGGTCTTCATGATCCATTCGGGCGGCGGCCTGATTTCGGTAGAAACCGCTGCCGCGTTTCCTGTACGGCTTCTTGAATCCGGCCCTGCTGGCGGCGCTATTTATGCCGCCGATGTGGCCGCGCGCCATGGCCTGAAACGGATACTATCCTACGACATGGGCGGCACCACCGCCAAGATTTGCCTTGTCGAAGATTACACACCCAAGACCGCACGCACATTCGAAGTGGCGCGCACCTACCGCTTTAAGAAGGGGTCAGGCATGCCGATATCGATCCCTGTCATTGAGATGGTCGAAATTGGGGCAGGGGGCGGATCGCTCGCGCATGTGGACGGCATGCGCCAGATCCGCGTCGGCCCCGAAAGCGCGGGGTCCGAGCCGGGACCGGCCTGCTATGGTCAGGGCGGAACGCGCCCCGCAGTGACCGACGCTGATCTGGTCCTGGGCAAGCTGGACCCCGATAATTTCGCCGGCGGGCAAATTACCCTGTCGGTTGAAGCGGCCGAAGCTGCGCTGAAGGATCATGTTGGCAAGACCCTGAATATGGACGCGCAAAAGGCCGCCGTCGGTGTGGTTGAGGTGGTCGACGAAAGCATGACCGCCGCCGCCCGCGCCCATGCGGTCGAAAACGGCAAGGAACTTGGCGAATTCACCATGATCGCCTATGGCGGCGCGGCGCCACTTCATGCCAATCGCCTGTGCGAAAAGCTGGGTATAGACAGTCTGATGATCCCGCCGGGAGCTGGCGTTGGCTCGGCCATCGGGTTCCTGCGCGCGCCTTTCGGGTACGAGGCAGTGCGCGGCGCATACATCCGTTTGGGGCAGTTCGATGCAGTATATGTCAACGACGTGCTGAATGGTCTTCAATCCGAGGCCGTCGGCGTCACCCGCGAAGGCGGCAGTGACATCGCGCCGATAGTCGAGCGCAAGGCATACATGCGCTATGTTGGTCAGGGCTGGGAAATTCCGGTCGTGCTGCCGAACGAAGTGATCGGCGATGATGGGGCAGGCGTTTTGCGCGCGTTGTTTGAGGCTGAATATCGTCGCCTTTTCGGCACACCTTTGGACAGGCTCGATATCGAAGTGATGAACTGGTCCGTGCGTGCGTCATCCGAAGTGGCTCCGCCCGCGCCGGTCGCCAAAGCGGCGGATGCGGGCGCGGCGCGCTCGCACGCCTCTCGCGCGATATTCGACGCCAAAACCTCTGCTTTCCTTGAGGCGCAGATCGTGAACCGCGCTGACATGGCACCGGGTGCCCATGTCGACGGACCCGCTGCCATCGTCGAGGACGAAACATCAACCATCGTGACCAATGCCTACTGCGCGACGATGTGCGCCGATGGCTGCCTCTTGGTCCGTAAAAAGGAGACAGGCGCATGAGCACCGATAATTTCCGCGACGTACATTTCCAGATCATGTGGAACCGCCTGATCTCGGTCGTCGAAGAGCAGGCGCTGACGCTGATCCGAACGGCGTTCTCCACGTCCGTGCGCGAGGCGGGCGATCTGTCGGCAGGCGTTTTCGACGCCACCGGCAAAATGCTGGCGCAGGCGGTTACCGGCACGCCGGGCCACGTCAACGCGATGGCCGCTGCGGTGGTGAATTTCATTGAGGCAATTGGCGAGGATAACATCCACGACGGCGACGTTTATATCACCAATGACCCGTGGAAAGGGACTGGTCACCTGTTGGACTTCACCTTCGTCACGCCGTCTTTTCGCAACGGTAAACTGGTTGGCTATTTCGCCTGCACCGCGCATGTGGTGGACGTGGGTGGGCGCGGCTTTGGCCCCGACGCTAACGAGGTTTACGAGGAGGGGATTTTCATCCCCATCATGAAATTTGCCGAAGCTGGCAAGGTCGATCAAAAGCTGATCCACCTCATGCGTCACAATATCCGCGAGGCCGATCAGGTGATCGGCGATCTCTATTCGTTGGCCGCGTGTAACCTTATTGGTCACCAGCGTCTGATGTCGATGATGGACGAATTCGAGATGGACCAGCTGGACGAGCTGCGCGATTTCATATTTGAAAACAGCCGCCGCGCCACGCTGGACAAGTTGGCCGATCTTCCCGCCGGCTCCTACGACAACGACATGACAGTCGATGGTTATGGCAAGCCGGTGCATATGAAGGTGCGGCTGGACGTGACCAAGGACGGTGTTCACGCTGATTTCGATGGCACCTCGGGACAGAGTGATCTGGGCATCAACGTACCGCTGATCTATACGATGGCCTATTGCGGTTACGGGCTGAAATGTGCGCTGTCGCCGGAAATCCCCAATAATCACGCATCGCTCGAACCATTTACCGTCTCGGCGCCCGAAGGCTGTATCCTGAACGCGCAGCATCCCGCGCCGGTACAGGTGCGACATGTTCTGGGCCATTTCATTCCCGACACCGTACTGGGCGCCGTATCGAAATTTCTGCCCGATCTGGCGCCTGCCGAAGGGGCCAGCGCGCTTTGGAACATTCAGATCTCGGCCCGCCCCATTCAGGGCGCTCAAGCGGCGCCCGGCGAACAGCAGCGCAGCGCCGAGATACTAATGTTCAACTCCGGCGGTTCGGGCGCGCGGCCAACGCTGGACGGGTTGAACGCCACCGCGTTTCCCTCGGGCGTGCATGCCATGTCGGTCGAGGCGACCGAGCATACCGGACCGATTACGGTCTGGCGCAAGGAGTTCCGCGAGGGGTCGGGCGGTGCCGGTCGTCAGCGCGGCGGGCTGGGCCAGATCGTCGAGATTGCTGCCGATGAGGGGCACGAGTTCTACATCAAGGCGATGTTCGACCGCGTTGAGAACCCCGCACGCGGACGCTTTGGCGGTCAGCCTGGCGCCCCAGGTGCGGTGTATTTGGATGACGGTACCAAAATGCGGGCCAAGGGACGGCAGAAAGTACCGTCAAACCGGCGGCTGGTGTTGGAGATGCCGGGCGGTGGCGGCTTTGGCGACCCGGCCGAGCGGAGCGGTGACGCGGTCAAGCGCGATGTAAAGCTGAGCTATCTGTCGGGCGAGCAAGCGAAGAAGGAGTATGGCAAATGAGTTTTGAATCCAGCCGCGCCAAGCTGATCAAACCCTCACCGGCGATCACCATTTCAACCGCCGCCAAGGCGATGAAGGCCGAAGGCAAACCGGTCATCGACCTCTCCATAGGTGAGCCGGATTTCAGTACACCCGATAACGTGATCGATGCCGCATATGCCGCGATGAAACGCGGCGAGACGCGCTATACCGCGCCCGATGGCACACCCGCGCTGAAGGATGCGGTGATCGAGAAGTTCCGCCGCGAGAACGGCCTGAAATTCGAAAGATCCAACATCACGTGCGGTAACGGCGCGAAACAGATCCTTTTTAACGCGCTGGTGGCCACAATCGAGCCGTGCGACGAGGTCATCTGCCCCGCGCCCTACTGGATTTCCTACACCGACATGACGCTCTTGGTCGGGGGGACGCCAAAAATCGTCGAATGTGCGCAGCAGGACGGTTTCAAGCTGACCCCGGCGGCGCTTGAATCGGCGATCACGGACAAGACCCGCTGGCTGTTCCTCAATTCGCCTTCAAACCCCTCGGGGGTGACCTACACGCGCGACGAACTGGTTGAATTGGGTGCCGTTTTAGCCCGTCACCCCCGTGTCCTGATTATGTCGGACGAAATTTACGAGCAGATCTATTATGCCGACACGCCTTTCTGCTCGTTCGGCGTAGCATGCCCAGAGTTGGCGGACCGCACCGTGATCGCCAATGGCGTGGCCAAGGCCTATGCCATGACTGGCTGGCGTATAGGATACGCCGCCGCGCCCGCCGCGCTCGCACGCGTCATGTCCAAAATACAGTCGCAATCCACGTCGAACCCCTGCTCGATCAGTCAGGCCGCCGCTATTGAGGCGCTGACAGGCCCGCAGGATTTTGTCGACACTGCGCGCGCCACATATCGCGGCCGCCGCGATCTGATCGTGGCGGGCCTGCGCGCCATTGATGGTGTGAAGGTGGTCGAACCTTCGGGCGCTTTCTACGCCTATCCCAGTCTCACCGCGTTCATCGGACGATGCAGCCCGGATGGCACGGTGATGGAAGATGACTCGCGCCTGACCCGTTACATTCTGGATGCCGCGATGGTGGCGGGCGTGCAGGGCGCAGCGTTTGGTCTGTCGCCGCATATCCGGCTTTCTTACGCGGCCTCCACGAATGAATTGACCACCGCGCTTGAGCGTCTGACGACCGCCCTCGGTGCATTGAAGTAATGGAGAAATCCCATGGATAAATTAAACCGAATTCTGTTAACCGGCGCCTCTGGCGGGCTCGGCACGCTGCTGCGCAAGGAAATTGCGCAGCACTGCAAAATCCTGCGTCTGACCAACCGTCACGACATGGGCAAAGCCGCGGATAATGAAGAGATCGTTCTGTGTGATCTGGCCGACGCGGACGCGGTAATGGAGCTTACCCGTGACGTTGATATGGTAATCCATATGGGCGGAGTAGGACGCGAAAACACCTTTGAGGCGATCTTGAAATCCAACTATGTTGGTTTCAACAACCTCTACGAGGGATGCCGTAAGAACGGCGTCAAGCGTGTGATCTGGGGCAGCTCAAACCACGCGATCGGCTTTTACCCGCGCACCCAGCGCATCGACGCATCTGTTACGCCGCGTCCGGACAGCAACTACGGCGTGTCAAAGGTCTTTGGCGAGGGCATGGCGCAGTATTACTGGGACAAATACGGGGTTGAAAGCGTTTCAATCCGTATTGGCTCATGCTTTCCGAAGCCGGTGGATCGACGGATGTTGACCACCTGGCTGAGCTACCCCGATTTCGTGCATCTGACCGAGTGCTGCCTGGCCGCGCCGCGCGTCGAGCATACGATTGTTTATGGCGTTTCGGACAATGACAGCCAGCTCTGGGACAACCATATGGCCGCGCATCTGGGCTATCGCCCCAAGGACAACGCAGAAGTCTATCGCGAGGAAGTCGAGGCCAACACGAAGCCTTACGATCCCAATGATCTGACCATTGCCGTGCATGGCGGCGGTTTCGCCGCTGCGGGCCATTTCGAGGACTAATCCATGCCAATTCCGGCGTACAAATCCCCGCGCGCCGCCAGCTACGATGTCGTCATCGTCGGTGGCGCGGTTATCGGGTCATCCATTGCGTACTGGCTGACCGAGAATGAGGGTTTCGATGGCTCGATTCTGGTGGTCGAGCGCGACAGCACCTACGAATTCTCCTCAACGGCGCTGTCGACCAGCGCGATCCGGCAGCAATATTCGAACCCGATTAACATTCAGATCAGCCAATTCGGCGTGGAGATCATTGAAGGGTTCCAAGACCGGATGCAGAAATTTTATCCGGGTGAGCGCGCTCCGGATCTGGGGTTCAAGGAACACGGATACCTCTACTGTACCTCGCCCGAGGGCGCGGAAGCGGCGCGAGAACGTGTTGCGCTGCAACGCGAGTGGGGCGCGCATACGGTTTTCCTGGAGCCCGGTCCGCTGAAAGAGCAATTCCCGTGGCTCAACGTCGATGATCTGGGCGGCGGATCATGGGGGACCAAGGCCGAAGGGTGGTTTGATTCCGTCGGGTTGATGAATGGGTTCAGGCGCGGGGCGCGTCATAATGGGGCCGAATACATCGACAATCAGGTAATGTCGCTGGGCCGTGATAAGGACCGCATCACCTCGGTCACGCTGAAAACCGGAGAGACGGTGAATTGCGGGATTGTGGTGAATGCCGCAGGGCCTCGCGCCTCAAAGGTTGCGGAAATGGCGGGGCTGTCGATTCCGGTCGAGCCGCGCAAGCGGCACAGCTTTGTCTTTGCAAGCCAGACACCGATTCTCGGCCGGATGCCGAATGTGATCGACATGAGCGGCACATTTGTAAGGCCAGAACATACCCTCTTTTTGGCCGGAAATACGCCGACGCCGGATGGGCCCGCGGACACCGAGGATTTCGAGACGAAACATGACGAGTTTGACGATTACATCTGGCCCGCGCTCTATAACAGAATTCCGCAATTCGATGCGCTGAAGGTTCATCAATTCTGGACAGGTCACTACGCCTTTAACACGTTGGATCATAACGCGATTATTGGCTTTCATTCGACAGTGTCGAACTTCATGTTTGCGAACGGATTTTCCGGCCACGGGCTGCAACAATCCCCCGCCGTGGGCCGCGGTGTGGCCGAGCTGATCGTACATGGCGCGTATCAGACGCTGGACCTCAGCCAGCTCAGCTATGAACGAACCGAGACAGGAGAGCCGTTCCTGGAAGAAGCAGTCATATGATGATTGCCACGTGATTCGTAGTATGTATGATATATTATGACTTTCGGAGAAAAGCAGAGGAGGAGACATAAATGAAGAAGATTTTGGGAGCTTTGAGCGCGGGCGCGCTCGCTGCGGTGGCATTCGCCACACCGGCGCTGGCCGAGGCCGGGCCGACCTTGAAAGAGGTGCAAGAGCGCGGATCGCTGAATTGCACCGGGCATAATGGATCATGGCTGGGCTTTGCCGAGGTCGACGATCAAGGCAACTGGAAGGGTCTCGACATTGATCTGTGCCGCGCGGTTTCTGTCGCGATCTTTGGCGATCGGGACTCGCTCAACATCGTGCCTGTTAGTTGGGCGCAACGTTGGCCATCGCTACAATCAGGTGATGTCGATGTGGTTATCAAGGCGTCAGGCGGCACGTTCAGTCGCGATACCGAGCTTGGTCTGCAATTCTCTCGTCCGTATTATTTGGGTACGACCGTCGTAATGGTCCACAAGGATCTGGGCGTCGAAAACTTCGAGGGTCTGGATGGCGGATCGGTTTGTATTCCGGCAGGCACGACGATCGAACGACAGGTTGCCGCTTATGCGGACCGGGTCGGTATCGAGGTGGAGTCTGTGACCTTCGAGAAAACCGAAGAACTGCGCGAGGCGTACTTCTCAAAACGCTGCGATGCGTATGCGCAGTGGGGGCCAACCGTGGGCATCGCCCGCTCTGTTTCTGACAATCCGGATGGTCATGTGATCCTCGACGATGTTCTGGCGCTGGAGCCCGAAGTCGCGATCATGCGCCAAGGCGACGATCAGTGGGTCGATGTGGTCAATTGGGTTTTCTCAGCGCTCTGGTTCGCCGAGCAAGAGGGCATCACCTCCGGCAACGTCGATGAGATGAAGGCAAATCCGACGACCACCGAAGTGGGCAAAGTCCTGGGCGTGACGCCCGGCATCGGCGGCCCGCTGGGGCTGTCTGACGACTGGGCCTACAACGTCATCAAGCAGGTCGGCAACTACGGCGAGATCTTTGGCCGTAATATTGGCGAGCAGTCTGACTATGGCATGCCACGCGGTTTGAACAATCTGTGGAATGAGGGTGGCATCCACTATCCGATGGTCTTCGATTGATCCACGCAAAACGCGGCCCTGATCTTAGGCGATCAGGGCCGTAATCTTGTCCCGATGTCCGGATGCGAATATGCTGTCTGCTTGGAATAACATAAAGCTGCGCAACGCAGTGTTACAGATCTTATATGTCGGTGGGTTCGTCGCGCTGATCGTAACACTGATAGTAATGGGGCGCACCAACCTGCAAGAGCAGGGCATAATTTCAGGCTTTGATTTTCTATGGAAGGCGACCGGCTGGGAGGTCAGCTTTTCGCTGATCGAATTCACCTCGCGCGACCCATATTGGCTGGTGCTGGTGGTCGGGCTGCTCAATACGTTGTTTCTGGGTGTCATCGGCCTTGTGCTGGCGACGGTGATCGGCGTTATCATTGGCATGGCGCGCACATCTGCGAACGATTTGGCGCGCTTGCTGGGCGCAACATATGTTGAGATTTTTCGCAACATCCCTCTCATCGTGCAGGTGTTCTTCTGGTATGCTGTCGTCACCCGCTTTCCGGGGCCGCGCCAGGCGATCAATGTGGGCGACAGCCTTTTCCTGTCCAGCCGGGGACTCTACGCTCCGGGCCTGAATATTACCGGCCTGTCGGCCTTTCTGGGCATCGTTGCATTTCTGACCGGGCTGGGCGTTATCGTCTGGGTCAGCAGCGCGCAGCAATTCCGCAGGATGGAACCCGCGCGAAAATCGCGCCTGCGTTGGTTAATCCTTCTGGTCGCATTCGTCGTCACCACCGTTATCTTCTGGATCGGGCGTCTGCCAGACACGACGCTGGTAAGTATGCCCGCGCTCAAGGGGCTTAATTTTCGCGGCGGTATCCGCGTTTCGACCGAACTCTCGGCGATGGCGATTTCCATAGCCATCTATGGCGGCGCCTACATCGCCGAAATCGTGCGCGGCGGATTCAAATCGGTTGGGCGTGGCCAGATCGAGGCGGCGCAATCGGTCGGCCTGACGAATTGGCAGGTGTTTAGCCGCATCCGTTTCCCGCTTGCTCTGCGAGCGATGCTGCCGATTCTAGCGAACCAATATGTGTGGTTGATCAAGGCGACGACCATGGGCATCGCTATCGGATTTACCGATTTCTTCATGGTTGTGTCGACCGCGATCAACCAGTCTGGCCAGACGCTGGAGCTGCTGGGCATCCTGATGGGCGGCTTTCTCATCATCAACTTTACGCTTGCGGCGGTCTTGAACCGGATCAATCGCGCCATCGCCCTCAAGGGCGATCAACTCAGAACCTGATGGGGGTAGGCGATGGCAATGACAGGTGACATGGGGCGGCCCAGCATATTGGCGATGCTGCGCACTCGATATTTTTCAACGCTGGGTAACGCGATTCTGTCGATCATATCCTTTTCAATCTTGGCGCTGATCACTTGGAAGGTTCTTGACTGGGCGGTCTTTTCGGCGGTCTTTTCCGCTGCAAATGGCCCTGAAGCGTGCAAGGCGGTCGACGGCGCCTGCTGGGCCGTGATCGACGCGCGCTGGCGTCTCATCTTGTTCGGCCTCTATCCGCACGAGGAACACTGGCGCTCGGGGCTGGCCTGCGGTGTCGTGGTGCTGATGACGGTGCTGAGTTGCCTGCCCTATTTCTGGAACGGGCGGTCAATTTCAATCATCTGGATCGGCGGTTTTCTCGCTTTCTATTTCCTGATGAAGGGCGGCATTTTTGGGATGCCGGTGGTGGACGAGCAGCGCTGGGGCGGTCTTTCGCTCACCGTGTTCATTTTCCTGACGACCGTGCTAGTCGGCACGCCGCTATCAATCCTGCTGGCGCTTCTGCGCAGGTCCGAATTGCCTTGGATTTCGGGGGTGACGGGTATCATAATCGACAGCGTACGGTCGCTGCCGCTGCTAACGATCCTCTTTGCCTTCGCTGTCGTGTTGCCATTCTTGCTGCCTGACTGGGCGTCGGGGGACAAGTTATATCGCGCAATCCTGGGCTCGGCCCTGTTCTTTGCAGCTTATCAGGCCGAGATCATCCGCGGCGGGATGCAAGGCGTGCCCAAGGGACAGGAGGAAGCGGCAAAATCGCTGGGCGTGCGCTATCGTCACCGCATCCAGCGCATCCTGCTGCCGCAGGCATTTAAGAATGCACTGCCGGCCACCATCAACCAGTTCGTCATCACGTTCAAGGAAACGTCGCTGTTCATCATCATCGGCTTTTTCGAAATTCTCGCCTCGGGCAATGCGGCCTATGGCACCGGCAACTGGACCTTCGCCTTTGTCGAGGTCTACGCCTTTATCGCGCTGATTTACTTTGCCTTCGTCTTTTCGCTCTCGCGCTATGGCGCGTTTCTGGAGCGGCGGATGGATGTCGGCGACCAATAGGACCCAATCATGACACAAACAGTTGAGCCCGCCATCATCATCCGGGGCATGAACAAGTTCTACGGAAGCTTTCAGGCGCTGAAGAACATCGATCTGACCGTTGAGCAGGGCGAGAGGATTGTAATCTGCGGCCCTTCGGGATCGGGAAAGTCAACGCTGATACGCTGCATTAACCATCTTGAGGCCCATCAGAGCGGCGACATCGCCGTCCTCGGCACTCCGCTCGACAATAACATTGCCAACATTGACGAAATCCGCCGCGAGGTAGGCATGGTGTTCCAGCACTTTAACCTCTTCCCGCATATGACGGTTCTGGAAAACTGCGCGCTGGCGCCGATGCTTGTACGCAAATGGCCGCGCGCCAAGGCCGAAGAAATGGCGATGCAATATCTGGAAAAGGTCAAGATTCCAGATCAGGCCGAAAAGTTTCCCGGCCAGCTGTCGGGTGGCCAACAACAGCGCGTGGCAATCGCCCGTTCGCTCAGCATGCAGCCCAAAGTGCTGCTGTTCGACGAGCCGACATCGGCGCTGGACCCCGAGATGATCTCGGAAGTTTTGGATGTCATGGTGTCGCTGGCAAACGATGGCATGACGATGCTCTGCGTGACGCATGAGATGGGGTTCGCGCGGCAGGTCGCCGACCGAGTTATCTTTATGGATGAGGGCGAGATTATCGAACAAAACCCGCCCGAGGAATTCTTTGGCAATCCGCAAAACGAGCGCACGCAGCAATTTTTGTCGCAGATACTGGGACGTTAAGGCAGGGACGTCAGGCGGTATCGATGTCTTTGAGGAAATCCATGAGCGGGATTTCGCTGCCGTCGATCCGGTCCTTGAAACCCACCTTGCGCGATAGGGCGCGCAGGCGGTCGAGGCTGTACAGCAGATGCTGGCGCATCGCCTTTTGCGCAGCCTGCGGATCCTGCGCCTCAATGGCCAGCACGATTGCGTCATGTTCTGTGTGGATCACGTCGTAATATTGCTCTTTGAAATCCTGCGAGACCAGCGTGCTGAGCTGGAATCGACGGGTGAATGTCGGCTCCAGGAATTTCAGAAAACGATGGAAATAGGGATTCCGAGTGCCTTGCGCGATGGCAAGATGAAATTCGAAATCGTAATGGACCTCGACGATATCGGGGTCGCTGTGACGCGCGTCCACTTCCTCCATGACGCGGCGGATATTGCGCGCGTCTTCGTCCGAGCGCCGCTCGGCGCAGAGGCCGGCAGATTCCACCTCGATGGCGAGGCGCAGCTCCAGGATGGCGATGGTCTCGGGCAAGGTGTTCAGAGCATCTGAGTTCAGCTCAAATTTGGACGAAAACGGGTATTTAGAGACGAACATGCCCCGCCCCTGACGCGATATCAGCAGCCCGTCCGAGCGCAGCTGAGCCACTGCCTCCCGTACCACCGTGCGGCTGACCTCGAACTGCTCGCACAGCTCTGTTTCGGTGGGCAATTGCTCGCCCGGCTTCAACGTGCCGTCCAACACCCGTTTTGACAGATCTTCGGCCACAATTGCCGTCAGTGTTTTGCGACGCGCCATCGTCCGCTCCCGTTGGTATGTTTTTGTTCTATCATGCAATACGCGGATAGCAGAGTTTCTACACCCAAAAACGAACCAGCCATTTCCGTGCAGGCTGCGCGGTTCAATGTAACGACGCCTCTCATTTTTGACGCTGTCCAACAAATACGGACAACATATTGCACACCGGCCATTATGTCATATGATGTATTATGAATTCAAGCCAAAGGATTGCGGCGCAGCGCGACGCTGGACGGGAAGACGATATGATACAGAACGGCGGACAGTTATTGGTCGAAAGCTTGCTGGCGCTTGGCGCGTCCAAGGCATTTGGCGTCCCGGGAGAAAGTTATCTGGCAGTGCTGGACGCGCTGCACGATACCAAAGGTCGCCTCGATTTCGTCCTTTGCCGAAATGAGGGTGGCGCCGCCTTTATGGCCGCTGCCTATGGCAAGCTGACAGGCAGCCCCGGTATCTGCATGGTCACGCGTGGGCCCGGCGCGACCAATGCGTCGATCGGCGTCCATACCGCAATGCAGGACAGCGCGCCCATGATCCTGTTTGTCGGGCAGGTTGGTACAGACATGAAGGGGCGCGAAGCCTTTCAGGAGTTGGACTATCGCGCGGTGTTCGGCACCATGGCGAAATGGACGACCGAGATCGACCAGACAGCGCGCATCCCTGAAATTCTGGCTCGTGCCTGGACGTTGGCCACAACGGGCCGTCCCGGTCCGGTGGTTATCGCGCTGCCCGAAGATATGCTGAGCGCGCTGACAGATGTGCAGCCCCTGAAGTGCCCGGCGACAACCCACGCGCCGCAGCCGGCAGCCGAGGCGATCCGCGCCGCCCAGGCCATGCTGGCGGCTGCCGAGCGCCCGCTTATCCTGATGGGTGGCTGCAACTGGTCACCCAGCGGGTCCGCTGCGCTACAACAGTTCGCCGAAGCATCGGATATTCCCGTGACCGCTGCTTTCCGATATCAGGACCAATTCGATAATCATTCAGAAGTATTCTGCGGTGAGGCGGGCGTTGGTATGCCCGCCCACGTGCAACGCCTGATGAGCGAAGCTGACGTTATTCTGGCCGTCAATGTCCGATTTGGCGAGATGACGACAGGCGGTTACACCTTGATGGACGTACCTCAGCCGCGCCAAAAGCTGATCCATGTCCACGGCTCGGATCTGGAGATCGGCAAGATTTATCAGCCAACGATTGGCATTCATGCCGGGCCTGATCATTTCGCGCAGGCGCTCAGCCCTGTCAAAGGCGATTGGGCCAGTTGGCGGCGCGAGGCGCGTACTGCCTATAATGCCAGTTTCGATCTGCCCCCACTTCCATCACCCGTCGATATGGGACAGGTCAGCGCGTGGCTGCGTGCGCACCTTCCGACTAATGTCATAGTCACCAATGGTGCCGGAAACTTCACTGTCTGGCCCAACAAGTTCCTGACTTATGGCTCCAAAGCCCGCCTGTTGGCGCCACAGTCCGGCGCGATGGGATATGGACTGCCCGCCGCCGTCGCGGCCAAGGTGGCCTACCCGGATCGCATGGTCGTCTGCTTTGCCGGTGACGGTGATTTTCAGATGAACTGCCCCGAGATGGGGACAGCGATGCAGGCGGGCGCACAGCCCATCATCTTGTTGCTGAACAACGGCATCTACGGCACGATCCGCGCGCATCAAGAGCAGCATTATCCCGCGCGCGTCTCTGGCACGACGCTGGAAAACCCCGATTTTGTAGCGCTGGCGCAGTCCTATGGCTTCCACGCCGAAAAAGTAGAGGAAACCGCTGATTTCGCCGCCGCGTTCCAACGTGCGGTGGCTTCTGATACGGGCGCAGTGCTGGACTTGGCGATTTCCCCCGAGGCGATAACGCCCCGCCGGACCTTGGCGCAGATCCGTCAGGCGGCGCAGGGGGGTTAAGGTACTGTAAAGCTACGCATCCTCAATCGCCAACCTCACCTGATCTACGGCTGATCCTACAGCTGTGTCACCCTAATTCACCACAGCCCGCGTTCGGGATATCCCGGCGGTGCTTTCTCGAAAGGAACCAAAATGACTGCGATAAACCGTTTCGCTTTTGACACCCGCGTGCATCATGCCGTGACCCATAATGGCACTGTCTACCTGACCGGCCAAGTTGCCGAGCCAGGCCAATCCGCAGCAGATCAAACGCGCGAAGTTCTGGCGAAAATCGATGACCTTCTGACTCAGGCTGGCACGGACAAAACCAAGATTTTGCATATCCAAATGTGGTTGGATGACGTGCGTGACTTTGAAGAGGTCAATGCTGTGTACGACGCGTGGATGCCAATGGAGCACGCTCCCGCCCGATCTTCTGGGCAGGGACGCATGGCGAAGGCAGGTATGCTGATCGAATTAATAGTGACGGCCGCAATCTAACGGATTTAGCAGCCAATAGCAGCGTCAAGATATTACGAGCCGTGCTTTCAGTTGGCGCGGCTCTGCTTTACCCGCTTGAAGAAGGATGTGTGTCCTTAACGTGTTGCTGGCTATTTCAACATGGGGTCGGTCGGCGTACGCTGATGCACGCACGCATGCCAGCGCAGTTTAGGAGCGCGTTCATCGCACGCGTTGAATTCGTAGGCTTAGCCATCTTTCAATAGCGATTCCTCCGGTGCGGTTGCGTTGAGCGTTTGGGCACGGTGGCCATCAGGGCCATTCCAATGCGCTACGCAGTAGATAGATGAGTTTCTAAGCGTCAGAAATGTCGGGTCACGAAATTACGCCGCGACAAAGCTTGCAATAAATATGATTATTCATATGATGTCATACAATAAGTGAGGTTTGGGGAGGCTACGATGCGCAGGATTCTCGTGACCGGAGCGACCAGTGGCATCGGACGCGCATTGGTCGGGAAGCTGGCCCAGACGGATGAGATTATTTGCGTTGGCCGGAACGCGGACGCGCTGAAGGTGTTGGCGCGCCTCCCGAACGTAGTTGAGACCGTCAATTGCGATTTGTCCGATCCGACGGCGTGTCACGCTCTGATCGAAGGGCGCGATATCGACGTTTTGGTGAACAACGCCGGCGTTCTACCTTCCAGCGTTGGGTTTGTGGATCTGCCGACGCAGGCGATCGACAGTATGATCGATGTGAATTTCCGTGCCACCATGCACCTGACGCAAGGTGCGCTGCGCCAGATGCAGCGAAAGGGCAGGGGTCACATCGTCTTTGTCGGCTCAAGCGCCGGGCGGTTTCCGCATCCGGGCGCTACGGTCTACGGCGCGACCAAGGCGGCTGTGTCACTCTTTGCTGATGCACTGCGCGCCGAACTGGCCGAGTGGCGCATTCGGGTTACGGAGGTGGCGCCGGGCCGGACCCGCTCGGACCTGTACCGCCAAGCGATCGGCGTAAACGCATCGGGCGAACTTTATGATGATTACGAGCCGCTTGAACCGACTGATGTTGCAGATGCCATCGCCTACGCTCTTAACGTTCCGGACAATGTCGATGTCTCGCGCGTCGAAATCATGCCCATCGGCCAGGTTTCGGGTGGCGGGCGCACGATCAAAAAAACGGAAATGAAGGAAATTATGACAATTTAAGGAGTGACCGGGATGGAAATGCAGGGGTTGATGGTTGCCATCGTCGGCGGAGGATCGGGCTTTGGGCGCGAAATTGCGCTGATGATGGTCGCTCAGGGTGCCGAGGGGCTGGCGATCATCGACAGCAATGCCGAAGGTGCCGCCGAGACGGTCGCGCTGGTCGGGAAAGCGGGCGGCACTGCCCACGTTATCGAGGCAGATATCGCCACGAAGGGACCTGCGCATGACGGGTTCGACCGGGCGGTTGCGGCGATGGGACGTGTGGACAGCCTTGTCAATTGCGCCGCCGTCTATCCGCGCGCGCCGATCCTGGAAATTACAGATGAGCAGTGGGATCTGGAAAACGCCGTCAACGTAAAAGGCACGTATCATATGTGTGTGGCAGCGATCACGCATATGAAAACGCGCGCGAACGGTACGGATATCGCGGGCCGGATCGTCAATATCACCTCGGTTGATGCTTTCAAGGCGCATCCGCAGAATGCCCATTACGCCGCGACAAAGGCCGCGGTGGTCAGCCTTACTCGGTCCTTCGCGGCGCATGTTGCCGCCGATCAGATCTTGATTAATTCAGTCGCCCCGGCAGGTATGGCGACCGAAAAGGCCAAATCACTCGGCTTTCTGCAAGAGTTGGCGGCGGCTAACCCGCTTGGCCGAGCGGCCGAGCCGCGCGAGATTGCCGAATGGGTGCTGATCGCCGCCTCGAAACGCAACACCTACATGACCGGTGAGCAGATCATCGTGTCGGGCGGTTACGTCTACGCCTGAAATCGTGCGAGATCCAGAAGGCACTGTCATGGTCACACAGTTGCCTCTGGGTGGCCAACCTGGGCGATGTTTCTCCGGGCCGCAAAATACGCAAGCTTTTATGGGTTAATCGCTCTGCTGCGGCATGAAAGTGCTAGGGTGGGGCTGCAACTATCCACTGATCGGCGAATGCTGCGCCTGCATTCGCCGAGACGCGTGAGAAGTATATTTCCCTGATGCGTGGGATCGACGACGTCGGCCCAGCAGCTCTGTGCAAGTAGCTCAGGCGCCAATTTCTGGCTCAGTGCGAGCAGTCTACCTCAAACCTATTCATCCTCTTCGATCAAGATTCACAGCAAGCGAGGCAACTTGTTCACAAAAGCGACGCCAACCAACATTCGCGGCCTGTGGGCAAGGATGCGACCGGTTCTTGAGATTTTCGTCGGCGGCCGCACTTTGCTGCCAGAGATTACGGCCATCGCACCGATGATCGACAGGCGTCTATTGTCGCGCTGCTCGGACATGCGTGTGCACTTAAGCCACTGTTTGCCGTCGCTCGAGTGTTTTTCCGGCCAAGTCGACAAACCACGATCGTGCCGGAAATTCTCGCTCGGTGGCGTGAACGCGTCGACCATCGTGGCGGTCAGGGGGGCAATTCCTGGAGGCGCCGGGCAGATGTCAACGCGCGCCCCAGGTGTCGGACAGACGATACCCTTCGGGCCAGGGGTCGTCCGGGTCCAACATGTGCTGGTGAATTCCGGTAATCCAGCCGCGCCCTGACAGTTCGGGGTGGATTGCGGGCCTTTTGCCCACCATCGTCTCGCCCAGAATGCGGCCTGTGAACTCGGACCCGATGACAGACACCGTGGTCAGACGGTCGTTCATCCCCATTTGCCCGCGCGCATGCAGCACTGCCATCCGCGCGCACAGCGCGGTACCGGTGGGCGAACGGTCGACCTTGCCAGGCTGGACCGCGACGGCAGCACCGGCGCGCAGATCATTGCCATCGCGGCTCACAGGCCCGGCGAAAAGGCAGAATGAGAAGTGCGTCCAGTCCGGATTGTCCGGGTGGTGAAATGTCAGCGCCCTGTTTGCCGCGTTGGTGATGCGCACGCCCATTCGGGCGATCTCATGCGCCTCGGGTGCGTCCAGCTTCAGCCCCATCGCCTCGGCGTCGACGATGACGAAGCTGTCGCCGCCATAGGCGGTATCGACGGTCAGCGTTCCCACGCCATCGACCGCAAGCGGCACATTGAGATCGGCGGCAAAGCTGGGCAGGTTCTGCACGAAAATGCGCTGGGCCTTGCCGTCCCTGCATTCGGCGCGGACCCGCACCAGCCCACCCGGAGCCTCCAGCGTCAGGTGGGTTTCAGGTTCCGACATGGGAAGGATACCGCCGTCCAGCAGTACCGTGGCGACACAGATCGAATTTGATCCGCTCATCGGCGGGGTATCTTCGGGTTCCATGATGATAAAGGCGGCGTCGGCCTCGGGATTTTTGGGCGGAACCAGCAGGTTTACGTGCCGGAAAACACCGCCGCGCGGCTCGTTCAGGACAAAATTGCGCAAGGTGTTGTCGCGCGCGATCCAGCGGCTTTGCTGCCAGATCGTGTCGCCGGGAGGGGGAGCCACACCGCCGACGATGACATCCCCGACCTCGCCCTCGGCATGAGCCGAAATGACATTAATTGTCTTGCTGGTGCGCACGGATGTGTTCCTTTTTAGATTAGCCAACCGGGAAGGTCGGTGGTCGCCCGTCCCGTAATGGCAGCTTCTGCACAGTCGCGCAGGCTGCCAAAGCGGACCTCGCGCCCCGACAGGCCCGGCCCGTAATGGGCGTATTTGCCGGAATTGGTGAGGACGGTGCGCGCCTCGGGCGGAAAGACCGGCTCGGAAATTGAACACCAACAGATGTCGGGGACAATCTGCACGCCGGAGTTCTCAAGCGCCGCTGAGGTGCCATCCGCGCGGATCGCGTCCAGCACGTTCTGCCCGACGGTGACGATGACTTGGGTGCCGTCGCGGCGATGTCGCCCGCCCAGTGCCGCAACCAGCGCGCGGCATTCGGCATGCGAGAAATGCGGGCTGCCGAAGGCGATCAGATCGACCTTGGCGTTGCCTGCATTGAAGCCCTGCCAGACCTCGGCCAGATCGGCGCGGCCCGCGCGCAATATATCTGCGCCGGGTGCCAGCGCCCCGTCCGCCTCGGGCGTGATGCCCGCGACGTGCAGCATCGGCGCGGCAGACGTAGTGCCGAAGGCGGCGCAGAGCGCCTTGAGATCGTCCTCGGAAGGGTTGGTTCCTTCAAGCCCCCGCAACAGCGGGATGCGGTCGGGCGACAGACGCCCGGCCAGCCAGCCCAGCAGGGGCCAGAGCGCGTCGTCATGGGCGTCCGGCAGGTCAATCTCGATCACCCGGCGCGCGGCGCGGTGGGCATCAAGGTAGACGCCGGACAGGGGCGCGCGGCCGGTCAAGGCTATGCACAGATCCAGGAAATCGGGATGCTTGACCGTGCGCGCGCCCAGCACGGTGTTGGCATAGACGACGGCGTTGGATTCGGCCCATGCAATCGCCTCGCCCATTTTTGGCGGGTCCATCAAAAGGTATGGCGCGCAGGTGAAGCTGGCCTGCGCGCCCATCTGGACATAGGCATCGGCCAGCTGCTGCGCGGGATTGCCGAAGTCGGGCGGCACACCCTGGCTGCGCCAATTGGCGTGATCGACGGAAATGGCGTTCATCGTGGTTGGAATGCGCACCTTTGCACCCATATCGGCCATCCTTTGCGCGAACCGCAGGTTGGCGGGACTGGCATAGATGCAGCCGTCGATATGCGCGCGGGTGACGTCTATCAGCCTCGTGGCGCCTTGCGATGCGCCCATGGTGCAGATCGTCTGCATGGCCAGCTGGACCACGTCGCCCTGACTGCCATCCAGCATGGCGCGGTCAGCCTCGCTCAGCTCCAATTGATCGGCGCTCAACGGCTCCAGCGTCAGTGACAGCCCCTCGGCTTCGAGGTGCGTGGCAGTGATGCGGGCGTCGGGCAGGGCGGTCAGCGCGTCATATTCAGCCGGCTCCAGTTGCAGCACGGCAACGGGCCTGTCGAACATCCGTCCGGCCAGCAGCGCGCCAAGCGTCAGAATATCTTCGGCCTCGCGGAATATCAGCGCTGCGGGCGCATGACCATTCAGTGCCAGTTCCAGCAGTATGGCAGATCCGCTGCAAGAGCCCCGGCTGGTGGGCATCATCACCAATTTGCCGACCAAGGATTGACCGCAGTTGGGGTGATGGGCGTCGATCACAGTGCCGGTGGCCGGGTCTATACCGCCCCAGAAGCTGAGACCTTCGGGCAGGGCCAAAATCGGGCCGACGGCCTCGGCGGGGACAATGAGACATGCCATAGTGACCCTTTCAGGTAACGATAAAGCGTGTGCCATTGGATCACGGTTGTCAATAATCTGGGTGTTGTGCGCTATCTCACGGTCAATTGCGCCATGCGCGGCGCGGTGCCGGTATCGCTGGGCAAGAGATTTATCGTCACGCCGCCGTGCAATCCTCCATTGCGCGCGTCCGCGGTCGAGTTGCGTAGCGCGCTTGTCCACAGGATGTGGCTAGGCGTCTGATCGAATGTTTGACGGTGTGGTACAAAGCAGAGCGCGGCCCAATTGGCATTATCAGTTAAGTAGGTCTGTCTTTAAAAGATAACCACATCAAGCGCTACAAGCCGCGCCGATATCTTGAAGCGCGGGGATAAAGATGTCTATCGCAGCAGCGTTGAGGGCCATGAGGCTGGCGATGAGCGGTCTCCACGCTGGCCCGAAACACCAGCCTTTACCGCAACACCGCGTATTTGGTTCTTGCGACAACGGAATATCGTCATACTCAGGCGTTCCACCGCAGCATCAATGAAGACTGCATGAGGGGCCTCGCATATCAGATCAGGGGGGCAATGTTGGTCACAATGGGATCGCGGTTTTGTATTGTATTCGCAGTGGTTTAGATTTGGTCCGAAGGTGTTTGGCTTGCTATTCAGGATCAAGAGACTGGCTACGGGCTGGGATGCGAGCAGGTTGATTAACCAAAGAAGTTGGTTCTATCGTGGCGGCAAGGCATGAATCGTTTAGTTGGAGGGATCGACATGAACATCAATCGCTTGCTGCTGGCATCCGCGTCCGCGTCCGTGATCGCCGCGCCACTCGCCGCGCAAACTGAAATCGAATTCTGGCACGCCTTCACGGGCCGTCTGGGGGAGCTGGTGGCCGCGCAGGTAGAGGACTTTAATGAATCGCAGTCGGACTATACCGTGACTGCAACCCATAAGGGTAACTATTCCGAGACGCTGAATGCCGGCATCGCCGCGTTCCGCGCGGGCGAGCAGCCCGATATTCTGATGGTTTTCGAGGTGGGAACCGCCACGATGATGGCGGCCGAGGGTGCCATCAATCCGGTCTATGAAGTCATGGAAAACGCCGGCGCAGATTTCGACCCGGATGCGTTCATCGGATCGGTCAAAGGCTATTACACCACCAGCGAAGGCAACATGCTGTCCTTGCCGTTCAATTCATCCACGCCCGTGCTCTGGGTCAACCGTGATGCCTTGTCCGATGCCGGTATCGACCCTGATACGGACCTTTCCACCTGGGAAAACGTGGGTACGGTTCTGGACCAGTTGAAAGACGCGGGCAGCGATTGCCCCCTGACCACCGCATGGCAAAGCTGGATCCATCTGGAAAACCTGTCTGCTTATCACGATGTGCCCTTTGCCACGAAAGAGAACGGCTTTGGCGGGTTTGATACCGAGCTGGCGTTCAATGACGACGCACAGGTCGCGCATATCGAGGCGATGGGGAAATGGGCGGATGAGGGCAAGTTCATCTATGCCGGCCGCCGCAATGAAGGCGGTGCAAACTTCCGGGCGGGCGAATGCGCGCTCTTTACCGAAAGCTCGGCCGGCTATGCGGGCATCAAGGACGAAGCCACGTTCGAGTTCGACGTGCGCCCGCTGCCCTATTGGTCGTCGCTGGTCGATGCTCCGCAGAACACCATCATCGGCGGCGCATCCCTTTGGGTGATGGCCGGTCAGGACGAGGCCGAATATGAAGGCGTTGCGACTTTCCTCAACTACCTGTCCTCGCCCGAGGTTCAGGCACAGTGGCATCAGGACACCGGATATCTGCCGATCACGACAGCAGCAGCGGACCTGACCCGCGAGCAGGGGTTTTACGAGGAAAATCCCGGCACGGATGTGGCTGTCATCCAGATGACCACCAACGCGCCGACAGCAAACTCTAAGGGGCTGCGCTTGGGCAACTTCGATCAGATCCGCACGATCATCGACGAAGAGCTTGAGGCCGTCTGGGCCGGTGACAAGGATGCGCAATCCGCGCTGGACAGCGCTGCAAGCCGCGGAAATGAGCTTCTCCGCCGGTTCGAGCAAGCGAACCGCTAAGGACATGCCGCGCCGCGTTTCGGCGAGGCGCGGCGCACGATCCCATGGAAAAGCGCGTCACCTTCAAAGGTATCTGGTTGCCGCTTCTGCTGGTTCTGCCGCAGATCGTGATAACGGCTGTCTTTTTCTTCTATCCTGCAGGACAGGCGATCTGGCAGTCGCTGTTCATTCCGGACCCCTTCGGTTTGTCGATGCGGTTTGTCGGTCTGGGCAATTTCGAATATTTGCTGGGAAATCCATATTACCGCGCGTCTTTCGTCACGACGGCGGTGTTTTCGACCCTCGTGACCGTGGTGTCGATGGGGGTCGCGCTCTACCTCGCTGTTCTGGCTGATCGGCTGATCAAGGGCTCGGGCGTTTACCGCACATTGCTGATCTGGCCCTACGCGGTTGCCCCGGCCGTCGCAGGTGTGCTGTGGCTGTTCATGTTCAATACGCGGGTGGGGGTGGTGACGTGGTATCTGGGCCTTCTGGGCTATGACTGGAACCACGTCCTGAACGGCGATGAGGCGATGGGCCTTGTCGTCGTCGCGTCATCCTGGGGGCGGATCAGCTATAACTTCCTGTTCTTCCTTGCGGGCCTGCAGGCGATCCCGAAATCGGTGATCGAGGCCGCCGCCATTGACGGCGCCCGCTTTTGGACGCGGTTCCGCACCATCGTCTTTCCGCTGCTGTCGCCGACCACGTTTTTCCTGCTGGTCGTCAACATCGTCTACGCCTTCTTTGAAACCTTCGGGGTCATCCACACGATCACCGCAGGCGGGCCGCAGCAGGCCACGACCATTCTGGTTTACAAGGTCTATTCGGACGGCTTTGTGGGTCAGGACCTTGGATCGTCCGCGGCGCAATCCGTGATCCTGCTGTTCATTGTCGGCCTGCTGACCATCGTTCAGTTCAAATTCATCGAACGGCGGGTGCATTACTGATGGCCGGTCAATCGAATACGCGCGCAGGCATGGTGGAAAGCCGCGGTCTGGGTCACTGGTTGACACATCTGGGCCTGATTATCGGCCTGCTGTTCGTCTTCTTTCCAATCTGGCTGGCCTTCGTCGCCTCGACCGTGACCCAGCCCGAGATCGTAAAGCCGCCCATGCCGCTGCTGCCGGGCGATCAGTTTTTTGAGAACTATCGCAAGGCCTTGGTAGCGGGTGTTAATGCGCCTGTTGCCTTGATGATGCTCAACTCTCTCATCATGGCGATGGGCATCGCCATAGGCAAGATCGCCATATCGCTGATATCGGCCTTCGCTATTGTCTATTTCCGGTTTCCGGGGCGCAGGCTGTTTTTCTGGCTGATCTTCCTGACCCTGATGCTGCCGGTCGAGGTGCGGATCGTTCCCACCTACGAGGTCGTCGCGGGCTTCGGCATGCTCAACAGCTACTCTGGCCTGATATTCCCGCTGATCGCCTCGGCCACGGCCACGTTCCTGTTTCGCCAGTTCTTCATGACCGTGCCCGATGAACTGGCCGAAGCGGCCCGCGTCGACGGGGCGCGGCCCATGCGCTTTTTCTGGGATATTCTGCTGCCAATGAGCCGCACGAACATCGCGGCGCTTTTCGTGATCCTGTTCATCTATGGCTGGAATCAGTATCTGTGGCCGCTGCTGATCACGACGGATCCGTCGATGAACACGATCGTCATGGGGATAAAACAGATGTTCCCCTCGGGCGACGATATCGCCGACTGGCCGGTTATCATGGCCACCTCCATCCTGGCCATGATACCGCCGGTGATCGTTGTCATCAGCATGCAACGGCTGTTCATTCGCGGCCTTGTCGATAGTGAGAAATAACAAATGGCGACTGTCAGCCTGTCAGGCATAAAGAAGTCCTTCGGCAAGACCGACGTGATCCACGGTATCGATATGGACATCAAAGAGGGCGAGCTGATTGTGATCGTCGGCCCGTCAGGCTGCGGCAAATCCACCCTTCTGCGCATGGTCGCGGGGCTGGAGACGATTACCTCGGGCGAGGTCAGCATTGATGGCAATCGCGTCAATGACCTTGAACCGATGAACCGCGATATTGCGATGGTGTTCCAGAACTACGCTCTCTACCCGCATATGTCGGTCTTCGACAACATGGCCTACGGGCTGAAGATTGCCGGTCGCCCCAAGGGCGAGATTGCGGACCGTGTGGGGGCCGCGGCCAAACTGCTGCAGCTTGAACCCTATCTGAAACGTCGCCCGCGCGAGCTTTCGGGGGGTCAGCGTCAGCGTGTTGCCATGGGCCGCGCCATCGTGCGCAGACCTGCGGTGTTTCTCTTTGACGAACCGCTGTCCAATCTGGACGCCAAGCTGCGCGTGCAGATGCGGCTGGAGATCAAACAGCTGCAAAGGCGGCTCGGCGTCACCTCGCTATACGTCACCCACGATCAGGTCGAGGCGATGACGCTGGCGGACCGGATGATCGTCATGAACGGCGGCGTCGCCGAGCAGATTGGTGCCCCGCTCGAGGTTTACGCCAATCCCGCGTCCGAGTTCGTGGCGGGCTTCATCGGATCGCCGCCAACCAATTTCATGCAGGCGGAGCTGGCAGGCGTGCCGCCTGCATCTGCGGTCACGTTGGGTGTGCGCCCTGAACATTTGGCCATCACCACCGACACGCACAAGGTACGTGGCGCGGTTCTATATACCGAAGCGCTGGGCGCCGAAACACTGGTTCATGTGAAGTTGGCAGATGGCACTCTTGTCACCGTCCGCCAAAATGCGACCGAGAAGCTACCGCAGGAGGGTGAAGACGTCGCTCTGACATGGGGAAAAGCAGATGAGATGCACTTCGATGCGTCGGGCAAGCGTATTTGACTGCTCCGGTCGCCGCTGCCGATCTGCCAAATCGGCTGTTTCGCGCATGTCAGCTCTGCGCGATAATATCGTTATGTTATCTCGGGGTCCGCTTCAAAACGGGATGAACGATCTCAATCTGTTGCAAGGTGTCGGGTCACGCGCCGGATATATGTGACCAGCAGCGCGGCCTCGGCGCTTTCAATGGACTTCTCCAATTTACCCACAGGAACCTCTGGTATCCGGCAGGCGTCGCTTTGCAAATGATCTTGAAAACTGCTGCGCCTCATAACGGTGGCCGATGTGGTCCTTGAAGCGCTGTCCTTCATGATGTCGGCTAATGTCGTATCTCGTTTTCAACCCGTGCAACGGCGGAGTGCTTGGCGGCCCCTGCACCATGTGCCCGGATGCTCACCTGTCGTCCTCCGACCACTGCGTTGCAAAACGTGTTATAGGTATATTTCCGGACCTGGCTGACTATTCTGGACTTGCCAAGCAGCGGCTAACGTCTGCTAATCAAATGAAGAGCGATACCAACTTTCAAGAGGTAAAGGCAATGACTCCTGCAAAACGACTGAAGCGGCTTAGCCATTTGAAGGAAAAGATGAGGGAGCTTGAGGTGCTATTTGAGGAAACAGAATCAACTATCGGGGACCTGACGGACGAAGAAAAACGGTCTTTGAAGGGGCTAGCCAGCGCCATAGAATACCACGCCAGCAAACTTAAAGGGTAATCGTAAAGTCAGGAACGACGTCACAAGGCCCTTATCAAGCCGCGCGCCGATTCACAGACCGGCTCCAAGCCTTCCGCCCACAGGCATCAAAGAGCATCGTGCCGATATACCAAAAGCCAATTATGAACTGAAATTCAAACTGGCCATTGCGATTTGCGCGCTGCGATGTACAGAAAGCCGGTCTCGCACTGACGTTGCGACGGGCAGCGAAGAATTTTCAACTGCCAATTACAACGAATGAAGCCCCATTGACCTTTCAACATACCAACGTGATCCCAAAGATCACGCATGTGTTCCAGTCGAGCAGACACGCTGTCGCCAAGATTGGCGGTCAGTCATTGATCAGCAGAATGCTGAGACAGCAAAAGGATGCATGAGACCCCCCTGACCAGACGCGACACGGTACGTAGGGACGGTACCATTTCGGAATGATCGCAGGCCCACAAACCATCAGTGTCGCAGATCACCACCAGGGGAATTCCTTTTTGCGTGGCAGCGGCTGCGAGCGTCAAAATGGTGTGCGTACAGCGGCGCATCTGGAACAATACGATGCGGTGCATATCCTTCTCGACATCTCCAGAGGTTGCGCGCCGCCTTGCCATCACCCGCGATGAAAGGTCCGCTTCTGCTCACGCATCGCGCTCGTCAGCGCGCCTGATCAGGAGGGGGGCCACTGGCAAGGCCGGAATGATTGCCGAAAGTCCCATCCGGCTTGCTCTCGTGATCTTGGGCGAACTGGGCTACCTGCCGTTCAGCGCCTCGGCGGTGCGCTGCTGTTCCATCTTCTCAACAAACTATACGAGCGCACCAGTGTGGTCATTACCGCCAACTTGAGCTTCGGCGAGTGGGCCAGCGGTTTTGGCGATGCGAAGATGACCACTGCACTCCACGATCGTCTCACCCATCGCTGGGTCAGCTTTGAATGGCAGTCAACACGCTTGCATCCCCGGCCGCAAGCAGCGTGAGACACCCGTGAAATACGACAAGCGTCGCTGCAAACGCCGTAACCGTATCGAGATCATGTTCGGCAGGCTCAAAGACTGGCGGCGCGTCACAACCCGTTACGACAGATGTCCAAAGGCCTTCCTGTCCGAAGTCGCTCTCGCTGCACCCGTTGTCTATTGGCTATGAGCCCTGATCCTGGAACATGGCGTATGTGTAAGTCCATAAGCACGGTCCGCGCGGGATATTTCGGTCAAAGATCAGTGAATCAGCGATGCGGGGTCAGCGCGTCCTTCATCAGAACGTCCTGCCAGACGAACCGAACCGTTCCAAAAAGCACGTTCATGTACTCCTGACGGATGCGGGGCGGCGGCGATGCGCCTAAATCTGATAGTGTAGACAGAAATGCAGGCCCAGGACCCGGGATGATGTATCTGGCCCCGATGCGAGCCGGATTTCGGTATCAGTAGAAAATCCACATCGGAAAATTTGCTGTCGGCACCGCTGCGATCCGACCGAACGAAATTTTGCACGATTTATGCATCTCTGCCCTTGGGCAACCTGCGCCGCAGACTCAGATCGATTGGTGATAGATAAAAATTCGCCTGGGCGAATTTTTATCTGCGCACACGGGAAATGTGCTGCATTGAGGGGGGGGGGCGTTGGATGCATCACCACCAATCGAGATTACCTCCGCTCGCGATTTCTGCCATACGGCAATCAGTCGAAATAGCGTACCAGTTGGCTGGCGGTGCGAAAAACCTCGATCAGCAGATCAATCACGTCGTCGTCGAGCAAGAGCGCGTCCGGCAAATCTTTGCGGCATCCCAAGCCGACCATTTTCAGATAAGACGCCGCAGGATCGCTACTTGAAAACCCGTCCGGCACGGCGCTCAAGGTCTTTTGTGCCACCACTCCGCCGGGAAACGTCTCCCTGAACTCCGGATCAGCCAAGATGTCTTTCAGGCCATCCGGATCATCGACCAGACGATTGCGCATCCGTGCGAGCGCTTCCTTGGACGGTTGGAAAAGCGCGGCGCCTGCGTGGCAATTTCCCGGCTCGATATGAAGGAAGTATCCGAAATCCTCGGACGGATGACCGGCATTTGCAAAAATATCCACGTTCGCGCGGTATATATCGCGCCCGATCCGATCACGCGGCTCTTGGAAAAACCTGGTGTAGCTTTGCTTTGGTTTGATCCCTGCCTCGGCCACAAAAGGATCATAGCGGTCGGCATAATCGTATAGCGTCATCGCGATGCCGGTAAAATTCCGCAGAGCGTCGTCCCGCGCGTCGCGATGCTTGTCCATCCAGGCTTTGCGGTTGTTCACTGCAAGATCTGCAAGAAACGCAAATGTTTCTGGCTCTACCATGGACCTGGTTCCTTTTTTCGCAGCGGCTGCGATGTTTGCCTGCGCTGCGATCCCTTCCTTGTAATCTTAGTTCAGTATCACGGCCATGGGTTTTCTGATGACGGCAATTTTCGTAGTGCTCGTCCGCCCATTTGGACAACATGCACCCGACTGCGTTGTGCTATTCAGCCAACAGTGCCGGGTTATCGTGAGGTATAGGTTTCCTTGCAGCGGTCATCAGAATGTGGGCACTTGTCCGCATTGGCGCCAGAGCGGCCGAAAGTGAAAGACGACGGACATGACAACAGCGACCCGGTCGGGAACCCATATGAGTGTGCTGGTGGTTCTTGGTCTGACACATCTTCTGAATGACATGATGCAATCGCTGATCCCGGCGGCCTATCCGATCCTCAAGCAGGTCTATGCGCTGGATTTCGTTCAGATCGGCATGATCACACTGACATTCCAGATTGCCGGGGCCATGTTGCAACCGGTGATCGGCATGGTGACTGACCGGCACCCCGCGCCATATTCGCCGGTTGTGGGGATGATGTTCACGCTGTCCGGGCTGGTCAGCCTCGCATTCGCCCAGAGCTATCCGATAATTTTAATCTCGGTGGCGTTGATCGGCATAGGCTCGTCTATTTTTCACCCCGAGGCGACACGCATGGCGCGCTATGCCGCGGGTGGTCGGCAGGGGCTTGCGCAGGGGATATTTCAGGTCGGAGGACAAGCAGGCGGTGCGCTGGGGCCGGTATTTGCCGCGCTGATTATCGTGCCTTGGGGTCAGCCCAGCCTTGCTTGGTTCGCGCTGACGGCTCTGGCGGCGATGCTGCTGCTGGGTTGGATCGGCAGTAAGCAACACCGGCTAAGCGCCGAATTCGCAGCGATGCGGTCGCGCGGTAAGATGAAGGGCAGGACCGCCAGTCACGCGCCGCTGACCATCGGCCTCGGCCTCGTTGTGCTGACCTTTCTGATGTTCACCAAGAACACTTATGGCGAAAGCTTTCGTTCCTTCTATACCTTTTACTTGATAGACCGGTTTGGCCTGTCCATCCCCGCGTCTCAGATGATGCTTTTTGTTTTCATGTTGGCTGCGGCCGTGGGCGTCCTGATTGGCGGAATTGTGGGCGACCGGATCGGTCGCTACCGGATCATCTGGATCTCGGTGTTGGGGCCGTTGCCGCTGACGCTTGTCCTGCCTTATGCGGATCTGTTTTGGACGGGCGTGCTGACGGTGATGATCAATCTCATTATGGCCAGCGCCTTTGCGTCGATCCTGATCTACGCCATGGATCTGCTGCCCAACCGGATCGGGCTGATCGGAGGGTTGTTCTACGGTCTGAATTTCGGCCTGGCGGGCATTTCTGCGGCGTTTCTAGGCGTGCTGGCTGACAGCTACGGCGTCGAGACTGTTTATAGGATCTGCTCTTTTCTGCCGCTTGCGGGATTGCTGACCTGGTTTTTGCCGCGGATCGATGAGGACGCGGCGTATTGACGTCGCGCCCTTGTCGAAAACGCCTGACTTGCAAGGCGCGGGCCAGAATTCCGGATCGTTCCACACTTGCCGAGCACCGCCGAGATGACCGAGCAAGCGCAGTAGCGTCACCCGCGCGGATCAAGCAGCTTTGACAGGATCGCGTCGCGTGTGATCTGGCCTGTAGCGCGCCCATCCTCTACCACAAAAACTGGCCCGTCATGGTCTTGGGCGATGCGCATGACGGACTGGATCGTCGCGCCGGGTGCAACAGACGGGACGTTTTCAGGCGGACGCGTATCTTTCGGCAGGTCGCTCATCAGATCGCACGCGCGCAGCACGCCGAGCGGGTTCATATGGGCGACAAAATCCGCGACATAATCTGTCGCAGGATTGGTGAAAATCTCTTGCGGCGTGCCACTTTGTACGATGCGTCCGCCCTCCATGATCGCGATGCGGTCGCCCAGCTTGAACGCCTCGTCCAGATCGTGGCTGACAAAAATGATCGTGCGGCGCAAACGCTTCTGAAGATCCACCAACTCATCCTGAAGCCGCGTGCGGATGAGCGGGTCCAGCGCCGAGAACGGCTCATCCATCAGCAGGATCGGCGCGTCGGTCGCAAAGGCGCGGGCAAGGCCGACCCGTTGCTGCATGCCGCCCGACAGCTCCGCGACCTTGCGATCGCCCCAGTCGGACAGGCCGACCATCTCAAGCTGCTTGTCGACCTTCGCCTGCCGTTCGGCGCGGCCCATCCCCGATAGCTCCAGACCCAGCCCGACATTCTCGGACACGCTGCGCCACGGCAGCAGGCCGAATTGTTGGAACACCATGGCGATGTGACGCTGGCGCATCCGGCGCAGGGTGGCGGCGCTGGCATGGGTGACGTCAACCATTTCATCGCCATCATGCACCCGCACCGTGCCGCGCACGACGGAATTCAGACCGTTGACCGCGCGCAGCAGCGTCGATTTACCTGACCCCGACAGCCCCATCAGAACCAGGATCTCACCGTGCTCTACAGTCAGGCTGCAATCATGCACGCCGAGGGTCTGCCCGGTCTGCTCCTGCACGTCTTCACGCGACAGGCCCGCATCCATCAGCGGCAGCGCGCTGGCGGGGTCGTCTCCGAACGCGATCGAGACGGCATCGAACTCTACGGCCTTGCCCATCAGCGACGCTCCACCCGCAGCATCCGGTCCAGGATGATCGCCACCACCACGATGATGAAGCCGGATTCAAACCCAAGCGCCGGATTGACCTGATTGAGCGCGCGCACCACCGGCACACCCAGCCCGTCCGCTCCGACCAGCGCCGAGATCACGACCATCGACAGCGATAGCATGATCGTCTGGTTCAGCCCCGCCATGATCTGCGGCAGGGCCGACGGCAGCTCGACCTTCCACAGCGTCTGGCGCGGTGTGGCGCCAAAGGCGCGGGCGGCTTCCAGCAGCGGCATCGGTGTCGAGGAAATGCCAAGCTGCGTCAACCTGATCGGTGCGGGCAGCACAAAGATCACCGTGGCAATCAGCCCCGGCACCATGCCGATGCCAAAAAACACGATGGCCGGGATCAAGTAAACAAAGGTGGGCAGGGTCTGCATCAGGTCCAATATGGGCCGCACGACCCGGAACAGCCGGGGCCGGTGCGCGACCGCGATGCCGATGGGAACGCCCACCCCCATGCACACAAGGCAAGCGGCCAGCACCAGAGTCAGGCTTTCGGTTGTCGCCTCCCAATAGCCCTGATTGAGGATGAAAAGAAACCCCGCAGCCACGAACAGGCACAATGTCCATCTGCGTTGCAGAAGGTAGGAAAGCGCAACGATGACGGCAACGACGATCAAGGGATGCGGCGTTTGAAACAGCCACAACACCCCGTCGATCAGGGCGCGCATGGCTGTAGACAGCCCATCGAAAAACCATCCGCCTTTGGTTTGCAGCCAGTCAAAGATCTGCCCGGCGGTGCGCCCCACAGGGATTTTGGTATCGGTCAGCCAATCCATCGGTGCGTCCTTTTATGGCGTGCGGCGTCGGGGTGGTGAGGGCAGGGGCCGCCATAAGGCGCGCCCCGGCCCCGGTGGGTGTCAGAGCCCCAGCGCGTTTTGGGCGGCGGGCAGGGCATCTGCGCTGCCATCGGCCGTTTTGACGCCATCAAGCCACGTTTCGATAACATCCGGATGCTCGACAAGCCACGCCTTGGCTGCCTTCTGCGCCTCGATGCCGTCATCGAGGATCGCGCCCATGATCTCGTTCTCCATCGGCAGGGTGAAGGATAGGTTTTGCAAAAACTGCCCGAGGTTGGGGCACTCCTCGCTGAACCCTTTGCGGGTATTGGTCAGCACCGTCGCGCCGCCCAGATCGGGGCCAAAGAAATCGTCACCGCCGGGCAGATAGGTCAGGTCGAAATTGGCGTTCATCGGGTGCGGCTCCCACGCGAGAAAGACGATCGGGGCGTCGGTGCTGCGGCGGACCTGCGCCAGCATGCCCTGCTCGGACGATTCCACCACCTTGAACCCACCCAGACCGAACGCATCCTGATCGATCATCGTCTGGATCTGGCGGTTGCCGTCATTGCCGGGCTCGATTCCGTAGATCTTGCTGTCCAGCGCATCTGCGTGGCTCGCAATGGCGTCGAAACTGTCGATACCTGCCCCGGCACCTGCGGCATTGGTGGCCAGCGTGTATTTCGCGCCTTCCAGATTTGTGCGGACCGTCTCGACGCTGCCGTCATCGCGGTATTTGGAGATGTCATTTTCCATGGTCGGCATCCAGTTACCAAGGAATACGTCGATATCGCCCTTCGACAGCGATACATAGGTGACCGGCACCGACAGAACCTTGATGTCGACCTCATAGCCGATTGCCTCCAGAACGACGCTGGTCGCGGCCGTGGTCGAGGTGATGTCGGTCCAGCCCACATCTGAAAACCGTACCTCAGTGCAGTCTGCAAAGGCGGGCGCGGTGGTCAGCGCGAGGGCGGAAATCGTGGAAAACAAACGCATGGTCAACTCCTGTTGGTGTTTTTTTATAGATGATTGTCGCGTTAGTACGGATCAGTTCCTGAGAGATCAGTCAATAAAGGTCCGTTCTAGGTGATTGCTGTTCTGATTAGACTTCAGGGCATATCATTAGATCTCGTTGATCTCAAATACCCACTCATCCGGCGCGATCCGATTTACGATCAGCCGCTTGATCCGATCGTCGATGTGGCCCGGGTCGACAATACCGCAGCGCGTCAGCGCGCGCCGATGCGTCGATCTGCTCGTACAGATATTCCGACACCAAGGCTGAGGCCGCAGGCTTGCGCTCGCGCCGCATCAATGCGCCGGGCTGCACGTCGTGCAAGTGGCGGGGACGGGGGAATGGGACGGACACAGCATAACCTGCGTAAGTTAGCCCGCGTTCAACGCGTCACAAACGACGATATGAATGGGGTGCCGAAATGACAGGACAGCCACTCTTGTTTGCCGACACAACGCTCTCATCGGTGATATTGGCGCGCCGACGCGATTATGCGGATGCGGCTGACGGACTCGCGAATTGGCAGACTAAAAGCCACGAGCGTTGCCCGATTTATCTGCGCCGCCCCAGTGGCGGCACGGTGCGTTTCCCTGCATATTGAAGATGTCCCTTTAAGGAGCCGTGCCGATGATCCGCCAAACTCTGATTCTTTCTTTCCTGATGCTTGCTGCCTGCGCCTCACACCAGCCGCCCGTCCACGTTGGCGCCACAAATGGATTCGGCGAACGCGCGCCCGTCGACTGGCAGCATGGGCATACGCCGCACCGATACGATGTTCACGGCATTGATGTTGCGCGGTTTCAGGACAGCGTCGATTGGCATGCGGCGCGTGACGCAGGTGTTCAGTTTGCCTTTATCAAAGCGACCGAGGGCGGCGACATGCTTGATCCGCGATTTGGCGATCATTGGCGCGGCGCGCGCAGCGCGTCCATTCCCCGAGGCGCATATCACTTCTTTTATTTCTGCACCTCTGCCGCAGATCAAGCGCGCTGGTTTGTCCGCAATGTCCCGCGCGAAGCAGGAACTCTGCCTCCGGTCCTGGACATGGAGTGGAACGCATTCTCGCCCACCTGTCGCAAGCGGCCCTCTGGCGACATCGTGCGGCGCGAGGCCAAGGTGTTTCTCGATGCGCTGGAGCGTCATTACGGACAGCGCCCGATTGTTTACACAACGCCCGAATTCTATCGTGTGAACGATATGCAACAGATGACGAGCGAAGAGTTCTGGCTTCGCTCGACCGCAAAACACCCGCGCGACGCCTATCCCAGACAACACTGGAGCTTTTGGCAATATACCGGCACTGGCACCGTGCCGGGCATCAATGGAGATGTCGATCTGAACGCATTTTCGGGCGGGCTGCCGGAATGGAACCGCTGGCTGGCGGTCCGGCGTCAATAATTCAGTTCAAGATATGGACCGAAACAGGATTTGAATGTTTTAATAACGCAGTTTGTGGCGGCGGAGAACAGGGTAGAGGACGCGTGTTCCAGAAAGGAACGTTTAAGAGAAATTGCGGCAATGCAACCGCTTTCAATGACTACATTGCCCAGCTGGCTAAACTGGATTCGAACGGAGACCGGGAATTGAAGTAGTCGATGCCGCCTACAGCGATCTGCGTGTCTGGCGAGGCCTCGATCAGGACGGCGTTTCCGAAGAGGGTGACTTTCAAGGCTTCGCGGATGTTGGCATCGCGCCCATTGATCTTGATGCAGCTGAAGTGAGCGAAACCTATTGGGAACATTTGGTATCTTATCGCAGTTCTGTGGCGTTCAGCGACGGCACAGTCGGCCTGATCGAAGATATCCAGTTCCAGAACGATCTGCGCAGTTGTGTCGCGCTCCTGCCGGACCATTATGAGTATCATTCCGACGCGTTGGTGATGCCGGTTCTTTTTGAGTAAAACAGGAGATCGGACAGTTTCGGTATCGGTCGTGAAATCTTACGGCGCGTCAATGAGGCATCTGGCCGTTCAATCGCACTTGGCTTTAATGACGGACATAAGAAACACGATGACAGCCATCTGACTGGTGATGCCCAAGCTTTTGTCGCCAAAATGCGCCAAGAGCAGATTATTCATCAGCAACGTTTCTAGCGCCTATGTTTGTCCGCTGAGCTGACTCCGTCAGGAAATACCGAAGCCCACCGCTCAAGGATCGCCGATATAGTGCCGCCAAGTCGACAAGAAGAAGCTGTTTCTGCATATCCAGAGTGCGTCTGTTCGAAGTAGCGACCCGGCGCGCAGGGTTGGTGCTGTCTGCCACGGAAGGCAATAGCGATACTAGCGATCTGTCAATCGTCTGTCGCCTACGCTATGGCGGCTTTGCCTCAAACAGGTGGGACGCGTTTCTTGGCGCGGGTCCTGGGTATCGCATCATCAACGTCAGGAAAACAGCCTGGCGCGTTCAGGCAGGCCCGGCATGCGCTACATCGAGGACCAGTTCGGTAGCGATGACACCGAACTCGGCGGCATCGCGTCCTTGCGCCTCTACCAGAAAATTAACGAGTACACATTCCTGCCGAACGACATAGACGTCCTGTTTTCGGACAATCACACGCTCGCCGTGAACGATCTGGGTGTGACATTAAACTGCCCAAGTGACTGGCCACTCGCACCAGCTTGGGAGCCGAGTGGAACAGCGATCCCCTGCCGGGTCGCGGTGACACCGATACGTCGCTTAACGTGGCTCTCATCATCGGTTTCTGATCAGCAAGCCGATTGCATAAGATGTCAGGGAGACAGGGAAGCCTTCCCGTTTTTCGCGTATGCTCTCCGGATTATTCGGACCACTTCACTTGTCTGATCACGGTTCAGATTTGGCTGTCTCTGATCGGGCCTTTGTTGCTGCGCACCGACCAAGCTTCGTAGAAGGGTTAGCGCCCGTGCCTTTAGATAGAAGGGCTCGTCTGCATCTGACACCGCTGTCGATGGTGCGCTGCGACACCGTGTCCATCGACTATTTATCAGCCTCGTGATTAAATTCGCCCAGCAACCTATGAGGCCAGCCATGTCATCACGATCCGATTTGCCTTTGGTATATTCCTGCTCCGGCTGTTCCAGCGCCGCGCAAATGGCAAATCACCTTGCGATCGGGCTGGACCGGCGCGGTTTGGCCGAAATGTCATGCATTGCCGGCGTGGGTGGCGACGTTCCCAAACTGGTGCGCGTGGCCAAGTCTGGACGCCCTATAATTGGCATCGATGGTTGCGCACTTGCCTGCGTTCGCAACTGCCTGGCCCGCCACGGTGTCGAGCCGACAGAATACCACCTCCTGTCCGATCATGGCGTCAGAAAACGCTACCAGACGGATTTCGATATCGACGAAGCCGAGCGTGTTCTGAACAAGATGGCAGAAGCTCTCGATCCGGAACCTGCTGTAAAATAACGGGTGTCAAATGCAGCGTTGATAGCGGGATGGGCTGCGATTGACGGCTACGCGCGCTGGTTGCTGACTGAACGACGGCTCATGCGTCCGCCCGCGTCCCGAGTAAGCCCCGTTGGCATACCATCAAAGCGCCTCCGGAGTGACACGGGGGGTGCTTTTGCGCCATCGCAAATATCATTATTCCTGGTGCGGCTTGTTTTGGCATCCGGCGTGATATCGCGACGTTCAGTCGCCTGACGCACCTGTTGCGCCGAGCCTGTAACGCCTTTCATGCGAACAGCATTGGGTCCGTCGCAACAGGTGGCTGGCAACGATGAATTCCCGAAGCGACGACTGGCTTACGTCCTAACAGGGAAATTTCTCCAACGTTCGCGTGTTTCATTCCGGAATGGAGCTATATCGCGGGATTGCGGAGGCGATTCTGCAGCGGATCAACGCCCGCAGCACGGTCTCTGCCAGTGATCTTGCCAGTGGTTCGGCGCGGCTATCGGTGCGGATGTACAGGCTGCGACGTTGGCGTCACTGCATTATATCGAAGGTTATGCCGGTCTGATCCGAAACAGGATGTTCGGCCCCGGTCATATCGGTAATTCGGGCTGCCGCACGCTTTCGGCTAGCATTTGCCTCACGGTCTGCGCATGGTCAATTGAACGCTGGTTCAAGCTATACAGTGAGCATGGCCAAATTTTCGATCAGGACTGCATATTTGAAAATAGTGTGCCTGCGTATGCACAGCGATATCGCCCGTCCACCCCATGATCGCCGCGTGTTCAAACACAGCTCCGCCAGTACCTATGGAATTTCTACCGCACTGCAGTGGCAAGCGATTGGACCTAATAATACCAAGACCTTGCGCTGATAGGTCGGCAGACCTGTTGCCTAGTTGAAGTATTGCCGATTTCGGTTTCTTGCGCCTTCGATCAATCTGCCGCATTGAAGGTTTTTCGGAAAAGTTCGATCCCATTCTGGACATAAAACAGTCGATATCCCGGTCACAGTTCTTTTCATGTAGGTGTATTGGCGGTCAATCGGGCCAGATGACAACGATCAGGCCGCGACTGTTATCGTGTTCAGTTTCTGCATCCTTTGAGGAAACCGCCATCACAATGCGCTGCCAGTCGCGCGCTGTCTGCTTCGGTCCAGTTGTCCGGGTCTGTCACGGCGACCCATGGACGAACGTAATCAGGGCCATAATAGGCGTGGCCGTATCCCGCAGGCGCCGTGTTCGCCAGCGCCATATCGACGGCCAGTTGGAACTGCGTTACCACTGGCACGAATTTCATATGCGGCGAGACATCAATCGCGGCAGGTTCGCGCATCCATTCCGGAGCGCGAAAAAAAGACGCCGGTTCGTAAAATACAATCGGATCGCTTGAGTATTGCAAATAAACCAGCCGCACATCGCCCCAGCCCGCTGGTCCGCCCGCGTCCTTGGTATGCGACGCAAAACGAACAATTCTGCCGTCACCGATCGTAGGCCGCACATAGGCGCTGGCGGGGTCTTTTTCCGTATAAACGCTTTTCCATCTTTCCGAGGGGAAGGGCGGACCGACCCAAAGTGCGCCATTGATCGGATCGTCCAGCAGGGGAAACAACCCAGTTCCATGCATCGACGACCACGCCCCAAGGCTGAGCCCGTGAATATACAGTTTCGGGCGCGATGATTTGGGCAAGGTCTTCCAATAGCCATGAACGGTTGAAATAAGGGCAATCGCCTGATCCAGACCCGAGCGCGATTCCAGTATCAGTGCCAATGGAGATTGCAGATAGGAATACTGAACGGCAATCGTGGCGATGTCGCCGCCATGCATGTATTCCACAGTATCAACGGCACCGGGGTCCAGCCATCCTGTACCGGTTGGCATGGCAACGATCAGAACCTTGCGATCAAACCCGCCGAGGCGCCGCAGCTCGGCCAACGCTGCATCCGCACGTTGTTGCGGCGTGTCTGCCTGCGCCAGCCCGGCATAAACGCGGATCGGTTGCAAGGCATCGCGCCCGGTGAAGTCTGCGATTGCCGCCGCGCTTGGGCCTTTGGTGACGTAGTCACGCCCTGGTTGCCCCATTGCGTCCCAATCGATCAAGGATCCGTGTCCTCCCGCGATCCCGTCAATCGCAGGGGCAGGGGGGGCGGTGTCGAACAGGTCCTGCGCGATGGTCACAGACTCATCCAGATTTGCGATGACCTTGTCCAGAACGCCGTCACGGGTGGCGATCAAGATAATCAAAACAGTCAATAGAAAACCGGCGATATCAGCCGTGCGTGCGGGCATGAAGGTGTAGAGCCGCCGCCGCAGGTAATCAAAGCCGATGCGTACCAGGGCACCGGCCAGAAACAGGACACCAAACACGCCAAGGGCGACCAATACCATTTGCACGGTATGGCTGCTATCGACCAGATCCATTCCCATGCGCGAGCGGATGCCATTTTGCCAGTCGTTGGCTTGTCCAAGGCAGAAAACAAGAACAGTGAGAACAGGAACCGCCAGAAACACGTAAATAATCCGCGCTGCCCGGCCCGGAACGGCAGGGAGTTCCATCACCCACCAAAGAAACATGATGAACCGCCCGATCAAATAGCCAAGCGCCAGGACCAGCCCTCCCAGCGCGCCTTGGGCCAGCCATTCACGCGGAATAAGTGAGGGTGTCAACGACGCTGCAAAGAACAGCAGCCCCAGCAGCAGCGGCAATATCTTCGGGCCGGATAGGTTGTATATGCGCATCGTGGGCCTTCACGTCTTTTGCCGGGTTGATGTCATGGGCGTGCCGGAAATGCCATTGCCCGGCCACTTGATGTCGCAAATCGCTACAGCCGTGCCAAAGAAAAAGGGCAGACCGCTTGGCCTGCCCTTCAAATCCGGACCCGGACTAAATGTGTCGATCACTCGACGAATTTACCCACGGCCTCATACCCGGCGGTGAAGCCGCTTAGCGAGATGTTTATCGTAACCTTCTGGTCGGGCGCCTGCGCGGGCACCAATACCATCTGCGCCTTGGCGCCCTTCTTGAACGCCGCGATGTCCTGCTCGGTCAGGCCGATCTGAGCGACGCAGCCCGCCTCGGTGCAGACGCGGTAGGGATAGCTTTTGGCCGTGCCCCCATCGACGGACATCTTCAGCTCTTCGGTCAGCAGCGTGACCAGCGGAACGATCGCGGTTGCACCTGCGACGGCAGGCGCCTGGCCTTCGATGCGGAAAATGCTGAATTCGGCTACAGGATTGCCGCCTTCTTCGCGCAGCAGCTGGTACAGCTGGCAGGGGTCGTCGCCTTCGTCATTGCGGAAGCAGCGCAGATTCCAGTCGCCGAACTTTTCCTTGATATAGACGGCAGGAGATGCGTCTGCGACCTCGGTTCCGGTCGTGAAGGCGCCGTCCTCTTCGGCAGGGGCCTCGGTGGCTGTCTCCGTGCCCGCATCGGCGGGCGCATCTGCCGGAGTATCTGTGGTTGCTTCGGTGGGTGCCGCCGCTGCGTCCGTGTCTGCAGCTGCGCCAGTATCGGGCGCTGTGTCTTCGGTCGCGGTCGCTGCGTCTTCGGCTGTCGCTGCATCGCCTGTAGCGGTGTCTTGTGCGAAAGCAGCACCGGCCAGACCAAGCGCGGCTGCGAAAGACAGAATGGAAAGTGAATTTTGCATGATTTACCTGTCATCATTGGAAGTTACATGACGATCTAACATGGCGTGCCGCCTCTGTCAGGATCAAATCGCAATGTCAGTCGTGCCACGTGGCGAATTTCCGCACGGCGCCGAGATACCCCGCCTAAGGCGTTTCACAAAAAAAACATGGCTCAGAGCGTCTTGCGAAACGTGCGCTGCATGTGAGCGCTGCACGTATTGCACTTGGAGTGAGGGTCTCACGCTCACGCCGAAACGCTTTAACTGCGCCGGACGCAGAAAAGGGGCCTTGCGACCCCCTTTCGTTTCTCCCTGCCGGACTTGGCCGACTTATGATTGAGGCAGACGCTACGGCAGCGACAATTCGCCGTCAACAGCCAAAATGCACGTTTTTTTGATGTAAAAAAGACCGCACCCGAGGGCGCGGCCAGTCTGACAGGGAGGAAGTTATTCCGGCGTCAGGAGGACATGAATTCCGGAATACGTTTGATACTGGCACGAAGAGGTTAAAAATGTATGGTCGCACGGCGCGCACCAATACGGACGCAATCGGAGACGGCATTTTGAGCAACGGCATTTTCATCGGCGGCGGCGGGCCGGATTACGCATTGGCGCAGACGTTATCGCTGAAATACGCCAACCGGCATGGCCTGATCGCGGGCGCCACCGGAACCGGCAAGACGGTGACGCTTCAGATTCTGGCCGAGGGATTTTCAGCCGCTGGCGTGCCGGTCTTTTTGTCCGATGTGAAGGGCGATCTGTCGGGCCTTGCCGAGGCTGGCAGCGCTGATTTCAAACTGCACGAGGCGTTCAGCAGTCGCGCCGCCACCATCGGGCTGGAGGGTTACAGCTATGCCGCCTTTCCCGTCACGTTCTGGGATCTCTTCGGCGAACAGGGCCACCCAGTACGCACGACGCTGGCCGAAATGGGCCCGCTGCTGCTGAGCCGCCTGATGGAGCTGAGCGAGGCGCAGGAGGGCATCATGAACATCGCCTTCCGTGTCGCGGACGAGGAGGGGATGCCGCTGCTGGATCTCAAGGATCTACAGGCGTTGCTGGTCTGGGTGGGCGAGAACCGCGCGGCCTTGTCGCTGCGTTATGGCAACGTGTCGGTGCAGTCGGTCGGGGCGATCCAGCGCCAGCTGATGGTGCTGGAAAATCAGGGCGGCACTCAGCTGTTCGGCGAACCTGCACTGGACCTTGCGGACCTCATGCATGTCGGCACGGACGGGCGCGGCCAGATCAACATCCTCGCAGCTGACAAGCTGATGGGATCGCCGCGCCTTTACGCTACCTTTCTGCTGTGGTTGCTGTCAGAGTTGTTCGAAACGCTCCCCGAGGTCGGCGATCCCGACAAGCCCAAGCTGGTGTTCTTCTTTGACGAGGCGCACCTGCTGTTCGACGATGCGCCAAAGGCGATGGTCGACAAGGTCGAGCAGGTCGCGCGTCTGATCCGCTCCAAGGGGGTCGGCGTCTATTTCATCACGCAGAACCCCGATGACGTGCCCGAAGACATTCTCGGCCAGTTGGGCAACCGCGTGCAGCATGCCCTGCGCGCCTTTACCGCGCGCGACCGCAAGGCGCTCAGCCGGGCGGCTGAGACCTATCGTCCGAACGCGCGGTTTTCGACCGTCGATGCCATCCGTGATGTCGGCGTGGGCGAGGCCGTGACATCCATGCTGGAGGAAAAGGGCGTGCCGGGCATTGTCGAGCGGACCCTGATCCGCCCGCCATCGTCCAAGCTTGGCCCGATTGATGACGCAGGCCGCCATGCCGCGATGCAAGCCTCGCCCGTGGCTGGCAAGTACGAGACGCTGATCGACCGCAAATCGGCCTATGAGATCCTCAAGGCCCGCGCCGAAACCGCCGCACAAGAGGCCGCGAAAGCTGAAGAAATCGCAGAAGATCAATCCGCCGCGCAGCGCGAATTCAACGCCGGGCGCCGATACACCGGTGCCCGCGTTGACCGTTCCACCGCAAAACCGCGCCGTGGCAGCATGGGCAGCGAGTTGGGCAAGGCTGTCGGTGATGCGGTTCTGCGCGAGATGAAAGGCACGACCGGGCGGCGCATTGTGCGCGGAATCCTTGGCGGGCTGTTCAAAGGCCGTTAAACCTGTCCAGACGGGGCAGGCGGCGCAACTGATCACTGGCAAAATCCAAGGCGCGCCGCTAACCTGTTGCCAAACGCGAAACAATCAGGAGGCCGCCGTCATGGCAAGCCAGAAATCGACCGGCAGCAAGTCAGACCTCAAGGGTGCCAAGCCCGCCGGCGCCCGCGCTGTGCCTCCGCAGGCATCAGCCGCATCTCGCCCGCCAATGGCCGCCACAACGATGGTGCCAAAGCCGCCACGGTCAGGCGCTCACGCGGCCAAACCTGACCGCAAGGCGAAAACGGATATCGCAGAGGATGCCGGCGCGCCCCTGAAAAAACAGGAGTTGCTCGCCAAGGTTGTCGAACGCTCCGATGTGTCCAAAAAACATGTCAAACCCGTCATCGAAGCAATGCTGGCCGTTCTCGGCGAGGCGATTGCCGAGGGCCGCGAGCTGAACCTTCAGCCGCTGGGCAAGGTCAAGCGCAAGCGCATGAAGGACACCGGCAAGGCCCGCGTGATCGTCGCCAGCATCCGCCAGCAAAACGCCACTGGAACAGGGGCCGGGTCCACGCTCGGGGCTGCACCTGTCAAGGCTGCGGTTCAGCGTGCGCCGAGCGGTAAGGGTCAGGCAGATAGTCGCAAAAAAGAAGCGGTTGCAGACACCGCCGAGGGACGCTAAAAACCGGCGCAAGGGTGATTAGCTCAGTGGTAGAGCGCTTCGTTCACATCGAAGATGTCAGGAGTTCAAATCTCTTATCACCCACCATTTTCAAACATAAGTTGTCTCAGACATGAGTGCATCGCTGCATCGTAGCTGGCCAGACATTTGGTTTCTGCGCCATGGACAGACGGAATGGAACGCCGCAGGGCGGATTCAGGGGCGGCTGGATTCGCCGTTGACGCCATTGGGCCGACAGCAGGCACTAATGCAGGCGCGTTTGATTGGCGCGGCTCTTGATGACGTTGCGGCCGGGCGGGGCGGCATATACGTGTCACCGCTGGGCCGAGCGCAGCAAACGGCGGCAATTGCGCTGGCGGGCCATCCCGCGACGGTTGACCCACGCCTTGCCGAGGTCGGTGCAGGCGCATGGGAGGGGTTGCACAAGGCTGGCCTGCCTCAGCGCGGGACCGATTTGATGACCTATACCTCCGCCCCGGACGGCGAGACGCTGGATCAGTTGATTGCCCGCGTGACAGATTTCGCGGGCGGCCTTACCGGACCGGCCATCGTGGTTTCCCACGGTCTTTGGGGCCAGGTGCTGCGCGGTTTGGTCAAGGGGCTGACGCCCGAAAGCATGGGCGCGCAGGACAACGGTCAGGGCTGTGTCTACCACCTTAGCCAAGGGCGCGAGGCGCGGCTGGATGCTGAGGCCACGATATAAATCACCTTTTTGCACAGCCTGCCGGACCCTTGCGGCGCCAGGTCCCTTTTTTGCCGCGCATCCAGGTCAAACCACCCTTGCCAGATGCGGCGCTTGCCGCTAGAGGAACCCTGCGGGTGATTAGCTCAGTTGGTAGAGCGTTTCGTTTACACCGAAAATGTCGGGGGTTCGAGTCCCTCATCACCCACCATCCCCTTCTTTGGCCAGAGCCTTGCGCGCCTGGCGCGTCACATACTGTCCCCAGCGGCATGTTTTGCCTCACCGCCAGATTCACTCTTGCCGCGCGCCCATCCCCTGGGCTAGACCGGAGTCGCTTCGGTCCGGGCTGTCATACGTCCGGATAATAGGGAACAACGGTACGGCGCCGCTGCGCCAATTCCGTGACTGCCCCCGCAACTGTAGGCGGTGAGCGAAGCCGGAAACTTGCCACTGTCGCAAAGTGCGGCGGGAAGGCCCGGCCAGCGTTGACCCGCGAGTCAGGAGACCTGCCGAGGTGCTCACCCTGTCCGGACGCGGGGCGCGTCGTGGACAACGGAATCTTCCGGTGTGGTAGCATTTCGCCGCCTGCGGAGGGGCAAAGATGTCATTCCGCATGCATTTCTGACGACCTGCATCGCCGCCTTGCGGCGACCCGGAGACATCTATGAGACACTCTCTTCTGGCATCCACCTTCCTGACGGCCACCGGCCTTGGCTGCACAGCCGGGCTGATTGCTGCCCCTGCTGGCGCGCAGCAAACGTACGATCTGGGCACCATCGTGCTATCCTCCAGCCTCACCCCCGTCGAACTGGGTCGCACCGGCGCCACCATCGAGGTGCTGGAGGGTGATCAGGTTGGCAAGAATGGTCCGTCGGTGATGGATCGTCTGGACCGACTGCCCGGCGTCAATTCGACATCAAATGGCGGGATCGGGGCGACCCGCGGCATCCAGATCCGAGGCTTGCCGGCACGCTATGTCGGCGTACGTATCAACGGAATCGATGTGTCCGATATGTCAGGTGCGCAAAATGCCTTCAATTTCGGTGGGCTGACAAGTTCGGGCATCCAGCGGATCGAGGTGCTTAAAGGCTCGCAATCGGCGCTCTACGGATCAGAGGCTATCGCGGGTGTCGTCAATATCACGACATTCCGTCCGGAGAAGCTGGGATTTTCCGGCACGGCCTCGGTTGAGGGTGGCACCTATGAGACTTACGGCGCCAATATCAGCGCCGGATATAAATCCGAGAAAGGCTTTGTCGCGCTGTCCTATGGACGGATCGAAACGGAGGGTTTCTCGCAACGCAGCTTCAACACGGACAAGGACGGGTTTGAGCAATCGACAGTCGATCTGACGGCAGAATACGACGTCACCGACGCACTTACATTCGGCGCAGCCCTCCACTACCGCGACAACGACCTGGATATCGACGTCGCTGGCAGCGCGGGCGACAAGTTTTTCCTGACCGAACGCGGCGCGCGTGTCTACGGCACGTTGCGCGCCGGCGCTGTCACTCACACGCTGAGCTATACTTATTTCGATATTGACCGCGACGACCCTCAAAGCCAGTTCACCACTGCCTTCGACGGTGATCGTAAAAGCGTCTCCTATCTGGGCAGCGCCGAGCTGAACACGCGCACAATATTGAACTTCGGCGCAGAATATGCCGAAGAGACGTTCAGCACCGTTCCGGGGCCTTCTATTTTCGCCGGTCCACCGGCAAGCGGGTCCGAGGATAACACGGGCCTGAATGCCGAAATTCTGTTCAGCCCGTCCGAAAATGTCGATCTGTCGGCGGCGCTGCGCTATGATGACAACTCGTCATTTGGCGGCGAGACGACGGGGCGTATTGCCGCTGTCTGGCGCCCGGTTCAGGATCTGGCCTTCAGGGCGGTTGTCGGCACTGGGTATCGTGCGCCGTCCCTTTACGAACGTTTCAGCCTCTATGGCCTTCCGACGCTGCAACCCGAAAACAGCACCAGCTACGAAGTGGGCGTCGAAAAGACTTTCGGCACGGCGGGATATGTCAAGGCAACGGTATTCTACACCGATGTCGAAGATCTGATTGATTACGATTTCGCCAACAACGGCTGCAACAACGGCGGCAACGGGTGCTACCTTCAGATACCCGGAACCACGACGTCAAAGGGGATCGAGCTGTCGGGCGAATATGCGCTGACCTCAGGGCTAAGCGTTTATGGCGCCTACACCTACACGGACGCCGAAACCGACGGTGTCCGGCTGGCGCGCACGCCCAAGCATGATGTCACGCTGGGCGTTTCAAACGACTTTACCGACAGGTTCTCTGGATATGTGGACGTGCGTCATGTCGCTGACGTCGTGCCCAGCTCGTTTGCACCCGTTGATAACAAGGTCGGCGACTACACCCTGGTCGGCGCCGGGGTGTCCTACGACGTCACCGACAAGGCACAGCTCTACCTTCGTGTCGAAAACCTCTTTGATGAGGATTACGAAACGGCGGGCGGCTACAATCAGCCGGGCCGCGCAGCCTATCTCGGGCTTCGTGCCAGTTTCTGATCGCATAAGGCGGATCGCCGCGCGCACCGCTCTGGTGGGCGCGGCGATGCTGTGTGCGCCGCCACTGATGGCGGCGCCAAAACAGGTGGTGTCGATCAACCTGTGTACCGACCAGCTGGCGATGCTGCTGTCGGCGCCGGGTCAGTTGATTTCCGTCAGCCGGATCGCGCTGGATACCCGCGTGTCGGCCATGGCAGATCAGGCCGTGCATTATTCCAGCAATGCCGGGCGCGCCGAAGAGGTGCACGGAATGACCCCCGATCTTGTGGTCGCGGGCGAATATACCAGCCGCGATACGGTGGCGCTGCTGCGCCAGTTGGGGATCGAGGTGGTGCAATTTGATATCGTCCATTCGCTGGACGAGGTGCGCGACCGGATCCGGCAGATGGGCGCTGCACTGGGCCGCGAGGCGGCGGCCGCGGCGATGATTGAACAGTTCGATGCTGATCTTACACGGCTGCGCGCCGGATTGAATGGCGCGCCCGGCCCGGATGCGCCACGCGCCGCGCTGTATTCGGCCAATGGCTACACCTCCGGCGATAAATCCCTGTCGGGCGAGATCCTCGCCGCCGCCGGGCTGCGCAACGCGCCGGCCGAGGCGGGCTATGGCTGGGGCAAGCTGCCGCTGGAAGTGCTGGCGATGCTTCAGCCCGATCTTGTCATTACTGCGCGCCGTTATCCGCGCGGCTCGCGCGCCGAGGAAATCATGGATCATCCCGTGGTTGAGGGGCTCAGCGCGCAGGCTGGCCGCGCATTGATGAGCGATCAGGACTGGATCTGCGGCACCCCCTTCGTGCTGCGCGCGATCAGCGACATGGCCGAAGCCCGGCGCCGGGTGCAATCGCGCGTAGCGGCAGAGCTGAGCACCGGAACGGCACCCGGCGGATGAGCCGCGTGATGATCTTTCTTGCGCTGCTGACTGCGGCGCTGTTCACCGCGTCCTTGCTGGTTGGCCCCGCAGATATCGGTCCCCGGACCAGTCTGGCAGCGCTGTGGCAGGGCGGCGACGGGCCGGTGGCGATGGTCATGCGCCAGATCCGTCTGCCGCGTGCCATCCTTGCACTGATGATCGGTGCCAGCCTCGGTCTTGCGGGGGCGGCGATGCAGGGATACCTGCGCAACCCGCTGGCCGAACCGGGACTGATCGGCGTCTCCGGGTCCGCCGCCCTGGGCGCGGTAATGGCGATCCATACCGGGGCGGCGGCGATGTTGTCGCTGGGCCTGCCGCTGGCGGCGCTTGGCGGTGCGCTGGTGGGTGTGGCGCTGGTGATGGGGCTGGCCGGGCCGCGCGGCGGATCGCTGACGCTGATCCTTGCGGGTATCGCCATTTCGGCGCTGGCCGGGGCGCTGACGTCGCTGGTGCTGAACCTGTCGCCAAACCCCTTCGCCGCCAATGAGATCGTGTTCTGGATGATGGGATCGCTGGCGGACCGCTCGATGACGCATGTCTGGCTGGCAGCGCCCTTGATTCTCATCGGCTGGGGCATGCTTGGAACGCTTGGTCGGGGCCTGGATGCGCTGACGCTGGGCGAGGATGCGGCGGGCGCTATGGGCATCAGCCTGACGCGGATGCGCCTTGTACTGGTGCTGGGCACGGCCTGCGTCGTGGGCGCGTCGACGGCCGTGGCAGGCGCCATCGGATTTGTCGGGCTGGTGGTGCCGCATGTGCTGCGGCCCCTCGTTGGCGCGCGGCCGTCGCGTCTGCTGTGGGCATCGGCGCTGGGGGGTGCGGTGATGCTGCTGATTGCCGATATCGCCGTGCGTGTGATCCTGCCGACGCAGGATCTGAAACTGGGCGTTCTGACCGCGCTGGTCGGCGCGCCGGTATTTTTGCACCTGATCTACAAAACGCGGAAGGACGGAGTATGAGCCTTCTGTCGCTGTCCGATCTGGCTGTGACGCTGCGCGGGCGCCCGGTGATTTCGGACGTGACACTGGACATTGCCCCCGGTGAATTCGTCGGCCTGATCGGCCCTAATGGCGCTGGAAAAACAACCCTGATGCGCGCCGCGCTTGGCCTGATCCCGGCAGCGGGGCACAGCTCGCTCGCCGCGCTGCCAGCGTCTGAGCGCGCAAAACTGGCCGCCTGGATGCCGCAATCGCGCGAGATTGCATGGCCGGTTTCGGTTGAAACGCTGGTCATGCTGGGCCGGGTGCCGCACCTCGGCGCGGGCCAGCGCGCAACCGAGGCTGACCGCGCCGCCGTCGAATCGGCCATCACACAAATGGGGCTTGGGCCGCTGCGCCACCGCGCCGCAACCCGGCTGTCGGGAGGCGAGGCGGCGCGTGCCCTGATCGCGCGCGCATTGGCGCAGGAAACGCCGCTGCTGATGGCGGATGAACCGAACGCCGGCCTTGACCCCGCGCACCAGATTTCCACGATGGAGACGTTTGCGGCGCTCGCCGGCCAAGGCAAATCCTGCCTTGTGTCGCTGCACGATCTTGGGCTTGCGGTGCGTCATTGCACACGGCTGATCCTGCTGGGCCAGCGTGCCGGGCAGGGCTGCGTGGTGGCCGACGGCCCGCCCGCCGATGTGCTGACGGCCCAGCGGCTGGAGGATGTCTTCGGCATCACCGCCGCGTTCCTGCACACCCAGGACGGCCCGCTGTTTCAACCCCTCAGGGTCACCCGATGAGCGCACTGATCTTTGACGCGCCTTGGTTGGAATTCGATCTGGGTTCCGAAATGCGCGTGCTGAGCTGGGCGGTCAATCGCCCCGGTCTGGTGACGGCGCGCCGCATTCTGTGGCGCGAGGTGCGCAATGCCGATCTGCCGCAGGATCTGGATGTGAGCGCCTGGCTGCACGGCCAGCTGGCCGCACGCGGCGCCCTGGACGCGGTCACCTTCCTGACCTCGCGCCACATTCGCTACCACCATCAGTCGATAGTCCATGTGGGGGACGCACGCGCCACCGCCGTCGCGACCGTGGGCCTGTCCAACGCCGAGCGGATCGGACAGCGTATGAACCGCGCGGGGCAGGACTGGGGCACGATCAACATCGCCCTTCATCTGGATGCCGGTCCGGGCAGGGGCCTGACCGACGCGGCCCTGATCGAGGCGCTCAGCCTCGCGTCTTCCGCGCGCACGGCGGCGGTAATTGAGGCGGGAATGGACCTGCCCTCGGGACGCGCGACCGGGACCGGCACCGACTGCATCGCCGTTGCCGCGCGGGCCGGTGACGCGGCTTATGCCGGGATGCACACCGAACTGGGCGAGGCGGCGGGCAGGGCGGTGCATGACGCCGTCACCGCCGGCGCGCAAGAATGGATGACCCAAATGTGCGCGACGCCAGCGCGGGGGGACGTGTTGCCAGATTGATGCGATTTTGCCCCAACTGTCGCTTGACGCCCCCGATCTTGCCGACTAAAGACATGCAACGCTCGGCGGGCAATGGCCCATGGGCGCGCAGTGGGCGGTTGTAGCTCAGTTGGTTAGAGTACCGGCCTGTCACGCCGGGGGTCGCGGGTTCGAGTCCCGTCAACCGCGCCATCACTGCATTTGATCTTGAACATCGCTATAATAGACAGCCCCAACCCGGGCTGTCCGTCTGTGCCCGCGGCGCATCCAAGTGAATCTGGCGAGCCATGGGGAAAACCGTGCATTTCATCATTGACGGGCATGGACGCCTCAACTAATCCAGATCCCATGCGCGGTTGTAGCTCAGTCGGTTAGAGTACCGGCCTGTCACGCCGGGGGTCGCGGGTTCGAGTCCCGTCAACCGCGCCACTTGCCCCATCACATGCATTGCTTGCCCCTAGGGCCGGTAGCCACGTCGCAGTGATTGATCAGGCGACAACGCGTCAGGCCAGCCCACGAAATGTTCGATCGTATAGAGCGCTATGCAGACGACAATGATGGCCAGCACGAATTTGACACGGCTTGCACTGGGCGGGTTCCGCGCCCAGCGTGCGGCGCGAAGAAACCAATGCGCATTCATGATATCACCCTCTGATTATAGATTAACTCTGGCGCGGAACGACTTGATCCCAAATTCAAAAAAAGAATTCTCCTGTTAGAGCGCCAGTGCGGCGGGTGCAGCGCCTCTTGTCTTTTGGGGCTCAGTCTAGGACATAGGGTTAATCTGTCACGTTAAAATAGCGGAGCGGTCCGTGCCTACCCATTCTGAGACCCGCCACATGCCCTACAGCGCGCAACAGATGTATGATCTGGTTGCCGACGTCGGAAATTACCCTGAGTTTTTGCCATGGACCTCTGCTGCCCGCGTCAAAAGCCGTATCGCGCAGGACGACGGGAGCGAGGTGATGGAAGCCGATCTGGTCATCAGCTTCAAGGTATTCCGTGAGAAATTTGCCAGCCGCGTCGTGCTGTGGCCCGAAGACAAGAAGATCGACACCAAATATCTGGACGGCCCATTCAAGCACATGGTTTCCAACTGGAAATTCACCGAAACCGAGGATGGATGCGCGGTGGATTTTCACGTTGATTTCGAGTTTCGCAACCGCCTGTTGCAATCGGCGGCAGGGCTTTTCTTTTACGAGGCGATGCAGCGTATCGTGCGCGCGTTCGAGCGGCGCGCCCACGCGCTATACGGATGAACAGCCGTTAAGGGCTTTTATCAGCAACGTCAGCGCGTGATCTCGGGCCGCGCAGCGCACACCGGCGCGCCCAAGCGCGCCGAAATCCTGCATCTCGACCTGTATGGGCGCCCCTGCGCGCGCGATGCCAAAGCAAACGCGCCCCTCGGGTTTGGCGTCCGATCCGCCCGGTCCGGCGATGCCGGTAATCGACACCGCCAACTGCGCCATCGAATTGCGCAGCGCCCCTGCGGCCATTTCGGCAGCCACCTCATTACTCACGGCACCATGCGCGCGCAGCGTCTGAGGTGAGACGCCCAGCATCTGAATTTTAGCGTCATTGGAATAGGTTACAAAGCCACGTTCAACCACGTCCGAGCTGCCCGGCACATCCGTGAGCGCCGCCATTACCATGCCACCCGTGCAGCTTTCGGCGGCGGCGATCTTGACCCCGGTCGCCCGTGCGCGTGCGAGCAGGCCCGACACGGTCATATCGCGAAAAACACGTGAAACAGCACCGCCAGCACGACGACAAAGAAAGCCGCAAACACGCCGGCAATCGCATCATCCAGCATCACGCCCAGCGGCGTGTGCCGCCGATCCGCCCATCCTATCGGGCCGGGTTTGAAGATATCGAACAGCCGGAACAGCACGAATGCGGCGATCCAGCCGGGCCATAGCGCGAAAATGGATGCGCCCACGTACCATGCGCCAAATGACAGCGGCAAAAGGGCAATCCACTGGCCAACCACTTCATCGACGACCACATATGAAGGGTCGTGATCGTCCTGCCAGCGCGTCACCTGCGTAGTGGCCCAGATCCCCTCGAAAAACACTGCGATGATCGCGATGACGAGCAGCCATGGTCCGCCAATCAGATGCAGCAGCGCAGCCATCGGCAGCGCTGCCAGCGACCCCCAGGTGCCGGGGGCGGGGCGCAAATATCCAACGCCAGCGACTGTGGCGACAAAACGTGGAGCATTCATCGCTGCACCAACAGGACGGTGGCCAGCGCGGCGATGCCTTCCTCGCGGCCGGTAAAACCCAGCCTCTCGGACGTTGTCGCCTTGACCGAAATGCGGTCCGTTGCCAGTCCGGTGATCTGTGACAATGCGGCCTGCATGGCACCTGCAACCGGCCCGATCTTCGGCCGCTCGCAGACAAGAGTGAGGTCCATGTTGCTGATATCAAACCCTTTCGTGGATGCTAGCGTGACGGCGTGGCGCAGGAAAATATGGCTTTCTGCGTCTTTCCATTGCGGATCGGAGGGCGGAAAATGCCGCCCGATATCGCCCTCGGCCAGCGCACCATAGATCGCGTCCGACAGCGCGTGCAGGCCGACATCGGCGTCTGAATGGCCTTGCAATCCGCGCTCATGCGGCACCGCAACACCGCAGAGCATCACCTGATCGCCGGGCCCGAAGCGGTGCACATCATAGCCGTTGCCGATGCGTATATCCATTGTACCTCTCAAAGTGGGTGTCAGCAGGGCCTCGGCCCGCGCAAAATCGGATGGGTGCGTTATCTTGAGGTTGTCTTCATCGCCCGGCACGATCACCACGTCAAGCCCGGCGGCCCGCGCCACCGCCACGTCATCAGGCGCGTCGCCTGCATGGGAGCGATGAGCGGCGATAATGGCCGAAAAATCAAAGCCTTGCGGTGTCTGCGCACGATACAGACCGGCGCGGTCGCACGTGCCGGTTACGTAAGCGTTTTCTCCGGTCCAGAGCGCATCTGTTACCGACAGCGCCGGCGCCGCTGCCGGCGCGGTATCAAGTGCGCGCAAAACCCGGCGGATCAGCGCCGCGCTGACGCAGGGGCGCGCGACGTCATGTATCAGAACGCGGGTGCAGCCTACATGCGTCAGGGCCTCTAGCCCCGCGCGAACCGATGCCGCGCGGGTTGCGCCGCCTACGCTTACACTTGTGTTATCGGGAGGGGTAAATCCTTCGATATCATCAGGATGCAAGACGATATTGATGTGTGAAATTTCAGCCAGATCTTGAAACGCGCGCAGCGTCCAGTCGATTACGCGCGCGCCTGCCAGAGGCTGCCACTGTTTGGGCCGGTTCCCCCCGGCGCGGGTGCCGCGCCCGGCGGCGACAATCAGTGCGGCGCATGTCATGGCGGCAACTTAGCGCGCCGCGCGGCGCCCTGCAATTCATTGCGCGCGCGCAGCGGTGCGGGTAGAGAGGACGGCGTAGATTTAGGAACCGGCCCATGCCCCTGTCTGTGACCGATACGCCCCTGTCGTCGCCCGTCCTGCTGGCCCCGCTGGCCGGCATCACCGATCTGCCGTTTCGCAATCTGGTGCACGGGTTTGGCGCGGGTTTGGTGGTCAGCGAAATGATCGCCAGCAGGGAAATGGTCGAGGTCAAGCCCGCGACGCGTGACAAGGCTGAACTGGGCTTTGGCGCCGCAGCGACAGCGGTGCAACTGGCAGGATGCGAAGCGCATTGGATGGCCGAGGCTGCGCGCATGGCCGAAGCGAATGGCGCGCGGATCATTGATATCAACATGGGCTGCCCAGCCAAGAAGGTGACGCGCGCCCGCGGCTTTGGCGCCTCTGGATCGGCCCTCATGCGCAGCCCCGACCATGCGCTGAGCCTGATAGAGGCTGTCGTGTGCGCCGTGTCTGTGCCTGTCACTCTGAAAATGCGGCTGGGCTGGGACGATACACTGCACAACGCTCCCGACATTGCCCGACGGGCCGAAGCGGCAGGCATTCGCATGGTCACGATCCACGGGCGGACGCGCTGCCAGTTCTACAAGGGCAACGCGGACTGGGCCGCCATCGCGGCGGTCAAGCACGCGGTGCACATACCGGTCATCGCCAATGGCGATATCACCGATGCGCACACTGCGCAGTGCGCGCTGGCGCAGTCCGGCGCGGACGGCGTGATGATCGGGCGCGGCGCTCAGGGGCGGCCATGGGCGCTGGCCGAGGTTGCGCATCGCCTATACGGCACCCCCGCGCCCGACGTGCCGCAGGGCGCCGCGCTGGCCGATATGATTGCGGGCCATTATGAGGCGATGTTGGGCTTTTACGGCATGGATCTGGGCCTGCGCGTCGCACGCAAACATCTGGGCTGGTATCTGGATGGCAGCGATCCGCAGCTGCGGCGTGCGATCGTGACCGCTGATGATCCGCGCGATGCACTGCGGCTGTTGCCTTGCGCGGTGTTTAGCCAAGCGGCACTTGCTGCATGAGCGGGCTGGACCACGCTGTCTGGGGGGCGCTGCCGCTGCCTGCGCTGATGCTGGACGGCGCCCAAGACCACCAGCACCGCGTCACGCGAATCAATCCGGCGGCAGAGGGCTTTCTGAATGTCTCGGCCCGCGCGGCGCAGACGGTGGGGCTGTGGGAATTGCTCCAGGTCGATGCCCCGCCGGACGCGACGCTGGCGCGCGCCCGTGCCAGCGGTACGCCGCTGTTCATCAATGATGTCGATGTCCGCGCCGGGCGTCCGAAACCGGTGCGATGCAGCCTGTCTGTCGCTCCGTTGGGCGGCGATGAGGGGGCGACGTTGGTTGTCGTCACTCCGCGCGACATGGCCGGTCAGGGGATGCAGGATGCGTCGGCTCGAATGGCCACGCGCAGCGCCATTGGCATGACCGAAATGCTGGCGCATGAGATCAAGAATCCGCTGGCGGGTATCACGGGCGCGGCGCAGCTCCTGTCGATGACGCTGGGTGCGGCCGACCGCGAATTGACCGATCTCATCGTCAGCGAAAGCCGCCGCATCGCCGCGCTGCTGGATCAGGTCGAGCGGTTCGGAAATCCTGCGGCCCCCGATTTGCGTGCGATCAATATCCACGATGTACTGACGCGCGCACGGCGCAGCGCGCAGCTGGGTTTTGCCGCAGATATGACGATTGTTGAGGAATATGACCCGTCTTTGCCTGATGCGCTGGGGGATCCCGACATGCTACAACAGGTTGTGCAAAACCTGATGAAAAACGCGGCCGAGGCGGCAGGCCCGCAGGGCGGCACGATCCGCCTGCGCAGCCGGTTCGAACACGGCGCGCAGGTGCGCGGCGATGTCGGCACGCGGCTACCCTTACAGATCGAGGTCGTCGATGACGGCCCCGGCGTACCGGAGGCTCTGCGCGATGCCCTGTTTGAGCCATTCGTGTCGGGCCGCGAAGATGGCACCGGGCTGGGACTTGCGATCGCGGCGCGGATTATCGAAGGGCATGGCGGCTGGATCGCCGTCGCATCCATGCCGGGGCATACGGTGTTCCGCGTGTCACTGCCCCTGGCCTCAGCGATGGAGCGGCGTTGATGGATGGCACGGTTCTGGTTGCCGATGACGACCGCAGCATTCGCACGGTTTTGACTCAGGCGCTGACGCGGGCAGGGTGCAAGGTTCATGCCACGTCAAGCCTGACAACGCTGATGCGCTGGATCGGCGAGGGGCTGGGCGATGCAGTAATTACGGATGTGGCTATGCCTGATGGCAACGGTCTGGAAATGCTTCCGAAAATTGCGCAAGATCGCCCCGGCTTGCCGGTGATTGTGATATCGGCGCGCAATACGGTGATGACAGCCATCCGCGCGACCGAGGTCGGGGCGTGGGATTACCTGCCCAAACCCTTTGATCTGCCCGATCTGATGGCCCGCACCGCCCGCGCGCTGGACAGTCGCAGCGCCGCATCAGCAGGCGCGTCTGCGGTGCACCAAACCGATCTGCCGCTGATCGGGCAAAGCGCACCGATGCAGGCACTTTTTCGCGTGCTTGCGCGCGTGATCCAATCGGATCTGCCGGTCTGGATTACCGGAGAGCAGGGCAGCGGGAAGTCAATGATTGCGCGCGCGATACACGATCTGTCGCCGCGCCATGCAGAGCCGTTTGTTGTTATTACACCGGGCGATCTGGGGCCGGATAGCGCGGCAAAAGCCATCCTCGGACGTGCAGGAGCCGGAACAATCGTGCTGGATGGGCTGCATGATATGAACGCGAACGCCCAAGCAGCTGCGCTTTATTTGGTCGATGCCGCTGCCGCGCAGACGGGGGGCGCGCGCCCGCGCCTTATCGCCGCCGCGCAGCCGGGGCAGGGCGCGAAGGATCTGCGCGCAGATCTTTACCACCGCCTGGCGGGCGCTGTGATTGATGTGCCGCCCTTGCGCGCGCGGGCGGATGACGTGGCGCTGCTGGCGACGCATTTTCTCTATCTGGCCGAGGAGGCAGGCGCGCCGTCCCGCCGCCTCAGCCCGGAAGCGTTGGAGATTTTGCGCATCCATGACTGGCCCGGCAATGTCCGCGAGTTGCGGAATACCGCAGAGCGGCTGGCATGGGCCGGACGCGCGTCTGTGGTGCCCGCCGCGGAGGCATCAAGCGCGCTCCAGCCCGGCCCGGCGCCGCGCGCACCCACGTCCGAGACGTTGCCCGCCGCAGTGGCGCAGCATGTGCAGCGATATTTTGACCTGCATGGACAAGATTCGCCGCCCGATGGCCTCTACCATCGGCTGCTGGCCGAATTCGAGGCGCCACTGCTGCGGATCGCACTGGATTCGGTGGGTGGCAATCAGGCGCGTTGCGCCGCCCTTTTGGGGATAAACCGGAATACCTTGCGTAAAAAACTGACGGCGTTGGATATTGAGGTGACACGCGGCCCCAAGTTGATGTAAAAGCGCAACAGACCTGTGTCGTTTTATGGCAATGCCCTGATCGCGGCACCGGATATTGTGGGCGCGCCGTCAGTCGCGCCAAGGTGTCGGGGGATATCAGTGGCCGCAAGGACACGCACAGCAGGCTGGGAGCGCATATTGCGACTGCGCCGCGCGAAGCGGTATCAGAACTTTGCCACTTTCGGGCTGGTTGTGCTGGGCCCGGTTCTGGCGCTGGTGACGTTCCTTGTCATGGGGCCGCTGGACCAAGGTGCGCAGACAAACGTGCTGCGCCTCGTTCTGCTGTGCGATCTGGTCTATGTCATCGCAGTGGCCGCGCTTGTGTTGCAGCGCGTGGTCCAGATGATTTCCGCCCGCCGGTCGCGCTCGGCCGGATCGCGGCTGCATTTGCGACTAACCGGCGTGTTCGCGATCATGGCGTTGCTGCCGACCATTACGGTGGCGGTTTTCGCGACACTTTCGGTCAATATGGGCCTCGAGGCATGGTTTTCCGACCGTGTGGGCCGTGTTGTCAGCAACTCGGTGGCCGCGGCCGAAGCCTATGAAGAGGAACATCGCCGCGATCTGGTGATCGACGCGCGTGCGGTCGCGCAATTTCTGGAAGCGGTCAAGCAGCGCAGCGTTTTCATGGATGATGGAGACATCCGGCAAGTCCTGTCCGAGGGCCAGCGCGAAATCCAGCGGGGTCTGCGCGAGGCATTCGTGATTGACGGTACCGGCGAAATCCGTGCGCGCGGTGAAAGCTCATATTTGTTCGATTACGAAGAGCCCAGCCCCGATCAGATTGCCGCCGCGCGCAACGATGGTCTGCTCATCATTCAGGATTGGGAAAACAACGAATTTCGCGCACTCATCCCGCTGGAAGGCTTTGCCGACCGGCTGCTTTATGTGACCCGCAACGTTGATGGCGACATTCTGGCGCTGCTGGACGATACCAAGGAAACGGCCAACTTTTACCAGCAGCGCGAGAGCGAGCGGGGCAGGGTGCTGTTTGAATTTGGCCTTTTGTATCTGGGATTTGCCGTCATTTTGATCCTTGCCGCCGTGTGGCTGGGTCTGTGGTTTGCCGAACGGCTGGCGCGCCCGGTGGGGCGCCTGACCAGCGCTGCGCAGCGCGTCGGCGCCGGCGATCTGGATGTGCAGGTCCGCGAAGAAGAAGGCGATGACGAGATCGCGCAACTCAGCACATTTTTCAACCAGATGACCCGCCAGCTGAAAGGTCAGCGCGCCGCGCTTTTGTCCAACACCGAACAGATCGAGCGGCGGCGCCGCCTGTTTGATTCGGTGCTGGGATCGGTGTCATCGGGGGTGGTTGGGCTGGATGCGAAAGGGCGTATTGCCTTCGTAAACCGCGCCGCAGAAAAGCTGCTGGACTGGCAGGAGGACCGCCAATCGGTCGATCTGGCCGTCGCTGTCCCCGAATTTGCCGAGCTGTTCAAGCGCCTGCGCAAAAGTGCCGGTGGTTTTGTGCAGGACGAGATTCGCGTCACCCGCGGCGGCGAGCAGGAAAGCCTGTTGGTTCGCATGTCGACCCGCCTGACCGACACGGGGCGGCGTGAGGGTTATGTGGTGGCGTTTGACGACGTGACCGATCTGGTCTCGGCGCAGCGTATGGCGGCGTGGGGAGATGTGGCGCAGCGGATTGCCCATGAGATCAAGAATCCGCTGACGCCGATCAAGCTGTCGGCAGAGCGCACCCAGCGCAAATTCGCAAAGCTGCTGAATGAAAAGGACGCCGCCGATCTGACGCAGTTGACCGGCGTGATCGTGCGCCAGACCGACGATCTGCGCCGCATTGTCGATGAATTCTCGAAATTTGCCCGGATGCCCGAACCGCAGCGCAAGCCAGAAAACCTGACGCGCCTGCTGCGCGAGGCGGTGCTGCTGCAGGAGGCAGGACAGCCCGATGTGCAGATCGAGACCGATCTGGACAGCGCGCCGCTCTGGGCTGATATTGACGCATCCATGATCGGGCAGGCGCTCACCAATCTGATTAAGAACGCTGGAGAAGCCACGGAAACTCTGCGAGAAAAAGGTCTTGCGCCTGAAGGTTTTCAGCCCACGATCCGGGTGTCGAGCCATAGTGTGGAGGGTCGCGCCGAGCTGCGTATTGCCGATAACGGCATCGGTCTGCCGGAGGACCGCGCGCGTCTGTTTGAGCCTTACGTAACCACCCGTGACAAAGGCACCGGTCTGGGCCTGCCGATCGTCAAGAAAATTATCGAAGAGCATGGCGGCACATTGACGCTGACACCGGCCGAACCCTTTGACCAGGGCGCGCATGTGGGCGCGATGGCCGTGATCCGGCTGGATCTGACAAGCATTAGCATTGAACAAGAGGACGCCGACAAGGCGATGGGGGCACAGATATGAGTGACATTCTGATTGTGGACGACGAGCGGGACATTCGCGAACTTATCTCGGACATTTTGGGCGACGAGGGTTATACTACCCGGATGGCCGGGAATTCCGATGATGCCATGGCCGCCATCACCGCCGACCCGCCCGCACTGCTGATCCTCGATATCTGGCTGAAAGACAGCAACATGGACGGGATCGACATCCTCAAGGCGGTCAAGCGTGACTACCCCGAAGTGCCGGTCGTGATAATCTCGGGACATGGCAACATCGAAATCGCCGTCGCCGCGATCAAACAGGGCGCGTATGATTTCATCGAAAAGCCCTTTAATATCGATCAGTTGATGGTGGTAATCCGCCGCGGAATGGAAACCAGCCGACTGCGCCGTGAAAACACCAGCCTCAAACGGCGCGAGACGACGCCGGCCGATATGCTGGGCGAAAGCGCCCTGTTCCGTGCGCTGCTGGGCCAACTGGACAAGGTCACACGATCGAATGGGCGGGTGATGCTGACCGGGCCGGCCGGGTCGGGCAAGGAATTGGCGGCGCGGTATATCCACGTCAACTCGAACCGCGCCGCGGCGCCCTTTGTCGTCGTTGGCTGCGCGTCCATCGACGCCGAGCGCATGGAAGAGGTGCTGTTCGGCCGCGAGAGCAAAGAAAAGGGCGTGGAGCCGGGCCTGCTGGAGGAGGCAAGCGGCGGCGTGATCTACTTTGACGAGGTTGCGGACATGCCGCCGGGCACGCAAAGCAAGATTTTGCGCGTGTTGGTGGACCAGCAGTTTCTGCGCGCTGGAGGATCGAACAAGGTGCATGTGGATCTGCGCGTCATCTCCTCGACTTCGCGCGATCTGGAGCAGGAAATCGCCGAAGGCCGTTTCCGCCGAGAGCTGTTTCACCGGCTGAACGTCGTGCCCATCGCGGTGCCCTCATTGGAGGAGCGCCGGGATGATATCCCTCTGCTGGCCGAGTATTTCATCGACATGCTGAACAAGACCCAAGGTTTGCCGCTCCGCAGCCTGAGCAGCGAAGCGCGTGCCCAGCTTCAGACGATGTCGTGGCCGGGCAATGTGCGCCAGTTGCGCAACATGATCGAGCGGGTGCTGATCCTGGGCGACGGCGCGGGTGAAATCGAGCTGCGCGAGCTGCCCGGCGAAGCGGAGAGCGCACCGGGTGACGGGCGCGTCGTGCTGTCGGGATCGCTGGCCCTGATGCCGCTGCGCGAGGCCCGCGAGGCGTTTGAGCGCGAATATCTGCTGACCCAGATCAATCGATATGGCGGCAATATCAGCCGCACCGCCGAATTTGTCGGGATGGAGCGCAGCGCCCTGCACCGCAAGCTGAAATCGCTGGGTGTCGTGACGTCGGGCAAGGCGCCCGCACGGGCCGGGTGACGGCCTGTGCTGCTGCGCCAGACCATTTGACCGCCCCGCATTTGTCAGGCACATCAGTCAAGCAGCTTTGAAAGGCACGCCATGAAGGTCATCATTTGCGGCGCAGGTCAGGTCGGCTGGCAGATCGCGCGTCACCTGTCGGGCGAAAATAACGATGTGACGGTCGTGGACAATAACGCCGATCTGGTGCGCCGCGCCACCGATACGCTGGACGTACAGGGCCTGCACGGGTTTGCCAGCTATCCCGATGTACTGGAACGGGCAGGCGCGCGCGATGCCGACATGATTATCGCCGCGACTCATTCGGACGAAGTGAACATGGTAACCTGTCAGGTTGCGCATTCGGTTTTCGCCATCAGTCGCAAGATCGCACGGCTGCGCAGCCAGTCCTATCTGGATGCGATCTATTCCGATCTGTACCGCCGCGATCACATGCCGATCGACGTGGTGATCAGCCCCGAAAAGGAAGTAGCCGAGGCCGCGCTGCAACGCCTTGCCGTGCCTGCCGCCTTCGACACCGAAAAATTCATGGATGGCAAGGCGCAGCTGATGGGCCTGCGGCTGGACGAGGATTGCCCGGTCGTCAACACGCCTCTGCGACAGTTGTCGGACCTGTTTTCGACGCTGCGGGTGGTGGTGCTGGCGGTGCGCCGGGGCGGACATCTGTTCGCACCAGAGGCGGGCGATCAGCTGTTTGTCGGCGACGAATGTTACGTCTTTGCCCCGAACGAGGATATCCCCCGCACGCTGGAGGTGTTCGGCAAGCAGGTCCACAAGCAGGAACGAGTGGTGATTCTGGGCGGCGGCAATGTCGGACTTGCCGTTGCCAAGGCGCTGGAGGCCAAAGGCCGCGGTCTGCGGGCCAAGGTGATCGAGCGCGACCGCCGCATTGCTGAGCATGCCGCAGATGCGCTGGAGCGCACAATTGTGCTGAATGGCGATGCTTTGGACCGCACGATCCTGCACGAGGCCGGCATTGCCCGCGCCGACGCGGTGCTGGCCGTCACCGATGACGACAAGACGAACCTGCTGGCCGCCGTGCGCGCCAAATCCGAGGGCTGCCCGTTTGCCATCGCGCTGATCAACGATCCGACGCTGGTGCCGCTGCTGGAGCCGATCGGCGTAGACGCCTATATCAACCCGCGCGCCACCACGGTCAGCAGCATCCTGCGCCATATCCGCCACGGGCGCGTGCGCGGCGTCTACTCCATCGGTGACGCCGAGGCCGAAGTGATCGAGGCGCAGGTGATGTCGACCTCCTCGGTCGCGGGCAGTATGATCCGCGACATCGACTTTCCCGAGGGGGTGCTGGTCGGCGCGGTGCAGAAGGGGGAAAAGATCCTGAAACCCACGGGCGCTATGCGCATAGACGAGGGTGATGTAGTCGTGATCTTTGCCATGGCATCGGATGTGGAGCGGGTTCAGCAGCTGCTTCAGGTCTCGGTCGATTTTTTCTAGATCATGGCGGCGCGTCCCCAGATTGCGCTGACCGCGCCTCCGGCCCGGCTGCCGCTGATACTGCTGCTGGCCGGGGTCGCATCCCTGTCGATGTTTGTGCCGGCCTTTCACGCGCTGATGCTGGGCGATCATACGGTGTCGCGCAGCTTTGCCTATTCCGGGGCGCTGGGTCTGGTGCTGATCGGGCTGATTGCGCTGGCGATGGGCGGCAACGTGCGCCGCGAGGCGAGTGATCTGGACAACCTGCTGTCGCTGTGTCTGGCCTTTGTGGCACTGCCGGTGTTCCTGGCCGTGCCGTTCTACGAGGGTCTGCGCACGACCAGCTTTCTCAACAGCTATTTCGAGATGGTGTCGTCCTTCACCACCACCGGCGCGACCCTGTTCGAAAAACCCGGCCGCTTGCCCGACAGTCTGCATCTTTGGCGCGGCATGGTCGGATGGATGGGGGGCCTGCTGATGTGGATCGCCGCCTCAGCGGTGCTGGCCCCGCTGAATCTGGGCGGGTTCGAGTTGACGGCCACTGCCGAGCCGGGCCAAAGTGACGACACCCAAGGCCGTTTCCAGCGCGCAGGGTCGGGCCGCCGAGTCAGTCAGGTAACCGCCACACTGGCCCCGCTTTACGTTGGTCTGACGGGCGCGCTGTGGCTGTTTCTGGCCATTGGCGGCGACAGGCCGCTGGTAGGGTTGGTGCATGCGATGTCGACCATGGCGACCAGCGGTATATCGCCGATCGGCGGCGTGGCGGATGCCAGGTCCGGTATCGGCGGCGAGGTGGTGATTTTCTTCTTCATGATGTTCGGCCTGTCACGGCTGACGTTCACATCGGACACGCTTACATCGGCCCGGCCCGGCCTGCTTAACGACCCCGAATTCCGCCTCGGCATGGTGATTGTTCTGGGGGTTCCGCTGCTGCTGTTTTCGCGTCACTGGCTGGGGGCCTTTGATGTTGAGCGGGTTGACGATCTGCCCTTGGCGCTGAGCGCGCTTTGGGGCGGTATGTTCAGCGTGCTGTCCTTCCTGTCGACAACCGGATTCGAAAGCGTGCATTGGGATCAGGCGCGCAGTTGGTCGGGTCTTGGCACGCCGGGACTGATCCTGATGGGGGCGGCGCTGATGGGCGGGGGCGTTGCCACCACGGCGGGCGGCGTTAAATTGCTGCGCGTCTATGCCCTATACCTCAATGGCCAGCGCGAGATGGAGCGTCTGGTGCACCCGTCATCGGTGGGCCGCGCGGGGGCGCGCAGCCGCCGGATGCGCAGGCAGGGTGCGTTTGTGGCGTGGATATTCTTCATGATGTTTGCGATGTCGCTGGCGCTGGTCACGGTTGTTCTGGCCGCATTGGGGATGACGTTCGAGCAGTCGGTCATTCTGGCCATCGCCGCGCTCTCGACAACCGGCCCGCTGACCCAGATTGCCGGCGAAGTGCCTATCGTGCTGAATGTCATGGGCCCCACCGCCAAGCTGGTCATGTGCGCCGCCATGGTACTGGGCCGGCTGGAAATGCTGGCGATCATCGCGTTGATTACGCCCGGCCTCTGGCGCGACTGACGCGCGCGACAGACCGGCACAGACCTGCAAAATCTTGCCTTTCAGGCAACTAAGCGCAACCGCCCGATTTTAGGGCTGGAAACTCGCGCCGCACCGGATCATATTGGAATGAATGTAAACATTCGAAGCCGATACGCGGCGCTTGCAAGAATAAATGGATTTGGGGACCAAATATGGCATCTGAACGTCAGAACCTTCAGGACGTTTTCCTGAATCAAGTGCGCAAGACTAAGACGCCGGTGACGGTGTTCCTGATCAACGGTGTGAAGCTACAGGGTGTTATCACCTGGTTTGACAATTTTTGCATCCTCCTGCGCCGCGACGGACAGTCTCAGTTGGTTTACAAACACGCGGTTTCTACAATCATGCCATCGCAGCCCATCAGCCTCTATGACGGTGATGATGCGGCCTGATCCGCACCATTCCTCAAGGGTGATTTGATGAACGACGATTTCGTCGAAGACGATGACGCGGACGATCCGCTGGTGCAGCGACTGCAGGACCGGCGCGAACGTGCCCATGACACGAAAACGCAAGACACCCGCGCATGGGTTCTGCACCCGGACATTTACAAAGCAGGCGGCAACACCCGCAAACCGGCGCTGGCAGTTGAAGAGGCTGTGGCGCTGGGCCGCGCCCTGCCGGGGCTGGATGTGCAGGGCAGCACAGTTGTGCGCTTGCCCAAGGTTCATCCTGGCACGCTGTTCGGCAAGGGCAAGATCGCCGAACTGAAGGCGCATTTTGCACAGGCCGATATTGAACTGGTGCTGATCGACGGCCCCGTCAGCCCCGTGCAGCAGCGCAATCTGGAAAAGGAATGGGACGTCAAGGTTCTGGACCGCACCAGCCTGATTCTGGAAATCTTCAGCGATCGGGCGGCGACCCGCGAGGGTGTGTTGCAGGTCGAAATGGCTGCGCTGTCCTATCAGCGCACGCGGCTTGTGCGCGCATGGACCCACCTTGAGCGGCAGCGCGGCGGCTATGGCTTTGTCGGCGGTCCGGGCGAGACGCAGCTTGAGGCCGACCGCCGGGCGATTGACGACCATATCGTGCGCCTGCGCCGCCAGCTTGACAAGGTGGCCAAGACGCGCACGCTGCACCGCGCTGCACGTGCCAAGGTGCCGTTTCCGATTGTTGCGCTGGTGGGGTATACCAACGCCGGAAAATCGACGCTTTTCAATTACCTGACCGGCGCCGACGTCATGGCCAAGGACATGCTGTTCGCCACGCTGGACCCGACGATGCGGCGCATCGCGCTGCCGGGCGGTGGGCCTGAGGTGATCCTCAGCGACACGGTCGGGTTCATCTCGGACCTGCCGACCGAATTGGTCGCCGCGTTCCGCGCCACGTTGGAGGAGGTGCTGAGCGCCGATCTGATCCTGCATGTGCGCGATATTGCCCATCCCGAAACCGAGACGCAGAAAACCGATGTCGAGGATATTCTGACCAGTCTCAAGGTCGAGGCCAGCACACCGCGGCTGGAGGTGTGGAACAAGATTGATCTGGTCGACGAGGCCGAGCATGACGCGCTGATGACCCGCGCCGACCGGTTCGAGGATGTGCAGGCGATCAGTGCCGTCACCGGCGAGGGGATGCAGGCGCTTGTGGACCGCATCGCCCAGATGCTGACCGGCGACACCCGCCGCGAGGAAGTGTCGCTGCCGTTCGCGGCCGGACGCCAGCGCGCGTGGCTGCACGAGCACGGCTTGATCGAGGATGAAACTCAAGGCGAGGACGGCTATGTGCTGACCGTTCGCTGGACACAGCGTCAGCGCGCGGAGTTCGACGCGCTTTAATCGGCTTGTATAGGCGTCAGCACGGTGACGCCAACCGCACCCGCCCGGGCCAGTTCCGGGTCCAGCGACATCGGAATATACTCGCCCCGCCGCCACAGTTGTGCCAGATCATCGTAATACCGGCTGAGGAAATGGCCCGATTGCCCGGTCGAGATGATGAATACGCTGCTGCCGGGATCGGCGAAATCATAGACCCCGCGATAACCCGCCGCATGCACGTTCTGAAACGGGTTCGGCCCCGTGCCGCTGGTGCGTCCGCGTTGCAACGTATGATCGCCGCCCCCCGTTGACTGGCGGATATTCACGAAATAGCGCAGGCCCGGAACGGACCCCAGCACAGGGTGATCCTGCACCGCCTGGTGTGCATCGCCCCAGCGCAGCGATTCCAATGCGGTGCCGTAGCGGTCCGAAATCCAGACCAATGCATCGTCCAGCGCAAGCCGCGCGATGTCGGGGCAGGTCTCAACCGGCGAGGATTGCTTGACGTCGCACCACGCGGCGGCGCCGTCTATGTTGCGAAACACACGCTCGACAAAGACTGGATCAGTATGGGTAAACTCTTCGGCCAGCGGGCCCAGTTCGTCCTGCGCAAGGCGCTGGCCAAGCGCGCGCAGCCACGCGGCATAAATCAGCGGCTCGGGCCGGTGTTCGTTCATCTCGCCGTTCCACTCGGCCAGCAGCTCCAGCGCGCGTTGGCGCAGGCGCAGGGGCGTGCCTTCGGGCGCGCTTTCGCCGGTGAACCACAGATCGGCGGCGATCAGCGGCAGCAGCGAGCGGGCGGTAAAGCTGACGGTGTCCAGCTGCGCCTCGACAAAACTGTCGCGGGTATGCACCTCGCGGCCCTGCATCAGGCGCTGCCAGCGATGAATACGCTGCGTGTCGCCCCAATGATGGCTGACATGCAGCGGAAACGGGCGATCAATGATCTTGTTGTTCGTGTTGCCCAGAATACCGCCTGCGGGGTCAGTGAATTCGGGATTGGCGGAATAGGGTGACCGGCCCTGCCAGCGATTATGCGTGATCCAGCCGCGGCTGGGCAGGCGGCCCAGTGTCTCGTGTTCGGCGTGGCGGCGCGGCATGGCGCCGACCATCTTCATCGCGATGCGCGTCTCATCCACGACCGTCAGAACCTGCGCCGGGGCAACGAATTTCTCGCCCGCCGCCAGCGCCTCATCAATGGTGCTTGCGCGCATCAGATCGATGCCGGCGCTCATCGTGGTGTCGCGCGGGCTGAGCGCGGTCCAGGATAGGGATGCAACATGGCCCGGCGGTGTGATCGCCGCCAGGTCATATTGTGAGCCGGGCAGGACGGGCCCATTTTCTGTGCTGCGCAGGGTCAGCGTAACGGGCGCTGCGTCCTTGACCTTTATGATGGTTCCGCGCGTGATGAACTTGGCGTAGCCATCAGGGGTGCGATATTCCTCGCGGTTTTCAGGATTTAGCTGCTCGATATGCACGTCCTGATCGTCCAGATACGCCGAGGTGATGCCCCATCCCAGCGTATCGCTGCGCCCGCTCAGCACCAGGGGAACGCCCGGAATTGTGGCGCCGATGACCCCGCCGGTAGATAGCTCCATCCGGGCCAGATACCAGATCGACGGCGCGGTGAGGCCCAGATGCGGATCATTCGCCAGCAGCGTGCCGCCCGCCGCCGAGCGCGCGGGCGCAGCGGCAAAGGCATTTGACGCGCCCGCCAGCGCCGGTGGGTTGATCGGCGACAGCGCGCCCATCGCAGCGGACCCTTCTGCATAGCGCGGCAGGGCGTCGGGGGCGAAATAGCTGGCGTATTTTGGCAAGGCGGCGATGCCGCTGCCCGGCGCGTCGGGCAGGATATCGTGCAGCCGCGCGGGATCATCGAGGATAAGGGATGTCCGGGCGCGCAGCACTTCGGCCTGCATATGGCCCGATAGCTGAACGGCCATCAGCTTGATAATGGCGATGGAATCGGCGGGCACCCAAGGTGTGATGGGGGCATTGAACAGAAACATCTCGGGCGCGCCTCGCCCAAGGGCGCTGTCGTTTATTTCCGCCAGACGCGCGTTGACGCCGCGCGCGTAGGCGTCCAGCGCGGCGTTTGTGGCGGGATCCTGCCAGCGGGCGGACGCGCGCGCGGCGCCGTAGATGTCGAACCGGCGCATCAGTTTGTCTATGGCCAGGCTGCGAGGGCCGAACACCTCGGACAGGCGCCCCTGCGCGGTGCGGCGCAGGATTGTCATCTGCCACAGGCGGTCCTGCGCGTGGGCATATCCCAACGCCTGAAAAACGTCTGCTTCGGACTGGCCAAAGATATGGGGCACATCGGCGTTATCGCGCACGATCTCGACAGTATCGCCCAGGCCGGCGATGGCCAGCGTCTTGTCATAGTCCGGCAGGGACCGCGCCAGCAGGAAATAAAGGCCAAGAAGCGCCAGCAGGGACAACGCAATCAGCGCGCCCGCGATCCGCATCAGCCATTTGAACACCTGCGCCATGCCGCTCCGCCTTGCATTTTTGCCTGCGCAGGGGATAGTCAGAAACGGGGCCGGAAACAATGGCCCCGGCGGCAATGTGAACGGGGGAAAACGCGCATGGCGAAACTGGCATTTCTGGGACTGGGTGTAATGGGCTATCCAATGGCGGGCCATCTGGCAGCCGCCGGCCATGACGTGACGGTCTATAACCGCACCGCTGCCAAGGCAGACAAATGGGTGGCCGAACATGCCGGCAGCAGCGCGGCAACACCGCGCGAGGCGGCGGCGAACGCTGATTTTGTTATGGCGTGCGTGGGAAATGATGATGATCTGCGCAGCGTTTGCCTGGGCGAGGATGGGGCGTTTGCCGGAATGCGCAAGGGTGCAACCTTCGTGGATCACACCACGGTGTCCGCCGCTGTGACAGCCGAGCTTCATGCGGCGGCGGCTGAGGGAGATGTGCACTTTGTCGATGCGCCGGTGTCAGGCGGACAGGCGGGGGCGGAAAACGGCCAGCTGTCGATCATGTGCGGCGGCGATGCGCCCAGCTATGACGCGGCCGAACCGGTGATGAATGTCTATGCCAAGCTGTGCCGCCGGATCGGGGAATCGGGTGCGGGGCAGATGACCAAGATGTGCAACCAGATTGCCATTGCCGGGCTGGTGCAGGGCCTGAGCGAGGCGCTGCATTTCGCCGACAAGGCCGGGCTGGACGGGCGCGCGGTTGTCGAGGTGATTTCTCAGGGGGCTGCAGGCAGTTGGCAGATGGCGAACCGGTTTGAGACGATGCTGGACGATCATTTCGAACATGGCTTTGCGGTGGACTGGATGCGCAAGGATCTGGGGATCTGCCTGAAAACGGCCGATGAGAACGGCGCGTCCCTGCCAGTAACGGCACTGGTCGATCAGTTCTACAAGGATGTGCAGAAGATGGGCGGCGGGCGTTGGGATACGTCCAGCCTGTTCAAGCGGTTGCGCGAGATCGGATGATGTTGCGCTGCCCAGCTGGCGCGGCGATTTGAGTATTAAATTGGAAGATGAAAGAGGGGCGCGTCCGGTCAGGTGACGCGCCCCTTCTTTTATTCGCTCAGGTACGGAACAGGATCCAGACTATCGAAGCCGTCGCGTACCTCAAAATGGACGGCAGCGGCGCCAGTGGTCGGGATTTTGGCCAGAGTTTGCCCGCGCGCCACGCTGTCGCCAGTTTTGACCGCGACATTGGCGACGTTGGAATAGACCGTCAGCAGGTTGTTTGGGTGTTTGACCACGATGATCGGCGTGCCTTTGGTATCTTTTGTAATGGCGGCGACGGTGCCCGCATCGGCGGCCTTGACCGGGGTGCCGGCGCTGGCGGCGATGTCGATGCCGTCATTTTTGCCTTTGGAGTAAGCGCGCACGATGTCGCCGCGCACCGGATAGCTCATCCGCGCCTTTGGGGCGGAGGTGGTTTGCTGCTTGCCCAGATCAGGCGCGTCTTTGGGCTTTGCTGCCTGAGCGACGGGAACGGTGTCCTCCCGCGGCAGCGGCTTGGCCGCGCTTGGGGGTTCGGGCGTGGGAGAGCCTGCGCCGGGCAACTGGGTGACAGTTGCTTGCGGAGCGGGCGCCGCGCTCTGACCCGGCACGGGGAGGGGGATAATCAGGAACTGGCCCTCGCGCACAGCGAAATCGGCGCCGAGGCCGTTCCAGTCCGCCAGACTGCGAATCGGCACATTGTAGAGCCGTGCGATGGTATAGGCCGTCTCGCCGCGCTCAACCCGGTGGCGCACCGGCTCGGTGCCGGTTTGGCCAGAGGCGGGGGCGAGGGTGCTGGTTTCGATCTGGCTGGGCCGCGCGCTGTCGATGGCGGCGCCCGCAATCTGGGTGATATCGCTGCCCGTGGTGATCGGGCCGCCGGCGGGTTCGGCCACGCGGCCGGGCAGGGCGATCACCTCGCCACTGCGTAACGGATCGCCGGTCTGAATGCCGTTGTAGCGGGCCAGTTGATTTGCATCGACACCGATGCGCGTGGCAAGGCTGCCCAGTGTATCGCCGCGCTGCGCGATGGCCACCTGGTATGTGGGGTAGGAAATGATGCCGCGCGCGTCCGGCTTGGGCCGGCTAGCGGTTGCTGCCCGCGCCGCGCTTGCCGTATCCAGCCCGCCGCCAATAGGGCCGCGAAGGTCTAAATCCGGATTGTCGCCGCAGGCGCCGAGGGCCAGCACGCAACTGCCGACCAGCAGGATCTGGATGCGGGGGCGGACCCCGGGGCGGTCTGTTCTGCTCATGTCCGTCTTCGTCCTCATGCTCGGCCCCTTATCTGACGGGGCTGGTCTGAAATGTTCTGCGCCTTCAGGCGGTATCGCGGCCCAACCCCTCGACCAGCGGCACGAAGCGGACCGGGCGCAATTCGTCATAGTCAAAGCCCGCATCGGTGCGCGTGACCCGGATCAGCCGCTGCACTGTATCGGACTGCCCCACGGGAACCACCATGATACCGCCGATTTTTAGCTGCGCCAAGAGCGGTCCGGGAGGATCCTCGGCCGCTGCGGTCACCAAAATGCGGTCGAACGGCGCCTGATCGGGCAAGCCGAAGCTGCCATCGGCGGTGAGGGCGGTAATATTGTTCAGATCCATCGCCTGGAAAATCGCGCTGGCATCCTGTACCAGCCGCCGGTGGCGGTCGATCGTGTAGACCCGGCGCACCAGCAGGCTGAGGATCGCGGCCTGGTAGCCCGAGCCGGTGCCAACCTCCAGCACCTTGTCCCGCGCACTCAGCTTCAACGCCTGCGTCATCAGCGCGACAACCGATGGCTGGCTGATCGTCTGGCCGCAGGCGATGGGCAGCGGCATGTCCTCATACGCGCGGTCGGAAAAATAGCCTCGGATGAACGGTCCGCGGTCGATTTTCTCCATCGCCGTCAACACGCGCGCGTCTGTGATCCCCTTGGAGCGCAGGGCATAAAGGAACTGCATCTTGCGTTCTGCGATTTCTGGGTCTTCATCCGTCATTCGATGGCTTTCAGCGGCTCCAGCATGTCATGCGCAGTCAAGTCCGCGCGCATCGGCGTGACCGAGATATAGCCATCAAGGTTTACTGCCGCGTCCGATCCGGGGCTGGTTGGTTGCTGTTGCCCCGCACCCGTGACCCAAAGGAACCGGCGGCCCGAGGGTGATACATGAGGTTGAACGCCAAAGCCCATATCCCGGCGAAAGCCCTGGCGCGCGGCGCGGATGCCCTTGACGCCGCTGGCGGCAACGGGGGGGAAATTGACGTTGTAGAAGATGCCGTAATCGTCGCGCGTCCACACGCCCTTGTCCAGCAACCGCTGCACCGTATCAAGGCCATGGCCGCGCGCGGCGTCGAACGTATCGTCCAGAGTGTTGTTTCCGGGGCCGTAAAACTGGCTGAGCGCTATGGCGGGAATGCCTTGCAAAGCGGCTTCCATCGCGGCGCCCAGCGTGCCGGAATAGACCGCATTTTCAGCGGCATTGTTGCCCCGGTTGACGCCGGACAGCACCAGATCAGGGGCGCGGCTCTTGAGGATGTCATATAGTCCGGCCAGCACGCAATCGGCCGGGCTGCCCTGAACGGCAAAACGGCGTGGGGCCAGTTCGCTGACCATCATAGGCTGGGTATAGGAAATGGCATGTCCGACGCCTGATTGCTCGAACGCGGGCGCGACACACCATACCTCACCGCGCGGGCCGACCAGTGCGTTTGCGATCTCTTGCAGGACCTGAAGGCCCGGCGCATTGATGCCGTCGTCATTGGTGATCAAGATGCGCAAGTTTCCGCCCTCCAGCATGCCTGCCCTTGTCTAAACGGCACAGCAGGCAGCGGCAAGCGTCTATCCCAAAAGGCCGATCAGGCGGCGCGCGGCATCGCGCGGACTGCTCAGCGAATCGCGATCCTCGCCGGGGTGAAACCGCGCGCGGGTTGCCGTGGCCATGGGGCCGGGGCTGACGATATGCACCTTGGGGCCGTGGCGCGCGCTTTCGGCTTGCCATGAGCGGGCCAGCGCGATCTGCGCGGCCTTGGTGGCGCCGTAGGCACCGGCGAATTTCTCGCCCGCCTTGAAATCCTCAAAGAACATAGCCTGACCGCCTTCTCCCAAGAGAGGCGCGATATAGGGGATCAGATGGCCCGTCGCTGTCACGTTGGTGGCAACCGATCTGTCCCAGTCGCGCGCGTCCAGCGTCATTGCGGGGCTCAGCGGGGCGGCGTGAACTGCCGTGTGCGCCCAGATCGCGACGCTGCCCCAGCGATCGTGGATGCTGCGGCACAGCTGCGCCATCGCGTCGGGATTGGTGATGTCCATCGGCGCGAGCGTGGCCGAATGGCCCGCCGCCTGCAGCCGGTCGTCCAGCTCCTCCAGCGCGCCGGTGGTGCGGGCAACTGCCACGACGTGATAAGCCGGAGCGAGCTCTTCGGCGAGGGCGGCACCAAGGCCGCGCGATGCGCCGGTGATCAGGGCAACTTGTGTCATATTGGCGATGTGGACGCGATGATGCGCGGCGTCAAGGGGGATCGTCCGGCGCTAGCGCTGGTTGGCACGTTTTGAGGGCGGTTGGTTTTAGGGTCAGTTTTTTTAATCTGGCACAAAACGTTTGCTTGCTTGGGAACGCAGTTTACCGGCATTCTGCAACGCCATGAGAGACGGCCATTTGGAAAAGGCCAAAAACCTTCAACAACTGCTTGGGTTTTGGAGGGGGTTTTTTTGGCGGTGTTGAGCTAGGGTCTCTGCACCCCGTTCAAAAAGGAGGGTTTTTGGAAGCTTCCGGATGCCCGCCGGAGAAACCAACTAGTCCTTGCTAAGGACTCCGATTATCGGCTCCATGTTCAGATGGAAAATATAGACGACGTCATAGCCAAAGTCCTTAGTCAATTTGCCTTAGACGAAAAGAGATTCCCTCTTAATCATATATTTTGGTTAACGGTGTATTTGGACGGTAGTGAGAGTGCCAGCGCCGCTGCGATACCTCGGCTTAGCGCTCTCGGATGGTCGAACCTTGGTGCCGGAACTGATTGGTCAGGGTTTATTTACGCCAAAAAAGAAGTGCTCAATATGCCAGATCAGGTTCGTGATGCATTGGTAGAAATCTTATCTGTTTGCAAAAAGAGCGGCATGGATTTCAGCTTGATTGATGCTGATACCGCGTTTGATCCAAGTTTTACACAGTTCCAAAATCTCTACAAACCACCACCAATCGTCAAATAAATGACGGTAGGTTAGGCCACTTGGCTCGACCCAGAAATGAGCTCCCAGAAACCACCCTTTGTTGAACGACAGGTTTTCCGAGCGAAATCACGCGCTCAAGTGCAGCGAGCGGCCACAAAATCCCGTATAGCGGACCAGCGAGTTTTGAAATACCGCCCGATACGCGGCGGCCGCTTTCGCGCAGAACCCCAAGGAGCCAGCCCTGAGCTACTCTGCCGCCTTGAGTTCGAACCCTTTGTCGATTTGGTCCGAAGGCCGCACCGGGTATTCCCCCGAAAAGCAGGCGTCGCAATATTGCGGGCTGTTGTCGTCGCGGCCTGACGCCTCTCCAACCGCGCGGTACAATCCATCGAGCGAAATGAACTTGAGGCTGTCGACGGCCAGATGTTCGCACATCTCGTCCTCGCTCATGGTGGCGGCCAGCAGTTTTTCGCGCTGGGGGGTATCGACACCGTAGAAACAGGGCCATGCGGTGGGCGGGGATGCGATGCGGAAATGCACCTCGGCGGCGCCGGCATCCAGGATCATTTCCCGGATCTTGCGGCTGGTCGTGCCGCGCACAACGCTGTCGTCGACCAGAATCACCCGCTTGCCCTTGATCAGGGCGCGGTTGACGTTCAGCTTTAGGCGTACGCCCATATTGCGGATCTGGTCTGTCGGCTCGATGAATGTGCGGCCAACGTATTGGTTGCGAATGATGCCCAGCGCATAGGGGATGCCTGATTCCTGACTGTATCCGATCGCGGCAGGCACCCCTGAATCGGGAACCGGGCAGACCAGATCGGCCTCGACCGGGCTTTCCTTGGCCAGTTCTACCCCGATCTGGCGGCGCGACTCGTAAACGCTCTGGCTGCCGATGATGCTGTCGGGGCGGCTGAAATAGACGTGTTCAAAAATGCAGAACCGCGGCTTTTGCTTGCGAAAGGGGAAATGGCTTTCGACGCCGCTCGCGGTGATCACAACCAACTCACCCGGCTCGATTTCCCGGATATATTCCGCGCCGATGATGTCCAGCGCGCAGGTCTCGGAACTGAGAACCCAACCATCGCCAAGCTGGCCCAGCACCAGCGGGCGCACGCCCAGGGGGTCGCGCACGCCGATCAGCTTGGTCCGGGTCATGGCGACGATGGAAAACGCGCCCTCAACGCGGCGCAGCGCATCCTCCATCCGGCCGACAATGTTGCGTTGCAGGCTGCGCGCCATCAGGTGGATGATGCATTCGGTGTCCGAGCTGGATTGAAAGATGCTGCCACGTTCGATCAGCTCTTTGCGCAGTGCGTCGGCATTGGTGATGTTTCCGTTATGTGCAATCGCCGCACCGCCCATCGAGAATTCGCCGAAAAACGGCTGTACATCGCGCAGAACCGGCGCCTTGTCTCCGGAGGTGGAGTAGCGCACATGGCCTATGGCCACCTCGCCTGGCAGGCTTTTCATCAGGCTCTGCTTGGTGAAATTGTCCCGCACATAGCCAAAGCGCCGCTGGCTGTTAAAACCTGTGCTGGCCTCATAGCTGACAATGCCGCCGGCCTCCTGGCCGCGATGTTGCAGGGCGTGCAGGCCAAGGGCGACGAAATTGGCGGCTTCGGGCATGTTGATCACGCCAAAAACTCCGCATTCCTCCTTCAGCTTGTCGTCATCAGCGCCATCGCGCAGATAGGTGGTGTCAAAGGGATGGGCGGGAGGCATGAGTTTGGCCAAGGGGCAACTCCGAATCCGGTTTTTGAAGGTGCGCCACACATAGGCTTTGCTGCCGCGTATGTCACGGCTTGATCGTGCAATACTGTGTGATCGGGTTCGGGTCGCTACCAACGCGACAGGATCACGCCGCCGGCAACCATCGCCGCTGACAGCAGGCGCATGGGGTTGACGCTGTGCTGCGCCACGCCGAACGCGCCGATATGATCCAGCAGCAGGGCCGCGCCCATCTGGCCAAAGATCATCAGCGTCGTGGTGGTCAGAACACCCAGTTTCGGCACGCTCCACAGTGCTGCAAAAACATAGATCGCCCCCAGCGCGCCGCCGATCAGCATCCACATTGGCACGCGTGTGACCCGCATCAGGTTTGCACCGTCACCGATCAGGATTGAAACGACCAGCAGGATCACGAAGCCCACACCGAAGGACAGCGTCGCCGCCCCGATCGGGCTGCCGATGCTGCGCCCCAACGCGGCGTTGATCGGCGCCTGACTGGCGATCATGCCGCCCGCAACCGCCATCAGAATCGATGCGATCAGGATCTGGTTTGCCATGTCTGTTATTCGGCGGGCGCGATAGTGGCGTCATTGGCGGGGATGGCCGGTGGTTCGCTGCATTTTCCAACCAGCGCCTCATATTGGGCGGTGATCCAGCCAAGCGCTTGTTCGGGATTGCCGTCCTCGATTTTGGCTGTCATGCGCTGGAACACACGCGCCGAGCGGCTGTCGTCAACCATCTCGATTTGCTGCGAGGTCACGACCGTCTCGTACACGAAATACGCGATAGCCACCAAAAGAATGCCGCGCGCCACGCCAAAGAAAAACCCCAGCCCCTGATCGACCCCGCCCAAAGCCGAGCGCTGCACCAGCGACGAGAAGAGCGGCACGATCAGCGATGCCACAATCAGTGCGATGGCGAACACCAGCGCGAAGGCGGTAATCATGCTAAGCTCGCAACTATCGGCGATGAATTCACCGATAAAGGGGATCTCCTTGACCAGCGGCTCCAGCTGCGGTGCAAAGATAAAGGCGATGATGCCCGCCACGATCCAGCCTGCAATCGCCAGCGCCTCGCGCACCAGACCCCGCGAATACGCCAGCAGCGCCGAAAGCACGATAACCAGCGCCACAACGCCGTCGATGATGGTAAAGCTGTCCATGTCCGCCTCGATCCTTACGCGCTAGCCTGCGCCAAATGTGTCGCCCACAAAGCCAATTAAATCTGCCGCGCGTGTCAGCTTCAGCCCGGTTTTTCCGCCGGGCTTGCCACCTTCGGGAATGATTGCGCTGGTAAAACCAAGTTTTTGGGCTTCTTTCAACCGGTTTTCGGTCTGGCCCACCGGGCGCAGGGCGCCGGACAGGCTAATTTCGCCGAAAATCACCGTATCGGCGGGCAGGGCGGCGTCTTCCCGCGCAGAGAGCAGTGCGGCAGCCACGGCCAGATCCGCCGCAGGCTCGCTGATCTTCATGCCGCCGGCGACATTCAGATAGACGTCGAGGCCCGCAAAAGGGATGCCGACGCGCGATTCGAGGACCGCCAAAATCATCGCCAGCCGCGCACCGTCCCAGCCGACGACCGCGCGGCGGGGCTGGGAATGCGGCGATGGCGCGACCAGCGCCTGCAATTCGCATAAGACGGGCCGCGTGCCCTCGATCCCGGCGAACACGACCGATCCGGGCGACGGTTTGCCGCGCTCGGACAGGAACAGGGCCGACGGGTTGGTGACCTGCGCCAGACCGGCGCCGGTCATCTCGAACACGCCGATTTCGTCGGCGGGGCCAAACCGGTTTTTCACCGCGCGCAGGATGCGAAACTGGTGCCCGCGCTCGCCCTCGAAATAAAGCACGGTATCGACCATGTGTTCGACGACGCGCGGCCCGGCGATCTGGCCATCCTTGGTGACATGGCCGACCAGAACAACGCTCACGCCCTTGCGTTTGGCAAAGCTGGTCAGCTCGTGCGCGGCGGCGCGCACCTGTGATACGCTGCCCGGCGCGCTGCCGATGGTGTCCAGCCACATGGTCTGGATCGAATCGATGATGACCAGATCGGGCTTTTCGGCCTCCAGCGTGGTCAGGATGTCGCGCAGGTTCGTCTCGGCCGCCAGCTGCACATTGGCACCCGCAAGGCCCAGCCGTCCGGCGCGCATGCGCACCTGCGCGGGTGCCTCCTCGCCTGAGACATAGATGGTCTTCAGTCTTTGCCCGGCAAAGCTGGCGGCAGCTTGCAACAGCAGCGTAGATTTGCCGATCCCCGGATCGCCGCCGACCAGAATGGCCGAGGCAGGCACCAGCCCGCCGCCCAGCACGCGGTCCAATTCGTCCATCCCCGAGGACGTGCGCGGCGGCGGCGCCTCTCTGGCCGAAAGGTCCGTCAGCTTCATGCCCGACCCGCGTTTCGCGCCCAATGTGGCGGCAGACGGCCCGGCGCTCAGGCCCTCATCCTCTTGGATGGTGTTCCACGCGCCGCAGGCGTCGCAGCGCCCGGACCATTTGGTATGGACCGCGCCGCATGCCGTGCAGGTGAATGTCGGTTGATTTTTCGCCATAAGCTGCCTGATGCCCCAAGCGGGCAGGGGCGTCAAACGCAATGTCGGCGCCCCGCCGCGCTCTGGCACGCGGGGCATTGTGCCGACGCCGCTTGCACGGATTAAAACAAGCGACATGATCGATCATATCAGACGGCCACAGCCGATAAAGATCAGATCGCTTTCACATGAGGACAAACGCGCCATGCCCGATGATCGTTTGCTCAAGTCCCTGCCTGCCGCGATGGATGCGGTCGGAACTGCGGGCTTTGAAAAGCATCTGGCCGATGCGATCGGCAGCGTGCGATATAACGATTTCATTGCGATGGCGCGCTATTCGGTGCGGGGCAAACCCGGCTTCCTGATCCACTCGCACACCTTTCCGTCCCATATGGCCGGGCTGTACCTGTCCCAGTTCAGCGATGCAGATCCCTATATCGAACATTGGCGGACCGCCGAGGACCCGGGCGTTGTCTGGCTTCAGGACATCGCGTTTTCGCGCAAGCGATACCGGACGTATACGGATGTGTTCTTGCCGCAGATCGGCGTGTGCGACGAAATTGGCGTGTCATGCCTGCCATCGGACGCGATCCCGGCGCGTTTTTCTGTAACAACCGCCGGCGCCTATTCACCCCCCGGTGACGTGCTGGAGGCGCGGCGCGTGTTTGACGTCGGCGCGGCGCTCTACAGGGTGCATATCCGCGCGCTGCTGGAACACGAAAGCGCGCCGCGCTACAGCTGACGTCGCATAACCACCTGCAGTATCCGGTCCACGACCATCGCCAGCAGCGCCATGCCCGGCCCCGCAGCCATACCCGCCCCCGCATCCGCCCGCCCCAGCGCCAGAAAAATTGACTGCCCCAAGCCCATGGTGCCAACCAGCGCCGGGATGACCAGCATCCCCAGCGCATACAGAACTGTCTGGTTCAGACAGACCAGGATCAGCGGCATCGCCTGCGGCAGGCGCACCTGTCAGAACAGCTGCCAAGGCGAACAGCCGCTCGCGATCCCTGCGTCGATCAGCGTCGGGCGCACCGAGCGCAGGGCAAACTCCGTGTAGCGGATCATCGGCACGATGGCATAGGCGACGATGGCCAGAAGGGCGGTGAAATCGCCCACCTGAAACCGCATCAAGGCCGGGATCAGCAGCACGAATTGCGGCAGCGTCTGAAGCATGTCGTTCACGGGGCGGATTGCGCCCGACACCAGCCTGGACGACGCGCCCCAGACACCCAGCAGCCCGCCAAGGAAGATGCAGATCAGCACTGCGATTGAACACAGATAGACCGACAGCATCGCGCGCGGCCAGATGCCGCCCAGCAGCAGAAACGCCGTACTGCCCCCCACGAACGCCGCCAGCCTCCAGCCGCCCAAACGCCACTCCAGCAGCACCGCGAAGGCCAGCACCGCCAGCCACGGCAGTCCGGTCGCCCCGAAATAAAGGTAGGCCAACATGACCATCACAGCAATTCCGGCCCGCAATGGGCTTTGTTGCATAAATCGGCTAAGGTTGGACTTCTCCTTACCGCAGACGGATTCAGCCTACAGCCAGTGTTCGGGGGATGCCAAGAGCGGTGACGCCGTTCAGGATCGCGGCGCGGATCT
>CANMFU010000011.1 GCA_947497295.1 uncultured Roseovarius sp.
TGTCCGGCCAAGGCGGTGAGACAGGCTCCAATGCGGGATTCCTCATTGCGGGCGGGAATGACGATGGCGGTGTCTTTTGCGCTGGCGCGGATCATGTGGCGCCCCTCGGAAGTCCGCGGTCGATGCGATACCCGTCAGTTTGCGTCACACAGTCGAAATCATGAGTGTCCAGCGCCGGCGTGAAGATCGTGAACGCCTCCTCTCCCTGCAAAACATGGTCAGTTTCGCCAAGCCAGCTCACGCAGAGCACCTCCGCTTTCGGCAGGCGCTGGCGATGTCCGTGCAGGCTGCCTGGATCAAGGAAATAGAGGGTCTCGGATAGGATCAGCAGGTCGAAATTGTCTGTTGGCAGGGGGCAAGGGTAGAAATCTTGGATGAAAGCAGCATCCGGCACCGCCTCGCGCGCGGCCTCGATCGCAATGGCCACCGCATCCATGTCGGTATAGCGATCGCAGACGTCCACGAGATGCCGGGTAAGCTGCCCGTTACCGCACCCCATCCCGAAGGCCGAGGAGTAGCGAGGCCGCATCAGCGCAGCCCGGGTTGCGGCGAACTTGGCCTGCTCGTAATCGCTGCGCACGAAATCCCACGGATCCGAGGTGTCGGCGTAGAGCGCGTGCAGATGATCGCGGCGCACCCCCATCACGGCATCCTCCAGAAGATCTCGTCTTCCGTGACGAATTTCTCAATGAACCCCGGCGGCAGGGTGAAGCCCGAAGGATCGTCGGGGACGATCTGTCCTGTCTGGCTTCGATGCGCATGGATTGCCGCGCGTTTCCTGTCGCGCAAGCCGCCCGTGGGCACGGACACCGGGGCGTGACAGGCGACGGTCTGGGTGAACTCGGGATCGTCCCAGCGGCACCATACGGGATAGTTGTAAAACGACCGCTCCGGGCGGCGGCGTTGCAACGCACTGGCGAACCGGGCCGTCGCCTGGTGATCTTCGGCAGCGGGCACGAAGACATGGCGGGCGGCATGGCCTTCGATGACCTGTTCAAGCCTGGCGGCAACGGTGGCGGCATCGGCCTGATAGAGATGACTGTCGACCATGCCCAGCCAAGTCAGATCGCGCGCGGATCCTCCCAGATACGCCCGTCTTCCCCTAGGACCGTTCCGGCCGCGCGTTGCAGGAACGCATCCCGCGCCGCCTGTCGCAGATAGACGGACAGATCACGCGCCATGCGTCCGGTCTCTGACCCGGCATCGAAATGGCGCAGACCGATGCTCTGCTCGCCGGCCCGGATGGCGCCCAGCCCGACCTCCTCGGTGAAGAGCTGTGCCGCAATCGACGTGGCAACGATGTCGTCCTCTGCGAGGTGGCGATTTGCGGCGGCCTCAGCCGCGCGCTCGGTTAGGGCCATACCGGCCCAGACGTGCATCAGCACACCCATCAAACGGATCTTCTGGGCCTCCGCGTCCATGCGTCCTGCGGCACGAAGCTCTGTCGCTGCCATGTCCAGCAAGCCTGCGGCGGCGCCGACCTGTAAGGCCGCGATCCGCCAGACACCGCCGACGAAATGCGGCTCCTTTAGGTAATCGGCGGGGCCGCCGATCCACTCAACCAGTTCCCTCGGCAGGTCGGCGAAATAATAGGTTCCCGAAGCAGTCGCTCGCATCCCCTGCATGTCCCATGTGGACGGGTCCGCGCGGGCGGCATCGTTCACATCAACCAGCGCCAGGCGCACTTCGGGACCGGAATCGACCGTGACCAGCGCGTGGCTCACGGTATCAAGCCCGTTTCGACCGGACACTCAAGCACAACCATGGAGGCTTGGGGACAGCCCTAAGCACATTCGTCATCCTGGATAGCTGCCACAGCAGCTCGCGAGCGTCGGCCTGGATGACCTCGGTCAACGGGTCAGGTGAAAATTCTGATAGAAGCTCGAACGGTAAAACAGTAGCGTTGATCATGCGGCATATACCTTTCTCATTGAGAATTGACGGCGCTTCAGCACCGCCATGATATGCCTCCCGTCAGGGGCCATCACCAACTTTCAGCCATATCTCATAGAACCATAGCGAGAGCTATCCACTTTGCATTGTATGTGCGAAGGCGATGCGCGGATACGAATCGTGTGCCATAACCTTGCCAAAAACGCTGCGGTTTCGCCTCGAATACTCTGCAGCGTTATCCCTCTGATTTTGCGCGCGTGAGGCAGGGAATAGAACGGACCGTTTGTGGCACAGCTAAAAACTCGCTACGCGATCAGAAACCCGAAAACTCCAGAAACTTGTCTACTGGCTGAGGACGTGAGAAATAAAATCCCTGAATCTGGTTACAACCTTTGTCTTTCAGCCATTGAAGCTGTTCGCTTGTTTCTACCCCCTCTGCAACAACTGTAGCACTTATTTGTTTCCCGAGTGCGAGTATAAGCTCAAGTACTGGACCTGATTTGGGAATCTGGGCGATAAAAGCACGGTCAATCTTGAGGCACTTAATAGGAAACTTAGATATATAGAACAGATTGGAATATCCTTTTCCAAAATCATCAATTGCGATAGTGTATCCCATTTTTGTTATACTTTTTAATTTACATGCAATATCATCGGGATTTCCGATAAGCGCATTTTCCGTTATCTCCAACTCTACTTTTCCCGTCGGGAAGCCATCTAACTCAGCATACTCTTTAAGAGTATGCATCAACAAATCACTCTTGAACTGCCTCGGGGAAATATTTATTGACACGTTGATATCTTTTTTTTGATCGCACCACTGAATTACTTGCTCAAAGCTTTTTCGGACAATCAGTTCACCCAAGTCTTCAATCATGCCGTTTTCTTCGCAGTGAGCGATAAATCCGTCAGGGTATATCAGTCCACGCGTAGGGTGTTCCCATCGAACCAGGGCTTCGGCTGCAACAACCTTGTTATTGGTGGTGTCAACTCTCGGCTGATAGTGAAGAACAAAATTATCTTTCTTGATGGCTTGCTTCAATTCCAATTCGAGTTCATCTCGTTGACGTGCGGCGATGCCGAGATTCTCATCAAAGATGACGGCTTTATTTTTACCCGTATGCTTGGCGTTGTAGAGTGCGATATCCGCCTCACTCATGACCTTGGTGAACGCAACCTCATGTGCCGAGAATGACGTAATCCCAAGGCTTATCGCGACATCTATCTTTAATGAGTCTACCTGAATAGGCTTGGAAACAGCGGATCGAATCCGCTCAATCACTCTTTGAGCGTCATCTTCAGAGCTTCGCTTCTCCATAATAATGCCGAATTCGTCACCACCGAATCTGGCCAAGATGTCTTCGTGACGGATTACACCACGTACACGAAAAACGATCTGCCGCAGAACTTCATCACCTATTTCATGCCCAAATCGATCATTTATCTGTTTAAAATGATCAATATCGAAGTATATAAATATATAATTTTGGCCAACTTTATCTCTCGATTGTCTTGATATATAATTTTGGAGGTAGCTTCTGTTATAGCAGCCGGTAAGCTGGTCCCTGTCGGCAAGAAAACGTGCACTATCCCGCGCCTCCTTCAAATTACTTACATCAATTGATGTCAATAACAGGGCTTGATCTCCCGTCACAGCATCACGGCAGTATTTTGCGGACAAATCGTGCCACTGATTTCCGTTGGAAGTTCGGATCTGTGCGACGGATCTATATTCACCATAGAGCTTCACATTCTCTATGAATTTGGATGCTGCTGCTGTGCACAGAAACGATTCAGAAAAAAACTTGCATGAATCTTGCAAGCTGTTTCTTGCTGCAGGGTTCATGTAAATTATTTTACCGTTTTCGTGATATAAGGTAATCATTACGTCCGTATGCAACAACGCTTCACAACTACGGATGTTTTGTGCCGACATTTTCAATACTTCAGGCGCTTCACATAGCATTGCTATACGCCCATCGGAGAGGTGAAAACGGCTAAATTTAACCATGGTATTTATTGGAATATTAGCTGGATAAAGCGTCCATAGCTCCTTGAAGACACTGTTGCTCTCCCTGAAGTCTGCCAAATACTGTCGAATACGGAGAGCCACATTAGGCGACATGTCCGTGCTGAGATCGCGAGAACATAAGGCGACCTCCGTTTCGGAGTTCCAGAGGTCACATGCAGATCGATTTGCGAACAATATTCGCCCGCGATCTATATCAAAGACCCAAATAGGTGTTTCCAGCTCTCTCGCAAGATCGAACGAATACTTACATTGATCTTTGATATCGGTATTTTCCAATGTACTTCCTATCACACAATATATCGCGTCCTATGTAGCAACATATACACTAAACGTATTAAATACGAATAACGACATTGAACGTACAACATTAGCAAGAGATCGATTTATCAGACCAAAGATCACAGATCAGCAAAGAGTACTGGGCGCTTACGTTTATTTAAGCAGTATCCGCTATTGTTGCCTAACAAATCGTTAATCAGAAAAAGATCGAACAAAAGGTGAACCATGAGAGTTGGAAGCGCGGTATTGCAGGTTGGCGACATGCCAGACATCCGTCGGGAGGCTGTTCAATCAGTTGTTGCGGAAGACGTTTGGAAAAACAAGTATCAGTATACGGAAGATGGGGTCCCCATCGACCTTTGTGTGGACGATACGCTACGGCGCGTGACGGCCTCGATCGCGGCGGTCGAGCTTGCCCACAGCAAAGCTCGGTTTGGCTCCAGTCTGTATCGGGCAATGAGCTCTTTGAGCCTTCTGCCGGCTGGCCGGATCCTGGCCGGATGCGGAACGGAACGTCTCGTGACCCTGTCTAATACGTTCGTAATGCAGAAAATCCCCGATTCTATCGATGGGATCATGGAGACAGCACGCCAGGCAGCGATCACAATGAAAAGCGGGGGCGGGATCGGGTTAGACTTCTCGACAATCCGGCCGAGAGGAGCGCGCGTGAAGGGGCTGGATTGCGCGGCCTCGGGACCGATCGCTGCGATGGAAGTCTTTGACAGATCGTCCGGGTTGCTCAGTACGGGAAACCGGCGGGGCGCGATGATGGCCACATTGATGTGTGATCATCCTGATATCGTGTCTTTCGTAACAGCGAAATCGGTCCCTGGCCGGCTGAACAACTTCAACTTGTCCGTACTTGCCACCGATGCATTCATGGAGGCGGTTCAGGCAGGGTCCACATGGAACCTTGTCTGGGATGGGGATGTTCGCGGACAGATTCCCGCGCGTGAGCTCTGGGATCTGATCATGCGCCAGAACTACGATATGGCGGAACCCGGCATATTGTTCATCGACAGGATCAACAAGGCCAATCCTCTTAACTATATGGAAGAACTACGCGCCCCGAATTCCTGTGCGGAGCAGTTTCTGCCAGAGAATGGGACCTGTCCTCTGGCCTCGATCAATCTGGCCCGTCTTGTCCGGAATCCATTCACTCCAAGAGCATCTATCGATGTAAAACAGCTGCGCAATCTCGTCAGCATTGCCGTTCGGATGTTGGATAATGTCTTAGACATATCCTATTTCCCCCTACCCCAGCAGTATGAGGAGGCTCAGGCCAAACGGCGAATCGGAATCGGAGTGATGGGGGTTGCGGACGCGCTGGCCATGCTCGGCATCAGATATGGAGAAACGAACGCCGCTCATACTCTTGGAACCTGGATGCGGACAATTCAGAATGCTTCATATCTTGCATCCAGCCAACTCGCACGGGAACGCGGATCTTTTCCGGTATATGATGCCGAACGACATTCAAGTCAGCCCTCGATCCGGATGCTGGATCCGGATGTCAGGAACATGGTCAAAAAATATGGTATGCGAAACGGTACGCTGACCAGTATCGCGCCGACCGGCTCGACATCCATGCTGGCCGAGAATGTATCCTCGGGCATAGAGCCAATCTTTGCAAACGCGTACAAGCGAATGTTTCTGCAGCCGGATGGTCAAAGGATCGAAAAGGAGGTCGTCGATTACGCGGTATTGCTGTATCGAAAGCTGTGCGGCACGACACCGTTTCCGGAAAGTTTCGTAACCGTCGCCGACCTCGATCCGCAAGACCACATCAAAATGCAAGCCTCTGCACAGCGCTGGGTCGACAGCGGAATATCGAAAACAATCAACTGTCCCGAAAGTATCCCTTTCGACAAGTTCAGTGACGTTTATCGCATGGCCTATGTTGAAGGATGTAAAGGGTGTACCACTTATCGTCCGAATGACCGAATTGGATCGGTTCTGGCGGCATGAAGTGAATGAGCGCGGCACAAGTGCCGCGCTTGGTCCGGCCGCGCCGGGGATCGAGCACTCGCGCCGTGGTCTCGTCCCTTACTTGAACGGTGAACTTACACAGCTGGCGCAGGAAATGACGGCGCTGGATTTCTCCAAGGCCTTGCTGACCGTGGACTTTTAAAAACCACCCAGACTGTGTCGAAACTCACCTTCCGCCCGTCACAAAATGGCAGCGTCGATTGGCCATGGGTGTTTTGGTCAATTATAACCGTTCAGGCGGCCCAATCACCGCAAAGCTGTGGATCGGCATGCAAAGCTGACGGGATTGCCAACTTATGCCTTCGTATCAGCCAACGCCAAGCGCAATAAATTGAAATTGAGAACCGAGCCACGCATTTCGTATTCGTACCGTCAGAAAGGTCATCGCCAGGTTTTTGCATTGCAATAGTGTCCCGCACTGCGCCAGGTTCGCAGATGACGTTCGCGATATTGGCCCTGATAATCTGGTCAAAATGTTGGAAAATTAGTGTGTGACTGCACTTGAATTCTGATATCTGAGCTATGTCGGTGCATTTTGCGATCGTCTCCACCGGGCCAGATGGTGAGCGGACCAGACTATCGGAATAAGAGACTAAATTTCCAGACAGATACGACGCCGCAGGGACGCGCAGATATTCAAGATTGGCCGTGTCCCTGTCCCAGCCTCGCGTTTATTGTACGCTCTCATAAAACGCCACACGCTGCGAATGGACAGCCTGCGCCCCGGTCAAACAAGTCAGACTGGACCGAGAAAATGAACACCGTGTGGCGGTTTTATCGGTCATGAGAATCGTCTCGGCACCAAGTATTCCAAAATATGAAATTACAGCTTTAACTTATAACATGCGAGCGTCCATCGCGATGTCCCGCAGCGTCCCGCGCAACCGGCCATTTCTCAAACGTTTTGCGGGCGTCGCGCAATGTGCCAAATGGCGTTTGATTAAGACACTCGTCTTGTAGCTTGCCGTTGACGCTTTCGATGAGGCCAGTCTGCCGGGGCTTTGCTGGCGCGATGCTGTGCCATTGTCCGGCATGATCTTTGTTGGCTTGCCGCGCAGATTGGATACAGTCGGCCCCCGATCCGTGCCGTCGGAAGATCATTCACGAAACACCGTCGGCGATCCGCCCGCAAGTGCCCGGCGATGTGGTGAACATTTACCACAGTCTTGTGCAGCAACTGCATAATCTTGTCGCAGAGCGGGGACGTCGTGGACCTCAACATTCGGGATACCAGCCCCAGCGACAAAAGGTAGGAAACAGCCGCGGCCGGAGGCATTGCCGATCTTGCGGGAGATAAAACGCACTCTTCGCCTATGGATGATTGAAAGTTCTCAACTTCAAAGCCGGCGCCGCGCCGGTTATGTTCCTACCACACAATAACGACAGCAAGCGCTGCCAAGCGCGTACCATTTCTTGGGGCGCGATAGGACATTTTCATTCGTTAAAACGTTCAAAAAGCGCCATTGCTCCAAGGTCAACTCACCCCTTGGACTCCTTACGGTTTCATTTCCGGATTACTCTCACGAGGTGCAACTTTGCACATCGCTATCGCGCGTGTCAAAGCAACGTCAGACAGTAGAGTGATGCCCCAGCCAACATCGGGCCCGGCGCGTAGAATGAGGGCTGCCCTCGCTGCCCGCACTTGGCCAAAGTGCGCCCACTCGTCCTTCGATCTGTGAAGTGGCCGATCACTGATCGATAGATCACCCCAAGCGGGAATACTCTGGATCATCAAAATTCTGCCGATCAACACTTGCGCGGCCAGACGGCAAGATGCCCAGGTTTCCAAGGCAGCGCGCTCGATTTCGGCCTTGCGCAATTGTTGCGAACTTGACGGAAATGCATCGCGGGCAGTCCACGGATCAAAAGCGTCGACCATAGGATAGACAGTTTGATAATTGGAATCATCGAATGCGCGATTATCCCACACTGACCGCATGTCCCGCGCATCAGCGATTTCTTCGACTCTGGCGACGGCGCGGCACATCAAGCTGAAGAAGGACGGATAGGGGTGGCAAAAGCACCGATATCCATGGTTTTTGGCATTGGCGGAAAATACCGTTCAGGTAGCAATACTGTTGATCGATAATGAAAGTAACGGTAGCGTAATATCATGGACATGTAGGCTTTGAGGCGCATTATCTTTTTCGAAAGTTTGAAAAGCCCATTGGTTCGTCAACGCAGGCAACAGCCTGCCGGATATTACACAGTGGGAATATAGCCGATGCCTGATCCGGTATTTTTTCAGTTTTCAACATCAACAGTCATTATTCTTCTGGTCCTTTTCTATGGCGGCACGTTCTACATGTCGACCTATGTCAATGAGAAGGACGAGAGCGTCGATGGCTTTATGGTCTCCAGCGGCGCGGTGGGCTTTGGCATTTCAGCGGCCAGCATGACGGCCACATGGATATGGGCAGCGTCCTTTTATGGCGCGGCGATCTCGGGCTATACCTACGGCTTGTCGGGGCCGATGCATTACGGGTTCTGGGGCGCTTTGATGATCCTCTTTATATATCCGTTCGGACTGCGCTTCAGGCAGCTTGCCCCCAACGCCCATACACTGGCGGAGGTCATGCATGCCCGCCACGGGCCGGGTAGCCAGCTTATTCTGGCGGTCTCCAACCTGCTGGGCAGTGTGATCAGCCTGATGGTGAATTTTACCGCTGCGGGCGCCTTGGTGTCGGTACTGTCGCCGCTGTCATTCCAGATGGGCGTGCTGATCGCCGGTATCGGTGTTCTGTCCTACACGCTGTGGTCCGGGTTTCGCGCCTCGATCCTAACGGATTTTGCACAGGTGGTCGCGATGATGTCGATTGCGGTGGTGATTATCCCATGGGTCTATTTCAGCGCGGGCGGCAGCGAAGTTCTGAACGCCGGTTTTGAGCGCATTACTGCAGAACAGTCGAACTTCTACTCGACTACCGCAATTCTGGAGCAGGGCGCACCCTTCTTCGTCGCCGTGCTGGCCTATGCCATTGGCAACCAGACGATTGCACAGCGCCTGTTCGCGGTGCGACAGGACCTGATCAAATCCACCTTCATCACGGCCACGCTGGGCTATGGGTCGATTGTGATCGGGCTTGGCATGCTGGGACTGATGGCGCTGCTTCTGGGTGTCGCCCCGCATGAGGGCGATCTGAACAACATCATCCCGCAAATGGCGTCGGCCTATCTGCCGCCCTTCATGATTGCCCTGTTTTTCATTCTGGTGGTCGGGTCGCTGTCATCGACGGCAGATTCCGATCTGTCTGCACTTTCGGCGATCATGATGACGGATATCTACGGCCGCAATCTGGCCAAGGGCAATCCGAACCCGCGCAAGATGCTGATGCTGGGGCGCCTGACAATGATCGTGGCCACCGTGGCCGGTCTGATCCTTGCCAGTTTCTCGCTCGACATTCTGGTGATGCTGGTTTTCGTGGGGGCGCTGTGGGGGGCCATCGTGTTTCCCGTCATCGCCAGCTGTTACTGGAACAGGGTGACCAACGCCGCGTTCATTTCAGCAGTGCTGGGCGGTCTGGTCCTGTTCACTATCGTGCGCTTTGAAATCCTGCCCCTCAGCGGCGTCATCGGTGGTTTTTTTGAACTGGTCGCGGCGATCGGAGGCGGCGTGGTTCTGGCGCTGATGGCCTTCGGGTTCTTCGGTCGCATCGTCGGGTTCATTGTGGGGATAACGGGGTTCGTGCTGTGCGCGTTCTACTTTAGCGGGTTCCTGCGGGAATATACCGTTTTGCTGGGATCCCTGACCGCCTACGGCGCCAGCACTGTTATCTGTGTCGTTGTCAGCCTGATGGGCAAGGAAGAGTTTGATTTCGATCTGATCAAGGAACGCGTCACGAGCTTTGATGACGGCGCCGTCATGGCTGCGGTCCGTGCTGCCGACGAAAAGCCTAAAGGCGTATGATAAATAGAAAAGGAGCGAGAAAATGTTGACTTTTTACATCTTGATATGGCCGCTCATATCCGCAGCCGTGCTGGCGCTGATCGTGACGACGTTCGTCCGTGAGTTGCAGCAGGCCAAGAAAGATGGCCGGAAAATCGTTTGAACGATAGGCCGCGTCTCGCTGTCGTCAGGCGGCGGCGGGACAGCACAGACATGTGCATCAGCTTATTTTGGTTGATAGTATTGAGCCAAATCAAAGTGATACGAAATGCGATAATGCCGCAGGAAAATCAATCAGGGTGGGGCGGTTGATCGTCAATTGAGTGGCGCAAAGCGCCGTCATTGGATAGTGTCGTGGTATGACTTACCAGCCCGCCGCCACCTCTGACGATCTGAACGCCTTCGCCAAACTGCCGGGCTGGATCACCTCTAGGTCCCGTGAAGCATCTCAAAACGTTGTCTTTTTATCGGGCGCGACCTTTGCAATGCTGGATATGGTCCTGCAGAAATCAGGCGAGGCGGTTCCCGAGATTCTGCTGGCGAATACCTTGGCGCTCGATGCCGCTGTTGCGACCTCCAAACTGGAAGGACGGCTGGCGCGAAAGGCCGATATCCGCGACGCCTATCATCTGACACCGCCGGATGCGAACGGTGATAGACACTGGGGGCCGGACGGCGATGTGTTGGCCTTCTGGCGGACGGCTGTGCGCATTCGGCTACGCGGTTCGGATTGGATGCGCAATGTTGCCGACCATGTTGATGCCGGGTTTGCGGATGCGGTCGAAGACTGGCTGTTGGTTGCCATGGATCAGGCCAGGACGCACGGACCCTTGATGGCAGCGACAAGACTTCTTCGGACAGTGCTAGATGCCGATGATCGCGCTGAGCGTATCGCGTGCCTGCTCTCGGATGTTGTACTGGGCAAATTTTTTCTGTGGGAACGTGCGCTGCCGCTTACCGCTCTGCATCTGACCAAGGCAATGTTGCGCGATCTGCGCAACGGCGAAAGCGAGGCGACACGGGCGGCAGATCTGCCGATCCAGAACGCGCTTCTGAAAAGCGCTCAGACGACTTATAGCCTTGCCGCAACTCTTTCATCGCGCTCCACCGCGCTTCGGTCTGTTGCGCCCAGGCTGCGCGCGAAGGGGTCTGATGATGCTATTGCGCTTTTCCTGTCCGAAGCCGCGGTGTCCCCCGCCGGCATGCTGTCACCGACCATCAAGGGGTCGCGGACGCCGATGACTGACCGCGCCGCGCGGCGGCTTTGCGACCGGTTGGTTGAGCTTGGCGTTGCACAGGAACTGACGGGTCGGCCGACCTTTCGGCTTTACGGGATCGGGCCATGACCGTGGCCGCCAGGCGAAAGCGCGCTGAGAATGGCAGGGCCGTCTTTGACCGCGAGCTTGCGGATCTGCCGCAAGACCTGCGGTGGCGCGAGTGGATGGGGCGCATCGAGGCCACGCTGTTTGCCAGCGCCGCGCCAGTTGGCCGCGAGGACCTCGCACGGGTGGTGGGTCAGGGGGTCTGTGTAGAGATTCTGATCGACGACATCCAGGCGGAACTGGTGGGCCGGCCCTACGAACTGGCGTATGTTGCCGGTGGCTGGATGTTTCGAACCCGGCCGCGGTTTGCCGACGCGATCAAGGCCGCCGCTGATCTGGACGAGCAATCGCCGGCCTTTACCGATATGGAAATGGCCGTGCTTTGCGCCGTTGCTTACCACCAGCCAATCGACCGGGCGGGACTGGCTGACATCTTTGGCAAAGACATAAGTCGCGATCTGTTGTCGCGTCTGCGTTACAAAGATCTGATCGCGATTGGCCCGCGTTCGCCGCGACCCGGTGCACCGCATACCTTCGTGACGACGGCAGAGTTTCTGGCGATGTTCGATCTGCAAAGCTTGCGGGATTTGCCCGAGCTTGATTTGTGAGCCACAAGGCGAGGTCAGGCGCACACATCCCGCGCTCTGCCGAGATTTTCTGGCGCGTAAGGGCAGCACTGTAGAAAACAGCAAAATCCAAGCGGCCTCGCATTGGCGAGGACACACAGACGCTCTGAATGGTCACGGATTGGTGTCGGTCGTTTGCACCACTGGACTACCCTGATTTTGCATTGCCGCGCGTCGTGTTGGCGATTGCGGCGCATTATACGCTGTCTGATCCGCTTGCGCGCCGAGTTTGATCCGCCGCTTAGATAGCCCGAGCCTTTGGCATGAACGCACCGAAGCAGTTCGGGATTGATCAAATCATTTGGGACATATTCGATTCTCACGATGTTTAATGTTGCAGATCATGTGATTTGTACGGACTACCACGCCGCCTGGGCCAGTTTCTACCCTTTTGCGTAATCTTTACAGATGCTTAATTTTTAACTTTCTGGTCAAAAAATCCGTCTCAAGCGGTCAAGTGGACCGATCGTTCTTTTTGGTCCGTCCGGTCCAATGGATTTGACGTAAGGCAAATTGCACTCTTTACGGATGTATAAAATTGATAAAAAGGAGATCGTAAGCTATTGATTATAAACAACATAGTTTCATATCTGCGATATTATGCCGCATAATGACGTTTTCGTTGTTTTTTTTTCACCTTCCGCCTACGGTCGAAGGGAGTAGCTGCAAATACTTTCGAACTTTACCGACAAGAAATTTTTGTTCGTTCGATCATCGTTGCTTTATCCAGTTAAAATTCATTTTTCTGGCAATACCTTTGTACTTTATCAAAGATTAAAATCTGCCCTGCAGATTTTGCTCCAGATATGGAATTCTTTTTGACGTTCTGATCGGTACCTACTGCTGCGCGAGCTGCTGCGCGACACATCGCAATAAACACAGGGAGAATATGGAACATGGCTAAAGACAGCAACTCGGCTTACGATATTTTATTCACGCCTATTCAACTCGGGTCAAAAACCCTCAAGAATCGGTTTTATCAAGTGCCTCACTGTATCGGCGCTGGAACGAACAGTCCCGGATTTCAGATGGCGCATCGCGGAGTGAAGGCCGAAGGCGGCTGGGGCGCGATCAACACTGAACAATGCTCCATTCACCCTGAATGTGACGACACGCTGCGGATCACCGCCCGGATCTGGGACGAGGGCGATGTGCGCAACCTGCGTCCGATGGTCGATCATATCCACAAATTCGACGCTCTGGCCGGCTGCGAGCTTTTCTACGGTGGGCCGCACGCTCCGGGGCTTGAGACGCGCACGATTCCGCGCGGCCCGAGCCAGTACAACTCGGATTTCGCAACGGTTCCGGGATGCCCGGGATTCACCTACAACCATGCCGCCGACACGGACGAAATTCACCGTCTTCAGCAGCATTACGTGGACGCCGCATTGCGTGCCCGCGATGCCGGATTCGACATCGTCGACCTCTATGGCGCACATGCCTATGGTCCGATGCAGTGGCTGAACCCCTATTACAACCGCCGCACAGATGAATACGGCGGAAGTTTCGAGAATCGCGCCCGGTTCTGGATCGAGACCCTGGAGAAGATGCGCAATGCAGTGGGTGACGATCTGGTGATCGTGACACGCTGCGCCGTCGATACGCTGTACGGCCCCGCCGGGGTCGAGATCGGCGAGGACGGGCTGAAGTTCATCGAGCTTGCGTCGCCCTATCTGGATCTGTGGAACGTCACCATCGGCGATATCACCGAATGGGGCGAGGATGCCGGACCGTCGCGGTTCTACCAGACGGGGCACCAGAACGAATGGATTCGCCACATCAAACAGGCAACGAACAAGCCGGTCGTCGGTGTCGGTCGGTACTACGATCCGGAAAAGATGCTGGAGGTGGTCAATTCCGGCATCATCGACATCATCGGCGCCGCGCGCCCGTCGATTGCGGACCCGTTCATTCCCAACAAGATCAGGGAAGGCCGGATCGAGGATATCCGCACCTGCATCGGCTGCAACGTGTGCATCTCGCGCTGGGAAATGGGCGGTGTGCCCTTCATCTGCACCCAGAACGCCACGGCGGGCGAAGAATACCGGCGCGGCTGGCACCCCGAGAAGTTCGAGCCGGCCAAATCCGACAAGGACGTTCTGGTCGTTGGCGCCGGACCGGCAGGGTCGGAATGTGCGCGCGTCCTGCTTGAGCGGGGCTATACCGTGCATATCGTCGATGAGCGCGACAAGGTCGGGGGTTATGTCAATGACGTCGCAACCCTGCCCGGCCTTGGCGAATGGGGCTATCACCGCGACTATCGCGAGATCCAGCTTGATAAGCTGATCAAGAAGAACAAGGGCTCGCAGCTGGCGCTGGGTCAAAAGCGGATGACGGCCGACGACGTGCTGAACTACGGTGCCGCGCGCGTGGTCATCGCGACGGGCGCCAAGTGGAGCCCGATCGGCGTCAACCACCGCACGCAGGAACCGATCCCCGGTGCCGACGCGTCGCTGCCCCATATTCTGACCCCCGAGCAGGTTTTCGAGGGCAAGAAGAAGATCGGCAAGCGGGTCATGATCATCAACTACGATGCCTATTACATGGCCCCCAGCCTTGCCGAGAAATTCGCGCGGGACGGCCATGAGGTGACGGTGGCCACGGTGTGCGGTCTGGGTGCCTATATGGACTTCACGCTGGAGAGCGCGAACGTGCATCGTCTGATCCGCGAGCTTGGGATTACCGTCTTGGGCGATACCGGATGTTCACGCATCGAAGAGGGCCGGGTCCAGCTGTTCAATATCTGGGGCGACGGACACAAGCGCGTGTTCCGCGGCACCGGACACCGCCCGCGCGCCGATGACGAGACACATGAATGGCACGACTGCGATACCGTCATTCTGGTCACCGGCCGTCGTTCAAACGACAGCCTGTTCCGGGAGCTGAAGGCGCGCAAGGATGAATGGGCCGCCAACGACATCGACAATGTCTTTGTCATCGGTGACGCCGAAGCCCCGCGTATCATTGCCGACGCCACCTTCGACGGGCACCGGCTGGCACGCGAGATCGAGGACGAAAGCCCGCAGCACCAGAAGCCCTACAAGCGCGAGCAGAAGATCTGGGGAGAGCCGTACAATCCCGGCGAGAACCCCGATCTGGAATGGCGCCTGTAAGATGGCGGGCGGTTCGGATCGTTGCGGATAAGATCTGGCCGGGGCGGCAGTCTGCTGCGGCCCCGGCCAGATCAGCGTGAACGATCCCTATCCCGCCGGGTGACCGGCGCAAAGCAGACAACTGCCCGCCGTATCACGACCAAAGCGTCAAAACGCGACGCCGATCCTACCGGCAGGCTGATCCAGCGGCCCGGTTCGACACCCACTCCGACCACGATGGGGCATGCCCCCAAAAGATCTATTGAAAGGACTAGAAAATGACGAAACGCGTTCCCGAGCTCAAGGAAGAGCACGAAAAACTTGGTGCAGAATTCATCGAATGGAACAACATCGATGTCGTGGGGTCATATTCCTCGGTCACTGCAGAGCAGGAAGTAGACGCCGTCCGCGATGCGGCGGGGATGTTCGACCTGACCGGCCTGCGCAAGATCTGGGTCAAGGGCCCCGATGCGATGGCCGTGCTGAACAAGACCTGCACGCGCGAGCTGAGCAAGGTGAAAAAGGGCAAGGCGGCCTATACGCTGGTGCTGACCGATGAGGGCACCGTCTGCGACGACGCCATCGTCTATGGCATCGAAGACGACAAGTTCCTCTTTGTGAACGGCACCGGCAATGGCGGCGACCGACTGCTGGAAGTTGCCAAGGGCAAGGATGTCAGCGCCGAGTGGGACAAGGACCTGCACACGATATCACTGCAAGGCCCCAAGGCGGCCGAGATCCTCGATGCCAATACTGATGGCGATGTCGCCGGGCTGAAGTTCTTTGAACTGCTGCCCCAGACCAAGCTGTTTGGCCGCGAGGTGGTCCTGTCGCGCACCGGCTATTCCGGCGAACGCGGCTATGAGATCTTCTGCGAGCGCAAGGACGCCGTGCATCTGTGGCAAAACCTGCTGGAAGCGGGCAAGCCGAAGGGCGTGCAGCCCTGCTCGTTCACCGGGCTGGATGCCGTGCGCGTCGAGGCGGGGCTGCTGTTCTACCCCTTCGATGCAAACGAGCAGACCACACCGTGGGAAGTCGGGCTGGGTTTTGCCGTTTCCAAGAAGAAATCCGATTTTCTTGGCCGCGAAGCAGTCATGGAGAAAGAGGGCAAGGAAAAGATCAACGTGCGGGGCGTGTCCTGCAAGTCCGATGCTCTGGCCATCGAAGGCGGCACCGAGCTGTACCATGACGGCAAGAAGGTCGGCACCGTCATCAGCCCCAGTTATGCGCACCGGCAGGGCCGCTCGATCGCGATCGTTCATGTCGACCCGGACGTGACCGAGGGCGCCAAGCTGACGCTGGGTAATGACGCGGGGGCCAAGGAGGTCACCGTCGAGGATCTGCCCTTCTACGACAAGGACAAGGAGCGCCTGCGCGGATAAGCCAGGCCGCTACGCCAACCCGGCCCTGTTGGGGGGCGGACACCCTTCTGCCCCCCAACGCTGCGAAACCACCAACGAGCCGATCCACGCTCGACCTACGCCAGCATGCGAGAGACAGGATCTTACACCTTGCGCCCGCCAGACGGTCGCAAACCGCAAGAGAGAGATAAAAGTCATGGCCAGCAAAAGACCCGCAAAATACGACATCCTGTTCGAGCCGATCAAGATTGGCCCGAAAACCATGAGAAACCGGTTTCACCAGAGCCCGCATTGCATTGGCGCAGGCACGGACAAACCCGGCTTTCAGATGGCCCACCGCGCGGTGAAGGCCGAAGGCGGCTGGGGCGCGATCAATACGGAATATTGCTCGATCCACCCGGAATCCGATGACACGATGCGCGTCTCGGCGCGGATCTGGGACGCGGGCGACGTGCGCAACCTGCGCGCCATGACCGACGCGGTTCATGCGTATGACTGCCTGGCCGGTGTAGAGCTGTGGTACGGCGGCGGCCACGCCCCGAACATGGAGACGCGCCAGACACCGCGCGGCCCGTCCCAGTATGCCTCGGAATTCGAGACGCTGACCTATTGCCACGAAATGGACCATGACGACATCAAACAGGTGCAGCAGTTCTATGTCGATGCTGCAATCAGGTCGCGTGACGCCGGGTTCGATATGATCAACATCTATGGCGGCCACGCCTATGGTCCGTTGCAGTGGCTGAACGCCTATTACAACAGGCGCACCGACAAATACGGCGGCAGCGTCGAGAACCGCGGCAGATTCTGGGTGGAGACGCTGGAGAAGGTCAAGAACGCGGTCGGCAACGATTGCGCCATTGCCTCGCGTTTCGCGATCGACACGCTCTATGGCCCGTCCGGCGTGGAGGTCGAAGAGGACGGCGTCAAACTGATCGCCATGGCCGATGATCTGGTCGACGTCTGGGACATCAACGTTGGCGACATCGCCCAATGGGGCGAGGATGCCGGCCCGTCGCGGTTCTACCGCCAGGGGCATCAGATCCCGTGGCAGCGTTTCGTCAAGCAACACTCCAAAAAGCCGGTTCTGGGCGTTGGCCGCTTCACCGACGCCGAGAAGATGGCCGAGGTGATCCGCAACGGCGAGCTGGACATCATCAGCTGCGCGCGTCCGTCGATCTCGGACCCGTTCATGCCCCAGAAGATAGAAGAGGGGCGGATCGAAGATATCCGCACCTGCATCGGCTGCAACGTCTGCATCTCGCGTTGGGAAATCGGCGGCCCGCCGATGATCTGCACCCAGAACGCCACCGCAGGCGAGGAATACCGCCGTGGCTGGCATCCCGAAAAGTTCGAAAAGGCGAAATCGGACGACACCATGCTGGTCGTCGGTGCCGGTCCGGCCGGCTCCGAGGCGGCGCGCATCCTGATGGAGCGCGGCTATGTCACGCACCTGGTGGACAGCGCCGAAAAGATCGGCGGCCATCTCAATGATATTACCAGCCTGCCCGGTCTGGGCGAATGGGGCTATCACCGCGACTACCGCGAGGTGCAGCTTGACAAGCTGGCCAAGAAGAACCGCGACAGCCAGTTGTCGCTGGGCAGCAAGAAACTGACCGCCGACGATGTTCTCAGCTATGGCGCCGAAAAGGTGATCATCGCAACAGGATCATCGTGGAATACCGACGGCGTCAACTGTCTGACGCATGACCCGGTGCCGGGCATTGACGCCTCGCGCCCTGATCAGGCAACGCCCGAGCAGATCTTTCGCGGGGAAAAGAAGATCGGCAAACGCGTGGTGATCCTGAACGCCGACACCTATTTCATGGGCCCCTCGCTGGCCGAGATGCTGTCAGCCCAGGGCCATGAAGTGACGGTGATTTCCGGCGTCGATTTCGGGCATTACATGCATTTCACTCTGGAATACCCCAACCTGCGCCGCCGCCTGATCGAGATGAATATCAACATCATCGGCGAATCCTGGGCCTCGCGCGTCGAAGAGGGCCGGATCGAGCATTACGACATCTGGGCCGAAGGCTCGAAGCGCGAATATCGCGGCCCCGGCAAGATGCCGCGGAACGAAAACACCAGCCACAAGTGGCTGGAGTTCGACACGCTGGTTCTGGTCACCGGCCGACACTCGGACGACGCGCTGTTCCGCGAGCTCAAGGAACGCAAGGACGAATGGGCCAAGAACGACATCAAGGGCATCTATATCATCGGTGATGCCTGGGCGCCCAAACTGATGGCCGACGCGACCTTTGACGGCCACCGCATCGCCCGCGAAATCGAAGAAGACGATCCGCAAAGCCCCCTGCCCTACAAGCGCGAGGTGTCGGTCTGGGGCAATGCCTACCTGCCGGACGGAGAATACAAGCAGGAATGGAAGGCCTAGGCCAGCCCGCTTGCGACGGCGGCCGCGCAGCAATGCCGCGGCCGCCATGCACTGACTACCGATGACCAGCCGGGCCGCCGGGCCGGTCGCTCACAGAAATGAGGAACGGCATCAATGTTTTTGTCACAACATGACCCTGAAAACGTAACGCGCATCCTGTTCCAGGATTTTCCGGTCTGGATGGTGGTTTCGTTTTATATCATCGGCTTTCTGGCCATCGGTGTCTTTCTCTACGGGGTCTGGGCGCAGATCCGCAAATACCGCCGCGGGGTGCGTTCTGGGGCATGGTCGCCGTTCTGGCCGCGGTTCAAGGCGATGGTGGCGACGGTCCTGTCCCACCGCACGATCAAACGCCGCGCGCCGGCGGCGGGGCGGATGCACGTCTGGATCTTCTACGGCTTTGCGCTGCTGTTCATCGGCACCAGTATCATTACGCTGGATCAGGACATTACCGGGCCGTTCGGCGTGCATTTCTGGTATGGCTCATTCTATCTGGTCTTTGGCGTCGTGATGGACGTGGCCGGCGTCGCGCTGATCGGCGGTCTGCTTTACATGATGTACCGGCGTAAATGGCTTGCCTTGCCGAAACTGGATTATGCCCGCCCCGACCGCGAACCGGGCGATCCCGACTATGATCGTTCTTGGTATCGGCGCGAGGATTGGGCCTTTCTGTGGAGCCTGATCATCATCGCCTTCACCGGCTTCCTGCTTGAGGCGTCGCGCGTGGTCTGGTTGCAGGGCGATCCGACGGTGTGGGACTTTCGCTGGCATGCGCCGGTCGGCACGAGTGTCGCATATGTGATGATGGCACTGGGCCTTGGACCCGAGGGGGCTGGCGATCTGCGCATGGGGCTGTGGTGGTTCCATGGGATTCTGGCGCTGACCTTTGTCGCGCTCATTCCCTACACCAAGGTCAAGCATATCTTCACCGCCATGGGCTCGCTCATGGCGCGCGACCCCGAGGGCAAGCGCCGGATGCCGCCCGCCGATGTCGAAGCCGAACGTATCGGCATCAATTACCTGGGCGATTTTTCGGACAAATACCTGCTGAATCTGGATGCCTGCACCAAATGCGGCAGATGCCACGAGGCCTGCCCGGCCAACGCCGCAGGCTATCCGCTGTCGCCGCGTGATCTGGTGCTCAGCCTGCGCGAGATGTCCGGTGACAAGCTGTCGCATGCCTCGATGCCCGAAGGGCCGATCGAGGTGATCGGTGACGGCGTCAACATGATCCGTCCCGAAACGCTCTGGGCCTGCCGAACCTGCGCCGCCTGCATCGAGATTTGCCCGGTCGGGATCGAACATCTGCCGATGATCGTTGAAATGCGCCGCACCCTGATCGAACAGGGTGAATTTGACCCGATGTTGCAGCCAACGCTCAAGAGCCTTCAGAAATCGGGCAACTCTCTTGGCGAATCCGCGCGCAAGCGGCCGCGCTGGACCAGAAAGCTGGATTTCGAGATCAAGGACGCCCGCAAGGAGCCGGTGGACGTGCTGTGGTATGTCGGCGACTACGCCTCATTCGATCCGCGCTCGCAAAAGGTGACCATCGCCTTTGCCCGCATCCTGAACGCCATCGGCATCGATTTCGGCATCCTCTTTGAGGCCGAGCAGACCGCCGGCAATGACGTGCGCCGTGTCGGCGAAGAGGGGCTGTTCCAGGCCCTTGCCGAGGCGAATATCGAGCTGCTGGACAGCTGCGAGTTCAAGACGATCGTCACGACCGATCCGCACACCTACAACACCGTCAAGAACGAATATCCCGAATTCGGCGGCAATTACGAGATCGAGCATGCCAGCAGCATGCTGGAACGTCTGATCCGCGAGGGCAAGATCCCCACGCCCAAAAATCTGGACTACCGCGTCACTTACCACGACCCCTGCCACCTTGGCCGGATCAACGATGGCGCCGAACCGCCGCGTCAGGTGTTGGGGCGTTTGGGCCTCGATCTGGTGGAACTGCCGCGCAATCGCGACAATTCGTTCTGCTGCGGTGCCGGCGGCGGCCGGATCTGGATGGCCGAGCCGCCCGAGATGAAAAAGCCGGCCGAGCTGCGCGCCGCCGAAGCGGCGGGGATCGACGGGCTGGATATCCTGGTCGTCAACTGCCCGAAATGCCTGAACATGATGGAGGACGGTGTCAAAGGCACCGGCAACGAGGGCAATTTCCGGGTCATGGAACTGATCGAACTGGTCGAGGAGGCGATGGGACTGACCGACGAACCAGAGCCCGAGGGCGACGGGGATGGGACAGAAACCGAACAGGTGGGGGCCGCATGAATGCGCCGGCGGCTAAAATCGGGACGGCATCCGTGACCCCCGCCAGCGCCCTGATTGCCCGCCTTGTCGAGGCGGGCGATCCCTATGCCGCGCTTGGCGCATGTGTCCACATCACTGATGCAACGCTTGACCAGATTGCGCTTGCGACGCGGCGCCAGAGGCTGATCGTCGCCGCCGCGTCCTATGCCCCGCCCCGTCTTCTGGATATTCTGTCGCAGGACGCGGATGCGCCGCTGATCCTGCGGCTGGCGAAAAACCCGGCCACCCCGGCGGATGCGCTGGCGCGTCTGATGCAAGGCAGACCCCCGGCACGCGTGCGCCGCTACATCGCCGCCCATGCCAATGCGGGCGCGCTTCTGCCGCAGCTATCGCAGGATACATCCATTGAGGTGCGGCGCGCCGTGGCTGGCAATGCCGGTGCGCCCGCCGATGTGATCGCCCGTCTGGCGACCGAGGCTGACGGGCCGATCGCGCGCGCTGCCGCCGCCGCGCCCCAGGCCGATGCCGCAACCCTGGAGCACCTGTGGCGCACCTGCGACGAATGGGTGCGCGCCGATGTGGTGGCGCATCCGAATTGCCCGCCCGGCATCCTAGCCGAGGCGGAGGCGCAGGAAGATCCGCTCATCCGACGCAAATGCGCGGCCAATCCGGCCATTCCCGATGACATGCTGATGCGGCTGCTGGCCGATCCCGACGAGCAGGTGCGCGGGGCTGCGGTGCGCAATCTGGCCATATCGGGCGACCGGCTGGACAAGGCAGGCGATCCTTCGGCCAAGGTCCGGCGCCTGTTTGCCCGGCGCACCCGGCTGGCGCGGCCAATGATCGCGCGGCTGGCCGCCGATGCGGACGACTGGGTACGTCGCTGGATCGCGCGCAATCCCGATGTTCCCGCGGATGTGCTGGGCGAACTGGCGCAAGATCCCGAAGCCGCCGTGCGGCGCAGTGTGTCGCGCAATCCGGCCTGCCCGCCGGATCTTCTGTCCGCGCTTGCGGTCGATCCGCAGCCCTGGGTGCGCGCCGGCGTTGCCCTGCGCGACGATGCGCCCGATGCCGTAATTGCCCTTTTGCTGGATGACGCGGACCATGATGTGCTGGGCGCGTTGGGGCGCAATCCGGCAACGCCGGCCAACCACCTTGAGATGATAGCGCGCCATCCGGACAAGGACGTGCGCCGGTCGGTCGCGTTCAATCCTGCCGCGCCGCCTGATGCGCTCGGCTTGCTTGCGCAGGATGTCTACCCGCTGAACCGGGCCATCCTTGCCGGGCGCGGCGATCTGGCGCGCGCGCTGGCCTTGCGTCTGCTGGACGATCCCGAGCCGCAGGTGCGCTTTGCCGCGGCGGCAAGTCTGGCGCGCGCCGCCGCAACAACAACTTCGGAACAGCAATGAGAGAGGAGCACTAACATGAAAATACTGGTGACGGTAAAGCAGGTCGCCTTTCTGGATGACGAATTCGAGATGCGTGACGATGATCGCGGCGTCGACGAAGACTTCCTTGAGAAAGACCTGAATGAATTTGACCATTACTCGGTCGAGGAGGCGCTGCTGATCAAGGAAGCCGCCGGCGACGATGCCGAAGTCGTGGTCGTCACAGTGGGTGACGAGGACGCCGACGATGCGCTGCGCACCGCGCTTGCCAAGGGGGCCGATCGCGGCATCCGCGTCTGGGACGACGCGCTGGCCGAGGCCGACGGCGTTGCGATTGCCAAGGTGCTGGCCAAGGTCGTGGAGCGCGAAAAGCCTGACATGGTGTTCACCGGTGCGCAATCGGCCGACTTTGGCTCGGCCGTTACCGGCATGGCGCTGGCCGGGCTGCTGGGATGGCCGCACGCCGCTGTTGTGTGCAATCTGGAATATTCTGCGGGCGCCAACACCGCGACACTCCGGCGCGAGTTGGAAGGCGGGCTGGAAGAGGTCATGTCGGTCCGCTGCCCGGCTGTCCTGTCGATCCAGCTGGGCATCAACGAGCCGCGCTACGCGTCGCTGCGGGGCATCAAGCAGGCCAAGCAGAAGCCGGTTGACGAATTGTCGCTGGATGATCTGGACCTCGACTCGGTCGGATCGGCCTCGCGGGTGCGGCGGATGTATGCGCCGGAGAAAGGACAGGCCGAACTGATCGCCGGGTCAGCAGCCGAGCAGGCCAAACGCCTGGCCGAAATCATCAAAGAACTGCGGGGAATGTAAACCATGGCAAATCTGATTGTTATCGCCGAACAGCGCGACGGTGAATTTCGCGAAACATCGCTGGAGGCCGTCACGGCCATCCGCGGCATCAAGCAAGGCGACGACAAGCTGTCGGTCGCCATCATCGCCGCCGATCCGCAAAAACATGTCCCGGCCTTGTCGGTCGAGGGGGTGGACGAGGTCATCGCCGTCAAGGCGACCGACGATTTCCAGCCCGATCTGCTGGAGGCGCTGATCGGCGCGCTGGTCAAGGACCGCGCGCCCAGCGTGGTCGCCGTCGCCCATGGCGTCGATGCCTGGTCATTTGCGCCGACCGCCGCCGCGCGGCTGGATTGCGGTCTGGCGACCGATATCATGGGGCTGAAGCTGGACGATGGTGATCTGGTCGCAACGCGCGCCGGCTATGCCGAAAAGGTGCTGGTTGACATCGATTTTCCGGGCAAGGAGACCGTGCTTCTGACCGTGCGGACCAACGCGTTCGAGCCGGCCTCCGGCTCCGGCTCGCCCGAGGTGACCGAGATGGCCCCCCCCGAGGCAGATGTTGCCACCACGCATGAGGGCTGGAAGCCGCCGGCCGATGCGGGCGGCATCGACATAGGCGGGTCCGAATTCATCCTGTCCATCGGACGCGGCGTCGGCGACGAAAGCAATGTCGAGCAGTATCTGGAACTGGCCGAAAGCATGGGCGCCACTCTGGGCTGTTCGCGCCCGATCGCCGACAACGGCTGGCTGCCCAAGGCGCGTCAGGTCGGCCAATCCGGCCAGCTGGCCGCAAATTGCAAGCTGTATATCGCGATGGGCGTGTCCGGCTCGGTGCAGCACCAGTGGGGCATGAAGCATGTCGAGAATATCGTGGCGGTGAACACCGATCCCGAAGCCTCGATCTTCTCCATCGCGCGCTACGGCATCGTCGGCGACATGGCCGAGATCGCCGAAGAGCTTGAGAACCTTTTCTAGGACCAACTGGCGGAGGTCATACCGGAAAATTACCGGCCTCCGCCAAATTCAAACCTGAGGGTCTTCAGGTTTGCGGCGGCTGGCAGGTCAAGGCGGTGCAACGCGACATAATCGCAAGCAGTGCCGATATCGCAAAAGACGACCTGAGCCAATACAGCAAGACCGGCCACATGAATTAAGGCCGGCGGCCCGGATGACCTGACGGTCGTTCGATATCATCAACAGGGAGATTTTTATAATGGCTTCACCCACCACGCACGCAGCACCAGCGGCGAATGGCGGACTGCACCGCGCCATCGGCTGGAAAGATGCGTTCTGGATGGCGTCGGGAGTTCCGGCGCTTGTTCTTTTCTCAATCGGGGGCATTGCGGCGACTGTCGGCAATCCGTCCTGGATCATCTGGATGCTGTCGGTGTCCTTCGGCTTCATGCAGGCGTTTGTATATGCCGAAATCGCGGGCCTGTTTCCCAGCAAATCCGGCGGTGCCTCGGTCTATGGCGCGGCAGCCTGGGTGCGGTATTCCAAGATCATCGCGCCGCTGTCGGTCTGGTGTAACTGGCTGGCGTGGACGCCCGTTCTGGCCATCGGCGGCGGGCTGGCGGCGGGCTATGTGCTGACGTCGCTCTTTGGCGCCGAATCTGCGATCAACTCGTGGCAAATCACGCTGCTGCCGCTCGATTTTCTGAATGACGGCCTGACCTTGCGGATCAACGCCACCTCCATTGTCGGCACGATCATATTGCTGCTGGTCTTTCTGGCGCAGCATCAGGGGATTTCTGCCGCGGCCAAGATTCAGACGATCATGGGCCTTGCGGTGCTGATTCCACTGCTCATCGTCGGCGTCGTTCCTTTGCTGACGGGCGACGTGCTGGCGGCCAATCTGGTGCCGGTGCTGCCGGTGACGGGATCGTGGAACATCGAAGGCACAACATTGTTCCTGGGCGGTCTGTTCATCGCTGCCTGGTCGGCCTATGCGTTCGAGACGGCCATCTGCTACACGAGCGAATTCCGCGATCCTCAGCGTGACACCGTGCGCGCGATCATCGCGGCGGGTGTTGTCTGCGTTGTGATCTATACGCTTGTGCCACTCAGCTTTCAGGGGGTTCTGGGCGTTGAGGGCATGTTGCAGCCCGGTATCGTCGACGGCTCGGCTGTGGCCGGTGTGATGGCGGGCATGGTTGGCGGCGGATCCATCATTGCCAAGATCATGGTCGTGATGCTGTTTCTGGCGCTGGTGCTGGCGATTATGACCTCAATGGCGGGCTCGTCGCGCACGCTTTATCAGGGGTCGGTGGATGGCTGGCTGCCCAAGTTCCTGTCGCACACCAATCACCACGGTGCGCCGACCCGCGCGATGTGGACCGATCTGGGGTTCAATCTGGTTCTGCTGATGATGTCGGACTACCTGTTTGTTCTGGCGGTGTCGAACTGCTGCTACCTTGTGTTCAACTTCCTGAACCTGAATTCAGGCTGGCTGCACCGGATCGACAACGCCAATGCGCATCGCCCATGGCGGGCGCCCACCATCATGCTGTGGATCGGGGGCGGTTTGTCCTTCGTGAACGCCATGCTTCTGGGCGCGGGCGCGAATGTGTGGGGCGAGGGTACGCTGCGTTCGGCGATCATCGCCATCGCGTTGATCCTGCCGGTGTTCGCCTATCGTCATTATGTGACTGACAAGGGCAAGTTTCCCGAGAAGATGCTGGAGGACCTCAAGGTCGGCGGCAACCCCGACATTTCGGTCCGAAAGGCCGGCATGCTGCCTTATCTGACGCTGGTGGCGGGTGTTGTTGTCGTCATAATCGCCAATCAGATCTTTCAATTGCCTGGATGAATTGGGCGTTCGCAACCGGATGATTTGGCAGGGCCGCAAAATATCGCGGCCCTGCCGGAGCTGGATCAGCAGCCCGGCCGCGTGCGATCAGATTTTGTAGACGAAGGTCCGCGCGTGATAAAGCGCCAGCAGAGGCAGACCTATGCACACGATGCTGGCAAGAATGACGCCGGGCGTGCCCCAGACAAAAAATTCGATCATTGCATTTCTTCCTTCAGGCCGGTCTGGCGCATGCGGCTGCGGCCAAACTCATTCAATCGGTAAGCGGTCAACAGCCTCTCGGCGCCGTCATCGCTTCCTTTTCCGATCTTGGATTCCGTATAATCGATAAGGCCGCCGGAATGCAGATCGGTCAGTGTCATGCGGACGGTGCCCGTCCAGTATCTGCCCGCCAGCCCGTATTCCTTCAGGATGGCGTCGCATATGTCATTGTCCCACTGCGCGCCGGATTGGTCCAGCAACTGCAGAATCCGTCCCTTGATATGTACCTTGCCCATGACTCAGCGGTCCTCCACTGCGCGAATAACCTCCAGCACGCCCCGTCCTTCGGTGAACAGAACAAAGCTGCCGGTGACAGCGACGATCGCGCCGATGGCGAACCAGATGTCGGGCGTCAGGCCGCCGAAAATCCAAAGATAGATCAGCGAGAACGGGCCATAAAGCGCCGCGATGGCCTGGCCGCGGCCGACGCCGATCAGCGGAAAGGATTTGTACCACGACACGTAGCAGAATGCGAAGGTCATCCCCATCAGCACCAGCATAAGCCACACGCCGGGCTGCATCATCGCCGTTGCCATCGAGATCCACATGTGATCGCCGGCAAGAAGCCAGGTCACGGGCAACCCGATCACGACCCATATGGCCACCTCGGCGGTAAAGCGCAGCGTCAGGCCCACATCGGGATCGCTCACATCCAGCGCGCGCCCGGCAATGGCGCCCTCAAGCCCCCAGCCAATGAAGGCCATCGCCCCGCCGACATAGCCGATCCAACGGCTGCTTTCGCCTCCGGCGCTCAGATCCGACACCAGACCGGGCAGGAAGATCAACACCGCCCCCGCCACGATCACGACCAGCCCGACAGCGGCCCGGCCCGTGATCCGCTCTCTGTACCAGAGCCGCGCCAGCGTGGCCCCGACCAGCGGGTACAGCAGCCCCGCCACGGCCGCAAAGCCCGGCCCGACATAGACCAGCGCGACATAGGTGCCAAAAATCGCAAACCCGCCGGCCAGCCCCGCGGGCAGATACCAGATCGAAATCCGGTGCTGGCGCAAGGTGCGCACATATTCGCCGGTCTTGCCAAGCGCGCCGACCCAGACAAACATAAAGACCAGCACGGCAATTGAATTGAGAAACGCCACGACCATCGCGGCCAGGATATTGCCCGCATTACCCTCTTGCGCCAGTTGGACGAACGGCTGTTCGTAATAGATGGCACTGCCGGGCACATACCATGCCGCCCACAATACCGCGCACCACAGAGCCCAGATAAAGCCCCACCGCACCTGATAATTTCGGTTTTTCTCTCTCTCGCGAAGGAGGTCTACAGTATGTGCCATATGTGCTCACGCAATCACGGGGTGGGGGCAGCCATAGTAGAAGCCTAAAATTAACCGTAAGGCGTAAAAAAACGTCAAGTCAAGGATTTCCGCAAGGATCTCCCACGAAAGAATTGGGAGGCCGGCACAGCTACCGCCTGCAAATTTCAAAATCATTTGTACCCGGATACGAGCAGTCAAAACCGCGATGAGCAAAAGACCGGGCAGATGGCCTGGCGTGTGGCCGCGTGAGGTCTGCTTGCACAAAAGAAGCAGCGATATTTGCATCACTTCAAATCGCATCCGCGCAATTGGGTTAAAGCAGCTCCGCCTTTAAATCCGAGACGAATTCGCGAACAAGTTTCGAAGGAGCCGATTGGACCGCTATGAAGAATTGTGAGCGCCAGTTGATATTCAGCCAGTCGATATGACGCAAATTGCCCAGTTCGACCCATCTGGCAGCGAAACGGATTGGCAAAAAGCCCAGAAAACAACCGCTGCTGATCAGCAGGGCCTGCGCCTCCATATGAGACGCAAAGGCTGTGGCCTTGGCTTGGGGGAGGTTGGCCAGCTTGGCCTGCTGCATATAGGGGCGAACCGTCATCGAATAGGCTGCAATATCGTCCAGAGTGATCGTATCGGCAGGGCGCGCGAATAGCGGGTGATCGCGCCCGCAGTAGAGGCCGTGTTTTTCAACGTAGACAGGCGTGTAGCTGATATTAGACTGGCGCACAGGAAACGGACCGAGCGCCACATGGACATCACCGATCTGAAGCGCCTTGCCCAGGACATCAGGTGCGCCGACCTCAAGCGTCAGACGAACATCGTGGCCCTTGCGGCAAAACCGGCCGATGGCCCGGGCGACGGGCAGATCCGGATCATCGGCCACGCTATCGACGATCCCCACGCGCAACTGACCCCGCAGCGCATGCCTGAGCGCGCCCAGATTGGCCTCGGAGATTTCAACCGATTTCAGAAGGTCTTTGGCCTCATGGTAAACTGCCTTTCCTTTGTCGGTCATGGCAAACCCACTGCGTCCGCGCAGGCAAAGGGTGAAGCCCAGCTTTATTTCCAGATCCTTGATATGCGTTGAAATGACCGACTGGCTAACGCCAAGTATCTCTTGTGCGCCGCTGAAACCACCATGCTCGACCACCGCGCAAAAGGTGCGCAGGCTGCGAATGGAATAATCGTTGACCTGCATGCGTTTGCTTCCTTTCACATCCAATACATGAAATTTCTCGATGTGAACATGACAGCTTTCCAGTTTATCGATGTTAGCGTCGGTGTCTATCCTGCGACTCACCAGGTGCACATGGATGCAGTGACAGGAGAGACCAGATGATGAAACGATTTGCCGGAACGTCCCTTTTCGCCTCAGTGATCGGCTTGGCCCTTGCGGGTGGGGCGCTGGCCGAAGACTGGAAGTTCGCGATCGAGGAGATACCAGGCTCGATCATGGATTCTTATGCGCAAGAGTTCAAAGCGCGCATCGAAGCCGCGACCGACGGTGAGGTGACAGTTACCATCTATCCGCTTGGCTCGCTTGGGACACCATCGGAGGTGGCGGAGCAGACCGCTGACGGCGTGGTCCAATTCTCCAACCTGTCGGTGGGCAATCTGGGCACCATTGCGCCGGACAGCCAGTTCCTGCTGACCCCGTATCTGTTTCCCAGCGACCCGGAGAAGATCAGCCAGGTCCTTGCCACAAGCAAGACGCTGAACGAGGAAATGGCGCAGGACCTTGCGGCCAAGGGGCTGCATCTGGGGGCGCTGTATTCCGAAGGACAGCAGGTCTGGACCACCAAAAGCGACGTGCGCAGCCCTGAGGCCGCCGACAACTTCAAAATGCGGGTCATGGTATCGCCGCTGTTGATAACGGCCTATGAGGATCTCGGCTTTAGCCCGACGCCGGTGCCTTTTGGCGAGGTTTACGGCGCATTGCAGCTGGGCCAGGTGGATGGGCAGGTCAATCCGGTTCCGACCATCGAAGAAATGAAGTTCTATGAAACCACCGATTATATGATCTGGGCGGGCGGAGAAGAACTGATCACCATCGTGATGAGTGGGGAGGACTGGTACCAAGGTTTGCCCGAAGATCGCAAAACGCTGATCGACGACACGCTCGCAGACCTCAACGAGTTCATCAATCCGGTGGTCACCCAGTTCAACGAAGAGCGGCTGGACAAGATCAAGGCGGCCAAGCCCGACATGCAGATGATCACGCTGACCGAAGAAGAGCGCGCCCTGTTCCGCGAGCGCGCAGAGGGCACGCAAACGAAAATTGGCGATGTCGTCAGTGCACGCGGTGCCGAACTGCTGGAGGCGCTGAAGGCCGAAATCGCTGAATAAACACAGCCTGCCGTCCGCCTCAGACGCTGGGGCGGGCGGTCGCGAAACACTTCGGGGGGGGGATGCAATGCAGGAACACGGGCGCTGGCGGCTATTGCTTTGGGTTGATCGTGCTGTGTCGGGGCTGGAGGCGCTGATTATCGGCGCTTGCGTGGCTGTGATGGCCGTAAATACCATCGCCAATGTTTTCGGGCGATACGTGTTCTCACAAAGCCTCTACTTTTCCGAAGAGCTCAACGAGATCATGATGGTCACCATCACTTTCGTCGGGCTTGGCTATGTCACCCGCAAGGGGCTGCATATTCGGATGTCAGCACTCTACGATGCTGTCCCGGATGTGCCGCGCCGTTGGCTTATGGCGCTGATCGCGCTGGTAAGTGCCGCCGCGATGTTTCTGCTGGCGTGGTATGCTTGGGAATATGTCGCCAAGGTGGCCTCGCGCGGGCGGATCACCCCGGCCATGCAGCTGCCCTTGTGGATCACTTATGTCGGCGTGGTTGCCGGGTTCTTTCTGGCCGGCGTGCAATATATCGCGACGGTCGTGGTGAACCTCACCCGCTCTGACGATGTCTGGATCTCGCATTGCAAGGCCGATGGTTACGAAGATCCCGAACTAACCACGATTCTTGAGTTGAAACAGGCTGACGCGCAGTCATCCGGCGCCGGGCGGGAGTAGTGACATGACACTTATGATGATCAGCGTAATGTTCATGCTGCTGCTGGCTGGGTTTCCAATGATGATGCCGCTGCTGGCGGCGACAATCCTGGCATTTCTGCTCTACTTTCCCAGCCTGTCGCTGGATCAGATCATCCAGCAGATGATCGGCGGAGTGAAGCCGTCGGCGCTGGTGGCGGTGCCGATGTTCATTCTGGCCGCCGACATCATTACCCGAGGCCATTCGGCTGACCGGCTGGTCGATCTGGTGATGCGTTTCATGGGCCATATCCGCGGCGGGCTGGCGATTTCGACCACCTCGGCCTGCGCCCTGTTCGGGGCCGTTTGCGGATCGACGCAAGCGACCGTTGTTGCCGTTGGGGGCGCGCTGAGGCCCCGCATGCTGAAGGCCGGTTATCGTGATGATTTCACCATCGGGCTGATCGTCAATGCGGCCGACCTTGCTTATCTGATTCCGCCCTCCATCGGCATGATCGTTTATGGCGTGCTGTCCGGCACGTCGATTTCCGAGCTTTTCATCGCCGGGATCGGACCGGGTCTGCTGATTGTGCTGATGTTTTCCGCATGGTGCTGGTTTGTGGCCTATCGCCAGAATATCCCGGTTGAGCCGCGCGCCAATTGGGGCGAGCGTTTTGTCGCGGTCCGGCGCGCCGTCTGGCCGCTTGGCTTTCCGGTGGTCATCATCGGCGGGATTTACGGCGGCATTTTCACCCCGACCGAAGCAGCGGCCGTATGTGTGCTGTACGCGGTTGTCCTTGAACTGATCGTCTTTCGCTCAATCGGGGTCAAAGACCTTTGGGACATCGTGCTGTCCACTGGCATCATGACGTCGGTTATCTTCATCCTGATTGCCACCGGGGCGGCCTTTTCGTGGATCATATCGTTTGCGCAGGTGCCCCAGGCGATCCTGTCGGCGGTGGGGCTGGATTCTGCCAGCCCGCTGAAGGTGCTGATCATCATCAACATCGCGTTCTTTCTGGGCTGCATGTTTGTCGACTCGATTGTCGTCATGCTGATCCTCGTACCGATCTTTGCCCCGGTCATCGCCGCCAGCGGGCTGGACCCGGTGCTGGTCGGGGTGCTTGTGACGCTTCAGATCGCGATTGGCGCGGCAACACCGCCCTTCGGATGCAACCTCTTTACCGCCATCGCTGTATTTCGCCGGCCATTCATCGAAGTCGTGCGCGGGGTGCCGCCCTTTCTGATCATGCTTTTGTTTGTGGCGGGTCTGCTGATGGCTTTTCCGTGGATTGCGCTGGGTCTGCGTGACCTCGCATTTTATTAGATCAACCTGACTCAAAATGGAGAAACCCATGCCGAACAAGACCGATAAACCTGCCGCGCACGGATACGATTCCGGGCGGCTTGATCTGCCCTTTGTCGGTATCTCGACATTTGGCAAGCGCCCTTACGTCAGCGACTGGAGCGCGATTGACGCCGATGTTGCCGTCCTAGGGGCGCCCTATGATTTCGGTACGCAATTCCGGTCCGGCGCGCGGTTTGGCCCCCGCGCGGTGCGCGAGGCGTCAACCCTGTTCACCTTTGGCCATGCCGGGGCGTATGATCACGAGGATGACCGCACCTATCTGCCCGGCTCGGTGCGGATCGTTGATATTGGCGATGCCGATATCGTCCACACCGATACCACGTCCAGCCACGCCAACATCAAGGCGGGGGTAGCGGCCATTCTGGATGCCGGCGCCTTTCCGGTGGTGATCGGCGGCGACCATTCGGTCAACATTCCCTGCATCGATGCGTTTGAAGGGCGCGGCGATATCCATATCCTCCAGATCGACGCGCATCTTGATTTCGTCGATGAGCGCCACGGCGTGCGCTTTGGCCACGGCAGCCCTCTCAGACGTGCGGCTGAGAAATCCTACGTGACCGGAATGACGCAGGTGGGCATCCGCAACGTGTCATCCACCGCGCGGGACGGGTACGAGGCGGCGCGGGAAATGGGATCAGATATCCTGTCGGTCCGGCAGATGCGCAAACTTGGTGCAAAGGCTGTCATCGATCGCATTCCAGAAGGCGCCAAGGTTTACGTGACGCTCGATATCGATGGCTTCTGCCCGTCGATCGCGCCCGGGACCGGCACACCCAGCCACGGAGGGTTTCTCTATTACGAGGTCATAGAGATGCTTCAGGCCTTGGCCGAGCGCAATGAGGTTGTCGGGATCGACCTTGTCGAGGTCGCCCCTGATTATGACCACACCGGCACCACGGCCATCCTTGCGGCGCAGGTGCTGCTGAATTTCCTTGGATTTGTTTTTCATGCCCGTCAGGTGCAGGCTGAAACTTAATCCCGCTGGGTTTTGGCACTGTGGGCCCATCTCTCCGGGCTCGCTTCGCCCGCCGCTCATCTAGGCGGCGGGCACACCCGGCATGGATGTCAACACGCGTAGAAACTGCCACCGTATTCGATATTGCAGGAAAGCATCATCTGGGTGCAGTTCTGACGCATTGATCAGAATGCACGCGACAACCATTGAAAAGCCCAACCGATAGATCACATCTGGATCACGGTTGTCAATCACCGCGCCTACGGCTTCCGGTTCGTTATCTACACGTCAGATCATGAACCAGCACATGTGCATATTACGGGAGCAGGGCAGGCAAAGATCAACCTTTCTGGTCCCGACGGTAAACCCGAAGCGGTCTACTTCATCGGTATCAAACGATCTGACCAACGGCGGCTGATGGCAGACGTGATCCAGCGCCGCACCGAGTTTTTGCACGAATGGGAGCGTATCCATGGCCAACCTGACTGATGCCCAGTTCGATGCGGCAGAAGCCCGTGGTCGTACTGCAACAGAGACCGAACCCGGTGCCATTTCGGCCCGCTACAACCGCAAGACAGGCCGCGTCACCGTCGATCTGGTGAACGGTTGCACCTACGTGTTCCCGTCGCACCTTGTGCAGGACCTATGCGACGCCTCTCCCGATGATCTGGCGGATGTCGAGGTCGATGGTGTGGGCTTCAATCTGCACTGGCCCAGGCTCGATGCTGACGTTTTCGTACCCGAACTGGTGGCAGGCGTGTTCGGGACCAAGGCCTGGATGAACAAGGCGATGGCACGTCAGGCCGGACAGTCGAAATCCCCCGCCAAAGCCGCTGCATCCCGTGCGAATGGCGCAAAAGGTGGGCGCCCGAAGAAGCAGGCGTAGCGGCGATGATGCCGTCACAGGCAACCCGCATGAGACATCATCCGTTCCGATACGGAAAACTTTGCAGTATCAGCGTGGGTTGTCGCCAAAGCTACGGTTCGTCTTCTGGCCCGATCAATCACAGCGACTGAACGTATCTCGAAATCCTGGCCAGGGATCTATGGTGCTTGAACAGCTGGCTGTTTGACCCGAAGCGCTACTTTTCCGGCCGGCCGATCGGCAGCCCCCCACCCTGCCCTGTTTTTCACCCTTTCGGGCGCGACGCGAACCCGCCATGGGCGCCACATGGCAGCATGTTTGATGACGGTAATCAGACCCGGATACGAAGGATTTTGAGGAATCAGTTGCCAAACCGCCAAAGACTCGGGTAAGAAACGTTAAACAAAGCGCTGTCGAAAAAAAGCGTTACTGAGAGAGCGGTGAAAACAGATGCCAAATGGACTTGGGCGGTTCCATATCAATACCCGTATCCGCCAGAATGCGGAAGACCTGAGTGCGGCACTTCAAAGCCATATGCTCAAGGTATTTGCGCCCGATGCGCGCAAGGAACTGCGCCGCTTCAGCGCTGGTGAGGCGGCCGATATGCTGGGCATTTCCGGCAGCTTCCTGCGAAAACTCCATTTCGACGAGAAATTCCCCGATGTAGAGTCTACTGCAGGCGGGCGCAGGCTCTATTCAGGGTCTGATCTGGTCGACATGCGGCAGATCCTTGAGAAATCGGCCAAGATCAAAGGCACCTATCTGCGCGGACGTCGCGAGGGTGACAAGGTTCAGGTTCTGTCGTTCCTGAATTTCAAGGGCGGGTCGGGCAAGACGACCAGTGCCATTCATACCGCGCAGCGACTGGCGTTGAAGGGCTATCGTGTCCTGGCCGTCGACATCGACCCGCAGGCCTCCCTGACAACGCTGTTCGGGTATCGCCCCGAACTGGATTTTCTGGACTCCGGCACGATCTATGATGCGATCCGCTATGACGACCCCCTGCCCTTTTCGCAGATCGTTCAGAAGACCTATTTCACCGGGATAGATCTGGCCCCCGGCGGGCTGCTGTTGCAGGAATTCGAACATGAAACCCCACAAGCCCTGCGCAACAACATCCAGCCCCCATTTTACGCCCGCCTTGCCACCGCATTGCAAGAGGTCGAAGCAGATTACGATGTCATCATCTTCGATTGTCCGCCGCAATTGGGATATCTGACGATGTCGGCGCTGTGCGCGTCGACGGGGGTGTTGATCACCATCGTACCGAATATGCTGGATGTCGCGTCGATGTCGCAGTTCCTTCAGATGAGTGCGGATCTGCTCGATGTTGTCTCTAACGCAGGGGCAAACATGGAATTCGACTTCTTGCGCTTCCTGATCAACCGCTACGAGCCCAACGACGGCCCCCAACAACAGGTGGTAGCCTTTCTGCGCCAGCTGTTCGGCGAAGAGGTGATGATTGCGCCGATGCTGAAATCGACGGCGATTTCCGATGCGGGGCTGACCCAGCAGACAATTTATGAGGTCGAGCGGTCGCAGTTTCATCGCAACACCTACGACCGCGCGCTCGATTCACTCAACCTTGTCAATGACGAGGTCGAGATGCTGTTGCAAAAAGCATGGGGACGATAAATGGCACGTAAAGGTATCCTGAGCAGCGACATTCCCAAAGGCGAACGCACGCGGCCCGCAACGACGCCCCCTGCCCCGCCGCGTGGCGCCGTTGGCGCGCTGCAATCCTCGCTGAACAGACTGCACGAAAATGCGGTGCAGGAAATCGACCCGGAGCTGATCGACGACGCGGGCGTCGAGGATCGGCTGGGCATTGACAGCGAGGCGCAAAAACAGCTTACGCAGAGCCTGAAAACCTATGGTCAACAGGTGCCCGTCCTGCTGCGCCCCCATGCCACGACGCCCGGACGGTTCGAGATCGTCTATGGACGCCGCCGCCTGCGGGCGCTCAAGGATCTGGGGCTGCCGGTCAAGGCGATGGTGCGCCAGCTGGACGATCACGCCCTCGTCATGGCGCAGGGGCAGGAAAACACGGCCCGCCAGGATCTGAGCTTTATCGAAAAGGCGTCCTTTGCCGCGCAACTGCAACAGATGGACTATAACCGGGAGACAATCGCCGCGGCGCTGTCCACCGATCTGCCGATGTTATCGCGGATGCTCAAGGTCGGCACGGCCTTCCCCCTGCCCTTTCTGCGCCAGATCGGGTCTGCCCCCGGCATTGGCCGCGATCGCTGGATGGCGCTGGCCCGCGCGCTGGAGCGTGACGGCGTGCGCTCGCGCGTGACAGCCTTCATGCGCGGACCCGACTTTATCAAAGGCGAATCGGACGCACGGTTCGAGGCGGTCTATAAACGCGCCACAAGCCAGGCGAAAACGCCAAGCGCCACGGCGGCCAAGCCGCGCACCCTGCGCGGCGCGGATGGTCAGGCGCTGGCCGATATCCGCACGACGACAAAAGGCGTCACCCTGAACATTCCGGCACGCACCGCCGAAGGGTTTGACGCCTGGATCAATACCAACGCCGAGGCGTTGGTGAGCGAGCTTCATGACCGCTGGCAAAAAGACCGGTCAGAAGGCAGTTGAGGAAGCAATCAAAACAGGAGAGGCACGGACCAACGACAACAAAAAGAAAAGCCCCCCAGGACTGATCCCGGAAGGCCATTCTCGATCTTTGCACCTTTGAGATAGCCCCCTCCGGAAACTCTGTCAACTCTGCATCGCGGTGCAGGGCGGGTGAGTTGTTGTCTTTCGTGAGATTTACATGAAACACGCGCACCAAACACAGTTTGGGCGGCTGGCGACGGCTGTCCAGAACACGGACCATGTCATCGATCGGAACACGGACACTGCGTCCGGTATGGTCGACAAATGGGAGATCCTGACCGCGCTCAGCACCGTGGCGCAAATCTATGGGCTAAACCATCGCACGCTCGGCGTGCTCAAGGTGCTGATGACCTTTCTGCCTGAAAGGCTGATCACGCCCGACCCTCGCGGCGCCATCGTCTTTCCGTCCAACCGTACGTTGTCCAACCGGCTGAACGGAATGCCCGACAGCACCCTGCGCCGACATCTGGCGGCGCTGGTCGGTGCGGGAATTGTCAGCCGTCACGACAGCGCCAATCGCAAGCGCTTTGCCCGGCGCATCGGCGGGCGGCGTGAGCTGGCCTTCGGGTTCGATTTGTCACCGCTGGCGCGCCAGGCTGCTGAGATTACCGAACACGCCGCCAAGGCTGCGCGCCATCACGAACGCGTTGCAGCGCTGCGCGCCGATGTGGCCCAACTTCGCCAACAAGTGCTGAACCAGATCGGACCTCACCCCCTGACGGATGACGCACATCTGGTGCTGCGCCGCAAGCCATGCGAGGCGGATCTGCGCGACATGCATGCGCAATTGGATGCCCTGCTGAATCCGATTGGCCCGCGCGAAATGAGCGGCGCTGACGCCCAGAATGAGCGGCACATACAATATAAAGATATAAATAATTCGGACTCTGAAACGCGCGTTGCAAATGACGCGGAAAAAAAAGAAGTGCAGCATCCAGACGAACCCCAGCCCGGCAAAGAGAATACAAGGGCGCCGGAGATTCACGATGTCATGGAGATCTGCACAGAATACAGAACCTACTTTCCCGAGCCTGCGCGCCACTGGCGAGATCTGGCGCAGATCGCTGACCGCTTGACGCCGATGATGGGAATCGACGCGCAAGTGTTCAGTGATGCCATTCGCCAGATGGGCCTGACCTCGGCGGTGACTGCGGTGCTGTGCATTCTGGAGCGGCTGCCTGAGATAAAAAATCCGGGCGGATATCTGCGGCGGCTGACACAAAAGGCCGGGGCAGAGGGGTTTGATGTACGTCAGATGATGAATGTCATTCGGCCAAAAGGGCAAATTGTCACCTGACAATCCGCAATATTCATTAGTAACAATGCGTTATGCTCGTTCTCAGCAAACAACAGTGGCATGGCCTACAGTTTCCGCGCGACGGACGGCACGAAGGCAGGTTCAAAATCGCAGCTTTGGTGGCGCACTTGACAGGGCGTCCCGAACACGGCCACGGTATCTGCAGGCGGTGCCTGAGCGGCACAAGAATAGCCATATAAAAAGAGAAAAGCAGGAGGATATAGACATGAAAAGACTGTGTTTGGCGCTGGTGACGACGCTGGCATTCACCGGAGCGGCATCGGCGCAAAACCTGTCGATCGCGACGGGCGGCACGGGCGGCACCTATTATCCCTACGGCGGCGGGCTGGCGGAACTGATCGGCAAATACATCGACGGGGCGCAGGCCACCGCAGAGGTGACCGGCGCCTCGGTTGAAAACATGGCGCTGATCGCGCAGCAGCAAAGCGATCTGGCCATCGCGCTGGCCGACACGGTCTATGATGCCTATAACGGCAGCGGCGCCTTTGACGGGCGCGCGGTGAGCGACGCACGCGCGCTGGCGTCGATCTATCCCAACGCGGTGCAGATCGTGACGCTGGCCGAAAGCGACATCAACGGGCTGGAGGATTTCCGCGGCAAGCGGGTGTCGGTCGGGGCGCCCGGGTCAGGCACCGAGGTGAACGCGCAGGCGATTCTGACGGCCAACGGCATCGGCTATGACGAGTTCGAGCCGCAGCGCCTGAATTTCAACGAAACAGCGGACGCGCTGCGCGATGGCGATATCGATGCCGGGTTCTGGAGCGTCGGGCCGCCCACATCGTCGATCCTGAACCTTGCCGCGACGCGCGACATCCGGGTGATCTCGCTTACGCCTGAGCAGATCGAGGCGGCCAGCGCCGAAGAGCCTGTCTTTGCCCCCTACACATTGAAGGCCGGTCTTTACGAGGGAATGGACGCGGACGTTCCGACGATCTCGATCCCCAATGTTCTGGCAGTGAATGCCGCCATGGACGAAGAGCTGGCGTACCAGATCACCAAGGCGATGTTCGAGCATGTGGACGAGCTGATCGCGGTGCATCCGGCGGCCAATGACACGACGCCGGAATTTGCGCTGTCCTCCACGCCGATCCCGCTGCATCCCGGCGCGATCCGCTGGTATGAAGAGGCGGGCCATACTGTGCCGGACAAGCTGCGTCCGTGAGGCGTACCGTGACGGGGTGGTCCCTTGGGGCCGCCCTGTTTTTCTGTTTCAGCACGCTCGTCGCAACGGCGGGAACGCTACAGGTGGTCGGGCAGGGCGGGTCCGTCCTGATCGAAGACGACGCGCCGGAGGGGGCTGAATGGTGCCTCAGCTGGAACCATTCGGTCACCGGCGGCGCGGTCCGTGACTGTTTTGCCAACCGGGCGGGGCGCATGATGCTGGACCGGTCGTTCCTGCATGATTTCGCAGCCGGTCTGGGCGAAGTTGCCGGGCGCGGCACTATCGAGGCGGCGGCCGGCGGCGGCTATTGGATCCGCGATATGGACGAGCGGGTGCGCGGCAACGCGCTGGCCCTGCGGGTGGGGCAGCGCGGTGTCGATCACCGGCTGCACATCGGCGCGCATGTCCACGGCCTGTCCGATCTGGCGGCAGGGCAACGCGTGGTGCTGCGGCTGATACCACGCCCCCAATCTGAAAAGGTGCAGCCCGATGGGTGACGCAAGCCAGCCGTTCGATCCGTCCGGCACCGCGCAGCAACGGCGCACAACCGCGCTGGCCATCGCCACAGTGGGCATCGCGCTGTCGCTGTTTCAGCTATACGCGGCGGGGATCGAACCGCTGGGTCTGTTCTACCAGCGCACGATTCACCTGTCGTTCATCATGGTGCTGGCCTTCCTGATGTTCCCCGTCACCGGCAGGCATCACAGGGGCGCGCTGACATGGGCCATCGACGCGGTGTTCATCATCGGCGCCATCGCCAGCGGCGCCTATATCGTGATCAACCTCAACGACATCTTCGCCCGCGCCGGTTTCTGGAACCAGACCGATATCTGGATGGGCATTATCACCACGCTAGTGGTTCTGGAGGCCGCGCGCCGTGCCATCGGGCTGGGCATGACCATGATCGGCGTTGTAGCCATCATCTATGGGCTGGCCGGGCCGCGCGGGGCGCTGCCGATGGTGGGCGACTGGCTGCCGGGGATCCTGGCGCATCGCGGCAACACCCTGGACCGTCTGATCGGGCAGCTTTATCTGGGGCAGGAGGGGATTTACGGCCTGCCGCTGGGGGTGGCGGCGACCTATATTTTCGTTTTCGTGCTGTTCGGTGCGTTTCTCGAAGTCACCGGCGCGGGCAAGTTTTTCATCGACCTTGCTTATGCCGCGACAGGGCGCAGGGCAGGGGGGCCGGCCAAGGCGGCGGTGCTGGCCAGCGCCGGCATGGGCTCGATTTCCGGCTCGGCGATTGCCAATGTGGTGACGACCGGCGCCTTTACCATTCCGCTGATGAAAAAGCTGGGCTATCGCCCCGCGCAGGCCGGCGGGATCGAGGCTGCGGCCTCGACCGGGGGGCAGATCACGCCGCCGCTGATGGGGGCAGGGGCGTTCCTGATTTCCGAATATACGCGCGTTCCCTATATCGACATCGTCATCGTCTCGATCTTTCCGGCGGTCTTGTATCTCGGCACGGTGTATCTGTTCGTGCATCTGGTGGCGATGAAGGCGGGGATGAAGGGGATGCCGCGCGCCGACCTGCCCGTGGTGCGCGACGTGCTGAAAGCGGGCTGGCAATTCATCGTGCCGCTGGGGGTGCTGATCTGGCTTCTGGTGAACAACCTGTCGCCGATGCGGGTGGGGTTCTGGGCGATCGTGTCGGTTGTGGCGGTGGCGCTGATCCGGGCGTTGGCAGAACTGGTCTGGCTGGAGCCGAAGAACGGCACACCCCTGACACGCGCGCGGGCCGCGGCGGCCGCGCGGCGCGGTGTTGAAATTCTGGGTCAGGCGCTGGCGCTTGGGGCGCGCAACGCGGTTGCTGTATCCATGGCCTGCGCCGTGGCCGGTATCATCGTGGGGGTTGTCGGGCTGACCGGACTGGGGCTGAAATTCTCATCGATGATGGTGGCGTTTTCGGGCGGCAATCTGGTGCTGGCGCTGATCCTCGTGCTGCTGGCCAGTCTGGTGCTGGGCATGGGCCTGCCGGTGACGGCGGCCTATATCGTGCTGATCGTGCTGGTCGGCCCGGCGCTCAGCAACGAATTCGGTATGCCCCTGCTGATCGCGCATCTGGTGGTGTTCTGGTATTCGCAGGACAGTAACGTCACGCCGCCCATTGCGCTCGCGGGGTTTGCGGGCGCGGCGATTGCCGGGTCGAAACCGCTTGAGACGTCGCTACAGGCATGGAAATTCGCCAAGGGCCTCTACCTGATCCCGCTCTTCATGGTCTACAACCCCGAGATCATACTGGGCGGTCCGATCGCTTATGTGATCTATTCTGGTCTCATCGCGATCGTCGCGCTGGTCGGGTTTGCCGCAGCTCTCGAAGGCTGGCTGTTCACGCGCATGGGCTGGGTGCTGCGCGCGCTGATCGTGCCTGCGACGATTGCGGTGTTTCACCCCGAATTCATCGTCGAAACCTGCGGCATGCTGGCGCTGCTGGCGATCATGGGGCTGAACTGGCTGCAGTCACGGCGCGTCCGATAATGCAAATGTATTGGACATGAAAGGTACCTGCGAGGTGGGGCGCTTATCGTGCCAATTATAAGCATAAAGCGCCGCTTGGCGATGATGCGGCGCTGTCGGACTATCTGGCGAAGCTCGACCAGGGCAGCCGTCTGTCGCTGCTGGCGCATTGCCTCAGTTTCGGAATCAACGCGCTGCATGAGAAGGTGAACCCCTACGGCGCGGGTATCTCTGCCAGTGGACTGACCCGACGCATCGCCCCGGCTGATCTTCTAGCAAACGCGGTTGATCTCGACATGGTCGAGGCAGGCTGGGAGCCGACGGTCGACAGCTATCTCAATCGCGTGCCCAAGGCCCAAATCCTGGAAGCCGTGCGTGAGGCGAAAGGGGAGGGGACCGCGCAACTGCTCGACCATCTGAAGAAGGGCCAAATGGCGACCGAAGCCGCACGTCTGCTGAAAGGCTGCGGCTGGTTGCTGGAGGTTCTTCGCCGTCACGATCTGGCGGGACTCGATGGAGAAGAAGGGCAGGGGGCGTCTGAGAACGTCTCCGACAGGCATAGACATACGTCGCCGGCAGACTGGATCATCATGAGCCATCTGGCGGGGACTGTTGCATTATTCATCCCTGTCGCCGACAGTTTTCGAAATATGAGGTGACCGATGACCCGCCCGACGCCTTTCAAGCACCATCGCTTCCCGGCTGAAATCATTCTGCGCGCGGTCCGCATGTATCTACGATATCCGCTGTCTTATCAGGATACTGCCGATTTGCTGGCCGAGCGTGGGGTCGTGGTTGATCGCTCCACGATTTATCGCTGGTTCAGAAATTCGGGCCCGAACTGGCCAAGCGCACCGACAGGCATCGGCGATGGATCAGCCTTGCCTAGCATGTGGACGAAACCTACGTGCGGGTCGGCGGGAAGGGCAAGCTGCCTACGACGGTGCTATGCACCCTTGCCCCAGAACCTCGCCCGCCTTTTCACGGTATCAGCGACAGCGGCTCCGAAGGGAAAGGCGCTCAGACCCCCACCTATCCCCTAACTGACCACGGATTCCCAGGCTCAAAAAACCGCTTTCCAGATTCCAACGAATAGGGAACGATTAACAGATTGCAAAGAGCAGATTTTCTATGAATGAAGAACAACAGAGATTGACGGGAAACCGTCCCACACACCGCGCTTACATGGTCAAAGACAACCCCAACAGCGACAAGGGCAGATGGACCGAGATCGGCACAGCCTGGTTGCATAAGGACGGCAAAGGCTTCCGTGTGAAACTGAACACTTGCCCGACGAATGGCGAGTCCATCGAGTGCCGCTTGATCGACTGGAAGAAGATCGACGCAGGGCAGGCAGAGAAAACCCCGGACGATGAAACAGAAGGCTACTAGAGCCACCTTGGCAGGGGTTGCAGCCCTTGGCTTGTGCGCCTTGTTCCTGGCCAACCAGGTCGAGGACGACACCAACCCGGCTTATGGCGGCACGGTTGCCAGCGTGATCGACGGCGATACGCTCGTTTTAAGAGGCCTTGAGGGGTCTATCCGCCTTTGGGGGATCGATGCCCCGGAGAGGGACGAGACCGGCTTCCTTGCGGCGAAAACCGCCCTTGTTCGCGTGGTTCAAGGCCAGCTCTTGTAGTGTCAGCAGCTCGACATTGATCGTTATGTCCGATCCGTCGCGCGATGTTCTCGGGCAGACGGCCAGGAGATCAATCGCATGATGATCGAGAGCGGCACGGCCATCGAGTACCGATATTTCAGCCGAGGGTTTTACAGCCGCTAGTGCAGTGGCGTGACGATATCGCCCAAGGCTTCCCGTCGATGGATTTCGCGGATCGTTGCGCCATCCAGTTTTCCGCAATGCTTGCAGAAATACACCCATTCAGAGCGCGGCCAATGATCCTGACCGTAGAGGAAATGAAACTTCACCACCCGGCCCCGGCAATGCGGGCAGTCTGGGAGGTCATCCCTTTTCATTCCACCGCTGCCTTGTGCAATGTCCAGAGGGGCGAAACCTCCCGATCTTGTGGGATCGAGCCCTCGCCATGGCAGACCCAACACGGGACATTGCCGCTGACGTCTGGCTTGTAGATCACGCCGCGCATGGCATCGGGCATCTGTCCCGATTCATCGCAGACCGGGCAAGGTTTCATTTTCTCATCCTGTCCCATAGCCGTATCAATCCAGTATCTCGCCATAGAGCCGTGGCCCCTCGACCTTCGCCGCCAAGCTATCATAGGCATTGCGCCCTTGCCAGTAGAGGGCCAGAAGATCGTCCAGCAGTTCGGCTGCGTCAGGTTCATGTGGCACGGCTTCGCCATCCGCATCGGCTTTCCAGCCAGCCCCAAGACGGGTTTGCTCGATTGCGGAGACGAGCGCGAGGAATGGTTCCAGGTCCTGTTCTGTCATGTTGTTTTGCTCCTGGTGATGATCCCCTGGCGTTGCAGCTCTTCGGCCAGGCGTTCGGCAATATGGCGGGCTTCCATGTCGGCAGGTTGCAGAACGCTCACAGCCGCCTTGAAGTAGATCGCAGGCATGACCTTGCCGAGTTCCCGCAGCCGATCATCTGACGCGCACAGCACGGCCAGCAATTCCTCTACGATATTTTCCAGTCTTTCAGTGTCAGCTTGTCTCATGTGTGATCCTTGAAGGGCAGGGGGCGGGGTCAAGAAAAATAGGAGCGACTGCACCGCACTTTACTTGATGCCGACACATAGCCGACAAACGAAACAGGACCAGCCTGCGATCATCCAGACCGGTATCACAATGTGCGCGGTTGCCATTCCGGCGGCCAATCCCCAGATCAGGGGCAAGCAGATGAAAGGGGCCGACATGCTCTATTCCGTTCTAGACCTCGCGCCGGTCCCCGAGGGGACAGAGACCCGCGCCGCCATTGCCAGCAGCGTTGATCTGGCGCAGCTGGCCGAGGCGACCGGGTACACCCGCTATTGGCTGGCCGAACATCACAACATGCCGGGTATCGCCAGCGCCGCCACGTCGGTGCTGATCGGCCATATTGCGAACGCGACGCAGACCATCCGCGTTGGCGCCGGCGGTATCATGCTGCCCAACCACGCGCCGCTGACGATTGCCGAGCAGTTCGGCACGCTGGCCACAATCCACCCGAACCGGATTGATCTGGGGCTTGGCCGTGCGCCCGGCGGGGATATGGCCGTTGCGCGCGCGCTGAGGCGCGGCATGGGCGGCGACAGCTTTCCCGATGATGTGGTCGAATTGATGGGCTATCTGGGTGATCCGCGCCCCGGCGCTACGGTGGCCGCGCATCCCGGAGAAGGAACGCATGTGCCGGTCTATATCCTCGGCTCCAGCCTCTATGGCGCGCAACTGGCCGCTCACTTAGGCCTGCCTTATGCGTTCGCGTCACATTTTGCGCCCGATGCGCTGGATCAGGCCGTGCAGATCTACCGCGAGCGCTTTGAGCCGTCCGAACATCTGGAGCGGCCCTATTTCATGCTGGCCGCCAACGTCTTTGCCGCCGATACGGATGCGATGGGCGCGCGGCTTGCCACTTCGATGCAGCAGGCGTTTGCGCGGTTGCGCACTGGCACCCCCGGCAAACTGCCCGCGCCGGTCGATGATATCGAGGCCGCCATCGGCGCCGACATGACGCGCGCCGTCAATCAGGCGCTGCGGGTGTCGGCGGTCGGGTCCAAGGCGACGATTGCGAAAACGCTGACCCAGTTCAAGCAGCGCTATCAGCCTGATGAAATGATCCTTGCCAGCCAGATCCACGACCCGGCCGCGCGCCAGCATTCGCTGCGCCTTGCCGCTGAGGTGCTGTCACAGATCGAGGGGGTCCGGGCCGCCTGACCCCGCTGCCACGCCCTTGCATCGCCCGGATCATTCGCGCCATATGCCCGCACCATCCAAAATCCTTGGGAGATGCCAGATGAAACCGTTTTTCAAACTTGCAGCGATCGCTGTCACGCTCATTGCCCCCCTGCCCGCGCTGGCGGAGATCGCCCCCGTCACGCTGCGCCTTGCGCATGTGGTGAACGAACAGGACGCGTTCCACGCCGCCGCCACCAAGTTCCGCGATCTGGTCGCCGAGCGGTCGGACGGCGCCATCACGGTCGAGCTGTTCCCCAACGCCACGCTGGGCGACGAACGCACGCTGCTGGAGGGGATGCAGATCGGCACCGTCGATATGGGCCTGATCACCAACGGGCCGGTGTCGAATTTCCTCGAGGATATGGCCGTGTTCGAACTGCCGTTCCTGTTCCCCTCCTCCGAGGCCGCCTATGCCGTGCTGGATGGCGAGATCGGACAGGAATTGCTGTCCCGTCTGGAGGAGGTCAACCTCAAGGGTCTGGCCTATGCCGAGCGTGGGTTTCGCAACCTGACCAATTCCGAACGCGCGGTAAACACCCCCGCCGATATGGCCGGGATGCGCATCCGCGTCATGGAAAACCCCGTTTATATCGACACGTTCCGCGAGCTGGGCGCCGACGCCATCCCCATGGCCTGGAACGAGGCGCTGACCGCCATGCAGCAGGGCACCATTGACGGGCAGGAAAACCCGGTCAACGTGGTCCATTCGTTCAAGCTGAACGAGACGCAGACCAATATGACCATGACGCGGCACTCCTACGCGCCCGCGATTTTCGTCATGGGCCTGCCGGTCTGGTCCAAGCTGGGCGAGCAGGCGCAGACCATCCTGAAGGATGCCGCGCAGGAAGCGGCCGAATTTGAACGCGCGCTGAACGCCTCCGAGCAGGAGGCGCAGATGCAGGCGCTGCGCGACGCCGGGATGGATATCAACGACAGCGCCGATCTGGCCGCCTTTGCCGAGGCGGTAAAGCCGGTGTACGAGAAATACGGCGCCAAGTTTGGTGACTACCTGCCCCGCATTCAGGAGCAGATCCGCGCAAGCGCGGCGCAGTAACATGCTGGCGGGCCTTGATGCGATTGACCGCCTGATCGGCGCGGTATTAAGGCCCGTGGTGTTCCTCGGCATGGCCGCCCTGACGGCGGTCATCACATTGCAAATCGCGTCACGCGTGTTTTTCACCTCTGTGTCATGGACCGAGGAAGTCGCGCGGTTTTTGCTGATCTGGATCACCTTTCTGGGCGCGGCACTGGCGTGGCAGCAAGGGCGGCATCTGGCGGTGTCGCTCTTGCGCGATAGCCTGCCGGACGGCGCGCGGCGCGTGGTGACGGGCGCGGCGATCCTGATCAGTCTGGCATTTATGATTGCGCTGACGGTGATCGGCATCCGCTATATGAATGTGCAAAGCTTTCAAAAATCGCCCTCTTTGCGCATTTCGATGACCTATATCTACGCCGTCATGCCGCTGGCCGCGTCACTGATGGCGGGGCTGTCGGTGATCGACCTGATCCGACTGATTGCCGGGCGCCCTGCCCGTGTGGAACCCGCGCAATGAGCCTGATCCTGGCCGGTCTGTTCATCCTGTTTTTGCTGATGGGCATCCCCATCGCGGTCGTGCTGGGCGCCGCCACCATGGGCGCGCTGAACCTTGGCGGCGTGCCGCTGATGGTGGTCCCGCAGCAGATGTTTTCGGGCATCAACAGCTTTGCGCTGGTGGCTGTCCCCATGTTCGTGCTGGCGGGCGATGTGATGGCGCAGGGCGAGATTTCAAAACGCCTCGTGGCCTTTGCCGATTCCATGTTCGGATTCATCAAGGGCGGGCTCAGCATCGTGTCGGTGCTGGCGGGGATGTTCTTTGCCGCCATTTCCGGCTCCGGCGCCGCCACCACGGCGGCGGTCGGCGCCAGCCTTGTGCCGGAACTGAAACGCAAGGGGTATGATCCCGCCGCTGCTGCGTCACTGATCGCGGCATCCGGGACGATTGGCGTGGTGATCCCGCCGTCGGTGCCGATGATCATCTATGCGGTGATTGCGCAGGAATCAGTGTCGAAACTGTTCCTCAACGGCTTCATTCCCGGCGTGGCCATGGGCATCGGCCTGATCATCGTGGCGCTGATCCAAGGGCATCGCCGCGCCTATCCGCGCGGCACGCCGTTCAATGTCCGCACCATCGGGCGCACTTTGTTATCGGCCATGTGGGGGCTGTTCGCGCCGCTGATCATCCTTGGCGGCATCTTTTCGGGCATCTTCACCCCGTCCGAGGCCGCCGTGGTCGCCGTCAATTACGCCATCCTCGTGTCGCTGTTCATCTACCGCGATCTGACGCTGGCGCAGCTTTACCGCATCGTGATCCGCGCGGGCGTGACGACCGCCGTGATCATGTTCGTCATCTCGGCCTCCTCGGTGCTCAGCTGGGCACTCAGCAGCTGGCAAGTGCCCGGCGCCATTGCCGAATTCGCGCTGGCGCTGACCAGCAACCTTTACATGCTGCTGCTGGTGATCATGCTGATCATCCTTGTGACCGGGGTTTTCCTTGAAACCGCCTCGGCGCTGGTCATCCTCACCCCGATGCTGCTGCCCCTGGCGCTGCAACTGGGGCTTGGCACCGTGCATTTCGGCATTATTATCGTTGTCGGGCTGGCTATTGGCATGGTCACACCGCCAGTGGCGATCAACCTGTTCGTCGCCTCCACCACGGCCGGCCTGCCGATTGAAAAGATCACCCGCGCCGTTCTGCCCTATCTTGGCATCCTGATCGTAGTGTACATGATCATTGGCTTCGGCCCGCTTTTGTTCTGACGACCCCAAAAAAGAATGGCTCACCGATGCAAAATTATCTGACCCATGATGCTACCGCCCTGGCCGATCTGGTCGCGGTGGGCGACGTGTCCCCGCATGAATTGCTGGAGGAGGCGATTCAGCGCGCCGAGGCGCGCGACGGCGATATCAACGCCGTGTCGCAGCGCCTGTATGACCATGGCCGCGCCGCCATCGACGCCGGGCTGCCCGACGGCCCGTTTCGCGGCGTGCCGTTCCTGCTCAAGGATGCGTCGGGCGAACTGGCCGGCCACGTCACCGCCAACGGCGCCCGCCTGCTGGCCAAAGGCGCGCCCGCGACCGCCGATTCGACGCTGGTTGCCCGCTACAAGGCCGCCGGTCTGGTGATTTTCGGCCGCACCACGACGCCGGAATTCTCGCTCGCGGCCTCGACCGAAACCAGCCTGACGGGCGCCACGCGCAATCCGTGGGACATCACGCGCACTGCGGGCGGATCGTCGGGCGGCGCAGCGGCGGTCGTGGCTGCCGGCATCGTGCCGGCCGCGCATGGCAGCGACGGGGGCGGGTCGATCCGTATCCCGGCCTCGTGCTGCGGGCTTTTTGGCCTGAAGCCATCGCGCGCCCGCAACCCTGCCGGGCCATTGATCGGCGAAGGCTGGGGCAGCCTGTCCTGCGCGCATGTGCTGACCCGATCAGTGCGCGACAGCGCCTTGATGCTGGACGCGACCCATGGCATCGCGCCGGGCGATCCCTATTGCGCCCCGCCCGTCCTTCGCCCCTATGCCGAGGAGGTGCGCGCCGACGCGGGCCGTCTGCGTATCGGCTGGCACATACCGCCGATGAACGGCGCCGAGGTTGCCCCGGTCTGCCGCGAGGCGGCCGAAGATGCGGCCAAATTGCTGGCCTCGCTGGGCCATGAGGTCGAGGAAACCACCCTGCCCGGCAGCGCCGAACGGTTGCAGCGCGCGATCTGGGTGCTTGTCGCCAGCAACGTCGCGCGCAGCATCAGCGCCATTGCCGCGCATCGCGATCAGGTCGTGACCGAAGAGGATGTCGACAACGTCACATGGCGCGCGGTCAGCGATGCAAGGATGATGACAGCCGAGGATTACGCCGAGGCGCTCTATCAGATCCACACGCAAAGCCGCCTTATGGCCGAGCTGCACAGCCGCTATGACGTGATCTTGTGCCCCACCCTTGCCACGCCGCCGCCGAAACTGGGCGTGCAGCGCACAGATACCGACGATGTTGACGGCTATCACGCCGCGCTGGTCAACTTCACGCCCTTTACCCAGCTGCACAACATGACGGGCGCGCCCAGCGTGTCGGTGCCGCTGTACTGGGCCGGAGGGCTGCCCATTGGCACCATGCTATCGGCTGATTTCGGGCGCGAAGATATCCTGTTCCGCCTGTCGGCGCAGCTGGAGCAGGCCCGCCCGTGGTTTGACCGCCTGCCCCCGATAGTCGATTAAGCGGTGAGCGGCTGGACCGGCGGCCCGAAAAGGGGCTGTGGTCTGGCCGCGCGCCCAGGTTGGCCATGGCCAACTGTGTGCCGTCATGTCGTCCAGGTTGGCCAACTTGGGCACAGCGGCGTCAGGGTGTCTTCTTCCACGTGTCGTAGAGCGTCTCCAGATTCGCCTCGACGAACCCGATAAAGCCTTGCTCTGCCGTTTCCGATACCTCGATCACCAGACGCTTGCCCTTGGTTGTGAGCGTGACGGGTCTGCCGTCCAGTTTGGACGGCGGGCTGGGCGCGGGCGGCGTGGCGGGCTTGTCCGCTCGCGTCCTGGCCTCAATCGCCTGAAGCGCTTTGATCAGGCCGTTCAGTTTGTCCACTGGCGTGCCTGCGCCGGGAACCAGCGCCGCCATCTCAGCGGCGCCCGGCGCGCCGTCGGCATTGACCAGCCGCCTGAGTTCGAGCCATGGCCGCCGACCAGCCTCATGGGCCGCGCCGATCCGGTAGATCAGTGTGTCGAGAACGTCGCGCGCGACGGCTATCAGCTTGCTCAGCGTGCCTTTGTCGACAGCCAGCACATCGCCGATTTCAGACCGAGCAAAACCCTGTGCCTCCAGCCGGGTCGCAAAGATCGCCTGTTCGATAAAACTGCGCTCAAGACGCGCCGAATTCTCCAAAGCTTGCGAAACAAGCGCCTCGCGCTGGTCCATTTCCTTGATGTAGGCCTTGACCTTGATCCCCAGCGCGCGGCAGGCCGCAATCCTGCGGCGGCCGTAGACGACTTCGTAGCGTGGACCCGCGCCGCGCCGGTAGCGCAGCAGGGCAGGGAGCTGTTGGCCAGATGTCCGGATCGACTGGATCAGATCATCCAGCCCCTCGGCCACGTCGAACCGGTCGGCGATTTCGGATTCGGCAATGTCGCGCACATCCACCTCTTTCGCCGATTGCGCCGACACCTGCGACAGCACGTCCGGCATGCATTTCAGCGACCGTGGGCCTGCCTGGTCCGGTTCCTGGGCGCCTGTCGCAGCGGCAGGGGATTTGGACCCCATCTGAGCCAGACTTTTGGCCAATAGATCATGTTTCATCTTTGCCTCCTCGGCCCCATGCGGATTGGATCATCCGTTCAATATCGTTCGAGAATCCGATTGCGGAATCCAATGCGCGATCATAGGTCTTGCGGTTTTTTGACGCCGCCAGATCCACTTCGAAAATCGTTTTCTGCGACAGGCCGGCCTCGCTTACGGCCGATGATTTGAGAAATGGCGACGCGATCACGCTGTCGCCAAGCAGCTGCCTGATCCATTCGGCCAGATCCTGCTGCGTGCTTATGGCCGTGTCAAACCGGGTCAGAAGATAGGCAAAATTGTCATAGGCGCCGATGCCACCGTTGGAATGCAGCACCTCCAGAACGCGCGACGCCATGGTCAGAAACTGGCTGGCAGAGGCCAGATCAACGCGCTCGGGGATTATCGTCATCAGCAGCGAGGTTGAAGCGCAAACCGCCGGCATCGTCAGATATCCAAGCTGCGGCGACCGGTCGATCAGCACGATATCGTAATCATCCTCGACCTGGCACATTGAATCCCTGAGGCGATTGAAAAACACCGGCTGTTCGCCGCGGCTGAGCGCCATGGGCGTTTCGGTTTCAAACTCCGAAAGCATGATGCCGCCGGGAACGAGGTCCAGATTGGGGAAATAGGTCTTGCGCAGCACGTCGGTGATCGGGGCGCGTGACGCATCGCCGTCATTGTAGCGGATCGCATCGTAAAGAGTGCCGCCCTTGCGAAAATCGATCTCGGGCTGGTATCCGAAAAACGTGGTAAGCGAAGCTTGGGGATCGGCATCCATCAGGCACACACGATAGCCGCGCAGCGCCAGCCGCATCCCAAGCGTGACGGTCGTGGTGGTTTTGCTGGATCCGCCTTTGAACTTGACCGTGGATCAGATTTGCAGATTGTCGCCCGGACGCCGGCCCGGCAAAAACTGATGCGGGTCCTTGGCATTCTGCGACAGGATGTTGCGAATCCCAAGGATCTGTTCGGCGGTGTAGAGCCGCTTGTTATTAGGGCCTTGTTCGACGTCGGGAATGCGATCGTCGAAATGCGCCTTGCTCAGATAACCATCGCTCACGCGCAACAGCTCGGCCACTTCGGCGGTGGTAAAGCTGCGCAGGGTCTTGACCTCTTTCGGCGCGAGAAAGAGCTTTGACATATGGTCAAGCGCCTCCGATAGCCGATCTGCGTCTGCTCGCAGCTTGTCATGCAGCACTGAATGCATCTTGTTTGCCCGCCTCATGTCGTTCCATCTGCGCCACCGTGCGCTGCGCCCGCGTGGGGCGCCCAGAAACGCGAAGAACGTATTTTTTGCTCGTTTTACGTTACAGATAGGACGTCAGAGCCAGGGGAACTCAAGAAAAATTGTCCGGGCCTGTCTTGTGGGGGTAGTGAGGCAAGCCACCAGATGAGGTGCTGAGGCCCGGATCAGCCGTCAGGCATCCGTCCTAAGGTGCGGATTCTAATACGTTAAGTTATACCAGACTTATCCCCAAGGTGGGATTTTGCGCCGGGGGTACATGCGCGGGCAGCACATTCGGCGCCCCTCGGTCGCCAATGCTATGGACGGTCTGTTGGCTGTTGTTTGCCTGATGGCGTTACGCCGCAGGCGTCCGGCGCCGTGCATCGCACCCACCGGCGCCGGAATTGCCCGCGTCAGCGGTCCGCCTGCTCCAACGCGCGCTCGTATTCCTGACCGGGGATCGCATCCAGCAGCGACTGGGTATATTCGGTGGCCGGTGTGTGCAGCACTTTGCCCGCTGGCCCGGCCTCGACGATCTGGCCCTTTTGCATGACGATGATGCGGTCGCAGATCCGCGCGGCGACGCGCAGATCGTGGGTGATGAACAGCATCGACAGGTCCAGCCGGGTTTTCAGATCGGCCAGAAGGTCCAGCACCTGCGCCTGAATGGACACGTCCAGCGCCGATACCGCCTCATCCGCGATGATGATTTTCGGGTCCAGCGCAAGGGCGCGGGCGATGCCGATGCGCTGGCGCTGGCCGCCGGAAAATTCATGCGGGAAACGTTGCATCGCCGAGGCATCCAGCCCGACCAGCTCCAGCAGCTCGCGGGCGCGGCTCTGCGCGGTGTGGCGATCGGTTCCGTAGGCGATCAGGCCTTCGGTCAGGATGCGGCTGACGCGGGCGCGCGGGTTCAGCGATGAGTAGGGGTCCTGGAAAATCATCTGCAATTTGCGGCGTTTGTCGCGCAGGTCTGACCCGGACATATGCGCGATGTCGGCGCCGTCCACCATGACGCGGCCTGCGTCCGGTGTCAGCAGTCGCACGATGCAGCGGCCTACGGTGGACTTGCCCGAGCCGGATTCGCCGACGATGCCAATGGTCTCCCCTGCGTATAGCTGGAAATTGACGTCCTGCACCGCCTTGACCACGCGCCGCTTGCCAAAAAGCGTGCCAGCGCCGGTGGAGAAGGTTTTGGTCAGCCCCTCGACCGTCAGGATGGGCGCGCGGGTCTGCTCCTCGGCTTCGCGGCGCTGGGTCAGGCGGGGGATCGCATCAATCAGCGCGCGGGTGTAGGGGTGCTGGGGCTTCAGCAGCACCTCATCGGCGGTGCCGGTTTCGACAATCTCGCCGGTTTGCATGACGATGACGCGGTCGGCGATATCAGCGACGACGCCGAAATCATGAGTGATAAAGATGACGGCCATGCCGCGCCGCGCGCGCAGATCCTCGATCAGTTTCAGGATCTGGGCTTGGGTCGTGACATCGAGCGCGGTTGTCGGCTCGTCCGCGATCAATATGTCAGGCTCCAGCGCGAGCGCCATGGCGATCATCACGCGCTGGCGCTGGCCACCCGATAGCTGGAAGGGGTAGGCGCGGACGGCGGCATCGGGGTCGGGGATGCCGACCTCCTCCAGCAATTGCAGCGCGCGGGCGCGGCGCTCAGATGCGTTCAGCGCGCCATGCGCCTCGAACACTTCGGCGATCTGGGCGCCGACACGCATCAGCGGGTTGAGTGCGCTCAGCGGTTCCTGAAAGATCATCGAAATGCGGCTACCGCGCAGTTTCAGCATTTCCTTTTCGGGCAGGCCAAGGATGGGCCGGCCATCGAATGTGATCGTGCCGCGCACCGGTTTTACCCCTTGCGGCAGCAGGCCCATGACGGCGTTCGCGGACATGGATTTGCCGGATCCGGATTCGCCGACGATGCACAGGATCTCGCCCTTATCGAGGTCGAAATTGATGTTTTGCGCCGCATACAGACGGTCGGCGCCGTCGGGCAGGGCGATGGCAAGGTCGCGGATTTGCAGCAGGCTCATTCGGATTTCCTCGTCAAACGGGGGTTGAGCGCGTCGTTCAGGCCCTCACCGATCAGGTTCAGCGCCAGCACGGTCAAGAGGATCGCCATGCCGGGCAGGAAGGACAGCCACCATGCGGTGCGAATGACGGTGCGCGCGGCGCCGATCATGTAACCCCATGACATGATGTTCGGATCACCCAGCCCGAGGAAGGACAGCGAGCTTTCCAAGAGGATCGCCTGCGCGATCATCAGCGACGCCAGCACGATGATCGGGGGCAGGGCGTTCGGCAGGATGTGGCGCAGGATGATCTGCGTGTTGCCAAGGCCGGAGAGGGTCGCCGCCTCGACGAATTCGCGGGTGCGCAATGATAGCACTTCGCCGCGCACGAGGCGGGCGACGGGGGGCCAGCTTACGACAGCAATCGCGATGATCACAAAGGTCAGGCTGGGCTGGAAAATCGCCAGCAGGACGATCGCCAGCGCAAAGCTGGGGATGGTCTGGAAAAACTCGGTAAAGCGCATCAGCGCGTCGTCGGTGCGCCCGGCGAAATACCCGGCGCAGGCACCGACCGGCACGCCGATGGCCAGCGCGACGATGGTGGACACCAGCCCGACCAGCAAGCTGACATAAGCCCCATGCGCCAGCCCCGACAGCACATCACGCCCCAGCGCATCGGTGCCCAGCAGAAGGCCGTCCTGCGTGAAGGGCGGCAGGAACGGGCGCTGCACCATTTTCCACGGGCTTTGCGGGAACAGAACCGGCGCAAGGATGGCGGCCAGAATGACCAGCGCAAGGATGATCAGGCCAATGACAGCGCCGCGGTTATAGCGGAAACGTTTCCAGAAATCTCTCATGTTGTCAGCCTTATGCGTGGGTCGACAATGACATAGACGACGTCCGTAATCAGGTTGAACAGCAGCACCATGGCGGCTGAAATGTAAAACACGCCCAGGATCACGTTATAATCGCGCTGATTGATCGCCTCGAACATCAGGCGGCCGATGCCGGGCCAGGCAAACACGGTTTCGGTCAGGATCGCGCCGCCGAAGATTTGCCCCGCTTGCAGGCCCGCCAGCGTGATGACCGGCAGCAAAGCGTTGCGCAGGATGTGCCGACGCTGGATCACGCCGCGTTTCAGCCCCTTGGCGCGGGCGGTTTTCACGAAATCGAGGCGCGACACTTCCAGCATCGAGGCGCGCGTCATGCGCATGTAGATCGCGGTGAAAAACAGGCCCAGCGTGGTGGCGGGCAGGATCAGATGCTTGGCCACGTCCAGCACATGCGCAAACCCGGTATAGCCCGCGCCAATGGTGGAATAGCCAAACCCCGGCAGCCAGCCCAGCCAGACGGAAAACACCAGCGACGCCATCAGCGCGACCCAGAAAAGCGGGGTGGCGTAAAACAGCAGCGCGAGGGTGGAAATGATCGTGTCGCCCCAGCTGCCCTGACGGGCCGAGGCGGCGACGCCGGCAATCACGCCCAGCACCAGCGACAGAACGAACGCAACGCCGGTCAGCAGCAGGGTCGCGGGCAGGCGGTCGCCGATCAGCTCGGCCACCGGCATCTGCTGGCGGAAGGAATAGCCAAGGTCCAGCTGCACCGCGCCCTTGATATAGATCCACAGCTGCACATAAAGCGGCTGATCGAGACCAAAGCGGGTGCGCAGATCGGCCAGGAATTTCTCGTCCGCCGCGCCGGCCTCGCCTGCCATGACGGCGGCGGGGTCGCCGGGGGCGGCGTGGATCAGCAGGAAGTTGAAGACAAGGATGGCCAGCAGGATGAACACCGCCTTGACCAGTCTGCCCAAGATGAACCGTGTCAAGTTATCTGCCCCGTATTAGCGTTACATTCCAGTAAGTTCCGGGGCGCCCTAGCGCCCCGGACCGATATTCGCAAGCCGTTATTCCTGCTTGATCCACACAAAGCGGAAGCCGTCATTGACGCCGAATGCAGTGTTTACAGGGTTGTGGATGTTGCAGCGGTAGATGGTCGGAAAACCCAGTTCCAGCAGCCACAGGTTGGGCACGTCCGACACGATCTGATCCTGAATCGTCTTGTAGGCAGCGCGGCGCGCTTCGGGGTCGGCCATCAGCGCGGCCTCGTCCCACAGCTTGTCCATCTCGGGATTTTGATAGTTCGCCACGTTGTTCCACGGGCTGCCCGGCGCGGCGTTGTCGCCCATATAGGTCCGCGACACACCCAAGGCCGGATCGCCGTATTGATAGACATAGGTAAAGGCCAGATCATAGTCGCGATCCGATACCTTCTGGTTCCAGCCGGCCACGTCCGAGGGGACGATTTCGACATTCATGCCGATTTCGGTCAGGTTCTGCTTGACCGCTTCGGCCCAGCGGCTCCAGGTTTCGCCGTAAGGCAGGCCCAGCAGGCGGATCGTCTCGCCGTTATAGCTGGAGTCGGCCAGCAGCGCCTTGGCCTTCTCGGGGTCATAGGTGATGTCGGGGGTGTCGCCCGCATAGAACTTGGTCGAGGAGGAAACCGGCCCCGTCGCGACCTTGCCCAGACCGTTCCACAGCGCGTCGCGCGCAAAGTTGCGGTCCATTGCGTGCATCATCGCCTGGCGCACTTTGACGTCATCCAGCGGCTTGTTGTTCATGTTGACCCAGATCCACGAATGCGGCCCGAAATATTCGAAACCCTTTTCGGTGATGCAGGTATTGTCCATCTCGCGCAGGCGCGGGACGTCAAAGTTTTCCACCGCGCCGCCGGGCAGCACGTCAACCTTGCCGGTCTCATACGCCACCGCGCGGGACGCCGCATCGGGGATCACGTGATAGTAGATCTCGTCGATATAGGGCAGGCCGTCCATGTAGTAATCTTCGTTCTTGACGAAGTGGATATAGCTGCCCTTGACCCATTCATCGAACTTGAAGGGGCCGGTGCCGATCGGCGTGTTGTTCGCCGGATTGTTGATGAAATCGGTGCCTTCATAGATATGCTGGGGGATCATCGGCACTGTTCCGGCCTCGAAAATGCCCAGAAACGGGCCAAAGGGCTGTTTCAGGGTGATCACAACGGTCAGATCATCGGGCGTTTCGATATTGTCGACATGCTCCATATAGGTGCGCATCCGGCTGTGGGTTTCGCGCAGGAACACATCCATCGAGAATTTCACGTCGGCCGATGTAAACGGCTCGCCGTCATGGAACACCACGCCCGGGCGCAGCTTGAACGTGTAGGTCTTGCCGTCTTCGGAAATCTCCCACGACTCGGCCAATTGCGGCTCGGGCGTCAGGTCGAAATTGTAGCGCATCAGGCTTTCATAGATGTCGCCCGCGACCATCTGGGTCGGGCCGTTCTGAATGATGCCCAGCATCAATCCCGGCGGTTCGGGCTGAATGACCACGTTCAGCGTGCCACCTGATTGCGGCTCGCTGTCCTGCGCTGTCGCCGCACCGGTCAGTGGGCCCGCCAGCACCAGTGCCAGCATGGCGATTGCGATGTTTTTCGGTCTGATCATTTATTATTCTCCCCGTTTTTGGTTTTTTGTTAACACATTAAGATCGTTCAGTCTCGCTCGCCAATCTCGAACGAGCCGATATAGGCGATGATACCGTCGCGCGATTCGTCAATATCGGTGGTGATCGCGGCGCGCGCGGCGGCGGCGTCGCGTTCCGCAAAGGCGGCGATCAGCGCGTGATGCTGATGGATCATGTCCACCTGCGCGCGGCTGTAATACCCGGCAATCAGCGGCCCCATGCGCAGCCAAAGCCGCGTCAGCACGCCCAGCAGAACCGGCATCTGCGCGATCTCGGCCAGTGCAAAATGGAACTGCTGGTTGTATTCGGCGGCCTGAGTCCAGCGGGCGGCGGCAATCGCCTCCTCGTTGCGTTCGATCAGGCGGCGCAGGCGGGCGATATCGGCAGGCGTGGCCACCATCGCCGCGCGGGCGGCGGCCAGGCCCTCCAGCTCGCTGCGGATGCTGGCGATCTCCAGATATTTTGCCGCCGACAGCACCGGAACGCGCACATCGCGCAGCGACCGCTGCACCAGCGCATCGTCCTGAAGCAGCCGCTGCACCGCGTCGCGAACCGGGGTCGAGCTGGTCCCCAGCGCCTCGGCCAGACCGCGTATTGTGATGCGCTGATTCGGGCGCAGCTTGCCGCGCACCAGATCCTGACTGACCCGGTCATAAATGGCATCGCCCAGCGATTCGCGGCTGATCTGGTTCATCGTTCCCCTGCGGCCTGGCCGGGTATTTTCCCGGCCTGTTTTGATGCATCATGCATCAATGTGATTGATCCGGCAATTATTAACTGCGATGGTTTGCCCACGTCGCCACGACCAAGGGACCCGGAATGAAAGCCTTCTTTGACGAACGCCAGCTAGGCCATGCGCCGAAAACCTATTTCCGCCGCGGCGCGGCGATGCCGCATCAGGAACAGCCCCAGCGCGCGGAAATCCTGCGCGACATGCTGGCAGGCGAGGGGTTTGAGATTACTGCGCCGCGCGATCATGGGCCGGACCCGATCAAGGCGGTGCATAATCCTGATTACGTTGACTTTCTGCCCGATGCCCACGCGCGTTTTGTCGCCAGTGCCGGGCCCGATGCGCTGGCCATTCCCACCATGCATCCCGGCCTGCGCCGCGGCAAGGAGCCAAAGGATATTCACGGCCAGATGGGCTGGTGGATGACCGACACATCGACGCCGCTGACCGCCGGGACATGGGACGCCGCTTATTGGTCCGCCCAGACCGCGATCGAGACCGCCGAAGAGGTTCTGTCAGGCGCGCGCGCCGCCTATGCGCTGTGCCGTCCGCCCGGCCATCACGCAATGCGCGACTGCGCCAACGGGTTCTGTTTTTTCAACAATGCCTGCATCGTGGCGCATCACCTGACGCGCAAATTCAAGCGCGTGGCGCTGATCGACATCGACGTGCACACCGGCAACGGATCGCTGGATATCCTGTACGAACGGGGCGATATCTTCTTTTGCTCGCTGCACCCGGACCCGGCGACATATCCCACATTCTACCTCGGACACGCGGACGAAACCGGCGCGGGCGAGGGCGCGGGTGCGTCTCTGAACGTCCTGCTTCAGCAGGGCGCCAGTCAGGATGACGTGCTGTCCGCGCTGGACACGGCGCTGGCCGCAATCGGCGATTTCGCGCCCGATGCGCTGGTTGTGTCGCTGGGCTTCGACATGGCCGCCGACGATCCGCTGGCGGCTGTTGCCGTCTATCCCGATGGCTTTGCCGAAATGGCCCGCAGGCTGGCGGCGCTGAACCTGCCCACGGCATTGGTGCAGGAGGGCGGATACCTCGGCCCGTCGCTGGCAGACAATGCGCGCGCCTTCCTGACCACCTTTCGCGAGGCCACGACATGAGCAACACCCCCAAGGATATGAACGGCGCCGAAAGCGTCGTGCGCAGCCTGCACGCGGGCGGCGTTGATGTGTGCTTTGCCAATCCCGGCACCTCCGAAATGCAGTTCGTCGATGCGCTGGACCGCACCAAGCTGATGCACTGCGTTCTGGGCCTCTTTGAGGGGGTCGTGACCGGCGCCGCCGACGGCTATGCGCGCATGGCGGGCAAACCTGCGGTGACGCTGCTGCACCTTGCCCCCGGTTTCGCCAATGCGGCGGCCAATCTGCACAACGCGCGCAAGGCCCGCGTGCCGATGGTCAACCTTGTCGGCGATCACGCCCTGCGCCATCAGCAATATGACGCGCCCTTGTCCGCAGACGTCGCAGGCGCCTGCGCGCCCTTCAGCGACTGGGTGAAATCAGGCACGGATGCGGGCAGTTTTGCAGCCGACGCGATGCAGGCGCTGGCCGTGGCCAACAGCTCGCCAAACCGCATCGCCACCCTGATCGCCCCGGCGGATATTGGCTGGGACGAGGGCGGGCAGATGGCGCCGGTGGTAGCATCGAACGCCCCGGCCAAGCTGGACGAGGACGCGCTGAGCGGCGCCATTGCCGCGCTGGACTCCGGCGAGCGCACCATCATCATCGCCGGAAATTCGGTGCTTGAGGATGTCTCTGCGCTGGCGCTTTTGCACGGCATCGCCGATAAAACCGGCGCCGATATCATCGCCCCCACCTCGAACCGGCGGCAGGAACGCGGGCAGGGCAGGGTGCCTTTGGCCAAGATTCCCTACCCGATCAACATGGCGCTGAAGGTGCTGGCCCCCTACAAACGCGCGATCCTTGTGGAAACCGTACCGCCCGTTGCCTTTTTTGCCTACCCGGACCGGCCCAGCCTGCTGTTGCCCGCCGATTGCGACACTACAACGCTGGTTAGTGTCGATGGCGACGGCCCCGCCGCGCTGGCTGCATTGGCTGATCGGCTCGGCGCCAGCGCCGCCAAACCGCGCGATACCGCCATGCCCGCCCGCCCCCAACCGGGCGCAATCACGCTGAAAAACATCGCCGCCGCGCTGGCCAATGCGCTGCCCCAAGACGCCATCATCATTGACGAGGCGGTATCCTCGGGCGGTGACACCTTCCCCGCAGGGGACGCGGCAAAACCCAATTCGTGGCTGGCGCTCACCGGCGGGTCCATCGGCATCGGCATCCCGCTGTCGGCGGGCGCCGCCATCGCCTGCCCGGATCGCCCGGTGATCACGCTGCAAGCCGACGGATCGGCGATGTACACGATTCAGGGGCTGTGGACCCAAGCGCGCGAGGGCTCGAACGTGACCACGATCATCCTGGCCAACCGCGCCTATGAGATCCTGAAAGGCGAGCTGCACAATGTCGGCGCGCAGCCCGGCCCCGATGCCCTGAGCATGCTGAACCTCGACCGCCCGCACCTCGATTTCGTCGCCATGGCGCAAGGCATGGGCGTGCCGGGCCGCCGCGTCGACGATGTGGCGGACCTGATGCAAGCCATTGAAGACGCAGCCCGCGAGCCCGGCCCCTACCTCATCGAAGCGATGCTTTAACCAAAGGACACCCCCATGGCACTGGATGCAGACCTGCAAGCAAAGATCATTCAGGCGGTTGCCGATGGCTTTGACGATCAAATCGCGTTTACTCAGGATCTGGTGCGCATGCCGTCGTTGCGCGGCCACGAACACGCCATTCAGGACTTGCTGCACCGCACGCTGCAATCGCGCGGCTATGCGATGGACCGCTTCCAGATGGACCACGCCGCCATCGCCGCCCACCCCGGCGGCTCGAAAATCACCGAAGGTCATTCAGACGCGCCCATCGTCGTCGGCATCCACCGGCCCCGCGATGAACAGGGCCGCTCGCTGATCCTGCAATCACATCTGGATGTGGTCCCCGAAGGTCTGCACGACATGTGGTCGGACCCGCCCTTTTCGGCGAAAATCGACGGCGACTGGATGTTTGGCCGCGGCGCGGGCGACATGAAGGCGGGGGCGGCGGCCAATATATTCGCGCTCGACGCGCTGCGCCGCATTGGAATGCAGCCCGCCGCCACCGTTTATGTGCAATCCGTGGTCGAGGAGGAATCCACCGGCAACGGCGCCCTGCAAACCTACCTTCAGGGCTACACCGCCGACGCCGTGCTGATCCCCGAACCGGAGGACGAAAAGCTGGTGCGCGCCAATGTCGGCGTGATCTGGTTTCAGGTCCAGCTGCGCGGCGTGCCCAAACATGTGCGCGAAATGGGCGAGGGCGCCAACGCCATTGATGCGGCCACCCGCGTCACCACCCTGCTGCGCGAGATCGAGGCCGAGTGGAACGCAGACAAGGCAAACCACCCGCATTTCGAGGATGAAGCCCACCCCATCAACCTTAATATCGGCAAGATTGAGGGCGGCGACTGGGCCTCCTCCGTGCCGTCATGGTGCAATATCGACTGCCGCGTGTCGCTCTATCCGGGCGTCAGCGCCGATGATGCGGCGCGCCACATCACGGACCGCATCGCAGACTTTGCCGCCTCTGACGGGTTCCTGAAAAACAACCCGCCCAAGGTGGTGTTCAACGGATTCTATGCCGAAGGCTACGTTCTGGAGGAAGGCACCGACGCCGAGGCGACATTGGCAAACGCGCACCTATCCGCACTGGGCGCGCCGCTGGAATCGTTCATGACGCCCAGCTATCTCGATACCCGCGTTTACGCGCTGTACAACCAGATCCCGGCGCTCTGCTATGGCCCGATTTCGCGCAATATCCACGGCATTGATGAATGCGTCAGCCTGGCTTCCGTGCAGCGCATCACGGCCGCGATGGCGCTGTTCATCGCCGAATGGTGCGGGCTGGAGCCTGTGGCCTGATGCCCGCCGCGGCCCTGCCGCCGGTCATCGATCGGCCGCTGCCGCGCGACGAGCAGGCCGATCTGCTGGCGCAGGACGCGCCGGCGATCACGCTGGCCCGCGCGGCGGAGATCGCACGTGATCTTTACGGCCTTACCGGCGATATCCGCCCGCTTTCGGCGGAAAAGGACGCGAATTTTCACATCGCTCTGGCGGGCGGCGCCGAGGCGCTGCTGAAGATTACCAATGCCGCCGAAGACCCCGCCGTGACGGATATGCAGACGCAGGTTCTGATCCATCTGGCGGGCGCAGATCCCTCGCTGCCGGTGCCGCGCGTCCATGCCACGCTGGAGGGCGCGGCCAGCGCCACCGTGCAGCAGGCCGGCCAAACCCATATCGTGCGCCTGCTCAGCTTCCTGCCCGGCACGGTCCTGGCCAGCGCCACCGCGCAGCCCGAACTGCACAGCGCGCTGGGGGCGCTTCTGGCGCGGTTGACGGTGGCGATGCGCGGGTTTTTCCATCCCGCCGCCGGGCATGTCCTGCAATGGGATATCAAACAGGCGCATCGCCTGCGCCCGATGCTGGAGGCGGTCACAGATCCCGATTTGCGCACCCGCCTGACCACCATTCTGGACCGTTTCGACACGGATATCGCCCCCCGCCTGCCGCATCTGCGCGCGCAGGTCGTGCATAATGATTTCAACCCGCACAACCTGCTGGTGGACGGCCCGCAGGCGTCGCAACCGCTGGGAATCATTGACTTTGGCGACATGGTGCATACCCCCATCGCCTGCGATCTGGCCGTTGCCTGCTCGTACCAGATCGCCGCCGGGCCGGACCCTTTGGCGCAGATCACGCGCTTGCTGGCGGGCTACAGCAGCATCCTGCCGCTGGAGCCCGAAGAAATCGCGCTGCTGCCCGATCTGATCGGTTTGCGCCATGTCACAACCCTGACGCTGGGCGCTTGGCGCGCGCGGCGTTATCCGGAAAACGCCAGCTATATTCTGCGCAACGCCGCCGCCTCCCGGCAGGGTCTGGATGCGCTGGACGCGATGCCGCCCGGCGCCGCTGTAGCTGCGTTGCGCGCGAGTGTGAGAGGGGCCGCACGATGACCATGGTTAACGCCTATGACGGGACGGCAAACAGCCTCGACCCCGCCGATCAGGCTCTGATCGCGCGGCGGCAAAAGGTGCTGGGACCGGCCTACCGGCTGTTCTATGACCGCCCCTTGCACCCGGTGCGCGGGCAGGGGGTGTGGCTGTGGGACGGCGCCGGAAACCGCTATCTTGATGCCTATAACAACGTCGTGTCGGTCGGCCATTGCCACCCTCATGTGAGCCGGGCGATTGCCGCGCAGGCCGACACGCTGAACACGCATACCCGCTATCTGCACGAAGGCCCGGTGGCCTATGCCGAGCGGCTCTTGGCCACCATGCCGGGCGCGCTGGGGCATGTGATGTTCACCTGCACCGGGTCGGAGGCGAACGATCTGGCGCTGCGGATTGTACGCGCGCATACCGGGCGCCAAGGCGTGATCGTCACCCGCCTCGCCTATCACGGCGTGACCGAAGCGGTGTCGGAATTGTCGCCGTCGCTGGGCGATTACGTCCCGCGCGGCGCGCGCGTGCGGCTGATCGATGCGCCCGATGGCGGCCCCGATCAGGGCGCGCGCATGGCGGCAAATCTGGCGGGCGCGATTGCCGAGATGCGCGCAGGCGGCATCGAACCGGCCGCCTTCATCTGCGACACGGTGTTCTCCAGCGACGGGCTGTTCCCGGACCCGGCAGGGTTTTTGCAGCCCGCCGTCGATCTGATCCGCGCCGATGGCGGCATCTTCATCGCTGACGAGGTGCAGCCCGGTTTCGCCCGAACCGGCGATGCCTTCTGGGGCTTTCAGCGGCACGGGCTGGTGCCCGATATGGTGACGATGGGCAAGCCGATGGGCAACGGATTCCCCGTCTCGGGCGTGGCGATGCGGCCCGAGCTGGTGGCGGAATTCGGCTCTAATGCGCGGTATTTCAACACATTCGGCGGCAATCCCGTGGCCTGCGCTGCCGGCATGGCTGTGCTGGACGTGATCGAGGCCGAGGGCTTGCAGGAGAATTCACGCAGCGTTGGCGCCTATCTGAAAGCGGGCCTGCAAGAGCTGGGCATTGGCCCGGTGCGCGGCGCGGGGCTGTTCGTGGCGGTCGATTGTGTCAATGAAGGCACCCCGGATGCGGCTCTGGCGCGGCATATCGTCAATCATATGCGCCTCAATGGCGTGCTGATCAGCGCAACGGGGCCGGGCGCGAATGTGCTGAAAATCCGCCCGCCGCTGGTGATGGCCCAGGCCGAGGCGCAGATGCTGATCGACGCGGTCGCCGCCGCGCTGGCCGCCAGTTGAGCGCCGCCCGCGCCGCCGCTGCGCTGATCGTCGGATTTGCCCGCGCCATCACCGCGGTGCGCGGCATCTGGCAGGGCGTCGCGCCGGTGCAGGCGCAGCGCATTTACTACGCCAACCACGCCAGCCACGGCGATTTCGTGCTGGTCTGGACGGTGCTGCCCCGCGCCCTGCGCGCCCGCACGCGCCCCGTGGCGGGCGCCGATTACTGGCAGGCGTCGCGACTGAAACGTTTCATCGGGCGCGACGTCTTCAACGCCGTACTGATTGACCGCGATCCCGCCACGCGCCGGGCCGATCCAATCGCACAGATGGGCAACGCGCTGGCCAGTGGCGACAGCCTGATCCTGTTCCCCGAGGGGACGCGCAACACCGGGGGTCAGCGGCTGTTGCCGTTCAAATCGGGGCTGTTTCATCTGGCCACGCAGAACCCCGGAATTGACCTGGTCCCGGTCTGGATCGAGAACCTGAACCGCGTCATGCCCAAGGGCGCGCATATCCCGATCCCGTTGATCTGCACCGTCACGTTCGGCGCGCCCCTACGGCTGGACGGCGAGGACAAGGCGCCCTTCCTGAGCCGCGCCGAGGCCGCGCTGCTCGCGCTCGCACCCCCTGAAAGGCCCTGAGACATGGACACGCATTTCATTATCCTTCTGGCCTGCGTTCTGGCCGTGCTGGCTATCGCCACCATCGCCGCGCAGGTGCTGAAACGCCGCGCCTTGCCCGGCGATCTGACGATCCAGAACCTGACCGCGCGCATCAATGCGTGGTGGGTCATGGTCGCCGTCATCGCGCTGGCCTTTGCGTTTGGGACGGCGGGGGTGGTGATCCTCTTCGCGCTCTGCTCCTTTGCCGCGTTGCGCGAATTTCTGACGCTGACGAACACGCGCGCCGCCGATCACTGGGCGCTGGTCGCGGCCGTGTTCGTCGTGCTGCCGCTGCAATATATACTGGTCGGAATCGGCTGGTATGGTCTCTATTCCGTCCTGATTCCGGTCTATGCGTTCCTGTTCATGCCGATCCTGTCGGCGCTGCGCGGGCAGAGCGACAATTTCCTGATCCGGGTGTCCGAGGCGCAATGGGCGCTGATGATTGCGGTCTTTTGCGTCAGCCATGTGCCCGCGCTGCTGAGCCTCAATATCCCCGGATATGAGGGCAAGAACCTGTTCCTGATCTTCTTTCTGATCGTCGTGGTGCAATCCTCGGACGTGCTGCAATATGTCTGGGGCAAGGCGATTGGCCGCCGCAAGATCGCGCCGAACCTGTCACCGTCCAAGACGCTGGAAGGGCTGGTCGGCGGCGTGCTCAGCGCCAGTGTGCTGGGCGCGGCGCTGTTCTGGATCACGCCGTTTACCATCAGCCAAGCGTTTGGGCTGTCGCTGGTGATCACAGCGATGGGGTTTTTCGGCGGGCTGGTGATGTCGGCAATCAAGCGCGACCGGGGGGTCAAGGATTGGGGCCACCTGATTGCCGGGCATGGCGGGTTCATCGACCGGCTGGATTCGGTGATTTTCTCGGCGCCGATCTTCTTTCATATCGTCCGGTTTTACTGGAATGTTGGCTGATGGCGGGTCTTGAAAACCGCCGCCCGCTGGGCAGCCGCGACACGAAATGGGCCGCGCGCAGCGCCGCCGCGCTGGCCGCGCGGGGCGTGACGCCGAACGCCATTTCGCAGGCCAGCATGGCGGCGGCGCTGGTGGCGGGGCTGGCCTTTGCCGGGACCGGCTGGGCGCATGGGATCGTGGCGGGCGCGCTGTTGATACTGGGGGCGCTGGCCTGCCAGATCCGGTTGCTTTGCAACCTGTTCGATGGGATGGTCGCGGTCGAGGGCGGGCAGAGCGCGCCGGACGGGCCGCTGTGGAACGAATTTCCCGACCGGGTGTCGGACCTGCTGATATTCGCCGGGGCGGGCATCGGCGCAGGATGCCCCGCGCTGGGGCTGGCGGCGGGCGCGCTGGCGGTGCTGACCGCCTACACCCGCGAGCTGGGCGCGAATATCGGGCTGGCGCCTGATTTCAGCGGGCCAATGGCGAAACCGCAGCGGATGGCGGTGATCACGATTGCGGCTCTGATAGCTGTGTTCGAGCCGCTTTTTGCCGCACAAGGCACGGTTCTGACGATCGCGCTGTGGATCATCGCCATCGGTGCGGCGATCACCAGCATCAGGCGCGCCGCACGTATCCGCGCGGCGCTGCTGGCCCGATAAGCTGCCCGGTTAGCGGGTCAGCGCCTCGACAATCCGCTCGGCGGCCTCTTCGGCGGTCAGATCGACGGTGTTGACGATCAATTCTGCCGCCTCGGGCGGCTCATACGGGCTGTCGATGCCGGTGAAATTCTTCAGATCCCCCGCCCGCGCCTTTTTATACAAGCCCTTGACGTCGCGCGCCTCGGCCACTTCCAAGGGCGTGTCGACGAACACCTCGATAAATTCGCCGTCCTCCATCATGTCGCGCACCATGCGCCGCTCGGACTGGAAGGGCGAGATGAAGGCTGTCAAAACAATCAGCCCCGCATCGGTCATCAGGCGCGCCACCTCGCCGACGCGGCGGATGTTTTCCACCCGGTCCGCATCGGTAAAGCCCAGATCGCGGTTCAGCCCGTGGCGCACGTTGTCGCCGTCCAGCAGGAACGTATGCTTGCCCATCGCGTGCAGTTTCTTCTCCACGATATTGGCAATCGTCGATTTGCCCGAGCCGGACAGGCCGGTGAACCACACCACCTTGGCCGTCTGGTTTTTCGCGCTGGCATGCGCCTCGCGGTCGACGTCCAGCGCCTGCCAATGGATGTTCTGGCTGCGGCGCAAGGCGAAATGCACCATGCCGGCGGCGACGGTCGCGTTGCTGATCCGGTCGATCAGGATAAAGCCGCCAAGGTCGGGGTTCTTATCATAGGCTTCAAACGGAATCGCGCGATCGGTCGAGATGTTGACCACGCCGATCGCGTTCAGGCTGAGCGTGCTGGAGGCCAGATGTTCCAGCGTGTTGACGTTCACCTCATATTTCGGCTCGGTCACGGTCGCCGTCATGGTCTGAGTGCCGATTTTGAGCAAATAGGGCCGGCCTGGCAGCATTTCCGCCTCGCCCATCCAGACCAAAGTTGCCTCGAACTGATCGGCCACCTCGCAAGGCGCGTCCGCCTGCACGATCACGTCACCGCGCGAGCAGTCGATTTCATCGGTGAAGGTCAGCGTGACGGATTGCCCGGCGACGGCGCTGTCCAGTTCGCCATCATAGGTAACGATGGATTTTACGCGGCTGGTCTTGCCCGAGGGCAGCACGCGGATGCCATCGCCGGGTTTGATGCTGCCGGATCCAATCTGCCCGGAGAACCCGCGAAAATCCAGGTTTGGCCGGTTGACCCACTGCACCGCCATGCGGAACGGGGCGTCCTGCATCTGTGCCACGTTCAGCGGCGCGTCCTCCAGATGGCTCAGCAGGGGCGGGCCCTGATACCACGGCATATTCTCGGACTGCGTCACGATATTGTCGCCCGCAAGGCCGGAAATCGGGATGGGCAGGAAGCTGGTCATGCCGATCTGCTCGGCGAAATGCGAGTATTCCTTGACGATTTCGTAGAATCGTTCCTGGCTGTACTCGACCAGATCCATCTTGTTGACCGCAAGCACCACGTTCTTGATGCCCAGCAGATTGACCAGATAGGAATGCCGCCGCGTCTGCGTCAGCACGCCCTGCCGCGCGTCGATCAGGATCACGGCCAGATCGGCGGTGGAGGCGCCGGTGACCATGTTGCGGGTGTATTGTTCGTGCCCCGGCGTGTCGGCGACGATGAATTTCCGCTTGTCGGTGGAGAAGAAGCGATAGGCGACGTCAATCGTGATGCCCTGCTCGCGCTCGGCCGCCAGCCCGTCAACCAGCAGGGCAAAGTCGATATTCTGCCCTTGGGTCCCCGAGGTCTTGCTGTCATTTTCAAGCGAGGCCAGCTGATCTTCAAAGATCATCTTGCTGTCATAGAGCAGCCGCCCGATCAACGTCGATTTGCCATCGTCAACCGACCCGCAGGTGATGAAGCGCAGCATCGTCTTGTGCTGGTGTTTCTCCAGATAGGCGTCGATATCGGAGGCTATCAGATCCTCGGTGACGTAAACGGCATCTTTGGCGGCGGCGCACATCAGAAATACCCCTCTTGCTTTTTCTTCTCCATCGACGCGGCCTGATCGTGGTCAATGGCGCGCCCCTGGCGTTCGGACGTGGTGGTCAGCAGCATTTCCTGAATGATCTCGGGCAGGGTCGTCGCCGTGCTTTCCACCGCGCCGGTCAGCGGGTAGCAGCCCAGCGTACGGAACCGGATCGAGCGTTCCACCGGCTCCTCGCCGTTCAGCGGGAAACGGTCATCGTCCACCATCAGGATCATGCCGTCGCGCACCACCGTCGGGCGCGGGGCAGAGTAATAGAGCGGCACAATCTCGATCCCCTCAAGGTGGATATACTGCCAGATGTCCAGTTCGGTCCAGTTGGACAGGGGGAAAACCCGGATGCTTTCGCCCTTGGATTTGCGGGTATTATACAGCTTCCACAGCTCGGGGCGCTGGTTTTTCGGGTCCCAGCGGTGATTGGCCGAGCGGAAGGAAAACACCCGCTCCTTGGCGCGGGATTTCTCCTCGTCGCGGCGGGCGCCGCCGAAGGCAACGTCGAAATCATAATGCGTCAGCGCCTGTTTCAGCCCATCGGTTTTCCACATGTCGGTGTGCAGCCCGCCATGATCGAAGGGGTTGATGCCCTTTTCCACCGCTTCGGGGTTTTTATACACCAGCAGTTGCATTCCCGCATCGGCGGCGGCGCGTTCGCGCAGCGCGTACATGTCGCGGAATTTCCAAGTGGTGTCGACATGCAGCAGCGGAAAGGGCGGCGGCGAGGGGTAGAACGCCTTTTTCGCCAGATGCAGCATGCAGGCGGAATCCTTGCCGACGGAATACAGCATGACGGGGTTTTCGGCGTTTGCCATCACCTCGCGCATGATGTGAATGCTCTCGGCCTCAAGGCGCTGCAAATGGGTCAGCGTCTTTTCCGGGGCGGTCGTTTCCTGCACAGTCATTTTTCCGGCCTCTTGGACTTGTTTGCAGAGTATTTGCCAAATTTACCGGCGCTCGGAAAGGGCTGGCGGCAAATTCGGCCAAACTATCCCTTTTTCTGCGGTCGCCGCGTCTTTCGTGCCGCGAATTGGCGGCGCCGCGCGATGTTGTTCCGAAGGCGGGCAGTTGACGGGCGCGGTGCGCGCCGTTTAAACGCGGGACAAATGCCGCGTGCGGCGCAATCCCGAAGGGGCGATGACATGTTGCGACTGGCCGCAGGGCTTGCTGCCGTGATCTGCTGGATTAACCGGATCGTGGGTCAGGTGTTTTCCTGGCTGTCGCTGGGGGTCGTTCTGGTCTGCTTTACGGTGGTTGTGCAGCGTTATGTTTTCGGCGTCAGCTTTCTGTGGATGCAGGATCTTTATATCTGGCTGAGCGGCGCGATGTTCACCGCCGTGGCCGGATTTGCGTTTCTGCGCGATGATCACGTGCGCGTCGATATCTTTTACCGCCCGGCCCGCATGCGCACCCGCGCGATCGTCGATCTGTTCGGCACGCTGCTGTTTTTGCTGCCCTTTACCGCCGTCGTCGCGATTTATTCTGTCCCGTTCGTGCGCCGGTCGTGGTCCTATGCCGAAGGGTCGGCGAATGTCGGCGGCATGCCGGGGCTGTATATTCTGAAAACGTTCATTCTGGTTTTCGCCGGTCTGCTGGCGTTGCAGGGCATCGCCGCAATCTGCCGGTCCATTCTGGTGCTGGCCGGGCGGCGTGATCTGGTGCCGCCGATGATGCGCTACCCCGAGGCCGGCCCCGATGCCGAGGCTGCTGCCGTAGAAGGAAAATTCTGATGGATCCGATCGTGATCGGCGAGATCCTCGCCGGGCTGATGTTTTTCGGCATCATCGGTTTTCTGCTGCTGGGCTTCCCGGTGGCGTTCACGCTGGCGGGTGTGTCGCTGATGTTCGGCGCGGTCGGCATGGGGTTTGGCGTGTTCGACCCGTCCAATTTCGGTGCCCTGCCGAACCGCTATATCGGCTTTATGACCAACGAAGTGCTGGTCGCCGTGCCGCTCTTTATCTTCATGGGCGTGATGCTGGAGCGGTCCCGCATCGCCGAACAACTTCTGCTGACGATGGGCAAACTGTTCGGCAATCTGCGCGGGGGGCTGGGCATTTCGGTCATTCTGGTGGGCGCGATGCTGGCCGCCTCGACGGGGGTTGTCGGCGCGACAGTGGTCACGATGGGCCTGATTTCCCTGCCAGCCATGCTGCGCGCGGGGTATGATCCGAAACTGTCGACGGGGGTGATCTGTGCATCGGGGACGCTGGGGCAGATCGTGCCGCCGTCGACCGTGCTGATTTTCATGGGCGACATGCTGTCGGGCATCAATTCACAGGTTCAGATGTCCAAGGGCAATTTCGCGCCGGTGCCGGTTTCGGTGGGCGATCTGTTTGCCGGGGCGCTGCTGCCGGGGTTCATGCTGGTCGGGCTCTATCTGGCCTATACGATTTTCAAGGCCGTGACTGACCCCGCATCCTGCCCCGCCACGCCGGTGCCCGAGGCCGAAAAGGGCGATCTTCTGCGCGAGGTCTTCTCGGCACTGATCCCGCCAATGCTGCTGATTCTGGCCGTGTTAGGGTCGATCCTGGGCGGTATCGCCACCCCGACCGAGGCCGCATCGGTCGGCGCTGTCGGCGCCATGGTGCTGGCCGCGCTGCGCTGGCGATTGAGCTTTACCATCCTGCGCGAGACGGTGATTGCCACCGCGACGATCACCTCGATGGTGTTCATCGTGCTACTGGGCGCGTCGGTGTTTTCGGTCGTATTCCGGCTGATGGGCGGCGACAATCTGGTGCATGAATTCCTGAGCTCGCTGCCCGGCGGCACGCTGACGGCGGTGGCGATGGTGATGGCGATCATGTTCCTTCTGGGGTTCATCCTCGACACGTTCGAGATCATCTTTATTGTGATCCCGATCACCGCACCTGTGCTGCTGATGATGGATGTCGATCCCATCTGGCTGGGGGTTTTGGTTGGGGTGAACCTGCAAACGTCGTTCCTGACGCCGCCCTTTGGATTTGCGCTGTTCTATTTGCGCGGGGTGGCGCCGCCCGAGCTGCCGACAGCGGCGATCTACCGCGGCATCATCCCGTTCGTGGGGCTGCAAATCCTTGCTATCGCGCTGCTGTTCGCCTTCCCCGGCATCGTGACATGGCTGCCCCGTTTCATAACGGGATAATGCAAAACGGCCCGACATCGCTGCCGGGCCTTTGACCTTAACGGCCTGATTTCATTCAGAGTTCAAGGAATTTTTCGCGCGCGACCTGATAGGGCGTATCCAGCTTTTCGGTGCGGGTGCGCAGCAGCGCCAGCGCCTCGGCAAAGCTATCGGCGGTTTTGGTCACGAGCGGGTCGTCACTGCTGCGCAGCTCTTCGAACACCTCGCGCGACGCTTTGGCGCCCGCCTCGATCACGTCATCGGGGAAGGGGCGCACGATGACGCCGTGATCGTCAATCAGCGTCTTCAGCGCGCGCGGATCGTTGGCCATGAAATCGGCCGACACCTGATCGTATTCGGCCTGTGCAACGTCGCGGATCAGCGCCTGAAGATCGTCCGGCAGCTCCTGATACTTGGCCTTGTCAACGACCAGCTCGGTCGCCAGACCGCCCTCGACAAAGCTGGGCATGTAGTAGTTTTTGGCAACCTGATAGAACCCCAGCGCCAGATCGTTATAGGGGCCGACAAACTCTGCTGCGTCCAGCGTGCCCGATTGCAGCGCCTGAAAAATCTCGCCCGCGGCCATGTTGGTGACGGTTGCGCCCAGTTTTTCCCAGACCCGGCCACCCAGACCGGGGGTGCGGAACCGCTGGCCCTGCACATCGTCAAGGCTGGTGATTTCGCCGCGGAACCAGCCACCGGCCTGCGTGCCGGTGTTGCCGGACATGAAGGCCTGAACACCGAACTGGTCATAGACCTCATCGAACAGGTCCTGCCCGCCCAGATAGCGCATCCATGCGCTCAGCTCGCCTGTGGTCATGCCGAACGGCACGCCGGTGAAAAAGTTCAGCGCGGCGGATTTGTTCTGCCAGTAATAGGCGGCGCCGTGGCTCATCTCGGCGGTGCCGTCGATCACCGCATCAAGGCTCTGGAGTGGCGGCACCAGTTCGCCCGCCGAATAGACCTGAACCGTCAGGCGCCCGCCGGATGCGGCCGTCACGCGGTCGGCCAGACGCTGCGCGCCAACGCCCAGGCCGGGGAAATTCTTGGGCCAGGTGGTGACCATGCGCCAGGTGATATTGCCCTGCGCGATTGCCGGTGCGGCCAGTGCCGTGGCGGCCGTGCCGATGGCACCCGCGCGGATGAATGAACGACGGTCCAAGATAAATCTCCCTTATGGTCATGAATGAGTTGCCGCAGAGTTAACCCGCCGCAGCGCATATTGTCCATTGCAAGATCGGGCTGCGCTATGGCTCTGGATCGTCCAGCGCGGCAAAGAAAGCGGTCACGGCGGCCTGAAGCTGCTGCTGTTCGATGGCGGAAAAATCCCGCTCGCAGCTTAGCTCCACCCGCCCGCTACGCGCAGCGCAGCGGACTGTCCCCGCGGGGACAGTGCAGCGGAACGTGGTTTTTGCCGCATCCGGCGTGCCGGGTTTTGCGGCGGGTTTCGGCGGCTTGGCATCCGCTTGCGCGCGCAGGATTTCCAGCTCGGCCTCAGGGGTGCTGGGAAAACCTGCGGCCAGTGCGGACTTGATCCGCGCCGCTGCGCCCGGCTCGTTCGAGATGCGCTTTTCCAGCGCCAGCCCCAGCGCGCGGGGGATCGCCTCGGGGAATTTCAGGCGGGGGCCGATGGCCTCCAGCAGGGTGGCGAAGTGGCGGATATAGACCCGCTTTTGCCGCGCGGCGGACGCATAAAGAACCGCAACGGCCCGCTCCACATCCTGTGCGTCTGTCGCGTCATCCTCGGCATAGCGCAGCGCCAGCGCGGCCATTTCGGCAAAGGAGATATCCCGCCGCACAAGGTTTTCATCGACCATCCGGCGATAGAGCCCCTCGACCGTTTCGCCCTGCGCAAGGATGCCGGCCGGGATGCGCGCGTAGCTGTCATCGCCCGTCTCGGCGTGCAATTCGCGGTAGGCCGTCAGGCGGCGATAGCCCTGCACCAGTTGCCAGCCATCCCCATCAGCCTCCACCCGGATCGGGTTTGACAGGCCGATCGCCGTGATCGACGCCTTCAGCTCGCCCAGGTCAGGGTCGCGGGTGGCGCTGCGGTCGCGCGCCGGCTTGGTTGTGGAGATTGCGTTGATGTCGACCAGGTCGACGATCAGCCCCTGCGCCTTGAGCCGCACCAGCTCGTGCGCGAGCCGGTCATTTTCTTCGCGGATCGCATCCTCTGCCGCTTGCCTGCTGCGCAGCGCCTCGGCGTTTTCGGCAATGGCCGACGCCATTGGCCCGCGCCGTGCGGCGGGTGCGTCGTCTGGTGTCCCCTCGGGGACATCGCCGCCCGGAAAGTCGATGTCGAAGCCCTTGCGCTTGGTCATTGCCCGTCCTCCAGAGTGTCCCAGGCGGCCAGCGCGTGGGATTTGAATTCGTCATACGCCTGATCGAACGACGCTCGCGCGCGGCGCCACGTCTCGCGCGTCGTGTCGCGGTAATCGGTCTCGTAAATGGATGACAGGAACCTGCCGTACTGCTCGACCGCGCGGGTCATTTCGATCGGATGCTCGGCCAATCTGGCGCCGAACACCTTGCCAAAGGCCGAACGCATCGCGCGGTGCAGTTCATTGCCCGGCTCATAGCGCGTCAGAAGGAAGCGCACGTCCTGAAATACCTTGGGCAGCCTCATTGTCCCCGTGGGGACAGCGCCGCTGAAGGCCGACAGATCCTCCAGCGCCTCGGCCAGCTGGCCGACGAAAGAGGTGGTCGAATCGTATTCCCAGTAGCCAGGCCCGGAGGGGATATAGAGCATGTCGGCGGCAAAGACCGCGTTCATGGAATACAGTCTCGATATCGAGCGAATCCTTGAGGACCCGCAGGACCAGTGGGCGGCGATCGGGCCGGATTTTGTGCAGCGTCTGGGGCCGCAGGACAGAAAAACACCGGGAAATGTGGTGGCGATGCCGCTGCGCAAGGGGGCCGTGGTGGCGGCGCCGGAGCTGAGTCCTGGCACTGAATGGGCGCTGGCAAAGGGGATTCTGCACGCCGAAGATCCGGCGATTTACCAGACCTGGTTTGCCGGGCTGGTGCGGCTGCGGCGCGATGGGGCGCGTCTGGTGCTGGCCGAGCCCAGCCGGTTTCATGGCAGCTATGTGCAGACCCATCTGGCCGGGTGGCTGCTGGCGGCCTGCCGGTCGGTCGACGGGGACGTGGGCGAGGTTGTCGTGACGGCGTGACATGCTGGTAAATACCGCATTTATGCGGTATGATTGTGTCTATAACCGCGGGCATACCGGAGGCGACGTCATGGCAAAGGCCAACCAGACACCCAGAAAATCAACCAGTATGACGCTGGACAGCGCGATTCTGCAGGAAGCGCGGGACTTGGGAATCAATGTCTCGCGCGCGGCGGAACATGGTGTGATCGCCGCGATTCGCGCCGAGCGGGCACGGCTGTGGAAGGCGCAGAATGCGGGCGCCATTGCTGACTACAACGCCTTTGTCGATGCGGGCGGCGTACCGCTGGCGGCACATCGGAAGTTCTGACCGGTGGCGGCGCAGTTTGATCTGTATCGCATGGCCGATGGCACGCTGGTCACGGTGCTGCAGAGCGATCTGCTGGACGCGATGACGACGCGCGTCGTGGCGCCGCTGATCGCGCAAGGGGCCTTGCCGCGGGCGCTGCCTGCGTTGAATCCTGCGGTGACGCTGGGCGAGGATGTGTATCTGTTCATGCCGCAACTGGCCGCGACCCTGACCATCGCTGAAATGGGCACGCGGGTGGGCTCGCTTGCCGCGCAGCGCGATGCGCTGGTGCGGGCGCTGGATGCGCTGCTGTCGGGGATATGACAGGCTCTGAGCGGCGGATCAGAGCCTGTCACAGCGTCAGCTGAAGTGAAGCGTCTTGACCTCCTGGTAATCCTCCAGGCCGAACAGGCCACCTTCGCGGCCATTGCCTGACTGCTTGTAGCCGCCAAAGGGCGAGCCGTAATTGAAGCCGCCGCCGTTGATATGCACGGCGCCTGCACGGATCTGCGCGGCCACACGCTCGGCGCGGTCCGGATCGCCGGTTTGCAAGTAAGCGGCGAGGCCATAGGGCGTGTCGTTGGCGATGCGAATCCCCTCGTCTTCGCCCTCGAACGGGATGATGACAAGAACGGGGCCGAATATCTCTTCCTGCGCGATGCGCATGTCGTTGCGCACGTCCGAAAAGATTGTCGGGCGGCAGAACCAGCCCTTGTTGCGGCCCTCGGGCCTGCCGGGGCCACCAGCGAGCAGGGTGGCGCCCTCGTCACGGCCGACCTCGATCATCGCCTGCACACGCTCGTACTGGATCTGGTCGAAAAGCGGGCCGATATGATCGCCCTCGGCGGTGGGATCGCCGACCTCGATGGCCTCGGCGGTCTTGCGCGCGATGTCGCACACTGTGTCATAGCAGGACCGCTCGACAATCAGGCGGGTGGGCGCGTCGCAGGATTGGCCGGTATTATACATACATTCCTGAACCGAGGCGGCAACGCGCGGCTCCAGATCGGCATCGGCGAACACCAGATTGGGGGATTTCCCGCCCAGCTCCAGCGTCACGCGCTTGATGGTTTCCGCCGCGTCGCGGGTGATGGAGCGCCCGGCGCGGGTGGAGCCGGTGAAGGACATCATGTCAATGTCAGGGTGCTGTGACATCGCGCGGCCCACGGTTTCGCCATCGCCATGCACCAGATTGAACACCCCGGCGGGGAAGCCGGCGGCGTCGATAATCTCGGCATAGATCATCGCGGAAATCGGCGTATGTTCGGACGGCTTCAGCACGCAGGTGCAGCCCGTCGCCAGCGCCGGAATCACCTTGAGCGCGATCTGGTTCATGGGCCAGTTCCACGGGGTGATCAAACCGCAGACGCCGATCGGCTCGCGCACGAGGATGTCGCCATTGTCCAGCGTCTCGCGCAGTTCCTGCTGTTTCATCGCGTCGATGAAGCCTTGCAGGTGGCCGGTGGCGGCATCGGCCTGCGCCTCGCGGGACATGGTGATGGGGGCACCCATTTCGCGGCTGATCGCCTGCGCCAAATCCTCGAATCGCTCAGTTGTGACGTCCATCAAACGCTCCAGCAGCGCGAGCCGTTCGGCGGGCGTGGTCCGGCTGTAGCTGGCAAAGGCCGCTTTGGCGGCGGCGACAGCGGCGTCCACATCCGCCTGATTGCCAAGGATGATTTCGCCAATCTGATCTTCGGTGGCGGGATTGAGGACGGGGAATGTGCGGTCCGAATTGGGCGCGGTCCATGCGCCGTTGATATAGAATTTACCCAGGTTTTCCATGCGGGCCTCCCGTTGATGCGTTGCCATCACAGGCGCCGCCGGGTGGTAGGGGCCGGAACCGCCTGCGCAGGGTTGTGCCGGACCTGCGCAGGGCAGATCCGGCAGCTGAGCTTTAGCGTACCACCAGAACCGGGATCGGGCTATGGCTGACGACTTCGGATGTCTGGCTGCCAAGCAGAAGGCGGCTGATGCCACGGCGCCCGTGCGAGGCCATGACGATCAGATCGCAGGTCATCGTGTCGGCGGCGTCGATGATCGCATCGGCGGCCGAGGCGTTCGTTGCGCGGTAGGCATCGACCTCCAGCCCGTGCTGCTTGGCCTCTGCCTTGGCCTTGTTGATGACCTCTTCTACATAATCGTGCTGGCCTTTGGTCCAGGAATCGACCGTTGCCGCGCTTTGCAGCGGGTAGGGCTGGCCGACGACGACGACGGTGACTTGGGCGCCCAGTTCCTTGGCCAGTCCCAGACCGTGCTGAACGCCCTTCATCGACAGTTCGGACCCGTCGCTGGGGATAAGGATGTGTTTGTACATTGTTGGTCTCCTGTGGAGGTCAGAGTGCAGAGGGCCGCGCAGGTCAGATCCGGGCGCGGGCCGTGGTTGGCCGTTTACGGCCCGCGGTGCCGGGCAGGTCCGGCGCGTTGCCCTCGATATTGCCGGGACCGACCAGATGCACCGGAATCGCCACGCGGGATGATACGCGGTAGGGTTCCTGGCTCCACATTGTGGCGCGCAGAAACCACGGCTTCTGGGCGTCGGCGCCCATGATGATGGTGTCGCAGCCGCGCTGCGCCACCTGTTTTTGAATGCTTTTGGACGGGTGGCGGGTGGTCACGATATGACCATCCGCTTCGATACCTGCCTGTTCCAGACTGTCCAGTGCGGAAAACATGTTTTCCTTCTGGACGTCCATTTCCGCCTTGCTGGGGCGCAGGCCGGGGTTGGGCAGGCCGAAACTGGTGCCCCAAAGGCGGGCCGCGGTCAGAACCGTGACCTTGCCGCCCTCATCCAGCATGTCCACTGCCAAAGCGATGACAGCGTCGCTGATGGGCCGCCCTTCGGAGGCGATCAGAATGTTGCGCGCAGGTCCGGCAGGACCTGGCTGCGCGCGTCTGAACAGTTTTCCGATCATCCTGCCCGCTCCCTTATTCGGCGACCACCGTGGTCGTGCCGTCGCGGCGATCCTCGTACTGGCGATACCAGTAGAGTGGCAGATACATGAAGATTGCTGCAACCCCGAGGAAGTAATACGTCGCCTGTCCACCAATATACGAATATATGATGCCCCCGACCAGCCATACAAAGAAGTAAAGCGCAGCCAGTGCCAAGGCGATATATTTGAAGTATTCCGGCAGCTTGAACGGACGCGGCAGATTGGGCCGGTCATTACGCAGCATGTAGTAGGCGATCAGCACCGGCACGAACGATCCCAGATAGCCGACGTTCGAGAAGGAATAGATCTCGATCGCGCCACCCATGAAGGCGATGGCAAGGCTGGCAACCACGTTTGTCGCCATGGCCAGATCCGGCACATGGTGGCTGTTCAGATGCTGGTAGAACTTGGGGAATTGCCCGTCCAGCGACATCTGGTACAGCGACCGCGAGCAGCCCATCAGCGAATTCAGCGCCGACAGCACCAGCGCGATGATCAGCATGATCGCCATCATCCATTCCATCAGCTTGCCGCCGATACCGGGGAAAATGCTGCTGGCAAAGGTCACGAACATGGTTTTCGGATCGACCAGTTCGGGATCGGACAGGGCCGAGGCGCCCAGCACCACCACGAACGAGATCGGCAGCATGGTATAGACGAACACGCCGTAGCCACCCTCAAGCGTCATGGCGATTTTCGCATCACGGCCGGGGTTCTGGCATTCGCCAATATAGCAGGCGGCGGCCTCATACGCGATCACCGTCCACAAGAGCGGGAAGGCATAGGCCACGTACATGATCCACGCCGGATACCCGTCGATAGATGACCAGAAACTGCTGCCGTCCAGCTGGGGGAACCATGCCAGTTCGCTCCAGTCGGCGGCGCCGAGGTTAAAGACGAAACCGATCGACAGGAAGGTCAGCGGGATCATCGACAAAACCGCCAGCAATGTCGCCATCGAGGTGCCAAAGCGGATGCCCATATAGGCCGGGACCGACAGCAGCAGCAGGCCAATGGCGGTGATCGCCAGCGTCCAGTAGGGAATGAATGTGCTGATCGGCGTGATGCCGGCCGTTGCGTCCAGCCCGAACAGGTGCGTGATATAGAAAGACGCCAGAATCATGTTCAGCGGCGCGACCGGCATCCAGCCGACCCAGTACATCCAGGCGGTAATGCCGTTGATATGCGGCGCCAGCCGCGGAAAACGGTTTTTGTAGGCCGGATAGGCGTAGGACGGCGATCCGCCCGTGCGGCCCGGCATCATGGCCGAAAGCTCGGCCAGCAGCAGACATAGCAGAACGCCTGTCAGCGTGAAAAACGTGATGAAGGGAATATAGGACGCCCCGAACACCGTCAGAAACGCAGGCGCGGCCCCGGTAACCAGGATCGTCCCGGCCAGACCGATGACGAAAGCGCCCCACCAGTTGGTGCCGGACTGAAGGTTGCCGTGTTCGTAATCAAGGGTGTCGTTGTGATCGTGTATGCTCATTCCTTCATACTCCGCTTGGGTATGCGCGGCGCGGCTGGGCGCACGATGCAGAATCTGGTACGCTGAGCGGTGTACAAAGTCGTATCTTGCAGGTCATTTTTGTCCCTCCCTTATTGTTTTTGTTAGAATATCAATGGGATGCGGCATGATGACGGCACATATAACAGTGTCGCCGCCGCAAGATCCTTCGGCGCATCTGCACCCTTTCGGCGGCCACACTTTCCCCACAGGAAAATATTCTGTTAGTCAGGAAACCACCGGCCCGCGCAATTTGTCAAGCCTTTTGCTGTGTCACACGGCCGCGTCAGCACCCCGATAGGCCAGGCTTTGCCGCCTGGGCCAGCGCGGCAAAACGGCACTGGTGCATGTTTCTGCACCAATTGCCCGGATCTGAATTGGCACGTTTTCGACATGGCGTGATGCCTTGCAAGGCGGGGAAAGCGTCGGGGAATGAAATGGTTAACACGGCCAGAGCGGGGCAGACATGTCAGCCGCGCTGCCGTGGAGACATGATCCGGTCGCCCACATTGGCGGCGATCAAGGGCGCGCCGACCAAGACCCGCCGAACGGTTTTCTTGCACGGCATTTCGTCAGGGATTGACCGGGCGATCGGCGTGGCCGGAGGCGGGCAAGCGTCATGCTGTCTCCGAATGCCGGATAATCCGTTTTATGTACAGTTTGCGATGCTGCGCTCAATCCTGCCACCAGCGGCTTCTGATTGCGTTGGCAAAGCCGCAAGTGAGTAGCCATCTACCATTATGAAGACGACGAAGGGTTATATTACCTCCTCTACCTGTCGTCCAAATGTTGGTTTCATTGCCATGATCGTAGGATACGATGACCCCCCAAGGGGACTGCTGCATTATTCGTCCCTGTCGCCGACAGTTTTCGAAACATGAGGTGAGCGATGACCCGCCCGACGCCTTTCAAGCATCATCGCTTCCCGGCTGAAATCATTCTGCGCGCGGTCCGCATGTATCTGCGATATCCGCTGTCTTATCAGGATACTGCCGACTTGCTGGCCGAGCGTGGGGTCGTGGTTGATCGCTCCACGATTTATCGCGGGGTCCAGAAATTCGGGCCCGAACTGGCCAAGCGCACCGACAGGCATCGGCGATGGATCAGGCTTGCCTGGCATGTGGACGAAACCTACGTGCGGGTCGGCAAGAAGTGGCGCTATCTGTGGCGCGCCATTGATTCACACGGCCAACTGATCGATTTTCGGCTGACGGCCCGGCGCGATGCCGCGGCCGCCAAGGCCTTTCTGCGCAGCGCCATTCAACGTGTTCGGCTGCATCGACCAATGACAATCTGCACGGACAAAGCCCCGACGTACCGCAAGGTGATTCGCAAAGAAAGCCGGCGGTACGATCCGCATTTCGACAGCATCACGCATGTCGATCGGAAGTGGCGAAACAACCGAATCGAAAGCGATCATGCCGCGCTGAAGCGTCTGCTGGGCTATCGGCAGAGCGTCCAATCATTGCGAACGGCGAAATCAACCCTCCGCAGCATCGAAGCCATCCGAACCATCAAGAACAACCACAGTCCGCACATGGCGCCCGGTGTTGCCGGCGAAATCGCGTTCGTGCATCAGATTTTTCGGACTTCCCGCCTGAACACATGACAGAACAGCTTCAGGTCCGTTCGGCGCGAACTAACGCAACAGTCCCTTACGAGGTGATGACAGAGATCCTGGGCGAAGTCTGCGGCGTGGTGTTCAGCCATCCCGACGAGAAGACCATCTATGTCGCCGCAGACACGATCTGGAACGATGACGTCGCCGCCGTCCTGTACGCGCACGCACCTGAAATCGCGATCCTGAATGCGGGCTACGCGATGGTCCAAGGCATTGTGGTCTTGTCGCGGTTTGGTTCCGGTCTCTTTCGAGCAATGTTAGCTATGAAGGAGATTGAGAATGGCAACGAGATACACAGACGAGTTTCGCCGTGATGCGGTGCGGATCGCAACCATCAGCGGTCTGACAAGACCACGAGCGGCATCAGATCTGGGCATTGGTCTTTAGACGTTGAACAAGTGGGTCCAGAAGCATCAGCACGATGACCTGATGTCGGGGCCACACGAGGACGTTGAGAAGGAGAACGAGCGCCTGCGCAAGGAAGTCCGCCGACTGCGTGAGGAGAGGGAAGTGTTGAAAAAGGCGGCAATCTTCTTTGCAGGTCAAAGCCGGTGAGGTTTACTTTCATCGATGCCTGGAAAGAAGTTTGGCCTGTAGAACTTCACTGCCGCATCATGCAGGTCACATCGCGGGGATTTCGTGCATGGCGGAGCCGCCCAATGAGCCGCAGACAGCGCGACGATATGGTGATCTTGGCGCATGTCCGCGAACAACATCGCCTGAGCCTGCAAAGCTATGGTCGGCCTCGTATGACCGAAGAGCTGCAGGATCTGGGACTGAAGGTCGGGCACCGGCGCATAAGTCGCTTGATGCGTGAGAATGGCATCTAGGTCGTCAGAACGCAGAAATGCAAGGTGACCACGGACAGCAACCTTGCGTTCAACATCGCGCCCAACTTGCTGGATCAGGACTTCTTTGCTGATGGCCAAAACCAGAAATGGGTGGGCAATACATCTTGTATCTGGACCAGTGACAATCAACAGCCCGCAGACGTCTACTTCGCGTGCGCAGAGCAGATTCTGAAACGGCGAGGGGAGATCAAACGGAAAACCATGCTCACCCGGCGCTTGCACCATCAAAATGAAAATGCATAAACTCAATCAAGGATGAGCCAGAGTCTCCAAACGGAAGACCGCTCTGCTGTCCCAAACTATCTGAAGATAGACAGTTCGATAAAAGAGGGCCGATCTCATGCAGACCGCTTTGGAAAGGTCGCGTTCCAGAACGGGTATTGCCCTAATATGTGCCGGTGTAGCCTGCCTCGCCGTCAATGACGCTCTTGTTAAAACGCTGACCGATGGATACGCGCCGGTACAGATCCTGTTCCTGCGAAATCTGATCGCGTTGCCGCCCGCGCTGATGATCGCGCTGGCATTTGGCGGAAAGGCGGCGCTTTTGTCTCGTCGACCACTGGCGCATCTGGTCCGGGGGGGCTTCTGGACCTGCGCGGCTGTGCTTTACTTCATTGGCCTGCGGCATCTGGAACTGGCCGAGGCGACGGCGCTGGTTTTCGCGGCGCCGGTTTTTATCATCGCGCTTTCCAGCCTTCTGCTGGGCGAGAGTGTCGGCTGGCGCCGCTGGTCGGCGGGGCTGGTGGGCTTTGCCGGCGTGCTGATCGTCGTTCGACCGGGCAGCGAGACCTTTCAGGTGGTTGCGCTGTTTCCTGTGGGTACGGCGCTATTCTACGCGCTGCTGATGATCGGATCGCGCTGGGTCCATCCGGCCGAGAATGTCTGGACGCTCATGCTTTATCTTGTCGGGGCGGGGGCGCTGCTGAGCGGGATCTTCAGCCCGTTCTTCTGGACGCCAATCCGGCCCGGCGACATCTGGCTGTTTGCAGGCATCGCCGCAGCAGGCACGGCGGGCATGACGCTGATCACGCAGGCGTTCCGGTTCGCCCCGGCGTCGATTGTGGCGCATTTCGAATATACCGGTCTGCTGTGGGCGACGCTGCTGGGCTGGCTCATATGGAACGAAATCCCCGATTTCATGACATTTATCGGCGCGGGTATAATCGTTCTGAGCGGGATTTTCATCATATATCGCGAAGGTCGGGCCGGGAACTGACGACGCGTACAGGCGCGGTTCCTCAGATGCAATAGGTGGTCATCACGACCGGAAGCAAAGACCAGCCTGTCGCCACAACGCCGACCCAACTCGTCGCGCGGCTGACAAAACGCACGAAGCTTGACGGGGACGCAAAGCGCGGATGATGGAGGGCCGCCAGCAGCGCCACCTGAAGCAGGATCGCAGCGGCATAGGCGGCGACCAGCAAGACCCTTGGCAGTGGCAGACCGAACGCCGTCCCGGCGATACCGTGTCCACAGAGCAGGCCGTGCAGGCCATACACCGCGCTGAACGCCGCCAGCCACACCAGCGGTGCGATCAGTATGCGCAGAAGGTCCTTCATGCGAGCAAACCCGGCAGATGTCCGGCGAGCAGGGCCAGTATGCCGATGACCGACAGATAATCGACCCAGAGGCCGACGATGGGGAACTCTGCGCGCCGCGCGGGCGAGGTAAAACCGCGCAGGACGCGCGCGCCGAGGAATGCCGCCATCAAGATCCCCAGTGCGGCGTGGAATAGCCCGTATGCGCCGAGTACGAAAAGCGTCGCGCCATAGGCGTGGTCTACCGGTGACGGGGTTCGAACCATCATCGCCGTACAGGCGATGGCGACGCCAAGCGCGCCAGCGAGGGTGAGGGCAAGCCAGGGCATCGCGCCGCCGCCCTGCCGGTTTGCGCGGATCGCAAGGCGCATCCCGACCGGGCCGAGCGCCGCGCCGACGATGCCGATGCCCAGCTCCACCGGCGACGCGGCGAACCAGACCGGCGGCGGCCAGCCCGGCGCAACGGTCCACAGAAACGCGAAACCGAACAGCAGCGAGCCGAAAAATGTGGCGTTCGCGGTCAGCAGGAACAGCGATCCCCACCACCCCGGCGACCGGCCCGTCGTGGCGGCGTTGGGCAAGTCGATACCGTGACCCACTGGCAGCACCTCAGGATCATCGGTGCGGCCCAGCAGCCAGACCCACCGCCAGACGAGAGCGGCGACACCCGCCAGGGCAAGCGGAACAGCCCAGTAGAATTTCAGCAGCAGCGACAGGAAAAAGACGCCGGTGACCGCCGACATCAGCATCGGCAGACGGCTGTTGGTAGGGTAGATCACATGCATATCCGGCCTGCCACTTGCGATATCCACCGTCAGCGTCTCGCGCCAGCCGTTGCGGGACGTGGCCAGATACCCTTCGCCGCGCGCCAGCCGGACAGCGAGGGCCGGATCACTTTCAAGGGGCTCCCGGCTGCTCACATGCGGCAGGCTGGCGAAATTATAGGCGGGTGCCGGGGTCATCATCGCCCACTCCAGCGTTCCGGCGCGCCACGGATTGCGCCGTGCACGGGTGGCGGTCAGCACATGCAGAATCACGTCGATCAGGATCATCGCGATCCCGATGGCCAGCACGAAACTGCCGACCGACGAGATCAGGTTGATCGCGGTCCAGCCGTCTTCCGGCGCGTAGGTCGCAATGCGGCGCCGTTGGCCCATCAGGCCCACCCAGTGCATCGCTAGAAACGTGACGTGAAACCCGATGAACACCAGCGCAAAGGCCATTTCGCCCAAGCGAAACAGCCGCCTGCGCCCGGTGAAATGCGGCAACCAGTAATAGAGGCCCGCAAAGATCGGAAAGACGAAACCGCCAAACAGCACATAATGTAGATGCGCCGTGATGAAGGCCGTATCATGCGCTTGCCAGTTGAACGGCACCACGGCAATCATGACCCCGGTCAGCCCGCCGATGACGAAGGTGGCGAAAAACCCCAGCAGATGCAGCATCGGCAGGCGCAGGTCGGGGCGGCCCTTCCACATCGTGCCGATCCACGCGAATATCTGCACCCCGGTCGGCACTGCGACAAGCGTCGACGCCGCCGAGAAGAAGGCAAGCCCCATATGCGGGATGCCCGTGGTAAACATGTGATGCACCCAAAGGCCGAAGGACAGGAACGCCAGCGCCACCGCCGCCGCCACGATCCAGCCATAGCCCAACAGCGTCGTGCGGCACATCACCGGCAGCACAGTCGAAATCACGCCCGCCGCCGGCAGGAAGATGATATAGACCTCCGGATGGCCGAACAACCAGAAGAGGTGTTGCCACAGCAGGCTGTCGCCCCCCAGATCCGCCTGAAAGAACGGCAGGCCGAAGGCGCGCTCGACCTCCAGAAGGATCGAGCCGAGGATGAGGGGCGGAAACCCCGTCAGGATCATCAGCGCGGTGACCAGCGCATACCATGCAAAGATCGGCATTTTGTCCAGTGACATGCCGGGCGCGCGGAATTTCAGGACTGAAACGGTGATTTCCACCGCGGCGGCGATTGCCGAAATCTCGACGAAGGTGATGCCGATCAGCCAGAAATCGGTATTGATCCCCGGCGAATGGATAGCGCCCGTCAGGGGCGGATACATGAACCATCCGCTATCCGGCGCGATGCCGAACAGCATCGCGATCAGAAGCATCGTGCCGCCAAAGGCGTAGCACCAATAGCCGTAGGCCGTCAGGCGCGGAAACGCCAGATCGCGGGTGCCGAGAAGTTTGGGCAAGAGATAGACCGCCAGCCCCTCGAATGTCGGGATGGCAAAGAGGAACATCATGATGGTCCCGTGCATGGTAAAGATCTGGTTGTAGATCTCCGGTCCGGCAAAATCCGAATGCGGCGTGGCCAGTTGCGCCCGGATCAGCATCGCCAGAAGGCCGCCGACGATGAAAAAGAAAAAGGCTGTGACCAGGAACATCCGGCCCAGATCGGTGTGATTCACGGTCGAAAACCAACCCCTGAATCCCGGCTCAGAGGCCCAGATCGCTGTCAGCTTGCGGTGGCGTTCAAGTGCTTTCATTCAGGCGCGCCTTTCAGAAACCTGTCCCATCCCGCCACATCATGCGCGACGACGGAAAAGGTGAAACGGTCGTAGCCCGGACCACTGAACTCGGCGCTGAGGCCCGCGTAGGTGCCAGGCGCGTCGGCTTCGATCCGCAGGACGTTGACGTGTCCGGGGATCGCGTCAAGTTTGCCTGCAAGGCGCGGCACCCAGAAACTGTGGATGACGTCGGCGCTGGTGATCGCCACATCGACGGGTCGCTCGGCGGGGATGTGAAGCGTGTTTTCCGTCATCCGTCCCGGCGCATCCTCGTAGGTAAAGCTCCAAGTCCAGCGGCGAGCCTCGGCGTTCACGCGGATCACGTCGGCCCCGCCGCGCGGCAGCAGCTGCTCTCCGATGACAAGACCGTAAGCAAAGAGCGCCGCAAGGACGGTCATTGAAAAGCCAAGGCCGAAGCCGATGATCCAGACCTGCACCTGCCGCGCGCCCGCCTCCGAGCCGCGGCGCCGCCCGAAGGCGAGCACCAGCAGCGTCATCACCACCCCGAAGATGAGCGCGCCGCCCGCCAGCATCACCCACCACAGAGTTGCAATGCTGCGCGCGGCAGGCCCCGCCGGATCAACGGTGGACAGCACCCCCTCGCAACCGGACAGCGCGACAGCTATCATGGGGATGGCAAGGCATCGAAGGATCAGCGCGACATGGCGACCAAAAAGAGCGACGGGGAGGCCCAAGAGCTGATCGACCCGATCAGCGAGCTGCCGGGATTTCACCAGACGGAATCGCGCATCGCGGTGCTGGGCCACCCGATCCATGCGATGTCCGTCGCGTTTCCGGTGGCGCTGACCTTCTGCGTTCTGGGCGCCGATGCCCTTTACTGGTGGACCGGCGACGCATTCTGGGCGCGGGCCGCGCTGTGGGCGGCGGGAACCGGGTTTCTCTTTGGGATGCTGGCCGGTTTGTCGGGCACAGCCGAGCTTTTGCTGGTGCCGGGCATCCGTGCGCGCGCCCCGGCTTGGACGCATTTCATCATCGCCGTGACCCTCCTTGCCCTCTTGGGGGCGAACTGGGGCCATCGGCTCTACGGCTACGAACAGGCGGTGCTGCCCTACGGCATCCTGCTGTCGGGGCTTTGCGTGCTGGTCGTGGGGTTCACGGGATGGCATGGGGGCAAGCTCGTTTTCGACTATCGGCTGGGCACGTCGAAGGGCAACTGACCGCCCCGCGGCTCGAGCAGCCAGTTTGGGAATTCGACCCAGTTCAGCGCCGGTTTGGCCAGCACGAGGGTAAAAATGACAATCATCGGGACGAACGCGGCGGCGACCGGAAAGACCGGATTCGGCGGCTCATGATGCTCGGGCTTTTCGGCGACATTTGCCAGAATGTGACCGATCCAGGCATGGGCGACCACAAGCAGCGCCACAAACGCCAGCTTGGCAAAGAACCAGGGCACGAACGCCTCGCGCAGAAAGATCAGCCACGTTCCCGCGATGACGGCGATGACGGCGGCGGGGGTGACGCAGAGCGTGTAGGTGACGTGGGTTGCACGGCGGATCAAGCGATATCGGCCCGCCATCACGGTGGGATCATGCTGGGCCAGCATCAGGGGCAAGGCAAGAAGGCCGCCGCACCAGATTACCAACGCGGCGATATGCAGGGCCTTGAAGATCGGAACGATGGAGATCAGCCAGTCTAGCACGCCGCGCTGTCCGCTAGCCGTGCCCAACTGCGCCGGGCCTGAAAGATTGCAGCGGCGGCATAGGGGATGCCAGCGGGCACCCACATGATCAGACCGCCAAGCTGCTGGTCCTGCAGCGGCGTAAGGCCCCAGTCAAAGGGTGCGACGGCATGCGCCGCATAAAGCGCAGACCGCGCGAAGGTGAGGATCGCGCCCAGCATCCCCATCTGCGCGAAGCTGGCGACGATGAAGAGAAGCCGCGCGACAGGTGGCGCAGTCCCGGCGGCAAAGACCGCCCGCCAGAACCAGACGGCGCTGCCCAGCAGGGTGAGCTGCATCAGCCAGTAGACCGCGACATTGGACAGGGCAAGGTCATAGGCCGCTGGGTGGTGCCATACCCACAGGATCACCGTCGACACGGCAAAGGGCAGCGCGATTCCGCCGGATATGCGCCCCCGAAACGTCAGCGCAAGCAGCGGCGCCGCCCCCGCGACGAGCAACACATGATGAACGACCCGCGCCGAGAACAGCGCCGACGACAGCGCACAGAGCGGCGAGACGAACGCCACGATCATCAGTGCCACAGCGGCAAGGCCCGCAGGCTCGCGCCGCAAGATCACCGTCAGTACGGCCAGACCGACCAGAAGCACGGGATCAAGGTTCCAGCTTGCCCACAACTCGACCGGCAAAGGCGGCGGGCCACAATAGATCGAGTTCATTTTCAGCGTCTCCTCCTTGTTCACAGTAAGACATGTTCAGAGTCGAGGATCAACGCGCAGTGCGGGTTCGGTATTGCTGAAAATGGACAAACTGCATTGGGGACGGGCAAGCAAGGCGTGGCACGTGGAACAGGCGCAGGAACATTTTCGCGGTGCGAGCGGTTTTACGGGTGTAGTCGGCGATCACGCCGGGTCTGAATTCAAGGAGCATGACATGAAACGTCTCTGTACAGCCGCCATCATCGCAGGGCTGGCCGCCCCGGCAGTTCACGCCGCTGCTGTCACTGCAGAGGTGCAGGATCGTGACGGCAACAGGCTTGGGGCCGTTGTGGTCGAAGATACGGTGTCAGGCGTGGCGCGGGCGACACTTACCCTGAACGATCTGCCTGAAGGGATCCACGCAATCCACCTGCATGAAACCGGCGACTGTTCGACCGACGATTTCAAATCCGCGGGCGGGCACGTCGCCGCGGGCCGCGATCACGGCATCCTCGTCGAAGGTGGGCCGCATCCCGGCGATATGCCGAACCTGACGGTGAAGTCAGACGGCGTGGGAGAGATCGAAGTCTTTTTGCCCGATCTGAACGTAAGCGATCACCTGCTGGACGATGATGGGGCTGCGTTCATCATGCATGACGGTGTCGACGATTACGAAAGCCAGCCGGCCGGCGCTGCCGGAGACCGGATCGCCTGCGGCGAATTCACCGAGCGGGCCGAGTGACCTCGCAGATCGGCAAAACACGCGCGCCAGCGGCACGGGCAAAACCCCTAGCCGCTGTGCAAACCCGCGTGTTCAGGGCGGCCGGATTTGAAAGAAAACAATGGGTATTCTGGTTGATAGCGAATGGCACGACAAATGGTACGATACCGAAAGCAACGAGGATTACTGCGAATGGAACGCCGGGTCCGACGGGCGATGGCGGGTTCCCCGCCGAAAGCGGACGTTATCACCTCTATGTCAGCTACACGCGCCGTTGGGTGCATTGTGCCCTGACACCACAGATCGGCGTCTCGGTCGTTCATCCTGAAATGCTGTCCGCGGAGTGGGAGTTTCGCTCCGACTGCACCGGTGCCAACGGAAAAGCCGCGGACACGATGCATTTCGACCATATCGTGCGGCACTATCACTACAGCCACGAGACGATAAACCCGCACCGGATCGTCCATCTACCCGGTGATCGACCGGACCGAACCGCTCGGCCCAGGTGTGACAGGACCGCGCCACGATCATTTTGAGCACTGCCGAAAGGAAAGCATCATGCCCAAGAACCTCAGACCTCACCCGAACGTCCCGGATGTCGATCAATCCGACCGGACCGTGCCGGTCAACCTGCGCCAATCGGGGCGCACTCCGGTCGAAATGTTGATTTCGACGCGGGTGCGCAAATCCCCCTTCTGGCACCTCTCGGTCGAGGCGGGATGCTGGCGCGCCACCGTCTATAACCGCATGTATCACCCGCGCGGCTATGTCCGCCCCGAGGAAGGCGGCGCAATGGCCGAGTACCGCGCGCTGGTCAACGGCGTGACCCTCTGGAACGTCGCGGTTGAGCGTCAGATCCGCGTCAAAGGCCCCGATGCCGAGGACTTCGTCAACACCGTGATCACCCGCGATGCGACTAAAATCGCACCGATGCACGGCAAATACAGCATCCTGTGCAACGACAAGGGCGGCATTCTGAATGATCCGGTGTTGCTGAGGCTGGCCGAGGATGAATTCTGGTTCTCGCTGTCGGACAGCGACCTGATGCTGTGGCTTCAGGGCGTGAACACGCCGCGCCGCTGGGCTATCGAGATCGACGAACTGGACGTGTCGCCATTGCAGGTTCAGGGGCCGCTGTCACAAGATCTTATGGTGGATGTGGTCGGACCAAAGCTAACCGATGTACCCTATTACGGCCTCATGGAGACGGAAATAGACGGCTGCCCCGTGCTGGTCAGCCAGACCGGATTCAGCGGTGAAAAGGGCTATGAGGTCTATGTTCGCGACGCGACGCTCAACGCCGAAAAGGTCTGGTATGCGATCCTCGGTATCGGCGCGCGCTATGGGCTGCGGGTGATCGCGCCCGGCCATCACCGCAGGATCGCCGCCGGCATTCTCAGCTGGGGGCAGGATATGGATGCGGAAACATCGCCGTTCCAGGTTAATCTGGCCTATCAGGTGCCGCGCAAGAAAGCCGCCGATTACATCGGCAAGGCGGCGCTGGAGGCACAGCGCGACCGGATCGACGCGGGCGATTACCCGTTCTCCCTGACGATGGTGGGGCTAAAGATGGGCGGCAAGCCGATCACCGACTATGCGCCCGATTTCTGGCTGGTATCGGACGAGGAGGGAACACGCTGCGGCTATGTCACCTCGCCTTGGTGGTCGCCGGAATTGGAGGTCAACATCGCGCTGGCCCGCGTTCCGTGGGATAAAACCAAAATCGGTACCGAATTGATGGTGGAACTGCCAGAGCCCTATACTGACCGCACGGGCGAGGCGGTCGCCGCCAAGGTGTGCGAAGTGCCGTTCATCTCGTCCGCCCATCCCAGCGCCCGCGAACAGGCTAAGGCGCAAGGCAGCGATAGCGCCGGATGATGGCACATTTGGGCAAATGGGCCATCATCTATTCAATAAGCGTCCAAAACTGACCCGGTTTCTCCGTTTGATTTTGACCCGTCGTTCGGATGACAAAGCCCCCAGGCCGGCCGCCCTCATATAGCGAGTCCGTCTGGGGGCTCTGTCTGGGCCGCGGTTATTTTTCGCTGCGAGTTTTGCTCTGCGCGAAGCGGTATGAGCTGTTACCAGTCTCGATAATGGCGCAGTGGTGCGTGACGCGATCCAGCAGCGCGGTTGTCATCTTGGCATCCGCTGCCCGGCAGTCGAAACGAAGTTTCGATGAGAGGGGCCGAAGACAGCGACCCACTCCCCGAACTCCAGGTTGGTGGTGATGATGACGCTGGTTTTCTCGTAGAGCTTGCTGATCCGCTGGCCGGCAAGTGAATGCTTGCATTCGCTGAAAGGCAGGTGGAACAACAGTGCGCCGCCGGATTTCGGGAAGGGGATGTAGCCCAACTCGTCGATGATGACGCAATCCAGAGCCGACAGTTGCCGGATGATCTTCCCGGCATTGCCGTCGGCCTGTTCCTTGATCAGGGCATTGATCAGATCGACCGCGTTGAAGAAGCGGGCCTTCTTGCCGTTGTGGACCAATGTGGTTCCAAGCGCGATGGGGATATGGGTTTCGCCTGTTCCGGTTCCATCCACCAGGATGAGGTTGTGTGCCGCTCCGGTGAAGAGCGGGTTCTTCTTCGCAATGTCGTTTGCACATTTCGCCTGCGTTCTGGTTGGCGCTATCCCGACGCGCACAGGGACGCCGATGCGCCGCAGCACCGCGGCGCGCAGGACGCGGGCATGCGAAACGCGGTCATTGAAACCGGCGAAATCCAGAAAGCACTCGTCTATCGAATAGATTTCTACATCCGGCGTGAAGTCCTCATAAACCTCGACCACCCGCCGGGAAATGTCACCATAAAGCGTGTAGTTCGAACTGAACACGCGCACGACACCCTCGTGCGAAGGCAGTGTGCGTTTCAGCACCGTCAGGTCAAGGTTATGCCGGGCGGCGATGCCGCGGGCCGTCCCGCTTGTGCGGTCGGTGGTGTTATTGACCACCAAGATCACTGTGACGCGTGCGTTGCCTTGTCCGGCCAAGGCGGTGAGACAGGCTCCAATGCGGGATTCCTCATTGCGGGCGGGAATGACGATGGCGGTGTCTTT
>CANMFU010000012.1 GCA_947497295.1 uncultured Roseovarius sp.
AGACTACAAAATCAATCGCGTCGATGAGCTGCTGCCCTGGAAAACCACACCTTAGGGCGATCAGACCGGACGCTTACATCCCATCGACCAGCCGGACTCTTCAAGCGACATGGCGTCGAATTCGGCATCATTCGAGGGCGGCCAATCTTTCACTCGAACCGTGCGGGTGTGAAAATCACCGGCGGTGCTGGAAGTGGCAAAACCTCTCAGATTGCCTTGCCGATGATCATGGGCTCGGATGCAAGCTTTGTTCTTCTCGACACAAAGAACGCCGAGATCAGCCCAAGAAGTCTGTGGAAAACCTGAGCAAACGCTTGATGTGTCAGGCTACAGGGATTCTAATGAACCCTAACCCGCACATTAAAGTCTGAGCTATACGTTCAACAAGGATAGCCAGAGCACTCGAAGCTCGGCATTGGAAACATAAGGATTTGGCATGGAAACACACGAAAGAAATAGGAACGGCCCTGGCACCAAGGCAATCATCTATTGCCGTGTGTCAGACCCGAAGCAAACCACGCGCGGAGACGGCCTGAATTCTCAGGAAACCCGTTGCCGTGAGTTTGCCAAGTACAAAGGTTATGATGTCGTATCCGTCTTTAAGGACGATATGTCAGGCAAGTTCCATACACGCCCTGGGATGCAAGAGGCCCTTTCGTTCTTACGCAAGCACCGGAAATCTCCGCATGTTCTGATCATCGATGACATCACACGCCTCGCGCGCGGGCTAGAGGCGCATATCAAGCTGCGCTCAGACATCAGCGCAGCGGGCGGCCTGCTTGAAAGTCCTTCAATTGAGTTCGGCGAAGACTCGGACTCGATCCTCGTCGAAAATCTTCTGGCATCAGTGTCTCAGCATCAGCGCCAAAAAAATGGTGAGCAAACCAAGAATCGAATGCGCGCGCGCATTCAAAACGGGTATTGGCCCTTTCAAGCACCAATCGGATATCGCTATGAACGTTCGACCGGCGGCCATGGCAAAGTGTTGGTTCGTGATGAGCCCAATGCCACGATCTTGCAAGAAGCGCTTGAAGGCTATGCTTCTGGCCGTTTCCAGACGCAAGTTGAAGTTAAGCGATTTCTGGAGCGCCAGCCGACCTTTCCGAAGGATTTGAACGGACGAGAAATTCGTAACCAGCGCGTCTATGAAGTTCTAACGCGGTGCCTGTATTCAGGCTATATCGAGCATTCAGATTGGGGCGTTTCGCTGCGCAAAGGACAGCATGAGGGCCTGATCGACTTCTCGACTTTTCAGAAAATTCAAGATCGTCTTACGTCATCCGCCAAGGCTCCAGCTCGCAAAGATATCAGCTCAGACTTCCCTCTGAGGGGTTTTATCCAGTGCGACGATTGCGGAGAAGCGCTGACGGCTTGCTGGTCAACCAGCAAGACAGGCAAGAAGCATCCTTACTACCTTTGTAAGACAAAGGGCTGCGAGAGCTACCGTAAGTCGATCAAGCGTGATCAGCTCGAAGGGGACTTCGAAAACCTTCTTCAAGCGCTGGAGCCGTCCAAAGGGCTCTTCAAGGTTGCCAAGGCAATGTTCCGCGACATCTGGGACGCGCGCCTTGCACAGGCGGCGGATGCCTCCAAGGCGATCAAGAAAGATATCCACAAGACTGAGAAACAAATCGAAGCCCTGCTGGACCGCATCGTCGAATCCGGAACAAGCAGCGTGATTGCCGCTTATGAGAAGCGCATCGCGGAGCTGGAGGCTGAAAAGATTTTCCTTAAGGAACGCATGGCCAATAACGGCAAACCATTGCGCACTCTGGAGGAGTCGTTCGAACTCGCCCTACGATTCCTGTCAAGTCCTTGGAATATCTGGAATAACGGTCAAGTCGCATGGCAGAAAACAGTGCTGCGACTGGCATTTGCGGAGCCTATCCGCTACTGCCGAAATCAGGGTGTTCGAACCCCGAATATTTCCTTCCCTTTCAAGGTGTTGGGGGAAGTTTCAACTGCGAAAAGTGAAATGGCGCGCCTCGCCCAGTTCGAACGCAACCGTATCGATCTCGTCTAGAACCTCCGCGTTGGGGGGCGAGCGACCGCAGTAAATACGGGATCATCAAGTCACGGAGTTGCGGGTCGATTCGGAGATGCGACAGGCGGACCTTCAGGACTTTCGCAAGAGCCGCAAAGGTCCGCGCAGCCTGCGCCATAGCTGCAAGCGGTGCGGCAATGGCAAAGCTTGCGGTGCAAGTCATCATGGCACGTCGGGTGACGGTCATTCCGTATCTTCCTTCAAGTCGTTACGGATGCGTTGTCGCGAACTGCGTCCGATGCATTGTCAGGTGACGTGCTGGCGGCCTCTGGCGACCGGGATGGCCTGAAAAACAGCAAACGCAGGGCATTGGCCGTGACCAGCACGGTGGCACCGGTATCGGCGAGGATCGCGATCCAGAGGCCGGTGATCCCCAGCAGGGTGGTCACGACGAAGACCGCCTTCAGCCCCAGCGCGATGGCGATGTTCTGGTGGATATTCGCCATGGCCGCGCGGGCAAGGCGGATTGTGCCTGCAACATCCGTCACCCGGTTGCGCAGGATCGCTGCGTCTGCCGTCTCCAGCGCCACGTCGGTGCCCGAGCCCATGGCGACACCGACATGGGCTGTGGCCAGCGCGGGCGCGTCGTTGATGCCGTCGCCGATCATCATCACCCGGGCATCGGACGTCAGATCCCGGATGGCGGTGACCTTGTCTTCGGGCATGAGTTCGGACCGCTGCGCGATGCCAAGCCCGCCCGCGATGGCTTGGGCGGTGCGCGCATTGTCCCCGGTCAGCATGAGCGGCGAAATTCCCAGCGCGCGAAGCTGCGCGACCGCGTCGGCTGCATCGGCACGGGGTTCGTCCCGCAGCGCGATAAGCCCCTGCGGCACGTTCTCGCGAAGCAAGATCACGACCGTCTTGCCCTCGGCCTGAAGCGCTGCCACGCGGGTCCCGAGATCATCGCTCAGCGCGCCGCGCTCCTGTGCCAGACGCGGCGAGCCAACGCAGACCGTCTCGCCATCGATCAGAGCCTCTGCCCCTTTGCCGGGCAGCGCGCGTCCCCCGGTCACAACAGCCGCGCCAATGCCCTGCCGGTCGGCCTCGGCGCAGATCGCCTGCCCCAGAGGATGGCTGGCGCCGCTCTCGACGCCTGCCGCAAGAGCCAGCAGGTCCGCCTCGCTTCCCGTCAGCGCCGCCACATCCGTCACGCGCGGCTTGCCATGGGTAAGCGTGCCGGTCTTGTCAAAGGCGACATGTGTGGTTCGTGCCGCCGCCTCGATCACCGCGCCGCCCTTCATTAACAGGCCGTTGCGGGCGCCGCTGGACAGGGCCGAGGTGATGGAGGCCGGCACCGAAATGACCAGCGCACAGGGGCAGCCGATCAGCAGCAAGGCCAGCGCCCGGTAGATCCATTCGCCCCACTCCAAGCCAAAGGCCAATGGCGGGACGACCGCCACCAGCAGCGCCGCCCCGACGACGGCGGGCATGTAAACCCGGCTGAACCGGTCGATGAACCGCTCGGTCGGCGCGCGGGATGACTCCGCCTCTTCGACAAGACGCACAATGCGGGCGATTGTGTTGTCCTCTGCCGCCTTGGTGACGCGCACGCGCAGCACCGCCTCGGCATTGATCGAGCCCGCGAAGACCTGCGCGCCCGGCTCCTTGAGGCTGGGGACGCTCTCGCCCGTCACGGGGCTCTCATCAACGCCTGAAATCCCATCGATCACCTCGCCGTCGCAGGGTACGCGGTCGCCGGGGCGCACCTGCACCATCTGGCCGACGCGGAGTTTTTCCGCGGGCACGTCCCGCGTCTTGCCATCCACCTCAAGCCGCGCGGTCTTTGGCACCAGTTTCGACAGCGCCCGAATGCTGTCACGCGCCTTGCCGGCCGAGACGCCTTCCAAGAGTTCGCCCACGGCAAAGAGGAAGACGACCAGCGCCGCCTCTTCCGGCTCGCCGATCACCAGCGCGCCGCCTGCGGCGATGGTCATCAGCATCTCGATCGTAAAGGGCATGCCCGCCCGCGTCATGGCAAAGGCCCGCTGCGCCACGGGGACAAGCCCGATCAGCGTGGCAAGGACGAACGCCCAATGCGCGACATCGGCCGGAAAGACGAGGCGCGACGCCCAGGCCACCGCCAGCAGTGCCCCGGTGCCAATCACCAGCCGCCCCTTGGCAGTTTCAAACCATGACGGTGTCGGCGCCTCCGCGAGCCTTGCGTCGTCCTCTGGGCCGCTGTCCGTGTCCGGAGCCTCATAAGCGGAGGGAAACGCCCCGTCCGGCAGAATGAAGCCGCCCTCGGGTTTCTCCGGTCGTGCGCCCTTGGGCGCGATCCCGAAGCCGACACCGCGCACGGCCTTCTCGACCCTCTCTGCGGTCGTCTGGCTTTCATCCAGCGTCAGACGAAGCCGTTCGGCCATCAAGGCGACGTCGACATCCGCGACACCGGGCAGGCGCTGAACCGCCCCGCGCACTTTTGCCGCGCAGGCCCCGCAATCCATGCCCGTCACACGCCATTCGCGCTGTGCTGCGCTGCCGTCCACCATGATGGTTCTCCGTCCTGATTCCCGATCAGCGTTCGATATAGGACCTACAGCAGCTATAGGTTCAAGAGCTTTCAGTATATTTCCCTGGCGCCAAGGGATACATCAGCGCCGCGCGGATTATGGGCGTCGTAATCAACCCTTGCCCTATAGGCGCCACAACTCTACAGCAGCTGTAGGAAAACGAGGATTTGCGATGCTTTCCATAGGCACATTGGCGAAGCGGACCGGCACCAAGGTGCAAACGATCCGCTACTATGAACAGATCGGCCTGATGCCCGAACCCGGCCGGAGTGAGGGCGGACAGCGCCGATACGACGATGCCGGGCTCGACCGCTTGGCCTTCATCCGGCATTCCCGGCAGCTTGGCTTCTCGCTGGACGCGATCCGAGAGCTTCTGACTCTTTCCGACAGTCCGGAACGTTCATGCGCGCAGGTCGATGCGGTGGCGCAGAGGCAACTGAAAGAGGTTGAGGCCCGCATCGCGCGGCTTGAGGCACTGCGTAGCGAGTTGCACCGGATGATCAGCGAATGCAGCGCCGACCGGGTGGCCGACTGCCGCATACTGGAGGTCCTGCGCGACCACGAGGAATGCCTGTCCGATCACGAAAAGCCGCATTCATTAAATACTGGTCCGGGCATGCTGGAAAAAGTTATGTAGTCCGACCTGAACAACGGCATCAGGCGGCCTGTAGGGCGTTCTGCCCTGCTCTGATAGGTGCTATTGGCACGCGGATGAGCTGACAAAGGCTGATGATCAGCCGAATCAATAGGCGCAAAAGAACTCTCAGGTGCCTGAGGATCATACGGATGGTGTGACCACAGCCGCAGAGCACGGCGAAGATAGCATCACCAGCGGTTATCATGAAATCGTGGTGCGACAGGATGAGATCGATTCACTGGCAGGTGCCGGGCCGTTGCTGGATTCCCACTTGATACCGGCAGCGGCTTTCGGGCGGTCAATCGGCCTTCGGGACAGAGATGGAGTCCTGGCTCTCTTATCCGCCGGACACACACCAATTGCCCCGATGACGCACCCCGTGAAACGGTGTCGAGCGGTATTATATGACCGCGGCTGGTAGGGAGGTCTTTTCACCAAGGCTTCGGGACGCTAGCGAAACCGCCCGGCGTCAGTCTTGGCACGCCTAAAGGCCAAAGGCATGCGTCCTTTTTCACCGAAAGGCAAAGACTTCGGGCATCTTTATCTGGGTGACGTGGCGGAGCGCGCATTGCAAGGTCGGGACTGACAGCGGCGGTCCGTTAACGGAAGATCACCATGGATCGGAAAATCCAGTCAGGTTGAACCTTAATGCAAGACCTAAAGGGGCGTAGTGCGCCAAATTGCATCCTTCCGGAAAAGAAATGATGTGACTGACAACATCCCTGCTGACAATGGTGACTCCGGTAGGGCTCGAACCTACAACCTCGGACTTAGAAGGTCCTTGCTCTATCCAGTTGAGCTACGGAGCCACATTGCGATCTGTAAATCAGTCCGCGAAATTCCACTACCTCGTAAAAACTCTTGAATCAAAGCCAAACGTCAAGTTTTCTCAAATCAAAGACACATTTTTCATAGCCATCGTGCCTCGTCTACGACGGCGCGAACGGATCCTGAGCATAGACAACCCCGGCCAGATACAGGCCCTGCGGCGGGCAGACCGGGCCACATTCTGCGCGGTCGCGCGCTTCCAATGCGGCTCGGACGTCGCCAGGTAACCACGCGCCACGCCCGACACGCTCCAGCGTGCCGACGATGCTGCGCACCTGATTGTGCAAGAACGAGCGCGCTCGCAGATCAAATCGCAACTCAGGCCCGCCCGGTCCGTCCACCTGCGAGATATCCAACGCATCCAATGTCTTAACAGGGCCTGCAGACTGGCAGATGGACGACCGGAACGTAGTGAAATCGTGGTGTCCTACCAGATGCGCGGCCCCGGCCTGCATGGCCCCCAAGTCCAGCAGATGGGGCACTTGCCACACCAGCCCGGCATCATGCGTCGCAGGCGCGCGGCGCATCAAAAGACGAAACGTGTACTGCCGCTCCAACGCCGAAAACCGCGCGTGCCAGTCATTCGCGACCCTGGCGCAATCGACAATCGCAACTGGCAGCGGCTTCAAATGATAATTCAGCGCCTCCATCAGGCGAAAGGGCGTCCACTCCTTGGCCAGATCGCACTGGGCCACCTGCCCCAGCGCGTGCACGCCAGCATCGGTGCGCCCAGCGGCCGCAATCGTATGCTCCCCCGGCTCCAGCCGGGCCAGCGCCGCCTCGATGGCGCCTTGCACCGATGGCTGGTCGCGCTGGCGCTGCCAGCCCGCAAACGGCCTGCCGTGATACTCAACCTTCAGTGCAAATCTGGACATGTCCCGCGCTTAGCCCGAATCCGCGCCTTGTTAAAGCGCGCACATCTTTTCTTCTTGCTTCAAATATCCTCGCCGAAGGCCCCGCTCTGACAACGTATGCAACGCCGGATCTGGCGCGTGCCACTGGAAACACCCCGCCCCCACCGTTATCTAGTGGGCCGAGGCATTCACGAAAGGGCTGCACATTGGTGATCTCGACACTGGCCGACGGGCTGGCCCGCGGGGCCGAGCGGGTCTCCGGCACCCTGTCCGAGGCTTTTTTCGAACCTGTCATCCGCATCGGCGTCACCGGCCTTGCGCGGGCAGGCAAGACGGTGTTCATCACGTCGCTGATTGCAAACCTGCTGGAGCGGGGGCGCATGCCTGGACTGGTGGCTGCCAGCGAGGGGCGCATCGCCGCCGCGTTTATGCAACCGCAGCCGGACGATACCGTGCCCCGGTTCGACTTCGAATCCCATCTTGCGGCGCTGACCGCGCCGACGCCGCACTGGCCAGAAAGCACACGCACCATTTCCGAACTGCGCCTGTCCTTGCGCGTGCGCCCCGCCGGGCTGCTGGCTGGCCTGACTGGTCTGCGCACCGTGCATATCGACATTGTCGATTATCCCGGCGAATGGCTGCTGGACCTCGCGCTGATGGACAAAACCTATGATGAATGGTCCGCCGCCGCCCTCGCCACCATGCAGCGCCGCGACATCGCCGCACCCTTTCTTGCACAGGCGGGCGCCATTGATGCAGGTGCCGCGTGGGAGGAGCCGCAGATCAAGGCGCTGGCAGATCCGTTCACTGCCTATCTGACCGCCGCCCGCAAACTTGGCCTGTCCGGCGTGGCACCGGGGCGATTCCTGCTGCCAGGTGACATGGCCGGATCGCCGGCGCTCACTTTCGCGCCCATCGCCAAACCGGACCGCCCCGGCCGCCGCAGCCTCTGGCGCGAAATGGAGCGGCGCTTTGACGCTTACAAATCACAGGTCGTCGCGCCTTTTTTTCGCGATCACTTCTCGCGGATCGACCGCCAGATCGTTTTGGTAGACGCGCTCGAGTCGATCCACGCAGGTCCGCCCGCCGTGGCAGACCTGCAGGACACGATGACCGAAATCCTCTCGGCCTTTCGTCCCGGTCGCAACGCGTTCCTCACCCGTCTGCTGATGGGGCGCCGGGTGGAAAAGATCCTGTTTGCCGCGACCAAGGCGGACCATCTGCACCATACGCAGCACGCCCGTCTGACCGCCTTCATGGAGGCGCTCACAGCCGAGGCCCGCACCCGCGCCGATTTCCAAGGGGCACAAACCGCGTCCATCGCGATGGCGTCCCTGCGCGCCACGGTCGAAGAAACGCGCGAACATGACGGCGCGCCGCTGGATTGCGTGCGCGGCACGCTGCTAAGCCCCGATGGCAGCCGGGGCAAGGAGGCAGCGTTTCATCCTGGCGATCTGCCGGACAGCCCAGCCTCCCTGATCGCGGCCGCAAGGCAGGGCCATGATGCGTGGCTGGATCAGGATTATCGCATCATGAAATTCGCGCCCGCCACCCTTAGCCTCAAACCGGGCATGGGCCCGCCCCATATCCGGCTTGACCGCGCGGCGCAGTTCCTGATCGGCGATCGTCTGTGAGACGGGCAATACCCGCCCGCGCGCGCCTTTGGCATGTGCCGCAAATGGCTGCCATCCTCTGGGGTTTCATCCACCGCACCCCATGGTTGCCGCGCGTACGCCCCTACCGCAACGACCTGCGCGTCATAGCTCAAATAACGCGCGCCGGATGGGTGCGGGTGCTGCGCGACGCGCGCGGACCTGCCGCATTCATCGCGCGCGACGGCGCTATTGTGCATGCGCTCTATGTGCATCCCCGCGCGCAGCGGCGCGGCATGGGCCGCATCCTGCTGGAGGATGCCAAGCGCGGCCAGCCCCGGCTGGAGCTGTTCGTTGCCGAGGCGAACACCCCCGCCCGCGCCTTCTACCGCGCCCACGGCTTTGCCGAAGTCGCGCGCAGCTGTGGCGCTGGAAATGACGAGCACCTGCCGGACGTCCACATGGTCTGGCATCAAGACAGGAGCGCCGAAGCATGAGCCGCCCCAAAGGCCCCATCCTGTTCGATCTGGATCAGGACGCCCCCCGCGCCGCCCCGTCCGAGGCGCCCCCGGTGCCGGACCCCGACCTGCCGCCGCCCCATGAGGGGCGTGCGATGCAGACCGTCGCCGCGCTGGCGGCGCGCCGCCCTTCGCGGCTGGCCCGGCTGTTCTGGGGGCTGCTGGGCAGCATCCTTGGCCTTGCCATATCGCTGGCGGCGTGGAATTTCGCCACCGGCCTGATCGCCAGCGTGCCCGTGCTGGGTTATATCGTGACGGCGCTGATCATCGCGCTGATCGCCGTCCTGCTGATCATTGCCATGCGCGAATTCGCCGCCTTTGCCCGGCTGGGCCGCATCGACGCGCTGCACCGCGCCGCAGATGCCGCGCTGGCCGACGACGATCTGCCCGCCGCGCGCCGCCTGATCGATGATCTGGTCAAACTATACGCCGCGCGCGATGATACCCGTTGGGGCCGCGAAAACCTGGCCGAACGGCGCGGCGATCAGTTCGACGCCGCCGCCCTTCTGGCTTTGGCCGAGGCCGAATTGCTGACACCGCTGGATGCAGCCGCCGCCCGCCAGGTCGAGGCCGCCGCGCGGCAGGTCGCCGCCGTCACCGCGCTGGTGCCGCTCGCGCTGGCCGATGTCATCGTGGCGCTGAGCGCCAACATCCGCATGATCCGGCGCATCGCCGAAATCTACGGGGGCCGATCCGGCACGCTGGGCAGTCTGCGTCTGACACGCGCCGTGCTGACCCACCTGGTCGCCACCGGCGCTGTGGCCGTCGGCGACGATGTGATCTCCAGCGTGGCCGGCGGCAGCCTGCTGTCCAAGGTCTCGCGCCGCTTCGGTGAGGGCGTGATAAACGGCGCGCTGACCGCCCGCGTCGGCGTCGCCGCGATGGAGGTCTGCCGCCCCCTGCCGTTTTCGCCCGGCAAACGCCCCAAGGTGCGCCGCCTGCTGGCCACCGCGCTCAGCGGGCTTTTCCCCAGCTAGCGCGCCCTCTGGACGCGCCGCAAACCGCGCCCTATAAGGCGCACATGATGCGTCTCATTGCGATCATCATTCGAATTACATGCCCGGCGCTCTGATCCTTGAGCCGCCGGGAAAAGGCGTTCGAGCCACTCGCGCCGCCCCCTCCATTTCCTCCGAACATCCGAGATAAGGACGCCCGCAATGTGCGCCGACACACCTGACACCGCTTCCCAATACAAAGACACGCTGAACCTGCCGCAAACTGATTTTCCGATGCGCGGCGGCCTGCCCAAGCGCGAGCCTGAATGGCTGGCTCATTGGGAGAGGATCGGGATCTATGACCGCCTGCGCGAGAAGGCCGCCGCAAACCCCGGCGCGCGCCCGCCTTTTACCCTGCATGACGGCCCCCCCTACGCCAATGGCCACCTGCATATCGGCCACGCGCTGAACAAGATCCTCAAGGATATGGTGGTGCGCAGCCAGCAGATGATGGGCCGCGACGCCCGCTACATCCCCGGCTGGGACTGCCACGGCCTGCCGATCGAATGGAAGATCGAAGAGCAATACCGCGCCAAGGGCAAGAACAAGGACGAGGTCGATGTTGTCGATTTCCGGCAGGAATGCCGCAAGTTCGCCGAAGGCTGGGTGGACATCCAGCGCGCCGAATTCAAGCGCCTTGGCGTCACCGGCAAATGGGAAAACCCCTACCTGACAATGGATTTCCGCGCCGAGCGGATCATTGCGGAGGAGTTCCAGAAATTCCTGATGACCGGCACGCTTTACCAAGGGTCGAAGCCGGTGATGTGGTCGCCGGTGGAAAAAACGGCGCTGGCCGAGGCCGAGATCGAGTATCACGACCACAAAAGCCACACGATCTGGGTGCGATTTCGGGTAGCGGGCAACCCCAAATGGGGTGGAGGATACACTGTCCCCACATTTGTTGAAAATCCTGGCGAAAAAGAAGAAGCACAAGCTAAGGCAGCAGAACTTCAAAAAGCTTCGGTCGTCATCTGGACCACGACCCCCTGGACGATCCCCTCGAACAAGGCGGTCGCCTTCAACCCTTCCATCGCCTACGGCCTCTACCGCGTCGATGCCACCGAAGAAGAAAGCTGGACCAACCCCGGCGATCTCTACCTTTTCGCTGACACGCTGGCCGAGGAAACGCTGACCAAGGCCCGCGTCACCGAACATACCCGCCTGCGCGACGTCACCGCCGATGAACTGGGCGCGCTGATCCTCGCCCATCCCTTTGCGGGTCTCGATGGCGCGAATGGCTTCTGGGACTACCCCGTGCCGATGATCGACGGCGATCACGTCACCGACGACGCCGGCACCGGCTTTGTCCACACCGCACCCAGCCACGGTGCGGACGATTACGAGTGTTTCGTCAAACGCGGCTGGATCAAGGAGATGACCCATAACGTCGGCGAGGAATCCGAATTTCTGGCCCATGTCCCCTTCTTCGCGGGCCTTCAGGTATTCGACCGCAAGGGCAAGGAAAGCAAGGCAAACCCCGCCGTCATCGACAAGCTGGTCGAGGCGGGCGGCATCATCGCGCGCGGCCGCACCACCCACAGCTATCCGCATTCCTGGCGCTCCAAGGCGCCGATCATCTTCCGCAACACGCCGCAATGGTTCGCCGCCATCGACCGCCCCGTGGGCGACGGGCAGGACACCTACGGCAAGACGATCCGCCAGCGCGCACTGACCTCCATCGACAGCCTCGTGAAATGGACCCCGCAAAAGGGCCGCAACCGCCTCTATGCGATGATCGAGGCGCGCCCCGACTGGGTGCTGTCGCGCCAGCGCGCCTGGGGCGTGCCGCTGACCTGCTTCACGCGCAAGGGCGCACTGCCGACCGACGACGATTTCCTGCTGAGAAATGAAGAAGTCAACGCCCGCATCCTCGAAGCCTTCGAGGCTGAAGGCGCGGATGCATGGTACAAAGACGGCGCCAAAGAGCGGTTCCTCGACGGCATCGTCAACCCCGGTGACTGGGACAAGGTCGACGACATCCTCGATGTATGGTTCGATTCCGGCTCCACCCACGCGTTCGTGCTGCGCGACCGCGAGGACGGGTCCGAGGACGGACTGGCCGACCTCTACCTTGAGGGCACCGATCAGCATCGCGGCTGGTTCCATTCGTCCATGTTGCAGGCCTGCGGCACGATGGGCCGCGCGCCCTATCGCGGGGTGCTGACCCACGGCTTCACGCTGGACGCCAAGGGCAACAAGATGTCCAAATCCGTCGGCAACACCGTGTCCCCCGAGGACGTCACCAAGCAATACGGCGCCGATATCCTGCGCCTCTGGGTCGCGCAATCGGACTACACCGGCGATCTGCGCATCGGCCCCGAAATTCTCAAAGGCGTTGCCGACAGCTATCGCCGCATGCGCAACACCATGCGCTACCTGCTGGGCGCGCTGGCGCATTTTGATGAGGCGGACCGCACCCCGGCAGACCAGATGCCCGAGCTGGAACAGTGGGTGCTGCACCGCATGGCCGAACTGGATAAAACTGTGCGTGAAGGCTACGACGCCTACAACTTCCAGGGCGTCACGCAGGCGTTGCTGAACTTCTGCACGCTCGACCTGTCGGCCTTCTATTTCGACGTGCGCAAGGATGTACTCTATTGCGACGGCGACAGCATCGAACGGCGCTCGGCGCGCACCGTGCTGGACCTGCTGTTCCACCGCCTGACCACATGGCTCGCCCCCGTCATGGCCTTCACGATGGAGGAAGTCTGGCTGGAACGGTTCCCCGGCGCGGACTCTTCCCTCCACCTGCAGGACATCCCCGAAACGCCTGCCACATGGCTGAACCCCCAGCTCGCCAGCAAATGGACAGGCATCCGCCAGGCCCGCCGCGCGGTGACGGCAGCGCTGGAAATCGAGCGCACGAACAAGGTCATCGGCTCCTCGCTTGAGGCCGCACCCGAGGTTTTCGTCGAAAACGAGGCGACGCTGGCCGTCCTCAAATCGGTTCCATTCGCGGATATCTGCATCACCTCGGCCGTGACCCTGACCCACGGTGCGGCGTCGAACGGCGCCTTCCACCTGCCCGAGGCCGAAGGCTTTGGCGTGACCTTCCACAAGGCGCCCGGCGACAAATGCCAGCGCTGCTGGAAGATCTTGCCGGACGTGGGCACCCACGCCCATCCCGGCACCTGCGCGCGCTGCTCTGCCGCGCTGGCGTGACATGACCCACAGGGCGCCGCAGAAAAACGGCGCCCGGCTTTCATCTTTCCAAAAATACTCAAATTCCCCATTTCACCCCAGATGCCTGCCTCACAGAATCCGCCCTGCACCGCCCACGGTATTATATTCTCAACACGCACTTGCGCAGCCCTTGGCCGCATTACATCTGCAAATGGCACCGACCTCATAACAAGGCAGCCACTGCGTTGGATTTCATTTACGTTTTCGCGGGGCTGATCGGCCTCTTTCTCGGAGGCGAAGCATTGGTGCGCGGCAGTGTCGGACTGGCGCGCCGAATGGCCATATCGCCGCTGCTGATCGGGCTGACGGTGGTCGGCTTTGGCACATCCACCCCTGAATTGCTGGTGTCGGTCAACGCCGCGCTCAGCGGCGTGCCGGACATTGCGCTGGGCAATGTGCTGGGATCAAACATCGCCAATATCCTGCTGATCGCCGGCCTGACCGCGCTGGTCTGGCCCATCAGCGTCCCCGGCGGCACGGTGCGGCGCGATGCGGGCGTCATGGTCGCAGCTGCGGTCAGTCTGGTGCCAATTTTTGCCATGGGCGAGATTGGCCGTCTGGCCGGGATCTGTCTGATGGCCGCGCTAACCGCCTATCTGGTCTGGGCCTACCTGGCACCCGGAGAAGATACGGTGCCCGACATCGATTTGGCGCCCTCGATGCCGACTTTGCCGGCGGCCCTGTGGATCGGCGGCGGGTTCATCGCCCTGCTGGCAGGGGCGCATTTTCTGGTGGAGGGATCGGTCGCCATCGCCCGCAGCTTCGGCCTGTCCGAGGCGTTCATCGGGCTCAGCATCGTGGCCGTCGGCACCTCACTACCCGAGCTGGCCACATCCATCATCGCCGCCTTCCGGCGCCAATCAGCAATTGCCATCGGCAATATCATCGGTTCTAACATCTTCAACATATTTGGTATTCTGGGCGCCACCGCCATCATCACGCCAATCCCGGTCAGCAGCCGCTTCCTCAGCTTCGATGCGCCGGTGGCGATTGCGGTTTCGGTCCTGCTTGCGGCACTTTTGCTGACCCGCCCGGTGATCGGACGCGCAATGGGAGTGGTGCTGCTGGTGGCTTACGCGGTCTACATCCTCGGCGCCCAAAGCTGAGCGCCGGTCACACCCACAATACCGAAAACGGCCCCGCAGTGTTCTGCGGGGCCGTCGTCATATCATAACGCAAGAGGCGCGATCAGTCGTTGTCGGACTTCAGCGCTGCGCCCAGGATATCGCCCAGCGATGCGCCCGAAGCGGAAGAGCCGTACTGTTCAACGGCTTCTTTTTCTTCTGCAATCTCGCGGGCCTTGATCGACAGACCCAGACGGTGCGATTTGGCGTCGACGTTGGTGACGCGGGCGTCAACCTTGTCACCGACCGAGAACCGCTCGGGGCGCTGCTCGGCACGGTCGCGGGACAGATCGGAGCGGCGGATGAAGGACTTCATGCCTTCGTATTCCACTTCGATCCCGCCATCTTCGATGGAGGTCACGGCAACGGTGATGATCGCGCCGCGCTTCACGCCGCCGACCGCTTCGGCGAACTTGTCACCGCCGAGATTCTTGATCGAAAGCGAAATACGCTCCTTGTCGGTATCGACCTCGGACACAACCGCCTGAACGACATCGCCTTTGCGGTAGTTCTGGATTGCATCTTCGCCACGCTCGTCCCAGCTGATGTCGCTGAGGTGAACCATGCCGTCGATTTCGCCTTCGAGACCGATGAACAGACCGAATTCGGTGATGTTCTTGACCTCGCCCTCGACCTCGGTGCCCTCGGGGTGTGTTTCTGCAAACACTTCCCACGGGTTACGCATGGTCTGCTTGAGGCCCAGCGAAACGCGGCGCTTGGCGCTGTCGATTTCCAGAACCATGACTTCGACTTCCTGGCTGGTCGACACGATCTTGCCGGGATGGACGTTCTTCTTGGTCCAGGACATTTCCGAGACGTGAACCAGACCTTCGACGCCCGGCTCCAGCTCGACGAATGCACCATAATCGGTGATGTTCGTCACGCGGCCCGTATGGGTGGACTCCAGCGGGTACTTGCCGGCGACCATATCCCACGGATCTTCCTGAAGCTGCTTCATGCCCAGGGAAATGCGGTGCGTTTCCTTGTTGATCTTGATCACCTGAACCTTGACCGTTTCGCCGATGGCGAGGATCTCGGAGGGGTGGTTCACGCGGCGCCATGCCATGTCGGTGACGTGCAGCAGGCCATCAACACCGCCCAGATCGACGAATGCGCCGTATTCTGTGATGTTCTTGACGACGCCGTCGACATTCTGACCTTCGGTCAGGTTGCCGATGACTTCGGCGCGCTGCTCGGCGCGGCTCTCTTCGAGGATCGCACGGCGCGATACCACGATGTTGCCGCGGCGGCGGTCCATTTTCAGAACCTGGAAAGGCTGCTTGAGACCCATCAGCGGGCCGGCATCGCGCACGGGGCGCACATCGACCTGTGAGCCGGGCAGAAACGCAACAGCGCCGCCCAGATCGACGGTAAAGCCACCCTTGACACGCCCAAAGATGGCGCCTTCGACGCGCTCTTCTGCGGCGTATGCCTTCTCCAGACGGTCCCATGCCTCTTCGCGGCGGGCCATTTCGCGGCTGATGACAGCCTCGCCCTTGGCGTTCTCGGCCGAGCGCAGGAACACTTCGACTTCGTCGCCGACATTGATGTTCGGCTGCTCGCCGGGATCTGCAAATTCTTTCAGATCGACGCGGCCTTCCATCTTGTAGCCGACGTCGATGATGGCCTGGCCCGCTTCAACAGCGATGACCTTGCCTTTGACAACTGTACCCTCATCGGGCGTGTCCATTTCGAAGCTTTCGTTCAAAAGCGCTTCGAATTCTTCCATAGATGTATTCTGAGCCATGTGGTCTCGGATTCCTTTATACGGTTTTTTCGGGCCGCGCGGTTGTCTCCGCCGGTCTTGAGGTTTCATTGGTCGGGCGATGTGCAAACAGCGAAAGAGGGCCCTGTTGATGCAGGGCCTGCTCGATTCTTTCGGATTTGCGGCAGATACCGCCAGTGTGACAGCCGCGCGTATAGGACAACGCGGCCCGATTGACAAGGGCGCGCGCCTAGCCGCGCTGCACGCGCTCTACCTCGGCGATGGCGGCGGCGACAGCCTGCTCGATCGTCAGGCGCGACGTGTCCAGCAGGATCGCATCCTCCGCCGGTTTCAGCGGGGCCGCAGCGCGGGCGCTGTCGCGCGCGTCCCGCAGGCGCAGATCGTCCAGCACCTCCTGAAACGTAACGTCATGCCCGGCGCCGGTGAGTTCCGTCAAGCGGCGGGCCGCGCGGACATCATCGGTGGCAGTGACGTACAGCTTGACCTCGGCGTGCGGGCAAATGACCGTACCAATGTCGCGCCCATCCAGCACGGCGCCGCCGGACCGGGTGGCAAAGGCGCGCTGAAAGTCGATCAGCGCCTGGCGCACTTCGGGGATCGCGGCGACACGGCTGGCGGCCTGGCCCACCTCGGGCGTGCGCAGGTCCGCAGCGTCAAGATCGGCGTGCCGGAGCATGCGGGCCGCCTCGACCGGGCCGGCACCGTCCAGGGTGCGGCGCCCGGTCGCCCGATACAGCAGTCCGGTATCCAGATGCGCAAAGCCGAAATGCGCCGCCAGACGGCGTCCGACCGTGCCCTTGCCCGCTGCTGCCGGCCCGTCGATTGCGATTGTGAATGTCATTTGCGCCTCGCCGCTGTCTGAACGTATCGGTAGAGGAAGCCGGGCGGCGGCTCAAGCCGTGGATGCACGCGCCTGCTGGATTATGTGTGTAGCAAAGGTCGGAATTTCGGTAATTTCAACAAGAAAAGCCGTCATGTTGTTTTGATTTGCAAATGTTGCAATAGCGGCGGCCTGCCACGATAATGCATCAGGCGCGCCGCCTCGATTGCGCTGCCGCGACGCCCCCGACTTCAGCGATCCGAGAGAGCGATATGACCAAGACACAGCTCTGGAGCCGCGTTTTGCCCGCTGATGGGCGGCCTTTCGTCAAGATGCACGGGCTGCGCAATCACTTTGTTATCGTCGACGCGCGCGAGGCGCCCTATGCGCCGCAGGCAGCGGAGATTGCGCATATCTGCGATGTGCAGGTTGGCGTGGGCGGCGACCAGTTGCTGGTGATCGGGCATTCGGCGCGCGCTGATGCGTATCTGCGGATCCTCAATGTGGACGGGCGCGAGGTGGACGCCTGCGGCAATGCAACCCGCTGCGCCGCGTGGCTGCTGCTGCAGGAGGCTGGCACAGATACCGTGACGCTGGAGACGGGCGCAGGCGTGCTGTCCTGCGCACGCGCGGGGCCGATGGAGGTCAGCGTGCAGATGGGGCGGGTCGTGCATGACTGGAAGACGATCGGGCTGGCGCATGCGGTGGATCCATTGGACCTGCCGTTGGTGCGTGGGCCGCTATCGCGCGGGGTGGCAGCGTGGATTGGCAATCCGCACGTGACGTTTTTCATCGAAAACTTGCCGTCGCTAAACGTTGCCGCGCTGGCGCATCCGGTGCAGAACGACCCGCTGTTTCCCGAGCAGGTCAATGTCGGGCTGGCTGAGGTGCTGGGACCGGCACTTATCCGCTTGCAGGTCTACGAACGTCCCGGCATGGTAACCGCAGCCTGCGGCACCGGCGCCTGCGTCGCTGTTCGGGCCGCACAGCTGCGCGGGCTGGTCGGGCCGGGCGCTGTGCGCGTTGAGATGGGCGCAGGTGCTGTGCAGATAGAAACGGGCGAAGATGGCGGCGCGGTGATGACCGGGCCAGTCGCCTATTCCTTTTGGGGCCATTTGCCCCATGAGATGGAAAGGACCAGATGAGCGAGCCGATGATCGTCATCGAGGGGGTCAGCAAGACCTACCATATGAAGGGCCGCCCCGATGTGCGCGCGCTGGACAATGTCAGCGCCACCATCGACCGGGGCGAGGTGGTGGTGATCATCGGGCCATCGGGGTCGGGCAAATCCACGCTCTTGCGCGCGCTGAACGGGCTTCAGCCGGTGGATACAGGCCGGATCGTCATTGACGGGGTCGAGGTGACGTCGAAAAAGACCGACATCAACCGGCTGCGCGCCGAGGTTGGCATGGTGTTCCAACACTTTAACCTGTTTCAGCACAAGACCGCGCTGGAAAATATCGTTCTGCCGCAGATTATCGTGGCCAAGCGCAAGCGGGCCGAGGCTGAGGCCATCGCGCGCGATCTGCTGAAGAAGGTCGGCCTGCCCGATCAGGAGGGCAGCTACCCGGTCATGCTGTCGGGTGGCCAGCAGCAGCGCATTGCCATCGCGCGGTCGCTGGCGATGAAACCCAAGGTGATGCTGTTTGACGAGGCGACATCGGCGCTGGACCCCGAAACCGTGGGCGGCGTGCTGGAGCAGATGCGCGCCCTGGCGGCTGAGGGCATGACGATGGCCGTGGTCACGCATGAGATGGGATTTGCCCGCGAGGCGGCGGACAGGATGATCTTCATGGATGAAGGCGCCATCATCGAGGAGAATACGCCGGCGGCGTTTTTCGACAACCCGCAGACGGAGCGGGCAAGGGATTTCCTGAGCCAAATTCTGTAAACTATAAAAAACGTTCAACAAGGAGGAAAGACGATATGAAACTGAAGACCCTGACAGCAGCTTTGATCGGCGGCGCCATGACAGTTGCGCTGGCCGGCGCATCCTGGGCGGAAACGACGATGGAAAAGATTGTGCGCACCGGCGAGATCACCATTGCCGTCCAAACCCAAGGCCCGCCCGTCAGCTTTATCAACAAGAATGGCGAGCGCACCGGGCTGGCCGTCGATCTGGCGCAGATGATGGCCGACGATATGGGCGTGGAGCTGGTCGTGCAGGATTACGACTGGAAGGGCCTGATCCCCGCGCTGACCTCGGGCAAGGCCGATTTTATCGCCGCCGACATGACACCGACCGCGCAGCGCAGCATGCAGATCATGTTCACCGAGCCGGTTTTCTTTGCCGAAACGGTGGCTTTTGCCAAGGAAGGGCATGGCTATTCGGACTGGAAAGACCTGAATTCGCCTGACATCTCGCTGGCGGCAACGCAGGCATCCTCCTATGCGGCGGCCGCGCGCAAATTCCTGCCCGACGCCGAGCTGAAGGAATTCTCGGGCGGCACCGCGCAGGCGGTTCAGGCGGTCATGTCGGGCCGCGCGTCGGCGGGCGTCACGGACAAGGCAACGCTGTCGGGCTTCATGTCGTCGATCGACGGGCTGGTGCAGATCGAGGGCGAGCTGAACCGCGAGCCACTGGGATTTGCCGTGCGCCCGGATTCGGTGCATCTGCTGAACAGCCTTGATAACTACATGCGCCTGATCCGCATCGACGGGCGCCTGGATGAAAAGGTGGCCTACTGGTGGAATTCCACCGATTGGGAAGCCGATCACAAGTGATGATCATGGGCAGGGGCACCGCGCCCCTGCCCTGCCGATATGCAATCTGACCTGACACGCAAGGCCGCCCCCGCCCATGATGTGGCTTCAAAATTACTTCAATTTCCGGCTGGTGTCGGAATACGCCGAGGTTTTCGCCCAAGGCATCTGGCAGACGCTGTGGATTTCCGCCGTGTGCCTTGTGCTGTCGCTGATCTTCGGCACGGCTCTGGCGCTGGCGCGCATGTCGAAGAACCCGCTGCTGTGGCGCCCGGTGGCGGGCTATATCCAGTTCATCCGCTCGACGCCTCTGCTGGTACAGATCTATCTGGTTTATTACGGGCTGCCGACGATCATGCCCGCCGGTATGCTGTTTGACGAAGTGCAGTCGGGCATTGTCGCGCTGACGCTGCACACCTCGCCCTATATGGGCGAGATCATCCGCGTCGGCATCGGCTCGGTCGCGCGGGGGCAGGTTGAGGGCGCGCTGTCGGTCGGAATGACGCCGCGCCAGACGATGCGGCACATCACGCTGCCGCAGGCGATTGCCAACGTGATGCCACCCCTTCTGGGCCAGACTGCCGTGCTGATCAAGGACACGTCCCTGCTCAGCATCATCGCGGTGTTCGAGCTGCTGGGCGCGGGGCTGCTGATGTTCTCCGAAACGGTGGTGGCAACCGAAAGCTACGTCACCGTCGCCATCTGCTATCTGGGGATCTACGCCATGATGCTGGTGCTGTCGGGCATCGTTCAAAATCGTCTGGGCGGCAGCGCCTGGCAGGCGAATTGAGGGGGGCCGCGCATGGAATGGATCACTGACAAATGGGACATTGTCGTCCAACTGTACCCTTTTATGCTCAAGGGTCTGTGGCTGACGTTTCAAATCTCGATCATTGCCATCACCATCGGATCGCTGATCGGGTTCGTGCTGGGCGTGGCGAAAACCACTGGTTTCCGGGTGCTGAACGGGGTGATCAACCTTTACCTGCACCTGCTGCGCGGATCGCCTTATCTGGTGCAGCTTTACATCGTGTATTTCGTGCTGCCCGCGACGGGCATCGCGTGGCTGTCTTTTGACAGTTACGCGGCCGCAATCGTGTCGCTGTCGCTTTATACCTCCAGCTATGTAACTGAAATCGTGGCATCTGCCATCAACGCCGTGCCAAAGGGCCAGGCCGAGGCGGCGCGTTCTGTCGGCATGACGCGGGCGCAGACTTATCGCCATATTGTCATCCCGCAGGCGCTGAAGCTGACGATCCCGCCGATGGCCAGCATCTATGTGATTGTTATCAAAAGCACGGCAGTCCTGTCAGTCATCGGCATATCCGAGCTGACCCGTCAGGGCGAGGTTGCCATCATGCGGATGCCGGGCGACATCATGTTCATCTACAGCCTGATCGCGCTGTTCTATTTCGTCTATTGCTACCCGATGCTGCGCCTGTCGAAATGGGCCGAGGGCAAGTTCGGAAGTACCGGCGGCGTTGATACCTAGGCGTCTTCCATCGGCAGATCCAGCGTGACAATCAGACCATCGGCCTGCCAGTCGAAATGCAGCGCACCATCCGAGGCGCGCACCAGATTTCCAACGATCCCTGCGCCGCTTTCTCGTTCGGGTGTTTCCACCTCGGGGCCGCCATGCTCCTCCCAGATCATGTGGAATTCGCCCTGCTCGGACACGCGCCACGACAGGTTAACGCGGCCGTCGACCGCGCCAAGGCTGCCGTGCTTGACCGCGTTTGTCGCCAATTCGTGCAGCAGCAGCGTCAGGGATGTGACCATGCCGCCGGACAGCGTCACCTCGGGGCCGCTGAAATGCACCTGCCGTTCACCCAGCGGCGCGTAGGCCAGAAGCAGGGTGCGCGCCAGATGCTCAAACTCCAGCGCCGTCGGCGCCTCATCGGTCATGGTATCGAAATGCGTCTGGCCCAGCGCGACCAGCCGCGCGATCACCTTGTCGCTGTATTCCTTCGGATCGGTTTCGGTGCGGCCCGTCATCTTGATCACGACGGACATAACGTTGACGATGTTTTTCAGCCTGTGCAGCAATTCGGACGTGCGCAGCGCCGCGGCCTTCCGCTCGGCCTCGCGCGCGCTGGAGATGTCCATTTGCGAGCCGAAGCGAAAGATCAGTTGCCCGTCATCATCCAGGACCGGCCCGATTTGCAGCGCATTGATGAACTTCTCGCCATTCTTACGATAGTTGACGATCTCGATCATCGTCACCTCATTACTGCTCAGCGCAGCGCGAATTGCGTCGACACTGGCGCGTGTCGTTTCGGCACCTTGCAAGAAACGGCAGTTGCGCCCGATAAAATCGTCCTCGTCATATCCCGTCAGATCACAAAACGCCTGATTGGCGAACACAATCGGTTCGTCCGGCAGGGTCGGATCGGAAATACACAGCGGCAGCCGACTGTGACGGATGGCATGGGCGAACACATCGTTACTGCGCAAACTTTCCGGGGACAGGCTGACGACATCCTTGAGGTCCAGGGACATTGCAACTCACTCGCTTGATTACCTATAGGGCGGTTATATTCCAAGCTTGCAAGCACTCGCAAGCACCCTGAAACGCAATTGGACCCATTTTGTTCCTCTGGGGGCTACCCATCCGCGCGCAGGGCCTGCTCCAGATCGTCGATCAGATCCTGCGCGTCCTCGATGCCGATGGACAGGCGCAGAAGGTTCGGATGCACATCAAAGCCGGGGCCGGACACCGTCTTGCGATGTTCGATCAGGCTTTCGACACCGCCCAGCGACGTGGCGGGATAGAACAGGCGGCAATGGCGCGCCGTATCAATCGCGGTCTGCTCATCGCCCCTGGTGATGATTGATAGCATACCGCCGAACATGCCCCCCGTCTGGCGCCGTGCACTCTGATGTCCGGGATGGGACGGCAGGCCGGGATAGAGCACCGATTGCAGCAGGGGATGCCCCTCGAAGTGCTGCGCGATTGCCAGCGCGTTTTCGGTTTGGCGCTCCACCCGCAGCATCAGGGTGCGCATCCCCCGGATCAGCAGCCACGCGTCGAAACTGTGCAGGACCGTGCCCTGAAGCGTGCGCACATTCGCGATTTCGTCCCAAAGTGGCCCCGTCTCGCGCACCGATAGCGCGCCGGCGGTGACGTCGGAATGTCCGTTCAGATACTTCGTCGCCGAATGGAACGATATGTCCGCCCCCAGTTCCAGCGCCCGCGTGCAACAAGGCGGCGTGGCGGTGCAGTCGGTGATAAGGCGCGCGCCTGCCGCGTGCGCGATGGTTGCGGCAGCAGCGATGTCGGTCACGGTCCAGTCGGGGTTGCTCGGCGTCTCGACCCAGACCAGCGCTGTCTGGCCGGGGCGGATGGCGGCCTGCAACGCCTCCAGATCGCCTGCCGGGTAATGCGTTATGACAAGGCGCCCGGTGGTTTGATGTTTCAGCATCTGTTGCAGCACGCCGTGATACATCACGCCGGGCGCCACCACATGGGCGCCGGGGGGCAGCGCCTCCAGCACCGCGCCCGCCGCCGACATGCCGGAGGCGAACAGCAAGGTTGCCTTTGCCTCCTCCAGATCGGCGATGATCGCCTCGGCGTGCTCGGTCGTTTCGTTGCTGTCGCGCCGGTAGATATAGGGCTGGCGCGGCGCGTAATCTGCACCGCGCGCATATGTGGCGGAGGGTTGGATGGGCGGCACGACGGCGCCGGTGTGCTCCTCCACATGGTGCAGCGCCTGCGCAAGGCGGGTGGCAGGCGATAGCGGGCGGTTTTTGCGAGTTGTCATGTGCGTTTTCCGTAATAGAGCCCGACCACATGCTCGGCCTCGGCAAAGAACAGCCAGCGCGACGCAAGGATACCGGCGATATGGCTCAGCACCGCCAGCGCTGCGGCGACATGCGGCAATGGCAGGCCCAGCAGCAATATCGGCAGCACATAGCCCAGCGCAAAGGCGATGGCGCGCAATTTCTGCGCATGGCGGCGGCCGACCACGTGGATGAATTCGCGGGTCAGGTAGTTTGTGCCGGTATGGGGCGGCTCGAACGCGCGGGGCGTGCCGATATCGCCCAGGCCGGTGGCCGTCGCCAGATCCGTGCCGGAGCGGGCCAGCGCGCTGTCGCCCCGCACCCACCACGCGATTTGCAGGATCGCGGCGACGGGCAGAAGGATCAGCGCCAGCGTGGTTTGCCCCGCCAACAGCGCGCCGCCGCCCAGCGACAGCGCGAGAAACAGTGCCGGCGTCAGCCATGTGCGCCAGCGCGGCACCGTCCGCATCTGGGTGTAGATCATCGACGTGGTCAGCACAGCGCCCAGACATAGCGCCGCGCCCAGCCAGCCAAGGGGCGTCCAGACTGCGCCCCAGAACACAAGGCCCGCGCCATAGATCGCCATGACGATCAAGGCGGCGACCGACAGCCATGCCTCGCGGCTCAGCCAACTGGTGCGCCACTGGCTAAAAGCCTTGAGCGCGCGTTCGGGATGGCCGAGGTGAAAGGCCGAGGCCATCAGCCCGCCCACTGCCAGCAGATAGGCGATGGTGAAAAACGTGAATGCGACCCAGCCTGTCGGTGTGAGGAGCCCAAGACCCAGCCAGACCAGCAGGCCGAAGCCGAGGCCCGACAGGGTGGTGAAGATGATGACAGACGGCGCCGGATGCATGTCAGAGCGCCGCCAGCGCGCGATCGAGCCACGCGACGAAACCTTTGGACTCCTGCGCAACGGGATCGAGGAAAGGCGCCAGCCCGTTGGTCTGACCAAGCGTGTCGCGCGGGCGCGGCGGCAGGTATTTGTTGACCGGTTTCGTTCCCTGCTCGGGCATCAGATCAAACCCGCCGCGCGCCGCTGTCAGTTGGCCGACATGGCTGTCAGGATCGGCGAAATCGCCAAAATGGCGCGCGCCTGCCGGGCAGGTGCGCACGCAGGCAGGTACCCGGTCCTCCTCGGGCAGGTTTTCGTTGTAGATACGGTCGACGCAAAGCGTGCATTTCTTCATCACACCCTCGGCTGCGTCCATTTCACGCGCGCCATACGGGCAGGCCCACGCGCAGAGGCCGCAGCCGATGCAATCTGCCTCGTTCACCAGAACGATGCCGTCCTCGACGCGTTTATAGCTGGCGCCGGTGGGGCAGACGGTAACGCAGGGTGCATCCTCGCAATGCAGGCAGGATTTGGGGAAATGGACCAGTTGGGCGGGGGCGCTTTCCGGCTGAACCTCATAGCTGTGGACGCGGTTGAGAAATGTGCCGCTGGGGTCGGCGCCGTAGGGGCGCTGATCGCTGAGCGGGGCGCCGTAATTTTCGGTGTTCCAGCCCTTGCAGGAAATCACGCAGGCATGACAGCCGACGCAGGTGTCAAGGTCGATCACGAGGCCCAGCTTGCGCTGGGTGCTGGTGGGGAGGCTGGTCATCGGGCAAACCGTTGGTCTGTGCGGCGCGTGCCGGACCGGGGCGCTGCCCCGGACCCCGGGATATTTTGGGCAAGAAGAAAATTGGTTCGTGTCATTTCTCCACCTTCCATGTCAGTTCGTCCGGTCCCTGCCCCACAGGTGATGTTATCGGCGGCATCACCGGGTGCGCCTCGTCCGCGGCGCGGACCTTTTCGATTTTTACGCGCAGATCGAACCATGCGGCCTGACCTGTTACCGGATCAGAATTGGCCCAGCGCAGGCCATCGCCGCGCGGCGGAAGAAGCTCGTGGATGAGGTGGTTCAGCAGGAAGCCCTCCCTTGCCTCGGGCGCGCCGCCCTTCAGCGCCCAGGTGTCCTTGCGCTTGCCGATGGCGTTCCATGTCCAGACGGTGTGCGGGTTGAGCGCAGCCATATGGGCGACCGGCACTGTGATCTCGCCATGCGCCGAGGTGACACGCGCCCAGTCGCCATCGATGAAGCCGTGTTTCTGAAACAACCCGGTCGGCAGGTATAGCGGGTTGCGCCCATGGATCTGACGCAGCCACGCGTTCTGGCCGCCCCAACTGTGATACATCGCCATCGGGCGCTGGGTGAGGGCGTGGATCGGGTACTCTTCGCCATCCACATGCCCATCCTCCAGCGGCGGATACCAGATGGGCAGGGGGTCGAGCGTCGCCTTGATGCGTTCGCGCAGATTATCGGGTGGCTGGCGCTCGCCATGCCCGTCGGCGGCCAGCTGGAATCGTCGGAGGGGCTCGGCGTAGAGATCGAAGATGTAGGGCTGCGGTCTGTCAAAGATACCGATCTTCACAGCCCAATCCTGATAGGCCATATTCCAAGGTTTGTAGTATTGCGCATCCTCGGGGATGTGTTGTGCGCAAAAGCTGCCATTGGCGATGTAATTGCCGAGCTGCGCCGCGTTCGGCGCGCCGCGTCCGTGAGTGACACCTTGCTCGCCCATGCGCCAGCCAGCCAGCGGGCCTATGCCCGGCTTGCGCTGATGGTTGGTGATGTAGTCGGCGTAGTCGGCGTATTTCTGGCCGCCATCTTCGGTGACAAAGCCCGGCAGTTTCAGCCGCGCGCCCAGCTCGCACATCACCGATTGAAAGCTGCGCACGTCGCGATCCGGCTGCACCACCGGCCAGCGGATTGCGTCAGCGGCGGCGTTCGGCTCGCTTATCGGGCGATCGAGCAGGGAGATGCAGTCGAACCGCTCCAGATAGGTCGTGTCGGGCAGGATCAGGTCGGCATAGGCGACCATTTCGCTGGAATAGGCATCGGAATAGATGATGCGGGGGATGACATAGTCGCCGTTTTCGTTGGTGTCGGTCAGCATCTTCGTCACGCCGCCGATATTCATCGACGAATTCCACGCCATGTTGGCCATATACATGAAAAGGGTGTCGATTCTGTATGGATCGCCCGCATGGGCATTCGAAACCACCATATGCATCAGGCCATGGGCCGAGAGCGGGTTTTCCCATGTGAACGCCTTGTCGATGCGTGCGGGGCTGCCGTCCTCCTTCAGGCACAGATCATCCGGGCCGGTGACATAGCCCAGATGCGGGCCATCCAGAGGGGTATCAGGGGCGCTGCGCGAGTGGGGTTTAGGATGAGCGCTGACCGGCTTGGGGTATGGCGGTTTGAAACGCATTCCGCCGGGCACCTCGACACTGCCAAGCAGAATTTGCAGCACATGCAGCGCGCGGCAGGTTTGGAAGCCGTTGGAATGGGCGGAAATCCCGCGCATCGCATGAAAGCTGACGGGGCGGCCCGTCATGCTCTGGTGTTTTTCGCCGCGAAAATCGGTCCATTCGCGGTCCAGCGTGATCGCCTCGTCAAAGGCGACGCGGGCCAATTCGCTGGCGATCGCCTTGATCTTGTCCACAGTCAGGCCGCAGCGGTCTGCCACTGCCTCGGGCGCATATTTGGGATCAAGGTAGCGTTCGGCCATCAGGTGCATGACGGGGCGGTGGGTGACGCCCGCCGCGCGGTGGGTGGCGTGCAGATCGGGGCGGATTCCGGGGGTATCGAAGGCGGCCGGCTTGCCGGTGTTGCGGTCGATGACCTGCGGTTTGCCGTCTACATCGCGCAGGAACAGGCCATGCTCGGGCGATTTGGGATCGCCATTCACCAGCACCGGCGCGTTGGTGTAGCGCGACAGGTAATCCACGTCGATCCTGCCCGCCTTCACCAGCTCATGGATGAGGCTGAGAATGAACAGGCCGTCGGTGCCGGGTGTGATCCCGACCCAGTCATCGGCGACCGCGTTGTACCCGCTGCGGATGGGGTTGACCCCGATGATCCGAGCGCCGCGCGCCTTCAGCTTGGCAATGCCCATCTTGATCGGGTTACTGTCATGGTCCTCGGCCACGCCGAACAGCATGAACAGCTTGGTATGGTCCCAGTCGGGGGTGCCGAATTCCCAGAACGCGCCGCCCATTGTGTAGATGCCCGCCGCCGCCATGTTGACCGAACAGAACCCGCCATGCGCCGCATAATTCGGCGTGCCGAAATTCTGCGCCCAATAGCTGGTGAAACTCTGCGATTGGTCGCGGCCGGTGAAGAAGGCCAGCTTTTCGGGCGCAGTCGCACGCAGGGGCGCCAGCCAGTTGGTTGCAAGATCCAGCGCCTCGTCCCAACTGATTTCCTCGAATTCGCCCGATCCACGCGGGCCGGTGCGGCGCAAGGGCGCGCGCAGGCGGGCGGGGGAATTGTGCTGCATGATGCCGGCGCTGCCCTTGGCGCACAGCACGCCCTTGTTCACCGGGTGGTCGCGGTTACCCTCGATATAGGCGACCTTTCCGCCCTTCATATGCACGTTGATGCCGCAGCGGCAGGCGCACATATAGCACGTCGTCTTGCGCACCTCATCCGAGACGGGCGGCGACAGATCAAGATCGGGCTGATGATGCGGCACGGCGGGCGGGCCTTTCAAACGGATTGAGCGGAAACATGTCCTGTCTGTGCCAAGGTAAGCAAAATTTCATTCCTGTTGTCACCTCTATTCTCGCAGCGCCTTGGCGATCAGGGCGATGCCCGCGCCAATCCGCTCGGACGGGATCGAGGAATAGGCAAGGCGGTAGTAGTTGCGCGGCGGTGCATCGCCGTGGAAAAAGGATGCGCCCGGCTCGATCAGCACGCCCTGGGCGCGCAGGGTCAGCGCCACGGCACCCATATCCACACCCTCGGACGCGCGCATCCAGATGGATGATCCGCCATGCACCCCGCGCCCGGCGACGGTCAGGCCATGCTGCGTCAATGCCGCCTCCATCACGCGGCGCCGCTCGGCGTAGGCGCGGGACATGCGGCGGATCAGACTGTCATAATGCCCAAGGCTGAGGAAATAGGCCGCCGTGCGCTGCATCAGGCCGGGCGGGTGGCGCAGCACGCTGGCGCGCAGCGCGCGCGCCTCGCGGATGAAGGGGCGCGGGCCGACGAGGTAGCCAAGGCGCAGACCGGGAAAGATCGACTTGGAAAAGCTGCCGACATAGATCACCCGCCCGTCGCGATCGAGCGATTTCAGCGACGGGGATGGCGCGTTCAGAAACGCCATTTCGAATTCGTAATCATCCTCGACAATCAGCGCGTCCATGTCCCGCGCCTTTGCCAGCAGCGCGCGGCGCCGCGCCATCGGCATGGTGGCATTGGTCGGGCATTGATGGCTGGGCGTGGTGAAAATCACGTCGGCATGGTCGGGTAGCAGATCGGGCGGCAGGCCGCGCGCATCCACCGGAACGGCGGCCGTATGACAGCGCGACTGCGTCAGGATATCGCGCAGCCCATGATAGCAAGGGTCTTCGACAACCGCCGTGCGCCGCTGAGTCAGCAGCACCTGCGCCGTCAGCCACAGGGCGTTCTGCGCGCCCATTGTCACAAGGATCTCGTCCGGCTCGGCCAATATACCGCGCCGGGGCAGCGTGTGACGGGTGATGAATTCGATCAGCTGCGGATCGTCTTGATCGTAATAATCGGTGGCCTGCGCGTGAAAATCCCGCGTGCCCAGCGCACGCAGCGCGCAATGGCGCCAGTTGGCGTGATCAAACAGCTTCGGGTCGGTCTGCCCGTAAAGGAAGGGATAGGGGTAATCGGCCCAGTTCAGCGGGCGCTCCGGCGTGGCGCCGCCGGTGTAACGCCGCCCAAGCGCGCGCGACCAGTCGATGCTGCCTGCGCCCGACTGGCGCGAGGCAAAGCGCGGTGGCTCGGGAGCGGTGGCTGATATGTAATAGCCTGAGCGGTCGCGCGCCTCCAGATAATCACTCGCCTGAAGATCGCTGTAGGCCAGCGTCACGGTAATGCGGCTTACACCCAGATGCGCAGCAAGGCTGCGCGACGACGGCAGACGCTCGCCCTTTTTCAATCGGCCCGACAATATGGCCTCGGCGATCATCTGCTGGATGCGCGCCTGAAGCGTGCCTGCCCCATCAGAGCTGAGGAAGAAGGTCTCGACCGGGATCGCCATGACCCCATGCTAGACTGGACCTATCTATGGCGCAATCTGGCCCGATGCCGGGCGCAAGTTTTTTTGCGGAAACCTATCCCCAACCGTCTGTGTATTCGTCGAACTTTCGTTTTTCACGGCGCGTCCAGAATTTCTTCCACCGTGCCCAAATCCCCCAAAAGAGGGCGGCCATAAGCGTCAGGATGACGATATTCAGCCACGGAATGATGCGCACATCCGGCCCTTCGACCCGCTTGACCGAAATTGCATTGGGGAAAATCGACAGGAATTCGTTACGCCAGCCGTAATGCGTGATCGACACCCACTGCGCCTCGCCTGCGCTTCTCTTGGAGATTAGATCGGACGCTTCGGCCTGCAGGTTCGATGTGTCAAATTTGAAATAGGGCGGCCAGCCCCAGCCGGTATCCTCGTTGCGATAGATCATCGGCTTGTCGTTGGTCCGGAACGCCTGAATGAAAAAGACGTCGCGGTTCTTCGGCGCGGCGGCGTTTCCGCTGCTGGAATTGGCCCAGAAAATAGAGTTTTCGCCAAAATCGACGCGCTTTTCATAGGTGTCAGTAATGCGCGCGATATCATGCTGCGGCAGCGTGTAGTTCAGAAATGCAAAGATGATGATCCAGAACGCACCCCAGAAAACCCATTTTACGTAGACCATTCAGGCCCCCTCACTTGAAATTCGTCAGATATATAATCACTGCAACTGCCGCCACCGGAACCACGTAAACGCCCCAGATCAATTTTCGTCGCACCGATCCGTCATATTCTTTCAGTCCCGCCTCGACAAAGCCGTCCATGTCGCCCGGGCGCCCTGTGTCCTGCCATTCCCGCTCCAGTTTGCCGCGCCGCATCCGCCGCGACCACAACGATAGCGCGATATAAATCACCGTCAGGACCACCCCGCCGATGAGAATGAGCTTGAGCAGTGCCAGCACTTTGTCTCCGCAGTTTCCCCATACCTTTCATGTTACTGCGGAATCGCGCGACATGGAAACATCAAGTGTACCGGACGCGATTTAGACGCGACCGCGGCGCAGGCGCAATCCGTCCCGCATATTGAGCGACAACAGCGCGATATTCACCGCACCGGCAACAAGCTCGGCCCTCTGGACGGCGACAAAGCGCGTATCAAACTGGCCTGCCCCGGCCTTGGCCGCCAAATAAAATGCGCACGGAATCAGGATCAGCAGGCCGTTCGCCGCGATAATGGGCATGCGCCGCTGCTTTGACATGACCAGCGGGACCCGGCCCCGCCCGGCAAGGTGTCGCCCCGAGAGCCCGGCAGCCGCCAGTGCCGGTATCAACAACAGCAATCCCCATGGGATAGCAGCCTTCACTAACGTGACCGCCCCGACGCTGCCGAACGCCTCGCTCAGCGCGGTGGACAGCCAGAACACCGCGATCAGCGCAAGCGCGAGCGTTCCGGCGATAGGATGAATGAGCCTTGTCATGTTTGCGCTTCCTTTCAGTTTATATAGCCAGCTATCTATTATTGCATAGCAGGCTATGAGTTTTCTATAAAGCACTATGTCATTCACCAAGGACAGATCGGCGGGATATCTCGCAAATCACATGGCGCGGCTCTTTGCACGCGGCCTGACCGCACGCATCCGCCCGCTGGGCCTGACCACCGGTACGTTTCCGGCGCTGCTGGAATTGTGGGAGAAAGACGGATTGACCCAGAAGGAACTGGTGGCCCGGCTGGATATCGAGCAGGCGACGATGGCGAACACGCTGGCCCGAATGGAGCGCGACGGGCTTGTCACGCGCCAGAAGGATGCGACGGACGGGCGCGTTCAGCGCGTCTGGCTGACAAAGCGGGCGCAGGGCCTGCGCAGCAGCGCCTTGGGCGCGGCGATGGCCGAGAACCACGATGCATTGAGCGCCTTGACAGAAGATGAGCAGGCAATGCTGGTCGAATTGATGCGCAAGGTGATCGACGCGCGCAAGCAGGGCGCGACATAGGTCGGCGCGAGGCATCCGGACGAAAAGGGGGGCGGCCCCTTACAGACCGCCCCCCACCAATCAGATTAAATCAGGCTTAGCCGACGACGTTGAAATCCGGGCCGTAGGGATAGCCGGTGATGTCCTCGTTGCCGTCTTCGGTGATGATCAGCACGTCATGCTCGCGGTAGCCGCCTGCACCGGGCTGATCGTCCGCGATGGTCAGCATCGGCTCCATCGAGATGACCATGCCGGGCTCCAGCACTGTGTCGATATCTTCGCGCAGTTCCAGACCTGCCTCACGGCCGTAGTAATGCGACAGGATGCCAAAGCTGTGGCCATAGCCGAAGGTGCGGTATTGCAGCATCTGGCGCTCTTCAAGGAAGTCGTTGATCTTGTGCGTGACTTCCGCACAGGAAACGCCGGGCTTGAGCAGGCTCATGCCGTATTCATGCGCGGCAATGTTCGTCTCCCAGACCTTCAGCGACGCATCATCGACCTCGCCCACGAACATCGTGCGCTCCAGCGCGACGTAATAGGCGCTGATCATCGGGAAGGTGTTCAGCGACAGGATATCGCCATGCTCCAGCTTGCGCGACGTGACGGGGTTGTGCGCGCCGTCGGTGTTGATGCCCGACTGGAACCATACCCAGGTATCGCGGTATTCCGCATCGGGGAATTCCTTGGCGATCTCCAGCTCCATCGCGTCGCGGCCTGCGATGGCCACATCGATTTCGCGGGTGCCAACGCTGATCGCGTCCTTGATGGCGTAGCCGCCCACGTCCGCGACCTTGCAGCAGCGACGGATCAGATCCAGCTCGGCCTGGCTCTTGTGCATGCGCTGAACCATGGTGGTGGGCGCGATGTCGACCGATTTGGACGGCTTGAGGAAGCTGTCCAGCTTGGATTTTTGCAGCAGCGTCAGGTGGTCTGCCTCATAGCCGACAACTTTGCCTTCGCCCGATACGGACAGGATCGCGCGCCAGTAGTTGTCGCGCTGCCAGTCGGTATAGGTGATGTTGTCGCCATGGCTGCGGCGCCAGGGCTGGCCCGCGTCGATGCCGGCGGAAATGGTCACGTCCTGATCGGCAGTGACAACCAGACCGTAGGGACGACCAAAGGAGCAGTAGAGAAAGCCGGAGTAGTAGGCGATGTTGTGCATTGAGGTGAACACGGCCACGTCGACACCCAGATCGGACATGCGCGCGCGCAGCTTTTGCAGACGTGTTTCGTACTCGGACGCGTCAAATTGCGCCGGTGCCTTTTCGCCGTTGTGGAAGCGATACATTTCTGGACGTTCAGTCATTTCGACCCTCCTGAAAAAGAAAGGTCCCGGCGTTCAGGACTGTTGGACTATGTGGCCTGACCCGAATCGGGTGAGCGGCGCCACCGCTCCGACCTGAAAGTCTTGTTGCCGATTCCAAGGATTCTGGCAAGGTATTTTACAAAGCGATGAAAGGCCAGCACGTGACGCATATAAAAATCGGCCCCCTGAACCTGATCACCGATGTGGCGGGGCTGCGGGTTGGCAATGCCAGTGACGGCGCGCTGAAATCCGGCGTGACGGTGCTGACGGCAGATGCGCCTTTCACCGCCGGAGTGCATGTGATGGGCGGCGCGCCCGGCACGCGCGAGACGGATCTGCTGGCCCCTGACCGGACCGTGCAGCAGGTGGATGCGGTGGTGCTGTCGGGCGGTTCGGCCTTCGGGCTGGATGCCGCTTCAGGCGTGGCGGACGCGCTGCGCGCCGCCGGGCGCGGCTTTGCCGTCGGGGATGTGCGCGTGCCGATCGTGCCGGCGGCGATCCTGTTTGATCTGCTGAATGGCGGCGACAAGACTTGGGCGCAGAACCCCTACGGTGACCTCGGCGCGGCAGCATGGGCGGCGGCAGGCACCCGATTTGATCTGGGCAGCGTCGGCGCCGGAACCGGGGCGCTGACGGCAACGCTTAAGGGCGGGCTGGGCTCCGCGTCCATTATTTTGCCGACCGGCCATACCGTCGGCGCGCTTGTCGCGGTCAATGCCTTGGGGTCCGCGACCGTGGCAGATGGCGCGCATTTCTGGGCCGCACCGTTTGAAATCGACGAGGAGTTTGGCGGCCTCGGCCCGGCGCACGACTACGGCGAGGTCCATCTGCCGCGCACCAAAATGGGCGACGCGGGCAACACCACCATCGCCATCGTCGCCACCGATGCCGACCTGACCCAACCGCAATGCACCCGGATGGCGACCGCCGCGCATGACGGTATGGCGCGCGCCCTGCTGCCGTCGCACACGCCGATGGACGGCGACCTGGTCTTTGCTGCCAGCACCGGCGCGCGCGATTTGAACGATCCGGACCGCGATACGCTGCTGCTGGGCCATGCCGCGGCAAATTGCCTGTCGCGGGCCATAGCGCGGGCGGTCTATCTGGCGCGCCCTGCGCGGAACGATGTGCTGCCTTGCTGGTCGGACCGGTTTGCACCGTAACGCTGCACCTTGCGCCTTGCCCCTCAAAACCCGATAAAGCGCACCATCCGGAAACAAGGGAGGCCGCAAGCCTTGCCGACATGCAAAACACGCGCACGCAGCCGTGCCATCGTCCTCATTTTCGCGCTGCTTCTGGGCGCCTTCCCGGCAGCCGCGCAGCAGAACGCCGCTGGAGAAACCGCGCAACCGCCACAACATACCGGCCCGCTGATCATTGCGACCAAGGATGCGCCGCCCTTTGCCTTTGTCGGGGCGGACGGAGAATGGACGGGCATCGCCATTGACGTCGTCACCGCCATTGCCGCCGATCTGGATCGCACCGTCGAATGGCAAGAGGATACGCTTAGCGGTATGCTGGACGCGGTTGCATCTGGCGACGTGGATGCCGCTGCCGCCGCCATCACGATCACGCCGGCGCGCGAGGCAAATCTGGATTTCACCTTCCCCTTCTACACCACCGGCCTCGGCATTGCCGTCGATCCCGAGGCTGGGGGCGGCTGGTTTCAGGTCGTGCGCAACCTGTTCACCTGGCAGTTCGCCGTCGCCATCGCCACGCTTGCCACTGTCCTTCTGGCCGCCGGCGCCGCCGTCTGGGCGTTCGAGCGTCGTAGCAACGAAGAGTTCCCACCAGACGCCGTCCAGGGCCTTGGCGATGGATTCTGGTGGGCGGCGGTGACAATGACCACTGTCGGCTACGGGGACAAATCGCCGCGTACATTGGGCGGGCGGATCGTCGGCGTCATCTGGATGTTCACCGCCATGCTGATCGTCGCCAGCTTTACCGCGGCCATTGCCGCGTCCCTGACCGTTGGCAGCCTGGGCACGCCCATTCAAAGTGTCGCGGATTTGAAAAACTACCGTATCGGCGTGATCCGCGACACCACCAGCGCCGAGGAAATGGCCACGCGCGGCATGCGCATCGCGCATTTCGATCAGGTATCGGACGGGTTCAACGCCTTGCTGGACGGACGCATCGGCGCTTTTGTTTACGACAAGCCACTGATGCAATATATCGCGCTGCAGAACTATGAGGGCGCGGTGCGCATCCTCGAAGATGCGATCGGCAGGCAGGATTACGGCATTGCCTTGCCCACCGATTCCGAACTGCGCGAGCCGATGAACCGCGCTCTGCTCAGCTATCTGCGCAGCGACGACTGGACGCGCGTGCAGAACCGGTATCTGGGCAACAACTGACCGCCCCTGGCGGCACATCTGGACAAGACCGGCGCAAGGTGCTTTGCCTCTGCGCAAAATAACCCGAAAGGATGCATGACATGAGCAAGACCGATCTGAAATCCCTGCTCAAGGACCCCGGCCTGCTGGCCGACAAATCCTATGTGAACGGCGAATGGGTCAGCGGCGACGCGACGTTCGACGTGACAAACCCCGCGCGCGGCGATGTGATTGCCCAAGTCGCGGACCTCAGCCGCGATCAGGTGGCCGATGCCATCGCCGCTGCCGAAAAGGCCCAGAAGGAATGGGCAAAATGGACCGGCAAGGAGCGCGCGAATGTGATGCGCAAGTGGTTCGATCTGATGATGGAACATCAGGACGATCTGGGCATTATCCTGACCGCCGAGCAGGGCAAGCCGCTGGCCGAGGCCAAAGGCGAGGTTGCCTATGGCGCGTCCTTCATCGAATTCTTCGCCGAAGAGGCCAAGCGCGTCTATGGCGAGACGATCCCCGGCCACCAGCGCGACAAACGCATCACGGTCATCAAGCAGCCCATCGGCGTCGCCGCGTCGATCACACCGTGGAACTTCCCCAATGCGATGATCACCCGCAAGGCCGCGCCCGCGCTGGCCGCCGGCTGTGCCTTTGTCGGCCGCCCGGCCAAGGAAACCCCGCTGAGCGCCACCGCCATGGGCGTTCTGGCCGAACGTGCCGGCATCCCGGCGGGCGTGTTCAACATCGTCACCTCCTCGCGGTCCTCGGACATCGGCAAGGAATTCTGCGAGAACCCCGCCGTGCGCAAGCTGACCTTCACAGGGTCGACCGAAGTGGGCCGCATCCTGCTGAAACAGGCCGCTGATCAGGTCATGAAATGCTCGATGGAGCTGGGCGGCAACGCACCCTTCATCGTGTTCGACGATGCCGATCTGGATGCGGCCGTCGAGGGCGCGATCCTGTGCAAGTTCCGCAACAACGGCCAGACCTGCGTCTGCGCCAACCGCATCTATGTGCAGGCCGGCGTCTATGACGCCTTCGCCGAAAAGCTGAAGGTGGCTGTTGAAAAGCTGAACATGGGCGATGGTCTGAAAGAGGGCATCGATCTTGGCCCGCTCATCAATGCCGATGCAATCGTGAAGGTGCAGGAACATGTCGCCGACGCCAAATCCAAGGGCGGCACCGTCATCCTGGGCGGCGGCGAGCCGGCCCAGCGTGAGGGTCATTTCCTGCCCCCGACCATCATCACCGGCGCGACGCAGGACATGCAGTTTGCCACGGACGAGACGTTCGGCCCGCTGGCGCCGCTGTTCAAGTTCGACACCGTGGACGATGTGATCGCCATGGCCAATGACACGATCTTTGGCCTTGCCAGCTATTTCTACGCCAAGGATCTGAGCCGCGTCTACAAGGTGGCCGAGGCGCTGGAATACGGCATCGTCGGCGTCAACACCGGCATCATCTCAACCGAGGTGGCCCCCTTCGGCGGCGTCAAGCAGTCCGGCCTTGGCCGCGAAGGCAGCCACCACGGCATCGAGGACTATCTGGAAATGAAATACATCTGCATGTCGGTCTGAGCTTCGGACCGCTGATGCCAAAAAATTGCGCCCCGCCGGATAACCGGCGGGGCGCTTTCGTCTTAGTTGACGGCTTTGGCGTCGACGACTTCATTATCGCTGGCGCCACGGCTCTCGATCGTGATGCGGCGCGGCTTTAGCGCTTCGGGCACCTCGCGCACCAGATCGATGTGCAGCATGCCATCGGCATGGCTTGCGCCGGTCACGCGCACATGGTCGGCCAGCTGAAAGCGCCGCTCGAACGCGCGGGTCGCGATACCGCGATGCAGATAGGTGCGCTCGGTCCCGTCATCGGCCTTCTGGGCCGAAACGAACAGCGCGCCATCGCGCAGCTCGACAGACAGATCCGCCTCGGCAAAGCCCGCCACGGCGATCGAGATCCGCCAGCCATCTTCGGCGATCTTTTCAATGTTATAAGGGGGATAGGTCGGCTGGGCGACATCGCTGGTCAGGACACGGTCCATCATGTCCGCGATCTGGTCAAAGCCAACAGTGGCCCGATACAGCGGGGCCAGGTCAAAGTTTCGCATGGGTCATCCTCCATTGAGCGATAACGATAGGAAATGCCTTCCCTCATGGGACAGGCGGGTGGTTGGCCGGACCCTTACGGCGTCCGGCCCCATTAATCTGGTGAAGCGGCGCTGCGGATTCAAGCCCCGCCGAACACCTCACGGTTTTTGAAATTTTGCGCCGATGCCGCCACCGCCCTGACCCACCTGGACGCGGCGCGGAGCGGCCGGCGCGATACGCGGCGCCGCTCGCAGCGCTCGTTTCAGATCGCGCACCAGATCCGGCAACTGCATCCCATAGGCCGCATCGCCGCCGCCGGACGAAATCAGCGAAACGATGCGCGCGTTGCCGCCCGCAGACCGCACGAAAACCGGCGCCCCGGATGATCCGAAGGTGACATCGCAGTCGAATTTAAGCACGCCCTGCCCTGCGCCCGTCACCGCGCAATCACGCTGCCACGACAGCGCCGCATCGCGCCCGCGACCATAGGACACGACGCTGACGTGCAGCCCCGCGCGCCCTTCGCCTGCCAAAACGAATGGACTGGCCACCGCCGCCGGGATCGCATCCGACAGCTTCAAAAGAGCCACATCATGGCGCATCATTTCGGCAGTCAGATTCGGGCTGGGCGTGTACCCTTGATGCGCCACAACTTGTGCAACCCCGCTTTGCGAGATGAAATCGCCGTCGCGCAGTCCCGCGCGGAATGTCATCGCCTGTGCCGGGATGAGCGCGCCATCGTCGTCATAAACGCAATGCGCCGCCGTCAGGACCAGATCCGGTGCGATCAGCGATCCGGTGCAATAACCGCCCTTTCCCAGCTCCAACCGGCCAACCGCCTCCCAGCCGAACAGGTCGTCCCGGTCCGTCAGGCGGATCAGGCCGCCCGCGGCCACTGGCAGCGCCATCACCGCGCAGATAAACGCAGCAAAAAGAGATGCGGTGCGCGCCCTCATGGCTTGGCAAACTTGGCGCCGGTCTGGCGCGGCACCCCAACGACCGTCATGTAAGTGCCCGCCCCGGCACGCAGCCCACCGCCCGAGGCCAGCTCGGCGCGCAGAACCTCAAGCGGCGCTTCCAACTGAGTGCCCAGCGATACCTTTTCACCGTCGACCTCGGCCATCGCCGACACCACCGAAACCACACGCGGCGCGCCGCCATCAAACGTGAATATGGGCGAGCCGGAACTGCCGTAATCCACGTCACATGACATCACCAGCACGCCCTGCTGATTGGCGATCACATCGCACACCTCTTGCAAGGATGGCGCATCGGAGCGGCCCTTTGCATAGCTGACAACGCCAACGCGCTGGCCGGTTTGCGGCCGCTTATCGGTGTCGAAGGGCACCACACGAGCGTTGCGGATCGGATGGCGCAGCTCCAGCAGAGCAACATCATTGCGCACGCGTTCGGCCGCCACCTCGCCGCCGGAAACATAGGCCGGATGTACCACCGCACGGCGAACCCAACGATAGGCCGAAGCGCGCCCGTAGCGCCACCCGGCCAGAAACTCGATCTTTTCATCATTCAGCCGCGCGCCGGTCGTCTTGTCAAACAAACAATGTGCCGCCGTCAGCACCAGATCGGGCGCGATCAGCGCCCCGGTGCAAAACCCGCGCCCTGCCAGATCCAGTCGGCCCACAGCCTCCCAGCCGCGCCCGTCATCACCCGTATCCAGGCGTTGCAGTTCAGTATTCCTTAACCGGCTATCCTGCGCCTGAGCAGCAGATACGGCCAAGGCAACCGTCAGGGCCGCAATCAGATGGCGCAGCATGCATGTCTCCGATATCCCGATGGTCGCCTAATCCGTAATACCGGCGCTTTGGGGCAAAATTTAGGCACTCGGCACGGCAGACACCCGGCCAACCAAACTGGGCGGCACTGGCCCGCCCGTCGCCCAGTCCAGCAATTCGACCGTATGCACCACCGGCACATCGGTGCCGCCGCCGATCTGCATCATGCAGCCAATATTGCCTGCCGCGATGATATCGGGCGCACGCGCCTCAAGCGTCTGAATCTTGCGCTGCTTCAACTGGCGCGAAATTACCGGCTGCATCAGATTATATGTCCCGGCCGAGCCGCAGCACAGGTGGCTGTCCGCCGGCTCGACCACCTCAAAACCGGCCCGCCGCAGCAAATCCTTCGGGGCGGTCTTGATCTGCTGGCCATGTTGCAGTGAACAGGCCGCGTGATAGGCCACGCGTAGCCCGTTTGCAGCGCCCTCTGGCAGATCCAGCTCTGCCAGCAGTTCAGTCACATCCATTGCCCGCGCCGACACCCGCGCTGCGTCCACCGCCAACGCCTCGTTGCGAAACATATGGCCGTAATCCTTGACCGTCGTGCCGCAGCCGGAGGTGTTGATGACAATTCCATCAAGCCCCTCGCCATTCATCTCCGCCGTCCACGCCTGGATATTACCAGCCGCTGCCGCATGGCTCTCGCCGGTTTTGCCCATATGATGCACCAGCGCGCCGCAGCACCCTGCGCCATCTGCTATCACCACCTCGCATCCCAGCCGGGTCAGCAGGCGGATGGTGGCATCGTTGATGTCGGTATTCAGCGCCTTCTGCGCGCAGCCGGTCATCAGCGCCACCCGCTTGCGGCGTGGCTCTGCGGGCGCAAAACTCTGCGGATCGTCATTGCGGCTGACCGGCGGGATCTGCCGCGGCGCCATCTCCAGCATCGCGCGCAGCCGCGCATCCGGCATCAGCCGCGCAAACGGACGCGCCGCCTTGGCCCCCAGCAAGGCCAGGCGAAACCGCATCGGATAGGGCAGGATCCGCGCCAGCATCCAGCGCAGCGCGCGCTCGCCCATGGGACGCTTGTAGCGTTCCTCGATATAGGCGCGGGCGTGGTCGACCAGATGCATGTAATGCACGCCCGAGGGGCAGGTCGTCATGCAGGCCAGGCACGACAGGCAGCGGTCGATATGCAGCACCGTCTTGGCATCCGGCACGCGGTCATTCTCCAGCATGTCCTTGATCAGGTAGATCCGGCCGCGCGGGCTGTCCAGTTCATCGCCGAGGATCTGATAGGTCGGACACGTCGCCGTGCAAAAACCACAATGCACGCACGCCCGCAGGATCTCGTTTGAACGTGCGGTATCGGAATCGGTCAGTTGCTCGGGCGTGAAATGGGTCTGCATCAGATGGTCCTTTCCGGCGGCGCCATCAACCCGGCGTTGAAGATCCCTCGCGGGTCAAAACGCGCGCGCAAGCCAGCCTCAATCAGCGCCAGCGACGGCGCCGGTTGCGCAAACACGCCCAACCGCACCCGCGTCTCCTGCCCCGCCCGCACCAGAGTGGCATGACCATCGAACTGGCCGAGCGCAGCGCGCACATCCGTCCCCTCCGGCACACGCAGCCATATCAGCCCGCCGCCCCAGTCAAACATCGCATCCGCCCCAGGCACGCGCGCCGCCAGCGCAGGTCCGTCCGAAGGGCGGGCAGACACGCGCCACACATCGCCGTCCGCCTGCAGCGCCTTAACATCGCGCACATCGCGCCAGATATCTATGGCATCCGGCAAAACCTGCCAGTCGCCAAACTCCGCCAAAACCGCACATAGCCGCTCAGCCCGATAGTTGACCGAGGCCGCAAATCCCTCCAGCCGGATCAGGGTGCGTGCCTGCCCTGCCGCCACGTGCGCCGCGCCGGACACCTCAAAGGGCGATCCCAATGCGCGCGACAGCGCTGCGACAGCGCGCGCCGCCTCCAGCCCGTCCAGCGCCAGCGTGGCCGAGGCCCGTGCCACCGGCAGCACCTTCAGCGACACCTCGGTCAGCACACCCAGCGTACCATGGCTGCCCGCCATAAGCCGCGCCAGATCATAGCCGGTGACATTTTTCATCACCCGCCCGCCATTCTTCAGCACACGTCCCGCGCCATCAACAAACCGCACGCCCAGCAGAAAATCGCGGCACGCCCCAACGGAAATACGCCGCGGCCCCGATACATTCGCCGCCACCATCCCCCCGATCGTCGGCGCGCCTTGCGTGCCCAGCAGCCCGCGATGATCCATCGGCTCGAACGGCAGCGCCTGCCCCTCATCCGCCAGCAGCGCATCAACCTCGGCCAGCGGCGTGCCGGCCTGCACCACCAGCGTCAGCGCCCCAGGTTCGTACAGCGTCACACCGCTCAGCCCCGCCGTCGACAGCTCCTCGCCCTGCGCGACACCAAAACTGCGCGTACCGCCCCCAACAATACGCAGCGGCCCAGCGGCCTCCGCCACAATCTGCGCAAGTTCTTCTTCTGTGCCCGGACCCATCACTTTCTTCTTGCCTTAAATATCCAAGAACGCCCGCCACAAACGCAGGCTCCTGCCCTCATTGCGCCGCCATCCGCCGCGCGGCGCTTTGCGCCAGCGGAAACACCTTTGCCGGGTTCAGTAGCCAGCCGGGATCGAACACGTCCTTGACGGCCATTTGCATGTCCAGATCCTCGGGCGTGAACTGGTAATCCATCAAATCACGCTTCTCGATACCCACCCCATGCTCGCCGGTCAGACATCCACCAACCTCTACGCACAGCTTCAAAATTTCGGCCCCCAGCGCCTCGCATTTTTCCTGCTCGCCGGGCGTGTTGGCATCGTAGATGATCAGAGGGTGCATATTGCCATCCCCGGCGTGGAATACGTTGCCGACCTGCAACCCGAACTCATCCGACATCTCGCCAATCCGGCGCAGCACGAACGGAAGCTGACTGACCGGAATGGTCCCATCCAGACACATGTAGTCGCCCATTTGCCCCATCGCGCCGAACGCAGACTTGCGGCCCAGCCAGATCCGCGCCGCCTCCTCCTCCGATGCGCTTTCGCGTAGCTCTATCGGATTATGTCGCCGGGCGATCTCGAGGATGATCTCAAGCTGCTCGTCAATCTCGGCCGGGCTGCCTTCCACCTCAACGATCAGCAGCGCCTCGCAATCAGGGTATCCTGCATGGGCAAAGGCCTCGGTCGCGCGGATGCAGGGCCGGTCCATGAATTCGATGGCGACGGGCAGGACGCCCGCCTTGATGATGTCGGACACACAGGCGCCCGCCACCTCACTGCTGGCGTAGCCGATCAGCACCGGGCGCGCGCCCTCGGGCTTGGGCAGGATGCGCAACGTCGCCTCGGTGACGACACCCAGCTGCCCTTCGCTGCCGCAAATCAGCGCCAGCAGATCCAGACCGCCGGCATCAAGATACGCTCCGCCGATCTCATGCACCGTTCCGTCCATCGTCACCAGTGTCACACCCAGAAGGTTGTTCGTTGTCACACCGTATTTCAGGCAATGCGCGCCGCCCGAGTTCATCGCGATATTCCCGGCGATGGCGCAGGCCAGTTGGCTGCTGGGGTCGGGCGCGTAGAAAAATCCGTCTTGCTCAACGGCGCCCGTCACGCTCAGGTTCGTGCGGCCTGACCCCACCCGAATGGCGCGATTTGCCAGATCGGTTTCCAACACCTCATTGAGCCGGGCAATGCCCAGCACGACGCTGTCGGCAGTCGGCAACGACCCTCCCGCCAGCGACGTGCCCGCCCCGCGCGGCACAACCGGCACGCGCATTTCATGGCACAGGCGCAGCACCGTCGCCACCTCATCGGTGGTGCGCGGAAGAGCGACCGCCAAGGGGGCGCAGCGATAGGCGCTGAGCGCATCACACTCATACGCACGCGTCTCGGCAATGTCGGAAATGATCGTGCCGGGCGGCAGCGCTGCGGCCAGACGCGCCACGATTTGCGCCTTGCGCGCGACGGTTTCCGCGTTGGGTGTCGGCATCTCCATTGGCCATCCTCCTGCGCCAGAACGGTAGCCAAGCGCCGCGCGCATGGCAAGAAGCAACGGGACATGCGCGCACCAGTTGCCCCGCCGTCAGTTGCCGCAACACTGGTAGTGCCGCCGCACTGATCCAATGAGCAATCCGCGCACCGACTTCGAGCCGCCGATTGAATTGAAATAATACCGCATATTCCGCTTTGGCGATGTGCCGCGCGGATTGCGCAGATGAGTGCGAACGAGCGTCGAGGCGGACCGCGAATATGCCTCCGGCGCACTGCTGAACCCCAAAGATCGGCGCTCGGGCGGCCGCTTGTGGCTGATCGACATCATCGCCCCCTACCGGGGCCTGACGGCCAGCATCAGTCGCTGAGGCATAGCGCCCGGCCAGTTCACGGACAGCGCGTTCAATTTCCATCGCGTGGGCCGCGACAGTGCCACTCGCCGGATGGTGAATGTCAATTCCGAGCGCCCGAATGACAAGGCTCGCATCCTGTCATACGCTGATTTCTTACCGCCGGTTGAGCCGCCTCAACGGCGCCCCTCGCGCAGCCACGCCCCGGTAACCAAGGCCGCAATCAGCAGCAGCACCAGCCATGCCGGCAGCAGCGCGGTTTGCGTCACGCTTTGCGTCACGTAGGCGCCGCGCGGCGTGATCCCCAGCCAGTCGCGCCCGGCGGCAGGACGCCCCTCGCGCACGGCGCGGATGGCAGGTATGCCGTCCTCAATCGCGCGGATACCGCCATTTGCGCCCGCAATCAGCGACGCCAGGGCATCTCCGCTGGCGATGGTATGCTCGAATTCCACCGGTGCGGCGGGGCCGAGGCCGATCACGGCGCTCTGATCGCCACTGACCAGCCGATAGAGGCCAATCTGTGGGCCGTCATACTGCGCCTCGAACCGGCCGGGCGCGACCTCTTCCAGTGGCAACGTCACCTCGTTGCCATCCGGCGCGGTGATCGTGACGTCTTGGGCGCTGTCGGTCAGCGACCGGCGGATGATGCGCATGCGCTGGCCGGTTGCCTCGGCCCACAGCGCCTCCTCCTCCAGTTCAGGCTCTTTCATCATCCAGTGGGCAAGGCGGCGCAGCAGTTCCAGCTGCGGCCCGCCCCCCTCGTAGCCGCGATTCCACAACCACGCGTGATCGGAGGCCAGCAGCGACACACGCCCCTCGCCGACGCGGTTCAATATCAGCAGAGGGCGATTCCCTGCGCCCGCCATCAGCACATCCCCCTTGGGCGCCTCCACCTCGATCTGGCGCAACCAACGGCCCCAGGGGCCGTCATGCATGGACTCCAGCCCGGCCGTCACGGGATGTTTGCCTCCCAGATCGGTAATGGCAGGCAGATACGCCTGATCGACGACGCGCGCGGTGGGCTGAGCCGGCACAATCGCCTCAAGCGGCGAGCGGTATAGGCTGTCCGCTCCGGCAAAATCAGGCCCGGCGGCGAACAAAACAGCGCCGCCCTTTTGCACATAGTCCACCACGTTTTCCAGATAGAGACCGGGCAGGATGCCGCGTCTTTTGTAGCGGTCGAAAATGATCAGATCGAAATCGTCTACCTTGTCCATGAACAGCTCGCGGGTGGGAAAGGCGATCAGGCTCAGCTCGTCCACTGGAATACCGTCCTGCTTTTCCGGCGGGCGCAGGATGGTGAAATGCACCAGATCGACAGAGCTGTCCGATTTCAGCAGGTTACGCCATGTTCGCCCGCCTGCATGCGGCTCGCCCGAGACCAGCAGCACGCGCAGCCGGTCGCGCACGCCGTTGATCTGCACCAGCGCGGTATTGTTGCGCGCGGTCAGCTCGCCCTCCCCCTCGGGGGTGGTGAATTCCAGCACGTTGCGCCCGCCATGCGGCAGCGCCAGCGGCAGCTCAATGGAGCGTCCCACCGGCACGGTAAAGCGCTGCGGCGCGTCGCCGTCGATCGAGATATCCAGTGGCACCTCGGTCGTACCCGGTGCGGCGCCGCTGTCGTCGATGCGCAAGGTCAAGGTAATTTCCTCGTCCAGAATGGCAAAGGCTGGCGCGCCCTCGACGATCAGGCGCCGGTCCCAATCGGCTACGCGGCCCGTGTGCAGCAGGTGCAGCGGCGCGGGCAAGCTCGGCGCGCGTTCCAGATCATGCAGGCGCCCGTCGCTGAGCAGGAACATCCCCGCGATGCGGCCCTGCGGTTCGGTCGCCAGCGCCTCGGCCAGCGCGGTCATCAGCTGCGTGCCGGTGTCATCGGCGCCGTCGGCCACTTGCACGCGCCGCACTTCGACCCCGCGCGCGGTCAGCCGTCCCTCCACAGCGTCCGCGGCCCGGCCAGTCATATTCTCGCGATCACCCAGCATCTGGCTGGCGCTGGCATCCTCAACCACGATTGCGATGTCGGTCAGATCCTCGCGGTCCTCGCGGCTAAGCGTCGGCCCCATCAGCGCCGCCAGAATGACAGCGGCGCCAAGGCTGCGCAGCGCCCAGCCCGACAGGCCCCGCCACGCCGCCAGCACCAGCACCGCCAGCGCCGCACCGCCAAGGCAGGCGATAATCCAGACCGGCAGCACCGGATCAAAGATAATGCTGCCGGTCATTGGCCGAGCCTGTCGAGCAGCGCCGGCACATGGACCTGATCGGATTTGTAATTGCCGGTCAGCACATGCATCACCAGATTGACGCCAAAGCGGTGCGCCATCTCGCGCTGACGCTCGCCCGCATAGCCGCGCCCGACCGGGCGCATGGGTGCTCCGCCCTCGTCCCGCGCCCAGGCGGCGGCCCAGTCATTGCCGCCGATCACCACCGGAGTTACGCCATCGTTCAGATCGCGAAAGGGCATGCCGGGAGCCTGCTCGGCGCCCTCCGGCGCCGCCTCGACCCAGACGGGGCGGCCCGCATAGCGGCCCGGAAAATCCTGTAGCAGATAAAACGTGCGGGTCAGGACATGATCGCCCGGCACAGGCTCCAGCGGCGGGATATCCAGCGGCGCGGCCAGCCGTTGCAGCCGCGCGCCGTTTTCCGACGCCGCACCAAAGCCCGCGATATCGGCGTCGCGCGTGTCGAAAAGGATCAGGCCACCGCTGCGCAGATAGGCGTTCAGCCTGGCATAGGCCGCATCCGACGGGGTGGGCTGCGTGGCCGTGATCGGCCAGTAGAGCAACGGGTAGAACGCCAACTCATCGGCTTCCAAATCGACGCCCTGCGGCGCTGCTGGCTCTACCGTGGTGCGGAAAAACAGCGTCTCGCCAAGGCCACGCAGCCCGGCATGTGCCAGATCATCCACCGCCGCGTCCCCGGTCAGCACATGCGCCAGCGTCACCTCATCGGCCAGCGTCTCGGGTGGGAGGCCTTGTGCGGCCGAGGTGTCTGGCAGCATGAGCATCGCAGCCAAGACAGCGGCGGCGCGCATCGGCAGCAGCCGCCCGGAAAGCGCCAGCGAGGCGATGATATCGACGCTCAGCATCAGCAACGCAGCGGCCAGCAGCCAGCCTTTCAGCGGGGTTTCAGCCGCGCGGTCCAGCCCCTGGATATCAGCGCCCGCAGGCCAGACAGCGGAGGCCAGCGTGTCGCCCTCGCGCAATACAGAGCGCGCGATACGGCGATCCTCGCCCTCGTATATCCCCGGTCTCAGATCAGGGCCCAGCGCCGCCTCAAGCAGCGCATCGCCCGGCACGCCGGGCAGCGTGCCCGCATCGCGCAGCGCGCCGAACCCGTCCAGCACCTGCACCGCCTGCCACGTGGTTCCGGCCAGATCCTCGGCCACCGGCGTCGCGGCGCCCGAGGAGATCGCAAGCCGTTCCAGCATCTGCACGAACAGCCCCGACAGGGGCAGACTGCTCCATTCCGCGTTGGCGGTGACGTGGAACAGCACCACTTGCCCCTGCCCGATCCGCTTGCGCGTGACCAGCGGCGTGCCGTCGCCCAGTTGCGCAATCACGCGGGCGGCCAGCGTCGGATCGGGCTGCGCCATGACCTGCGAGGTGACGGTGACATCGTCCGGAATGGCAAGCCCGGCAAAGGGACTGTCCTCGGCAAAGGGGGCCAGCGCCTTTGGCTCGCCCCAGCTCATCGCGCCGCCAACGCTGCGGCCGCCCTTGCGCAGACGCACCGGCATCAACGCATCCTCTTCGCTGCGCGAGACGTCACTGGCGGCAAGGCGCGGCCCGGCGAAACGCAGCAGCATGCCGCCCACGTCGGTCCACTCCAGCAGGGCAGTTTTCTCGGCCTCGGACAGGGTGGCGACATCGGCCAGCGCGATCACGTCGGGATTGGCAGGCAGCACGTCCATCAGCGCGCCACTCATCAGCGAGGCACTGGGCGCAAACGCGCGTTCGAGGTAATGCAGCGGCGACAGCAGCTCCAGCCCCTCGCGGTCCTCGCGCCCGGCGATCAGTGCAACCTCGCGCCGTCGGAGGCTGTCATCGGTCAGCGTGATGGCGCCCGCATGGCCCTGCCCGGCAATTTCGAACCGGGTCAGCCGCGCGCTGAGCTCGCCCGGCAATGTCAGCGCGCCGGTGGCCTGCGCCACGCCTGCGTCGAAACTCAGCGGCAGCGTTGCCAGCACGCGCGGGGTGCCGGACGGATCGCGCCCATGGGCCAGCACGGTGATATCCCGCGCAGGACCGGGCGCAAGGCGCTGCGCCGTCAATTCCAGCGCGCCCTCGGCGAAGCGGGGGGGCGTGAGTGCCAGCAGCGGCTGCGCCGTCTGGTGGATTGTAACAGTGCCACTTGCGTCAAGCGCGCCGAACAGATCGGAACGCCCCTCATGGGCCAGGCCGTCCGAGATCCAGAGCGTATCGAACTCCTGCCCCGCCAGCAGGTCTGCCGCGCGCGCCATCATCTCCTCCGTTGGCGCCCAGGCAGAGGGATCAAGCCCCGCCAGTCTGCTGCGCCACGCATCAGCGGCCTGAAATTCCGGCGGCTGCGGGTCCGTCAGGCGCATCAGCGCGACGGGGCGGCCGTCGCGCCCGGCCTCGGCCAGCGCGATATCCAGCAGATCACGTGCCCCCTGCCAGTCGCGCGCGCTGGCCCAGCTTCCATCCAGCACGATCACCAGATTGCCGGTGCCGCGCGCCTCATCCTCGCCGCGCGGATTGAGGACCGGCCCGGCCATGGCGATGATCACCGCGGCCAGCGCCAGCATGCGCAGCAACAGCAGCCACCACGGCGTGCGGTCCGCCGCGCTGTCCTCGTCCCGCAAGCCCAGCAGCAGCGCGACACCGGGAAACCGCCGCCGCACCGGCGCGGGCGGCACCGCGCGCAAAAGCACCCACAGGACCGGCAGCAGGACCAGCGCGGTCAACAGCCACGGCGCGGTAAATCCGAGAGCGCCGAACATCATCGCCCCTGTCCCAGCGCCGAATAAAGCCACAGCAGCGCAACCTGAGCAGGCGCATCCGTATGATGGCAATAATACTGCCAGCCGGTTGCAGCGCAAAGGCGGCGCAGCGCATCCTTGCGTCCGGCCAGCCGGGACAGGTAGCGATCCCGCAGATCGTCCGCCTTCAGCGTCTCATGCGTCAGGGTGCCGCCGATGGAGTCGAATATGGCGCGACCGCGATAGGGAAACGCCTCCTCCGCCGGGTCGAGGACCTGCATCAATACACCGCGCACACCGCGATCTGCGGCGCCGGTCAGGGCGGCGTGAACCTCGTCGAAATCCCCCAGGAAATCCGACACGAACAGCGCATGAGATTGCGCCGGCAGCCCGCGCGCATCCGGGGCGCCGTAATCTGCCTGCGACTCTGCTCCTGCCAGCATCCCCGCCAGCCGCGCAATCTGCGCCGCGCCCCGGCGCGGCGGCAGGGCGTGGCCGGTCAGGCCCACACGCTCGCCGCCCCGGTCCAGCAGGATCGCCGCCGCCAGCGCCAATAGCTGCGCGCGATCCGCCTTTTGCGGCAGGTTCCTGTCGCTCGAAAACAGCATCGAGGAGGCACCGTCGACCCACATCATCACAGTCTGGGCAATCTGCCATTCCCGCTCGCGCACGAATTCGGTGTCACTGCGGCCAGAGCGGCGCCAGTCGATCTGGTGACGCTGGTCGCCCTCCTGCACTGGGCGGTATTGCCAAAAATCATCTCCCAGCCCCGCGCGCCTGCGCCCGTGCTGGCCAAGAAGAACCGACCCCGCCAAATAACGCGCCTGCGCCAGAAGCGCGGGCAGTCGCGCCGCCTCTGCCTCTGACCGGACGCGCAGGCTCGCGGGAGGGGCGGCTTGGGTCACGCGGCGACCCGTGTGCGGTCCATTGCGGCGACCGTATCGGCGATCAGCGCACTCAGGGAGTCACCGCGTGCGCGTGCAGCAAAGTTCAGCGCCATCCGGTGGATCAAAACCGGCTGCGCCATATCCGCCACATCCTCGGCATTGGGGGCCAGGCGCCCTTGCAGCAGAGCGCGCGCGCGCACCGTCAGCATCAGCGCCTGCGCCGCACGCGGGCCGGGACCCCATGCCACGCTGTCCTGAACGCGATCCGATACGCCCGGCTGATCGGGCCGGAACGCGCGCACCAGATCCAGAATCATGTCCATCACCCCCTCGCCCACCGGCATCCGCCGCAGAAGCGTCTGCGCGGCGGTCAGTTCGGCGGCGGAGAACACCGCATGTGCTGCGTCCTCTGCCACTCCGGTTGTCGCCAGCAGAATGTCACGCTCGGCGCTGCGATCAGGATAGGGCACGTCAATCTGCACAAGGAACCGGTCCAGTTGCGCCTCGGGCAGTGGGTAAGTGCCCTCCTGCTCGATCGGGTTTTGCGTTGCCAAAACATGAAACGGTGCCTCCAGCATGCGGTTCTGGCCCGCGACCGTCACCTGCCGTTCCTGCATCGCTTGCAGCAGCGCGGACTGCGTGCGCGGGCTGGCGCGGTTGATCTCATCCGCCATCAGCAGCTGGCAAAATATCGGGCCTTCGATGAACTTGAACGCGCGGCTGCCATCTGCGCCCGTCTCAAGCACTTCGGACCCCAGAATATCCGCCGGCATCAGGTCCGGCGTGAACTGCACCCGGTTCGAGCGAAGCCCCATCACGGTGCCCAACGTCTCGACCAGCCGCGTCTTGCCTAGCCCCGGCAGCCCCACCAGCAGACCATGCCCGCCGCTCAGCAGCGCGGCGAGCGCCAGGTCGACGACCCGCTCCTGCCCGATGAAACGGCGAGTGATGGAAAGGCGCGCCTCGGCCAGCCGCCCCTCCAGCGCGTCTATCTCGGCAAGCAGATCGGCGCTATCTGTCATGGAAAATCTCCGGCTTGGGCTATATGGTTGAGTTGAGTGTATAGCGCATAGCGGAAATGGCAAAAGCAATGAGCGAAAACAAGATCACGACAGCGTCACCCACCCCGTCCGCAGAAGGCATCGCCGCCGCCGCCAAGGCCGCCCAAAAGGGCCGTGGCCTGCCGCCAGTCGACAAGTGGAACCCTGAGTTCTGCGGTGATCTGGACATGCGCATCGCGCGCGACGGCACGTGGTTCTACCTCGGCACGCCCATCGGCCGCCCCGAAATGGTGCGCCTCTTCTCGACAATCCTGCGCAAGGACGGTGATGACTACTTCCTTGTCACGCCGGTCGAAAAGGTGGGCATCACCGTCGATGACGCCCCCTTTGTCGCGATCGATTTCGAGGTGGCTGGCACGGGAGCTGACCAGACACTGACCTTTCTGACCAATGTCGGTGACAGCACCGTTGCAGGGCCGGACGCGCCGATTCGGGTGGCGCGCGATCCCGAAACAGGCGAGCCGTCACCTTATGTTCTGGTGCGCGCCAATCTTGAGGCGCTGATCGACCGCAAAAGCTTTTACCGGCTGGTCGAAATCGGTGCGCATCACGATGGCTGGTTCGGCCTGTGGTCGGGCGGCGCATTCTTTGGCGTCATCCCCTCGTCGGAATTGCCTCAAGGCTGATAACTGGCCTCATGCTTGCCCCCAGATTGGACCTATCGCCAAGACCCGTCCTCAGATGATATGGTAACCAGTATATACCCTTCCCCCGCGCTATACGCAGCCGGGCCGAAACCCAATGGAGGTCTCTCATGGACGGCAAGTTTCTGGACAACGATATCGAAAAGGTCGTCGCAGCCGACCGCGCCCATGTCTGGCATCACCTGAGCCAGCATAAACCATACGAGACGTCCGATCCCCGCGTCATCGTCGAGGGCAAAGGCATGCGCGTCTGGGACCAGCACGGCAAGGAGCATCTGGATGGTGTTTCGGGCGGCGTCTGGACCGTGAACGTCGGCTACGGGCGCGAGCGCATCGCAAACGCCGTGCGCGATCAGCTGATCAAGCTGAACTATTTCGCGGGCTCCGCCGGGTCCATTCCCGGCGCCATGTTCTCCGAGCGCCTGATTGAAAAAATGCCGGGCCTGACCCGCGTCTATCACACCAACTCGGGCTCCGAGGCCAACGAGAAGGCGTTCAAGATGGTCCGCCAGATCGCGCACAAGCGCCACGGCGGCAAGAAGCACAAGATCCTCTACCGCGAGCGTGACTATCACGGCACCACCATCGCCTGCCTTTCCGCCGGCGGCCAGCCCGAGCGCAACGCGCAATACGGCCCCTTCACCCCCGGCTTCGTCGAAGTGCCGCACTGCCTTGAATACCGCGCGCAATGGGATCTGACCGGCGAGGAGTACGGGCTGGCGGCGGCCAACGCGATCGAGGAGGTCATCCTGCGCGAAGGCCCCGATACTGTCGGCGCGCTCTGCCTTGAACCGGTGACGGCAGGCGGCGGCGTGATCGTCCCGCCCGAGGGGTACTGGCCCCGCGTGCAGGAAATCTGCCGCAAATACGACATTCTGCTGCATATCGACGAGGTCGTCTGCGGGCTCGGGCGCACCGGCACATGGTTCGGTTACCAGCATTACGGGATCGAACCGGACTTTGTGACCATGGCCAAGGGCGTCGCCTCGGGCTACGCCGCCATCGCCTGCTGCGTCACCTCCGAAAAGGTGTTCGACATGTTCAAGGATGATGCCACGGACCCGATGAACTACTTCCGCGACATCTCCACTTTCGGCGGTTGCACGGCCGGCCCGGCAGCGGCGCTGGAGAACATGAACATCATCGAAGAAGAAGGCCTGCTGGAAAACACGGTCAAGATGGGCGACTACATGCTGGACCAGCTGCACGCGCTGAAGGACAAGCACGAAGTCATCGGCGATGTGCGCGGCAAGGGATTGTTCCTGGGCGCTGAACTGGTCAAGGACCGCAGCACAAAGGAGCCGATGGAGGAAAAATCCGTCGCCGCCGTCACCGGTGATTGCATGGCGCAAGGCGTCATCATCGGCATGACCAACCGCTCGCTACCGGGCTTCAACAATACGCTGTGCTATTCGCCCGCGCTGATCGCCACCAAGGACGACATCGACGAGCTGATTTCGGCGACCGACAAGGCCCTGACCAAGGTCTTTGGCTAATACTTCTGCATCCGCCGCTCAATACATGTGCGGCGGATGCAGCTCTTTTCAGGCTCAAGTTTCATCTTGGCAAAAATACTCTGGCCGACATAAGCGAATCGGACGAACCGGCGCTTTAATCCCGACATGTTCAGACGTGACGCACCTCGCCCCTCAGCACCCTCATGGAACCGATCATCTGCAGACTTGTTCGATAACTGTTGAGGGAACACCCTCAGACAAGCAGTCGAAGGAGCATCATCATGGATAATCCCACGCCACCAAAACAAGACAAACACGGCATGGGATACGGCCGCTTTGCTGCAATGATCGCGACCTCGACCGTCGTCATGTACGGGCTGATGTATCTGAACACTTACGCGCTTGATCATGTTTTCTTTTCACAGACCCGGATGTGGATGGCGCTCTATATGGGCGCGGCAATGGCGGTGATCATGCTGTCGTTCATGCTGGGGATGTATTCCAATCGCACCGCAAACATTGCGATCTTCGCAGGTGCGGTGATCGCGTTCGGCATCTCGCTGTGGCTGGTGCGCAGTCAGGAAACGGTCGAGGATCTGGCGTGGATGCGCGCGATGATTCCGCATCATTCCATCGCCATTCTGACCAGCGAGCGCGCGGATATCTCGGACCCACGTGTGCAGGCTCTGGCCGATGCGATCATTGAGGCCCAGCGCGGCGAGATCGCCGAGATGAAGCGCTATATCGCAGATATCGAGTCAAATGGCGACGCACCTGCAGGGACGCCTCGCGACAAGTAAGGACGTCACACAGCCTTAGATCTTGGACGGGTCCCACTGGGCGAGAACCTTGGAATTGTCGTCGCTGTCATATTCATACAGCACTTGTTCACTCACGCCCGGAATTGCGCCAAATTCGGCGGCCAGCGTCTTGGGCAGCCAAGTTTGCGATACCTTGCCAGGAAACAGCTCTGCCAGGATGCTGGACGTGCTGCGCGCGCATTGGGCCTGTGGCACGGGCCCATATCCGCGCACCAGTTGCATTGCGCGTTCGGCCATTTCCGGCGTTACGTCCAGTTCCTGTATCTGCACATGGAACGTCTTGCGCGCGTGAAACCGGGTATAGACATCGGCCACCATCGGCGTCACGCCAAACACAACATCGTTCTGCTCTGGAATCGTCTCATGCTTGAATGATCCGGCGGGATCCCAGATAACCCGCTGTGACCCATTGATCATAAGCGACGTATGCGCACCGGCGCCTGTATTATTGTTCAGCATTGTGAACATCGTCAGGCGCGGTGGCCCGTCATGGCGGTAGGTTGCGCGCGCAACCGCCTCGTCCGTGGCCCACACGCCCGGAGGGGCCGCGCAACCCGCAAGTGCAAGGATGCCGCAAAGGGCCAGTGTGAAAAAGCGCATCAGGCCCTCCGCCGATCGTTCCGTCAGGCGTTGACCAACGCCATGAAAATCAGCGCACAGATAGAAACAATCCCGACACGGACCACCCATTTCATAAACCCGTCAAAGGTCTTTTCCTGACCGCTAATGTCCATTTCACCGTGTTTGTGATGCTCAGCCATCTGAATGTCCGTCCTTTACGTGCCGAAGTTCCCGGCTGGTTATAGCGTTTTACCGCAATTCTCAATCAAAATTCATATCGAAGCATGTGCAAATTCCGGCTGCTTTCACCCTTTCCGATCCACCTTGCGACCTGAGTAATAATGAACCTGCATTATCCGGGTTTAGCCATACCATACCCGATGCAAGCGCGGCGCCACATCAGCCCTTCTCCAACTCCGCCGCCAGTCGAAATCCGATCCTCTCCGGCTCGGCCTGCGCCTTGGGTTTTGGCAGGGCGCGCAGGATGACGCTCAGTTGGCTGACATGCTGCACCAGCTGCGTTTTGCTGCCTGCCGGGTCGGTGCCATAAAACGTGATGATGTCGGGATCGAAATAGCCCATCCCATCAATCCTCACCACACCCGCTTCGCTTCCGACAAAACCCATGGCAACCTCATGTTCGTTATCCAGCGCCTTCTCAAAATTCTGAATATACAGAATCAAACGCTCGTAAGCCCATTGTGCAGGGCTTTTCGCGTCAATGGGTTTTTCGGTGATGCTACCCGGTGCGCCTTCGGTCACGCTGCTGCGTCTGCCATCTTTGTGAACCTCGCGGCATCGGGGCATCAGCGCGTCGGCCTCAGCGGCCTCGGCGGCCGTCTCAATGTTTTCACCCAACTCACTGCTCCCTTGCTTGCCATAGCCACGCGCCATCCTCGCGCAGGCGCCGCGTCACACGGTCCAGCTTATGCAAGTGGTTGAGATGTGCAACCGCCTCGACCAATGCCAGACCGTAGGTGCCCGCGTCGATCCGGCGCTTGAACAGCGGAGCGAAACATTCGGCGGCGGTGTGCGGACACGACAGATGCGCCTCCAAGCGGCGCAGCGCGCCATGGTGGTTTTCGATCAATTGCCGCATCCGCAGCGGCAGGCCGGTAAATGGCAGCTTGTGGCCGCCGAGCACCAGATGATCCTTGCGCGCATGCAGCGCCAGCCGGTCGCACGCCTCCAGCCAGTCGGCCAGCGGATCGGCCTCCGGCTCGGTCGCATAAACACCGATATTAGGGCTGATCGACGGCAGGATTTGATCGCCGGCAATGACCAGATTGCAGTCCCGGCTCCACAGCGTCAGATGCTCGGGCGCATGGCCGCCACCGATACGCACATCCCAGACGCGCCCGGCGGCCTCGACCGTTCCGCCCTCCTGCAACCGCGTGTACCCCACCGGCAAAGGCGCGCAGACATCGGCGAAATTATAGGGGCGCGTGTCCTTCCGCGCCGCATATATTTCGGGGTCCATCCCTGCCCGGCGCCAATGCGCCAGCGCCTGCGGCGTCGGCCGCGCCTCCTCGTCCATGATCAGCATGCGCGCCATCAACCACGCAGTGCGTGTGGCCAGCAATTCGGCCCCGCAGCGCTCCATCAACCAGCCGGCCATGCCGACATGATCGGGATGATGATGCGTCAGAATCACCCGCCGCACGGGCCGCCCGGCCAGCGGCCCGGTCAGCAAACGCTCCCACAGGGCAATCCCCCGGCGCGATTTTATACCGGTATCAACAATGGTCCAGCCGTCGGCGTCCTTCAACGCATAGACGTTGACATGATCCAGCGCCATCGGCAGCGGCAACCGCATCCATAGAACCCCCGGCACGATTTCGGTCGCCTCCCCTTCGCCTGGGGGCTCGGCCCAAGGATACCTGATACCGCCCGGCTCCGCCGCTGTCGTCTCTGCCTCCATGTCCGGCCTCCTTCTTGGCAAACACCGCCCTGCACGCTAAGCAGGGCGCGCACCCTCCCTAACCGCATTGCCGCAAGGATTCCAACGCAAGTGCAGACCCGCATGCTCCCTGCCAATGAGGCCGGCATCAGCGCTGCCGTAACAGCGTTGGCGGTGGGCGATCTGGTCGCCATCCCGACCGAGACGGTCTACGGCCTTGCCGGCGACGCGCGAAATGGCGCCGCAGTGGCACGCATTTTCGAGGCCAAGGGCAGGCCCAGCTTCAACCCGCTCATCGTCCATGTCCCGGACATCGAAACCGCACAAGCCTATGGCGTGTGGTCCGATACGGCCCAGAAACTTGCCGAAGCATTCTGGCCTGGACCTTTGACACTGGTCTTGCCTTTGCGCGCCGGCTCAAACCTGTCCAGCCTCGTCACCGCCGGCCTGGACAGCATCGCGCTGCGCGTCCCGGCCCATCCCACCGCATTGGCCATTCTGCGCGCGTTCAGCGGCCCGCTGGCGGCGCCGTCGGCCAATCCATCGGGTCAAATCAGCCCAACCCTGCCCGCCCACGTCGCGGGCGGCCTCGGCAATCGCATTGCCGCAATTGTGGACGGCGGGGCGTGCGGGGTCGGCCTAGAATCCACCATTATCGGCCTGACAGGCGCGCCCGCCCTGCTGCGTCCCGGCGGCCTTCCTGCCGAAATGATCGAGGATCTCCTCGGCGCTCCTCTCCTACAGCACGTCGCTGGCGATGCCATTACAGCACCCGGCCAGCTTGGCTCGCATTATGCGCCCAGGGCGTCCATGCGTCTGAACGCTGAAACCGCCCGTCCCGGCGAGACGCTGCTAGGATTTGGCCCCACCGACGGCGCGGCTCTCAATCTGTCGCCCACCGGCGATCTGACCGAAGCGGCGGCAAATCTCTTCGGACATCTTCACCAATTGGACCGCACCGCGCGCATTATTGCCGTTGCCTCAATCCCGGATCACGGCCTCGGCTGTGCCATAAATGATCGCCTGCGCCGCGCCGCTGCGCCGCGATAGGCGCCCACTTTCATCTTTTCAGAAATACTCTTGCCCAAGGCGAAACCCGCCACGTCAGGCTGTGCCGGCCTCGGCCGACAATGTCAGCGGGTCGACGCCCAGCACCGCCAGCGCCGCGCTCCATTTGGCGCGATTGGGCGTGCCAAAAACCAGCTGAACGCTTGCATCGCATATCAACCAGCCATTGCGTGCGATCTCGTCCTCAAGCTGACCCGCGCCCCAGCCAGCATAGCCCAGCGCGACCAGCGCATGGCCCGGCCCTTCGCCCGCCGCCATATCCTCCAGAATATCAAGCGTCGCGGTCATTGAAAACGTCCCGTCCACCTCCAGCGTGGAGATCGAAGATTGATATCCCGCCTCATGCAATACGAAGCCACGGCCGCTTTCAACGGGGCCACCGAAATGGATAGGCATCTGCCGCGCGCCAGGGACGGCCTCGATATCCAGTTGCTCCAACAGATCGCTCAGCTTCAGATCGTCCGCCAGTTTGTTCAACACCAGCCCCATCGCGCCCTCAGCGGAATGTGCGCAGACAAAGACAATGGATTGGCTAAATCGCGGATCCTCCATCCCAGGCATGGCGATCAGGATGCGTCCCGTCAGGTCCATCATCATGGGCGAGGCAGTATCTGTTGGCGTTTCCATGTCTCAGAGAATGGGTGCTATGACCGCACAAGGCAAGGGGGCGGCGCCATTGCAGCGCGTTGACCGGAATGTGAGTTGGCTTTTACGGCGTCAAGAGGCATGTGAGAGGCATGAAAAATATTCTGCTGCCCCTCATTGCCGCGCTCGGGTTCGGCACCGCTGCCACCGCGCAAACCATGGATGCAGTCACATCCGCCCGCCTTCTGCCCGGTTGGCGCATGGAGGACGGCACCCACATGGCCGCGGTCGAGCTGCGCCTCGCGCCGGGATGGAAGACCTACTGGCGTGCGCCCGGTGATCTGGGAATTCCACCACGGTTCGACTGGCGCGGATCCAGCAATCTGGCGGGTGTCGATATCCGCTGGCCCACGCCCCAGCGTATTCAGCAGGGCGAGGATGTGACCATCGGCTATCACGATATTCTGGTGTTGCCGCTGCATGTGCTGGCAAAGAATCCGGGTCAGGATGTCACGCTCAGCGGCAGTGTTGATCTGGGCGTGTGCCGCGATGTGTGCATGCCGCTGACGATCAGTCTGGATGCAGATTTGCCCAGCGACGCCACCGCGCGCGATGGCCGCATCGCCGCCGCTTTGGCTGACCGCCCGCTGACCGCGTCGGAGGCCGGCGCGCGCGCCGTCACTTGCACTGTGTCGCCTGGCAAGGACGGCCAGTTGAACCTGCGCGCTGAAATGACGCTGCCGCCCACCGGCGGCCCCGAGTCGGCCGCTATCGAGGCCGGCGATCCAAATCTGTGGGTCGCAGAACCCAAGCTTAGCCGTCAGGGCGACAGACTGATTGCGCAAACGCGTGTGGCCCATTCCAGCGGGCGGGCGTTTGCACTGGACCGGTCGCAAATACGTCTGACTGTCGTGGGGGCGCGGCAGGCCGTTGACATCAAGGGCTGCCCGGCAAAATAGTCACGCCCGCCGCGCGCGCAGCGCCTGGGCGATGCCAAGTCCCGCGTATAGCGCCAAGATCAGCACAATAGCCCCCAGCACAAACGCCAGCAACGCGCCGGGCATCGGCGCCATTTGCGCCGTCTTGGGCAAGACGACCTGTACGGCTGTCGGCAGTCTGCCAAGCACCATCGCGGCGCCCATGGTCGCCGCGAACCACGCCACCAGAAGCGCTGTCCCCGACAGCATTACTGCGCGCACGCCCCCAGCACGAAACCACAGGCCCCGCCGCAGCGCCGCCATCTGGCGCGCCACGTCATGCTGCACCCCGATCAGCGCGGGCACCACCAGCAACACCAGCACCATGCCAAAGCCCAGACCATAGACCAGCGTGATCACCGTCGGCTTCAGAAACTGGGCCTGCTGGCTACGCTCGAACAGCAGCGGGGTCAGGCCCATGACGGTGGTGAGCGTGGTCAGCAGCACCGGGCGCAGCCTGTCGGCAGCACCGTCGATGATGGCGGGGATCAGACCGCGGTCTTCGGCGTACTCATCAATCGTCGTCACCAGAACGATGGAATCGTTGATGATGATCCCCGTCATGCCCAGAAGACCAACAACCGTGAACATGCTCAGCGGTACGTCCCACGCGTTATGCCCGTAAATCGTCCCGACCAGACCGAAGGGAATGATCGCCATCACCACCAGCGGCCGCGTCCAGCTGCCGAACACCCACGCCAGCACCAGAAAGATACCCACCAGCGTCAGCATCAGGGCCAGCAGCGCGTCGTTCAGAAAATCGCTCTCCTGTTCGGCAAGGCCGGACATGCGCCAGTCAACCTGCGCCTCGGCAGCGATGCGGGGCAGGATGTCCGTCTGGAGCAGCTGCTGAATTTCGCTTGCGCGGGCCGGATCATCCTCGGAGATGTCGCCGCTGACGCTGATCAGCCGCACGCCGTTTTCGCGCCGCACGGTGGAAAACCCATCGCGTCGCTGCGCCGTGACGATCCCGGCCAGCGGCACATATTCGCCGCCCGGCGTGCGCAGCTGCGTGCGCTCCAGAAAGTCCGCCGTCAGTTCGCCCTCGGGCAGTTCCACCCGGATTTCCGCGCTGCGCGGACCGACCGGATAGGTCGCCGCCTCGATCCCGCCCAGACGTGCGCGCAATTCGCGCCCCAGCGCGTCGATGTCAAATCCCAGCGCAGCGCCCTGCGGGGTCAGGTCCAGCACCAGCTCTTCCTTGTCATAGGCCAGATCGTCCTCGACCCCCGTCACCTCGGGGAAGCGTTGCAGCGCGTCCTTCAGGCTTTGCGCGGCGGCCTTCAGCGTGGGCGCATCGGCGCCATAGAACTGCACGTCCAGCGCGTCGCCCCCCGGACCGCTGCGCCAGCCACGAAAGCTGACCGTTTCGGCCAAGGGATGCTGTACCACGCGGTCCTGCAAATCGGCCACGAAGGCAAAGCTGCTATAGGGGCGCAAATCGGAATCGATCAGCTCGATGGAAATGCCGCCCAGTTGATCGGGCTCTTTGGTATCCGCCCCGGCAAGGCCAAAGCCCGCATTTCCGCCAATCTCGGCAATCACATAGCTGAGCGGATTGACCCCGTGTTCGGCCTCGTATTCCGCTGCCAGCTCCGCCGTTGCGCGCTGCATTTCGCGCATCATCTCCCGCGAATCCGCGCGCGTGGCGCCGGGCGCCATGGCGAAGTTGCCGGTGACGCTGCCTTGCTCGGGCGAGTCGAAAAAGCGCCATGTGACGTCGCCGCGCACGACCAGCGCCGCCTGTGAGGCCAGCAGCAGGATCACCCCGGCCAGAACCGGATAACGCGCCAGGATGACCCCCGCCATCAGCGGGCGGAAAATTCGCGCGCGGACCCAGTCAAAGCCGGCATTCACCACGCGCGACGGCACGTCATACCAGTGACGCCGCGCCGATGCGGCCAGCGCATGGCTCATGTGGTGAGGCAGAATGAGGAAGCATTCGGCCAGCGACGCGGTCAGAACCACGACCACGGTAAAAGGGATATCAGCGATCAGATCCCCAAACCGGCCCGCAATTACCGTCAGACCAAGAAACGCGATCACCGTCGTCAGCGTGGCCGAGAACACCGGCATCGCCATGCGCCGCGCTGCGTTTTCCGCAGCCACCACAGGGGATTCCCCCAGGGTCCGGGCGCGCGCATCGGCGTGTTCGCCCACGACGATAGCATCGTCCACCACAATGCCCAGCGTGATGATCAGCGCGAAGAGCGAGATCATGTTGATCGTGATCCCTGCCGCATACATCAGCGCCACCGCCGCCAGCAGCGCCACAGGGATGCCCGCCGCCACCCAGAACGCCGTGCGCGCGTTCAGGAACAGAAACAGCAGCCCCACGACCAGCATCAGCCCCATCGCCGCATTGTCCAGCAGCGTCGCCAGCCGCCCCGAGATCATCTCGGACCTTGTGCGGATCAGGTCGATGGTGACGCCGTCGGGCAAGGTGCGCGCCATCTCGCGCGTGACCTCCTCGACCTGTTTCTGGATGCCGATGGCATCACCGTCCGCAGAGCGGTCGACACGGATCGACATCGCGGGGTTGTCGCCGACGAAATAGCCGCGCTCGCGCGCCGCGCCTTCGGTGCGGATGTCGGCCACATCGCCCACCGTCAGGCGCGAGCGGTCGGGATTGACGCGCAGGGTGATGTCCGCGATCTGGTCCGGGTCGCGCTTTTCAACGCCGGTGCGCACGCGGGTGTTGGCGCCGGTAACATCGCCCGCCGGATCGGCATCAACCTCTGCCCCAATGGTGGCGGCAATCTGTGCCAGCGTGACATCATAGGCCATCAGCGATGTCGTCGGCAACTCGATGATCGTCTGCGGTGCGGCAACCCCGCGCACCGTGGTGCGCGTGACGCCCACCTCGAAAAGGCGCGTGATCAACTCGTCCGCATAAAGGCCCAGCTGATCCACGCCGATTGGCCCGGTGATGACTACATCCGTCACCCTGTCGGACCAGCTGCCGCGCCGCACTGTCGGCTCTTCGGCCTCGTCCGGCAGGGTGGTTATGGAATCGACCGCCGTCTGCACATCGTTTGATGCGCGGGACATGTCCCAGCCCGGCTGGAAATCGATCACGATCGTGCCGAAATTCTCGCGACTGGAGGCGGATGTGCTCTCGACCCCCTCGATGGTCTGCATTTCAGGCTCCAGCACCTGAATGATGGCGGCGTCGATATCCTCGGCCCCCGCGCCCAGCCACTCGACCGAGACCGAGACATTGGCGATCACCACATCGGGGAAAAATTGCGCGCGCATATTGGGCACGGCGGCAATCCCCATCACCACCATAACCACCAACAGCAGGTTCGCCGCCGTGCGGTGACGGGTAAAATAAGACAGGATCCCCCCCGCCCCTTGCGGCATGCGGCGCGCCACGCCCTAGCCGCCCATCCGGTTTTCCAGCCGCTCGACCACGCTTGCAGGCACTCGGACCTGCGCCAGCTGGTCCAGCAGCCGGTCGCGCATGGCGGCGGGCATGTCGCGGCTGCCTTCGACATAGGCGACCAGCCGCGCGCGCCGCTCTGCACTCAGTTCCAGCATCGCCTGCGGCTCGGGCTGCGCCTCGGCCCCGCCGCTCAGCGGGCGCACCTTGATCCCTGGGCCCAGCAGTGGCGAGCGCTGCATCACCACCTGCCGCCCGTCCAGCAAAGGCGCACCTCCGGAAGACCGGATCAGCACATCGTCGCCCTGCCTGCGCAGCAGCGTGACGGCCAGCGGCTCCAGCCGGTTATCGTCATCCAGCGCCAGCACAGCGCCATCCGCGCCCAGCGCGGTGGCGGGCAGGCGCACGACACCGTCCAGCACAGGCTCGGCCACCTTGACGGTGACAAAATCGCCGGGCTTCAGCCCCTGCGCGCGGCTGAGCTGCGCAAAGACCAGCCGCCCTGTCTGCCCTTCGCCTACAGCAGCGCTGGCGCGGGTGACGGTGCCGGACGCGGTCAGATCGACGCCGAACGCCTCCAGCGAGGCCGTGACAGGCGCGCGGCGCAGGCTACCGTCCTCCTCCAGCAGCCGGGCAAATTGCGGCGTCGACACGCGAAAGGCCACTTCCAGCGCGCCGGGATCAATCAGCGTCGCCAGCCGTTCATTGACGGACACGACACCGCCTTCGACCACCGTCACATCGCTGAGCGCGCCAGAAAACTCGGCGGTGATGGTGGTGTCGGCCAGACGCCTCTCTGCCTCGGCCAGCGCGATTTCAGCGCGCGCCTCACGGGTCGCGGCCTGATCGACGCGCGCCTCGGCGCTGGCGAGGGCCTGCCTGCGGGTCAAGACGACGCCGCGTGCGGCTGCGGCGGTCAGTTCGGCCGCCTCCACGGCGGCGGTGGTGCCGACGCCGCGCTGTTCCAGATCACGCTGGCGCTGATACGCGCGCTCCTGCAACTCGGCCTGATCGCGCGCTGCGCTCAGCTCGTCGCGGGCCAGGTCCAGCGCGCGGGCCGCATCGCGCCCCTCGGCGCGCGCATCCATCAGATCGCTGCGGGCCCGGTCCAGCGCCGATTGCGCATCGGCAGGGTCGATCCGGGCCAGAAACTGCCCCTCGGTGACCTGTCCGCCATCCTCGACCACTTCCGCCAGTTCAATGATGCTACCGGATGCCTTCGCGCGCAGTTCCAGTGACCGGCGGCTGCGAATCTCACCATAGACGGTCAGCACAGGGGCGATGGCCTGCGGTTCGGCCAGCACTGTATTGACGGCAAACATCCGCTCCTGCCGCGCGCCTGCGTCGGGCGTGCGCGCCAGCCGTTCCTGCACCGCGCCGTTCAGCATGAATGCCGCGTATGCCAGCAGGGCCAATGTCAGGGACATCAGCAACAGACCTGTCAGGCTTCGGCGCAGAAACAGCATGGTTTGGGCGATCCTCGCTCGGGCGGCGCTGGCCGCAGGACCTTAATGTAAGGCCCCGGGCCGAAATACCAAGCGCGTCACTTGCGGCGCTGATGCTCGTCCAGACGCGGCATGATCTCGACAAAGTTGCAGGGGCGGTGGCGGTAATCCAGTTGCGGCGCCAGGATCTCGTCCCAGGCGTCCTTGCAGGCACCGGGGCTGCCGGGCAATGCGAACAGATAGGTGCCCATCGCTACGCCGGCCGTCGCGCGGCTCTGAATCGCGCTGGTGCCGATCTTGGACATGCTGACATGGGTGAACACGGTGCCGAAGGCGACGATCTCTTTCTCGTAGACGTCGCGATGCGCCTCGACGGTCACATCCCGCCCGGTCAGCCCCGTGCCCCCGGTCGAGATGATCGCATCAATTCCATCATCGGCGCACCAGCTGCGCAACTGCGCCGCGATCTCGGCGCGCTCGTCCTGCACGATGGTGCGGGCGGCCAGACGATGCCCCGCCGCCTCCAGCCGCTGAACCAGCGTATCGCCTGACCGGTCATCGCCGGCCTGCCGCGTGTCGCTGACGGTCAGCACGGCGATGCGCACCGGGATGAAATCGCGGCTTTCTTCAATACGGCTCATGGCTTATGCCCTTTCCAGTATCGCCAGCCGCACGGCCAGCGCAGTGAATATCCCCGCCGAGGCGATCCCGAGCCCGCGATTGAACCGCTCGGACCCGGCGACAAGGCGGCCAAGACTGCCGGCAAAGACGCCGACGGCGCCGTTGATGATCAGCCCGCCAAATCCCAGAATGGCGCCGAACAGCATGAATTGCGGCAGCAAGGCGCGCGCAGGATCGACAAACTGTGGCAGGAAGGCCAGCACGAAGAAGATCACCTTGGGGTTGGTGAGGTTCACCACCAGCCCCTCGCGGAACGCGCGGCCAGCGCTCATCGGGCGCCCTTTGGCGCGCATTGGCCCGGCCCGCAGCGCGCCCAGCGCCAGCCACATCAGATAGGCCACGCCAACCCAGCGGATCACGTCAAACAGCCACGGCAACGCCGCCACCAGCGCGCCGAGGCCCAGCGCGGCCAGCGCCACATGTACCAGCACGCCCAGCGAAATACCGGCGCTGGCCGCCATCGCCTCGCGCGCACCGGCGCGCAGGCCCTGCCCAAGGCAGAACATCATATCCGCCCCCGGCGTCAGGTTCAGCGCCAGCGCGGCAGGCACAAAGGCCAACAACACCCACGGATCCATCATGCCGCACCCTCCCTTAATTTTGCCTGAACTTCCAGCAGGTCCGCCCAGGCCGCGCGCTTGGCGCTTGGCATGCGCAGCAGGTAGGCCGGATGTAGCATGGGCAGCGCAGGGGTGCCCCACGCCTGATCCCATTGGCCGCGCAGCCGCGTAATGCCCTGCTTGCCCAGCACGGTCTGGCACGAAGTATTTCCCATCAGGATCAGCAGATCAGGCTTTGCCAGGGCCACATGCCGCTCCACGAACGGGCGCATCATCTCGATCTCATCGGGCTTGGGGTCGGCGTTCTGCGGCGGGCGCCAGGGCATGACGTTGGTGATATAGACGTTTTCGTCGCGACTGAGGCCGATGAAGCCCAGCATTCGGTCCAGAAACTGCCCGGCCCGCCCGACAAAGGGCCGCCCGGCGCGATCTTCCTCGCGCCCCGGCGCCTCGCCGATGATCATCACGCGCGCGCCCGGTACACCGTCTGAAAATACCAGATTGCGTGCGCCGCGCTTCAACTCGCAATGCTCATAAGCGCCCAGCGCCGCGCGCAGCGCCTCCAGATCGCCCGCGCCCTCAGCCGCCTTGCGCGCAGCCGCCACCGCGCTGCCGCCCGAGGGCTGAACAAGCGCCACGTTTGCTGCAGGCGCAGCGGCAGGCGCCACCCCTTGCGGCGCCTTCGCCTCCGCCTCATACCGGTTGACAGGCACGTCCCCGATCGCCTCATCGGCGCCCAGTTCAACCTGCCATTCCAGCAGCGCCCGCAAGCTATGAAAATCCAATGCCGAATCCATGCACGCAAGTTACCCCGCCACTACAACGGACGAAAGCAGGCAATGCACAAGCCGTCTTTCATCTTCCCCAAAATACTCATTCGCCGCCCCGCCAATCACCCTGCTTGCCGATTGAACGCAGCCGCGCCGCATGCGATAATGACACTATCTGCCAAATCCGGAGCCGTGCCCTTGTCCTTCGACCACACCCACCTTCTGGGGATCGAGCCTTTGGCCGCCCATGACATCACCACAATCCTCGATCTGGCGGACCAATACGCTGATCGCGGGCGCAGCGCAGCGAAACATGGCGATGCGCTGGCGGGCCTTACCCAGATCAACATGTTCTTTGAAAGCTCCACCCGCACGCAGGCCAGTTTTGAACTGGCGGGCAAAAGGCTGGGAGCTGACGTCATGTCGATGGCGATGCAGGCCAGCTCGATCAAGAAGGGCGAGACGCTGATTGACACTGCGATGACGCTGAACGCGATGCACCCCGATCTGCTGGTCGTGCGCCACCCCCATTCGGGCGCGGTGGACCTGCTGGCGGAAAAGGTCAACTGCGCCGTGCTGAACGCGGGCGACGGGCGGCACGAACACCCCACGCAGGCGCTGCTGGACGCGCTGACGATCCGGCGCGCAAAGGGGCGTCTGCACCGGCTGAACATCGCCATCTGCGGCGATATCGCCCACAGCCGCGTGGCGCGCAGCAACATTATCCTGCTGGGCAAGATGGAAAACCGCATCCGCCTGATCGGCCCGCCCACATTGATGCCCGCGGGGATCGCGGAATTCGGTGTCGAGGTTTATGACGACATGAAAAAGGGACTTGAGGGCGTCGATGTCGTGATGATGCTGCGCCTTCAGCGCGAGCGGATGGACGGAGGTTTCATCCCGTCCGAGCGTGAATACTACCACCGCTATGGCCTTGACGCCGAAAAGCTCGCCCATGCCGCGCCCGACGCCATTGTCATGCATCCCGGCCCGATGAATCGCGGCGTCGAGATCGACGGCGAGTTGGCGGACGATTTGCGCCGCAGCGTGATCCAGCAGCAGGTGGAAATGGGCGTCGCCGTGCGCATGGCGGCAATGGACCTTCTGGCACGCAACCTGCGGGCGCGGCAAACATCAAAGGCGGTAATGGCATGAGCGACAAGATCGAAATCAAATCCAGTGAAACAGGCGTCGTTCGCGTTTTTGCGGTGGATATCCCGACCGACCAGATTGCCGCCTTCACGGCCCGCAATGGCCGCTGGCCCCTGCGCGAAGCATTGGGGGCCGAAACGCTGGACCCCGAACATATCCAGGTATTCGATGCCGCCGACCTGACCGGCGTCGGCCTGCCTGCCTATCTGATCGATGGCCACGCCATCCCCGAGGACCAGATCGCGCCCTTGCGCGACCGGCTGGAGGCCCAGACCGGCACGGTAATGGTGGTACCCTCCAGCGCCTTTTCCGGCGCCGCGCAGACACTTACCCCGCGCGCGCCGCTGCGCCTGATCGCCAGCTTCTCCGAGGCGCACACACCAATCACCTTCGGCGCGCTGCCCGATGCATCCGCCCAACCGCAGCAGCCCGAACCCGAGACCACCCCACCGCGCAAGAAACCGTCGGATGCGGCCATGTCAGGGCGCGTGGCGATGGTGGTTTTGCTGGTGCTGGCGCTGCTGGTCGCCGTGATGGTCTGGATCGCCTCGTGAGCGATATCGAACTGCGCGCCGCTACCCCGCCGCTGGCCCCGGGGGAGCAGGTGCGCCACGTCTTTCGCGCGGATCGCGGCGCCTATTGGCGCGATCACGCCTGGATGGCGGCGGGGGCGATGGGTTTCGGCATGGCTATCCTTGCTGCGATTGGCAATGCGCATGTCTGGACCGGCGCGGTTGGCGGACTCGCGGCAATCGCCCTGCGCGCCTTTTACCTCTCGACCGAGGCGTTGAAAGCCGAATGGCAACTGACCGACCGCCGTCTGCTGGGGCCCGGTCCCACTGCCGTTCAGCTCAGCAATATCGAAAAAGTGCGCGGCCTTGGATCGGCCGTGCAGATCATCACACGCAGCGGCGACAAATTCCTGCTGAAATTCCAGCCCGACCGCCAGGCGGCCGAGGCCCGCATCATCGCCGCCGCAGGCATCCCCAGCGCCAAAGATCAATGACATGACCCGAACCCTCATCACCAACGCCATCCTGATCGACCCGGAGGCCGGGACCGAAACGCCCGGCAGCCTGCTGATAGATGAAGGGCGCATCGCCGCGATCCTGCCCGAAGGCGCCCCGCATGGCGCCGCCCCCGCGCAGGTCATCGATGCCGGCGGAAAACATCTGGCACCCGGTATCGTCGATATCGGCGTCAAGGTCTGCGAGCCGGGCGAGCGGCACAAGGAAAGCTATCGCTCCGCCGGCCTTGCCGCTGCCGCCGGGGGCGTGACCACCATGGCCACCCGACCCGATACCGCGCCCGCCATCGACAGTCCCGAAGTGCTGGAATTCGCCCGCCGCCGCGCGAACGAGGCGTCGCCGGTCAATGTCCTGCCCATGGCCGCCCTGACCAAGGGCCGCGAGGGGCGCGAGATGACCGAGATCGGGTTTCTCATGGATGCCGGGGCTATCGCATTCACCGATTGCGATCATGTCGTGCAAAGCACCAAGGTCTTCGCCCGCGCCCTGACCTACGCCCGCGCGCTTGGCGCGCTGGTCATCGCCCACCCGCAGGAGCCGGGGCTGTCAGTCGGCGCCGCCGCGACCTCGGGCAAGTTCGCATCGCTCTACGGTCTGCCCGCTGTCAGCCCGATGGCCGAGCGGATGGGCCTTGATCGCGATATCGCCCTGCTGGAGATGACCGGCGCGCGCTATCACGCCGACCAGATCACGACAGCGCGCGCCCTGCCGGCGCTGGAGCGCGCCAAGCGTAATGGGCTGGACATCACGGCCGGCACCTCGATCCATCACCTGACCCTGAACGAATTGGACGTCGCGGGCTATCGCACCTTCTTCAAGGTCAAGCCGCCCCTGCGCAGCGAAGAGGACCGCCAGGCCGTCGTCGCAGCGGTGCGAGACGGGCTGATCGACATCATCAGCTCGATGCACACGCCGCAAGACGAAGAAAGCAAGCGCCTGCCGTTCGAGGAGGCGGCAAGCGGTGCCGTGGCCTTGGAAACGCTGCTGCCCGCCGCGCTGCGCCTCTATCATTCCGGCGATCTGGATCTGCCAACGCTGTTCCGCGCGCTGTCGCTGAACCCTGCCAAACGGCTGGGGCTGGACGCCGGACGGATGGCCGTGGGCGCCCCTGCCGATCTGGTGCTGTTCGATGCGAACAAGCCGTTCGTGCTGGACCGCTCTACCCTGCGCTCGAAATCGAAAAACACGCCATTTGACGGTGCCCGGATGCAGGGGCGCGTTCTGGCGACCTATGTGGCGGGTATTGCAGTTTATGAGGCCGAATAATGCCCGTTATTGAAACAACTGCCGCGCTACTGATCCTCTGGGCCGTTATCGGGTATCTGCTGGGGTCGATCCCCTCGGGCATGATCCTTGCCCGCGTTCTGGGGCTGGGCGATCTGCGCAGCATCGGATCGGGCAATATCGGCGCGACGAACGTTTTGCGCACCGGGTCCAAGGGCGCGGCGGCGGGGACGCTGCTGCTGGACGCGACCAAGGGCGCGGTGGCGGTCCTATTGGCGCGCTGGCTGGCGGGCGAGGATGCGGCGCAACTGGCGGGATTGGCGGCGTTTCTGGGGCATTGCTTCCCTATCTGGCTGGGCTTTCGCGGCGGCAAGGGGGTGGCGACATTTCTGGGCGTCATGCTGGCGCTGGCATGGCCGGTGGGCTTGCTGTGCTGCGCAACCTGGCTGGTGACAGCTGTGATAACGCGCATTTCGTCGCTGTCGGCGCTGGTGGCGGCGGTCAGTGCGCCGGTCTGGATGCTGGTGCTGGGATACATCTCAATGCTGGTATTGGGCGTCCTCTTGGCGGTGCTGATCCTTTGGCGGCACAGCGCGAATATCGCCCGGATTCGCGTGGGCACCGAGCCCAGGATCGGCGCCAAGTAAGGCGTATCTACGCCAGCGCGCCGATCATCTGTGCATGCAGCAGCGGCCCTGCCGCGACCATTCCATCGACCTGCGGCACAGCGTTGTTGAAACGCAGAACCTGCCCCCGGCGATCGGTCGACAATGCCCCCGCCTCGCGCAGGATCAGATCGCCGGCGGCGACGTCCCATTCCCACGTCTTGCGCAGGGTAAGCATGGCGTCGAAACGCCCTTCGGCCACCAGACCCAGCCGATAGGCCAGCGACGGGCGATGCTCGCGCTTGAACCCGGGAACAGCGCCGCGCCAATGGCGCGGCTCCAGCATCGGGCGCGCGGCCAGCAAGGTGGCGCCCTCGGCGCTGCCTTGCGCGCTGGCGTGGATTGGCACGCCGTTCAGCGTCGCGCCCTCACCCAAGGCCGCAGCATACATCAGATCCAGCATCGGAAGATAGACGACGGCGGCGGTCACCTGGCCCTCATCCACCACCGCCAGAGCGTGCGCCCACGCGCGGCTGCCGTCGATAAAACTGCGGGTGCCGTCAATCGGATCAATGATAAACGTCTGCGGTGCGGCGGCGCGCAGGGGGTCATGCGCGCTTTCCTCGCTGAGCCATCCATAGGCCGGACGCGCGCCGCGAAGGCGATCCTCCAGCAGATCGTTGACGGCCAGATCTGCCTCGGTCACCGGACCGGCATCACCGGGTTTGAGCCAGCGTTTGACCGTAGCGCTGCTATAGCCGGTTGCAACATCGCCAGCCGCCCGCGCGGCGTCGATCAGCAGCGGCAGATCACGCGCCGGCAAGGGTCATTCCCTCCACCAGAAGCGACGGCACCACCGAAGAAAGATGAGTACGCGCGTCATTGGCAGGCGTCAGGCGCATCAGCATGTCGTGCAGGTTTCCGGCGATGGTCAGCTCGTTCACCGGATAGGCAATCTCGCCATTCTCGATCCAGAAGCCCGAGGCGCCGCGCGAATAATCGCCGGTATTGGGGTTGATGGTGGATCCGATCATCGACGTCACCAGCAGGCCGGTGCCCATGTCGCGGATCAGATCGCTGCGGCTGGCCGTGCCTTGGGTCAAGGCAATGTTCCAGGTGCCGGGGCGCGGTGGGCCGGACATGCCGCGCTTGGCATTGCCGGTCGATTGCATACCGAGCTGGCGCGCGCTGGCAAGGTCCAGCACCCAGCCGGTCAGCACGCCGCGATCCACAATGGCACGTTGCTGTGTGGGCAATCCTTCGCCGTCATAGGGGCGCGATCCGGCCACGCGCGGGCGGTGCGGATCCTCAATGATGCTCAAGGACTCCGGCAGCACCTGTTTGCCCGAACGATCCCTCAGCCACGTTGCGCCGCGCGCCACAGCGGCACCGTTGGCTGCGCCCAACAGATGGCCGATCAGCGAGGTCGAAATCCGTTCGTCAAACAGCACCGGGTAGGCACCGGTTTTGGGCCGGCGCGCACCCAGACGTTCAGCGGCGCGCTGACCGGCGCGCGTGCCGATCTCCTCGGCCGTGCGCATGTCGGCGTCCCAGATGCGCGCGTCACCGTCGGAATCCCGCTCCATCCCCGACCCGGTCCCGGCGATGGCGGCACAGGAAACATACCAATCGGTGCGCCGGTGATCAGCAGCAAAGCCGTTGCTACCCGCAAGCCAGACATGGCGGTGCTCATAACCCGCCGTGGAGGCCTGCACCTGACTGACGCCCGGCACCGCCAGCGCAGCGGCCTCGGCGGCGGCGGCGCGGCGTTGCAATTCGGCGGGCTCCGGCTCGGGCGCAGGGTCGGCCAGCTCAAGCGCGGCGATGTCCCAGTCACGGGCCAGCTGATCGGGACCGGCAAGGCCCGCATAGGGGTCTTCGGGCGCCTCGCGGGCCATGGCGACGGCACGTTCGGCCAGAATATCCAGCGTCTCAGGCCGGATGTCCGAGGAGGAGATATTGGCCTGCCGCCGCCCCACCAGCACACGCAAGCCCAGATCGGAAGATTCCGACCGCTCAGCCTGCTCCAGCTTGCCGCCACGCACGTCGATCACCTGACTGGCGCCAGAAGCCACGATGGCATCGGCGGCGTCTGCCCCGGCGCGGTGCGCGGCAGCAAGAATGGCCTGAGCCAGATCGTCGAGAGAGGGAAGCGTCATGCGGTGCCTTTCGGAATGTCTCACAGAGGTAGTCCGCGCCCGCTCCGTGCGCAAGGGCGCCGGACCATAACGCGAAACGGGCCAGAGGATACCCCCCGGCCCGCGGTGTCGCTGCGCCGCAAAACGGCAGGCACCCCAGCAAGGGCGCTGATCAAGGGCCGGGCTTACTTCAGGCGCTGGCCGTTCGCCAGGATCTGGCCTTCTTCATTAAATTCAATGTCGGACTTCAGCGTATCTTCTCCCTCGCCTGGCACGGCGAACATGCTCATCATCATGCGCGTGCCCATGACTTGCTCTTCGGGCAGCAGACCCATCGCCACCAGCTTGTCCAGCAACGCGTTGGCGCCAGTCAGCGTCAGGGCGATAGTGCCCACCGGCTTGGGCATGCCATCATACGTTTCCTTGTCGGAGTTGTCGAAGACCAAATCCCCTGTGCCGGCAAGTTCCGCACCGGCAAGGCGCAGCAGCAGGCGGTCCAGCGTCAGCGCGTCCAGTTCGGCCGGTTCCTGCGTGCCATCTTCGACCATTGCCACCTGCGCGGGGTCCAGCAGGTTGGCCATCACGCGGGCCTTGCCCGACAGCTCCAGCGCCAGAGTGGCCGGGTCGCGCGGCAGCTGCGACGACGGATCGAACATTGCCCAGATCTGTTCGCTGACGGTCAGATCTCCCAGCACGAAATTCATGCCGAAATCCTGGGCTTCTTCCTTTTTGGCGATCGGCACGTCGAGGCCGAACTTCGCCTCCTTCATGCCAATTGCCACCGGAAAGGGCAGATCGGGCGAGACAACCTCGACCGCCAGATCGTTCGATGACGCGCCGTACTGGATGCCTTCACCGTTCATGTTTATTTTCAGCATGCCGCCCGAACTGCTGCTGGTTGCTTGCGACACCCTGCCCTCTTCGGTGACTTCGTACGATGCAGCCCCGGGGCCGAACGCATAAGAACCATCGGCGGCAAACCCGGCGCCCAGCGCGGCGGCCATGTCATTCATCCCCATGCCTGTCGGCATTGCGACAGAGGCCAACACCTTGATACTGTCGATCTGGCCCGTCAGATTAAACTTGCTGGCCGGATCTTCGGGGTCGATCGCGACGATCTCATAGGTGATTGGCCCAGACGTGACCTGCTGATCGGAGGTCCGCAGATCGCCAGTGGTTGTGACGGTACGGCCGTCGACGTCCTGCATCGTCATGGAGGCGGTGCCAAAGTCGACCGGCTCGCCCTCTGACACAAGATCCGCCAGCGCAAGGCCGACCGATGCAGCGGTGTAGGCATAGGTCATTTCCGACGCATCGCCCGAGATGGTCATGTCCATTTCCGAAGTCGTATACAGCAGATCGAAACTGACCGGTTCGGGCCCCGCGACGGCGACCGAAACCGGAAGGGTTTCGGGGAAGATAACAGAAACCGTTCCATCGCCGTTGTCGCTCAGCGTCAGTTCAGGAAATTTCACTTCGGTGTCGGCACCATCCTCGGGCGCTTTCATCGACATCACGACATCGTTCAGCTTCAGATCGTTACCTGACGGCGTTTCGCGCGCCGATATGACGAAGCCCAAATCAGTCATGCTGGCCTGCCAGTCGGTCCATACCTGGACCGGCGTCACATCCGCAATTGCTGTTCCGCCCGTCATGCACAGGATCGCCCCTGCCGCCAATGCGGCCCCTGATCTGTTGGTGGTCATCTCAAGCCTCTTCATTTTAAAATTTGCGCACAGCTTCGGGTTATATGCGACCAGCGTCAAGGGCTGGCGCCGCTGGACCCGGCGCGCGTGCGACGGTAATCAGGGGCAAATGAGGAGGGTGTGATCATGGACATGACAGGCCAAAGCGTTTTGATCACCGGGGCCAGCCGGGGCATTGGCGCGGCGACTGCGCGTATCTTTGCCGAAGCGGGCGCGCGACTGGTGCTGATGGCACGCAGTTCCGGCGCGCTGGAGGATCTGGCGCGCGATCTGGGGGCAGTGGCCCATGCGGGCGACGTCGCCGAATTTGCCGATATGGCAGCGGCGGTGCAGATAGCGCAGGACCGTCACGGCGGTCTGGACGTGCTGATCGGCAACGCGGGCGTGATCGCGCCCATCTCGCCATTGGCGACATCGGATCCGGCAGACTGGGCGCGCGCGATCAGCATCAATCTGACCGGCGTTTACAATGGCATGCGTGCCGCGATGCCCGTGATGCAGGCCGCAAAACGCGGCACGATCCTGACGGTATCGTCTGGTGCCGCGCACCGCCCCGTCGAGGGTTGGAGCGCCTATTGCGCGTCCAAGGCCGGCGCCGCCATGCTGACCGCCAGCGCCGATCTGGAAGCACGCGAACACGGCCTGCGCATCATGGGCCTGTCGCCCGGCACCGTCGCCACTGACATGCAGCGCGACGTCAAGGCCAGCGGCATAAATCCGGTCAGTCAGCTCGATTGGTCCGAACACATCCCGGCGAATTGGCCTGCACGCGCTCTGCTATGGATGTGCGGCCCGGACGCAGATGCGTATCTGGGCGGCGAAATCTCGCTGCGCGATCCGGCGATGCGCGCGGCAATCGGACTGGGCAAGGAGACGGACGCATGATCGATCTGGATAAACAGGGCGGCGTCTGGACGGTCACGCTTAACCGCCCGGACAAGGCGAACGCCCTGACCGAGGCCATGCTCGCACAACTGGCAGACATCGCCGAAGAAGCCGCGACCATGCCCCATGATGCGCGCGCGGTGATCCTGACCGGCGCGGGCAAGGTATTTTCGGCCGGCGCCGATCTGGATGCCGCTCGCGCCGGTCTTGCCACCAGCCCGGTGTGGGAGCGGCTGTCATCGGCCATCGCTGCCCTGCCCTGCCTGACCATCGCGGCGCTGAATGGCACAGTCGCAGGAGGCGCCATCGGCATGGCGCTGGCTTGCGATCTGCGCATCGCCGCGCCCGGCGCCAAGGCGTTCTATCCGGTGATGAAACTGGGATTTCTGCCGCAGCCATCTGACCCCGGACGCCTGGCTGCTCTGGTTGGCCCCGCGCGGGCCAAGCTGATCCTGCTGACAGGCGCGCGTGTCGACAGTGAAACCGCGCATCACTGGGGACTCTTCGACCGGTTGGTCGCGCCCGAGGCGCTGTTGGACGAGGCACGCGCATTGGCAGACCATGCCCTGACCGCAACGCCGGACCATGCCGCCGCGATCAAGGCGCTTATTCCCTGACATGGCAGTCATGATAGATGCGGCATGATCCATACCAATGACGCCTATCAAACACAGCCGACGCACACTCATTGGCGCCCTGAGGTCTATGCTCTGCCCTAGAAAGCCTTGGCTTTACAAGGGTAAACGTGACCTTTCCGCAGCTTCCGGACCTCGCGCAAAAAGATAGCTAACGTCCGGTCTCAAAGTCGGTCCCGTCAACTCCGGCAACCTTCACAATCAGTAGGCAGCCGAATTGAATCCGGATTGCGCGACAATGATTGCGACGCAAGACCGCCTTAGTCGCGACCGGCGGGCGAACCTTCTACAAACGGGCCGCGGCCAAACATATCCGGCAACACGTAATGCGTATTTGATTTTGGATATCAGCAGTGTCGATAATTATATGCAGCTCAGGGCCCTCGATGGGATCAAGGATCATGCGCATGACTATAATCCAAATCGGCAATATCTGAAATTGCGTCATCACGCCGCTTCTGAATGTCTGCGCTTTCAAGTTTTGTGCGTCGGCAGACGTCATCCGGCGTATTTGCGCAATACAGTTTTTTGCAATCGTGCGCATCATTCAAACCGCTAACGGCATTCTTCGCTTCCGCCGTCTAACCGGAACTGATGTATCGTAGATACCTGATACGGCGGATCCGCCACTGCCATCAAAACCGAAGACGCCGCATATGTCACAATATGTCAATGCACCACCCCTGACACTCTCGAAAAAAAGTCACAAATGCGGAATCGACCGTAGGGTTTCACTCCCCCAGCACATTGGTTCTGTGTCGTCCGGCTAGTGACTGACGTGCGCGCCGAATCCGACCGGCATACGAGTAAACGTAATTTCAAGTCCGCTGCGCTTTTAAAAAGTCCCCAAACCCCACATCAAGGCGATAAGCGTTAATGAAGGCTTTAACACTAGATGCTAAAAATAAGACGCATAGCTTTTCTTGGTAAAAATACCCAAGTACAGCAGTGGTCAATCAGCCCGGCGGTCGCCGTTCGGGCGCTGGTCAAATCAAGGGCAACCCGATAGTGCTGGTTGCAATTTAACAGTCAAGGACAAGCGCGCATGAAAGACAACCGCACAAGCCAGTTTCGCGATGCAGGATCGGACCGTAACACAGCCGAGCAGGTGCCGGACACGCCCCAAACGCGTGCGCCCGCTTACCGGCTGGCCTTTACCGATACGGATTTCCTGGTCCGCGAAGATCTGCGCCCGGTGCGGTTGCAACTGGAACTCCTCAAACCCGAGCTCATCCTGAATGAGCGCGGGATCAAAAGCACCGTGGTGCTGTTCGGCGGCGCGCGCATTCCCGAGCCCTCTAAGAAGGCCGAGGCGCGCACGGATACTTTGGCCGAGCTGTCGAAATATTATGACGAGGCGCGCGTTTTCGCGCGCATGATGACCGAACGGTCAATGGCCGCCTACGGGCGCGAATTCGTGGTTGCGACAGGCGGTGGCCCCGGTGTGATGGAGGCCGGCAATCGCGGCGCGGCCGATGCCGGCGGCGCGTCGATCGGCCTGAATATCGTGCTGCCACACGAACAGGCGCCGAACGAATATGTTACGCCCGGCCTGTGTTTTAACTTTCATTATTTTGCCATTCGCAAGATGCATTTCCTGATGCGCGCGCGCGCTGTCTGCGTTTTTCCGGGTGGCTTCGGCACCCTGGACGAAACCTTCGAAGCGTTGACGCTTATTCAGACTGATAGGATGAAGCGCATGCCGTTCTTGCTGTTCGGCGAAGAATTCTGGCGCAAAATCATCAACTGGGAGGCGCTGGCCGATGCCGGCACGATCAGCAAAGAGGATCTGGACCTGTTCCAGTTCGTCGAAACCGCTGCCGAGGCTATCGAAATCATCGATAACTGGCATAGCTGACCCTGCGCCACCCGACCGGCCCAAGCGTTAATTGATCATCGCCGCCAGAGTAAGCCGGATTTGGTTGGGAAGGAACCGAATGCCTAAACGGATACTCGGCTTCAGCCCTGCTCGGTTTCCGTCTCAATCTGGCGCCGTGATTTGCGGGCGCGTTCTGTTGCGGACTTCAATTGTCCGCACGCTGCCATGATATCCTCGCCGCGCGGGGTGCGGATGGGGCTGGCGTAGCCGGCCTTGTAGATGATGTCGGCAAAGGCGCGGATGCGGTTGTTGGAGCTGCGCTTGTACGGCGCGCCGGGCCATTCGTTGAAGGGGATCAGGTTGATCTTGGCCGGGATACCCTCGATCAGCTTGACCAGACGGCGGGCGTCTTCGTCGCTGTCGTTGATGCCGTCCAGCATGACATATTCAAATGTGATCCGCTCGGAATTGCTGACCTTCGGGTAGGCTTTCAGCGCTTCCAGCAGGGCCGCGATATTCCACTTCTTGTTGATCGGCACCAGCCCGTCGCGCACCTCATCCGTGGTGGCGTGGAAGCTGACGGCCAGCATACAGCCGATTTCGGCCGCCGTTCGGTGGATTTCCGGCACGACGCCGGAGGTGGACAGCGTAATGCGGCGGCGGCTGAGCTGGATGCCTTCGGGGTCCATCGCAATTTTCATCGCGTCGCGCACATTCTCAAAATTATACAGCGGCTCGCCCATGCCCATCAGCACAATATTGCTGAGCAGGCGCGTTTCATCCTTGGGCGCGCCCTGCTCGGGCCATTCGCCCAGATCGTCGCGCGCGACCATAATCTGCCCGACGATTTCGCCCGCTGTCAGATTGCGCACCAGTTTTTGAGTGCCTGTGTGGCAGAACGAACAGGTCAGCGTGCAGCCCACCTGGCTGGAAATGCACAGCGTGCCGCGCGAATCCTCGGGAATATAGACCACCTCGACCTCGTGACCGCCTGCGATACGCACCAGATATTTGCGGGTGCCGTCATTGCTGACCTGGCGACTGACGACCTCGGGCGTGTCGAGCGTGAATTTCTCTTCCAATTCCGCACGATAGCCCTTGGCGAGGTTGGTCATCTGCGCGAAGTCGCGGACACCCCACTGATAGACCCATTGCCAGATCTGGCCCGCGCGCATCCGTGCCTGCTTTTCGGGCGTGCCGTGGTCGATCAGGATTTGGCGCAGCGCATCACGCGTGAGGCCGATCAGGTTCGGCTTGCCCTCCGATGCCTTGCGCGGGAGGGTGATGAGGTCCTGAGTGATCGGGGCGGTGTGGGTCATCTGGGCGGGCCTTTCAGCGTCGGATATGGCCCTATATAGGATTCGCTAAGTAATGCCAAAGGGGCAGGCGGCGTGGCGGATCACATCATAGGGAGTTGGGCGGTTGGGCCCAGCCGCCGCTGCCAGATCTGTGGCGGATCGCGGTTGGCCTGCCTCAAGATTTCCGTGGACGTAGGCTTCGAGCCTATTTTACCGAATGCTGCATTTAGCCCGAATGGCAGCTATGCGCAGATAAAGGGCTTTGCAAAGTTTGGGCCGTTTCCCAACAGCGGAAATTCAAGCGGAGTGCAGCGAATGCTGGGTGAAGCCCACATTTCCGATTTCATCCTTGGAAACGAAAGTCCAAATTAAAACGCCCATATAGGTGGCTTTGTTGCATAAATCGGCCTAAGGTTGGACGTCCCCTTACCCCAGACGGATTCAGCCTACAGCCAGTGTTCGGGGGATGCCAAGAGCGGTGACGCCGTTCAGGATCGCGGC
>CANMFU010000013.1 GCA_947497295.1 uncultured Roseovarius sp.
AGACTACAAAATCAATCGCGTCGATGAGCTGCTGCCCTGGAAAACCACACCTTAGGGCGATCAGACCGGACGCTTACCATAGAACGGAAACGCTATCCACAATACGAGCATTGCGCTGTTCTGGTCGCGGAGGACATCACCAGCCGCTTTCTGAGCGTGGTGTCACTTTTCAATGGGTCTTTGTCTATCATCGCCGTGCAGATGCAAGCGTTTCAAGTTGGGGATCACATCACCCTTGTTTTCACCAAAGTGTTGGATGAAATGCAGCGCGGCTTGGTTGACGAAGATGAAGACGCTATCAGCGCGCCAACAGACCGGGCCTATTGGGAAGAAAAGGCCACAAAGAAGACCATCGCTCTTATGGACCGCATGTTTGAAGTTGTGCGCGAAGGTGATCCGAACTGCGAACTGAAATACAATAAGTTTTACATAGGCTTGTTGAGGGATGGGCGTGCTAACAACTACGTTGCCTTTCGTCCGAAAAAATCTTTCGTCGTGTTTGAGCCTAAGTTGCCACGCTCAGATGAAGTTGACGCAATGTTGGACACCGCAGGAGTAGAAACGCTGGAGTATAGTACCCGGTGGGCCAACTACCGTATTCGCGTCACTGACAAGGATTTCAAAGAGCATGAAGACCTGTTTCGACACTTGATAAACGAAGCGCGCAATCAGCGTGAGGGCTGAGTTGATACAGCAAGCGGATAACGAGATATTGGTCAACAAGCAGGTTGAAGTTGACCGCTTTTCCCGAAAGTTGAAGGGGCCACTCGGGACGGCCCCTAACTGCGTGTCGATTAGATTGCGTCCTCTATTGCAAAGCATTCAATCGCCTCTTTCTTTTGAGCCAGAGTATGCCCACCCTTATTATAGTACTTTTGCGTGACGCCTTGGCGCTCATGCCCCACAATGTCTTGATAAAGCGGTTCTGGCACATCGGCCTTTGCCAGTCGCTCAACCATCGTGTGCCGTAAGCTATGGAAGACCAAGCCTTCCCCTTTCATATTCAATCCCGGCAACAACGTGTCGCGGAACCATCGTCCCAGATTTCGACCATACCCGTCTTTTGGGTTGTGGCTAAACGACATGAACAAACGAGGCTTGCCGGATTGCGATTTCACAAAGTCGAGAAAGCCCAGTTTGATTAGCTCAGAGTGTACGGGCACCTTGCGCCTACTAGCTTCTGCCTTGAGTTTTTTCTTGTCATCTCCTTCGTCAGAAATGTGGACGAACCAGATGCCATCCTCTTGGCCAATGTCACCGGGTTGAAGCTGTGCAATCTCGTTAAGTCGCGCTCCAGTAAATAGGCCCAGCAACGCGCCCCACTTCTGATCTTCTTTCTTGACCAGCCCGGTCGGGTTTTGGGTCAACTCCTTGTAAAGACGTGCTGTCTGCGAGTAGCTATATGGCTTTCGGTCCGTCTTTGCACCTTTGGCTTTTTTGATCTTCATGCCGTCAAAGACGTTTTCCGGCGCACGTCCATGACGTTTGGCCCAGTCACCTAGCCGGTCGAACATCGCCATGTGATTGTTAAAGGTCTCAAGTGAAATCTTCTTTATGTTCGCGACCTGCACTGCCTCCAAGAGCGGCAGACCTTTGGTTTCCGGCTTGATGTTCCGGTTCACTGGCAGCGCCATAACTACCTTTTTCAAGTCGGCAGCGTCTTCGCATGTTATTTCTGCGAACGCGCGCTGCGGATCAAAAAACTCCAGCATGACAGCAAGGAATGCTTTTGCCCGATTTTCCATCTGCGTCGTCCAACGTGGACCGTTCTCGGATATGAAATCCTCATATACTTCCCTGAGGGACGCAGAGGCTCGCTGAGGTCCGACATCGGCATTCCGTTGGATAGACTGGGACGTGTCGAAGGAATAGCCTTCCAGCGCCGCTGCACGGCTCAGAAGTTCCTTGATTTGGTCCCGGCGGGCTTTGCGCATCTCTTGGCGCAGGGACGGGGCATTTTCGGCCCATTGAGCGTCTGTGAGGCCCGCTGAAGCGCGAAAGCCGTCCAAGGGTCTGCATCAAGGTAAAGGTCCGACAGGTCGTCAAAGCCGCCGATGGCGTCCTCATGCACGTCCAACTCTTGGCGCAGGGTATCAAGCGACCGCTCAGACAGCCCGGTATCGTTCAACCGCTCCATATACCGATCCAGCGAATCCGCGAAGTAGCTCCGCACCATTTCCCGCATTTCGTCTTGCCTGAGCCGTGCCAATGTCTTGTTATCCCGAACCAATCGCCCGCATGATGCAAGATGACGGGCAAGATCGCCAGCCCGATCTGGGCATTTGGTACGAAGGGATATTCTGATTGTGCCGCGCTTGTGATCCTCAGCCCGAGGCAAGGGCCAACGGAAGTAATAAACCCCATGCCTTGAAGGCGATAGGTAGGCAGACAAATTCATGGGCTTGTGCTCCACTTTGTGTCGCACTTGTCTGCCCAACTTCTAAGTCATTGTTTTAGAAGGTTATGGCGGAGACGAAGGGATTCGAACCCTCGAGACCCTTCCGGGCCTACTCCCTTAGCAGGGGAGCGCCTTCGACCACTCGGCCACGTCTCCACCGACGCGTATAGCCAAGCAAACATAGGGAATACAAGGCCGAATTGGGGTTTATTGAAAAAACCTCCCTGCGCCCGAAAACGTGCTCAAATGGCACTGAGAGGCACAGAATGGCACCCAGTTTGGGCAAGATTTGGTCAATTTACCCAATAGAAAAGTGCCTTGGCCACGTCGCCAGCTGCGCGTGTGCCCGATGTGGGATCTTCGTCACGAGCGCCAGGGAGCCCTGCGCGGCACTCGATCTCGTTAGATATTCAGTCGGCTCGTCGCCCATCGAAGATGTATCAAAAATTATTTCCGTGGTGCAACGATCGGTCCGACCTCCCCCAAAGAAGGAGATTTGGACCTGACTGCACGAAACAAGCCACAAGCCCGGACCGCCCGAGAGAATGATGAGCTGAATCCGCCCCGCAGGTCCTCGAAGCTGGTCCGTAGAACTGGAGCCGATTAGCGAAGGATCGCCGTAGCGCTCGAGGCACATCCGGTGCCAACACTGACGAACAAGGAAATCGCCCTGCGATGGTCTGTTGGGCCAGTCACCGCCAGAACGGTCCTTCGCAAATTCGGTTTGGATCTTGCGCGCACGAAAGATTTGGGCTTCCCACTAACCAATTTGCTGCACTGCGAAGGCTTGGACGGTCCGCCCGCAGCCTGGGCCCTCGGAGCTGATGATAACCGTCTGCTCTTTGAGGCGGACCTGAAGACATTGACTGAGCTTCGCCTGTTCCAACAACCAAGGACGAAATTTGCGTTGGGATCAATGATGTACGGGAGAAGTGATGTCCCTAAGCTGCTTCATGTATTTGCGGATGGTACCTCTTCAGGACCGAATTTGCGCGGAGCGCGGAGCGGTCTTGGCCGCTGGGTTCTCCAGAGCGCGAAACGCTCTGACTCGGCCCGAGATTTCGAAGTTGTTCCGGAAGCTGTCTCGTGGTTTGCGGGGAATCCACAGCCGGGCAGCAGATGGTTAGTGAAGCGGACCTTCGCGTGGCCCGGACGCTGCCGTCGACGGGCCAGAGGTTGCAGGGCAGCCTTTAAGGGCGCCGAGGCGTGCGGATTTGTCGCCCATTTCCAGCGGTTAACGTCACCTCTCGCGAGACAAGCAAGCCAGACGCCCAATTGCGAACCAAACGCTGCGATCTGAACTATGGCTGATCTTGGTTTCGCTTAAACATATCTGATCTCATTCGTGCCGAAGATCAGAAAATCGATGTACCGGTGCTTAAGTTCGTGCCAAAATTTCAGGGGCAGCTCGGGCAAAAGAAAAACCGCGCACCATAGATTTCCGCCTCTTTTGCATAACTCTTTTTTGTTGAAGCGCCGAAAACAAGTGCTGATCAGGCCACGTGAATTGACCACGTTCAGTCTAGAAAACAACAGCCGCCTGTCAAGCTGGGCAAGTTGAAATGCGGCACCGTTCCCTGGAGTGCTGCTCATGCCCGCATCTAGCCGTCGATCCGCGCGGCCATGATGGCGATAGCCTTCTGATAAACCCCAGCGGCATTCCATTGTCTGATCACCGCAAAGTTGGTCTGGCCTTCGCCATAGCCTGCACCCGGTTGCCAACCTTTTTGACGCAGGAAATTCGCGGTCGAGGCCAGCGCATCCGCCTGATTATAGAAATCAACCCGCCCGTCACCATTTGCATCTACGCCATAGCGAAGCGCATTGCCGGGCAGAAATTGAGTATGGCCCAGCTCGCCATGCTTTGCGCCTTTGGTGGCTCCGGTAATGGCGCCCATGTCGACCAGTTTCAGCGCCCCAATGGCATGCGGTTTGAAAAAATCCGAACGGCGGCAATCATAGGCAAGGGTCGTGATCGCCGACACCACCGAGCTGTCGCCCATGAAGCCGCCGAATCCTGTTTCCATCCCATGAATCGCAATGATGACACCTGCGGGCACGCCATAGCGGGCTTCAAGCGAGGCGTAGAAGCCGACGTCGCGTGCTTTGCGCTTGCGGCCTTGGGCCACAATCGTGTCCGCGCCGCGGATCTGCATGAACTTTGCCAGCGAATATTTGAACGACTTCTGATTGCGGTCAGCCGCGATGGTCCCCGAGGCGTACTGCGCTTGGGCAAGCGCGTTCAGCCCGCGCTGGCCGACGCCTGCATTTGCGGCTTCTTGAGCGAAGGCTGCTTTCCATGCGCCAAAACCAGCAGAGGTGTTGCCGCATGTGGCCGCCACTACAGGAGCAGCAAAACCGGCCACCGCAAAAAACGCTGCGGAAAGAAAAGTGATCGAACGCATGAAATACTCCGCTTTTAAGTCCGCACCCCCTGAGTGAGGCACGCTTCGAGCCATGCTGGCTGTGTTTGCCTCTTCAATCAAGCCTTTTGCCGGGAAAGCACCATTGCGTTTTATCCCAACCAATTGCGGAACCTATGGGACTGCACGCGGGTTTCCCAGCCGTGCTGTCATACCCTGCGGCAAACAAGGAGTCATTCATGTCCCGAGGCCGCGATGCCGAAAAACCCTCCCATATCCCAGCCAAGGGGTGGAAGGATATAATGTTCAGAGTAAAAGATGAAATGGCTGCAGATCATGTTGGCCTGATCGCGGCCGGTGTGGCCTTTTACACACTTCTTGCGCTGTTTCCCGCAATTACAGCGATGTTGGCCATCGGCGGCCTGCTGGTCGAGCCGTCGCAGATCGTCGATCAGTTGCGCAATGTCACGCAGATCATGCCGGAAAATGTCGCAGAAATTATACTGACGCAGGCCCAGGAAGTGGCCGGGTCACAAAAGGCCGGGCTGGGGCTTGCCGCGGGTCTGGGTATCGTCCTTGCAATCTACTCGTCGTCCAAGGGCGTTGGTAGCCTGATAGAAGGTTTGAATGTCGCCTATGACGAGGACGAAACACGCGGCTTGATCCGATTGAAACTGGTTACGCTGGCGCTGACAATAACCCTTATTCTTGGAGTAGTCGGGGCGCTGTTCATGATGACGGTTATTCCTTTGGCACTCAGCTTTGTACAGCTTGGCGCCGCGGCCGAGATCATTGTAACTGGGGCCGGCTGGCTGATTATGCTGGCGCTGATCATGCTGGCACTGGCGGTGATCTATCGCTTTGGGCCGGACCGGGACCGACCAGAATGGCGCTGGGCCTCGCTTGGGTCGGTGATTGCATGCCTGTCTTGGGTTCTGGCAACCGCCGGCTTTGCCTTTTATGCGTCGAATTTCGGGTCCTACAACGAAAGTTTCGGCTCGCTTGGAGGCGCTATTGTCTTGCTGATGTGGCTGTGGATATCGGCCTATGTGGTCTTGATGGGCGCAGAGTTAAACGCAGAAATCGAAGCGCAGACCCGCTACGATACCACCGTTGGCCCGGATGAGGCCATGGGCACACGCGGCGCCGAGAAGGCCGACAATCTGGGCGAGGCGCAATCTTAGCAGCGCCAGTTATGCCCGCGACAGCACCGCGCGCGGCCGCGCGCGGTAGAGCGCCGAGGTAGCAAGCCCGGCGATGACAGCCTTGATCGCATCGCCCGGAATAAACGCGGTGACCAGCAGCGTCGCTTGCGCTACTGTTTTGTCCAGCACCAGTGCCATCCCGATAATGCCAAAGATATATAGTACGACGCCCCCCGTCGCCGCAGCAACTCCGGCCGACAGGGCCAGCGGCGCGGCGCGCCAGCGTTCGGTGATCAGCCCGGCGACAAGCGCGGCGAGCGGGAAGGCGAGGAAAAAGCCGCCGGTGGGCCCGACAATTACGCCCAAGCCCCCCTTGCCACCAGACAAAAGCGGCAGACCGAGGCAGACCAGAAGCATGAACAGCAACACCGCCAGCGTTCCGCGCCGCGCCCCCAAGACCGTGCCGCACAGCATCACCCCAAGGCTTTGCGCAGTGATCGGCACGCCGAAGGGCAGCATGACCGCCGGAATGATGCCCAACGCGGCGATCAGCGCGGCAAATAGCGCGATTAGGGCGATGTTGCGTTCCATGGCGGCAGGCTCCTGTCTGGCATATCGCGGGTAGTTGCGCCGGATTTGCTCCGCAAGGCAACAGGAAATTGCCGCTGGCGGGCGCCTAAACCCCACCGCGCGCTTTCAGCGCCTCGGCCACATGCTCGGCGTCGTCTATCGCGATCAGGGTGAAAGGCAGCACAATCCGCCACCCCGGACGGCGCGGCGACCTTGCCCGCCATGCGCGCGATAGCGCCGCGCCCTTGGCGGCCAGCATGGGGGTGAACCGGATGACCAATGCAATCCCCAGCTCCAGCGCACGCGTCTGGATCCCGATGCGGCGCAACGGCGCGGCCAGCCAGCGCACGACGCCGATCATGTCCGACAGCCGCGTCGTCATCGTGACAAGGTTCGCCAGCCCCACCGCCGTCACCAGACGCAGCGCGATCACGGCGCCCTGGGCCGGTGTCGCGGTGACCAGATGCCAGAGCAGGATCACCAGCAGAAACGGCCACAGGATGCGCAGCCGCACGATGCCGCTTCGGAAAAACACCGCTCCGGGCGCGGCATAAAGCGCCAACATAACCGCGAACGCCGCGCCCTGCCCCGCCACGCTGTCCAGCGCAAAGAGGCCCATCGTGGCGATGCATAGCGCGCCCAGCTTGGCGCCCGCGCGCCAGCCATGCGCCCATGTTTCAACCGGCGAGGTCAGAGATATCATCCATCCCTCCCAGCCGCTCCATGTCAGCGGCAAACTCTGCCAGCACGTCCCGCGCCGCCCCGTCACCGGCGATGCGCCCCTCGGCAACCCAGATGACACGATCATACCCGGCCAGCGTGGCCGGATCGTGGCTGATATGCAGCAGATGCGCATTCACCCCGTCCAGATAGCGCATCAGCTGCATCCGGGTGGGAATATCAAGGCCCGCCAGAGGCTCGTCCAGCACGATCAGGCGCGGGCGCATCGCAAGGATGGCCATCAGGCACAGCAATTGTTTCTGGCCCTGGCTGAGCGGGTGGACGGCGGCGCCCGCCCAATGCGCCTTGCCGAATTCCTCGAGGATGGCGCGCACGCCTGCTGCCGCCTCGGATTTCGACTGGCCGAGCTGCGTCAGGCCAAAGGCGATTTCCTCGTCCACGGTGGGGAAAATGATCTGGTGATCGGGGTTCTGAAACAGGATGCCGACCGTGCGGATCGCGGCCTTGCGATCCTTGGCCACGTCCACCCCGAACAGCCGCACCTCGCCCTCATCGGGCGCCTGCAGCCCCGCGATCACCCGCGCCAGCGTGCTTTTGCCCGATCCATTGCGCCCGACAATGCCGATGCGCCGCTGATCGCCGTTCAGGGTAATGCCATGCAAAATCGCCCGCCCCTCAAGGGCGAGCGATACGTTGCTCAGTGCCAGTGGCTGCGCCAATCTACATCCGCCTCATGTTACCGCCCGCACGGGTTTAGCCGCGCGGGCGGGCAGTTCACAAGGCTCAGATGTCGAACTTGACCCCTTGGGCCAGCGGCAACTCGTCCGAGTAGTTGATCGTGTTGGTCTGGCGCCGCATGTAGCCCTTCCACGCGTCCGAGCCCGATTCGCGCCCGCCGCCGGTTTCCTTTTCACCGCCGAACGCGCCGCCGATCTCGGCGCCCGAGGGCCCGATATTGACGTTGGCGATGCCGCAATCGCTGCCGGTGTCGGACACGAACCGTTCCGCCTCGCGCACGTTCAGGGTAAAGATGCAGCTCGACAGGCCCTGCGGCACGTCGTTCTGCATCTCGATCGCCTCGTCCAGCGTGTCGTATTCCATGACATAGAGGATCGGCGCAAACGTTTCGTGCTTCACGATGTCGGTCTGACCGGGCATCACGGCGATGGCGGGTTTGACATAGATGCCACCTTCGGGCGCGCCGTCTGCATTGCCGCCGCCGATGATGGTGCCGCCTTGCGATTTGGCCGCTTCCAGTGCCTTGTCCATGCCCTGACTTGCGGCCTTGTCGATCAGCGGGCCGATCAGCGTATCCGCCTCCAGCGGATTGCCGATGGGCAGGCCGCCGTAAGCCGTCTCCAGCTTCTTCACCAGATCGTCCTTGATGGATTTATGCACGATCAGGCGGCGCAGCGAAGTGCAGCGCTGGCCTGCGGTGCCGACGGCCGAGAAGGTGATCGCGCGCACGGCCATGTCGATATCCGCCGAGGGCGCAACGATCATCGCGTTGTTGCCGCCCAGCTCAAGGATGCAGCGACCAAACCGCTCGGCCACTTTGGGGCCGACAGCGCCGCCCATGCGGGTCGATCCGGTGGCCGAGATGACCGGCACGCCCTTGGATGCCGACAGCGCCTCGCCCAGATCGGCACGGCCGATAACCACCTGCAAGAGGTGCTCGGGCGCATCGTCGCCGAACCGCGCAATCGCGCGCGCCATTATGTTGGCCGTGGCCAGCGCGGTCAGCGGCGTCTTTTCCGACGGCTTCCAGATCACCGGATTGCCGCAGACGAACGCGAGGGCCGAGTTCCACGCCCAAGGCGCGACCGGGAAATTGAACGCGGTGATCACGCCCGTGGGCCCCATCGGGTGCCACGTTTCCATCATGCGGTGGCCGGGGCGCTCGGAGGCGATGGTCAGGCCATAAAGCTGCCGCGACAGGCCGACGGCGAAATCGCAGATGTCGATCATTTCTTGCACTTCGCCAAGGCCTTCGGACACGATCTTGCCCGCCTCCCAGCTGACCAGCGCGCCGAGGTCATCCTTGGCGCTGCGCAGTTCCTCACCCAGAAGGCGCACCAGCTCGCCCCGGCGGGGGGCGGGAACCTGGCGCCATGCCTTGAACGCGGTGTTCGCGTCCGCGATCACTATGTCCATATCGGCGGCTTTGGTTTCCACCAGCTTGCCCATCTGGCTGCCATCGACGGGCGAATGGACGGCCAGCGTGCCGCCGGTCAGGTCGCCCTCCTTCAGGTCCAGATTGGCAAGGACGGTCTTCAACGACAAATCTTTTGAGGTGCTCATGGCATGCTCCTATTCAGTAACGTTACCCGGTGCGTAAAGCGCGCCGAACTCGGTGGCAAGGAAGTCGGCCAGTTTCACCTGCTCCTGCCCGACAAAACCGGCGGATGGCAGCTTGCCCATGCGCATCAGATCGACAACCGCCAGAATACCGGCGGCGGTGGTGATCTGGATCGCGCTCCAATGCCTGCCGTCAATCTGGCGGGCAACGGTCTTGTTGATGAAACTGCGCTCGCGCCGCATGCCATCCTTCATGCCGGTCGCGGTGCAATAGACCAGCACCACGTCCTGACCGGTGCGCGGCAGGGCCGTCTCGAATATGTCCTTCAGCACATCGCGCCGCCGCTCCAGCCCCAGATCATGCAGCAGCAGCTTGAGAATTGCGCAATGGCCGGGATAGCGCATGGTGCGATAAGACACCCGGCGCGCCCGGCCCTTCAGCGTTTCGGCCAGCGTGCCAAGGCCGCCGGAGGTGTTGAAGCATTCGTAATTCACGCCATCGAGGGCCAGCGCCTCCAGATCCTCCAAGGGGGTCAGCTGGCGCAGTTCGCCATCCACCAGCGCGGTGCAGGGATTGCAGTATTCATTGATCAGCCCATCAGTGGACCATGTCAGATTGTATTTCAGCGCATTCGTCGGATAGAGCGGCAGCGCCCCAACCCGTAGCGACAGCGTGTCCAGCTCATCAAACTGCGCCGCCAGATCGGCGCCCGCGATGCCCACGAAACCCGGCGCCAGTCCGCATTGTGGCATAAAACCCGTCTCTGCCCCCTCGGCCAGATCCTGCACGGCGCGGGTGGCCGCGACATCCTCGGTCAGATCGAAATAATGCGCGCCGGCGGATTTGGCCGCGCCCGCGATTTGCGGCGTCAGGAAAAACGGCGCGGCGCTGATCACGGCGTCATGGCCTTTCAATGCGCCCGCCAGCGCGGCTTCATCGGTCACATCGACCTGGGCGGTGCGGATCCCATCACTCGCCAGCGCCGCCAGCCCCGCCACGTCGCGATCAATGACCGTCACGCTGTAATGCGCCGAGCCGTGCAGCAATGCGGCAATCATCCGGCCGATATTGCCCGCGCCGACGATCGCGATGGTCCAGACGTCCATATCTGCGCCCTCCTTCTTGGCCCGCCTGCCCGGAATTCAGGCGTCGCGCTGCCCGGTTACTAGCCGGATCATCGCGCCGCACGAAGCGGCAAGTCAAGCGCAGCGCGCCATTGCCTGCTTGCACCGCCGCCGGGGGGCGGGCAATGTGCGGCGCAGATCGCAGATAACCGGAGGCTTTGATGGACCGCGCAGAGATCGTGCATGAAAACTTTGTCGCCCGTGTATCCTCTGGCGATCTGCCACAGGGCGCCGCACCCTCGGACGCGCTGAGCGCGACAGAGGCCGTCACGCTGTACCGTGCGCAGTGCCTCAGCCGCGCGCTGGACCGCACCAGCCGGGCGATGCAGAAGGCCGGGCAAGGGTTCTACACCATCGGATCGTCGGGACACGAGGGGATGGCGGCGGTCGCGCACGCCCTGCGCCCCGACGATATCGCGTTCCTGCATTACCGCGACGCCGCGTTCCAGATTGCCCGCGCGGGTCAGGTGCCGGGCCAGTCGATCACCTGGGACATGCTGCTGAGCTTTGCCTGTTCGTCCGAAGATCCGATTTCAGGCGGTCGTCACAAGGTGCTGGGGTCCAAGGCGCTGATGATCCCGCCGCAGACCTCGACCATCGCCAGCCACCTGCCCAAAGCGGTCGGCGCGGCCTATGGTCTGGGCCTTGCCCGCCGCCGCCCGCCCGAGCATCGCGCGCTGCCCGAGGGCGGGATCGCGATGGCGTCCTTTGGCGATGCCTCGGCCAACCACTCCACCGCTCAAGGGGCGATCAACACGGCGGGCTGGACCAGCGTTCAATCGGTGCCGCTGCCGATGCTGTTCGTCTGCGAGGATAACGGCATCGGCATTTCAACCCAGACGCCCAAGGGCTGGATCGCGGCCAGCATGCAGCACCGCCCCGGCATCCGCTATTTCCACGCCGACGGGCTGGACCTGTATAACACCGCTCAGGTCGCCGCCGAGGCCTCGCATTACGTCCGCACCCAGCGCAAGCCGGCGTTCCTGCACCTGACCATGGTGCGCCTCTATGGTCATGCCGGCGCCGACCTGCCCACGACCTACCTGCCCAAGGCCCATGTCGAGGCGGAGGAGGCGAACGATCCGCTGCTACACACCGTCCGCCTGCTGGACGCTGCAGGCGCGCTGGAGCGCAAGGACGCACTGGCGATCTACGAGGAAACCAACGCCCGCGTCGCCCGCGTCGCAGAAGAGGCCGTGACGCGCCCGCGCCTGAATACCGCCGCCGATGTCATGGCCAGCATCATTCCGCCCAAGCGCGACTGCGCCCCGACGAACGGCCCCAGCGCCGAGGAACGCGAGGCCGCTTTCGGCAGCGACTTCAAGCAGCTGGATCAGCCGCAGCCAATGAGCCGCCTGATCAACTGGGCGCTGACGGACCTCATGCTGGAGCATGGCGAAATCGTGGTGATGGGCGAGGATGTGGGCCGCAAGGGCGGCGTTTACGGCGTCACCCAGCGCCTGCACCAGCGCTTTGGCACCGACCGCGTGATCGACACCCTGCTGGACGAGCAGAGCATCCTTGGCCTTGCTATCGGTATGGCGCATAACGGGTTTATCCCGATGCCCGAAATCCAGTTTCTGGCCTATCTGCACAATGCCGAGGACCAGCTGCGCGGCGAGGCGGCGACGCTGCCGTTCTTCTCCCAGGGCCAGTATACCAACCCGATGGTGCTGCGCATCGCCGGGCTGGGATACCAGAAGGGGTTTGGCGGGCATTTCCACAATGACAACAGCCTTGCCGTGTTGCGCGACATTCCCGGCATCATCGTCGCGTGCCCCTCTAATGGCCCCGATGCCGCAATGATGCTGCGCGAATCCGTGCGGCTGGCGCGCGAAGAACAGCGCGTGGTTGTGGTTGTCGAACCGATCGCGCTTTATCCCATGCGCGATCTGCACGAGGCGGGCGACAACGGCTGGATGGGCACCTATCCCACCCCGGACGAGCGGATCCCGCTGGAAAGCGTCGGTGTGCATGGGCAGGGCAAGGATCTGGCCATCGTCAGCTATGGCAACGGCTATTACCTGTCGCGCCAAGCGCAGGAACTGCTGCGCGCCGAGGGAATCGACGCGCGTGTAATCGACATGCGCTGGATCGCGCCGGTGCCGGAACAGGCCCTGCTGGACGCGACGCGCGGGTGCAAATCGGTGCTGATCGTGGATGAATGCCGCCGGACCGGCGGGCAGGCCGAGGGGCTGATGGCGCTGTTTGTCGAGCGGGCAGAACTGCCCGTCAGCCGAATTGCCGCCGAGGACAGCTTCATCGCCACCGGCCCGGCCTATGCGGCCACAATGCCATCGCGCGATTCCATCGTCGCCGCTGCCAGGGAGGCCTGCGAATGACCTGCCGCGCCGTTCTGATCTGCCCCGGTCGGGGCACTTATAACAAGCCCGAGCTAGGCTATCTTGGCCGCCACCACGTCGGCGATCCGCTGCTGGATACCTTCGACGAGCTGCGCCGCGCAGAGGGCCAGACCCCGGTGACAGAGCTGGACGGGGCCGAGCGGTTTTCAAACGCCACGCACACGGTGGGCGATGCCGCCTCGCCGCTGATCTACGCGGCCTCCTATCTTGACCGACGGGCCTTGGCAGAGGATATCGAACTGGTCGCCGTTACCGGCAATTCGATGGGCTGGTATATCGCGCTGGCCGCCGCAGGTGCGCTGGATGCCACGGGCGGTTTCAACGTGGTCAACACCATGGGCCGCCTGATGCAGGAGGCGTCCATCGGCGGGCAGCTGGTCTATCCCTGCACCGGCCCCGACTGGCGCATTGATCCGGCGCGCCGGGCCGGGCTGCTGGAAACGGTCCGGCAGATCGACGCCGGGGATGCAGTGCTGCGCCTGTCCATCGACCTTGGCGGCATGCTGGTTTTGGCGGGCGACGAGGCGGGGCTGAAGGAATTCGAGGCCTCCGTGCCGCGCCTTGATGAGCGGTTCCCGATGCGCCTGCCGCATCACGCCGCGTTCCACACCGACCTGCAAGAGCCTGTGGCCGAGCAGGGCCGCGCGGCGCTGCCAAACTCCCTTTTCAGCCAGCCAAAGCTACCGCTGATCGACGGGCGCGGCGCCATCTGGTGGCCCGGCGCGACCGATCCGGGCGCCTTGCGCGATTACACGCTGGGCCATCAAGTGACGCAAACCTATGATTTCACACGCGCGATCCAGATCGCCGCGCGTGAATTCGCGCCCGACATGTTCATCGTCACCGGGCCCGGAAACACGCTGGGCGGTGCGGTCGCGCAGTCGCTGGTCGCGGCGCGCTGGCACGGCATGGACAGCAAGGCGGCCTTCACCGCGCGCCAGTCCGAGGCGCCGCTGCTGGTGTCGATGGGGCTGGAAGATCAGCGCGCCATCGTTACCGACTAAGCCTGCGTCAATCGCGCGGCATGTTGAAGGTGAACACCGTCCCGTCCGGTTCCGAGCGCATGGTCAGATCGCCGCCATGCGCGCGCGCAATCTCGCGCGCAATGAACAGGCCCAGTCCCAGCCCCTGCTGCGATTGCCGCACATTTCCTCGTGCAAACGGCTCGAACAGCATCTTGCGCACTTCGGGCGGGATCGGCTCGCCCAGATTGGTCACCCACAGGTAAAAAGAGCCGTCGCGATCCTGCGCGCTGACAGTGACGGGCGCGCCTTTTTCGCCATGCACGACGGCGTTGGCCAAAAGGTTCGAGATAAGCTGTGAAATCCGGCCCGAATCGCAGCGAATCGGATCGCAGAAATCATACTCGGTAATGATCGTGGTCTGGGGGTGGGCCAGCTCGATCTCTTTCACCGCATGCTCCAGGATCGGCTTCACATCGTGATCGGCATGTTCATTCAGATTCAGCCCGCCCCCCAGCCGCGCACGTGCGAAATCCATCACATCGTCGATCAGCCGGGCGATGCGTGCAGTTGATCCCTGAATTGAATCGACCATTTCACCGATCTGCGCGTCGCCGCTGCTGCGCCCGATGACACGTGCCGCAGCGTTGATCGCCGCCAGCGGGTTGCGCACGTCATGGCCCAGAACAGCGATAAATTGCTCGCGCAGATTCGCCTCCTCCTCGCGGGTTTTCAGCGCGGCCTCATTCTGCTTTTCAGCGGTGATGCAGCGACCACTGCAGAAGAAGCTGTCGCCCTCCGGCACTGTGTTCCAGGATAGCCATTCAAAACTGCCATCCTTGCAGCGATACCTGTTCACGAAATTCAGGACCGGCAAACCCTTTTTGTTCCGGTTGAATGCATTGCGCGTTTTCGGAAGGTCGTCGGAGTGGATAAAATCAAGAAACGGACGGCCTTCGATTTCTTCGGCCGCATAGCCCAGAACCTTGAACCATGCCGGATTCGTGTCGGTGAAGTGCCCCTCGCGGTTCAAGAACCCCAGCAGATCGGGAGTCACCAGCCACGTCCGGCTACCACGGTCATTCTGTGTCACTAGGCCTCTATACCCCGGAAAATTCAGTCCATTCCGGTCGTTTTATCACCGGGGTACTACCTTGTCATCCTTAATACGGCCGGGCCGGACAGGCGCCTGCGCAGTCCTGTCCGGCCCGGTCATCAGCGGCCTTTCCAGACCGGATCGCGCTTTTCGGCAAAGGCGCGCGCGCCCTCCAACTGGTCCTCAGAGGAATAGAGCCGCTCGACCGTTTCATACTGGCTGCGCGTAATCTTGTTCATCACGGTCTGAAAATCCAGGCCCTCAGCGTCGCGCACGATCTCTTTAAGCGCGGCATAGACCAAGGGCGGGCCGCCTGCCAGTTCATCGGCCAGCGCGCGCGCCTGAACCATCAGATCGGCGGCAGGCACGATCCGGTTTATCAGACCCCAGCGCGCCGACTCCTCGGCGTCGATCCAACGGCCGGTCAGCAGCATTTCCATTGCGATATGGTAGGGGATACGTTTGGGTAGCTTGATGCTGGCCGCATCCGCAACGGTGCCAGAGCGGATTTCCGGCAGCGCAAAGCTGGCGTGATCAGCGGCAAGGATCAGATCCGCACTCAGCGCCAGCTCAAGCCCGCCACCACAGCAGATGCCGTTGACAGCAGCGATCACCGGCTTGTTCAGGCCGCGCAACTCTTGCAGACCGCCAAAGCCACCTACGCCGTAATCGCCGTCGACCGCATCGCCATCCGCCGCCGCCTTCAGATCCCAGCCCGGGCAGAAGAATTTGTCGCCCGCGCCGGTGATCAGGGCGACGCGCAGGTTGTCGTCATCCCGAAAGTCGCGGAACACCTCGCCCATGATCCGGCTGGTTTTCAGATCAATCGCGTTTGCCTTGGGCCGGTCGAGCGTAACCTCCAGCACGTGGCCGCGCGTTTCGGTCTTGATCGGGCTATCTGTCATGTCTTTTCTCCTATTCTGATGAGCGCGTCTGCAGCAACAGCGCGTGCGGTGGTGCAGATCAGTGGGTTGATCTCGACCTCTTGCAGATGGGCCGCGTTTTCTATGGCGTAATCCTGCACCGCGATGACGGCGCTGACAATTGATGCCGCATCCGCACCCGGCTGGCCGCGATACCCCGCCAACAACGGCGCGATGCGCAAATTGTTCAACGCTTCGGTTATGTCCTGTTCGCTGGCAGGCAGGATCAGCGATGCGCTGTCTTTCAGGATTTCCGTCAGCACGCCGCCTGCGGCAATCGTCAGGACAAATCCATGCGCCGGATCGCGCATGACGCCGATCAACAGTTCAGCTACAGCGCCGATGATCATTTCCTCCAGCAAATAGGCGGGCGCGTCCATACGCGCAGCGGCCTGCATTACCGCGTCGGGCGAGGCCAGATTGAGCGCGACGGCCCCCGCCTCGGTCTTGTGTGCGAACCCTTCCCCTTTCAGCACCACAGGCATCGGCATTGCGTTGGCTGCGGCGCGCAGATCTACGGCCTCCACCCGGCGCGATTGCGGCACAGGCAAGCCATGCGCCGCCAGCGCTGCCTTGCTGGTCGCCTCGCTCAGCACGCGGGCGGGCATGTCTACGCCCGGCACCACAACAGGCGCAAGAGAGGGGCGATGACGACCCAGCGCAGCCGCAGCTTCGATCGCGCACATGGCTTCTTCGATACCCGATAGCGGGATCAAACCAGCGCCGATGATGCGCTGCGCGACCGTCTCGCTCATATTCTCGGGCAGCGTAGCCACAAAAGCCAGGGGCGTGCCGCTGGCCTTGGCCGCCGCTGCCCCCGCGGTAATGGTGCAATCCCACGCGGCATCGCTGCACCGGTCCGTGCGGGGAAAGTCAACCACAAGGCAGCCCAGCGCCACGTCCCCGGTCAAGGCTGCGGTAAATGCCATGGTCATCGCCGGAACATCATCCCAGATGAAGGTGTGATAATCCAAAGGGTTGGCCAACGCCACCATCGGCCCCAGCGCAAGGCGCAACGCATGACGCTGCACAGTGTCCAACGCCGGAAAGGTCACCTTGCTCTCCACGGCGGCATCCGCCATCAGGCTAGCCTCGCCGCCGGAACAGGACATGGACATGATCCGGTCCGAGGGCAGCGGTCCGGCCAGATGCAGCAGCTTGAGCGTCTCAATCAGTTTGGGCAGGCTGCCTACCTGCGCGATTCCCAGCCGCCCGAGCAACGCACGCGCACCCGCATCGCTGCCCGCGAGTGATGCCGTATGCGACACGGCCGCAGACTGCGCCTGCACCGATTTTCCGACCTTCAGCGCGACGATAGGCTTGCCCAAAGCCTGCGCGCGGTCCGCCAGCGCCTGGAATGCGGTCAGGTCCCCGATACCTTCGATATGCAATCCCAACGCGGTCACGCGCGGATCCTCCAGCAGAGCCTGCCCGATCTCAGCCAGCCCGGTCTGCGCCTGATTTCCGGCCGTCGCCACATAGGCCAACGGCAGGCCGCGCGCCTGCATGGTCAGGTTGATCGCAATGTTGGAACTTTGAGTGATGAGCGCAACGCCCCTGTCACACCGGGTGCCACCATGCTGGTCCGGCCATAGCAGCGCGCCGTCGAGATAATTGATAAAGCCGTAGCAATTCGGCCCGATGATCGGCATGGCGCCCGCCGCCGCAAGCAGCCGGTCCTGCAAGGCATCGCCATCTCCCATCTCAGCCTGCGCCTCGCGGAAGCCGCTGGCGAAACACACTGCGCCACCCGCGCCCATAGTGCTGAGAGCCTGCACCGTGTCGATGGTAGCGCTGCGGTTCACACCGATAAAGGTTGCATCAGGCACATGCGGCAAGTCAGCGACCGAAGCATAGGTCGGCAGACCTTGTATTTCAGCGCGTTTGGGATGTACCGGCCAGACCGGACCGTCAAACCCCATGCGGCGGCACTGCTCGATCACCGAAGCGCACCAGACGCCCCCCCCAACAACCGCGATGGATTTGGGACGGATGAGACGGGTGAGGTCGCGCGTCATGGCTAATGCTCCTCCAAAAAAGATTTTAAGCCTTCGGCGAGGATATTTGTCGCAAGAAGAAGGGGGCGGTAACGCATGATTAACCACTCTCGGTCAGTATGAGATTACGGTACAGGCGGGGACGCCGATGACCGTGCAAGGAGAAAGGCTCCGGCTTTTCGAGGGGGGCTCAGGATAGGTCCCCCTCTTTCTTTTTGCTCCAAATATCCTCGCCGAAGGCATCAAAGTTCTTTTGGATCGCGCGCAGATCTATGCACCCAAAGGCCGCAGCAGATCGCGGCTGATAATGTGGCGCTGGATTTCAGAGGTGCCGTCCCAGATCCGCTCCACGCGCGCGTCGCGCCAGAACCGCTCGATCGGGAAGTCGTCCATCAAGCCCATGCCGCCGTAGATTTGCAGCGTTGCATCGGTCACGCGCGCCAGCATTTCACTGGCATACAGCTTGGCCGAGGCGATCTCGCGGTTCGCTGGCAGGCCCTGATCCAGCCGCCAGGCAGAAGACAACGTCAGCCAATCGGCCGCGTCGATTTCTGTAATCATATCGGCCAACTGAAAGCTGATGCCTTGATTTTTTCCAATCGGTTGGCCAAATTGTTCGCGTTCGGCGGCGTAGTTCAACGCCAAATCAAAGCAGCGGCGCGCCCGGCCGACGCAGTTGGTCGCAACAGTGATCCGCGTTGCATAGAGCCATTCGTTCATCACCGCGAAACCGCCGTCGACCTCGCCCAGCACCTGCGCGTCAGGCAGGCGGCAGTTGTCGAAATCAAGGATCATGTTCTTGTAGCCGCGGTGGCTGACCGATTTGTATCCGTCGCGGATCGTAAAGCCCGGCGTGCCGCGATCCACCAGAAAGGTCGTGATGCGCTTTTTGGGGCCACGCGGCGTTTGATCCTCGCCGGTCGCGACGAAAACGATGACAAAATCGGCGTGATCGGCGCCTGAGATGAAGTGTTTGGTCCCGTTCAGAACCCAATCGCCACCATCGCGCTTGGCCGAGCATTTCATGCCGCGCACGTCCGATCCGGCACCCGGTTCGGTCATGGCCAGCGCATCCATCCGCTCGCCGCGTACGGCAGGCAGCAGGTATTTCTCGCGTTGCTCGCCTTCGCAGGCCATCAGGATGTTCTGCGGACGGCCAAAGAAATGCGCCAGCGCCATGGAGCCGCGGCCAAGCTCACGCTCGACCAGTGCAAATTCCAAATGGCTGAGGCCCGCACCGCCCACCTCTTCGGGGAAGTTGCAGGCATAAAACCCCAGATCCAGCGTCTTTTGCTTGATCTTTTCGGCCACTTCGGGTGGAACTTCGCCCGTGCGCTCGACTTCGGCTTCGTGGGGATAAATCTCGTTCTCGACAAAGCTGCGCACGGTCGAGACGATCATTTCCTGTTCGTCTGTTAATCCGAAATTCATGAGTTTGCTCCTTTATGGGCCGCAGCCAGCGCCTCGACGCGGGCGGCAACTTCGGGCGAGGGATCGCAGGTGCGGCGGGTCTCAAGGCTGACATGCAGCATGAACTGGTCGCACGTCGCCAGAACCTCGCCATCCTTGGCGCGTTTCAGTTCGTGCAGGCAGCGCAGCTTCTTGCCCTTGCCTTCGGTGACGGTTGTGTGGACCTCGACAGCCTCGCCCGCATGAGTTTCGGCCAGGTATTTCGTTGTCGTCTCGACGGTGAAATAGCTGAGGCCGCCAGCGATGTAATCGTCATCGGCGCCGACAAATGCCATCACCTCTTCGGCTGCGTCCGAGAAGATCTGGCCATAGCGGCCCTCATTCATGTGGCCGTTGATGTCGGTCCAGTCGACGGGGATTACCCGGCGCAGGCTGACCATGGGGCTGCCCGCCTGCAATTCAGGCCGCAGCGTTTTCTCATGCGCGTTCAGCAGCCGCCCCGACGCGTTGCCCTGCTGTTTCAGGCTGCGCATCATGGCGATCAGGTTGCCATCGCGCTTGCGCTCCAGCTGGCGAATGGTGAGGTGGCCGGACTGGTCGTCGGACTGGTCCGCGATCGTCTGGGCCAGCTCATCCGTCAGCTCGGGCACGTCCATCAGTTTCGTCCAGGGCCACTTGAGGCAAGGACCAAACTGGTCAATGAAGTGTTTCATCCCCGCCTCGCCACCGGCGACGCGGTAGGTCTCGAACAGGCCCATTTGCGCCCAGCGGATGCCGAAACCATAGCGGATCGCATTGTCGATTTCCTCGGTCGTCGCGATGCCGTCCTTGATCAGCCACAGCGCCTCGCGCCAGACAGCCTCAAGGAAGCGGTCAGCGATATGCGCGTCGATCTCCTTGCGCACGCGCAGGGGGTAGAGGCCGACAGAGGTCAGGATTTCGCTGGCGCGGTCCAGCAGCGCGGGGTCGCTGGCGTCCGTGCCGACAACCTCGATCAGGGGCAGCAGATAGACCGGGTTGAACGGGTGGCAGACCATGATTTGACCCGGGCGGGTCGCGCCCTCTTGCAACTCGCTTGGCTTATAGCCGCTGGTGGACGAGCCGATCACTGCGTCCGCGTCACAGGCGCCTTGAATTTCTGCGTAGACCTTGTGCTTCATCTCGAGCCGCTCGGGCACGCTTTCCTGAATCCAGTCGGCGTCGGCCACCGCTTCGGTGATGGTATCGTGAAAGGTCAGCGCACCCTCATCCGGCATGGCGTAGTCGTACAGCATCGGCAGCGCGTGGCGCGCGTTGTCCAGCACCTCGCCGATCTTGCGTTTCGCTTCGGGGTCCGGGTCAAAGATGCGCACGTCCCAGCCGTTCAGAAGGAACCGCGCGGCCCATCCGCCGCCGATCACGCCGCCGCCTATGATGGCGGCTGTCATTTGCTTGGTCATGTTATGGTCCGATCTGTTGCGGGGGCTTAGCGCGGCGCGCGTTTGGTCAGGCGCAGCTTGTCGCGCACATCGGCGGGGGTCATGATGCGGGCGCCCAGACGCTCGATAATCTCGCGGGCGCGGGTCACCAGCTGGTGGTTCTCGGCGAGAACGCCCTTGTCCAGCATCAAGTTATCCTCAAGTCCAACGCGCACGTTGCCGCCTGCCAGAACCGCCGCGGCGACATATGGCATCTGGTCGCGGCCCAGTGAGAACGCGGACCAGTTCCAGTCGTCCGGCACGTTGTTGACCATCGCCATGAAGGTGTTCAGATCATTCGGCGCGCCCCATGGCACACCCATGCACAGCTGCACCAGCGCGTCCGCCTCTAGGATTCCATCCTTGACCAGCTGCTTGGCATACCAAAGATGGCCTGTGTCGAACGCCTCGATCTCGGGCTTGGTGCCTGCTTCGGTCATCATGCGGCCCATCGCCTGCAACATGCCGGGCGTGTTGGTCATCACATAATCGGCTTCGGCAAAGTTCATCGTGCCACAATCCAGTGTGCAGATCTCGGGCTGGCATTCCAGCACATGCGCCACGCGTTCGCTGGCGCCGACCATATCCGTGCCGTCCTCGTTCAGGGGCAGCGGCGTTTCGGGATCGCCAAAGATCATATCGCCGCCCATGCCGGCCGTCAGGTTCAAGACGACATCCGTGTCAGAAGCGCGGATGCGGTCCGTCAGTTCGCGGTACAGCTTCAGATCGCGGCTGGCCTTGCCGGTCTCGGGATCGCGCACATGGCAATGCACGATGGCTGCGCCTGCCTTGGCCGCCGCGATGGCGCTATCTGCGATCTGCTCGGGGCTGCGCGGCACATGGGGGCTGCGGTCCTGCGTGCCGCCGCCGCCGGTCACGGCGCAGGTGATGAAAACGTCGCGGTTCATGGTCAGGGGCATGGGTCATCCTTTCGGGGGGTGCGTCAAAGCTTGCCGCGTATGGTAGCGCTGGTACATTCGCCCATTGTGCAGTAAAAGACAGGAATGATGCCAAAATGGACAAAACCGCAAGACGCTCCGACGCGCATCGGCTTTCTGCTGTTCGATAGATTTTCAAACCTGTGCCTGGCCAACTGTCTGGAGCCGCTGCGCGCCGCCAACACCGTCAGCCGGGCGCGTGTGTTCGACTGGCAGATCACTACAATGACAGGCGCGGCCGCGCGCAGCTCCAGCGGGATTCAGGTGCTGCCGCACGGCGCGCTGGCGGAGATGGAGCGCTGTGATTACCTATTTATCCTAAGCAGTTATGATCATGCCCGCCACGATACCTCGCAAACGCGGCGGGCGCTGCGCAACGCGGCCAAGAAGGCGCAGACGCTGGTCGGGATGGATACCGGGCCGTGGCTGCTGGCATCGGCGGGGCTGCTGGCGGGGCGGCGTGCCACGCTGCATTGGGATTTGCAGGACGCCTTTGCCGAGCGGTTTCTGGATGTCGAGGTGATGCGCGCCCGCGTCGCCCGCGACGGGCCGGTCATCACCTGCGCCGGCGCGATGAGCGCGCTGGACCTGATGATGGACCTGATCGCGCAACATGCAGGTATGGCGGCGCGCCTGGATGTCGAGGATCAGTTCATGCATGGCAGTGATACCGCAGCAGAGGCGCCCGATATGCCGCAGTCCGATGTGCTGGTGCGCGCCGCGCTGGCGCAGATGCGCGTCCATGTCGAGCGGCCGTTGCCGCTGGGCGCCATTGCCCGGCGGGTGGGCTGCCAGCCGCGCACGCTGGACCGGCATTTCCGTTGCGCACTGGGCGCGCCGCCGGGCACGGTTTACCGCCACATGCGCCTGTCCGAGGCGCGCAAGCTGCTGGACAGCACCGGACTGGGCATTGCAGAAATCGCGGTGCGTTGCGGATATGAATCGCCCGCCGCATTGGCCCGCGCAATGCGCGTTCGGTACGGCGCGGCGCCTACAGCGCTGCGATCCGGGGGGCGTTAGGGGAACCGGCGCAACGGTGGCGCGTTGACGCACAGAACGAAGCAGCGCAAAAAGGATACATCATGGATCGTCTCGCCCATTACATCACATGGCTCGGCGCGATTGCGATTGCCGGTACGCTGATCGTTGTCAGCTTTAGCCTTGGGTATTACTCGGTCTGGGCCATCGTTGGCTGTGTCGTTGCCGCAATTGTCATCGCATATCCCAGCGGCAAACTGGTGTCGAACATGATCAAGCGCTGGGATCCGGCATGGGATACACGCAAGGAAGCGCCGCAATCTGATCTGAAGCGTTCAAAGTCACTGGACAGCCGCCCGCCAGGCTAATTCAGTGCATGCGCCCGCCGATCGGGACATCGGCATCCGGTGCCAAAAGCACGATTTCGCCTGCCGTATCGCTGACGCCCAAAACTAGCACCTCAGACATGAAGGGGCCAATCTGGCGGGGCGGGAAATTTACCACCCCCATCACCAAACGATTGATCAGCGTCTCGGGCGTGTAATGCGCTGTGATCTGGGCCGAGGTTTTACGCTCGCCAATTTCACTGCCAAAATCGATCCACATTTTGATCGCGGGTTTGCGCGCCTCGGGAAATGGCTCGGCGCGGATCACGCGGCCAACGCGAATATCAACGGCCATAAAGTCGTCAAAGCTAATTTCAGCCATTGCGCAGCTCCCGCGAGCGGCTGGCGGCCGCGCCGACTGTGCGCCGGATCAGGTCAGGGAGGCCGTTCTGATCGTCCATCAGCACCTCAAGCCCCGCCTGAGTGGTGCCGTTGGGGCTGGTCACGTTGACGCGCAAATCGGCCGGCGTTTCGTCTGCCTCTTCGGCCAGCGCACCGGCGCCGGCAACCGTCGCTTGCGCAAGCTGCATCGCCAGTTCCGGGCTAAGACCTTCAGCTTCGCCAGCCTTGGCCAGACATTCGATCATGTGGAACACGTAGGCCGGGCCAGAGCCGGAAACGCCGGTCACAGCATCCATCTGATCCTCATCCTCCAGCCGGACCACCTGCCCCACTGCGCGCAACAGCATTTCGGCCAGATCCATCTGGCCGCTGCTGGCGTGGCCGTTGCCGATGATCGCGGTGATGCCGCGCCCCACCGCGGCAGGCGTGTTTGGCATAGCGCGGATAATGGGAGAAGCATCGCCAAGCGCCGCCTCGAACGCGGAAATCGGCGTACCGGCGGCGACCGATATGAATAATGTCGTGCCATTGCCCATCGCCTTGAGCGCCGGTAGCGCCTCGCCCATCATCTGCGGTTTCACGGCGATCAGAACGATGCCCGGCGCGGCAGGCAGATCATCTGAATTGATGTGAACGCCGGTGCCTTTCAGCCAGTCCGACGGATGCGGATCAATCACCCAGACCGACGCGGCTGGCAGCCCGCCCGACAGCCAGCCTTGCAGCATCGCGCCGCCCATTTTGCCGCAGCCCAGCAGGACAAGGCCCTTTTCGGCCACAAAATCCATATCCATAACACCCGTCCCCTTAGCCGTTTGCACGTCATTCGGGGGTCAGGTTACGCGCGGCCATACGCCTCTGCAATGGCGACCTGCATGGCGTCGCGCGGAGTGCGGTCGCCCCACAGGACCAGCTGAAACGCGGGGTAATACCGCTCGGACGCCAGAACGGCGGCGGTTATGATCGCGTCGATCTGCTCGGGGCTGGCGACCTGACCGCCCGACATCAGCAAACCATAGCGGTAGACCATCAGCTTTTGCTCGGACCAGTAGGTGAATGCACCGGTCCAGCATTGGTCGTTAACCTCGTTCAGCGCCTCGTAGAACACCGGGAGCTTTTCGCTGGGCGGGTCCATTTCGAACGTGCAGACCATGCGCAGCGTCTCGTCATAGGCGGACCATGCCAGCGTGATCGAATAGGTACGCCATTGCCCCTCGACAGCCATGGCGATCTGATCATCGCCCACGCGGTCGAACTGCCAGTCGTTATGCTCGGCAATGTGTTCGACGATGTCGATAGGATGCAAATCGTTTGCGTGAAACTGCTCGGACAGTGCCATGTCGTCACCTTTTGGGTTTGATCCTGAGTTGGAAATCATTAACGCCCCCAAGCTCTGGATACCTGCTCTACGGGCTGAGGTTATTCCGCAGTCCCTTACCATATATGGTGCGATACAGTCTTCTGGCTGTAAAGCTATTTCTTGTGGATAACCGCAATAAGTTGTGGATGATATCCGATTTGGGCGCTAGATTTGCGCCTCTCGGCGTTCTAGGCATATGATTCTCGGCAAGCTCTCTATCGGGATCGCGCTTAATGCGGTGGTTTCTGCCGCCCTGATGCCCCCGCCGTCAAATGGTTGGCCCAGGCCGCCAGTTGGCCGGTATGTTCCAGCGTGATCAGATCCTCGATCAGCAGATCCACCGTGCGCGTGTATGCAACGATCGCAGCGTCGCGGCGCAGGCGATCAGGCGCGTCGCGGATATCCTTCTTGAGCATCTGCACCTTGGCCAAACGGTCGCGCAGCCTCTGCAAATGCATTTGCGCCTCGGACGTCACAGCGCACCCGCCCACAGCCGACGCGCGCAGCTCGACCAAGGGCAATACCCTTTTTGACGAATAGTGATGCCGCAAACACAGCCCATGGGGTACTCACTTAAAACTGATACACTTAAAGGTGGTAAGTTACGGAAATCGTGGCACTATTCACCCAGCGTGTAAAACTTCAACCTACTAGTCAAATTATTTTTTCCATGCAACACCGCTGTCATGGCCCGGTTTGATCTGCAGAGACTCCGCAATATTGCTGATGAGGAGATCGCCCGGCATGGGCTGCGCGGATACGCGCGCAAGCTGGGTCTGGACGTCAGCACCGTGCGCAGTCTGCGTGATGGACGCGATATGCAGGTGTCCAAAATGATAGAGATCGCCGCGGCACTGGGCCTGTTGGTCGAGATACGCCAAGCCGCCGCCAAAGACCCGCAAGCCCGCGGTGATATGCAAACCAGCGACGGCGCCGCACAGCGCACCGCCGATCTAGTACCCCGAACAGACACCCATCGCAGTGGTTCGCTTGCGTTTCATTGTGAGGTGTCTCAGGCTCAACCGGCACATATCTCGTTTGATCCAGAATGGCTGGCCCTGCAAAAGTGGGACACTCAATGCCTGCGCTGGATTTTCGCCCCAAAGACCGCCAGCGCTAACTGCGTTGCGCCCGGCGCCCTGTGCTTGCTGGATTGCGCCCAGATCTGGCCGGACGATCACGCGGTCTGGGCCTATCTGGAAGACGGCGCGCTGAATATCGGGTACCTCAACCGGCCCGAACCCGGAACGCTTTAATCTCCGGGTGCGGTCCAGCGCAGCTTACACGCTGCTTGCCCGGCCCGGCGCTGGACGCAATCACGCCGCTGGGCCGGGTGGTGTGGACAGGAACAGTGCTGCCCGGCCGACCCTGAAATACATTGGATAGACCGGCAGATTTTTTAGCTGGCCTTCGTGCTGTCTGCCTCCAGCGCGTCAAGCCGCGTTTTCAGCGCCTCATTTTCTTCGCGCGCCTTTTGCGCCATCGCGCGCACAGCGTCGAATTCCTCGCGGGTGACAAAGTCGCGGTCTGCCAGCCAGCGATCAATCATCGACGACATCGCCGTCTCGGCCTCTTGCCGCGCGCCTTGGGCCACGCCCATCGCGTTCGTCATCAATTGCGAGATATCGTCCATCACTTTGTTACGGGTCTGCATGTGTAGTCTCCGGCATTACGGTTTCGCTAAAAAAACAGATCTGGTTTCTATATGGGCGCGCGCCCGCCAGATCGCAAGCTGTGCGCGGTTGACTTCCCCCCCGGCGCGCGGCCATGTCTGCGCCATGCAAGCCATGATCCCATATCCCGATATCGCGCCCGAGATTTTCTCCATTTCCATCTTTGGTATGGAATTCGCGCTGCGCTGGTACGCACTGGCCTATATCGCAGGCATCCTCATTGGCTGGCGGATCGTGGTGTCCGCCGTGCGCCGCCCGCACATATGGCAGGGCAAGACACCCGCCATGACCGCCAAGCAGGCCGAAGATCTGATGTTCTGGGCGATCCTGGGCATCATTCTGGGCGGGCGATTGGGCTTTGTGCTGTTTTATCAGCCCGGCTACTACCTGTCGCGCCCGCTGGATATCCTTCAGGTCTGGCAAGGCGGCATGTCGTTCCATGGCGGGATGCTGGGTGTCCTGGTGGCCTGTGTCGCATTTTCCCTGCGCAACAAGCTGCGCATCCTGTCGGTGGGCGATCTGCTGTGCATGGCGGCCCCGGCGGGACTGCTGCTGGGACGCATTGCCAATTTCATCAATGGCGAACTTTGGGGCCGGCCCACCGATCTGCCGTGGGGCGTGCCGTTTCCCGGCGCGGCAGCGCAGGATTGCCCCGGCGTGATTGGCCTGTGCGCGCGCCACCCCTCGCAACTGTACGAAGCGCTGCTGGAGGGGTTGATCCTCGGCGCGGTCCTGCTGTGGCTGGCGTATCGGCGCGGCGCGCTAAAGCGGCCCGGCATGATCGCCGGGTGGTTTTTCGTTGGCTATGGCGCGGCGCGGTTCGTCGTAGAATTCGCGCGCGAGGCGGACGGGCAGTTCATGTCGGAGGGCAATCCTCTGGGCCATGCTTTGCAACTGGGCGCAGGCTACGGCCTGTCCATGGGGCAGCTTTTGTCGCTGCCGATGATCGCATTCGGGCTGATCGTGCTGTTAACCCGCCCCAAGGCACGATGACCCCGCTGACGCAAATCCTGATCGCCCAGATCACCGAGGCTGGGCCGATGACATTGGCCGAATACATGGCGCATTGTCTGATGCACCCGCAGCACGGCTATTACGCCACCCGCGATCCCTTGGGCGCGGCAGGCGATTTCACCACCGCGCCGGAAATCAGCCAGATGTTCGGCGAACTCTTGGGCCTCAGCCTCGCGCAGGCGTGGTTGGATCAAGGCGCGCCCAGCCCCTTTGCGCTGGCCGAGCTGGGACCGGGGCGCGGCACCTTGATGGCCGACATATTGCGCGCCACTCACGCTGTACACGGGTTTCACGCCGCCGCGCAGGTGCATCTGGTGGAAACCTCGCCCACCCTGCGCGCTGCGCAGGCCAGGTCGCTGGCGGGCGCCGGGCCCGTCTGGCATGACGCGGTCCAGACGCTGCCCGACCTGCCGTTATTCCTGGTCGCCAATGAATTCTTCGACGCGCTGCCGATCCGTCAGGCGCAGCGCGACGGCGCGCAGTGGCGCGAACGGATGGTGGGGCGCGATGGGGACCGGCTGATTCCCGGCCTCAGCGCGCCCAGCACCTTGCCGCCGCTGGCGCATCGGCTGGAGGATACGCAGAACGGCGACATCGTCGAATTTTCTCCTGCCGCAACGCATATCGCCGCGCATATCGGTGCGCAGATTGCGCAGCATGGCGGTGCGGCGCTGATCGTGGACTACGGCGACTGGCGCGCATTGGGCGATACGTTTCAGGCGCTGCGCGCCCATGCAGCGGCAGACCCTTATGCCGCCCCCGGCACCGCCGATCTGACCGCGCATGTCGATTTCGAGGCGCTGGCGCTGGCCGCCGCCCCGGCCCGGCACAGCCGCCTGACGACGCAAGGCGTGTTTCTGGAGAGGCTGGGCATCACCCAGCGCGCGCAAAAACTGGCAGGCGCGCTCAGCGGCGCGGCGCGCGAGGCGCATGTGGCAGCACATCGGCGCTTGACCCACCCCGCGGAAATGGGGACGCTGTTCAAGGTGATGGGCCTTTATCCCGAAGGCGCCGCACCGCCGCCGGGACTGCCCGAATGACGCTGGAAATTCTGACCGCCGACAGCCTAGCCCCGCTGCGCCACGGGTTCTTTACCCGCCGGGGTGGCGCATCTTCGGGCATATTCTATGGGCTGAACTGTGGGCTGGGATCAACCGACCAACAGGAAATCGTGACGATCAACCGCGCCCGCGTGGCCGCCGCGATGCAGGTCGCACCGGACCATCTGCTGACTGTGCATCAGATCCACTCGGCGACGGCCTTGCCCGTCAATGCGCCCATCACTGCGCCGATATCGGACCGTCCCCGCGCGGATGCGATGGTGACGTCGACGCCCGGACTTGCGCTGGCGGTGCTGACCGCCGATTGCCAGCCAGTCCTTTTTGCCGATGCAAAAGCGGGCGTGATCGGCGCCGCGCATGCCGGATGGCGCGGCGTGCTGGACGGCGTGCTTGAGGCAACGATCGACGCGATGGAGGCGCTGGGTGCCGCGCGCGCCAACATCGCCGCCGTCATCGGCCCCTCGATTAGCCAGAACGCCTATGAGGTCGGCACTGATTTCATGGATGCGTTTCTGGCCGAGGACGTCGCAAACGCCCGCTTTTTCGCAAAAGGCGCACCGGGCAAGATGCTGTTCGATCTGCCCGGCTTCGGGCTTGCCCGGTTGCAGCGCACAGGTGTCGGGCAGGCCGAATGGACCCATCATTGCACCTATGGCGACGAAGACCGTTTTTATTCCTACAGGCGCGCCACCCATCGCGATGAGGCCGATTACGGCAGGCAAATCGCCACCATCCGGCTATAAAACCGGCCCTGTCGAAGGCAGAAAAGCCACACCAGCGTCAGATTTGATCGGCCGAATATGGCTAATGTGAGCCATATTGCGCGCAGCCACCAGGTATCTAGCACAAATTGAACGCGTGTCGGCCAAGCCTGGAAAACTCCCGAATTTCCCCGCGCGCCGCGACCATGCCGCGTGTCGGTCAAACCTTGGCCGCAAAGCGATGTCACATTCTGATCAGACAAGACCAACAGATCCGCATCGCGGGCATCCTGAGGAAAAAGCAAATGAACAACGTGACAAAACCGCAAAAACGCTGGATAAAATCCATGCTGCAGACCAGCACATAAGCCATGCCGACCCTGCAGTTCCAGCGCGGCCACTGCGGAGCTGCCGCGCGCACGCAGAACATGGCACCGCGCTTGCTGTGCCGCGCATAATTGAACAGATACCTGCATCATATCTCGGTGCCAGATAAAGTCGGCAACAGCCGCCAGAGCATTTTCACCGGCGACCTGCCTTGGTATTTCGAGAACGTCGATTTTTTCGCAAGCCGGCAGCGACATTGCGCGTGAAACCGACCCAGACAATTTCAGCATAAGGCAGCAAATCGTGGTCTACACGCCATCCGCCCAAAGCCTTGTCAGCGCGTTGCGCACACAACAGGAGCCTGCCACGTCAACGCGTCAGCGCGGACAGCCCGAGGCTGGCCAAATCGTCAGAACCCTGTTTCAACACAGCGATGGCAGCATCCGAGAAGCGAGCCACACCGTACCTGCGTCCCCTGTTTTTGCGGCAGCTTTTTCCGCATTTGCGCGCGGCACCTTGATCGCCACGACACGCGGCCCTGTTGCGGTTGAAGATCTGCATCCCGGCATGAAGATCCTCACGAACGAACGGGGTCCGTCACCCTTGCTGTGGATCGGATCTATGTCGCTGCGTCCGGCGCTGTCTCAGGCCAGCCCAGTGCGACTGACCCGCATCATGACCGGTGCACTGGGTCTGGGCAGGCCAATGGTCGATCTGATGACCGGCCCCGGCGCTCGCATCGCGCAGCGCAGCAGCACGCAGTACGATCAGATTCTGCGCCCCGTCCACGATCTGATAGACGGCAACAGCGTGATTTCCGTCACCCCGCCGGGCGCTGTTCATCTGTATCATATCGCCCTTCAGCGCCATGCGACAATGACTGCTGCTGGCCTCACGCTGGAGACATACCACCCCGGCCCAGGCTTCGAGACCGCCCTGACACAACAGCATCTGGCGCAATTCATTGCGTTGTTTCCGTATGTTCGCCGCCCGTCCGATTTCGGTGGCCTCGCGTATCGGCGTGGCCCGCTGGGCAACACAAACCGATTATTCGGCTGAAAGCTTGCCCTGATATCACTGCGACGCGCGCCGGCCTCAGGCGTCGCGCGCCAGTCGGGCTTCCAGTACTTCAAACGGCACGCCGGGCTGGTCCTTTGCGCCGCGAATGACCAGCGCGGTTTTGACGCTGGCGACGTTGGCGGCGGCGGTCAGTTCCTCGGTCAGGAACCGCTGAAAAGTGCTGAGGTCGGGCGCCACGCATTTCAGGATGAAATCCACCTCGCCGTTCAGCATGTGACATTCGCGCACCAGAGGCCACTCGCGGCAGCGCGCCTCGAACGCGCTCAGGTCTGCCTCGGCTTGGCTTTGCAGGCCGACATTGGCGAATACCTGCACCTCAAATCCCAATTCACGCGGGTCGACATCGGCGTGATAGCCGCGGATAAATCCGGCCTCCTCCAGCGTGCGCACCCGGCGCAGGCACGGCGGCGCGGAGATGCCCACGCGCTTGGCCAGTTCGACATTGGTCATGCGGCCGTCTGCCTGAAGCTCGGCCAGAATTTTTCGGTCGATCGGGTCCAGACGGGTCGACGCCATACCTCACCTATCCTTGATAAATTTCGCGATTGTTATATCAACCGCCCATGCCTGCGCAACAATCTTTCGCAACAGCGCAAGATACTTGCGCGGAGTATGCCGAAGACACCGCAATTGCAAGCCCGCATTGCCGGGGGTTTCACCAAGCCGCCCTCGGGTCTATATCAGGCGTAGAATCCCAGATACCGAAAGGGCAGGCACATGGCCAAGACGAAAAAAACCAAGGTTCTGATCATCGGCTCCGGCCCCGCCGGATACACCGCCGCCGTATACGCCAGCCGCGCCATGCTGGAGCCGGTCCTGGTGCAGGGGATTGAGCCGGGCGGCCAGCTGACCACGACAACCGAGGTGGAAAACTGGCCCGGCGATACCGAGGTGCAAGGCCCCGACCTGATGGTGCGCATGGAGGCGCACGCAAAGGCGATGGGCGCTGAGGTGATCGGCGACATCATCAGCAGCATTGATTTCTCCAAGCGCCCATATGTCTGCCAATCCGACAGCGGCACCGAATATGTGGCCGATGCGATCATCCTGTGCACCGGCGCGCGCGCCAAGTGGCTGGGCCTGCCCAGCGAAGAAAAGTTCAAAGGTTTCGGCGTCAGCGCCTGCGCCACCTGCGACGGGTTCTTTTATCGCGGGCAGGAGATTGTTGTCGTCGGCGGCGGCAACACAGCCGTCGAAGAAGCGCTGTTCCTGACCAATTTCGCCTCGAAGGTGACGCTGATCCACCGCCGGGACGAGTTGCGCGCCGAGCGTATTTTGATCGACCGGCTGGAAAAGAACCCCAAGATCCACCCCTTGTGGTTCCACGAGCTGGACGAGGTCTACGGCACCGACGCGCCCCTGGGCGTCGAAGGCGTCAAGGTCAAGCACACGAAAACCGGCGAGATCACCGATATTCCAGCCAAGGGCGTGTTCATCGCGATCGGCCACGCGCCCTCGAACGAGCTGGTTAAGGACGTGTTGGAAACACATATGGGCGGCTATGTTGTCACCAAACCCGACAGCACCGAAACGTCCCTGCCGGGCGTGTTCGCCGCCGGCGATCTGACCGATCACAAGTATCGCCAGGCCGTCACCAGCGCCGGCATGGGCTGCATGGCCGCGCTGGAGGCGGAACGCTGGTTGGCCGAACATGGCATGGCCGAGAATGAGGACATCGTAGAAGCAGCGCCCACCGTAAAGGATACTGCTCATGTCACATGATTTCGACGCCCAGCGGGCCGAAACCTATGCCGTTTTCGAAGGTATTCAAGCCGAGGTCGATCTGCCCGATATTGCCGATATCGACTATGCCTTTGTCGCGCAGAACGACGCCGATTGGGACGCTGCCGAGGCCGCACTGACCGAGGCAGGCTTTGAATGCGAGCCTGTGGAAGACGAAGACGGCAGGCCGTATCTGGCCGCCTGCCTGCCCGATCAGCCCCTGACGGCTATGGCGATCTGGCTGGGCGAAGAGGCGGCAACGCAACGCGCGATGGTCCACGGCTTCCTACCGGATGGCTGGGGTTTTTCGGCGTGAATTAAACGGGTAACCACGGTTCCCGCTTGCCTTTGCGCAGCCGGATCTGCCTAATCTTCAGCCCTGCGCCAGCACGGCGCGGGCGGCGCGGCCATACAGATCGCCATAGGCTGCGGCCGCCTCCCGCATCGCTGTCAGGGCCGGCAAACGCGCGGCGTACTCTGCCTCAGAGGCACCCAGAATAGCCGCACGCAAATCGGCTTCATCGTCACAAACAATCACCCCTGCCGTATCAAAGAAGTCTCCGACATTGGGACAGCCCCAATAGATCGGTACAGTTTGGCACAAAACGGCATCAACAAGCTTCTCGGTGAAGTAATTGACCTCGCGCACATTTTCGATCACGACAGAATAGCGATACGGCGCCAGCCCCTCAGCCTTGGCGCCGAACGGCTTGTAGCCGCGCCCCATCACATCCAGATCAACCTTTGCCTTTCCGGCCCAGTCAACGATGGCATGGCGCAGCACATGCCCCTCCTGTGACCGCTTGTTTGACGCAATCAGCGAGGTCATGCGCGCCTTGGTCACGTCCAGATCCCGCCACTCGGGCACCCACGTGCTGCCGAAAGGAAAGAAACACCCGTTGGGAATGTCCGCCAGCAGCGCGGCATTATGGCTCAGTACACGGTAAAACCGCCGGTGCGAGCGGCGCAGCGCCGCCAGGTGACCGCCGTGGATCGCTTCGGGCTCCAGCACCGCAATAGACACGCGCGCCCGCGTGCCAAAACCGGGACGCCAATGCAGCGTTTTGCGCGGGAAAACAATCAGATGGTCCTGCGGCTCCAGATCCTTCAGCGTGCGGCCCGCGATATCGTCCGGCACGCCCAATGGCCACATCAAGCGGTCTAGCGCAATAGCGCCCGGCACAAGGCCCAGCTTCATATCATGCGGCAGGACTGCCACCCTCGGCGCGGCTCGGACCATGGATCACCTTTTCATAAACACGCGCCTCTTACACATAAAAGGCGCGCCCCGGCAACAGACCGGCGCGCGCCTCATTACTTTCATCTTCCTTTAAATACTCGACACGCGCCGATGACAGATCAACGTCAGCGCCCGCTGTCAATGAACCGTGACAGGATCCAGATCATGCTGGCGCGCCAGCACAAAGGCCATCCTGCGGTCACTGACCAGCGCCAGACGCTCGCCCTCTTCACTGTGCACGGCATAAAGCGTTTTCAGCTCGCCGACCTGGCTCTGCACGTCCTCGGGCAGGTCCTCGACAGCGACGGAACGGACATATGCGATGCGGTGGTCCGCCTCGTGCGGAAAGTCGAATTCGGTATCCATGATCGTATCCTCCTGAGGGTTACTCGCTTGGGGACTATTGGCCGCGTTTATTGATTTTGATCGTCTGAACCACCGTCTCGGGCAGCGCGCGTGTCAGATCGACATGCAGCAGACCATTTTCCATGATAGCCGAGCCTACCTCGACCCCATCTGCCAGCACGAAACTGCGCTGAAACTGCCGCGCGGCAATGCCGCGATGCAAAAACACCCGCTCGCACAAATCTGCCGATTGGCGACCCCGGATCACCAGTTGGCGATCCTCAACCGTCACCGACAAGTCTTCCTCGCCAAAGCCCGCAACGGCCAGCGTGATGCGATAGGAATTGTCCGATGTCTGTTCGATATTGAAGGGCGGATACCCTTCATTTCCGGATTTCGCGCTGCGCTCCAGCAGGCGTTCCAGCTGGTCGAACCCCAGCATGTAGGGGTGTGCCCCCAATGTCATCTTCGTCATGTGCCACGTCCTTGCCTCAAGCGACTGGTCAATTTGCGCGCCGTCCCTGTTTCGGCAACGGCGCCTTGGAATGAATATGGGTCTTCCTCCTTATCGGCGCAAGGGCTATGCGGACGGTCAAATTCAGCTTATCATTCGCATGATCCCAGCGAGCCCAAGGAAATGCACAGACATGAACGCCTATAGCGAGCTTGCGATGAAATCAGACGATGTGCTGCGCGTCGAGCTGGAGCAGTTCCGCCGCGAGCATCGCGATCTGGACGAGGCGATCCACGCGCTGGAGGAACGCACAGTGCGCGATCCGCTGACTGTCAAGCGGCTCAAGCAGCAAAAGCTGCGCCTGAAGGACCGCATCGCCTATATCGAGGACCGGCTGCTGCCCGACATCATCGCCTGATTTCCTGCGCATCTTCCGTCAACCGACAGTGCATCGGCGCTAGACGCCCCAGCCTCGCGCGACTATGGTTTGCGCCTGAATTGAAGGGGGCGCATTATGCCGCAAGTGCAGGTCGGGATCATCATGGGCAGTCAATCGGACTGGCCGACGATGAAGGAAGCCGCAGATATTCTGGATGCGCTGGATGTGTCGTTTGAGGTCCGCATCGTCTCGGCGCACCGCACGCCCGACCGTCTGTGGACTTACGGCACGGAGGCGGCCGCGCGCGGACTCAAGGCAATTATCGCAGGCGCTGGGGGCGCCGCGCATCTGCCCGGCATGATGGCGTCCAAAACGCGCGTGCCGGTGATTGGCGTACCGGTCCAGACACGGGCGCTGTCGGGCGTCGACAGCCTTTATTCCATCGTTCAGATGCCACGCGGCTATCCCGTCGCCACAATGGCCATAGGCGCCGCCGGTGCCGCCAATGCGGGCCTGATGGCCGCCGCGATCCTGGCCAATGCCGATGCGGCGCTGGCGCAGCGGCTGGATGACTGGCGCGCCGCCTTGTCCGCGTCCATCCCCGAGGAGCCTAGCAATGACTGAGCCTTTGAAAACCGGCGCCACGATCGGCATCCTGGGCGGTGGCCAGCTGGGCCGCATGCTGTCTGTCGCCGCCTCGCGGCTGGGGTTCAAGACGTGCATTTTTGAGCCGGGCAAGGATTGCCCCGCCTCCCATGTCGCAGACCGCCACATCACCGCGCCTTACGCGGACGAAGACGCGCTGCGCGAGTTTGCCGCCGCCTGCGACGTGATCACCTTCGAGTTCGAGAACATCCCGACCTCGGCGCTGGATACCTTGGAAAAACTGCGCCGGGTCTATCCCAGCCGCATGGCGCTGCGTGTCAGTCAGGACCGGCTGGTGGAAAAGGCGTTTCTGAACGATCTTGGGCTGAAAACCGCCCCCTATGCCGCCGTGGATGATGATGTCGACATCACGCAGGCAATGGAGGAAATCGGCCTGCCCGCAATCCTGAAAACCCGCCGCTTTGGCTATGACGGCAAGGGGCAGGTCCGTCTGCGCGCACCTGAAGATGCTGATGGCGCGCTTGCCGATATGAACGGCGCGCCCGGCATTTATGAGGGGTTTGTCGATTTCAGCCACGAAGTTTCCGTGATCGCCGCGCGCAATGCGGCGGGCGATGTGTCGGCCTTTGATCCGGGCGAAAACGTGCATGAGGACGGAATTCTGCGCACGACGACGATCCCTGCCCGTCTGTCACCTGCCCAGCGCAGCGATGCCGTGCTTCTTGCGGCCAGGATACTGAACAAGCTGGATTATGTCGGCGTCATGGGGGTTGAGTTATTCGTCACGACAGATGGCCTTATCGTTAACGAAATCGCCCCGCGCGTGCATAATTCGGGTCACTGGACGCAGAATGGCTGCACGGTCGACCAGTTCGAGCAGCATATCCGCGCGGTGGCCGGCTGGCCCTTGGGCGATGGTCAGCGGCACTCGAACGTAGTGATGGAAAACCTGATTGGCGAGGACATGGACCGCGTCGCGGCGCTGGCCCGCGATGGCGCCTGCGCGCTGCATCTATACGGCAAGGCCGAGGTGAAGCCGGGCCGCAAGATGGGCCATGTCAACCGCGTGACCGGCCCGGCCTGAAGCGTTTCGCCTTTAACCTGAGATATCAGGTAAAGTTAAAACGCGCGCAACGCTTTAAAGCTTTGCCCGGCGCGACCGTTCAACCTTGCGTTTAGTTTTTGCGGCCTTCTTTTTCGCAGATCCCAACTTGCGCTGGGGAGGCTTGCCGCGGCCCTTCCCGCGCCCTTGGGGCATATTTTTGCCCTCAACGCTGATCAACTCCAGCGCGATGCCGCCCGTCACCGGCGCCGCCTCGGCCAGTTTGACGGTCACGCTTTGGCCCAGCTTGATGGTGCGGCCCGATTCGGACCCCATCAACGTCGCGGACCCTGCGTCGTAAACGAAATATTCATGCCCCAGATTGCGCATCGGGATCAGGCCATCAGCGCCGGTTTCATCCAGTTTCACAAAGGCGCCAAAACTGGCGATGCCGCTGATGCGCCCGCTGAATTCCTCGCCTACACGTTCGGACAAGAACGCCGCCAGATAGCGGTCATTGGTGTCCCGCTCGGCCATCATTGAGCGCCGCTCGGTCTCGGATATATGCTGCGCTGTCGCCTCCAGTTGCTCGATCTCGGTGCGACTCAGCCCGTCATCGCCCCAGCCATGCGCGGCGATCAGCGCGCGGTGCACCACCAGATCGGCGTAGCGCCGGATCGGCGAGGTGAAATGCGCGTATGCCATCAGGGCAAGGCCGAAATGGCTGAAATTGGCGGGCGAATAATACGCCTGCGTCATGGCGCGCAAGGTGGACATGTTGATCTGCTCGGCGTGATCGGTATCCGCCGCGCCGTGCAAAAGCGCGTTGATATGCGACGTTTTCAGCACCTGCCCCTTGGCCAGCACCAGCCCCGCGGCCTCGGCCACCTCGCGCAGTGCGTCGAGTTTTTCGACCGGGGGTTCCTCATGCACGCGGTAGAGCAGCGGGGACTTCTTGGCGGCAAGCGTTTCGGCGGCGGCGACATTGGCCAGCACCATGAATTCCTCGATCAGCTTGTGCGCATCCAGCCGTTCGGTGAAATTGACGCTTAGCACCTTGCCTTCGTCGCTCAGGATCACCTTGCGCTCGGGCAGGTCCAGATCCAGCGGCTGGCGATGTTTGCGCGCGATTTGCAGCGCGTCATACGCCGCGTAAAGCGGCGCGATCACCTGCTCCATCAGCGGCGCGCACTTTTCATTCGGCGCGCCGTCCTGCGCCGCCTGCACCTCCTGATAGTTCAGCGAGGCGTCGGAGCGCATGATCGCGCGGTGGAACGTCTGGTCGATCTTCTCACCAAATTCGTCAATCCGCATCCGCACCGCGATACAGGCGCGCGGCACCCCCTCATGAAGCGAGCACAAATCACCCGACAGCCGGTCGGGCAGCATCGGCACCACGCGGTCAGGGAAATAGCTGGAGTTGCCGCGATTGCGCGCCTCGGCGTCCAGAGCAGAGCCGGGCGTGACGTAATGGGCGACATCCGCAATAGCGACCCAGATCACATGGCCGCCGGGGTTGTGCGGGTCATCGTCGGCATGAGCATAGCAGGCGTCGTCGTGGTCGCGCGCATCCCACGGGTCGATCGTGACCAGCGGCAGATCGCGCAGATCCTCGCGCCCCTCCAGCCCGGCGGGTGTCATCGCGTCGGCCTCGGCGATCACCGCATCGGGGAAATCATCGGGAATGCCGTGCTGGTGAATCGCGATCAGCGACACGGCGCGCGGCGCCGACGGATCGCCCAGACGGGCCAGGATGCGCGCGCGCGGCAGGCCCATGCGGCCCTTGGGGCCCGATTGCTCGGCCTCGACCAGTTCGCCATCCTTGGCGCCGCCGGTGGCATTCGCCTCGACCATCCATTCCAGGGCCTGGCCCTTGTCGATGGGCATGATGCGGCCGCCCTCGGCGCCCTTGCGGAAAATGCCCAGCACTTTCTGCGGATTATGGCCGATGCGGCGGATGAGGCGCCCCTCGTATTGATGCGCCTCGCCGCGCACCTGCATCAGTTTGCCAAGAATACGCTCGCCCGCGCCCAGCGCCGGATCGGAGGCGCGCAGAACCAGCAGGATGGTAGGCTCTGGCCCGTCACCCTGCCATTCCAGCGGGCGCGCCATCAGATCGCCGTTTGCATCCGGGCCGGTGACTTCCAGCACGCTGACGGGGGGTAGGCGGTCCGGCTCGCGGTAGGTTTTCTTGCGCTTGGCCAGATGGCCTTCGTCCTCCAGCTCGCGCAGGACACGCTTGAGGTCGATCTTGGCGGCCCCCTTGATCCCGAACGCCTTGGCGATGTCGCGCTTGGCGGCAAGGGTGGGGTTTTCGGAAATCCACTGAAGGATCTCGGCTTTGCTTGGCATTTGTTTCATGCAGCGGTGCCTATCATGGAGGCGCGGCGGCGGGAACAGCTAACGCGCGGGCAGATCGGCAATGGTGTCAACATCGCGCAGCATGTCAACTAGCGCGACGCGCGCGCCCGGCAGGCTCGCCACACTATCGCTCAGCGCATCGGCGCTGGACCAGCGGACATTCGTCAGAAAACCGGCGGGAACCGCGCGGCTGCGCTTCAGCCCGATCAGCCAATAGCCGCCATCAGGCGCGGGGCCAAACACCGCATCATTTCGGCCCAGCGCGGCAAAGGCCCGGTCGATATGCGCGCGCCTTATGCCGGGAATATCGCCGCCGATGATGCAGACCGGGCCCGGCGGCAGGGCGCGCATGATCCCCGCCATGCGGGCGCCCAGATCGCCGACCCCTTGAGCGATGCGCGGCAGATGCGCAGGCCAGACGCGGCTGGTCAGCCCCGCGCGATCCGGCGCGACGGCCAGTATCAGTTGCCAGCGCGGGTCGTCCAATTCGCGCAGCAGGCGGGCGGTCTGATGGCGGAACCACCACGCGGCCGCCACCATGCCGATGTCCTGCCCCAGCCGGGTTTTCACCCGGCCCGGGCGCGGCTCTTTCAGCATGACGACCAGCGCGGGGCGCATTCAGCTGAAATAATCGCGCAAGATGCGGGCGTAGATCGCCTTCAGCTGGTGGATCTGCTCGACGCTGACACGCTCATCCACCTGATGCATCGTGCGGCCCACAAGGCCACATTCCACCACCGGGCAATGATCCTTGACAAAACGCGCATCGGACGTGCCGCCCGAGGTGCTGAGCACAGGCGTACACCCCGTTTCGGCCTCGACCGCGCGCACCACCATGTCGGAAAATGCGCCGGGCGGCGTGATGAAACTCTCGCCGGAATTCGACACATTGAGCGTGCCGGTCACGCCCATTTCGGTGCAGATCGCGTCCAGTTGCCCTTGCAGCCAGTCGGTAAGGCTCGCGCCGCTATGGGCATCATTGTAGCGGATGTTGACCGTCGCGCGCACGGTGGCGGGGATGACGTTGGTCGCGGTGTTACCGGTGTCGATTGTCACAACGGCCAGTGTCGAGGGGTCGAAATGGTCTGTCCCCCCATCCAGCGTGTGCGCGCTGAGCCGGTCCACCAGCCGCGCCATCGCTGGCAAGGGGTTCACCGCGCGGTGTGGATAGGCAGAGTGGCCTTGAACCCCGGTAATTGACAGCCATGCGTTCAACGAACCGCGCCGACCGATCTTGATCATCTCGCCCATCTGGTCTGGGCAAGTCGGCTCACCCACGATGCAGACATCCATCGCCTCGCCGTTCTCCTGCATCCACAGCAGCAGCGCGACGGTGCCATCCACCGCGTCGCCCTCCTCATCGCCGGTGATCGCCAGAATGACGGCGCCATCGGGCGGCGTCTGTTGCACAAAATCCACCGCAGCGGCGGCAAAGGCGGCAACGCCCGATTTCATGTCCGTCGCGCCCCTACCCCACATCATTCCGTCCCGGATTTCCGCGCCAAATGGCGGCACGCTCCATGCGGCCTCGTCCCCCAGCGGCACCACATCGGTGTGGCCATTGAAGCCAAAGCTGCGCGCGGCACCCTTTTCGCCCCAACGCGCGTAAAGATTGGCAATTCCGGCGCGATCAACGCGGGTGCAGGTGAACCCGGCATCGGTCAGGACCTCGTCCAGCAGCACAAGCGCGCCGCCCTCCTTGGGGGTGACGGACGGGCAGCGGATCAGCGCCGCGGTCAGGTCGGCAGGATCGACGGGTGTGTGGGGCATGGTCCCTCGGCTTGTGGCTATCACGGTCCCTGATGGCTAGCGCGGAAGTCACGCCTTTGCAAATAGTGCAGACGTTCAGCACAATTTGTGAGGACCCTGGCAGAAGCTTGCTAAAAATCGACAAATAAAAAGATGAGACCCGAGGCCGGGCACAGGCATAGGGGCGCAAACCGCGTCCCCGGATACAGCAGATTGCAGCATGCGGTCCGCTGGCAGCGGTGGCAACGTCCCTGCGCCCGTCCATGTGTACTGATTTCGGTCCAGAAGGGAACGAGGCAGACCATCGATGCAGGCACGGAAATACCGATTGCCCGAAACGCCAGCGCTATGCAGATGGCGCAGGAAATGTCCGGGCCCGGCGTCTCGCCGGGGGTGATGCCGGGCGACACGGGCGTCATGTTCTCGATGCAGTCCGTCTTTGCCTCCGAGGAGTATCCCGAATCCGCCTTCGGCGCGTTTCAGGATTTTGTCGATGTCCGGATCAATGGCCAGCAGGTGCAGCTAAGCGTCGGGGACGGAGATGTCGATCCGAACAATCTGAACGCCGGGGCCAATGACAACCGGTTCATCGATAATACCAGCGATCAATACAACACCGAATTGGACGGGTTCACCGTCACTCTGACGCTCAAGATCGCGGTGAATGCAGGTCAAACCGATCCGATCCGGATCGGCATCGCGGATGTCAACGTTTCAAACTATGACAGCACACGGATCATTGCTGTCGGTAGCATTAAGGGGTCGGTTCTGGTCATCGACGACGAAACCAAGCTGGACCCGCTTGGCTCCAGGACGCGGGACGCGCTGGCAATGAAACACCCCCGGCAGCCTGACGATCACGCATATCAACGGGCAAGCGGTCAGCCCTGGGGATACCGTCACGCTGAACAGCGGCCAGACGGTGCAACTGAACGCGGACGGCGATGTGCGTCATACCGCGCGGCCTGAACCGGCTCAGACCTCTTCGGCCTCATCATCGCGTTCGTCACCGAAAAATGGTGTCATTTGCGCGACGATCACCGCGTTTTCATCCAGCGCGCGTTGCATCAGCGCGCGGTCCTCTTCACCGATCTCATGCCCTTCGGCCTCGCGCTCGGCCAACGTGCCGTAGCCGGACACGTCCAGCGGCGCAGTGTCGGCCTGCTTGAGGATTGCCACCGTCTCGCGCACCGCCTCACCCTCGTCCACACCACTGGCATAGATGACCAGCGCGGCGCCGGTGGCACCCTTGGGCAGGCCGTCACCGGCCTTGCGGCCGATTTCGACCAGAAGGGTATAGACCTCCTGCCGCTTGGGCGCCTTGGGCTTGGGCTTGCGTTCCATCAGGTGCGCAAGAGTTCGTTGATTGACGTCTTGGAGCGGGTCCGCTCGTCCACACGCTTGACGATCACGGCGCAGTAGAGGTTCACGCCATTCTTGGAGGGCAGCGAACCGGCCACAACGACCGAGCCTGACGGCACTTCGCCATACATGACTTCGCCGGTCTCGCGGTCGACGATCTTGGTCGACTGGCCGATAAAGACGCCCATGCCCAGAACGCTGCCCTCGCGCACGATGCAGCCCTCGACCACTTCGGAGCGCGCTCCGATAAAGCAGTTATCCTCAATGATTGTCGGGCCTGCCTGCATCGGCTCCAGCACACCGCCGATGCCGACGCCGCCCGACAGATGCACATTTTTGCCGATCTGAGCGCAGCTGCCGACGGTCGCCCATGTGTCCACCATGGTGCCTGAATCGACATAGGCGCCCAGGTTGACGAAGGACGGCATCAACACCACGTCCGGCGCGATATAGGCCGAGCGACGCACGATGCAGTTGGGAACGGCACGAAAACCGGCGGTCTGCCATTCGGCGTCACCCCAATCCTTGAATTTGCTGTCAACCTTGTCCCACCATGCACCGCCCTGCACGCTGCCGGTCTGACGCTCCATATTCTTCAGGCGGAATCCCAGCAGAACGGCCTTCTTGGCCCATTGATTCACATGCCACGTACCATCGTCGCCGCGCTCGGCCACGCGCAGTTTGCCAGAATCAAGCGCGTCCAGCGTTGCCTCGATGGCATCGCGCGTCTCGCCTTTGGTTTCGGGCGTGATCTGATCGCGCGCCTCCCAGGCGGAATCAATGGCGGTTTGGAGCTGGGCGTTGGACATGGCGGCGACCTTTCGGAAAATGCGCTTTGGTTTGGCATCGGGTATAGGCACGCCGCGCGCAACGCGCAATGCGTCGCGCACGATGCAAAAAGCGCCAAACCCAAATGCCGTTCAGGCGTGACGTGCGTATTGTCCACGCGCGCTGTGCCTGGCCTGTCCTGGCGCCGACACCGGGATAATCACCCTGCAGAAGGGCCTTTTGGCTGCGCTACGGCTCCATCTATCAAACAGCGTTGGGTATCGCAGCGCAGTGGTTCAGACCAGGATCCCCGACGCTGCAGCGCGAAATCACGACAGCTTTCATGTTGCGACCCCATTCACTTTGGCCGTCTCCAACGGTGCGCCCGGTAAGCGTCGATTATCGGTGCGCAACCTCCGCCTAGACATGATGGCGCGGGATGGACACGCTCCACTCCTCCTCGCGGGCCAGTGTAATAAATTTACACGCGCGCAGTTGCGCGGGGATTTTCCAGCTGTTTCGCGTGCTGATCACGTCAGTATCGGTTTCAGTTCGCATACCCCGGCCCATCACAAGGGTGCATCTGATCCGAACTTTGGGGCGCGTTTTGTGGCGCTGCCTACTCTGTAGGTTTCGACACCATTTACCGTGATGGCCAAAGCACTCTCGCACAGGAAAATAGCGCCAACGCGATTGGTGATCGTGGCTCGTGCGCGGCAATCTCCAGTGCGATCAACCTGTCGGTCAACGCCATCATTTATAGTGATCTTGGCCTCAGGCGGAGCGGCTCTGGACGCGCCCCGATCGCCCAGGGCAGCCAGATCGGTCAATATCAGATCTGTGGCCGCATGATTAATTGCAACACCCGCAAGGCGCATGCGCGCGTCGGTTTCATGTCCAACGCTCAGGCGCAGAAAAACCTCGCCATCGCCGGTAGCCGATACCGCACAAGTTGCGCTGTCGGCAGAGGTTAAATCCGCGCGCAAGGATATCCTGCGCCGGCTTTTGCCTGTACCGGAAAAACAGGCGCCGACTGCCGGTATCACGGCGGCAGGCCGTATTCCGGACGATGTGTTCGACAGCTACACATCTGCCTTATGCACAATCGGGGCCGCCGAAGTGCTGGATGTTCGAATTCGCGGCCGCAAGGATGCGTCTGACCAATACCCCTGTCTCAATGCCGGCGTTCCAGTGCCACGCGGGCATGCCTGCTACTGGTTGGAGGATGCGCAGGCAGCAGCGAACAGATAGGCTGGCCCACGGTCACCAATCCGCTGTCCGGCAACCACGGACGCGGCGCGACCACCAATAGCGCCAAAATCGAAGACCTGAAAACGGGATATGCTGACGCGTGTGCGCGACGGCTCAGGGGCGATAATAATTGAAAGCTACATGAAAGGCGAAGATCACCGGCTGCTCGTGATCGGTGGCAAGCTGGTCGCCGCCGCGCCGCGCCGCCCTGCTGATGTTGCCGGGGACCGCACCCATGCGATCCAGCAGGTGATCGATGAGGACGACAACGACCCTCGCCGGGGTGTTGGCAACGAGAGCCTGCTGACCCAGATCGATATCGACGTCAGAGGCACCGGATGCTGGAACAGGCGGGCTATACGCGGGAAACAGTCCTGCCGATCGGTGAATCGGCATCTCTGCATAGTACCGCCAGGATTAGGCAGGCGTGGTCGATGTCAATGTCGGCCCCAGTATCCGTATGCACGTGACGTCGACGCACAGCTTGGCCCGACCCCGCCGATGACGGGCGAATCCCAATTACCGCGATCATCGGCACGGGCGGCAAGACGGCAGCGACCCGCCTGATCAGCCACATCCCGCGGCAAGCGGGCCTTTCCGCCGGCACGATCGAGATCGACACCCACGTGATCCTGCGCGGTGACCATTCCGGCGCGGTAGCAGCGCAGGCTGTGCTGCGCGAGCCAACGGTCGAACATGAAGTGGTTGAGGTTGCGGGTGGTGGTATCATGCGGCGCGGTCTGCGCTTTGACGAATGCGACGTGTCCGTATTGCTGAACATCGCGTCCGATCGTATAGGCCAGCGCGCTATTCACCCATTGGAAGACCTTGCAAGGTGCAAGACAACTTTCGTGGACGCGGTAATGAAAGACGGCGACTAACTGGTTGGTGAACGCCGACGATCCGCTGGTGATGGAGCATGGCACCTATTGAGCATGCGGCGAGATCACGTATGTCACGATGGACCCTGAAAACCCCGCGCTGGCCAAGGCCTGAAAGACCGGACCACACCTTCGGGCGCTGGCGACTGCCGACATCGAACGAAGAGAACAGACAAATGATCAAAACGTCTTCGTCGCTCTGCTGAACACTTGGAGCGCCGACCGCCTCGGACGGCTGCGCGGAATTCAGGATGTAAAATTTCACGAGCTTCTGACGCCCGCGCAGGTGCGGAAAACGCAGGAGTTCGACGTCCCGGCCATGTTGGCCGAAGCTGAGAGCATTTTGGACGCATTCGATGGATCGATCGACGCCATCATGGGCTATCTCGATTTCCCGGTCTCGACGATGTTGCCACTGCTCTGCCAAAAATAACGATTGCACAAGGCCATGGTCGAGATCACCCAGATCTTCGGGCTGTTCAATTAGGTGCTGGAGCAGCCAAGCCTGCGGGACGACATCAAGGATATCCAAGGTCATCCCTACATGGCCGAGCAGATGATCGGCGCGCGTCAATTCACGCTCAAGCGCCATCTCTCTGGGGGCGCCATGGTGCCCTATCGCATCGTCTATTCTATCGGGATATCCGCAAGTTCTTTGCGTTTCCGCCATCTTTATTCGTCGCCCTACCTGCCCGCGAGCAGACTGAAATGTACCAGATTGCTCAAACCATCATGCGCTGAATCGGCTATGACGACGCCCGCTTTAACAGCGAGTTTTACCGCGATGAGGTGCAGGACAGAATCTGGCCGCTGGAGATAAACACCCATATCGCGCAGTCTCATTGCAAACTGTTCGAGATGATTGACGGCGCCAGCCATCAGCACGTGACGACCAATCTTGGCCTGGGGCGCCGTCCGGATATGCCAAAAGGCAACGGCTCCAACGAGGTCGCGGCCGAACAGTACGTCTACAGCTATGCCGCAGCCTTGGTTTGGATGGGCGCTCACAGGACGTCAGAACTGCTCTGAAATTACGAGCAGGTCATGAAAGAGCTTAACTATGGGTTCAGCAATATTGTGGAGTAGCATCGCCCGGTGTTCTGCAATCTCGGATACATGAGGCCAAGTGCCAGACGCCACCACCATTCGCAGCGCACTGTGTGCAGCTTGAGCGTTTCAGCCCAATCGCCCTATCGCGACGATCAGGCACACGACCAAAATGCGCTCAGCGTCCGATTTTGGCTGCTTCACGGGCCAATTGCGTTATCGCCGCCCAATCTTTGGCCTCGACCAGATCACGCGGGGCGATCCAACTGCCGCCGACACAGATTACATTACGCAAAATCAGGTACTTATCTGCATTTTCGGCGCTAATACCACCGGTTGGGCAGAATGTGATCTGCGGTAAAGGCCCGCCAATAGAGGCAAGCGCAGGCGCGCCGCCTGATGCTTCGGCGGGAAAGAATTTCTGCATCGCATAGCCGCGCGCCAATAGCGCCATCGCCTCGGTCGCGGTGGCGGCGCCCGGCAGCAGGGGCAGGCCCTCGGCCTCGCAGGCGTCCAAGAGCGCCTCAGTCGCGCCGGGAGATACGCCAAACTGCGCGCCAGCCGCCTTGGCTGCGCGCACGTCATCCGGGGTAATGAGCGTACCGGCGCCGACATGGCCGCCGGGCAGATCCGCCATCGCGCGGATCGCATCCAGCGCGGCGGGCGTGCGCAACGTGACCTCCAGCGCCGGAAGCCCGCCCGCGATCAATGCCTCGGCCAAGGGGCGCGCATGGGCTATGTCATGGATGACGATGACGGGAATGACGGGCGCCAATGCGCAAATCTCGCTTGTCTGCCTGCTGGCCTCGTGGGCGGTTACGGGCATGGGTCAGCCTCCGAAAATGGTCGCGCCGGTCTCAGCCGAGCCGACACTACTGCGAAAGGAAGCGAAGAGCTCGCGCCCGACGCCGAACTGATTGGCGCTGAGGTCTGCCGTGGCGGCAGGCCGATCAAGCACGCCCTCCGACATTATATCCAGCGTTCCGGCTTCGGGATCTATGCGCAGAATGTCGCCATCGCGCAACTTGGATATCGCGCCGCCTTCCATCGCTTCGGGGCAGACATGGATCGCGGCCGGCACTTTGCCAGAAGCGCCCGACATGCGGCCATCGGTGACCAGCGCCACCTTCTGGCCGCGGCCCTGAAGGATCGACAGAAGCGGCGTCAGGCTGTGCAATTCGGGCATGCCGTTCGCCTTTGGCCCCTGAAAGCGGACGACGACGATCACATCGCCGGTCAACTCACCCGCCTTGAATGCGGTTTTCACAGCGTCTTGGGTGTCAAACACACGCACGGGCGCCTCGACAATCCGGTGTTCGGGCGCGACGGCGGAAATCTTCATCACCGCCGTTCCCAGCGATCCGGCCAGCCGCACCAAGCCACCGGACGGCTGGAATGGATCGGTCGCCGGGCGCAGGATCTTGTCGTTCAGACTGCGCCCGGCGCCGTCTTGCCAGAGCAATGAGCCGTCCTTCAGCACCGGCTCCTGGCAATAGCCGCGCAAGCCGGTCCCGGCGACGGTGACGGTATCGGGGTGCAGCAGGCCGTTCTCCAGCAGGTTGCCGATCATGTAGCCCAGGCCCCCGGCGGCGTGGAAATGATTCACATCGGCCAGACCGTTGGGATACACGCGCGCCATCAGCGGCGTGATATCTGAAAGCGCCGAAAAATCCTGCCAATCGAGGATAATTCCCCCTGCCCGCGCCATGGCGATGAGGTGGATCAGCAGATTGGTCGAGCCGCCCGTCGCATTCAGCCCGACGATGCCGTTTGCAAAGGCCCGCTCGTCCAGAACCTGACAGACGGGCGTGTAATTGTTTCCCTGTGCACTCAAGCTGAGCGCACGCCGCGCCCCTTCGCGGGTCAGCGCATCGCGTAGATCGGTATTCGGGTTGACGAAACTGCCGCCGGGCAGATGCAGGCCCATGAACTCCATCAGCATCTGGTTGGTGTTGGCAGTGCCGTAAAACGTGCAGGTGCCGGGACCGTGGTATGAGGCCATCTCGGCCTGCATCAGTTCGTCGCGCGTCGCCTCGCCGGCGGCGAACCGTTGGCGCGCCTGCGCCTTTTCATCGTTCGGCAGGCCGCTTGTCATCGGCCCGGCAGGCAGGAACACCGCGGGCAGATGCCCGAACGCCTGCGCGGCGATCACGAGGCCCGGCACGATCTTGTCGCAGACGCCCAAATATACGGCGGCGTCAAACGTGTCATGGCTCAGCGCGACAGAGGCAGCCAGCGCGATTACGTCACGCGAAAACAGGCTCAGCTCCATGCCCGCCTCGCCCTGAGTGACGCCGTCGCACATCGCGGGCACGCCGCCCGCGACCTGTGCGGTGCCGCCGACTTGCCGCACCGCATCGCGGATCAGCTCGGGGAAACGATTGAAGGGCTGATGCGCCGACAGCATGTCGTTATACGCGGTGACGATGCCCAGATTGCCCGCGCTGGTGGTGGCCAGCGCGGCCTTGTCATTCGCGTCCGCCGCCGCATAAGCATGCGCCTGCCCGCTACAGGACAGATGCGCGCGGGCCGGTCCCTTGGACCGGGCGGCCCCCATCCGCTGCAGGTAGGCGTCGCGCGTCGGGGCGCTGCGTTCGATGATGTTGGCTGTCACGCGCTCCAGAACCGGGTTCAAGGTCATGTCGTCGTCTCCTTATGGCGTGTGATGCGTGTCATGTGGCTTCGGCTAGCGCTAACATACTCAATTGCAAAGCGATAGCCCGGCGCCATCTGCACCGCCCTAGAATACCTGCGCTGCCTCAACGGCCCGGCGCCATGCGCCGTATTTAGCCTGGCGTGTTTCCTCGGACATGATCGGCGTGAACTTTCGCTCCAGCGCCCACATGTCCGCGAATTCGTGCTGGCCGGGATAGGTCCCAGCCCGCTCGCCCGCGAGCCATGCCGCGCCCCTTGCCGTCGTCTCCAGCGTGGCGGGACGGTCAACCTCGGCGCCGATGATGTCAGACAGAAATTGCATCGTCCAGTCCGACGCGCTCATTCCACCATCTACCCTGAGAGTGGCGGCGTTCGCCGATCCGTCCGTTGCGTGCGCCCAGTCCAGCGTCATGGCGTCCAGCAGATCGCGCGTCTGGTAGCCGACCGATTCCAGCGCGGCGCGGGCAAATTCGGCCGGGCCGGTATTGCGTGACAGGCCAAAGATCGCACCGCGGCAGTCGGCATTCCAGTAGGGCGCGCCAAGCCCGGTAAAGGCGGGCACCAGCACCACGTTCTGACCCGAATCCGCGGCCTCGGCCAAGGGCTGTGTCTCACTCGCCGTGCGGATCATCTTCAGGCCGTCGCGCAGCCATTGCACCACGGCGCCGGCGACAAAGATTGACCCTTCCAGCGCATAGGTCGGTGTGCCGTTCAGCTGATACGCTATAGTCGTCAGCAGCCGATTTTGCGACCAGACTGGCGTGTCCCCGGTGTTCAGCAGCGCGAAACACCCTGTGCCATAGGTAGATTTCAGCATGCCAGGGGCAAAGCACGCCTGCCCGATCGTCGCTGCCTGCTGATCGCCCGCAACGCCGTAGATCGGGATGGTGCGGCCAAACAGATCGCTGCGGGTGGTGCCGAAATCATGCGAGCAGTCATGCACCTCGGGCAGCATCTCCATCGGAATGTCGAGCAGATTGCAGATCGTCTGGCTCCACCGCCCCTTGCGAATGTCATAAAGCAACGTGCGCGCCGCGTTGGTGGCATCGGTCTTGTGTGACGCGCCACCCGTCAGTTTCCAGATCAGGAAGCTGTCGACCGTGCCGAACAGCAGATCGCCATCCCGCGCCTTTTCCCGGGCGCCCTCCACATGGTCGAGGATCCATTTCAGTTTGGTTCCCGAAAAATACGGATCCAGCAGCAGACCGGTGCGATCCGTCACCATCTTCTCGTGCCCGGCATCGCGCAGCGCATCGCAGGTTGCGGCGGTGCGCCGGTCCTGCCAGACGATGGCGTTGTGGACGGGCTGGCCGGTCTTGCGATCCCAGACCACCGTCGTTTCGCGCTGATTGGTGATGCCGATGGCGGCAATGTCAGCCGAGGAAAGCCCGGCGCGCTCGATCACCTCGCGACAGGTGCCTGCGACGGTCGACCATAGATCGGACACGTCATGTTCGACCCAGCCCGATTGCGGATAGTGCTGGGGGAATTCCTCCTGCGCGATCGCGCTGATGCGCATCTCATCATCGAACAGGATGGCGCGGCTGGAGGTGGTGCCTTGGTCGATCGCCAGAATATAGGTCATGTTGGCTCGGGGTTGGAATGAGGGTCCGGGGCGCACGCATGACGCGCCCCGGTGTCGCATCGCTTACTGGTTCCAGGAACTGACCAGCTCGTCATAGCCGATGGTCTGCGGCTCTTCGTCCTCGTTCTCCAGCTTCGCCTTGGGCGCGCCGGGCTGCTCCAGCCAGTAGGAGGCGTCCTGCTCCTCGTTCAGGACCGGGCCCAGTTCGCCCTGAACGCCTGCACGCTCGAGCCGCTCCATCACCTTCTCCATATCGGCGCACAGCTGGTCCAGCGCCGCCTGCGAGGTTTTCGCACCCGACATGGCATCGCCGATGTTCTGCCACCACAGCTGTGCCAGCTTGGGATAGTCCGGCACGTTGGTGCCGGTGGGCGACCAACGCACGCGGTCGGGCGAGCGGTAGAATTCCACGAGGCCCCCCAGCTTGTCCTTGCGGTCGGTGAAGTGGTCGGACTGGATGGTGGATTCGCGGATAAAGGTCAGGCCAACGTCGGCCTTCTTCACGTCCACGGTTTTCGAGGTGACGAACTGCGCATAAAGCCACGCGGCCTTGGCGCGATCCTCGGGCGTGGATTTCATCAGCGTCCAGGATCCCACGTCCTGATAGCCGACCTTCATCCCGTCCTCCCAATAGACGCCGTGCGGCGACGGGGCGAGGCGCCATTTCGGCGTGCCGTCCTCGTTCATCACCGCATCGGACGCGACCAGCGGCGCGACAAACGTGGTGTACATGAACATCTGCTGCGCGATATTGCCCTGCGCCGGGACCGGGCCGGCCTCGGAGAAGGTCATACCGGCGGCGGCGGGGGGCGCGTAGTCCTGCAGCCACTTGATTGCCTTGTCCACGGCATAGACCGCCGCGGGCGAGTTGGTCGCGCCGCCGCGCGCCATGCATGCGCCGACGGGCTGCGAGTTTTCGTTCACGCGGATGCCCCATTCATCGACGGGCAGGCCGTTCGGTTCGCCCACATCGCCCATTCCGGCCATGGACATCCATGCGTCGGTATAGCGCCATCCCAGCGATGGATCCTTCTTGCCGTAGTCCATGTTGCCATAAACCTCGACACCGTCGATGGTGCGGCCGGTAAAGAATTCGGCGATATCCTCATAGGCCGACCAGTTGACCGGAACGCCCAGATCATAGCCGTATTTTTCCTTGAAATCGGCCATGTTCTGGGGATCGTTGAACCAGTCATAGCGGAACCAGTAGAGGTTCGCGAACTGCTGGTCGGGCAGCTGATAGAGCTTGCCATCGGGCGATGTGGTGAACTGCGTGCCGATGAAATCTTCCAGATCCAGAGTGGGCGAGGTGACATCCGCGCCTTCATTCGCCATCCAGTCGGTGAGGTTGCGCACCTGTCCATAGCGGATATGCGTGCCGATCAGGTCGGAATCGTTAACATAGGCGTCATAGATATTCTCGCCCGACTGCATCTGGGTTTGCAGCTTTTCGACGACATCGCCTTCGCCGATCAGGTCATGCGTGACCTTGATGCCGGTGATCGCGGTAAAGGCGGGGGCCAGAACCTGCGATTCATATTCATGCGTGGTGATCGTTTCCGAAACGACGTTGATTTCCATGCCCTTGAACGGCTCGGCCGCATCGACGAACCACTGCATTTCCGCCTCTTGCTCGGCGCGCGGCAGGGTTGTGACATCGCCGATTTCCTCGTCGAGGAATGTCTTGGCCGCCTCCATATCGGCCAGCGCCGGTGCGACCCCCAGGCCGAGGACAAGCCCCAGCGCGGTGGATGATTTCAACAGGACGTTCATTTGGTTTCCTCCCTTATTGAACGATTGATTTTGAGCACGCCCGTCAGACCCAGCGGAACACCGCCGCAGCGTAGACAAGGCACACCAGCAAGGCAAAATATTGCGGCCCAAGTCCCAGACCCAGCCACGCAAGGTTGATAAACGCCGACCCCAGCAGCGTGATGAAAAGCCGATCACCGCGCGTCGTCTCGATCCGCAGGATGCCGGTACGCGGGGTTTCGGGGAATTTCACCGCAATGATGGTGAAAGTCAGCAGTAGCCCCGCGATGACCAGAAAGAAGGTCGCGGTCGGCCATGTCCATGCCATCCAGTCCATGTGATTTCCTTCTTTCAGGGGTAAAATTCGCACCAGGCATCGTAGATCCAGCCGCGCAGATTGGTTGGCTGTCCGTGCTGCACCGCCCCTTCGATATAGCACCAGCGGCCCTGACAATCGGCCCCTAGAAAGGCCGCATCATTGTTATAAAGGCTGGCGATCTGTGGATAATTCGTTCCCGGCCCCGAGCGCACGGCAAGAAAGCCATCACCGTTCGGATCAAGCCCGTTGACCAGACACCCCATGTCCGGATTCCACGCGGAGTTTGGTCTCACTATATCCTGAGCCGAAGCCGGGACCCCGGCCAGACAACAGGTGCAGAGCAGGATAGCTTTGATCTTCATCACACCCTCCCCAGGGCAAAGCCCTTCGCTATGTAGTTGCGCACGAAATAAATCACGAGGGCGCCGGGCAGAATCGTCAGCACCCCCGCCGCCGCCAGCACGCCCCAGTCGACGCCTGCCGCGCCGACGGTGCGGGTCATGGTGGCGGCGATGGGCTTGGCATCGACGCTCGTCAGCGTGCGCGACAGCAGCAGCTCGACCCATGAGAACATGAAGCAGAAGAACGCGGCGACGCCGATGCCCGATGCGATCAGGGGCGTAAAAATCTTTACGAAAAACGCCGGGAAGGAATAACCGTCGATATAGGCCGTCTCGTCGATTTCCTTGGGGACGCCGCGCATGAACCCTTCCAGAATCCAGACCGCCAGCGGCACGTTGAACAGGCAATGCGCCAGTGCCACCGCGATATGCGTGTCGAAAAGGCCGATAGAGGAATACAGCTGAAAGAACGGCAGCGCGAACACCGCAGGCGGCGCCATGCGGTTGGTCAGCAGCCAGAAGAACAGATGCTTGTCCCCCATGAAGCTGTAGCGGCTGAACGCGTAGGCCGCCGGCAGTGCCACGGCGAGGCTGATGGCGGTGTTCATCACCACATAGATCAGTGAATTGACATAGCCCATGTACCAACTGGCATCGGTCAGGATCTTGGCGTAGTTGGCCAGCGTCAGATCGCGAGGCCACAGGGAAAACGATCCGAGGATTTCGTTATTCGTCTTCAGACTCATGTTCAGCAGCCAGTAGATCGGCAGCATCAGGAACAGCAGATACAGCGCCATGACGATGGCCGATCCGGAGGGCCGATATCGGCGCGCGGCGCGGCGCGGCTTCTCGATCGTCATGTCGCCGTCGCCCGCGACGACAGGGGTTGCAACGTCGGCCATCAGTTGCCCTCCCGTTTGTCCAGAGTGGTCATCACGGTGTAGAACACCCACGAAATGACGAGGATAACGAGGAAATACATCAGGCTGAACGCCGCCGCCGGGCCAAGGTCGAACTGGCCCAGCGCCATTTTGACCAGATCAATCGACAGGAACGTCGTCGCATTGCCCGGACCGCCGCCGGTAACAACGAACGGCTCGGTGTAGATCATGAAACTGTCCATGAAGCGCAGCAGAATGGCGATCATCAGCACGCCCGCCATCTTGGGCAGCTCGATATAGCGGAACACGGCCCAGCGGCTGGCCTGATCGATCTTGGCCGCCTGATAATAGGCGTCAGGGATGGACCGCAGCCCGGCAAAGGCCAAAAGCGCCACCAGCGATGTCCAGTGCCAGACATCCATCACGATCACCGTCACCCAAGCATGAAAACTGTTTTGCGTATAGTTGTAATCAATGCCCAGCGCATCCAGAGTATAGCCCAGCAGGCCGATATCGACCCGGCCGAAAATCTGCCAGATCGTGCCCACGACGTTCCATGGAATGAGCAGCGGCAGCGACATAAGCACAAGGCAGAACGACGACCAGAAGCCCGATTTGGGCATGTTCAGCGCCACGTAGATGCCCAGCGGAATCTCGATCGCCAGAATGATGCCCGAAAACATCAATTGCCGCGACAACGCGTTCCACATGCGGTCCGAATGGAGCATGTCGCGGAACCAGTCCAGACCCGCCCAGAAGAACTGATTGTTGCCGAACGTGTCCTGTACCGAATAATTGACCACGGTCATCAGCGGGATAACCGCCGAGAATGCCACCAGAATCAGCACCGGAAGGATCAGGAACCATGCCTTTTGGTTGACCGTCTTATTCATATGGCGCCCTCCCCCTGCGGCGCGACGCGCCAGTCATCGGCGTAGATGTTGATCCCGTCGGGAGCAAAGGTGATGCGGTCGGCATCCGCGGGAATCGCCTCGCCTTCGCCTGCGATCATGCTGACCTCATTGCCCGCCACGTCAAGCCTGACGATCTTGTGCCGGCCCACATCCTCGATCCGGCTGACGCGGGCGGGGATACCGGCGCCGCCGCTGGACAGCTGGATGAACTCCGGGCGCACACCGATCTGGGTACGGCCCGTTGCCGTATAATGCGCGCCAAGGTCGATGGTCGCCTCGCCGATGCGCGCGCGAGTGCCGTCAATCTGCGCATCGAACAGGTTCATCCCCGGCGAGCCGATGAAATAGCCTACGAACGTATGCGCGGGCCGCTCGAACAATTCCTGCGGCGTGCCGATCTGCACGACGCGCCCGTCATGCATCACGACGACCTTGTCGGCAAATGTCAGCGCCTCGGTCTGGTCATGGGTAACGTAGATCATCGTATGGCCAAAGTCCGTGTGGAGCTTTTTCAGCTGGGTGCGCAGCTCCCATTTCATGTGAGGGTCGATCACGGTCAAAGGCTCGTCAAAGAGCAGCGCGTTGACGTCCTCGCGCACCATGCCGCGCCCGAGGCTGATCTTCTGTTTGGCGTCCGCCGTAAGACCACGAGCCTTGCGGCCGAGCTGATCCTCCATGCCGATCATTTCGGCGACCTTTTGAACGCGCCGCTGGATCTCGGCGGCGTCAACGCCCCGGTTTTTCAGCGGAAAGGCCAGATTGTCGCGCACGCTCATCGTGTCGTAGACCACGGGAAACTGAAACACTTGCGCGATGTTGCGATCCGCCGTCGGCAGGGTGGTCACGTCCCGCCCGTCAAACAGCACCCGTCCCTGCGACGGGATCAGCAGTCCCGAAATGATATTCAGCAGCGTGGATTTACCGCATCCGGACGCGCCCAGAAGCGCATAGGCCTCCCCATCGGCCCAGTCGTGATTGAGCTCCTTGAGGGCAAAGTCCTGCTCGGTCGCAGGGTTCGGCAAATAGGAATGCGCCAGGTTTTCAAGCGTGATCTTCGCCATCAGGCGGCCTCCGCATAGGGGGCGCATGCGACCAGCGCGCCATCCTCGGCAAAGAGGTAAACGCGGCTGGGGTCCAGATAGACCGGCAGCGCCTGACCGGGTTTGAGATCGCGCAGCCCGTGGATCAGACCCACCCATCGCTGGGTGCCGTGATCCAGATGCACGAAGGTTTCCGAGCCGGTGATTTCCGTCACGTTCAGCGTGGTGTCAAAGCGGATCGCGCCTGCCGACGGCTCCAGCTTCAGATGGTTGGGCCGGAAGCCCGCCATATAACGCCCGTCCGCCAGACCATCGCCCAACGCGTCGGCCGCAAAATCACTGTCGCCGTAGCGCATCCTGTCGCCGCGCTTTTCCAGCGTGAGGAAGTTCATCGGCGGATCCGAGAATACCCGCGCCGTGGTGGCATCGGCGGGTTTGCGATAAACCTCGGCAGTGGGGCCGAACTGGGTCACACGCCCTTCCCACAGGGTCGCGCAATGGCCGCCCAGCAGCAGCGCCTCTTCGGGTTCGGTGGTCGCATAAACAAAGATCGCGCCGGATTTCTCGAAGATATGCGGGATCTCGGCGCGCAATTCCTCGCGCAGCTTGTAGTCGAGATTCGCCAGCGGTTCGTCCAGCAGTACCAGCCCGGCGTTTTTCACCAGCGCCCGCGCCAGGGCACAGCGCTGTTGCTGCCCGCCGGACAATTCCAGCGGCTTGCGGTCCAGAAACGGGCCAAGCTGCATCAGATCGGCGGTTTCGCGCACGCGGCGGTCCACTTCGTCCTTCGCAATTCCCATCAGCCGCATGGGCGAGGCGATATTATCGTAAACGCTCATCGACGGGTAATTGATGAATTGCTGGTAAACCATCGCGATCTTGCGGTCCTGCACGCGCTGGCCGGTCACGTCCTCACCGTTCCACAGGATGCGGCCACGGGTTGGCTGGTCCAGCCCCGCCATCAGACGCATCAGCGACGTCTTGCCCGACGATGTCGGCCCCAGCAGCACGTTCATCGTACCCTTTTCCAGCGTCAGCGTGGTCTCATGGATGAACGTCTGGCCGCCGACCCGATACGTCACTTTGTCAAGTTTCAGCGTCACGGGCGTCTCCCCATATCATTCAGCAGCAGCCGAGCCGCGTCCAGTATCACGTGCGCGCATGTAATTGCCCAGCGTTTCCGCCTGATCTGCCGTCAGCCGCAGCCCCAGCTTGGACCGGCGCCACAACACATCCTCGGCGGTCTGCGCATATTCGCGATCCTTCAGCCAATCGACCTCGGCCGCCGTCAGTGTAGCACCAAAATCCTGCCCCAGATCATCGGCGCTGGCCGCATCCCCCAACAGGCGCGGAGCGTCGGTGCCATAGGCGCGGATCAGGCGGCGCGCCCATGCGGTCGTCAGAAACGGGTAATTCCTTTCGAGATCGGCGATTTCTTTATCCACACCGTCCACTGCAAAATCTCCGCCCGGCAGCGGAGCGCCTGCGGTCCAGCCGGCCGACAGATTACCGACCTCTTTGCCGATCAGGTCCAAAACCCCCTCGGCCAGCCGCCGATAGGTCGTGATCTTGCCGCCAAAAATGTGGATGACCGGCGCGCCGGCCGATTTATCCAGCTTCAGCGTATAGTCCCTCGTCGTGGCCGTGGCCGAAGACGATCCGTCATCATGCAGCGGACGGACGCCGGAATAGGTCCAGACGATATCGTCCACCGATATTGGGTCTTTCAAATAGGCGTTGACGAAATCGATCATATAGGCCTGCTCCTGCGGGGTGCAGACAGGTGGTGTGTCGGGGTCGGCATGTTCCTGATCGGTCGTGCCGATCAGGGTGAAATCCGTCTCGTACGGGATCGCGAACATGATGCGCCCGTCGGTGCCCTGAAAGAAGTAGCATTTGTCGTGGTCAAACAGGCGCCTTGTGACGATGTGACTGCCCCGCACCAGCCGCACGCTGTCCTTGCTGCCCGTATGGATCGCGTGGCGGATCACGTCGCTGACCCACGGGCCGCCGGCGTTCACCATGACCCTGGCGCGCACGATCTGCGTCTCGTCGGTCGTTATATCCTTCAGCGTCACATGCCAGATGCCGTCCTGCTGCTCGGCCGACATGACCTGCGTGCGGGTCAGGATGCGCGCACCGCGCGCCTCGGCGTCACGGGCGTTCAGCACCACCAGACGCGAATCCTCGACCCAGCAATCGGAATATTCATACGCCTTGGTGAAACGGTCCTGTAGCGGGCGCCCCTCGGGGGCCGACGTCAGATCGACCGTCGTGGTACCGGGCAGGATCTTGCGACCACCCAGATTGTCATAAAGAAATAGCCCCAGCCGGATCAGCCAAGCCGGACGGCGGCCCCTCATCCACGGCATGAAAATGCTCAGCAGCCTGGAGGTGGGCGTATCGCTCTCGAACCGCATGTCCTTGTGATAGGGCAGAACAAACCGCATCGGCCACGCGATATGCGGCATGGCGCGCAGCAGTGTCTCGCGCTCGATCAGGCTTTCGCGGACAAGGCGGAATTCAAAATATTCGAGGTAGCGCAGGCCGCCGTGGAATAGTTTGGTCGAAGACGATGACGTGGCCGATGCCAGATCGGACATTTCGGCCAGCGTGACCGACAGCCCCCGGCCCGCCGCATCGCGTGCGACGCCGCAGCCGTTGATACCGCCGCCGATCACCAGCAGGTCGCAAACGCCCCCGGACCCTTCCACTCAGATCCTCCAAAAATCTGTGGCTTCGAGTCCCATGGTAACAAACCGCGATAAAAAGAACAGGGCCTACTTTCGTTTGCGTTCGATTTTTGGCAAATTCTCAGCGGCGGGCGCATAGCGCGCAGCATTATCCGCCCGGTTCGCAAGATTTCGCGCCTTTTCGAATAAAATTTGTTAAAAGCGAAGATTGACGCCTATCCTGCCACCCTACCGGAAACCCACATGTCGCAGACAATCCGATACCCCGAAATCCTAGAGATCGCCCGCCGCGACGGTAAGGTCACGGTCGAACATCTGGCCGAGCATTTCGGCGTGACGCTCCAAACCATCAGGCGCGATCTGTCGGACCTGGCCGATTCGGGCCGGCTGGAGCGGGTGCACGGCGGCGCTGTCCTGCCGTCGGGCACCACCAACATCGGATATGAGGAACGACGCCGCATCAATGCTGAAGGCAAGGCCGCGATTGCCCGCGCCTGCGCCGCCCAGATACCGGACTCCAGCGCCATTTTCCTGAACATCGGCACCAGCACCGAGGCCGTCGCCGCCGAACTGATGCATCACAGCAACCTGCTGGTCGTGACAAACAACATGAACGTGGCCAATATCCTGTCGCAGAACCCTGATTGCGAGGTCATCGTCACCGGCGGATCGTTGCGCCAGTCTGACGGCGGTCTGATCGGTGACATCACCAAGGCGTCGATCCGCCAATTCAAATTCGACATCGGCGTGATCGGATGTTCAGCCATTGATATCGACGGGGACATTCTGGATTTCGACGTACAGGAGGTCGGCGTCAGTCAGGCCATCCTGAAACGCTCGCGCCGCAGGATGCTGGTGGCCGATCAAAGCAAGTTCAAGCGCACCGCCCCTGCGCGCATCGCCTCTCTGGAGGAGATCGACATGGTCTTTACCGACCGCGAGGTGCATCCCGACCTGCGGGCACGCTGCGATGACTGGCAAACCCGGATCGTCAACGCCGACACCTGACTGGCAGGTGGACCGGCATCGCCCTGCGCGGTATCGTGGTGTTAAACTGCAAAGGAATCCCCCATGACCAGATCTGTCGTCATCGCCTCGGGCGTGCGCACCGCCATCGGCACTTTTTCAGGATCGCTGTCGGGGATGTCCCCTTGCGATCTGGGCACCTTCGTCGCGACCGAGGCAATAGCCCGCGCTGGTGTAGACGCCGCCGACGTGCAGCAGACCGTGCTGGGCAACGTCATGCACACCCTGCCCGAGGACATGTATATCAGCCGCGTCGTCGCCATCCGCGCCGGGGTGCCGGAAACCGCGCCCGCCCTGACGCTGAACCGGCTGTGCGGCTCTGGCCTTCAGGCCGTGGTGACGGCAGCCGAACAGATCATGCTGGGCAACGCGAACATCACGCTGGCCGGCGGCGCCGAGAGCATGAGCCGCGCAGGCCACCTGCTGACATCCGCGCGTCATGGCCAGAAGATGGGCGATACACGCGCGATAGACATGATGATCGGCGGGCTGACCGATCCCTTTGGCAATGGCCATATGGGCGTGACGGCCGAAAATATCGCGCAGCGTCACGGTATTGACCGCGCGGCGCAGGATGCGTTTGCGCTGGAATCGCACAGCCGTGCGGCGCAGGCCATTTCAGATGGCCGGTTCACCGATCAGATCCTGCCGCTGACCGTCCGGCAGGGCCGCAGCGAGGTGACATTCGACACGGATGAGCATGTGCGCACCGACATCACCGCCGAGCGGCTGGCAGGGCTACGCCCCGCCTTTGCCAAGGATGGCAGCGTCACGGCAGGCAACGCCAGCGGGATCAACGATGGCGCCGCCGCTTTGGTGCTGATGGACGAGCAGACGGCACGCAGCAAAGGCGTCGATCCCCTAGCGCGGATCGTGTCCTACGGGCTGGGCGGCGTTGCGCCGGAAATCATGGGGATGGGCCCGGTCCCCGCCACGCGTCAGGCGCTGGAACGCGCAGGGCTGAGCGTCAGCGATATGGACGTGATCGAGAGCAACGAAGCCTTTGCCGCCCAAGCCTGCGCCGTGGCGCAGGAGCTGGAGTTTGATCCGGCACGGGTAAACCCCAACGGCGGCGCCATCGCGCTGGGCCATCCCATCGGCGCATCAGGCGCGATCATCCTGACCAAGCTGCTTTATGAGCTGCAGCGCGCCGGCGGACGCTATGGCCTTGCCACCATGTGCATCGGCGGCGGGCAGGGTATCGCAGTTATCGTCGAGCGGATGTAGGGCTGCTCCGACGGCGACGCTCTGTTTTGCCCCAGAAACAGCCACAATCAGGCCTTTCAGCCGACAGAGATTAACTGACATCAAGTCGGTGGCGCTGCGCATGCATTAGACTGGGCCTGATGACGACACGTGTAACAATAAGGTGCCCCGCATGTGCGAACAGTCCCAGGCCGAGGTGATCGCGTTTCTGTCCCGACAGATGGGCGCGGGCGACGCGGCGCTGCCGCGGACCCTTCGCACGCATGGCGCAACCCTGCTGCTGGGCCACAGTGATGCCTACAAGATCAAACGCGCCGTGCGCTATGAATACCTCGATTTTTCGACGCTGCAAAAACGGCACGATATGCTGCTTCGGGAATTGGAGCTGAACCGGCCCGCCGCCCCGTCGATCTACCGCGATCTGATTGCGGTTACGCGGGGGGCGGATGGCCAGCTGCATCTGGGCGGCGATGGCCAAATTGTCGAATGGGTGCTGCGGATGCATCGTTTTGACGCGGCCGATGAGCTGGGACAGGTGGCCGCACGCGGAGAGCTGGACGATGACACGGTGAGGACACTGGGCGCGATCATCGCTCAGTATCACGCCAACGCGCCGGTAAAGTACCGGATGCACGGCGCGGAGTTGATTGGCGCCATTGTGGCTCAGCTGCACGCCGCTTTTGCTGACATGACCGATGTGTTTGGCGCAGGTCCGATAACGCAGTACCGCCGCGCACTCAGCGCCGATTGGCGCAACGTTCAGGCGCAGCTGACTGCGCGCGGCGCGGCTGGGCATATCAGGCGCTGCCATGGTGATCTGCACTTGGGCAATATCGTGCTGCTGGGCGGGGTTCCGACCCTGTTTGATGCGCTGGAGTTCGATGAAACTCTGGGCACATGCGATGTGCTGTATGATCTGGCGTTTCTGCTGATGGATCTTGCGCATAACGGATTGAAGCCGGAGGCCAATCTTGTTCTGAACGCATATCTGTTTCACGCGGCCAGCAGCGATCACTACGCCGCCCTGTCCCTGCTGCCGCTGTTTCAGAGCCTGCGCGCTGCGATCCGCGCAATGGTTGCCGTGCAGGCAGCGCAGGCGGGCGGCGGCGATGACAATCTGCGCCATGCCCGCACATATTTGTCCGAGGCGCAGGCCTATCTGGCACCATCGCCGCCCCGCCTGATCGCCGTGGGCGGGCAGTCGGGGACCGGGAAATCGGTGCTGGCGGCGGCGCTGTCGCCGCAGATCGGCGCGGCGCCCGGCGCGGTACATCTGCGCAGCGATATGGAGCGCAAGGCAGTCTTTGGCGTGCCACCCCTCGCCCCCCTGCCCGGTTCAGCCTATACACCTGAGGTCAGCGCACGCGTCTATGAGATCATGCGCACCAAGGCCCGAGCGGCGCTGTTGGCCGGTCACTCGGTCGTCATGGATGCCACTTGGCTAGCGGAGGCTGAGCGCGGGACGCTGACTGATCTTGCCGCTGAAACCGGCGCGCCTTTTAGCGGTCTCTGGCTGACGGCAGACACCGCGATCCTTGAGGCGCGCGTGACCGCGCGGAGGGGTGATGCGTCAGACGCCGACGCGACGGTCGTTCGCGCGCAGGCCAAACGAATGAACACCCCCGCAGATTGGATGCAGATAGATGCCGGCGGCAGCTGCGCCGATACCCTTGGGCGGGCCTTGGAGGCCGTGAAAGAGCTGCAGTGCGCCGATGCGCATGGCTGATCCGACCAAGCCGCGCCCTTACAGTACATACTTGATGAACAGGATGAACCGATGTCAAAGTCCAAAAGAAGGCGTTCCACCCAAAGCAAGACGTCGCGTAAAAGCAACGTTTCGCCGATACGGCCCCAGCCAGACATGCCGCCTGAGGCGCAGGTAAATGAACCGCCGGAGCCTCAGATCATTCCAGCACCTGAGCCAATCCCGCCGGAACTGGCCCTGCACTGCGATACCTCCGAGCCGGGCAGCCACCGCATGGAAAATCTGGATAGCGCGATCAAGGCGCAGATGGCCCAGCTGACATCCGGGGTGTCACCCTTTGGCGTGGCCTCCAGCGCGTTCAACTGGTGGATGCATCTTGCCTCGTCTCCGGGCAAGCAGATTGAGCTGATGGAAAAGGCGATGCGCAAGGCCGCAAGGCTAGCGTTCACCGCCGGAGAGCAGCAGGCGGATCCGTGCATCCTGCCGCTGCCGCATGACAAGCGGTTTAATGCGCCGGAATGGCAGCAATGGCCCTATAATCTGATGTATCAGAATTTCCTGCTGACGCAGCAATGGTGGTATAACGCCACCAATGACATCGACGGTCTGTCACGCCGCGATGAACAGGTCGTTTCCTTCATCACGCGGCAGCTGCTGGACATGATGTCGCCCGCCAACGGGCTGTTGACCAACCCCGAGGTGATCGCCCGGACTGTGGAGGAGGACGGCGCAAATCTGATGCGCGGCTGGCAAAACCTGCTTGATAACGCCAAGCGTGCGGCGGCAGGCGAGCCATTGGCCGGAACCGAAGATTACCTGCCAGGCCGCGATGTGGCCGTGACGCCGGGCAAGGTCGTTTATCGCTCGCATCTGATCGAGCTGATCCAATACGCCCCGCAGACCGAAACAACGGTGTCCGAACCGATCCTGATCGTGCCGGCATGGATCATGAAATACTATATCCTCGATCTGTCGCCGCATAATTCGCTGGTGAACTATCTGGTCGGTCAGGGTTTTACCGTTTTCATGATCTCGTGGCGCAACCCGGACGCGGATGACCGCGATCTGGGAATGGACGATTATCTGGATGCCGTAGGCGAGGCGCTGGATATCATCGGCAATGCCGTGCCGGACAAACCCGTTCACGGGGTTGGATATTGCCTTGGCGGGACTTTGCTGTCGGTCAAGGCGGCGCAGATGGCGCGCGATCATGATAACCGGTTGAAAACCTTGTCGTTGTTGACGACGCAGGTCGATTTCAAGGAACCGGGTGAATTGCAGCTGTTCATCAGCGAAAGCGCGGTATCTTATCTGGAGCATATGATGCGCGATCAGGGCTATCTGGATACCAAGCAGATGGCCGGAGCGTTCCAGCTGCTACGCTCGACCGATCTGATATGGTCGCGCTATGTCCACGAATATCTGATGGGCCAGCCTCAGCCGATGTTCGATCTGATGGCATGGAACGCCGATGCAACGCGGATGCCCTACAGGATGCACAGCGAATACCTGCGCAGTTTCTACCTGAACAACGAGTTGTCACAGGGGCAATACGAGGTTGGCGGCAGGCCGGTTGCAATCACCGATATTGGTGCGCCGATGTTCTGCGTCTCGACCACCGGCGATCACGTCGCGCCCTGGCAGTCGGTTTACAAGCTGCACTTGCTGACCGATACGGAGGTGACATTTCTGCTGACCTCGGGCGGCCACAACGCAGGGATAGTCAGCGAGCCGGGCCATGCCGGGCGCAGCTATCAGATAACCCGGACGCCCGATGCCAGTAACTATGTCCCGCCAGAGGCATGGCGCACCGAAACGCCGCTAAAGAACGGATCGTGGTGGCCCGAACTGACATCGTGGCTACGCAGTCACTCCAGCGGGATGGGCAAACCGCCCGCCATGGGCCGTGGTGATCCAGCTGCCCTGCCCGATGCACCCGGCAGCTACGTCTTGCAACGCTGACCTGGCCAAGTTTCAAAGGAAGATAACTTTATGAACCATACAACATACGCCACCACCCCCTCAGGCTGGCGCCCTGATCGTCTGGACCGTTTGGAACAACTGGCGCGCGACACCGGTTCGATCCGGGTTGCGGTCGTTTACCCCGTGGATGGCCCCAGCCTGACCGGCGCAATGGAAAGCCAGACACGCGGCCTGATCGAGGCGGTCCTGGTCGGGCCCGAAGCGCAGATCCGGCAGGTTGCGGATGATGAGGGGCTGGAACTGGGCGACACCCAGATCATCCAGGCCGGCACCCCTGAAGCTGCGGCCGAGATGGCTGTGGCTCTGGCCATTGGCGGCAAGGTCGAAGGGTTGAAAAAGGGCGCGTTGAAAACCAGCATCCTGATGCACGCTGTTATCTCGGAAAAGGCGATGCGCACCACCCGCCGGATCAGTCACGTCTTTGCCGTCGATGTGTCCAGCTACGAACGTCTGCTGTTCGTATCCGACGCCGCAATCAATATCCGCCCCGATCTGGGCACGCTGCGCGACATTACCGCGAACGCTATTGATCTGGCCCACGCGCTGGGGATCGAGCGGCCCAAGGTCGCGCTGCTGTCCGCGTCCGAGAATATTAATGAGAAGATAGAATCGACCATTTTTGCGGCTGCAATCTGCAAAATGGCTGACCGCGGCACAATCAAGGGCGCCGACGTGGACGGGCCGCTGGCGATGGATCTGGCGATTTCGCCGCGCGCGGCGCAGATCAAGGGCATCAAATCGAATGTGGCGGGATATGCCGACATTCTGATCGTGCCGGATCTGGTGTCGGGCAATATTCTGGTCAAGGATCTGGACTATCTGGCCAATGCCGAAACCGCTGGCATCGTCATGGGCGCGGTCGTGCCTATCGCCCTGACCAGCCGCGCCGACACGGTTGAGCAGCGCTGCGCATCGGCCGCGCTGGTGTGTCTTGTGGCGGCAGCGAAACGGGCGGAGGCCAAGATAAATGGCTGATAAACTGGTCGTCACTTTCAACGCCGGATCGTCCAGCCTGCGCTGCGGCGTGTTCAGGCTGCGCCCGGACGGGCCACAGCAGGTGCGAAATTTCCATGTCCGGGGACTGCCCGATCACATGACCCTGACCGAAAAGAACCAGATCGACGGCACCCAAAGCGAAACAGACCTGGGAGCGCCCGAAACCGCCGACACCGCCCACCCAGAGGCATTGGCGCATGTTTTTGCACGGCTGGACACGCTGCCGGACCTGGGCACGATCACAGCAGTTTCGCATCGCATCGTGCACGGCGGGGCCACCTACGCCGCGCCCATTCTGATCGACGAGACCATTCTGGAGCAACTGAAAAAGCTGTCGCCGTTGGCCCCCAGCCACCAGCCCCACAACCTGCGTCCGATACGGCAGGTGCAACAGCAATACCCCGGCATCCCGCAAATCGGCTGCTTTGACACCGCGTTTCATCGAACCAATCCGCGCCATGCGCAACTGTTTGGTCTGCCGCGCGAATTGGCCGACGATGGCATCCTGCGCTACGGGTTTCACGGGCTTTCCTACGATTATATCGCGGATAAATTGCGCCGGTCCTACCCCGATCTGGCAGCGGGACGGATCATAGTCGCGCAGCTGGGCCGCGGCGTCAGCATGTGTGCAATGCAAAATGGTCGCAGCGTTGCCACCACGATGGGACTGACCGCGCTGGACGGGGTGCCGATGGGCGTGCGCTGCGGCGCGCTGGACCCCGGTGTCGTGTTGCACCTGATCATTGATCGCGGCTACAGCCCCGAAGAGGTGAGAAGTATGCTATACGAACGTTCGGGCCTTCTGGGCGTGTCGGGCATCAGCGGCGAAATGAACGATCTGCTTGCCAGCGGCTGCACGGAGGCGGCAGAGGCGGTGGATTTCTTCACCTACCAGTGCGGGCGTAACTTCGGATCTCTGGCCGCCGGCATGGGCGGCGTCGACGCTGTGGTGCTAACCGGCGGGATGGCCGAATACATCCCCGAGCTGCGTGCGCGTTTGGTGGCAGAACTGGCGTGGCTGGGGGCAGAGCTGGACAGCGCCGCCAACACCACCGGCGGGCCGCTACTGACAAACGCCGATAGCCGCCTTCCGGTTCTGATGCTACCCACCGACGAAGAACAGGTTCTGGCGCGTCAGGCCTATGCGGCGCTGGAGGGCAACCAGATCTAAAACAGGATGCGGCGGGCGCAGGAATCGCCCCGCCGCATCGCTTCATACCGGATCAGATTCAGCGGTCTGAGTGGCGCGCTTGGTGGCGACGGCAGTTTCCTGGATCGCCTCTACTTCATTGCGCACCAACGCATCCGCGCATTTCGTCACCAGTTCGGTGCACTCTTTGGTATCCGCCGTCAGGCGCTGAATCGCGCCCGCGTGGAATTCAGAGAGTTCCTTGATCATCAGCGCCGGATCGCTGCCTCCTTCAGCAGCAATTCGCCGCCCTGCATCAATAATCGCCTGCGTTGCATCCTGCCTGCGCCGAAACCAGGCTGTCGAAAATGTTTCGATCTGGTCCCAGATCCTCTCCTGCGCCTCAAACATGTGCTTGCTCTGAGGCGTTAGAAACAGTGGGTTTGCGGTGAACAAAACCTGAGCAGCGTTCAGGGCGTTATCTTCCGCAGAAGTAGTGTTCTCATTACGTGACATCTGACTATCCTTTAATGTGAAAGCGAGCTGGCCCGTAACGATAGCCCAAGACTCAGGTCGATACCTTAACCGACATCAAGTTTTCGGATCATCACCGGGCGGGCGGCAGAACGCCGCCGACCAGTGCCTACAATACGGTACCACATGCTAACTGGACGCTTTGTTTGCGCCGTGTCAATGTATTGTACGCAAGGCATGTCACGATCAACAGATAACCGAAAAGAGGCAAAAAATGTACAAACACATTATGATTTCAACCGACGGATCGGAGCTGTCCCTTAGAGGGGTCGAGCATGGCATTGGTCTTGCCAAGGAAAACGCAAGCCGGGTCACTGTTCTGACCGTCAGCCAGCCCTACCCCTTGCAAAGTGCTGCAACACTGGATTCCTGGAGCGCAGCACAGGCAAAGCACGCCCAGGAAGCGTTGGCAAAGGCCAAGGCGATTGCAGAACAACACGGCGTCGAAATCACCGCCCGCCAGGATTCGAACGATTCCGCCGCCGAGGCGATCGTCGACTCGGCCCAAGACCTGGGATGCGATTTGATCGTTATGGCCTCGCATGGTCGCCGCGGAATCAGCCGCCTACTTTTGGGTAGCCAAACCTCCGAGGTGGTCAGCCACAGCCCGATCCCGGTGCTGGTCGTCCGTTAGACCGGATCGGACACCGACACGAACACAATAACCCGCGCCAAGCTTGAGCGTGGCGCGGCGGACTGCGCCACGCCCACGCCGCCTTGCGTCAACCGCTCGACGAAAGTTTAGCCGCATATTCGTGACAAAAAGCAGTACAATGTGTGAGCGCTCATACCGGGTTTTGCCGGACGCATTGGCTCATGAGATATGGCTACGAGCGCTTGAAGCGTAGCGCCGATAATTAAGCCATCCGCGCAAGGGTTTAGAACTTTGCTCGGCTTTGTTGGATAAATCGGCCTAAGGTTGGACTTCTCCTTACCCCAGACGGAGTCAGCCCAGAGCCAGTGTTCGGGGGACGCCAAGAGCGGTGACGCCGTTCAGGATCGCGGCGCGGATCTGGATCTGTGCAACCTGCCGGTCAAAGTCGCGCGCAG
>CANMFU010000014.1 GCA_947497295.1 uncultured Roseovarius sp.
GTGCTGCGCGGTATTTCTGGCACGAACCTGCTGGCTGGCAATGACGGTGACGACTTGCTTTATGGCGGCACCGGCGACGATAACATCTATGGCGGGGTCGGAAACGACCTGCTGGTTGGTGCAAATGGCGATGACAACCTGTCGGGCGGCCTGAACAACGACACCCTCTATGGCAATAACGGTGCAGACACACTGAACGGCGATGGAGGCGATGACCGCCTGTCCGGAGGGAATGGCGATGACAGCCTGCTGGCGGGTGCCGGCAATGACACGCTTTATGGCGGCGCTGGCGATGATGTGCTGCGCGGTATTTCTGGCACGAACCTGCTGGCTGGCAATGACGGTGACGACTTGCTTTATGGCGGCACCGGCGACGATAACATCTATGGCGGGGTCGGAAACGACCTGCTGGTTGGTGCAAATGGCGATGACAACCTGTCGGGCGGTCTGAACAACGACACCATCTATGGCAATAACGGTGCAGACACACTGAACGGCGATGGAGGCGATGACCGCCTGTCCGGAGGGAATGGCGATGACATCGTGAACGGCGGCTCTGGTAACGATACGATGCTTGGCGGCAATGGCGAGGACACGCTTCATGGCTCGACCGGGAACGACCTGATTGCCGGCAATCTGGGCAACGATACGCTGAACGGCGATGATGGAGACGACCGCCTGTTTGGTGGGGGCGGCAATGACATGCTGATCGGCGGCGCAGGCAAGGATGTCCTGAACGGCGGTGCCGGGGCGGACGTGTTCGTCTTCAGCTCGGTTCTGGACAGCGTTCATGGCGCGCAGCGCGACACGATCACCGATTTCGAAAAGGGTGTGGATCATATCGACCTGAGCGGCATTGCCACCGGGCTGACCTACGTTGGTGCCAGCTATACCGGCGGGGCGGGCGAGGTGCGTTACAATGACACGATCGGGCGGCTTTATATCGATATCGACGGCGATCTGGCGTCTGATTTCTCGATCAATCTGACCGGCACGCCCGCGCTGGATGCAAGCGATTTCATCCTGTAAGGATGCATGCCCCGGCCCGTGATGGGCCGGGGCCGTCAGGCGCGGCCGGGCAATGCGCCAAGATCGCGCAGGGCGCGGGTCAGCCCGGTTTGCCAGTCGGCGGGCGGGATGCCAAAATCCGCCCTGATCCGGCTGCAATCCAGGCGTGAATTCAGCGGGCGCGCGGCCGGGGTCGGGTAATCTGCGGTCGGGATTGGTTGCACCGTGACATCGCGCCCGGCCTGCGCAAAGATGGCCCTTGCAAAACCGGCCCAGCTGATCTGCGGCGCGCCGCCATAATGATAGGTGCCGCCCGTGTGCCCGGCCTCCATCGCGCGCGCCATCACCAGCAGCGCGGCAGCGATATCGCCCGCCGGGGTCGGCCCGCCGATCTGGTCATCGACAACGCTGAGCCGGTCGCGCGTCTCGGACAGGCGCAGCATGGTTTTCACGAAATTCGCGCCTTCAGCGGAAAACACCCAGGACGTGCGCAGGATGACATGGCGCGCGCCGCTGGCCCGCACCGCCGCCTCGCCTGCCAGCTTGGTGCGGCCATAGGCGTTTTGCGGTGATACAGGGTCTGTTTCATGCCATGCGCCCTGGCCCGATCCGTCAAAAACATAGTCGGTCGAGACATGCAGCAGCGGGATATCCAACTCGGCGCAGGCGCGCGCCATCGCGCCGGGCGCTTCGGCATTGACGATATGCGCGTCGGCCTCATGGTCCTCGGCCGCGTCGACAGCGGTCCAGGCAGCGGCGTTGACGACGGCGCGGGGCCTGTGCGCCTTGATCGCAGCAAAACAACTGGCCGGATCCGCCAGATCCGCCTCGGCCCGCCCCAGCGCCAGCACATCGGCCTGCGCGCCAAGCGCACGCGCGACTTGCCCGGTCTGCCCAAAAACCATCAGGGGGCGCGCAGGGCCTGCCTGCGTGCCGTCGATATTTTCCATGCCTTGCCCCGCCCTTCGATGATGTCTCAAAAAGGGTGGGGCAAGGCCGCACGGACGTCAATGCGGCGTGCGTCAGTACGTGTTGATGAACGTGTAGGCATAGCGCCGGGTGCCGCCATAGCGGTTCTCCAGCTGCAAGTCCCCCTCGCGCACGGAAACGGATACATAGCCGTCGGTGCCGGTCGTGCCGGTCAGCACGGCATCGTTGAGGTTCCTCAGGCGCGATCCCAGCGCCAGCGAGTGCAGCATCAGCGACGGCCCGGTATCATAGGACAGAATGCCGCTGTAAGGTGCCTGGGGATATTCGGGATCGACCAGGTTGATTGCCACCATGCCGCCCGCACCCGGGGTCGGAATATAGGCGACACTGTCATCAGCGATATCCACCGTGCCCGACAGCAGGCACTTTGCCTCTGTGGCCCCGTCATCGCGCCGCAGGCGCAGCGCCGAGGTCCAGACCGTGCCGTCAGCACTGACGCGGACATGAAAATCCTCGTCGCCGGTCAGCCCCATTTCGGCGCGCCCCGACCAGCCCGATTGCAGCACCAGCGATGCGGTATCGCCGCCCGATGCCTTGTTGATGGTCAGCCGGTGATCGGCGCCATCATGGCTGAGCAGGGTCGCATCCGCCGCCACCGCCAGCCGGTTTACCGCGTCCGAGGCCGCGTTGATCCCCAGCCCGGCCAGATTTTGCAGATCCGGCACCACCGACAGCCAGCTTCCTGCGGAATAGACCCTGAGCGCGCCGCCTTGAATATCCCACGCGCGCCAGCCGTCCTGCGGCGCGACAAAGGTCCACGCCCCGCCCGAGCGCATCGCCAGCTTGCCGCCCTGCCCCGCCCATGCCCCGGTAGGGTCACTGCCCAGTGCATGGATTTCGCCATCCTCTGCCGAGGCGGGCGGCTGAATGCCGTCAATCTGGCGCACCGCAAGCTGCACCAGCGCGTCAAGCTGGCGCAGCGCCTCGTTATGGGTGACGTGTTTTTGCGCCTGCGAGGGTTGCAGGTACGGCAGGGACAGGTTGGGTGACATATCGGACATTGCGATCTCCTTCTGGTGACGCGGGCGACACACCTGAAGAGCTGGCCCCCTTGGGCATATCCATATCCGCTGACATCTTGACGAGATGCCAAGCCGCCGTGCGCGCGCTTAACCTTTTGGCAATAAGGCAGAACGCTCTGGCACCTGCGGAGGAATGTCGCCAAAAATGCCTGCTTGGCGCCGTGACATGGCCCGTTGGCATGGCTATTGAAGGGGAAAATACAGTCAAGGTTTGCGGCGGAATGCGCCATCGCGACCCGCTCAGCCAGTAAAGTGATATCATGCCATGAAGATCGAACAGACCCTCCTGCCCGGCGTGCTGGCCCTGACGCCAAAACGGTTCGGTGACGCGCGCGGGTTCTTTGCCGAAAGCTGGAACCGCCGCACCCTGGAGGAGGCCGGCGTGCATCTGCCCGACTTCGTGCAGGACAATTATTCGCTGTCCCACAATGCCGGCACGCTGCGGGGCCTGCATTACCAGAGCCCGCCGCACGCCCAGGGCAAGCTGGTGCGCTGCGGGCGCGGCGCATTCTATGACGTGGTGGTCGATATAAGGCGTGGCTCGCCGACCTATGGCAAATGGATCGGCTACAAGCTGTCCTTCGAGAACGCGCTGCAGCTGTGGATACCGCCCGGTTTCCTGCACGGCTTTGTCACGCTGCGGTTCGATACCGAAATCCTCTACAAATGCACTGATCACTACGCGCCGGACTGTGATGGCGGCGTGCGCTGGGACAGTCTGGACATCGATTGGGGGCTGGAAGAGCCGCCGATATTGTCCGAAAAGGACGCCGGGGCCGTCGCCTTTGCCGACTTTGAAAGCCCCTTTGAGTGGGAAGGATAGCGCATGAAACTGCTCATCACCGGCGGAGCGGGATTTATCGGCTCAGCCGTGGTGCGCCAGGCTGTCGCGGCCGGTCACACCGTCATCAACCTTGATGCGCTGACCTATGCCGCCTGTCTGGACAACGTCGCCAGCGTCGCAGGCAGCCCCGCCTACAGCTTCGAGCAGGCCGATATCCGCGACCGCGCCGCCCTCGACGCGGTGTTTGCGCGCCATGCGCCCGATGCGGTGATGCATCTGGCCGCCGAAAGCCATGTCGACCGCTCCATCGACGGGCCGGGCGATTTCATCGACACCAACATCACCGGCACCTACAACATGCTGGAGGCCGCGCGCAGCCATTGGCAGGCGCAGGGGCGCCCCGACGCGTTCCGCTTTCATCATATCTCGACCGATGAGGTGTTCGGCTCGCTGGGCGCGACGGGGAAATTCACCGAAACCACGCCCTATGACCCGCGCAGCCCCTATTCGGCGTCCAAGGCCGCATCCGACCATCTGGTGCGCGCCTGGTTTCACACCTACGGCCTGCCGGTGGTGCTCAGCAACTGCTCGAACAATTACGGACCCTATCATTTCCCCGAAAAGCTGATCCCGGTCGTCATTCTGGGCGCGCTGGCGGGCCAGCCTCTGCCGATCTACGGCGACGGCTCGAACGTGCGCGACTGGCTCTATGTCGAGGATCACGCCGACGCACTACTGACGGTCCTGCAAAAGGGCGGCGTTGGCGAGAGCTATAATATCGGCGGCGAGAACGAGCGCACGAACCTTGAACTGGTGCGCACGCTTTGCGCCATTCTGGATGAAAAGCGGCCAAAATCGGCCGGATCCTACGCCGACCAGATCACCTTTGTCACCGACCGGCCGGGCCATGACGCGCGCTATGCGATTGATCCCACCCGCATCGCGACCGAACTGGGCTGGCGCCCGTCGGTCACGGTCGAGGAAGGGTTGGAGAAAACCGTTGAGTGGTATCTGGCCAACGAGAAGTGGTGGCGCGCGCTGCAAACCCGCGAGGGTGTGGGCCAGCGGCTGGGCATCAAGGGCTGAGCGTCACCGGCAGCGCGCGATATGCTCTGCGATAATGGCGGCGGCGGGGCGGCCCGCCGGTGTCAGCAACGCTGCTGCGCGGGCGCGGGCGGCAGCCTTGGGATCAATGCCCTGAACGACCACCTTGTGAAAAAGCGTCTCTAACGCGGGGGAATCCTCTGCCGTGTAAAACCCGTCCGCCAGTTGCACGCCAAAGCTGTTGAGCGGCGCCGCGCCCTGCCGCTCCAGCCGGATCAGGGCTGAGCCCGTCGGCAGGTATTCAGCCAGAAATGACCCGCTATCGGTGATCATTGCGTCCGACGTGCGAAAGACGTCCCAATAAACACTCTCTTCGAACACTGCGGCGTTGGGCAGGGCGGTCCAAGCGTCCTTGTACGCCTGCCAGTCTTGCGCGCTCATCACCCCGCTGCGGATCAGGCTCAGCCCCATGTTGGGATGCGGGCGCAGCAGGAAATCAATGCCGGGATGGCGCTGTGCGATGTCCAGCATCGCAGCGCCCGACCAGCGAAACGTCCCAAGCCCCAGCGAATAGCTTTCCAGCCCGTGATGCGGCGCAAAGATGACCCGTTTTCGACCCTGATCAAGGGGATTTGGCCATGCCATCACCGCGCTGCGCCCGGGTGCCGGGGTCAGGTAGATGTCGAATTTGGGATGGCCCGTCACGTATATGTCCGGCGGGCGGGGCCCCGGCGCGGCGCGCACCGCGCCCGCATGGGCATCGGTCGGCAGGAAATATCGCCAGAGCCACGGGTGAAAATCAGGCATGCCGAACTGCATCCGGTCATTGGCGATCACGGCCATGCCGTAATGCACATAGGCCGTGCGCACCTTCCCCGACAGAAGGCGCGGCAGCTCCTGCATCCCCCAGGGCTGCTGAATGAAGGCAACATCGCACTCAATCGTATCAGCTGGGCGCATCCGATCGCTGCCTGCATCGTAAAGGTCGCCCCATATAGGGCCTAAATTGGCGAAAAAGGCCCTTTGGCGTGCATATTCGCGCGCCCTGCCCGCGCGGGGCATGCGCAGGCCCAGATCCGACAGGGTCAGGTAAAGGCCGACCTCAATACCCGGCGTGGCATTCAGTGTCTGCAACACCGACGACAGGCCCCATTTCGCCTCTTCGCACACGACAAATCCGATGCGCAGCGGCGTGCCGCCCTCGGGCCACGCGCGTGGCGGGGCAGGCCGGCGCACCACTCCGGCGCGCGCGGCCAGCCACCAGCGCAGACGGCGCATCAGCGCGCACGCGCGATAAACCGGAATGGCGCCAAGCCATGAGGGAGAGGGTCGAGTACGGGTCAAGGGCGGGCTCTTGCGCTCAGGGAGTTGCGCGGCAGCTATAGCAAGTCGCGCCGGGGTTGTCTTTGCGCGGATGCTGGCAGACTATGGCCCGCACCGCCGCGCTGCCAGTCAGGACCGCCAAGATGACCCCTACCGCATCCAATCGTACAGCGCCCTGATGGGCGTGATCGGCTATACCGCCGGTGTCTATGATATGTTCCATATCGGGCATCTGAACCTGCTGCGCCGGGCGCGGGCCGGGTGCGACCGCCTGATCGTCGGCGTCACCACGGATGAGCTGGCCAGTGCGCGCAAGGGCCGCGCGCCGGTCATCCCTCTGCCCGAACGGATGGAGATCCTGGCCGAGCTGCGCTGCGTCGATGACGTGGTGCGCCAGGAGGACATGGACAAGCGCGCCGCGTGGGAGCGGCTGCGCTTTCACCGGATGTTCGTGGGCGACGACTGGAAGGGGCATCCCAAATGGCAGGCACTGGAGGCGGAATTTGCGCCTTTGGGGGTCGAGATCGTCTATTTTCCCTACACCGCGCATGTGTCCTCCTCGCGGCTGCGCGGCGAGGCGGCAAGATCATGAGCGCCCATGACACCGATCTGGCCGCCTTTCGCGCCAAATTCCGGCTGGATGATCTGCATCTGACCGCCTGCGATGGCTGGGTGCTGTCGCTGCGCCCCGCCCAGCTGACGCTGGGCGCGATGGTGCTGAGCGTCGCCTCGGGCACGCAGGATCTGGCGGCGCTGAACGATACAGAGGCATCAGGGCTGGCGCGCGGTCTGGGCCTGGCCGAGCGGCTGGCGCGCGAGGTCTACGGCGCCGCGCGGATCAATGCATTGTGCCTGATGATGCAGGACCCGGTGGTGCATTTCCACATTCTGCCCCGCTACGCCGCCCCGGTGCCACGCCACGGGCGCACATGGTCTGATGCCGACTGGCCCGGCCCGCCAGTCATCAAACCCGCCGAGACACCCGAGCCGGTATTACTGGCCCTGCGCGATGAGCTGCGCAGCGCGATTGCCCTACTTTAGGCTCACATATTCAGCAGATCGCGGTGGAACTGGCGCAGCAGCAAGAGGCCCGCCACCATCGGCACGAAAATCCAGAGCCCCAGATAAACCCCCGAGATATAGTTCGGATGATAGAGCGGATAGAACCCGTCGCGCATGATCCCGGTCAGGTGCAATACCGGGTTGTACCACAGGATCGCCTTGCCCATCTGCGGCAGGTCCTCGTAGATGAATATCACGCCCGAGATCAGGAACAGCGGCCTTGTGGCGATGGACCAGATCTGCTCCCACACCGGGATGCGCTGGAAAAGATAGCAGTTGAGAACGCCCACCGACAGCCCGGTCAGCGCCGCCAGCGCCATGGCCAGCAGGATGCGTGAATAATCCAGCACGGTGTGGATATTCTCATAGACCATGATGCCGGTCAGGATGATCGTGGTGCTCAGCGTCACCACCAGCGTGTTCAGGATGAACCGCGCCAGAAGGGTATCCAGCCACGTCACCCGCGGATAAAACAGCAGCGGACGCGAGAAATGCATCGCCTTGCCGACCAGCTTGGAATTGACCAGAAACATCTGCAGCACCATGAATCCCGTCGCCTTGAACAAAAAGAAACTGGTGCCCAGCGTCGGCGCGCGCGCCAGCATCGACCAGGCATATCCCAGGATGATGATCATCCCGATCGGCTCCAGCAGGGCCCAGATATATCCGCCCGGCGTGCGCCCGTAGCGCGTCGACATCTCGCGCAGGATCAGCGCCGAGATCGCGCGCCCTGCCTCCAAGGCCGGGCGCCGCCGCGCAAGCGGGGGGGGCGTCTGCGGTATATCAGTGGTGCTGGTCATATATGCGGGCCCTTTGCGCTGACCTTCAACAAACCGGTCTTATACAAGATCGCCTTCCAAGGCCATGCAATCCCGTACCCGTGGGTTGTCGCCCAGGACAGGCGTGGAGACAAGCGCATGACCACGCCCGGATGACGGCCCGTAGGGCCTGAACAAGCCTTATACAGCACCTTCCATCGCGGCACCGCGATATATCACGCGCCAAAGGCACAGCAGGCATTCTAGGAAAACCAAAGCGCCCATGATAAAGCAGCATAAGGTTTGGGCAAACATTCTCCGGCATACCCGGGGCGGTTCACCCTCGTAAAAGTGAGCTGCTTGTGCCCGGGCGCACGCATTGCAAACAGGGAAAGACTATATGGCCACTGCTCTCGTGACCGGCGCCGCCGGGTTTATCGGATATCACGTCTGCGAGCGGCTGATCGCCCAAGGGTACAGTGTCGTCGGTCTGGACGCCATGACCGACTATTACGATGTTGCGCTGAAACAGGCCCGTATCGCGCGGCTCGCATCCGACAACTTCATGTTTATCCAAGGCGCGGTCGAGCATCCGGACCTGCTGATGAACCTCTTCGCCGCGCATCGCTTTGATCTGGTGGTTCACCTCGCGGCGCAGGCCGGGGTGCGCTATTCGATCGACAATCCGCGCAGCTATCTGGACAGCAACATCGCCGGCACGTTCGAACTGCTGGAAGCCGCGCGCGCCTATCCGCCGCGCCACATGCTGCTGGCGTCGACATCATCGGCCTACGGCGCCAATACCGTGATGCCCTATGTCGAGACCGCGCGCGCCGATCACCAGATGTCCTTCTATGCCGCCACCAAGAAGGCGACCGAGGCGATGGCCCATTCCTATGCCCATCTTTATGATCTGCCGATCACCATGTTCCGTTTCTTCACCGTCTATGGCCCCTGGGGCCGCCCCGATATGGCGCTGTTCAAATTCACCAAGGCGATCCTCGAAGGCGGCTCTATCGATGTCTACAACCGCGGTGATATGAGCCGCGATTTCACCTATATCGACGATCTGGTGGCCGGGATCATGGCCCTGGCCCAGGTGGTGCCGGTCCGCCCCGCAGATGGCATCGTGCAGCCGGGCGACAGCCTCAGCCCCGTGGCCCCGTTCCGGGTGATCAACATCGGCAATTCCGCGCCGGTGCAACTGCTGGATTTCATCACCGCCATCGAGCAGGCCACCGGGCGCAGCGCCACCCGCAACATGCTGCCCATGCAGGCCGGCGACGTGCCCGCCACATGGGCGGATGCCACATTGCTGACCCGCCTTGCCGGAGAGATCCCGCATACCGGCGTCAAGGACGGCGTGGCGCATTTCGTGGCCTGGTATCGTGACTACTACACTTGTTAGAGCCTTCTTTTCCTAAACCTGCGGCCCCATGTGAACCGGCAACATTTGGTCTTTTCGCTGAAATGATATACATTTCATTTTGTATATCCAAACCCGGCGGCGGGCATGCAGGGATCAAAATGGGGCAACTCCCTTGCCCTGCGCCTGCCCGCGGATCTGGTCCGCAAGCTTGGCCTGAAGCAAGGCGACCGGATCGACCTTGTCGCAGAGGACAGCACCCTGAAAATCCAGCGCCAGCCCCGCGCCAAAGAGGTGCTGAAAGGGCTGCGCCACTTGCGTGGCAGACTGCCCGCCGCCAAGCGGCTCAGCCGCGACGCCGCGCATGAGCGGTAACTTCGTCGACACCAATGTTATTTCTCTACCCGCTCGATAACGGGCCTGTTCGTGTCAGATCCTCGGCCCTGCACAGGGCCGAGGATCTGACAATGCACACGCACGAGGTGGGGCGCGCCTTGGCTGAACGCTATGGATTTGCTGTCCATGACGCGATGATCGTCGTGTCTGCATTGATTGCCGGCTGCACGACGCTTTCTACCGAAGACATGCACAGCAGCCTTCAAATCGAAGGGCAGCTTTGGCTGGTCAGTCCATTCGCCTAAACAGGCATTTCTCACGCCAGGGCCGCGAAATACTGCTGACCTTGCCGGCAGGCCCTTTGTGCTGGTCTTCGATAGGGTGGCTTTGTACAAGAGCGCCGTCGATGGCTATACAAAATCACATTTCGGAGTTGTCGCGCAGGACAGGAGTATAGGCAGGGGCATGACCACGTCGAACGATGACCCATATGGTCTGAACGAGCCGCGTACGGTTGCCCTGAGAGAGCATGCTGTTGCCAAGCGGACTTTCTCCAGCAGGCAGGAGCGCCAGGAATATATCGACAGCTGGAACGCCGGGCTGATCGAGAAAGTAAAACGTGGCCGGGCGATCCGCCAGAAAAAGAAGCACGAGGCAGAGGAGCGCCGCAACGCCGAGGCAATCGCCGCGGTCCCGCCGCCCGCGCCGGAGGCCCCCATACAGCGCCGGCACCGGGGCCTTCTGATCAGTTTTGCAACGGTCGTCCTGCTGCCCGTACTCATCGCGATTTTCATCATGGCGTTCATCGCGCGCGATCAATACGCCTCGACCACCGCCTTTACCGTGCGCAGCGAAGAAACCAGCTCGGCCACCGAGCTCTTGGGCGGGCTCAGCCAGATCGTGGCAAGCGGCAATGGCGGCAATGCCGATCTGCTGTTCGAGTTCATCCAGAGCCAGGAGATCGTCGCGCGCATCAATGCCGAACTGGACCTTTACGGCCATTATTCGGCCAACTGGCCACAGGATCCGTTTTTCTCGCTCTGGCCCAGTGCCACGATCGAGGATCTTTTGTGGTTCTGGAAGCGGATGGCGCGCATCACCTATGACAAAAGCAGCGGCCTTTTGATGGTCGAAGTGCGCGCCCGTGATCCGCAGATGGCACAGGATATCGCCAGCCTTGTGGTGCGCGCCAGCGAGGAGATGATCAACACCCTCAACCAGGCCGCGCGGCGCGACAGCATGGCCAATGCAGGCAAGGATCTGGACGAGGCACTGGCCCGCCTGACCGGCGCCCGCGAGGCGCTGGCCAAATACCGCGCCCGCACCCAGATCCTTGATCCGCTGGCCGATATTCAGGGTCGCATGGGGGTGCTGAACAGCCTTCAGCAGCAACTGGCCGAGGCATTGGTCGAACATGACCTGACGCTGCAGACCACCACCGCCACCGATCCGCGGGTCAGCCAGCTTCAGCGGCGCATCGACGCGATCCGCGACCGCATCCGCGAGGAGCGTAGCGATTTCGCCGCCCAGAACGTGACCGTGGACAATACCGACTATCCCGCACTTCTGGCGCAATACGAGAGCCTTCAGGTCGAACAGGAATTCGCCGAGCAGACCTACCGCGCGGCCCTGACGGCGATGGATGCCGCCCGCTCGAACGCGCAGCGCCAGCAGCTGTATCTGGCCACCTATATCCGTCCCACCCTGGCGCAACGGGCCGAATATCCGCGCCGCGTGCTTCTGGTGCTGCTGACCGCGTTCTTTTCGCTGGTCGCCTGGGCAACGCTGGCATTGATCTATTACAGCCTGCGCGACAGGGGCTAGGCCATGGCGCAGGCAGGACGGCGATGATCCGGTTCGAAAACCTGAGCAAGGGCTTCTGGGTGCGCGGCACCTACCGTGCAATCATCAGCGATCTGACCATGACGCTGCCGCCAGGCCGTGCCTTTGGCCTGCTGGGGCGTAATGGCGCGGGCAAATCGACCCTTTTGCAGATCATTGCCGGCACGATGCAGCCCTCATCGGGCCGCGTGGTGCGCGAGGGGCGCGTGTCATGGCCCATCGGGGGCGCCAACAGCTTTCACCGCGATCTGACCGGGCTTCAGAATACCCGGTTCCTGGCGCGGGTCTACGGCGTGGACAGCGATGCGCTGGTTGCCTTCGTTCAGGATTTCGCGGCCATAGGCCAGCATTTCCACATGCCGCTGCGCAGCTATTCGACCGGCATGCGCTCGCGGCTGGCCTTCGGCGTGGCGATGGGCATCCCGTTCGACACCTATCTGGTGGACGAGGTGACGGCCGTGGGCGATGCCCGCTTCAAACGCAAGAGCCGCGCGTTTTTCCGCGCGCGCATGGCCGGGTCCGGGGCGATCATGGTCAGCCACGCCATGTCCGAGATGCGCAGCTATTGCGACAGCGGCCTGGTGCTGAACGAGGGCGCGCTGGAATATTATGACGCTATCGAAGACGCCATCAAGCGCCACGAAGAGCTGATGGCCTGAGCAAGGTGCCCCGCGCCTTGATGCCAGGGCAGGCCTTCCTTACAAGGCCCATGATTGAAAATTTAAAACTACCGGAGATTGTATGAAACCCGTGCGCGAACAGATCTTCGGCTTCGACCCCTATGATGATTTCGATCCCGACTGGGCCGAGCCCGACCTTCAGGGCTGGGGGCACGAGCACGGCATTTTCTCGGCCTGCATCAAGAAACTGAAGCCGAAGCTGATCGTCGAGGTCGGCACATGGAAGGGGGCCTCGGCCATCCGCATGGGGCAGATCTGCCGCGAGCTGGGCCATGATGCTGAAATCGTCTGCGTCGATACCTGGCTGGGTGATGCAAGCGTCTTTATGCATACAGGCACTGAAAGCCAGAAAATGCGGGTCGCGTCGATGCGTTTCGCGAACGGCTATCCGATGCTGTATTATACGTTTCTGCGCAACGTCGTGGACGCGGGCCTTCAGGACATGATCACGCCGCTCCCGCAGACATCCGAGAACGCGGCCAAGGTCCTGCGCTATTACCGCCAGAAGCCGGATCTGGTTTATGTGGATGCCGTCCCCGAAAAAGAGCCGGTCTTTCGCGACCTGATGTTCTACTGGCCGCTCCTGCGCAAACGCGGACATCTGATTGGCAACAATTTCAAGAATGACAAAGTGCGCGCCGGCGTCGAGAAATTCGCCGCCCGAATGAAGCTCACGCCCGAGGATATGGGCGGCAAATACCGTTTCGTCAAAAAGTAGGTAGAGCAGGCTTTATGTCCCCACGTCAGTCAGATTATGTCCTTTATTCAAAACACCTTCACAGGTTTCGGGACGACGGCATCGGCACCTCAGCCGAGCTGATCGCCCGCTTTTCCGCGATTTCCGGGCGTCATGCCGTGCAAAAAACCCGGTTGGGTCGCGCGACCTTCCTTGCATTGCAAAAAAGAGGCGATCTTTCCGAGGAAGAGATGATCCGCTTTCTGAACAACTTCACGCTTGCGGATACGGACCATTACTTTGTGAAATTCGCGGCGAAGTTCGATAATCTGCAGCATGTTTCATCACTCAGATCCAGCCTGTCACAACGCACACGCCGCATGCTGAAACATGGCACGGACTCCTGCCCCGAGTGGATATTGCAGAAAAAGGCGAACGGCTATCTCTTTGCGGACGCAATCGGCGTGCCAAGGCCGGAAAATTCCCTGAAAAGCGTCCATCTGGACAAGATTGCCTTCAAGGAGGGAACCGCCCTCAAACCACCCAATGCCAGCGGGTCCGCAGGCGTTTATCTGATACATTCCGCCGATCATATTGTCGATGCGCGGACCGGCAAGGCGATCGCCGGGCTGGATGAATTGCGCCGGCATATGCACGATGATGTCGAGACCAGGCGCATTCCACGCCCCTACTGGAATATCGAAGAGCTGATGATCGACAGCAGCAATGAAATGGGATCTTCCCATGACTGGAAGTTCTACAGCTTTTACGGAGAAATCGGGCTTGTCGGCACCATGCAAAGATACCCCTACCCGGCCGAAGTCTGGATGACCGCGGACGGCGAAAAAGCAGACATCTGGGCACGGCCCAGAGAAAATGAAGTGGACTGGGACGCGCGCGAGATACCTGCAACTCTCCTGGAGGCAGCACGCGAAATCAGCCTCGCGCTGCCGGTGCCGTTTTTGCGGATCGATTTCCTGAGCTCGGATCGCGGATTTGTATTGGGCGAATTCACCGCCCGGCCCGGTGTACTGCATCTTCTCAGCCGCGATCAGGATCGCCGGTTGGGAGAGGCGTTTATCAGTGCCGAGCATCGCTTGTACGAAGACTTGCGCCGGGGCAAGAAATTTACCGAGTTCGATTCCTTTGCGAAGAAGCTTGGTGGAAAACGGTACGGGACCCGTTCGGCAGGCACCTCGGACCCCGAGGCCCAGGGCAGCGCCGCACGCCGCAAAATCGGAAAGTTCTGGTGATAAACCTGGTTTCTTGAAACAGCGCCGCCGATTTTCATCATACGGCCCCGCACCCTGGCGCGATCACCCTTCCGCGACTTCTTTGCGCGCAAGCTCCATTCTTGGCGTAATATAATTCAAGACCGCCCGCTCCACAGCAGACGCGTCGGCCGCCGCCTCGCAACAGATCGAGAAATACGTCTCCATTTCTTCGATCTCACCTTTCGAGCGTGCCAGAAAGAAAATCAGCACGGAATGAAAGAACGATCCTTCATCGGCAACCCGTATGAAATCAGCAAAGTACTCTTTCAGTTTATATTCGTTCTTTGATTTTTTCAAAGCAAAGATGGGAAAGAGATTCCGCAGAGTTTGGGCCTGCCTGTGCCGTTCAAAAAGTATTTCAAGAACATCCGCACTCTGCCGGATATCCCCCTTTCTCGCAAGCAATGCAGACAGAACGAAATAATACAACTCGTTTTCAGGATCAAAGGCCAACGCCTGTCGAAGGACCTTGATATTGATTTCGATATCACGCTCGTGTCGCCCGTGATGATAAGCATACCAATAAGAGTAAGCCGCCTGTTGCGGATGATAGAGATGCGCGTTGTTCTCAAGATCCTCCAGGGAGGCCCGATGCTGCTCATCCGCGGTAAAAACCTTGTTCGGGATTATCACCTGCCCACCGCCGACCCATGATGCCTGACGGGAAAATGCACTGGTCCCTGCCAGTATTGTCTGAAAACGGGACAGAAGTACCAGATCATACATGGCCTTCTGATGTGGCTCCATTGCGGCAACGGCGTCGCGGTTGAGCGACGTTGTATCGATGGCACCGCATGTCAGGGCAAGATATTCCAACTGCTCGGCATCCTGCCCGAACAGAAAGACGGCGCGCCCCTCATTGATGAATTTCGTTATGATGAGTTTGGCAACAGGAGTGGTGATTCCCTTGTAACTGTAATTCAGATGCTTGCGATAAATACCATAAAAGATATCCCCGCTGCGCAGGTGCAGCGCAATCGCCGACTCCGGTATTTTTGTTGCATTCGCCACCTTGATGGCATCGTCGACTCTTTTGGAAAATCCGATACGCTGAAAGGCGCGCCTGAGGCCATCCCGGTCGGCGATTTCGGGGATATTTGCAAAATAGTTGCTCAGGTGGTCACGCGGCGACTCGATCACACCGGTCTGCGACAATTTCCAATCCACCAATTCCCGCTTCAGTTTCTTGCCCTCAATCGCCCAGCCTTTGGGCGATTTCAATGATCCCGTATGATGCTTCGCAAGAAACTCCTCCGAGAACATATCACGCCCTGAAACGATGGCATGCATCGGGTCATCCGCGAATTTATCGCTCCAGTAAAACTTGAAATCTGACCCGAATATTTCCGCAAGCCAGATGGCGTTGAGCAGCCCGTTCAATCGCTCTCCCAGACCATCAGATCGTCTCGAGGCAAAGATCGGCAGGTGGCCATCCTCGAACATTCGAACGTTGATCTGGATTTTTTCCAAATACAATGGCGTTCGTTCGGTCAGACCGAACCTCAGATATCGGCCGGTGGCCGCGCCGCTGACCGGAACGGTCAATGTGCCCTCCCAGTAGCGCAATCCACCATGCAGCAATGCCCAGTCGTTCCCGTCGCGTGAAATTTCGACGGCAAGCGTTCTGTTGCGATATCCGTGATCGGTCGAACTGCCAGTGATTACGAGGCTCTCCAGCGTGTAAACCTTGCCTAAATCTATCGAAAGTGAGGGAAAATGGCCATCCTGGACGCTTTGAGATGCATCACTCTTGGCATCCGAAGGGCTTGTATCAGGGTGCGAGGATAGGCGGGACAAGGCCGTGGCGCATACCAAACGATAATCGGTAACGGAATTAATCGTGTAAGGTAAATTTCCTGTCACGGATTTTTCCTTCTGCGCGTTTCGAATTTGCGCCTTAATACGCCCACCAGCAGAGCCAAGGCAACCAAGGCCAGATACTGAAAACGCCGCGCTGTTTCAAAAAATCAGGTCTGTTTCGCTCAGGGCAGGTGCGCCGACCGTTGCAAAATTTCAATACGGAATTATACCAGCCCCAAATCATATTTGAGGTCCATGCATGGCAAACGATTTAGTGAAGGCAAACCCATCCCGTTACGATCAGGCAGCGCAAAGCTATGACGAGGGCAGGCTGCACTACTCGAGCCGTCTGATCGAGCATGTCGTTGCGGCGGCTGGGGTCGGCCCGGACAGCACTGTGCTGGATCTGGGCTGCGGCCCCGGTACGATCGCCAACAAGATCGCCGATCATTGCGGCCAGGTCATCGCCGTCGATCCGAGCGAGGCCATGCTGGAGGCAGGGCGCGCGCGCGCACCGGGCAATGTGACCTATGTGCAGGGCAGCTCTGACGATCTGTCCTTCATCGACCGCCCGCTTCAGCTGGTGACGTTCGGCCGGTCGTTCCACTGGATGGACCGTGCCGCCACGCTTGAGACACTCGACAAGATGACGACGCCCGACGCGGGCCTGGCGTTTCTTTACGTGGCACCGTTGCCCGGCAAGTCCAAGGAACATGAGTGGTATTATGCGATGCTTCGGGCATCGAAGACCCTGTCCAACCTGGGCGGGTCCAGCGACAAGGCGATCGACCCCAATGCAGAGCGCGAAGAGTTCATCATCCTGCGCTCGGCATTCTGCGAAGTGACCATGTTCACCCATTACGAAAAGACGGAATGGACATTTCAGCGCGCCCTTGCCTGGCTCTTGTCGCGATATTCGGCAGGTTCGAAAGACGATGACGCGGAGCAGCGTAAATCCGAAGCCAGGGACATTCTGGCCAAGGCGCTGAAGCCTTATGGCGACGAGCCGTGGACGACGATGACCCAGCAGCGGGTCATCATGGCCAAGCGCCCCGCGTAGACCTGCCCGTACCGCGGTATTCCGGGGCCGGACCGGTCGTAGGCTGCGCGCCCGTCAAAACAGCAGATCCGCCTCGGTAAGGGCGGGCGATCCGATCAAGTCGATCCCGAAATCGGCATGCCCCGAGCCGTCCAGATCGATGCCCAGATGCCCGGTCGCATCATCATAGACGATCCGTCCGGCCCGCCCGTCGAAGCTGTCGGCCCAGCTGAGGTCGCGCTGCCAAAGGCTGAGATCGATGACATCCTCGCCGGGCTCGAAACCGATGATCACGTCAGCGGCGCCTGCAGGGCTGTCGGCGGCGTCCTCCCAGATGAATTCGTCGGCCCCCTCCCCGCCCAGCAGCGTGTCCTGCCCCGCTCCGCCAATCAGGGTATCGTCACCCGCGCCGCCCGAAAGATAATCGTCCCCTGTATCGCCCTCCAGCATGTCATTGCCGTTCAGACCATAAAGCGTGTCATTACCGTTACTGCCCCGCATGCTGTCATTGCCACTGCCCCCGATCAGACGGTCGTTACCATCCCCGCCATAAACCGTGTCATGCCCCGGGCCTGCCGAAACCGTATCATCGCCATCCCCGGCCGAGATATAGTCATTGCCGCCATCACCGCGCAGCATGTCATTGCCATTCAGACCATAAAGCGTGTCATTACCGTTACCGCCCCGCATGCTGTCATTACCGCTGCCCCCGATCAGACGGTCGTTACCATCCCCGCCATAAACCGTGTCATGCCCCGGACCCGCAGAAACCGTATCATCGCCATCCCCGGCCGAGATATAGTCATTGCCGCCGTCACCGCGCAGCATGTCATTGCCGTTCAAGCCATAGAGCGTGTCATTACCGTTACTGCCCCGCATGCTGTCATTGCCGCTGCCCCCGATCAGACGGTCGTTACCCTCCCCGCCATAAACCGTGTCATGCCCCGGACCTGCCGAAACCGTGTCATCGCCGTTCCCGGCCGAGATATAGTCATTGCCGCCGTCACCGCGCAGCATGTCATTGCCGTTCAAGCCATAAAGCGTGTCATTACCGTTACTGCCCCGCATGCTGTCATTGCCGCTGCCCCCGATCAGGCGGTCGTTACCCTCCCCGCCATAAACCGTGTCATGCCCCGGACCTGCCGAAACCGTGTCATCGCCATCCCCGGCCGAGATATAGTCATTGCCATCATCGCCGTGCAGGTAATCATCCCCATCCAGGCCATAGAGCGCATCATCGCCATCACCGCCATAAAGGCTGTCATCGCCGCGCCCGCCAATCAGCCGGTCATCGCCGCCCGCACCAATCAGCCGGTCATCGCCATTGCCCCCATTGATCCGGTCGTCCCAGGCGCCGCCGGTCAGTGTCTGACCGGTATGATCGGCGCGCAAGACAAGGCCCGGATCACTGTCATGCTCGGCTATGTCCACCGAGACGATCACACGGTCAGCCCACGCGAAACGCGGCCCGAACAGATCGGTCGCGCTCAGGCGGTTCTGGTCATGTGACTGAATCTCCAGGCGATGTCCGCGATAGTCGATGTGCGCGCCGGTAGAGGTACTGCTGATCGTGAGCGCACCGGGATCACGCAGCATCGGCCAGTCCGACAGATCGAGGCGGTCCACACCCTTTTCAAAATCGGTGATCTTTACGTTGCTGGTGCCTTCTTTCATCACGAAGATATCTGCGCCGTTCCCGCCAACCATCACGGTGCGCCCAGGCCCCGCGACCAACACGTCATCGCCGCCCAGCCCGCGCAGGATATCGCCCTCCTCCTGCGCCATCAGGATATCGCCGCCTGCCGTGCCGGCATGGTTCTGCGTGCGCCCGCTGTCATTGCGCCATGTCTCGCCCAAATTGCTCACATCCAGCGTGAACAGGCTGGCGCCGCGGTCGCGCTGCGATCCGGCGGCGATATGCAGCGTGCCGTCCATTACATGCATGGCCAGCGCGGCGACATTGTGCAGGCTGGTCTCCAGCGTGTCGGCCAGCGTGGCGCGCCAGACCAGCTGCCCGTTCGGCAGCAGGCTGAACAATGTCAGACCATGATCGCCGCCCCCCGCCAGCACCAGCACCTGATCGCCGACCTGCGCGGTGGCAAGGGCCTGCACCGCCGCAAAGCGTGTCTCAAGCGTGTCGATCAGATGTTCGGTCAGCACCAGATTTCCCGCGCCTGTCAGCTCCATCACCGACAGCGATCCGCTGCCTGCGGCCGCCAGCACCACAAAGCATTTTCCGTCCATCTGAACCGTCTGGATCGCGGTCGGCGCGGCGATGCCGAGGCCTTGGGCGGCCCCCATGCGCGCCGCCAGATGCCCGGCAACCGCGCCGGCCTCCATGCCGCTGCCCATCAGGATAGCAGACAGATCATGACTGAACTGATCGGCAAGGATCATGAACTGCCGGCCGCCGACCGTGGCCGACGCCAGGATCTGGCCATAGCCCGCCCCCAGCGCATCAGGCATGAGAGCATCGCAAAACCCAGCCCGATGCAGCAGCGACAGGGTGTCACTGTCGATGGCAAAATTCTGGATCAGCCCGCCTGCCTCCGCTGCCTGCACCTGGGCAATACCTGCGAAACTGCCCCCTGCAGTCAGCAGGATCCCCGCCATGCCGCCACTATCGGCCGCAATGGCCAGAATTGGCCCGGATGCCCCCTGCACCAGCCCCAGCATATCAAGGCGCCCTTGCGCTGCCGCCCCCGTAAAAAAGGTCTGGTCCTTCAGGCTCCAATCGCTGCCGTTCAAACGGTAGCTGGACAGGCCACCGTTCCGCCCGCTGGACGTGATCAGGGACAGGCCCGTCCCCGTTTCGACGAATTGCAATCGTTTCAGCCCGTAATCCAGCGCATCCTCGACGCTGACAGCCACGCCTCGCGATACCAGTTGCATGTTAACGCCCCATTACCCACTGGCGGGAAGGATGCGGAACGATCATGGCGCCGGGTATCGCGCGATTGTGGCCAAGCTGGGAGTTATACCGAGAATACAATTTAAATGCCCGCCAGTTGCGCTCAGCAAGGCCCTCTGGTTCTGCCGGGGCGCGCGCGCTAAACTGCGCGGCCCGTCCCCAACCCGGCCTGCCCCATGCCCGCGCGCGATCCCGTCACGTCCATCCTCATGCCGCTGTTCAACGCGGACGCCACGCTGGCGCGAAGCGTGGCGTCCGTGCAGGCGCAGACCCGGACCGATTGGGAATTGCTGCTGATCGAGGATGGCTCGACCGACGGCACCGCAGATCTGGCGCGCGCGCTGGCGGGGCAGGATGCGCGGCTGCGCCTGCTGGCGCCGGGCGGCAACAGGGGGGCGGCGGCGGCGCGCAATCTGGGACTGGCCGAGGCGCGCGGGCGCTACATCGCCTTTCTGGATGCAGATGATTGCTGGCACCCCGAAAAGCTGGCCCGCCAGCTGGATTTCATGGACAAGACCGGCGCCGCACTGAGCCATACCGCTTATGCCCGGCTGGGTCCCGGCGGGGATCTGATTGCCGAGATGCGCGCGCCTGCCCGCCTCGATTACCGCGCGATGCTGGGCCCCAACCGGATGGGATGCCTGACGGTGATTTACGACGCCGCGCATTACGGGGCGCAGCCGATGCCCGATCTGCCGCTACAGCATGATTATGCGCTGTGGCTGCGGCTGTTGCGGCTGGGCGGCCCTGCGCTGGGGCTGGACGAGGTGCTGGCGTTTTATCGGGTCGCGCCGGGCACGCTCTCGGCGTCCAAGCGGCGGGCGGTGCGCGATATCTGGCGGGTGTGGCGCCGCGAGGAAGGGCTGCCGCTGGCGACCAGTCTGGCGGCTTTTGCGCGATATGTGCGCTACAGTCTGCGCCACCGGCTGCCTGAGCGCGCGCGGATGAGAAAACCGGACTGAAAATCTGATACTTCGGTAATTCACAAACCTTTCGCATGCGAAAGGTTTGGCTATGTGAGAGTCTGTTATTGCTGGCGCGTGCTGAGCCAGGCTGCCAGTGCGTCATTCATCTCTTGCGTCACGTCCGGCCCCTCCAGCACGATCCGGCCGGGGGCGAAAGTGACTGTGACGCCTTGCAGCGCAGGTGCCGATGATGAGGCTCTATCATGCGCTTTAGACCCCTTTTTGGTCTTTGGAACAGTGCCGCCTTGATGCCGCTCAAGAACGCGGCGCTCGTCGTCGGCGGATGTCACGTCTTTGCTTTTAAGCGCCCCCTCCAGTCGCGCCGCCGCGCTGGAATCCTCGCCGATCACGCGCGACAGGGCCAGCCCCAGACGCTCGGGGATCTGCGCGGGGTAGCGCAGCGCGCCGTCAAGGGCGCGCACCAGGGGCATGAAGGATTTGATCTTGGACCGCTTGGAGAAGGAGGCGGTGGAAAACAGGCTCTGCAAAGCCTGTTTGTCACTGTCAAAGACGCCTGCGTCAACCGATTGCACGACGATGCGGGCGCGCTCGTAAAAGGACAGGTTCGCGCGAACCTCGTTTTCCTCCAGCATGGCGATATAGGCGGCAGGGCGATCCGCGGGCAGGCGCAAGAGGGCCTGCACAGTGCCGAACCTCTCCAGCCCGCCGCTTTCCTCATGGAGGGCGGCCAGAGCCTGCACGCGGCGCCAGCCTGAAATCAGGCCATAGACGCCCTGCCCCAGATCGGCGACCTCGATCGGGGTTTGCTGGCCGCGCTGGTGGATGCTTTGCTTGAGCGCCTCCATCTCTTCGGCGTCGCATGCCAGCCGGTCGCGGATCAGGTAATCGGCCCGGATCGCCGTAAGCGGCAGCGACAGAACCATGCGCCCCTCGCGCTGCGCGGACTGCAATTCGCCCTGAACAGTCTCGAATGCGGCGGTAAAGGAGGCGTCGCCTGCGACCTGTGCGATCGGCACACGGCCCGGGGCAGGGGTAGCGCCACGTTCGGCCAGGCTGCCGGGCTGGGGCGGGGTCAGGCGTTTGCGTTTGGCCATTCAGATCATCCTTTCGGGCGGCAAAGGTCAGGCATCGGCGGCCTGCGGGTCCGCCGCAGTGCCGGGCGCGCGCGCCAGCTCCTCGCGCCGCCAGATACCGATGAGAAGCCGCTTGAACGCGGCATAGGTCTGATCGAAGGTGGCGCGGCCGCGCACATAGGTCTCGCGGTTGAAATCGCGGTAATCGGCCTCGTAGATGCCCACCGCCTGTTCGCCGGCCTGACCGATGAGGGCGGTGAAATCCTGCCGGTGCGGTGACAGAGTGTCACCCAAGTACGCCTGCATCAGCGCGGCCAGTTCCGCCTGCTGCGAGCTGTCATAGCGGGTGATGATCGCGCGCACCGCGTCCCATTCAAAACTCAGCTCGGGCCGGCCAAGCGCGCGGGCGGCCATATTCTCGCCCTCCTCGATGCTGGCGAAGGTCGAATGCAGCATGTCAAAGAACCGGCCCGTGGAATCAAATTCCAGAAAGGACGCCCCCAGCGGGACCAGCAGGATGTCGGCGGCGGCCAGCCCATTGATGGTGAGATACCCCAGCGCGGGGGGCGTATCGATGAAGATCACGTCGTACTGGTCAAGGATGCCATCGGCCTGCAGCGTCTCGGAGAGGGCATCCCACAGCTTCCAGCCGCGGCTTTGCATGCGCCAGACGGGGATCTGGAATTCGGACCAGTAAAGGTTCAGCTGCGCGCCGATCAGGTCGATATTGGGCCAGTGGGTTTTCTGGACCAGATCGGGCGTGGTGATTTTCAGCGCCTCGGCCAGCGTGTCATCCAGCGGTTTGGGATCCTCGCCGCGCTGGGTCCGCGCGCGGTTCTCGGCCTGAAGCGCCAGCGCGTAGTGACGCGCCAAGAGCGGGAAGACGGTCTGCCATTCATCCTCGACACGGCCCCCCAGGATCGAGGTCATCGAGCCCTGGCTGTCCAGATCCAGCACCAGCACCTTGTAGCCGTCGAGTGCTGCCGACATGGCCAGATGCGCCGCTGTCGAGGTCTTGCCGACGCCGCCCTTAAAATTGGCCACGGCCACCATCTTGGCCGGCAGGCCCTCGGGGCGGTAGGGCTGGTATTCCTTGGATTTCGATCCTTCGGCGGCGAAATGCACGCGCAGGCGCAGAACGTCCTCAAGCGTGAACCATTTCGCGCCGCCTTCGGTTTCGGAGGTGCCTTGCGGCAGATGCGGGTTCTGGCGCAGCACGCGCCGGAAATGCGCCTGCGCGACAGGGATCAGATAGCGGGTGATTTCCCAGGTCGAGAATTTGCGCAAACTCTTGCGACCCTCATCGCTGAGCCCGCGAGAGGCCAGATCGTCGCGCCCTTGATGGCAATGCGCGGCGATGGCGGCAAACCCGTCTGCGGTGATGCCCGCGCCCAGATCGCGCATGGCGGCGTCCGGGTCGATCTTGAAATAGGGGGGCAGGTCGGTGGGATCGCTCATGGGGGTAACTGCTCAATGTATTGCTTTTTGATCAGTATACCCAAAAAGGCGTAACATGGAACATTTATGAGCATGTCCCGCGCCATTTTCTATTTTTCTAAGTAATATCAAACGTCTGACCAACCCGCTGGGGCTGAAGGTCCGGGTGCTGTAGGTGCAGCACTATATCATCGCCCAGTTATTTTATAGTTATCTTATAGTTACGGGACTGCCTCATTCTTGCCAACCCCTTTGGACAACTGAATATTTTCGATGATTTTCGGGGCGCGCCGACTCTGAAACCACGTTGAAGCGATTCCGAAACCACGTCCCGGCGACTCTGATACCACGTTTCGGTTTGGGCTTTCTGTGGACGGGGCCTGTGGATAACTTTAAGCTGGGTGTCATTGAAACCACGAAGCAGATTCGCGACGTTGATCCGGGACCAACCCGGGCGCTGCGCGGAGCAGATACGGGCAGATCAGGCATGACAACAGCAACGCCTCCGGCGCGGGGGGCTTGGCAGGCCGCGCGCGGGCTTTTGCCGGACCATCACCCAACGGCTGATTTTTTTGTCTGCGACATCTTTGATGCGGCGCCCAAGGGCGATCTGGGCACGATGGAACATCCGATGTTTTCGCTGTCGACCCGGCCCGACAGGCGCATCTTGTCCTATGAGCATAATGGCGTGCAGATCGAGATCGCGCCGTCGATGCGCGGGCTGGCCACGATCCATGACAAGGACGTGCTGATCTATTGCATCAGCCAGTTGATGGCGGGCGTCAATGCGGGCCGCGAGGTGGGCCGCACCTTGCATCTGAAGGCGCATGATCTGCTGGTCGCCACCAACCGCGAGACCAGCGGCGATGGCTACAAGCGCCTGCAGGCTGCACTGGAGCGACTGGCCGGCACGCGCATCACCACCAATTACGAAACCGGCGGGCACGAGGTGACATCGGGTTTCGGGCTGATCGAAAGCTGGCAGATCCTGCGCAAGACGCGGGGCGGGCGGATGATCTCGGTCGTGGTGACGCTGTCGGAATGGCTGTTCCGGGCGGTGCTGTCGAAATCGGTGCTGACGCTGAGCCGGGATTATTTCCGCCTGCGCAAGCCGCTGGAGCGGCGGATTTACGAGCTGGCGCGCAAGCATTGCGGGCGGCAGGCGGAATGGACGGTGTCGGTCGATACGCTGCTGAAGAAATCCGGCAGCGCCAGCCCCCGGCGGGTGTTTCGCAAGATGCTGCGCGACATGATCGCCGAGGGCACCCTGCCCGATTACGAAATGCACGAGGAGCCGGGCGATCTGATCCGGTTCTCGCGGCGCGACACCGTGGTGCTGCCGGGGCAGACCCCGGTACTGAGCGAGGCGGCGCTGGACGAGGCGCGCCGGGTGCGTCCCGGCGCGGATGTCCATGCGCTGCAGGCGGACTGGCTGGCCGTCTGGCGCGCACGCGGTGCGATCCGGCTGAAATCGCCCGACAAGGCGTTTCTGGGTTGGCTGGCAAAGAACTGAGAGGCGGGATATGACAAAAGGCATCCCGGAAAACGCTCGTTTCGGTGAGGCCCGGTCCGAGCGCAGAACATCGCGGCACTGAAAGGGTCACGCATGATACATCCCATTCTTTTGTGCGGCGGTTCGGGCACACGGCTCTGGCCTTTGTCGCGCAAATCATACCCCAAGCAGTTTGCGCGCCTCATGGGTGACGAAAGCCTGTTTCAGGCCTCGGCCCGGCGTCTGTCGGGGACAGGCTTTGCCGCGCCGCTGATCGTGACGGGCGATCCGTTCCGCTTTATCGTGACCGAGCAGCTGGCACAGATCAGCCAGGCGCCCCAAGGCATATTGATCGAACCCGAAGGGCGCAATACTGCCCCCGCCGTGCTGGCCGCCGCGCTGTGGCTGGCAGAGCGGGACGCGGATGCGCTGATGCTGGTGGCCCCCTCTGACCATGTCATTCCCGATGCGGATGCCTTTCGCGCGACCATCGCCGCCGCCGCGCCGCGCGCGCTGGCAGGGGATCTGGTGACATTCGGCATCACGCCCGACCGGCCTGAGACCGGATATGGCTATCTGGAACTGGCCAAGGGGGCCGATGCGGGCGCGAACACGCCCCAGACCCTGGCCCGTTTTGTTGAAAAACCGGACGCGCCCCGTGCGCAGGACATGCTGGCCGCCGGGAATTTCCTGTGGAATGCGGGGATTTTCCTGTTTACCGCCCGCGCCGTGATCGACGCCTATCGCACCCATACGCCCGCCATGCTGGAGGCTGTGACCTCTGCGCTGGCAGATGCAGATTGCGATCTGGGATTCACCCGGCTGGATGCAGGCCCATGGGCGCAGGCCGAGGATATCTCGATCGACTACGCCATCATGGAAAAGGCCGGTAATCTGGCCGTCATGCCCTATGCCGCCGGCTGGTCCGATCTGGGTGGCTGGGATGCCGTGTGGCTGGAATCGGGGCCGGACGCGCAGGGCAATGTCTGCTCGGACCACGCCACGGCGATTTCCTGCGCCGATACGCTCTTGCGCTCGGAGACGCCGGGGCTGGAGCTGGTCGGGATCGGGCTGACCGATATCGTCGCAATCGCCATGAATGACGCGGTGCTGGTCGCCCATAAATCCCAGGCGCAGCGCGTCAAGGAGGCGGTCAGCGTCCTCAAGGCGCGCGGCGCAAGCCAGGCGGTGCAGCTGCCGCGCGACTATCGCCCCTGGGGCTGGTACGAAAGCCTCGCCATTGGCGAGCGGTTTCAGGTCAAGCGGATCGTGGTCCATCCCGGCGCGGCGCTGAGCCTGCAAAGCCATCACCACCGCTCCGAGCATTGGATTGTCGTCGAAGGCACGGCGCGCGTCACTGTCGGCGATGATGTGCGCCTGCTGAGCGAGAACCAGTCGGTTTACATCCCCTTGGGCGCGGTCCACCGGATGGAGAATCCCGGCAAGGTTCCGATGGTCCTGATCGAGGTGCAGACCGGCAGCTATCTGGGTGAGGATGACATCATCCGATATGAGGACGTTTATGCGCGCGGATAAAGGCCCGGCAGCCTGTCAGAAGGCGTATCACCCTTTTGCGGGCTCAGTCTGTTCCTGACAGATCGCGGGTGAATATCCTTGCGCCGCAGTCGCGGATTTCGTCGGTGACGCGGTTGGCGATGATGATATCGCTTTTGGCCTTGAACGCTTCCAGATCGTGCAGCACGCGCGAGCCAAAGAAATGATCCTCGCTGAGGGCCGGCTCGTAGACGATCACCTCGATCCCCTTGGCCTTGATCCGTTTCATGATGCCCTGAACCGAGGATTGGCGGAAATTGTCGCTGCCTGCCTTCATCACCAGACGGTAGACGCCCACCACATTGGGCCGGCGCGCGATGATCTGGTCGGACAGGAAATCCTTGCGCGTGCGGTTGGCATCGACGATGGCGCGGATCAGGTTCTGGGGCACTTCGGAATAGTTTGCCAGCAGCTGCTTGGTGTCTTTTGGCAGGCAATAGCCGCCATAGCCAAAAGACGGGTTGTTGTAGTGATCGCCGATGCGCGGATCGAGGCCGACCCCGTCGATGATCTGGCGCGTGTCCATACCGCCGGCCATCGCGTAGCTGTCCAGCTCGTTAAAGAACGCAACGCGCATGGCAAGGTAGGTATTGGCAAACAGCTTGATCGCCTCGGCCTCGTCGGGGTCGGTGAACAGCACCGGCACGTCCTTGGTGATGGCCCCTTCGATCAGCAGGTCGGCAAAGATGCGGGCGCGGTCGCTGCGTTCGCCGACGACGATGCGGCTGGGATGCAGGTTGTCATACAGCGCGCGCCCCTCGCGCAGGAATTCGGGCGAGAACAGCACCTGATCGCTGCCCGTCTCGGCGCGGATCTTCTGGACAAACCCGACGGGAACGGTGGATTTGACGACGATCATCGCGGTGCGGTTCACGGCCATCACGTCGCTGATCACCGTCTCGACCGAGGAGGTGTCGAAATAGTTGTTCACCGGGTCGTAATTGGTGGGGGTCGCGATGATGACCACATCGGCGCCACTATAGGCCGCCGTGCCATCGGTGGTGGCGCTCAGGCGCAGCGGCTTTTCGGCCAGCCAGGCCTCGATGTCGGGATCGACAACGGGGCTTTGCCGCGCGTTCAGCATCGCCGCCCGCGCGGGCGAGATATCGACCGCCGTCACATCATGCGCGCGCGCCAGCAACACGGCATTGGAGAGCCCCACATAGCCGATACCGGCGACTGCTATCTTCATGCCCTGCCTCGCAATTGAATTGGCTCTGTCCGGTTTAGACCGGTCCGGCCTGTGGAACAATCGCGCAGGGGGCAAGGCGTGCAAAATCCGTCATAATACGGGCATTTTGGTGTATTCGGACCCTGTTCATGACCTCACTGCCCATCCCGGGGCGCCTGCAAGGAATACATTGGTAAATATCTCAGAGGATTGTTTCCATGATCGTCGACCGGAATCGCCCGCACACTGGCCGGCGATGTCGCGCTCGGCCTTGGCGGCGGGCCTACACCGGGGCTGCGGGCGATCTGATCCTGTGAGGGAGGGCGCCCATTGTGGCACGGGCCCAAACCGGCGATAAGCCGCGCGGTCTGACCCAGCAGGAAGGAACGCGCCCCGTGCGCCGCCGGCTCTTTGATCTGTATCACCGCCGCCTGGCGCGTCTTGCCGCCTGCCTGCCCGAGGGGCTGCGGGCGGAGCTGTCAGGCGTGCTTTACCAGATCACGCGCCATCCCGATTTCGGTTTTGTGCATGCGCGCGCGCTGATGCGCCGGGGGCGCGGGCGGCGGGCGGCGCGGCTTTATGGGGCGCTGCCCGAGGATCCGCTGTTCGCCGCCCGGCTGGAGCCGTGCGCGGCGCGCCCCGGTGTGTCCATGGGTGCGCCCGCGCCGGGTAGTTTTCAGGCGCAGATCGGCTATCTGGGCCTGCGTCTGAGCGGCGAGGTGCGCCATGCAGGCCCCGGCGCGGCCCCTGAACATCTGCTGCTGGAACTGGACGGCGTGCCGCTGCGCCGCGAAACCCTGCGCTTTCGGGAGGGCATCGCGCGGTTTCGCTGGCGTATCGCCCGCCCGGTTCTGGCGCAGTTTCCTGCCCGCGCCGTGCTGAGCGCGCGGGTGGGGGACGCGGTCCTGCCTGCGCCGGGGGGCGGGCGCGGCTGGCAATTGGCGCTGCCGCATGGGGCAGGGGGGGTGAGCGCCCAGATCGCCCGGCGCGGCCTGCTGGAGAAAAAGGGGCATCTGCGCCTTGCGCCGGGCGAGATTGCGGCGCGGCAGGATGCGTACCTCGCGCTTTATGCCGAGCTGCGCGCGGTGTTTGCGCGCGAATTCGATCTGCCGCTGGTCATCCTTTACGGCACGCTTCTGGGGCAGGTGCGGGGGGGTGATTTCATCCCCGGTGACGATGATTTCGACGTCGGCTACCCGTCCCGCGCCAGCGCCCCCGCCGCCGTGCGCGCCGAGGCGGTGCGCATCATGTGCCGTCTGGCCGATCTGGGATATGTCATCGTGCTGAACGAATTTGGCCGCCCGTTTCGCGTGCGCGCGCCGGGCGGCGATGCATGGTGCCATCTGGACAACCGCCCCGTTTTTGCCGCCGAGGAGGGCCATGTCTGGCTGCACAAACATGCGCGCCTGCCCCTGCCGCTGAGCGATTTCGAGCAGCCTGAAACGGCGCGCCTGCGCGACACCGAGGTGCTGCGCCCGGCACGCCCTGCGGCGTTTCTGGCCGCCTATTACGGGCCGGACTGGCGCGTGCCCGATCCCGGCTACAGCAATACCGGGCGCGCGCTGCCCCGCGCGGCGGCGCGGGGGCTGGCGCAGCTGTGCCTTGGCGCGGATGAGCAGCGCGCGCTGGCCGCGCGCTATCCCGGCCGGATCGTGCCGGTGCGCTGGCAGCCGCTCTATCCGTTGCAGGATTACGCGGCGCGCGTGGGGTTCTGAGGGGCCGCGCCCTCTGTAATGCGCGCCTCGAACGCCGTGACCGTCTCGCAGAGGCAGGTGTAGAATCCTGCCGCCGCCGTCTCGCGAATCCATGCCTTGTGCGCGATCTGGGCGCGTACCACCGCCTCCCATGCGGCGCCGTCCTGCAGAAGGGTTGCGCCCTTCTGCGCCAGCGCCTTCATCTGACTGTCGGCAAAGATCGTCCCGGGCGGCTGGCGGCCCGACACGTCGCTGTTGCGCGTGGTCAGGATCGGAATGCCCGCATCGCGCGCCACGGTCGCACCCCCTGAGCCGCCGGTAAAGCCGGGCGGATGGATGAAGAGCGCGGCAGTGCTGACCATTTCGCTGAACTGCTCGAACGGCAGCACCGGATGCACCTTGATCTGGCCGCGCGCCACGCGCCGGGCGATGACGGGCAGGGACCCGACCAGTCCCTCGGGATCGGCAGCGCCGATGAAATGCCAGACGGATCCCGGCACCCGGTCGAGGATGGAAAACAGCGCCTCCAGCGTGGCGCGGTCCTGCTGGGCCAGTCTTTGCTGCATGCGCAGCCCGGCAATGGCCGACACGATGCGCTTGCTCTCGCGCTTGGCCGGCTCGATGGCGGGCGGCGGCGGGATATCCTCGGTGGGGTCGATCGTCGGGTAGGGCTGCACGCGGATCTGCGCGCGCCCCGGAGTGCCGTCAATGCGGTGCGGGCCACGCGCGATGATCATGTCCATGCAGGGGTCAACCTGATTGTTGGACTGGATGTAGAAGAACGCCGTCGGCAGGTGATGATAGAGCGCGTGGCGCACCAGCCTGCTTTCGTTGGAGAAAAACCCCCGGTGCCCGCCGCCATACAGCACCACATCGGGCGCGATGTCCAGAATGGCGCGGCAGGTGGCGGCCGCGCCCTCAAGGCCGATGCTGCTGTGCATATGCAGATGAAACCGCGTGCCGTAATGCGCGCCAAGCGCGGCGCGCGCCAGTCGCTCGACCTCGGCGGTGCGGTTGGGATCGAAGGCCGCCGACACGATCGGGGTGCTGACCACGAAGCGCTCGCGCGTGACGATCAGATGAGTGGTGATGGCGGGGTCCTGCTCGATCAGGTTGCGGCAGATCGAAAAGAGGACGCGCGCATGGGTATGCACGTCTGACACTTTCAGCACATCAAGGCAGAGCGCGATGCGCCTTGGCGGCCCCGCGCCGCGCGCGGCGGGTTTCGGGGCATAGCCATCCTCGGCCAGTGCGCGGCGCAGCCAGGTGGCGGCGGCCTCCAGAATGGCCGGATCGTTCTTGAGGATGCGGTGATCGGGCAGCGATTCCACCACGCGCGCGACCAGTTCGGCGGCCGCCCTGTCCCGGCCCTCGCCGTATAGCTGAACGGCGCGCCTTGCCCGCGCGCGGCGCAGCCCGGCCAGCGCATAGCGCGTCTTGCGCAGCGCGTCCTCGCCCGCGTCGCCGGGCTGCGGCGGCATCAGCGCGGGCGGGCAGGCATCGGGCGCACCCACGGCGGCATCCCGGCGCCGGGCCAGCGCCAGCTGCTGCCACAGCGCCATCGCCCCGGCCCAATCGCCGCGCCGCTCGGCGGTGATGGCCTGGTGGCGCAGTTTCAGCCCGGCAAGGCCCGGGCGGGCGGTGAGATAGAGCAGCGCTTCCAGAACACGGGTCTTCAGCTCGGGCGAGAGGGCACGTTTCAGACGGCCCGGTATCAGCCTGTGATAGGTCTTGAGAAGGAAACGCTCCATTCGGTATCCCGTGTCATCCAGCCTCGCGCCCGTCTGCGCGCCAAGCGGCCCTCTGTGCAACTATTGCGGATCGCCGGAGGCCCCAATGCGCCCGGCGCCCAGAGCGGCGGCCTCGCGCATGCAATCGTGAAAGCCCTCGACCGAGGTTTGCCGGATCCAGTCGGTATGCGCGATCTGGCGCTCGGCGATGCGCTGCCACTCGGCGCGGTCCTGCAAAAGCTGCACGGCCATGTCCGCGAACCCGGCGGCGTCGCCGCCATCGAACACGGTTTCAGGCGGCTGGCGGCCCGAGACATCGGAATGGTTGAAGGTCAGGATCGGCACCGCGCCGCGGCGCGCCACCGCCGCCCCGCCCGAGCCGCCGGTAAAGCCCGGCAGGTGCAAAAACAGCGCGGCGCCGCTGACAAGGGCGGTGAACTGATCGAACGGCATGACCGTGTGCAACCGGACCTGCCCCGCGTCGATCCGGGCCGCCAGCGCAGGGTTGGCCTTTTTGACGGCCGCCACATCCTTGCAGCCGATGAAATGCCAGACCGCGCCCGGCACCCGGTCGAGGATCGACAGGAACCTGTCGGCCTCGTCTCCCTTCATCTCTTTCAGCAGCACGTCCATGCGCACGCCGGTGATGGCCGACACGATGGTCTTGGTATCCGCCTTGGCCGGATCGACGGCGGTCTGCGCGGCTGACAGTGCCTCCTCCACGATGGTCGGATAGGGCTGGATGCGCACCGGCACATCGCCCGGTTCGCCCTCGATCGCGTGGGGGCCGCGTGCGATGATCATGTCAAAGCGCGCGTCGACCTCGTTATTGGCCTGGATGTAGAAGAACGCGGCGGGCAGGTAATCGAACAGCGCGTGGCGCACGAGGCGGCTTTCATTGGAAAACAGCCCCCGGTGCCCGCCGCCATAGAGCACCAGATCAGGCGCGAGATCGAGGATGTGTTTGCAGCTGTCCACGACCCCTTCCAGCCCGGTGCCGCCCAGCATGTGCAGATGGAACCGCGCGCCGAAAAGATCGCCCATGGCGGCGCGGGCGCGGTCCTCGATATCGCTGCTGCGGGTGGGGTTGAACGAGGGCGAGACGACGGGCGTGGTCACGGCGAACCGCTCGTTCGTGATGACGATGTCCATCTGCAGATCCGGATCATGGCGCAGCATGTTGCGGCAGATGGTAAAGATCACCCGGCTGTGGGTATGCACCTCGGACAGTTTGAGAATATCGAGGCACAGCACCACGCGGCGCAGTTTTGCAGGTGCGGCGCGGTGCGGCGCGCGCATCCCGTCCTCGCGCAGCGCGTCCTGCACATAGAGGCGCGCGACCTCCAGCAGGCGGGTGTCGTATTTCAGCAATCGCTGGTCCGGCAGGCTTTCGACAATGCGCGCGGCCAGTTCGCGAAACTCGCGCAGGCGCCCGGCGGCGCGGCACTCCAGCGCCAGCTCGGCGCGCACCGACCGCAGCGAGGCACGCGCGAAATTGGTCTTGCGCGCGCGTTCCTTGGCGTTGTCGGCGCGGATCGTCCCGCTTTTGGTCGAAACCGGGTTGGTGATCGCGGCGTATAGCTGCCAGTGCTGGGCAGCAATGCGCCAGTCGCGCCGCGCCTCGGCGGCGCGGGCCAGCACGACCAGCGCTGCGGAATTATCCTCCCACGTCTTGAAAGCGGGCAGGATGATACGCTCGGCGGCCTGCATATGGCCATCGGTCTGCAGCTGGTTGGCAAAGCGCAGCGACAGTGCCCAGATCTGGCCCAGCGTCTTTTGGTCCAGCATGTCCTGCCGGGTCCGGAAAAACGCCCACCAGCTGTCTTGCATGGCCCAGCCGGTGCCGGCCGTCTCGCCTTGCGCCAGATCGTCCTGCACCATTTGCAGCACGGCCTTGTAATAGAGCGGATAGGCGGTCGGATAATCCGGCCAGCGCGCAAGGATGGGTTGCAGGGCCGACAGGGCGATATGCTGACGCCGCGCGCGGTTGCGATGCGCGGCCAGCGCCGCATATGCCTTGCGCAGACGCGCCTGATGCGCCTCTGGCAGGGTGTCGGCCGCCTGCCAATACTCGGCCAGCATGGCGCGCTGCATCCGCAGGGTGCGCTTTGACGGGCGGGCTTGGGCGTCAAAGCGGTCCTCGGTCAGGATGACTTCGGGCGCGCCGGCCGGTGCCTCGCCGCCGGCAAAGAACGTGACCTGCCGGCGCATCCGCGTCTCGATCGCGGCCAGCTTGCCGAAGATCTTGGTGACCGGCACGGTGGCCTTGCCATTGCGCGCGGGCGCGCCATCCTGCGGAACAAGCGCCTGCCAGGCCTGCAGCGCCAGCACCAGATCGCCGCGCTCCTCGGCATGCCAGGCCAGCGATTGCAGGCGCGCGGGATTGCCCTTGAGCCGGGCAATCAGCAGGCGGTGGAACCGCCGCTCGGCCCGGCCGCTGGGATCGGCCTGCACGAGCCTCGCGGCACTGCCAAAGCTGGCGCGGCGCAGACCGGAACGCAGGGCGGACAGTTTGGAGGGCATGCGGCTACTTCCTCGGGGTAAGGGCGGCTCGTGCGGCGCGGGCCGCGGGGGGATGCAAGGGCACACAGCCCGGCGGCGCCGGATTGTGCAGGTGCAGCATAAGCCGGCGCGCCGGGATGTTAAACCGTGGCGATGGGCGTTGCAGGCGATCCGACCGCCCCGGTCAGGCGCAAGGGCGGCGCGGTCAGCAGGAACCGGCTGCGCCCGGCGGCCTCCAGCCACTCGGCCAGATCGCACAGCTGCCACAGCTCGGCCAGCGGCACGCCCAGCTTGAACAGGCAATGCTCGTGCAGCGGCAGGATCGAGCCGCAGTAATCATCGGGCAGCGGATTGCCCGCCGCTTCGACCGCGATATTGTCTGAAATCAGCGCCGCCACGCCACTATCGGTGATCCATTGCAAAAGGCGCGCATCATGGCCGTCCAGCACGGCGCAGGATTTCTTGATCGCGGGGTCAGGATTGCCCGCGCCTTGCAGGATCATCCGGTCGATCCCGGTCCAAAGCAGCACCATGTCGCCGGTCTCGACCTCGATATTATCGGCCTCCATCACGCGCATCAGGTCGCCGTAACTGACCTCATGGCGCGCATTGCCGAAATGCTTGTGCAGGTTGATCAGCACGCCCCGGCCCTGAAGGCCATGCGCGGCGAAATTCTCGATCCCCAGCTTGTGCGCGCAGGTGACGTGGTTTTCGTCCATCGTCAGGTCCACCCCGGCGCGGAAACCGTTGTAGTAAACGGGCTGCGTGACGCCGTCGCCCATCACGTCGAAGTTTGAGCCGCGATGCGCCAGCGCGTCCCATTGCGTCGAATACTGCGTATAAAGCAGCACCGCGTCATCGGCGGCGATATCGGGAAAGCGCGGATCGAACTCCTGCCAGTTATAGTTGAAATATGGCGCGTCATTGCGGATCACCGGGCGCAAAACGGGGGGATGGCGCACGGGCGACAGCACGTTGCCGCCCGGCAGGTCCAAGGGCAGGGACAGGCAGAATGTGCGCCCCTCCTGCACCTCGGCCACGCCTTTTTTGACCTGCTCGGGGCCGATCAGGTTCAGCCGGCCCAGCTGGTCATCCGCGCCCCAGTCGCCCCAGGTCGAGCCTTCGGGGCGGTGTGTCCATCTTGGGTTGGTCATTGGGTAAATCCTTCCTTGGCGGCGCGTGCCAGCACCGCGTCCACCATCGCGCCGGCCGACCCGGTGTAATTGCCCGGCTCCAGCAGCGCATCCAGCGCGCCCGGTTCCAGCGCGTCCATGATGGCGCTATTTTCCTCCAGCGTATCGCGCAAGTGCCGGCCGCTGTCGATGGCGGCAGCCGCCGCGGCTGTTACCGCTTCATGCGCCGCGCCGCGCCCCATGATGGGGGCAAGGCCCGACATCACCGCCTCGGACATGATCAGCCCGCCGCCCATGTCCAGATTGGCGCGCATGGCGGCTGCGTCCACGTCCAGCCCTTCCAGCATGGGGCGCGCATGCATGAGCGCGCCGGAGGCCAGAAGGAACGCTTCGGGGATGACCATCCATTCCACCGGCATGGCGGCGATGCCGCGCTCATGCTCCTGCACCTGGCTTTCCATCATCTGCGGCACCAGCGCGCGGGCCCGCGCAGAGATGGCGATGATCTGCGGGCAGGCGATGGGGTTGCGCTTTTGCGGCATGGCCGAGGACGCGCCGCGCCCCGGCACATAAGGCTCGCGCACCTCGCCCACTTCGGAGCGCATCAGCATCGCCACCTCGGTCCCGATCCGCCCCAGAAGGCCCGACACCAGCCCCAGCCAGAACACCATTTCGGCCAAGCCGTCGCGCCCGGTGTGCCATGTGATGTCCGGATCGCGCAGGTCCAGTTCCTGCGCCAGCGCCGCGCGCACGCTTGCGCCTTTGCCCCCCAGGGGCGCCAGCGTGCCGACCGCCCCGCCGAACTGCACCGCAAAGGCGCGGTCCTTCAGCTCGGGCAGGCGCGCGCGGTGGCGCAGCGCCTCGTCCAGCCAGCCTGCCACCTTGTAGCCGAAGGTGATCGGCGCCGCGTGCTGCTGAAAGGTGCGCCCCGCCTGCGGGGTGTCGCGGTGGCCTGCTGCCAGCCGCACCAATGCGGCGATGACGCCGTCGAGTTCCGCCTCGATCAGGGCCAGACCGGCGCGCATTTGCAGCACCAGCCCGGTATCCAGCACGTCCTGCGTCGTCGCGCCCCAATGCACATAGCGCGCGGCATCCTCGGGGCAGGCGGCGATCAGCTGCTTGACCAGAGGCAGGATGGCAAAGCCGACACGCTCGAAGTGATCCTTCATCGCGGCGGGGTCGAGATTGTCGGTGCTGGCCGCCGCGGTGACAGCGGCGCCCACGCCTTCGGGGATGACGCCAAGGGAGGATTCCGCGCGCGCCAATGCCGCCTCGAACTCCAGCCACGAGGCGAAGCGGCCGGTATCGCTGAACACGTCGCGCATGGCGGGCGTGCTGAACTGGTCGCGGTAATAAGGGCTGTCATAAAGCGTGGCTTGCATGGCGTGTCCTTTGAGAGTTGGCTCAGGGCTGCGCGCGCAGCTGGCCAAAAATGTCCTTGCGCATGATGGCGCGGCCCTCTTGGTCATGGACCTCCAGCGCCCCGATCGCGGTGCGGGTGCGCGCAAATACCGTCGCGGCGTCCGGTCCGGTGACCAGAAACGCCCCAACGCGCGAGCGGGTCGACATGTCGTCGCCGATCTCCATGCCGGGTGTCTTGTAGGGCAGCATGCGGGTGATGGTGCCCTCCGCCAGCAGCGCGTCAACGCCGCTGACATGGCTGAATATGCCGGGGCGGGCGTAAACCGTGTTGGTCATCAGCCAGATCCCCGTCGGCGCCAGATCCACCTTGACCGGAATACCCAGCCAACTGTCGAGCGACGCGCCGATGGCGTCAAAGCCCGAGATCATCTGCGTCACCGCCGCGCCGGTCCCGCCCGACAGGCGCGCGGAAAACTCGATCAGGCTGAGGCCGTTTTCAGTCAGAAACGCCTGCACCAGCATCGGCACGTTATTCAGGCCAAAGGCCGCGGCCAGATCGCTGAGCACATCCTCGACATGGGCGTGTGCATCGCCCAGGGGCCAGGGCGCGATGGAGCCGGTGGACTGGATCACCTTGTCACTCGGCACGCCCGTCATCTGGAACTTGCGCCGCACCAGCACAATGCGCGCGCGGCCCTGCTCGACAAAGCAGTCGATGGACAGCTCGTCGCCGGTGACGAATTCCTCGACCACCGCCTGGCCCACCCGGCTGATCCCCAGCGCCAGCGCCAGATGGGCGCGCAAGGCGGTCATGTCATCGGCGCGCCGCACCCCGGCGGAGCCGTTGGAATCGGCCGGCTTGACCACCAGCGGGAATTTCAGATGCGCGATGCGCGATTCCAGATCGGGGCCATGGGCATCCTCGATATAGACATGGCGCGCCGTGGGCAGGCGCGCCTCGGCCAGCCGCGCCTTCATGCTGCCCTTGTTGGCGATCTGCGATGCGGTCGCAAAGGAATAGGGATGCGGCAGGCCCAGATCCTCGCTGACCTTGATGGCGGTGACGTTGGCCTGATCGACGCAGGTGGCGATGACCAACTGCGCGCCCTGATCGCGCGCCACCCGGCGCACCGCGTCCGGATCCAGCGTGCTGGCGATGACATGCAGGTCGGCATGCGGCGCGGCGGGCGGATGCGCGAGGTAATCCACCAGCACCACGCGCCAGCCGCGCGCTTTCAGCGCCGCGATCAGCGATATGTGCGGATTGGTTCCGCCCAGGACGAGTGCCGTGGGCGTCTGGCTGTCCATCATCGGGTGTCGTCTTCTTTATCTGTCTGCCGCCGGGGGCTGGATATGGGCGCTGGTAGTCCCCACAGGCAGAATGTCAACTGCGGGGCAGGGCAACAACCCCAGATTGTGCGGCCAGCCTGTCCAGCTTGTCCATGACGGCGGCGGACACCGGCACGCGGCCCTCGCGCCCGTCCATGTAGCGCGCGCCGCGTGCGCCGGGCAGGGATACCGCGCCTGCGGGGCCGGCCGCGTGGGTGGCGGCGATCAGCCGGGCCATATGCGCGTCATACTCCTCGCGGGGGGTAAAGCAGGCAATGTCGATGGCGATCAGCATATGACCGCAGCGCGACGGACCGTCTGGGTTGTTGAGGTTCTTTGCCTCGCCGCCAAAGCCCGAGCCGGTCATCAGCCCCGCCAGAATATCCACCACCAGCGACAGGCCATACCCCTTGGCCCCGCCCACCGGCAGCATCGAGCCGGCCAGCGCCAGCGCGGGGTCGGTCGTCGGGTTGCCGCCTTCGTCCAGCGCCCAGCCCTCGGGGATCGGCTCGCCATTGGTGGCGGCCAGCCGGATCTTGCCGCGCGCGGCCAGCGAGGTGGCCATGTCCAGCAGGACCGGCGGCTGCCCTTCGGGCGCGGGAAAGCCAAACGCGATCGGATTGGTGCCGAACACCGCCCGCTGCCCGCCGGTGGGCGCGATGGCGGGGGCGGCATTGGCAAACACCATGCCGGCCATGCCCGCATCCACCGCGCGGCGCGCAACAAAAGCGGCGGTGCCGAAATTATGGCTGTGGCGGATGCCGACCAGACCGATGCCGGCGGCGCGCGCCATCGCCACCGCGCGGTCCATGCCGCGAATGGCCGCCACCTGCCCGAACCCGTCGCCGGCATCCAAGAGCGCCATGGCAGGGGCGCCGGATATCTCGGTCAGGGGGGTGATCGCCTGCATCAGACCCTTTTGCAGACGCTCCACATAGATCGGCAGGCGGGTGATGCCATGCGTGCCCTTGCCGTGGCTATGGGCAAAGACGATCGAGGCGGCGATGATCGCAGCGTCCCCGTCCGGCACGCCCTGCCGGGTCAGCACCTCCTCGGCGAACGCTCCGAGGGCGTCCAGCGCAATCTCGGCCATGGGCGGCTCAGCCTCGCGCGGGCGGATGGGTGACGGCATCCGGGCAGTAGCTGTCGATCACGCGCTGGACCAGCTGCACCTGTTTGATGCGCTTGACCGCGTCGGCGTCGGTGCTGTCCCAGCTATGGGTCTTGGCGACAGATCCGCCGGTCTTGAGATAGATCGGGGCGGCGACGCGGATCATTTCCGGCACCTCGTAATGGCGGATAAAGCCCCCGGTCGAGGCGGGGTTTTCCGTATGCACATCCAGCGGAATATCAACCGCAGCGCGAATCGCCGCCAGCATCTGAAGCTGGATGTCGCGCACCGGGTTGAAGCTGTTGGCACCGATCTGCGTCAGCATCCGCGCGGCGCAGGGGTTGCCGTGGCCGGTATGGGCCGACACCTTGAAACGCACGCCTTCGGGGAGCTCGCCAGCCTTGCGCATCTCGTCCATCAGCCACAGGCTGCCTTCGTCATAGACCAGATAGGACATCACCCCCAAGCAAACACCGCGATGCACCTCCTCGACCGCGCGCAGCACCTGGTCCTGGCCGCGCAAACGGTAGCCCATGCGCATCCCCTCGGGGGTGTTGACGCTGGCGCTGGTGTCGGTGGTCGCGCGCGGGCCGATTGACAGGACCAGCTCGATTCCGCGCGCACCGGCCATGTCGACCATGCGCGTAATCTCGGAATCCAGCAGCGTCATCACACCCTTAGTCTGGGTGATGCGGTGAATTGGCACACCCGTCTTGTCCACCGCCTCCAGCAGCGCCGCCATCGCGCCGGGGCCCTGAATGCCCGGCACCTCGAAACGGTATTGCGCGCCGTCATCGAACCGCTTTTCCGAGGTTGGCAGGTCATAAAGATCGCCCTCAGGCAGGCCCATCCGCGCAAGGAAGCTCTTGGTTTTGTGCATGGTTTTTCTCTTTGGCCTGAACTGGTATGGCGCCTCGCGCCCACCCGCGGCAAACCCGAAATCCGGCCAGAGCATAGGTATGCGCCCAAAGGGTGTCAATCTGGCGCACCGGCGCAAAAGCGCCCCTGGACAACGGCGCCGGCCGGTTTTTGCGCCGCCTTTCGCCGGTTCTCATTTTGCAGTGGCCATTGCGGCGCGAAACCCTTACTTCCGGGCCGAAATACAACTTTGAATAGTTGTCAGGGTCCCTCCTTTGGGGATTTGCACCATGACGGGGCTGAACACCGGAATTTTCATTTCGAATCGCCGCAGGTTTTGAAGAAAGGCAGAGTGAATGACGGGTCAAGGCAACGGTCAGGCTGACAGCCGTTCGGGCACAAGGCGCAAGGGTATCGTTCTGGCCGGCGGGTCGGGTACCCGGCTTTATCCTGTGACGCGCTCGGTCTCCAAGCAGCTTCTGCCGATCCACGACAAGCCGATGATCTATCATCCGCTCAGCGTGCTGATGCTGGCGGGCATGCAGGATATCCTGATCATCACCACCCCCGATGATCTGCCGCAATACCGCCGCCTTCTGGGCGATGGCAGCCAGTTCGGCATCCGCCTCAGCTATGCCGAGCAGCCCAGCCCCGACGGGCTGGCGCAGGCGTTTCTGATCGCCGAGGAATTCATCGGCAATGATCCCGTCTGTCTGGTTCTGGGCGACAACATCTTCTACGGGCCGGGCTTTACCCAGCGCCTGATGCAGGCGGACGCCCGAGAGGCGGGCGCGACCGTGTTTGCCTATCAGGTCCACGATCCCGAGCGTTTTGGCGTCGTCGAGTTCGACGAGGATAGCCGCGTTCTGTCATTGGCGGAAAAACCCGAAAAGCCGCGCAGCAATTTTGCCGTCACGGGCCTGTATTTCTACGACAACCGCGTGGTCGAAATCGCCAGGAACGTGCGCCCTTCGGCGCGCGGCGAACTGGAGATTACCGATGTCAATCAGGCCTATCTGGACGCGGGCGATCTGTATGTGCAGCAGCTCAGGCGCGGCTTTGCCTGGCTGGATACCGGCACGCATCAATCCTTGCTGGACGCGTCGTCCTTTGTGGCAACGGTCGAGGCGCGGCAGGGCTACAAGATCGCCTGCCTTGAGGAAATCGCCTACACCTACGGCTGGATCGACCGCGCCCAGCTGCTCCGACAGGCCGAAACGCTGAGCAAGACCGATTACGGCCGTTACCTGAACGATCTTGCGAGGGAAGATCAATGAGCACCGAAAAGATCCACGTCACCCAGCCCTTCCTGCCGCCGCTGGAGGAATTCCTGCCCTATGTCGAGGAAATCTGGCGCAACCGGATGCTGACCAATGGCGGCCCGCTGCATCAGCGGCTGGAGCATGATCTGGCCGAATATCTGGGGGTCAAGCATCTGGCGCTGTTCAACAACGGCACCATCGCGCTGATCACCGCGCTTCAGGCGCTGGACCTCAAGGGCGAGGTCATTACCACGCCGTTTTCCTTTGTCGCCACCGCGAACGCGCTGATCTGGCACAAGAACACGCCGGTCTTTGCCGATATCGACCCTGTGACGCTGAATCTGGACCCCGCCAGCATCGAGGCGGCGATCACGCCGCGCACAAGCGCGATCCTGCCGGTGCATTGCTACGGCAATCCCTGCGACATGGAAGCGATCCGCGACATCGCCGATCGCCACGGGCTGAAGGTAATCTATGACGCTGCGCATGCCTTTGGCGTGCATAACGAGGCCGGATCGATCCTGGAGCGCGGCGATCTGTCGACGCTCAGCCTGCACGCGACCAAGGTGTTCAACACCTTCGAGGGCGGCGCCGTGATCTGCCGCGACGTCGAAATGAAAACGCGCATCGACCAGCTGAAGAATTTCGGCATCATCGACGAGACCACGATCACCATCGCAGGCAGCAACGGCAAGATGAGCGAGATCCACGCCGCGATGGGCCTTGCGCAACTGCCCCATATCGACGCCTGCATCGCGCGGCGCGGCGAAATCGATGCCGCCTATCGCGCAGCGCTCAAGGATATGCCCGGCCTCACCCCTCTGCCCAAGCTGGGCCAGACGCGCGCGAATTACGCCTATTTCCCGGTCATCGTCGGGGATGACTACCCGCTGGACCGCGACGCGCTGTATGAGGTGCTGCGCGAGGGCAATATCCTGACGCGGCGCTATTTCCATCCGCTGCTGTCGGGCCTGCCGATGTATTCCGACCTGCTTTCGGCGGCGCCCTCGGGCCTGCCGGTCGCCACCGCGATGGCGCAGCGCGTGCTGTGCCTGCCGATCTTTCCGGCGATGACGGACAGCAACCTGCATCGCATCATCGACGCCCTGCGCGCCCCGCTGCAAGACGCCCACCGAAGCCGACTGCGCGCCGTAGGTGCCTGATCCAAATACCAGCGAGCCGAATTCCCATGCAGCACAATTCCATGAACTCCCCCGATGCCTTCGCGCGCGCACCGCGCAAATTCAGCCGCTTTTCCCCGCCTGAATTCCTGCGCTACTGCCTTGGCGGCACGCTCTACATGCCTTCGACGCGGTCGGTGGTGGACAAGATTGTCGGCCGCGAATTCAGCGATGTGATGTCGATGGTGATGGATTTCGAGGACGCCTTGCGCGCCGAGGATCTGGGCGCGGGCGAGGCCAGCGTGATCACGCAGCTGACCCATCTGGCCCAAAAGGTCGAGGACGGCACGCTGGCCGAGGATGACGTGCCGCTGATTTTCCTGCGGGTGCGCAACATGGACCAGTTCGCCAGCTTTGCCGCGCGCCTGACGCCGGGCATCGCGCATGTGCTGACGGGGTTCATCTTTCCCAAGTTCTACAGCAACAATGCGCGCCAGTATCTGGACCTGCTGGCCGAGTTGAACGAGAAGCTGGACACGCCGCTTTACGGCATGCCCATCCTTGAGGGGCGCGCGATCGCCTTTCGCGAGACGCGCAACGCCGAGCTGACGGCGCTTTTGGGCATTCTGCGCGACTATCACGCCCACATCCTGAACATCCGCGTCGGCGGCACCGATTTTTCGTCCTTCTTCGGGGTGCGGCGCGGCATCGGCTCGTCGATCTACGACATCCTGCCGGTGCGCGACGCGCTGGCCGACATCCTCAATTTCTTTGGCCGCGCCGAAGAGGATTACGTCGTCTCGGCCCCGGTCTGGGAATATTTCCTGGCCTACAAGCGCGACGATCTGGAAAAGGTCATGCAGATCGACCTGCACCGGTCCTTGCGCACCAACACGCCGATCCTGAACGACGCGATCGACGGGCTGTTGCGCGAGGTGGCGCTGGACAAGGCCAACGGGTTCATCGGCAAGACGGTGATCCATCCGTCGCACCTGCGCTATGTCAACGCGATGCAGGCGGTGACGCGCGAGGAATACGAGGATGCCAGCCAGATCCTTGGCACTTCGGGCGGCGTCATCAAGTCGGCCCGCGCCAACAAGATGAACGAGATCAACCCCCATCGCAGCTGGGCCAAGCGCATCAGCTGTCTGGCCGACGCCTACGGCGTGGTCGAGGACGAACGTCAGTATCTGGCCCTGTTCCACCCGCGTGAGGTCCGCGCGGCCGAATGACCATGCTAAGCGACACCGGGCAAAACAATACCGGGCAAAACGACACTGGGCAGGGCGAGACCGGGCAGGGCGATACCGACCAGCTGCTGGACGGGCTGTGTACCCTCGCCGCCGCGCCGCTGAGCGACGATCTGGCGATGGTGGCGCGGTTGCGCTTTCTCGACTGGCTGGGCTGCGTTCTGGCCGGTGCGGCCAGCGAGGGCGCGCGCACCCTGCCGCTGCTGGAGGCGGGCGGGGACGGCCCCGCGCCGGTCCCCGGCACCGGGCGGCGCAGCGCCCCCCTGACCGCGGCGCTGGTCAATGGCATGCATTCGCATGTGGTCGAGCTGGATGACGGCCATCGCTATGGCATCACCCATGCGGGCGGCCCGCTGATCGCGGCGCTTTTGGCGGTGGCGCATGATCCGCGCATGACGCCGGACAGTTTTCTGCGCGGCATCATCGTGGGCTACGAGGCGGCGCTGCGCGTCGCCATCGCCTGCCAGCCCGACGCGAAACTGAACGGCTGGCACGGCTCGGGCGTTTTCGGAACGCTGGGCGCGGCGATGGGTGTGGGCGCGGCGCTGGGATATGACCGCAGCGCCATGAACGCCGCACTGGCGGCGGCCGCCACCTCCGCCTCGGGGATGGTGCGCGCCTTCGCGACAGGCTCCGAGCTGAAGCCCTACAATGCCGGCCAGCCTGCGATGGCGGGCCTTGCCGCCGCACTGGTGGCGGATGCCGGGTTTCCGGGGCCGCCGGGTATTCTGGACGGCCCCCACGGCCTGGTGCAGATGCTGCGCGGCAGCCCGGCGGACGGGGCGGCGTTCCACGTCGCCGCCCCCTGGTGCATCGAGACGGTCTATCTCAAGCCCTACGCGTCCTGCCGCTATTGCCACGCGCCGGTCGAGGCGGCGCTGGCCTTGCGCAGCAAACATGGGCTAACGCCAGAGGACATCACCGCCATCCGCGTGCGCACCTATCATCTGGCCGTGACCGGGCACGATCATACCGAAATCGACGGGCCCTATTCGGCGCGCCTTGGCATTCCCTATTGCGTCGGCGCGGCGCTGGCCACCGGCGAGACGGGGATGAGCGCCTTTGCCCCCGAAGCGCTGAGCGATGCGCAGACATTGCGCCTGATGCGCGCAACGGATGTGCGCGAAGATCCCGAAATGACCGCCCTCGTCCCGCGCCGCCGCCCCGCCGCGCTGGAAATCGACCTGAGTTCGGGCCAGACCGTCAGCGCCCGTATCGACCTGCCCCTGGGCGAGCCCGAAGTGCCGCTGGACGCCGCCGCCCTCACCGCCAAATTCACCGATCTGGCGGTTTTTGCCGGGCTTGCGCCGGCGCGCGCCGGGGCGCTGGCGGCCGAGATCCTCGATCCGGCCAGCGATCCGCGCGGTGCGGTGCAGGGCGGCGCAGCGGCCATGCCCGACCTTTTCAAGGACGCGCTCGACAATCCCAGGCTCAGGCTGAAGGAGCAGGTCGCGGCCTTTCGCGCGATCGTTCTGGACGGCGCGCGGCAGAAACGGCGCGCGGGTCGCAGGCTCTATGCGCGGTTGCAGCGCGGCAAGAACAAGCCGCTCCTGCGCGACTTTCTGTTGGCTTTCAACGCATACGACACCGATTACAATCATATCCGCTATTCCGGTGACGGCGCGCGCCATGCCGCGTCATTCCGCGTCGCTATGACCACGCGCACACGCCGGATGAAGACGCAGGGGCGCGACTCCTGCCCTGAATGGATGATCTGGGACAAGGGCGAGGGTGCCCGCTTTGCCGATGCCATGGGCGTGCGGCGTGCGGCGCGGCAGGGGGGCGGGCCACGCGCCGGGCTGTCCTTTGGCCCCGGTATCGTCATCAAGCCCCGGAACGAGTCGCAATCCATCGGGATCTACCTGGTCTTTTCCGAAGACCGGATCGTGGATGCCCGCACGAATGAGACCTTCGCCGGATACGCCACGCTGGCCGACCGGATACAGGACGATCTGGTCAGCGGCCGGGTGAGGGACGACGATTGGATCGTCGAAAAGCTTCTGACCAACCACAAGTTACCGACAGGCCATGCGCGAGACTGGAAATTCTACAGCTTTTATGGCGAGATGCCCCTGATTTCGGTGACCGAACGCATTCCGGGCGGGGCCATGTGCTGGATCGACCTTGAGGGACAAAAGAAAAATCTCGGGTTCAGTCTGGATCACTTCGTGCTGAAGCCGCCGCCCATCGATGCCGGTCTTCTGGCCACGGCGCGCGATCTCAGCCTTGCCATACCCGCGCCCTTTTTGCGGATCGACCTTCTGGAAACCGGCGACGGCCCGGCCTTGGGCGAGTTCACCGCCCGCCCGTTTTATTGGCACAGGTTCGGGCGCCAGCTGGATATCGAGCTGGGCAATGCCTTTCTGGCCGCCGAGGCGCGGCTGCAGGCCGATCTGCTGGCAGGCAAGGATTTTGCCGCGTGGAAGCGGTTCCTTGCCACGCAGGATACCCCGCAATGAGGTGGACATGACAGGACTTCAAAACCCCGGCTCCAACCTTCATCACGCCGGCCGGCCTTCCGCAGACAGGTGTGAGATGCCAATAATCCCTTCCCTCGCCTTTCTCGACAGGAACGCCACGTGACAGACCAGATGCTATCCGTTGCGATCATGCAGCCCTATATTTTTCCTTATCTGGGGTATTTCCAGCTGGTGCGCGCGGTCGATCATTTCGTCAGCTATGACGATGTGCAGTTCATCAAGCGCGGCTGGATCAATCGCAACAGGGTCTCGGCCAAAGGGCAGGACATGCTCTTTACCGTGCCGGTGCAGGGCGCGTCGCAAAAGGTGCGTATCTGCGATGTCCTTGCCATGCCGGATGACAAATGGCTGCGCAAGTTCGACACGCAGCTTCGGCATGAATACGGCAAGGCGGCCCATTATGCCGAAACCCGCGATCTGGTCATGGGCACGCTTGAGGCACATAAAGGCGCGCCCGTGTCCGAGCTTGCGCTCGGCTCCGTTTCGGCGGTGATGGCGCGGCTTGGCTTGCCCTTCGCGCCGCAAAGATCGAGCGAGACCTTCACCGGGACCGAGGATCTCAAGCGCGCAGACCGTTTGATCGCCATCACCAAGGCGCTTGGCGCGCAGCGCTATGTCAACCTTCCCGGCGGCATGGCTCTCTATGGCACGGACGCGTTCGCGGCGCAGGACGTCGACCTGCGCTTTATTTTCGACCGCTCGCAGGCGTATGAACAGTTCGACCACCCTTTCATTCCCAACCTGTCGATCATCGACATCCTGATGCACAACGATCCCGCCACCGTGCGGGGCATGCTGGGGCAATACCGCTTGCTGAGCGCCGAGGAGGCCACTGCAAGCAGCGCGCCGAACGCTCTTGCCCAATAGCCCGTTTTCGCCGTTATCCAAGGACATGTGATGCCTGATATCTCCCGCCCCCGCGCCCTCGTCATCGGGGGGGTCAGCCCCCATATCGCTGTCGTCGAGCGGCTGAAGGCGCTCGGATTCGACACGATCCTTGCCGATTACAAGGACGCGCCGCCCGCCGCTGCCCATGCGGGCCGGCATCTGCAGATCAGCACGCTGGATACCGATGCGGTCCTGCAGGCGGCGCGGGATCTGGACGTGGCGGCCATCGTCAATGTCTGCCTTGATCAGCCGCTGCCGGTGGTGGCAACGGTGCGCGCGGCGCTGGGGCATGCCGCGCCGATGACGCCCGAGGCGGCGCATAAACTGACCGACAAGGATGCGATGAAGCAGGTGCTGCGCGCCGCCGGGGTCGATACCGCCCGCTGGACGGTGGCAGAGCGGCTAGACGCGCTGGACGCGCGCGGCCTGACTTTTCCCGTGGTGGCCAAGCCGGTGGGCGGCACCGGATCGCTGGGCGTGATCTTTGCGCGCGATGCGGCCGCGCTGGACGCGCAGCTGGGGCAGAGCTTTGCCGCCGCGCGTGGGGGCGGCGTGCTGGTCGAGGAATTCATCGAGGGGCGCGAGCTGAGCATCGATTGCATCGTGATCGGGGGTGCCGTGCATGTGCTGCTGGCGCGCGAGCGGCACAAGACGTGGTTTTCCGGCGGGCAGGAGGCGACCTGCCACGCCACCGTCGCCCCCGCCGAGTTAGGCCCGGAAACCCAAGCGCAGATCGACGCGCAGGCCCGCGCCATCGCGCCCGCCTTTGGCATCAAGGACGGGCCGCTGCTGATCCAGTCGATCATGGCGCCGGACGGGCGGCTGGTGGTGCTGGAAGTGGCCGGGCGTATCGGCGGCGGCCCCGGCGGCAACCGCGTGGTCGCGATGGCGACGGGCTTCGATTTTGTCGGCGCCTCGATCGACCAGCAATTGGGCCGCCCGGTGACATACCACACGCAGCCCGATGGCCGCGTCTTTGCGGCCAACAATGTCTATGCCGGGCAGGGCGTCTTTGACCGGCTGACCGGCATGCAGGCGCTGCTGGACGAAGGGCTGGTCGAGGAGCATTACACCTACCGCATGCAGGGCGAGCCGATTTCCGATCACCTCTCGGGGCGCAGCCGGGTCTGCGCCTTCATCGCCGCCGCCGCCGATCATGCCGCGCTGAAGGCCAGGCTGGCCGATATCTATGACCGGCTGGATATTCTCGACCCCGCGGGCCGCTCGATCATGCGGCGCGATATCGGGCTGCATCACACGCTTTGAGCGGGGCGCGTTTGGGAGGGCTTATAGCCCCGCCGCCTTTGTCAGGTTGACGCGGAACCGGTCGCGGCGGCGCTGATAGCGGCGGGTCATTTCGGCCGAGGCGTGACCCAGATGTTTCTGGATATAACGCTCATCCACTTCGGCGCTGCTGGCCAGTCCGGCCCGCAGGCTGTGACCCGAATAAAGGGCCAGACGCTCCTTTTCGGGCAGATCGGGGCGCAGACCCGCCGCAAGAACGGTCTGCTTGATCAGCCGCGCGACATGTTTGTCCGACAGGCGGGCGCCCAGGGCGCGTTTGTTGTCACGGGCAATGCGCCGGAAGAGGGGGCCAAAGTCGATCTTGGCAAAATGCAGCCATTGTTCCAGCGCATGAACGGGGCAGGTGGCCTCGCCAGAGCCGCGGCCGATCTCGACCTCGCGCCAGCCGGTCTTGGCATTGAGGGTCAGCAGGGCGCCACCCTCGACGATATCGACCCAGCCGCCACTGTCGGGGGTGTCATCCTTGTGCAGATCGAGGCTGACGATCTCCGAGCGGCGCAACCCGCCGGCATAGCCGATCAGCAAAATGGCGCGATCCCGCAATCCGCGCAGATCGTACCCCAGTGTGGCCGTCATGGCGACGATATCCGCGGCCAGCACGGCCTCTTTCTGCACCGGGGGGCGGGCGTGTTTGCGGCGAATGCCGGCCAGCACCGTGGCGATATGGCGGTTCTTGCGATCCAGCAAGAATCCACGCTGCTGGCAGTGCCAGGCAAGGCCCGACAGGCGCCGTTCGATGGTGCTGACCGACAGGGCAGGGGCATTGTCATCGGGTGCAGCGCAGTTGGCAATATAGAGCCCGATCAGGTCCGGGCTGGGCGGAAGCGGGTCTGCCCCGCGCCTGCGGCACCAGCTGTTGAAGTGGGCCCAGTCGGCCTTGTAGGCAAGAGAGGTGTTCTCGGCCGTGGCCTGGCGCGCATAATCGCGGGCGGTGTCCACCAGACGGTCCAGCGTTCCTGAACCGGGCACAGCGGCGGGAACGCAAACAACTGGCGGATCGCTGTTCTCTGAACGATCAGGCCCGTTTGCCCGGTCTGGCCCGGCATTTTCTGCAGATTTTTCACCCATTCCAAAGCCTGTCTTTTTCAAGTCCGATAAGGCAACGTTATTGGACATGGAAAAGGTGCACAAGGCAGGGCGGTTAGGCAGATCATATATGTATCAAAGCGCCGCCGTTGCGTATGCATCCGGGGGATGAAGCGCGCCCCACCCGTCATGAGACCAGCCTGACCACATTCGCAAACATGCCGGACCGTTGCGGCCGGCGGCCAAGAAAAAATCGGGCGGGCGGCGCAGTCAAACCACGCCGGCGCGCAGCAGATCATGCAGATGCAGCACGCCTTGGGGCTTCATGTCGGCGCCGGCCACGATCACCACGTTCACCTTGCGCGCGTTCATGACGGCCAGCGCCTCGGGGGCCAGACAATCGGGCGCCACGACCAGCGGATCGGTATTGGCGATATCCATGGCCGTGCGCCCCATCAGCCCCTCCATGTTGCGCCGCAAATCGCCATCGGTGATGATGCCGGTGATGACGCCGTCCTTCATCACAACGCCGACGCCGAACCCCTTGGAGGTCATCGTCAGAAGAACCGTCGCCATCGTGTCATCTTCGGACAGTATCGGGATCGCCTCGCCGCCATGCATCAGGTCGGCCACACTGCGCATCTGCGCGCCCAGCTTGCCGCCCGGATGATAAATGCCGAAATCCTCGGCCACAAAGCCGCGCCGCTCCATCAGCGCGACGGCCAGCGCATCGCCAAGCGCCAGCGACAGCGTGGTCGAGGTGGTGGGCGCCATGCCGATGGGGCAGGCCTCGATGTGATCGGGCAAGGTCAGCCGATAATTTGCCGCCTTCATCAGGGTGCTGTGCGCTTTGGAGGAGATGCCGATCATCGGGATCGAAAACCGCTGGGTATGATAGACGATATCGCGCAGTTCGGTCGTCTCGCCCGAGTTGGATATCAGGATGCACACATCCCCCGCCCCGATCATGCCCAGATCGCCGTGGCTGGCTTCGGTCGCATGGACGAAATAGGACGGCGTGCCGGTCGAGGACAAGGTTGCCGCGATCTTGCGGCCGATATGGCCCGACTTGCCGATGCCCGACACGATGACCCGCCCCGGGCTGTCCAGAATGGCACTGACGGCGGCGGCGAAATCCTCGGGCAGGTTTTCGGCCAGAAAGGCCAGCGCGTCTGCCTCGATGGACAGCACGCGGCGCGCGATTGCCACGCTGTCCTGCGCACCGGATACAGAATGCGGGGCCGAGGCGGGCAGTGGGCAAGCAGATCGGCGCGCCATGGAAAACTTCTCCTGAAAGGGGCGTTGGAATAGCCTAAAGCGTTTCGCCTCGAACCTGGGGCACAGTATTCCGCGAAACGCTTTAGCCGTTAGCATGGCTGCGGGCGAAACACTAGAAATCTGTCGCAAACCTGCTGGCCGGCCACCGTGAAAAACCTCCGGCCTGTTCTGCCGCAGGCGTAACCCGGAACGCCATATCCTTACCCGGCCTTTGCCCCGCCATCTGCCCCGTCATCGCCGCTACCGTCATCGGGACTTGCGACTGCCGGTGTCCGCTTGGCCCGGCTGACAGGAGGTTTGGCAGCAGATTTTCCAGCGGGCGTTTCGGCAGGCGCCGGATCGGGCGGCCCGGCGGGTGCCTCCATGCGGGCCGTGAAATGCGCGACACCTTCCTGCATGGCTTCGTAGAATTGGCCGGGCGCGTTGCTGCGCCGCCGCTCCAGCAGGGTCCACTGCCGATTGACCAGCTTGGAGCGTTCGCGATGGTCGGTCAGCACCGCATGGGCCGCCTCCAGCCCCGCGTCCAGATCCTCTTCGACAAAGACATAGTCGCGCGGCTGCATGGGGGCGACATCGGAATGGGCAAAGCAGATGATCGGCACGTCGTTGTTGCGCGCAATCGACGCGCCGCCACCGCCCCCCGTAAATCCGGGCGGCTGAAAGAACAGCGCGGCGGAACTGGCGATGTGATAGAATTCGTCATAATCCAGCACCGGATGCACCACGATGCGCCCGCGCCGCCGCAGATCCGCGAACCGCTTGTGATGGGCCAGCAGCTTGGCCGGATCATCGGCGCCGATCAGGTGCCAGTCGGCGTCCGGCATCCGCTCCAGCAGATCCAGGATACGGTCCACCTCGCCGTTCTCATAGCCGTGCAATGTCTTGTCCAGCCGCACCCCGACCCATGCGGTGACGATGCGCTTGCGATCGTCGGGCAGGGCCGCCATGCTTTCGGGCACGACCGCCGCCTGCAATCCGGGGAAGGGCGGATAGGGGCTGTAGCGCACCAGTGCCTCGCCCGGCGCGCCGTTCAGCGGATGCCGGCCGCGCGCGATGATGACATCGGCCACCTCATCCACATCGTTGTTGGATTGCACGAAAAAGAACCCGGTCGGCACGTATTTATAGAGGATATGACGCACCAAAAGGCTCTCGTTGGCGTGATAGCCTGACCGGCCCCCGCCATAGAGGATCATGTCGGGCTGCATCGCCAGAATGCTCTCGCAGGTGCGGATCACGCCGCGCAAGCCGAAGCTTTCGAAATAGCGCACGTCGATGCGCGCGCGCAGATCCTCGGGCACTTTTTCGTCGATGAAGTCGCGCAGCACGGTGATGTTGTCAGGGCGGTAGTAATCCTCGAACCCCGCGTTCCAGCTGATCTGGCGCTCGTAGCTGGCGACCAGCGTGACGGTGATGTTCGGATCAAGCGCCGCCAATGAGGCGGCCAGCGACAGGTAAAGATGCTTGTGCGAATGGACCGGCGATATCTTGATCACGTCAAGGCAGATGATGATGTTCAGCGGCTTGGCGGGCACCTCGCGGGCGCGGGCGCCTTGGGTCTCCAGCACGTCGCGCGCATAGGCGACGATGGGATCGACCATGTCGCGGCGCACCTTGAGGTAGACCGAGTAATCCACCGCCTCGACCGCCTGGGCCATATGCTCGGCGGCGGCGACGCGGTCGCCCTTGTGCAATTCCTCCAGCGCCAATTGCGCGTTGCAGCGCATCACCTTGCGGCGGATGCGTTCGATCATCTTGGTATCGCCGCGCTGTGTCATCGACGAGGCGCGATACCAGGCCGCCAGCGACGCGCGCCAGTTTTCGGTCATGAAATAGCACTCGCCCTGAAGGCGATAGAGATCGCGGTGCGGCGGTCCCGCGCGCTCGGCCTCCTCCAGCAACTCCAGCGCCTTGCCGACCTCTTCCAGCTTGATGTATTCGCGCGCCAGATTGATCCGCGCCACTGTCAGCGGCAGTTTCTCGGACGGTCCCTTGTTCGTCGCCACCGAGGCGGACGCGGTCGAGCGCTGCCGCGCAGGCGAAGGAGCATCCGGCGTAGCGGGCGCCGGCGGTTTGCGTTTTGACGGCCCCGCCATCCCATCGCAGACCGGCACCCCATCAGAGGCTGCCGGCGGGGCTTTCCGGGTCTTTCCGGCGCGCGCGATCGGCGGCTTGGTCTTGGCCGGCTGTGGCCCCGAAGGTGCCTGCTGGGGTTTGCCTGCCCGGGCTGCGGTATCATCTTTTGCAGATATATCCTGCGCCGCCCCGGCTTGGGTCTTTTCGGCTTGTGACGTCGGCGCAGCCTTGGCTGAGGCCGTATCTGTCTTTTTGAAAAGCGAAGAGAACATGATTTTCCTGTCGATATATGAATCGCATTTGATGCCCCGGCCCGGGCGCTGCCACCCAAAAGGGTGTTTACGATACCAGCGACCAAGCCCCGGCGCCGATAAGCTGGGCACGGCTTAGCAAGCAGTCGTTTTTGCCGCAAGGCGGCACCGATATGGTCGGCACTACTCTGCCATGAGGCGACCCGTAGGAGCGGCAGAAAACACCAGACCGATCGGCCTGACCTGGCAGGCGTAGAATCAAAAAATACCAAGAATCACACTTATAGCGGGTAAGAAATACTAATACCAACAACCAGAAGGCGCACCAATCCCGAAAACCGCCAAAATAATTTGTTTCTAAAAAAGAACACATTCATTTTCAAAGTATAAAAGATTGACTCTTTTCAGCGCTCTGAACCCGCTTGGAAGTATTAACCATACTTAATTCTTCCTTTAGGGCAGCACCTGTGGCAACGTCCCTTCAAGTTGAATCAATCTTGAAAAGATACGTCAGATATCGCTTTTGATTCATTGGGTAACGAAATAACGCCCGCATAAAAACCAGCGGCGCTTTTTAAGGGGAACTATATTGCCAGTGCTTTCACAAAAAATTGTCGCAGGTGCGTTTTTCGCCCTGCCATCGCGGCGATCCTCGCAGCCCTGAGCTGCACAGCCCGTCAATAAACTTACCTCTGATCCAGAATAATCAATGCGCCACTTTCGTGGCGCATTCTCCCACATGTGGCAGGCTTTCTGCCAACCCATCGAAAACCCGGAGTTTCCCATGCCAGTATCCATTTTTACCGTAGTTTCTGATCCGCTTGACGCCGACGGCAGCACCTCCTTCGTAACGATCCAGGAGGCCGTGACAGCCGCAAGCGATGGGGACCGGGTGGAAATCGGCGCCGGCACGTTCGTGCTGCCCGACCAGCTGACCGTGAATAAATCCATCACCCTGGCCGGCGCGGGCGAAGGCGCGACAATCATCGACGCCAGCGGCGTGACAAACGCCTACGGCATTTCCTCCTCCGGGGCGGCGGCGGACGGCATCGCCTTTGAGGGCTTCACGCTCTATGGCCCGGCCAACGCGGTCGGCACCGCCTATGGTCTCAAGCTCTCGGGTATTGACGGCGTCAGCGTCACCAACGTGACCGTTCAGGGTTCGGGCCGCACCGAAGTGGACCTGAACAATGTCCAGAACGCGGTGCTGACAAATGTCACCGCCAATGGCGCCGCGGTGGCGGATGGCACCCCGACGGGGGGCAATGGCTTCTCGCTGACCAACAGCTCGAACATCACGCTGGACGGCATTGCAACGGACGGGCTGAACGCGTGGGGCGGTATCGCGCTCTATCCGACCACCGGTGACATTACCGGCATCAGCTTTCAGAACGGCTTTGATGTGCAGGAGGGCGCTGCGCTCTTCCTTCAGGAAAAGAACGGCTTTACCGCGACCCTCGATGATTTCCCCTTCGGCGAGGTCTGGGAAGTCAGCAATGACAGCTTCCGCCTGCCCGGCACCGACAGCCCGCAATACACCTTCCTCTTCGGCTCCAAAACCGATGCAACAGATTTTGCCGCTGGTCTGGCATCGCCCGACCGCTCGGTCGTGACCGATCCAGATGGCGTGATCCAGGTCTCGGGCGGCATGTCGCTTCAAGCGGCCATTGACGCCGCCGAGGCCGGCGACACGATCCAGGTGGGCGACGGCGTCTATGACAACATCGCGATCGACAAGGCCCTGACCCTTCAGGCCATCAACGAGGGCGGCGCGGTCATCAACGGCCCCGGCGTGTCGCAGGGCGCGGCCGTGGTCATCGAGGCGGGCGTCTCGGACGTCACGCTCAGCGGCTTTGACATCAACGCGGCGGCAGGCGATCTGGCCGGCGTCTTCACGCGCGGCGACAACACCAACGTGACCCTGTCGGATAACGATATCGACGGCGGCGCAGGCGCGCATGCGGTTCTGGCGGGCGTGGCAAACGGCACCGGCCTGACCGACGCGACCCTGTCGGGCAACGCCTTCTCCAGCGCGGCAGCGCAGGCCGTGGTCTATATCAACGGCGCGGCCAGCATCGGCGGCGCAAGCGCGTCGGGCAACATCATCGACGGCAACAGCTTTACCGGCGGCCCCTCGGGCGGTCTGCTGCTGGGCGTGGAATCCAGCGATGGGGCGATCACCGGCAACACATTCGCAGGCACCGCCGGCTATGCCCAGCTTGAACTGTTCGGCGCGGGCAACGCCATTACCGGCAATGATTTCGGCGCGGACGGCACCCCCGTGATCGACGGCACGGCTGGCTATGACGGCGCGGCCATCGCGGCAGGCAACACGTTCTTTGGCCCGACCGTCACGGTCGACGGCTCGGTCTATACCTCGCTTCAGGCTGCTGTGAACGCGGCAGGCGATGGCGCGACGCTGGTCATCGGCGCAGGCGATTTTTCGGCCGAGGGCAAGATCACCATCACCGACAAAAGCCTGATCATCGAGGGTAATCTGGCGGGTATTTCGCCCACCGGCGACAACTGGGACGGCCAGACCGGCGAAACCGTGATCACCGGCTTTGAGATGCGCGGCACTGCCGGGCTGGACCTGGACGGCGTGCGCCTGATGGGCGTCATTCCCGGCACCGGTTCGGGACTGGCCGGGATCAGCAAGGTCAGCTCGGGCGATCTGACCGTGCGCAACAGCGTGATCGAAGGGGACGGCTCGGACGAGGCCGCGCTTACCTACAGCCCTGCGGGCCTGAACATCTCGCGCAATGACGGCGATATCACCGTCGACAACGTGCTGTTCACCGATTTCGTGCCGCCCAGCGATCCGGGCGCCAGCTATAGCAGCGAATATCCCTATGCGATCTATCTGAACTACGGCGACAGCGTCACCGACCGCAACGTGAGCATCACGAACAGCCGGTTCGATTTCACCAATGAGGACGGCTTTGACTTTCCGACCGCCATCGCCAGCGACGGGCGCACCGGCAATGAGGGCACATTCATCGTGTCGGGCAACACGTTCGAAGGCACCGGACCGCGCGCGGCCATCGGCCATTTCGACGTTAGTGGCAAGATATCCGGCCCGGTGGATTTCTCGGACGTGTCGGATAACACCTTCATCGACGCGATCGGCGCATCGGCCAATACCGGCGTGATCGACAACCGCTCGGGTTTTGAGGTCCGGGCCGGGGCCAACATCATCGACGGCGTAACATATGACGCCGTGATCGCGGATGTGACGGTGCCGAGCGATGCCGAGATCACCGGCACGCCGGGCGATGATTTCATCAGCGGCGATGACGGCATGGATACGGTCGTCTATAACGGCAACCTTGCCGATTACGCCGTCACCGTGACCGCAGACAACAGCATCAGCGTCAGCGGCCCCGAGGGCAACGACATGCTGCTCAGCGTCGAGCGGATCCAGTTCGCCGATGGCTATTACGTGATTGAGGATGGCGCGCTGCAAGCCTTCCTGACCGGCACCTCCGGCAATGACGTGCTGACCGGGACCGAAGGCGATGACATCTTCGTCGCCGGCGCCGGCAATGACGCGATCGACGCGCGCGGCGGCAGCGACACCTACGACATGGAGCGCGCGGAGTTCTCTGGCGGCTTTGCCGATCTGCAATCAGGCCTCGCGTTTTCGACCAGGACAGGGCTGGACCGCCTCTCGAATATCGAGAACGTGTCGGGCTCGGCGGGCGATGACGCGATCTTTGGCGATGACGGCGACAACGTCTTCTTCGCCTCGGGCGGCATTGACGATATCGACGGGCGCGGCGGCAACGACACCTATGACGCCTCGCAGCCTGTGGAGGGCTTTGCGGACGTCTCCGATGAGATAGAGCTTGGCCCCCTTGGCATGGATGACGATGGCGGCCCCGCGCAGGACGTTCTTGTCAACCTCAGGGACGGCACGGTCGACAGAAATGGCGAAAATGCCGGCACGCTGGCCAATATCGAGAACGTGATCACCGGCGCAGGCGATGACGTTGTCATCGGCAATGAAGGGGTGAACCGGATCTCGACCGGCGCAGGCGATGATTTCATCGTCACGGGTGGCGGCAACGACATGGTTGATGCCGGCGCCGGAGATGACACCGTTGTCTTCCTGCATGACAGGGCCGACTACACCATCACCTGGGACGGCACGACCGCGACGGTCGCCAATGGCACCGACAGCGTGACTGTCACCAATGCCGGCAGGCTCAGCTTCCTCAACAGCGATGTCTATCTTGTCGCCCCCGGATCGGATGAATTTGCCACCGTGCAATCGGCCGTGAACGAGGCGGGTGACGGCGACGAGATCATCCTGGCAGCAGGCACCTATGGCGAAAACGTCAACCTGACCGCCAGCGTGACCATCACCGGCGCCAATGCGGGCCTGGCCCATGACGATGCGGGCCGCAGTGCCGAAAGCGTCGTTCAGGGCGTGATCGACGTAGCCGTGGACGGTGTCACCATCGACGGCATCACAGTGCAGGACGGCGGCACGGCTCTCGGCCAGAGCGCGGGCATCTATGTGCGCGGCGACGATCTGTCTGTCGCCAACTCCGTGCTGACACAGACCGGCACGGCAGGCGCGTCCCGCGGCATCCTGACCGAAACGGGCAGCGGCAACGGTCTGACCGTCACCGGCAGCGCGTTCAGCGGCTGGGCCACCGGCGTCTTCGCCAATGCAGGCGGTGCCGCCGAAGTCACCGTGACCGGCAACAGCTTTGACGGCAACACTGTCGGCCTGTCGATCGACGGCCCCGCAGGCGGCGACGTATCCGGCAACAGCTTTGCCAATTCGGGCTTTGAGCATATCGGGATCGGCGTCCTGCCAACGCAAGACACCGTCGATGTCAGCGAAACCGTCGGCGCCAACACGTTCGATGACAGCCAGCAGCCGGTCACGATCTACGCGCTTGGTGACTCCCAGCAGATCAACGGCACCGTGAATGACGACCACTTCGTCGGCACCTATGGCGGCGGCTTCAACACCCTGGCCGGCGGCGAGGGCAATGACAGCTATCAGGGCGGTGCGGGCAGCGAATTCATGCTGGTCGATACCGACGACACGGATATTGACGGCGGAGACGGCGACGACGTTGCCGTCTTCGCGCCCGGCACCGCAGTCGCGGACGTTCTGGCGATGGAGGATGAATTCTCGAATGTCGAACTCATCGCGATCACCGGCAACGATACCTTCGGCCCCGGCAGCAGCCCCGCCCTTCCCAGCACTTTCGTGGTGTTCGAGGGCATGTCGATCCAGGTGGCGGTCAACTCTGCCAGCCCGGGCGACACCATCCAGCTGGCGGCAGGCAGTTTTGCCGAGGATGTGATCATCCCCGATGGCATCATCCTTCTGGGCGCCAATGCAGGCATGTCCGGCACGGAGGATCGCAGCGCGGAATCGCTGATCGAGGGACGTATCACCATCGCAGGTGACGGCGTCATCATCGACGGCGTGGCCTTTGACATCGACGCCTCTGGCGCCGGGAACGGTCAGGGCGTGGTCACGATGGACGGCGCGAACGGCACGCTGACGGGTGCGGTCATGGTGCAGGATGCCGATCTGGGTGTCATACCCTTCGCGGTACGCATCAACGGCGAGGGTAACACGGTCAGCGACACATTGATCGACCGCGACGGCGCCTCCGGCTCTGGCTCGATCGGCAATCCGGCGATTTCCGTGGACGGCGCCGATGCGGTGAGCCTTACCGGCAATACGCTGGTGCAGGGCATCATCGGCATCGTCACCGGCGACGGCACCTCCGATCAGGTCGGGCTGACCCTGACGGGCAACACGATCACGGCGCCTGCCACCAACACCGAATCGATCCTTGTCACCGGTCCGGGCATCGGGGCGCTGCCTGCGGGCTTTGCGCCGCTGGCGGACACGATCGATCTGACCGGCAACACCTTTACCACGGATGCGGGCCTTCGGGTGCGCGGCACGAACGGGGCGGACGATCTGAGCAGCTTTGCGACAGCAGGTATCGATGTGCTGATCGGCAATGGCGGGAACGATACGTTCGTCGGCTCGGCCGGCCAGGACGCGCTGAATGGCGGTCAGGGCATGGGCGATACGGTGTCCTATGCGAATGCCACAAACCCGGTCTACGTGAACCTGCAAGGCCAGATCGCCTACGGCACCGATATCGACAGCGACAGGCTGATCAGTATCGAAAACATAATCGGCGGCAGCGGCAACGACGCGATCTACGGCAACGTCTTCGGTAACGTGCTGACCGGCGGCGCCGGCAATGACCAGCTCTTTGGGGCGGCTGGCAATGACACCTTCATCATCGGGGATGGCGACAACACCATCTCGGGCGGCACAGGTGACGATACGGCGGAACTGACCGGCAACTGGGCAGATTACACGATCACCGCCACCGGCCCGGACAGCTTCACGCTGGCGGACGGCACCTTTACCAACACGGTAACGGGCGTCGAAAGCTTCGCCTTCGGCGATGTCACGCTGGATGCGATCGATCTGCTGAACGTGGCACCCGACAGCCTGACCTTTGTCATCGCAGCGCCCGAAGTGGACGAAAACAGCGAAGGGGCAATCGTCACGCCGCTTGCAGCGACAGACCCGAACACGGGCGACACGCTGACCTTTTCGGTCGACGATGCGCGCTTTGTCATCTCTGACGTGTCCGGGGTTCCGACACTGCGCCTGGCCGCCGGGGTCAGCCTTGACCGCAACGATGGCGCAGTCACTGTCAACGTGACCGTCACCGATGCGCAGGGCCTTTCCCGGACCGAAGCGCTGAGCGTTGGCGTGAACAACGTCAACCTTGCACCGGGCGGCGGCGCGCCGCTGGCCACCTGGGCGCCGAACGCGGTTCAGGCCGGCAGCATCGGCGCGCTTCTGGCGCCGGACGCAAACGTCACCGATCCCGATGGCGATACGCTGAGCTACACGCTGACCACCGCCCCGCTTGCGGGGGCATTGCTACTGGCCAATGCATCGCTGGACTATTCCAGCCCGGCAGCACTGGCGGCCAGCCTCGATGCGGCGGCCCTGACGGCGGGCACGGTCCTGACCGAGGCCCAGTTCGCCTCGATGGTCTATCGCGCGCCAGACGCAGCCGGCGAATACTCGGCCCAGTTCTCGGTGTCCGATGGCGAGTTTTCGGATCCGCTGTCGCTGTCGCTGACGGTCAATGCAGGCACCGATGACGTGCTGGTCGGCGATGGCATCGTCCTGGACGGGGCGGCCGGCAATGACGATCTGCGCGGCGGGGCGGGCTCCGATACGGTCATCGGCGGTTCGGGCGATGACATCATGCGCGGCGGAGGCGGTGACGACACCCTCTTCGGCGGAGAAGGCGATGATGTAATCGCGGTCAATGGCGGCAACGATCTGGTCTATGGCGGCGCCGGTAATGACGAAGTTTTTGCCACCAACGGCAACAACATTGTCTATGGCGGCAGCGGCGACGATATCCTTCGCGGCGGCAGCGGTGACAACCTGATGCGCGGCGGCAGCGGTGACAACCTGATGCGCGGCGGCAGCGGGAACGACATCATGGATGGCGGCACCGGTAATGCCACGCTTGCCGGCAATGATGACGACGATGTTCTCAGTGCCGGCAGCGGCAACAACCGGTTGTTCGGCGGTTCCGGAAATGACACTCTGAACGGCGGCACCGGCAACGATATCCTTAATGGCGGATACGGAACCGACGTTCTGAACGGCGGGGCCGGCGCAGATATGTTTGTCTTCAGAGCGGTCTCGGACAGTTATCATGGCGCGGGTCGCGACACGATCAACAACTTTGAGAATGGCGTGGACAAGATCGACCTCAGCCAGATCATGCCGGGTATCAGTTTCGTCGGAACCGGAGGTCTCGAGCTGTATACCGGCGTCGCCGGCCAGGTGCGCTACAATGATGCAATCGGCCGCCTCTATCTGGATAGCGACGGTGATGGCGCATCGGACTTCTCGGTCGATCTGACCGGGGCGCCTACGCTGACAGTTGACGATTTCATCTTCTGACCGGCAGCGGCCGGGAACACCTGGCCGCTAACGGACACCAGAGCGCCGCCGCAGTCCCCTGCGGCGGCGTTTTCCGTTTAAAATCCTGTAAACACGTGTAAACAGATCATAAAAATCTACTATTATCAGAAGCATAATTCTATCACAGATTAACCGGCGGTTAATCGCTGCGGTCCCACCCTACCCTTTGAAACACAAGGGAAGGTACAGGAATGCGCGATCTGACATCACCTCTTGCCATGTCGGTCAGCCCGCTGTGACCGTCTGCCAGCCCGCACCGCACGGGCGCTGACATGGGCCGGGACAGCAATACCCATGTCAGCCTCCGGACGATGGCGATGACCGGACCGGCCGCCGTTCCGTCGGGGCATTGGTGGCTGCTGGATCCGCTTGGCGGGGGCGTGCAGGCGGCGCGCATCTGGGACTTGTCCAGCGGCACGGGCGTGAAGATCGGCCTGCTCGATACCGGGCTGAACACCAGCCATCTGGATTTCCGCCCCGGCGCCACGATGGTGCCGCTGGGCACCGGCACCCCGACCGGCACGCATGGCACGCAGGTGGCCGGGCTGATCATCGGACGCACCGACAACACCATTGCCGGCATGGGCGTGGCGCCCGATGCGACCCTGTCGCCGGTCACGTTCGCTTTCAACCTCCCCATGACCTTTGATGCGGTGGCGCAGGCGCTGGCATCGCAGACAGATGTGGACATCTCCAACAACAGCTGGGGATTCAGCCGCGCCTTTCAGGACAATTTCCGCGACCATGATGCCCAGCCTCTGGCCGATGCGATCAGCGCCGCCACCGCCGAGGGGCGCGGCGGGCTGGGGACGGTGCTGGTCTTTGCCGGGGGCAATGACCGCCTGACGATCGACGGGGTCAATCGCGGCGGCGATTCGAACTTTCACAACCTCACGAATGCCCGCCAGACGATCGCCGTCGGCGCCACCGATGCCGCAGGCGCGCCGGCGTTCTTCTCCAGCCCCGGCACCAACCTTCTGATCTCGGCGCCGGGGATCGGCCTTGTTTCCGCCGACGGGCTGGAGGCGGGGGCGGACGGGATGCGCCATGTGTCCGGCACCTCGTTTTCCGCGCCGCTGGTCAGTGGCACGGTCGCGCTGATGCTGGAGGTCAATCCCGGCCTTGGCTATCGCGACGTGCAGGAAATCCTGGCCCTGACCGCCCGCGCGCCAGCGGCCGCCGGTGGGCCTGCCGGCGCCGGTTTTTTCAATGGCGGCGCCTTGCGGCATGACCGCGACCTTGGCTTTGGCCTTCTGGATGCCGAGGCCGCCGTGCGCCTGGCGCGCGCCTGGGATCATGTGCAGACCGCCGACACCGAGGCGCATGTCACGGCCAGCTTTGGCCATGATTTCGCGCCGGATCTCATGATGCATGAAATGCAGGTGAGCGTCGCCGCGCCCGAGACCCCGTTTCATTTGCAATGGGTGGAACTGACACTGTCGCTGTTCAGCACCGATCTGGGCGATCTGCGGATCGAGCTTGTCTCGCCCTCGGGCACCAGCAGCGTGATCGCCCCCAATCTTGCCCCCGCGCGGGACCGGCGCGGGCTGGACTTCACCTTCACCACCGCCGCCAGCTGGGGCGAGCAGGTAGAGGGCGAGTGGACCTTGCGGCTGTCCCATCCGGACCCGGCCGAGCGGTTCTATATCTTCGAAGCCAGCGCCGATTTCCATGGCGATGCGCGCATGCAGGACACCCATGTGCTGACCCCGACCTATACCGATCTTCTGGCGCAGCAGCCCGGTCGCGGACAGCTTGAGGATGGCAGCGCGCTGACCCTGGCCGCGATGGACCGCGCCGCCCATGTCGATCTGGAGGCAGGCACCGGGCGGATCGGCGCCGCCGAATTCCGGTTCGACAGCACCATCCACCGCGTTCAGGCCAGCGACCACGGCGACCATCTGACAGGCAGTGGCGGCGACGATCATCTGATCGGCGGGCTTGGCAATGATGTCATCCATGGCGGGGCGGGCGGCAATGACACGATTCACGGCACCGCGGGCCAGAACCTCATCCGCGGCGGCGCGGGCGACAGCGTGATCTACGGCGGGCGCGACCGCGACGTCATTGCCGGCAATGCCGGGCAGGACCTTTTGCGCGGCGGGGCCGGCGATGACCGCATCTTTGGCGGCGCCGGGCGCGACACCATCGCTGGCAATAGTGGCGACGACCAGATCTTTGGCGGCACGGATGACGACCGTATTTTCGGCGGCGCTGGCGACGACACCATCGACGGCGGTCCCGGCGCCGATCAGCTTTGGGGTGGTGCGGGCGCCGACATCTTTGTCTGGCGCAGCGCAAGCGATAGCGCCCCGTCACGCGGCGTGGACCGCATCATGGATTTCACCCGCGGCCAAGACCGCCTGGACCTGTCGGACTTCGATCTGACACGTGAAGGGCAATCATCAACCGGTTTTTCAGGGCAGACCGGCGAGTGGCACCATATCGGGGCCGGGCCAGGCCTGTCGCGGCTCGAGATAGACATCAACGGCGACAGAAATGCCGATTTCGCACTGGAGCTGTGGAACACCTCCCAGCTTACTGCGGATGATCTGCTGTTTTGAAGCCGCGTCACCTGAATCAATCGGGCAACGCCATGCGGGGGCCATCTGTCACCTTTGCGATGTCTGCCCGCCCGACAATCAAAAATTGTCTGCGCCGCGCTATGCAGGATTGGAAAATTTTCGACGAAATGGAATTGGGTGCTGCGCATGATCAGTCTCTAAACCGCGCTCCGGTGCGTGCCTGGTGAGCATAATATTTTCGCCCAAAATATTAGTCGCAATTCTAATTAATTAAATCTTGTCGGGTAACCTGATTTGCGCATTTTGACCACAATGGTAACAGCGCGAGTTTCGCCAAATGTATTTAGATGAAGGACGATTTTAATGACGACTTTTTCTCTGCAAGGTTACATAAGAAGATCCAATCAGTTCGATGAAGCAATATCAGTGGGTCCGGCAACACTGCAGCTGACCTTTCCAAATGACCTGGCGTTCTTCAACTACTCAATAGTCTACAACGGCAACGCGTTGAATGGCGAATTGCCCACCATTGAAATGGACGGGCCTGAGCCTTCGGCTATCGTCATCAACGGCGTTCCTTTGGCAGAAAATTCGCTGCTGAGTCTGGGATATGTCGAGACCGCTGCCGGAACCCATATCGTACTTGGAATAGAGGATAATAACGCCGGCGCGATGTATATCTTCTCAATCGGCGGCGTGCCTTTTCCCTATCCCACTACTCTGGCCGAGGAAAATGCGCTGAATAATTCAATTACCGGTCTGGGCATCGCAAGCGGTGCCTTCGCCCCCGGACAGGATATCCTGTTCTCTGACCTGCAGGGCATCGAGATCACCGATGCCGATCCGATCAATCAAGTAATCGGAACCAATGGCGGCGACTTCTTGCAAGGCACGCCGGGCAATGATTTCATCAACCCGCTCAGCAACAACCCCGCCATCGAGACGGACGTTATTTCCGCATCCGCAGGCAACGACACGATTTCGTTCACCGACACACCCCCGAATGATCAGGGCGGGTATTACATCCTCGATTACAGCAATTTCGCCGCCATTCCCGATCCGATCAGCGTGACGATCAACGGCATCACCAATACCGGCACCATCGACAAGGGGTCCGTCGGCATCGATACCCTGATCGATGTCGCGAATCCGCTTCATGCCGGCTGGACCAATGGCGGGCTGTCGGTGATCGAAACCGACCTGGATGACACCTTCGATATCACTCTCGCAGCCGAGCAGTGGATGACCCTGGATCTTGGGTATGGCGGGATCGACAATATTGTCATCAACGGCGAGGGAACCCTCAGGCTGGATTTCCGCGGCGTTTTTGCCTCCGGGATCAACGTGAACCTGGCGGCAGGCCAGATCGTCGATGACGGGTACGGAAATACCGACACGATCGGCGGCACCGGCAACATTTGGGAGATTTACGGCTCGCTCTTCGACGATACCATGACTGGCTCTGATGCTGACGAATCCTTCCGCTTTGCCGGTGGTAACAACACGGTCGATGGCGGCGGCGGTTTCGACCGCTTGCGCTATGAGGACTGGCGCGTTCAGAGCGTCAATGTCGATCTTGAGTTGGGCTTTGCGGACATCACCCTGAACGATGGCTCCACCTACGTCGATACGATCAGCAACATCGAATTTGTGCGCGGCTCAAACGGTAACGATATGATTGCCGCTGAGTTTGAACGTGATGACGCCGTGCACGACGGGTCTGAAAACAACCGTTTCGAAGGGCTTGGCGGCAACGATGTTCTGGCGGGCGGGGTCGGGAATGATACGCTTGTCGGCGGTACGGGCTCGGATGTCTTTGTATATTCCTCAGGATCAGACATCATCACCGACTTCACGATCGGGCTTGATCAATTGCTGATCGACCCGGCCTATCTGGCCGGGGGCGGCGCAGCGCCGAATGAACTGACCCGGGCCGATCTGGATCTGGCCATGGCAAATGCCACCGCCACGCCTGACGGCGCCATCGTCTATTTCGGCGATTTGGGCAGCCTGACCTTTCAGGGCCTCAATCCCGCGGATGTCGCATCTATCCCGTTTATTTTTGACGAAGGCATACCTTCGGTAATCGGTGGCACGGATGGCGACGATTTCCTGGTCGGCACCGCGGGCGATGACCTGATCATCACGGGCGATTCGACACCAACTGGTGCGGATTTTGTGCTGGGCACATCCGGCAACGACACCATCGACATGGGCGGTATCGAGGACGGCTTTGTTGTCATATCCTATAGCGATCTGGGCAGCGCGGGCATCACGGTTTCGATTGATGGCGCCGCCAATATCGGCAGCGTCGACAAGGGATTGAAGGGCACCGATACGCTGATTGATGTCGACAAACCGCTTTTCGCCGGCTGGGCAAATGGCGGCCTCAGCATCGAAGGAACAGACGGTGACGACACGTTCAACCTGGCACCTGCCGGGGAACAGTGGATGAGCGTGGCCGGCCATGGCGGAAATGACACGTTCAACCTGTCGGGAACCGGCAAAGTGCGGATATTCTACGGCTTGGGAACCGGGATCGTTGCCGATCTGTCGACGGGCATTGTGTCAGCTGACGGATCTGGCGGCAGCGACATCATCACCGGCAGGCTGTGGGAACTCGGCGCAAGCGACGGCGACGATTCCATACTTGGCAGTGCCGAAGATGACCGGTTCATCCTGCGCGGCGGCAACGACACGCTTGACGCCGGGGACGGCGTTGATTTGCTGCGTTATGACCGCGAGGGCTATGCGGACGGCATCGACGCCAACCTCGCCGGCGGCAGTGTGACCGGCATGTGGTACGGCAATGCCTTCACCCATAACATCAACAATATCGAGCATGTGCGCGGATCAGACGGGAGCGACACGATAGGGGGCGATGGAGCCGACAACTGGCTGAGCGGACGCGATGGCGATGACAGCCTGCTGGCGGGTGCCGGCAACGACTCGCTTTATGGTGGCGACGGAAACGACGTGCTGCGCGGTATTTCTGGCACGAACCTGCTGGCTGGCAATGACGGTGACGACTTGCTTTATGGCGGCACCGGCGACGATAACATCTATGGCGGGGTCGGAAACGACCTGCTGGTTGGTGCAAATGGCGATGACAACCTGTCGGGCGGCCTGAACAACGACACCCTCTATGGCAATAACGGTGCAGACACACTGAACGGCGATGGAGGCGATGACCGCCTGTCCGGAGGGAATGGCGATGACAGCCTGCTGGCGGGTGCCGGCAATGACACGCTTTATGGCGGCGCTGGCGATGATGTGCTGCGCGGTATTTCTGGCACGAACCTGCTGGCTGGCAATGACGGTGACGACTTGCTTTATGGCGGCACCGGCGACGATAACATCTATGGCGGGGTCGGAAACGACCTGCTGGTTGGTGCAAATGGCGATGACAACCTGTCGGGCGG
>CANMFU010000015.1 GCA_947497295.1 uncultured Roseovarius sp.
TGCATCGACGACCTCATGCCGTGGGCATTCCAAAAGCCGTCAAGCTGAAACCCCGGCGGGGCTCAGGCACCGCTTACGGTTTACCTGCGCAAACAGGGCACCTTAAATCATCGGTCATGTGGAGTTAGCACCAGCATACGCAATCGCGCACCATTAACCCCTGCTGACGATGTGGTCGGCCTCGTAATCCCCTACTCCAACGCCCGGCACTTTATCCTGTCTAACGTCACGGACAGAGGGTCGAGTTAACTTGGATCAGTCGAGCTCAGTGATATCTGCACATCATCAGCGTTTCCAGTTTTACTGATAGCGCAGACGCCGTCTGCGCGACTACTGCGCGGCAACCGGCTTTCGGGCCAGTTCGCATTGGCCCCACAATTCCTGCAAGGCCAGTATCAAACATTCGATATCGGCCTGCGAATGGACGGGGGATGGCGTGATCCGCAGCCTTTCCGTTCCTTTCGGGACGGTAGGGTAGTTGATAGGCTGGATATACAGGCCAAACCTGTCCAGCAGCAGATCCGAGATATACTTGCACTTGACTGGATCCCCGACAATCACAGGAATGATATGGCTGTCATTCTTCAGATGCGGAATGCCGACAGCGTCCAGACGCGCGCGGACCTGTGCAACGCGCTGCTTGTGCAGATCCCGCTCGACCGTGCTGGATTTCAGATGTCGCACCGACGCTGCCGCGCCGGCCGCGATCGCAGGCGGCAAGGCCGTGGTGAAAATAAAGCCGCTGGCAAAACTGCGCACGAAATCACACAGGTTCGCAGAGGCGGCAATATATCCGCCCATGACACCGAACGCCTTGCCCAGCGTGCCCTCAATCACCGTTAACCGGTGCATCAGCCCTTCGCGTTCGGCAATGCCGCCGCCGCGCGGACCGTACAGGCCGACGGCATGCACCTCATCCAGATAGGTCAACGCACCGTACCGGTCTGCCAGGTCGCAAATCTCACGAATGGGCGCGATGTCACCATCCATCGAATAGACGGATTCAAAGGCAATCAGCTTGGGCGCGTTGGCCGGGGCCGCGGCCAGCTTTGCCTCAAGATCGGCCAGATCATTATGTTTCCAGATAACTTTCTGCGCGCGGCTGTGACGAATTCCCTCAATCATCGAGGCGTGGTTCAGGGCGTCGGAAAAAACGATGCAACCGGGTATTTCAGACGCCAGCGTGCCCAGCGCCGCCCAGTTGGAAACATAACCCGAGGTGAACAGGAGCGCAGATTCCTTGCCGTGCAGGTCTGCCAGTTCGGCCTCCAGCAGGACATGATCATGAGTGGTGCCGGAAATGTTGCGGGTGCCGCCCGCGCCCGCACCGCAGCGATCCAGCGCAGAGTGAATCGCCGACAGCACATCCGGATGCTGGCCCATGCCCAGATAATCATTGGAACACCAGACGGTGACATCGTGCCGCGCTGCGCCCGAATGACGCGTCGCCGCGGGGAAAGCGCCCCGATGACGGGCGAGATCGGTGAAAACGCGGTAATTCCCCTCGTCTTTCAGCCGATCCAGACGGTCCTTGAAATAAGTCTCATACGTCATGGCACGCCCTCCTTTACCCACAGCATAAAGGGTAACGCTCGCATCCCCGGCAAACCTTGACTATGGTCAAGGTCGGGCCGCTTGATACAGTCAGACCGACGGGTTAGAAGCGGCCGTCGCTTTACGGGCATCCGGCCCTGACGCGCAATCGCGCCTCCCCTATCCGCGCTGCCGCGCGTTAGGTATGACCTCAAAGATCAGCAGGAGCTTCTGGTATGGTTTCGGACTTGGACCGACATGTCGCCAAAAACTCTCATTTAATGAAAAACCTCCCGGACCGTGTTGCCGACACTCTCTTGGCCGATGCCAAGTCCAATAAATACTGCCGGGGCGAAACCGTGTTCATGCAGGGCGAAAAGGCTCAGATGATCCACATCGTCCTAGACGGGTGGATCAAACTGTACCGCATCGCCCCCAATGGAAACGAAGCGATCGTAAACGTGTTTACCCGCAGCCATAGCTTTGGCGAGGCGGTGGCGCTTAAAGACGAAGACTACCCCGTTTCGGCGGAGGCTGTGACCGATTGCAAATTGCTGCTGATTCCGGCCCGGTCGATTGTCTCGATCATGAAGGAAGAGCCGGATTTATGTGTTGCGATCCTCGCGTCCACATTTCAGCACCTCCATGAAATGGTGTCCCAGCTGGAGCAGATCAAAGCGCGCACCGGCACGCAGCGGGTGGCCGAATTCCTGCTGGATCTGAGCAATTGCGAATCCGGCAGCTGCATGGTCGTCCTGCCTTATGACAAAATACTGATTGCCGGGCGGCTGGGCATGAAACCGGAAAGCCTCTCCAGGGCATTTTCCAGATTGCAGGAGATCGGCGTGAAAATTACCAGAAACCATGCAACTATCAGCGATATCGACGCGCTGCGTAATTACGTCAGCGTGGATCCCGCCACCGCCTGGAACAAAGCATTATGACCGCTCTTGCCACCTCATTCGCCGCGATTGACGCGGCCAACGCCCACGACCCCGACATGGTCGAGGATCAGCCAGCCAGCCTGCTCTACGGCCAGCGGATGACGGCCGAGCAGACGCGGCTTTTCCCCGATGCGCGCGCGGCGCTTCAAATCGCCGCACGGGGGCAGCATATTGAACGCTGGGTTCTCCGGCGCGCAGACTATCCCGAGGGCCGCGAGGGATATCTGACCTGGCGCCGCGATCTGGCGCGCCATCACGCGGACCGTGTCGGAAACATCATGGCCACGGCAGGCTATGACCAGCCCGAAATCGACGCGGCGCACCGGATGCTTCTCAAACAGGGGATCAAGCGCGATCCGGACGTGCAGGCGCTGGAGGATGTGATCTGTTTTGTATTTCTGAAATGGTACTTTCAGCCGTTTTCCACCACGCAAAGCCCTGCAAAGCTGGAGCGGATCGTGCAAAAAACAGCCCTGAAAATGTCGCCGGAGGCCCGCGCCCGCGTTCTGGAAGAGTTCGATTTGCCTGCACCCTTCGACGGATTTTTCAAGGCCTGACAAACCTTTGACAAACCATCGAAAACCGGGCCAATCTGGCCCGGCTCGAACCCCCGAAATCTGTCACTGACGCGCCCTGCGCTTCAGGACCGGGCAGGTTTGCGGATCGTTCAGAATGACCTGGCAGCGCAGGCAAAGGATGCATTCATTGGGGTTGATCCTCCCGATCGGGTCAATCGCACCCACCGTGCATTTGGTCTCGCACAGCCTGCATTCCCGTCCGCATTGCGGGCGCCGGTGCAGCCAGTCGAATATCTTCAGCTTGGCAGGGATCGCCAGCGCGGCCCCAAGCGGGCAAAGGAATCGGCAATAGAACCGCTCGATGAACAGCCCCGCAATGAGCAGCACCAGCACAAAGGCGACAAACGGCCAGGCGCGCATCATTCGCATTGATATCGCTGTCTTGAACGGTTCGACCTCTGCCAGAATCAGCGCCTCGCGCATCGAATAGAACGACAGACCGAGAATCGCCATGAAGAGTGTGTATTTTATCATCCAAAGCCGCTCGTGCAGCGCATGCGGCACGGTGATCTGAGGAACGCGCAGCCGCCGGGCGACAAGGTTCGAGAGCTCCTGCAAGGCGCCGAACGGGCACAGCCAGCCACAAAAGACGCCCCTGCCCCAGAAGAGCATGCCCAGCGCCACCCCCGCCCACAGGGTGAAAATCACCGGCTCGATCAGGAACGTCTCCCATCGGAAACCGGTCAGCAGCGACTGCGCAAATGCGATCACCTGAACCACAGATAGCTGCGCGTTCAGCACCCAGCCCAGCCAGACCAGTGTAAGGCTGAGAAACCCAACCCGAATGCCGATCCACAGACGTTTGCGGCGCACCAGCTGTTCCTGGAACAGCAGGATCAGGGTCAGGGCAATTTGCATCGCGGCGACGCTGATGACGGCAAATTTCTTTTCCTCCCAGGTGCGGTGCCACAGTGGCGCTGCCTCGGGTGGTGGGGCCTGCACAAATGCCGCAGGCAGCTGATAGTCCAGCGCTATGGGATACGACAGATCCTCGCCGGAGGCCGCCGCGCGCTCTGCGGTCAGCATCAGCGTGAATGGCTGTGTCGGCTCGAACCCGGGGCCGCCGACATGGAACAAGCTGCGCTCCTTGAACGGCGGGGCATCGTCAAGCGCGAGCTTGTCGATTCGGGTGTAGCCTTTTTCGGTCAGCGGAAACTCCACGCCCTCCTGCATCACCGTCAGGCGTTCAAACACACCGCTGCGGCGCCATTTGGTGCCGCGGTGCGAATACAGCCCGTGCGAGCCGACGAACAGAACATGCTCGTTCGGGCCAAGGGCGGCAGCCGTCCTGTTATACTGTTGTTCGCCCAGAATGTTGCGTCCGATTGTCGGCGGATCAGCCAGCGCCGCCCAGAGCGCGACAAAAGGTCCCGAACCCTCGGGAATCTCCGGCTTGGCGCCCGGCATGGCCGCGCGTGCCTCGCTGAGGGTGACGGTACTGGAACGCACTGCGCCGATCGTTTCAAGCTCAGCCCAGCTGCGCGGCTCGAAACTCAGCCTGTCAATACCGCCCCCCGGCACCAACCCACGGCCGATCGCCAAAAGCCGCGCGGTGCGGAGGATTGAATCGCGGATAACGCCAGTCGTGACCGTTGCGCGGGAAATGATGTCAGGCATATCAGGACCGCTGCGGGCGCCTTCGGGGTCCAGCAGGTCCACCCCGGAGAAGCCTGCCACAAACCGTTCGATATCCTGATCAGACAGCCCCAGCGTTAGAATCGGCTCGCTGTGGCGCACCAGACGCGCGCCGGAAATGGTGCCGTCCGGGGACACGGCCACCAGAACATCCACCGGACGTCCGGAGTAGCCGACTGACTGGATTATTTCCCAAGTCGACGCGATATGCCCAATATTATTCGCACCTTGCGATACTGACCACCCCGGCACGGCGGCCTCGGTTCGGGTAACGTTGGGCAGATCTTTCAGCCCGAAAAGCGATGCGGCCACCTCGCGGGTCGGCGGGATTACTGAAACCTCATCCCATGTTTCGGAACGCGCGCCCTGAGCAGACGCCTCGCCTGACGCGAAAACCCCGCCAATGAGGCAGAAAACGCCAAAAACCATGAGAAGAATATATCGCATCATGTCCCTTTCTCCACCTCCGACGCCGACTCTGCCTTAACGAAAGTCAAGGACGAGAGCTTGATCCACAGTCACGATTGCGTCAACCTTACGTAGGTTAATGGAGAATCCCTTATGCAACTCAGAACAATCAGATGCAGAGCATCGCTTTATCTCAGTGCTGCGATGGCACTGGGGCTTTCAGTTTCCGGCGTTTCCGCGCAGGATGTGCCGAAAGACCACGCCGATCAACCGGCAGACATGTATGTGCCGTCGATGACCACGCTCGGCGAAATCCGGGTCGAAATTCCGGGCCGCAAGCCCGGCGACCCCGTCATGACGGACGAAGAGTTCCAACGCTCGACCAAGATCTATTTCGAACGCTGCGCAGGCTGCCACGGCGTGCTGCGCAAGGGCGCGACCGGCAAGGCGCTGACGCCCGATGTCACGCGCGAAAAGGGTTTTGAATATCTGCGTGACTTCATCGTATACGGCTCGCCGGCCGGGATGCCCAACTGGGGCACATCGGGCGATCTGACCGAAGACGAAGTCGACATGATGGCCCGCTACGTCCTGCTGGAGCCGCCAACGCCGCCAGAATTCGGCATGAATGACATGCGCGAGACGTGGAAAGTGCATATCGCACCCGAAGATCGTCCCACCGAGAAGTTGAATGACTGGGACATCGATAACCTGTTCTCAGTAACGCTGCGCGATTCGGGCGAGATTGCCCTGATCGACGGATCGACCTACGAGATCAAGAAGATCATCAAGACCGGCTATGCCGTTCATATCAGCCGGATTTCTGCCTCGGGCCGCTATCTGATGGTGATTGGCCGCGATGCCAAGATCAACATGATCGACCTGTGGATGGAAGACCCGGAGACCGTGGCCGAAATCAAGATCGGCGCCGAGGCGCGTTCGGTCGAGACATCGAAATACGAAGGCTATGAGGACAAGTACGCCATTGCCGGCGCCTACTGGCCTCCGCAGTTCGTGATCATGGACGGTGACACGCTGGAGCCGCTGCGGATCAAATCCACCCGCGGCATGACTTACGACGAACAGACCTACCACCCCGAACCGCGCGTTGCGGCCATCCTCGGCTCGCACTACAAGCCCGAGTTCCTGGTGAACGTCAAAGAAACCGGCAAGATCATGATGGTCGACTATTCAGACCTCGAGTCGATGAAGATCACCGAGATCAACGCCGAGCGGTTCCTGCATGACGGCGGTCTGGACAGCAGCCAGCGCTACTTCCTGACAGCGGCCAACGCGCGCGGCAAGGTTGTCGTGATCGACACCAAGGAAAGCAAGCTGGTCGCGGTTGTCGAAACCGACGGCGAAACGCCCCACCCGGGCCGCGGCGCCAACTTCGACCATCCGACCTATGGGCCGGTCTGGGCCACTTCGCACCTGGGCGACGATACCGTTGCGCTGATCGGAACCGACCCAGAGGGTCATCCGGAAAATGCGTGGAAGATGGTGCATCAGCTTTACGCCCTTGGTGGCGGATCGCTGTTCGTCAAGACGCATCCCACATCCGAGCATCTCTATGTGGACGCAACGCTGAACCCGGACGCAGAAACCTCCGGCTCGGTCGCTGTGTTCAAGATTGCGGATCTGGCCGAGGAAGAGCCTGACTATACCGTGCTTCCCATCGTGGAGTGGGCCGGGATTGCCGAAGGCCAGCCTCGCGTCGTGCAGGGCGAATTCAACAAGGACGGTAACGAGATCTGGTTCTCCGTGTGGAACGCCAAGGATCTGGAATCGGCCATTGTTATCGTCGACGACAAAACGCTTGAACTCAAGCATGTGATCAAGGACGAACGTCTGGTAACACCTACCGGCAAGTTCAACGTCTACAACACACGCGCCGACGTCTACTGACGCGGGCCTTTTGGGGGCCGCTTTGAGCGGCCCCCAAATCTTTCGTAAAATTACCGATCTGATATCTAGGAAATCGTCCAATGACACCTGTGGGCAAAGTTTATCTCGTCGGGGCTGGCCCCGGCGATCCAGAGCTAATGACCTTGCGTGCCGTTCGGATGCTCGGCGAAGCCGATTCTGTCGTATACGACCGTCTGGTTTCACCTGAAATCCTGGCACTGGCACCCAAGAACGCTGCTATGGTTCCAGTAGGCAAAGCTCCCAAGTGCCACACGGTGCCGCAGGATCAAATCAACGAAATTCTGGCTGTACGCGCCTTGGCGGGCGAAACCGTTGTCCGCCTCAAGGGCGGCGATCCGATGATTTTCGGGCGAGGCTCGGAAGAGGCGGCCTATCTGGACGCCTTCGGCATCGCTGTCGAATACGCGCCCGGTATCACGGCGGCACAAGGCATGGCGTCCGCGACCGGCGTTCCGCTGACCCATCGTGGTCTGGCAAATGGCGTGCGATTCGTCACCGGACATCTGGCCGCTGACAAGACGTTGGAGCTGAACTGGGCAAGCCTCGCCGATATCGACACGACATTGGTGGTCTATATGGGCGCGTCCAGCATCTCTGAGATTGCGCTGAAATTGATGCGCGCGGGCCTACCGGCGAATCTGCCGGTCTTGGCCGTGTCCAACGTAACAACCCCGCGCGAAATGCGTATGCTGTCACAGCTTGGCCAGATTGGCGTGGATGCGCAGGCGCAATCCCTGCAAACGCCCGTCCTGTTTGTAATCGGACGGGTTGCGTCACTGTATCAAAGCGCGGCCCTTCCTTTTAATCCGCAAATTGCCGAGGCAATAGCCGGTGAATAAGGCCCTGATATTTGCGTGCTGCGTCAGCGCATCATTCGCAAGCGCTGCATTTGCCGCCGAGCCGCCGCTAGACGCTCAGTCGCTCGAACATTTCGTGCGTCACGATTGCGGTTCTTGCCATGGCATGTCACTCAAGGGTGGACTGGGTCCGGACATACGCGCCGAAGCGTTGCAAAAATATGATCCGGAAACTCTGGGCAGCGTGATCAAGGACGGTATCCCCGGAACTGCAATGCCACCATGGGGACCTTTGATGACTGAATCCGAAATTGACTGGATCGTCGAGTATCTTTTGACAGGAGATGAGTGATGCAAACGCAACTGACGGCCTTGGTGCTGTCGCTGTCACTCTTTGGCACAGCAACGCTGGCTCAGCCGACCGGCGATCTAGGCCTTGTCGTTGAACGCGCCGACGGCGCGCTGCTGGTGGTTGATCAGTCTGATCGCGCCAGTATCGGCCGCATAACCGGCCTTGGTGATCTGTCGCATGCCTCGCTGGTCTATTCGCCGGATCAACGGTTTGCCTACGTGTTCGGTCGCGATGGCGGTCTGACCAAGGTCGACATTCTGGAGCAAACCGTTGTGGGCCGCATCATGCAGGCCGGAAATGCGATAGGTGGCGCCATATCCGACGATGGCCGCTATGTAGCCGTGTCCAACTACGAACCCGGCGGGGTGCGCATATTTGACGCCGAAACTCTAGACCTCGTGACCGACATTCCAACCCAGTCCAAAACCGTCGGCTTGGTCGATATTCCGGGCACCAAATTCGTGTTCAGCCTTTGGGACGCCGGTGAGACGTGGATCGTCGATATGTCGGGCGATGCGCCGGGCATCACCAAGATTGCCGGAATGGGCACCAATCCCTATGACGCATTGGTCACCTCTGACGGGCGCACTTATATCGCCGGACTTTTCGGTGAGGACCATCTGACAGCGCTGGATCTTTGGCAGGACGACCCCAAACCGATGCAGATCCTCGATGGCTATTCCGCCGGGCGCGAAGGGCTGCCGGTGTACAAGATGCCCCATCTGGAGGGCTGGGCGTTGGCAGGGACGGATTTCGTACTGCCCGCAGTCGGCCAGCGCGAGGTCCTTTGGGTCGATGCGCGCAGCCTCGAGCAGACCGGGCAAACAGAAACCTATGGTCAGCCGATCTTTGCGATGGCGCGCCCTGACGGACGGCAGGTCTGGGTCAATTTTGCCCATCCACTGAACGATACGATTCAAGTCATCGATTCACTGACAAAAAAGGTGATTCACCAGTTCACACCCGGCCCCGGCGTCCTACATATGGAATTCACACCGCGCGGACATGAGGTCTGGTTGTCGGTGCGCGATGCCGACAAGGTGATGGTCTATGACACGCAAACCTTCGAAAAACTGCGGGAAATTGACGCGCTCAGCCCATCGGGAATTTTCTTCACCAGCCGCGCCCACAAGACAGGGCTGTAGGGCCATGAAGGGCGTACACGATTCCGTAAACGCGGCCCTGCTGGATAATTGGCAGCGTGATTTCCCCATCGAAGAGCGTCCGTTCGACCGCCTCGCCGATGCCTTGCAGATCAGCGCGGAAACCGTGTTGGAGCTGTTGCAGACCCATCAGAATGACGGGCGGGTGACACGGGTCGGCGCAACCTGCGCGCCGAACACGGTTTCGGCCAGCACCCTTGCCGCCATTGCCGCACCCGAAGACCGGATCGAGGAGGTTGCGGCCATTATTGGCGCCCAGCCCGGGGTCAATCATTCTTACTTGCGCGAAAACGACTGGAACCTCTGGTTCGTCGCCACCGGCCCCGACCGCGCGCATGTGAACGAAACGCTTTCCCGAATCGAGGCCGAATCCGGACTGCGCGTGCTGGACCTGCGGCTTGTGCGGCCCTTCAACGTGGATCTTGGGTTTTCCATGCGCGGCACTTCGGCCCCGTTGGGTATCACACGGCAGGTTGATATTTCAGTCTTCCGCGACAGCGACCGTCCGCTGCTTCAGGAACTGACCAAGGGCCTGCCGCTGGAACAGCGCCCCTACGCCCGCATCGCCGATGCTCTTGGCCGGACCGAAGAGGATCTGCTTCAGCGGATCCGGGTTCTGGTCGACGCAGGCATTATTTCGCGCCTTGGCGTGATCGTGCGGCACCGCGCGCTGGGATGGCGGGCCAATGCAATGGTGGTCTGGGACATGCCCCATGACGAGATCACGCATGCCGGGCCGCTTTTGGCGGTGCAACCGGGCATTACCTTGTGCTATGAACGGGTAACGGTGGATGGCGTGTGGCCTTATCGGCTGTACTCCATGATCCACGCCCGTAGCCGAGCAGAAGCGTTCGAGGTTCTCGACCGTGTGCGCACCCTGCCAGAATTCAAATCCATTCCCTATCAGCCGTTATTCTCAATCCGCTGTTTCAAACAAACCGGTGCGATGATTGACGCCAAGAAAAAGGAAACGGCGTGACCCTCGATGATACCGACCGTTTGATACTGAACACACTGCAAGATGGCTTTCCAATCGTGCCCAATCCGTATGAAGAAGTTGCCGGGCAACTGGGCCTGACCGAAAGTGACCTGATCGCGCGGCTCCAGGCGATGAAGGAGGCGCGGATCATCACCCGATTTGGCCCGTTCTTTGATGCCGCCGCGATGGGCGGTGCATTTTGCCTGTGCGCGATGGCGGTGCCCGAGGACGTGTTCGACAGCGTTGTCGAAAAGGTCAACGCTTGCCCCGAGGTTGCACACAACTACGAGCGCACCCACCATCTGAACATGTGGTTTGTGCTGGCCACCGAATCTGAAAGCGAGATCGCAGAGGTAGCGGCACGCATTGAAGAGGAAACCGGGTATCCTGTGCTGCTCTTTCCCAAGCTGCAGGAATTCTTTATCAGGTTCCGGGTGGCCGCATGACGCTGGACCCCACAGACCGCAGGATTATCACCGCCACCCAATCAGGCCTGCCGCTGGTGCCCCGCCCCTATGCCCAGATTGCCGCCGAACTCGGCCTCGACGAGGACGAGGTGTGCACCCGTATGCGCGCGCTTCAGAGCAGCGGGATCATCCGCCGCATCGCCGTGGCGCCAAACCATTACGCCTTGGGCATGACGGCCAATGGTATGTCCGTCTGGGATGTTGATGATGCCCGCGTGGCCGAACTGGGCCAGAAAATTGGCGATCTGGATTTCGTCAGCCATTGCTACGAGCGTCCCCGCGCCCTGCCCGACTGGCCCTACAACCTGTTTGCGATGATCCACGGCACATCACGCGAGGAAGTCGAGGCTTTGCGCGCCGAAGTGGCTGCAATCCTTGGCGATGCCTGCAAAGGCAACGATATACTTTACTCGACTCGCATTCTCAAAAAATCCGGGCTGCGGCTACGGCAACAGAAAGGATAGCGCATGTTTAGAATGTCTGAATATATGCATCAATTGGTCCATCCGACTCCGGCGCGCAAACGCCGCAGCGCCGGAGGGATCAAGCCGGTAGTGATCTGGAATCTGACACGCCGGTGCAACCTGAAATGCCGCCATTGCTATACCGTGTCGGCGGACGTGCATTTTCCGGGCGAATTGACCCACGAACAGGCCATGGCCAACGTCAAGGACATGGAAGAATTCGGCGTCTTCGCCCTGATCCTGTCAGGCGGGGAGCCTCTGGACAGGTTCGATTTCTTCGACATCGCCCGCGCCGCGCGCCCGTTTACCCGGATGCTGGCGCTGTCGACGAACGGCACCAAGATCCACGGTGAAAATGCCGACAAGATCGAAGAAATCGGGTTCGATTATGTCGGCATTTCGATCGACGGCATCGGCAAGACCAATGACTGGTTCCGCGGCGTCGAGGGGGCGTTTGACGATGCTGTGCGCGGTGTGCGCGAGTGCAAGAAGCGCGGCATCAGGGTGGGTCTGCGATTTACCCTGACCAAGGACAATGCCGAACATCTGCCCGCCTTGTTGCAGCTTTGCGAGGATGAGGGCGTCGACAAATTCTACCTGTCGCATCTGGTTTATGCCGGGCGCGGCGACAAGAATCGCGGCGAAGACGCGATGCACAGCCACACGCGCACCGCGCTGGACCTGCTGATTGATCACGCCTGGGCCGGTGCCACCGGCAAGGGCTATCCGCTGGATATCGTGACCGGCAACAACGATGCTGACGCGGTTTACATGATGAACTGGGCGCGCGAGCGTTTCGACGACGAAAAGCTGGAAAACCTGCGCGATCATCTTGAGGCATGGGGCGGCAATTCGTCGGGATTGGGCGTGGCCAACATCGACCCCCAAGGCAAGGTGCACCCCGATACCTACTGGTCCGATTACACGGTCGGCAGCATCAAGGACACGCCATTTTCGACGCTCTGGACCGGGGATGATCCGATGCTGGCGCAGCTGCGCACCCGCCCGCGCCCTCTCAAGGGCCGCTGCGGCGCCTGCGCGCATCAATCCATCTGTGGCGGCAATACCCGCATCCGCGCGTTGCAAGTGACCGGCGATCCCTGGGCCGAAGATCCGGCCTGCTATCTCAGCAATGCCGAGATTGGCATTGCTGATAATGAACGTCTGACGGTCACACCATTCCGGGGGAAACGCCATGATCCGGCGCATCGTTTTACCTAGCCTTTTGGCGTTCGGCGCGCTGTCAGCACATGCAGATCCGGCCGAGGATTACACCACCTACTGCGCCGACTGCCATGGCGCGGATCGCCTTGGCGGCACCGGTCCGGCGCTGATACCCGAAACGCTGGGCCGGATGCGCGGCCCGGATCTTGAGACGGTGATCGCGGAAGGCCGCGCCTCGACGCAGATGGCGGCCTTCAAGGACGATCTGGACGCGGCGCAGATTGCCGCGCTTGCGGAATATCTGGCAATTCCGCTGGAAACCACGCCGGAATGGGGCGTCGACCAGATCGCCGAAACCCGCGAGCTTAACGCTGATTACGTCGCCGCCGATGCCCCTGTTTTTGACGCCGACCCGCTGAATATCACGCTGGTCGTGGAAACTGGCGATCACCATGTCAGCGTGCTGGATGGCGATACCTTTGAGGTTCTCGACCGCTTTGAGACGCCGTTTGCTGTGCATGGCGGCCCGAAATTCAGCCCGGACGGGCGCTATGTGTTCATCATGTCGCGCGATGGCTACGTGCAAAAATACGACATCTGGTCGCTGCAAGAGGTCGGCCGCGTGCGCGCGGGGCTGAACAGCCGCAACATCGCGATCAGCAAAGATGGCAAACATCTGGCGGTGGCAAATTACCTGCCGATGACGGTGACCCTGCTATCCACCCACGACCTGAGCGTCGAAAAAGTCATGCCGGTGATCTCAGTATCCGGCGTCAAAAGCCGCGTTTCTGCCGTCTACCAAGCCCCGCAACGCGACAGTTTCATTTTGGCTCTGAAAGACGCCCCTGAAATATGGGAAATCGCCACCGATCCCAATGCCGACCCGGTGTACGAGGGTTTCATACACAGTCAGGAAAAGGACATGATCGAGGCGATCGCGTCATCCGAGGGGCTGTTCGCAAGGCGCCGGATCGAAATCGCCGAACCGCTGGACGATTTCTTCTTTACCGATGACTATCGCCATCTGATCGGGGCCTCCCGCGACGGCGCCCGCGGCGTTGTCGTCAATCTCAATGTCGGGCGCGAGATTGCCGAACTGCCGCTGCCGGGCATGCCGCATCTGGGCTCGGGCATCAGCTGGGATCTGGAGGGGCGCAGGGTCATGGCCACGCCGCATCTGAAAGAGGCCAAGCTGTCGGTGATCGACACCACCAACTGGAGCGTGCTCAAGGTCATTGACACCGAAGGGCCGGGTTTTTTCCTTAGAAGTCACGAAAATTCGCCCTACATCTGGGCAGACGTCTTCTTTGGACCGAACAAGGACGTGATGCATATTATCGACAAGACCAGCCTGGAGATCGTCAAGACAATGCGCCCCGAACCGGGCGCGACCGTGGCGCATGTCGAGTTCACGCGCGATGGCGCGCACGCGCTGGTCTCGGTCTGGGAGGACGACGGGGCGGTGATCGTCTTTGACGCCACCACGCTCGAAGAACTTCGGCGCCTGCCGATGCGAAAACCATCTGGAAAGTACAATGTATTCAATAAAATCACCTTCTCCGAAGGCACCAGCCACTGAGCGCTGCGCGATCGTTGTCAGCCATGGTCAGCCATCCGACCCCGACCCGGCAGAGGCCGCGCTGGCAAGCATCGCGCCCGATCTGCCGGGCTGGCGCGTCAAGACTGCCACGCTGGCGAAACCGCAGGCATTGGAATCGGCGCTGGCGGATGCAGGCGTCGATCCGGTCATCTATCCGATGTTCATGACTGACGGTTGGTTCGTCCAATCCGCCCTGCCCAAAAGGCTGAAACAGGCGCCAAACGCGACCGTTTTGCCGCCGCTCGGGGTGGACCCTGACCTGCCAGATGTAGTTGCAAAGGCGCTGAAAGCGGAGTTGGACGGACGTGGGTGGCTTGCGTCCGAGACAACGCTGTTGGTCGCGGCACATGGGTCAGGTCGCAGCCCCAATTCTGCGCGCGACACCGTGCAGTTCGTTGACCGACTGACCAAGGTCATCAGCTTCAAGACCATCCACACCGGCTATGTTGAGCAGCCGCCGCATCTGGATGATGTGACTGTCCTGTGCCCACCCCAATCCATCTCCCTGCCATTCTTTGCGGCAGACGGCGGGCATGTGCAGGACGATATTCACGATGCGCTGGAAAGCTCGGGTTTTTCTGGTGTGCGCATGGCCCCCGTTGGGCTGTTGCCCGGCGTAAAAGAACTGATGGCCCGCGCGATCAGCAGGGCAGCGGCAGTTTCTAGCGCCGGATAAATTCGGAGATTTTTTCGTCTAATCCAGGACACTCCGCGATCTGTCTGATTAACGCGCCTTGCGAAACGCTCTGCTGACACCGCGACAAAACAACAGGCCCACCCCGATTTCCCTCGGGGTGGGCCTGCAGTATCAAAAATCAGATCGGAATTTATTCGTACTGAGCAAGAAAGGCGAGGACATTTTCGATGTCTGCTTCCTTGCGCAGTCCGGCAAAGGACATGCTGCCACCGGGAATCACTTCCTTGGGCTTGGTCAGATACGCCGTTAGCGTCTCTTCGTCCCAAACGAGGCCTTCTTCTTTCTTTTCCAGCAGCGCTTTCGAATATTTGAAGTCTTCCACGTGGCCGAATTCCGCGCCTATGACACCATTCAGAACGGGGCCAACCTTGTTCTTGGCATCGTCACCGACGGCGTGGCAAGCCTTGCATTTGTTGAACACCTTCTCGCCTTTTTTGGCATCGCCTTCGGCGAACGCAGGTGCGGTCATCACGCCGAGAACGGCAATGGTTTGTAGGACTGTCTTGATCATCTGTAGGTCTCCTTGGTTAAATCAACACTTCTAGTCTGGCATCGGGAAATTGAGCCAGAACAGGCTGGATATCATCCTGGGGCAACAGGCATAGCGCTGTCGATAGTCCATCCGCCACAGCAGCGGCAGAGGCCGACACTGACACCAGTTTACATTTTGGACGGCTTTTGCCATCCCGATAGTCAAATATATGACCCAAGCCAATTTCAGGGTCAAGCATAGTACCCATCGGGGCAGATGTCGCGATAGCACGATCCTGCAATGTGATCCGGTCAACAATGTCTCCGGCCGGTGCGGCAATACCCACATGGCTGGGTGTTTCGCCCGATACCGCAATTTCGCCCATGTCGACCACAACATCGCCAAACCCGCGCGAGCGCAGCAGTTTTGCAATCTGGTCTGTCACGTACCCTTGGGCGACGCCGTTCAGCGTCAATCCGCCCTTCGCGCCGTCAAAGCGTACTTCGCCAGCGTCATATCGCAGATGCCTCCAGCCAATGGTCTTACGCAACATAGCCGCCTCGCCGCGGGGCAGGATCCGTCCCTGCGCCGCAGCTGTGGCATACGCCAGCCAGAGTGGTTGCAAGGTCGGGTCAAACGCGCCTTTGCTTGCCGCATTCAGGGCGCCGCACAAGATAAGCACTTCAAGAAATTCAGGCGCCGGCGCCTTGAGAATGCCGGTCCGGTTCAACTGAACAATCTGCGAGCCAGAGTGATGGAGGCTGAATATCCGTTCAAGTCGGGCTATCTCGTGCTCCACGGCGCGAAAGGTGGACCGCGAACTGGCGTTCGATACCGATCCTGCCAAAACCATCCGCGCCGACGCGCCCATTGCGTGCCCTGTCCAGGTAACGCTTTGCGCAGCGTGAGCCGGGATCGCGGCACATGCCAGACTTGCAGCCGTGACTGTGAGGAAGCGGCGGCGTGTCAACATATCTTTCATGTCTGCTCTTCCATCTCATCATCCGCGTCATTCGGCAGCCACGCCATTTCGATGAGCCTAGCAAACTTCCACAGCTTGAACAAACGCGCTTTTGATGACGCGGCAAAAGAAGTCCATTGAGTTTCCAAGGAAACTATACTTGCGGCAGCTGTGAGTTTGATCAATGCGGGGTCGTTCGAAGGGCGTTTTTCCAAACAAGATTTCGCAACGCCAAGTCCCAATAACCCGGTCGGCAACGCGGTGATCAGCGTTTCTCGGCGCGACCAAAAGAGAATAAAGTGAGGTCCCATTTCTCCAACAATACGGAAGCGCGGGGCACGATGACTTGACGGATGTCAAGTCGGCGCCATCCTAAAATGCCGCGACTGCCCGTATCTCGGCCAGTCTGATCTGATGCGGAAGATCCAGAGATGCGTTGCATAACGCCAGCAGCAAAGGCGGCTTCAGATGTGGCGCAAACAGGTACAAGCTGTCAGCGTGCGCCTTCGCGGCGTTGATCGATCAGCCAGTCGGTTATGACCCCGCCAACCCACATCGAAATCAGCGCAACCCAAGCTGTCAGCGCAAAGATCGAACTGCCACTGACGCCGTTACCGATAGAGCAGCCGCCAGCCAGCATTCCGCCAAAGCCCATCATCACTGCCCCCATGATCGAGCGCCGGGTTTGGCCCGCGCTTTCGAAGGTCTGGAACCGCAAACCGCCCACCAAACTGGCCGCAAGGAACGAGCCCAGAAATACGCCCGGAACCAATCCAATGTCGAAACTCCAGTTGGCAAACGGCTCAAGCATGGCCATCAGTGTGTTCGCGGATGGCCCGGTGAAAGTCAGCGAGGTGACGGTGATCGGCTCGAAGGCGATGCGCGACAGGCTGTATGTCAGGAAATAACCCAGCGCGACAGTCACTCCGACACCTGCTCCAAAGATCAGAATGCCGGGCGATATCCGGTTTCGCCGCGCAAGATAGAGGGCAAGCACGGCAGTTACGGCGCCCAGCGCAAATCCGGACCAGTCGGGCAGATGCAACAGTCTTACAACGTTCAGATTGCGACCATCCGGGGTGGTCCATAACTCTGCCAGATCGGTTCGCGTCGCACTCATCCAGCCGCGCAGCGCCATCTGCGCTGTAACCGCGAACACCAGACCCGACAGGATCGAGCGCAGGTTACCCGTCGCAGCCAGCACCAACAGCCTACCGGGGCAGCCTCGCGCCAGTATCATTCCCCCGCCGAAGATAAGCCCACCGATGATGGCACCGCTGATGCTGCCTGTCACCGCCAGCATCCGCGCTTCGCCGGGGTCAAACCAACCGTTCAGGCGCGCGACTTGCACCCAGACGACCGCAGTGGAAAACGTCAGCAACCACACCGCCATGCGTGGCCCCAGCCGTCCGCGGGCGAATTCAACGGTCGCTGCACGAAGGCAAAAAGCAGAGCGTTGCGCTGCGACGCCAAAAAGCACACCTACGAACAGCCCCAGAAGTGCTGAGGTAGGATATTCTCCCAGTTGATCGGTGACAGCGATCAAATCCATAGCTGCTCCTCTTGCGCCGTTGGCTCTGCACGCGTTGGGGCATGCGCCACTGTAATGGCTTCCACCCAGACGTGAGCCTGGCATTCCAGGCAGGATCGATCCACCGCCAAGTTATGTTTCGGGGGTCAGCCTTGGGTCAAGGCATGATTGCCCTCCCTTTCCTGCCAGGCTGCCTGACCTCGCGTTGAACTGGAACCTTTCGCTTCCGGCCTCCACGATGTGTCGGCCGTGGATCGACAAACGCGCCCGGCCCAGTCTTTGCAGAAGCCAGTTGATATCCATCCTTTGGGTTATGTCGGCCACATCTGTCGCAATATGGCGCGGGGCGGATGACGCTGTGGAGAATTGCGGCCAACCTCCGGGTCGAGCTTTGGGGACGCGCGCCACCACCGATCGGTGCCCGGTTTCAGTCAGGCTCTGGCAAACGGCGCGGAATAAATACACTGCGACCGTCTGAGTGATCTTCAGCGGCCCGCACCCGTTCGCGTTGAAGCCCGCGTATCTGGCGCATCAACGCCAGCGCTCCGATCCACAGCAGCATGTGGAACAGCACGAACGGTTTGTAAAAATCAGCCTCGGCAAAGATGCGGATCGTGACGGCCGCACTTTGGCACAGAAAGAAGATAGCCGGCATCGTGCCCAGCGTCAGTGCGGCGCGCATGGTCCAGCCTAGCGCCCAGACCATCGCCAGCAACGTCATGCCAAGCCCGATCAGGCCTTGATGCACCGCAATTTCGTAAAAACTGTTGTGGAAGTTAAAGGTGGTGCGCGAACCCTTGTAGAAATCCTCGTGAATTTTCCGGACCAGAGGCGATTCCTCATAGCGCCAGAATCCGCCAGACCCGACGCCCAAGAGCGGCTGTTCGCGAATCTGATCCTCGGCATAGCGCCAAAGCACAGTGCGCCCGGTCATCGAGCGGTCCTTGCCAAGTGCATCCAGTACGGAACCGATCACATCGCCCAGCGGATCAGCCAGCATCCAGGCTGCCAGCGCCGTGAGCGCTGCTACGGCGAGGCAGATCGCAGCCAACCTGAGCGGCCGCAACCATATGCCGAGCAGCACGAGCGCTGCCACAATAATTCCGCCGCCAGTGGCTGCGGCAAGGACCAGCGCGGTCGCCGATTGGCTCTCAAATATCAAGAACAGGCTGAGCGCGGCAAGCGCCACGCCGATGCTGCGGATCCGCAGCGGCGCCCCCCGGTCCAGGGTGATGGCGACCGCCACGGTCCACAGGATCACCATATTCGTGCCCAGCATGTTCTTGTGCGGAAACAGACCCGGCACCATTTGCCCCGTACCCAACCCGTAAAGCAGGTTGAGCACCGCAACCGTGCCCGTCGCAGCCAGCACCGAATATAGAATCTGTCGCGGCTCAAGCGAGAGCACGATCACGTAGCAGATCACCATGGTCAGCATCAAATATACCGACGTCTTGAATGCGATCATGGGCTCCACCGACCAAAGTGGTGAGATCATAGACCACAGCGGTAACAGCAGTATCGGCAACGACCGTGCAATGAGCCATGCCATTTCGCTGCGGCGCTGCCACGCGCGCACCGCGAAATATAGCGCCAGCGGATAGAGCAAAAGTTCGTCACCGGGAAATTGTATGAAAGTCACGAGGAACCACATTGTCATTGCGAGCGCGTCGCAATGCTTGGCGGTGATCCGCAGAACGGGGCCACGGGCCGGAGTGCCCCCCGCGCCGTAGTCTGCCAGACTGTTGGTCGTGCTCGTCATACGTCTCTCTCGTCTCACATTATCCGCTTGCCCGGCCCCGGAAGCTTATTGGCAGGTTACTGGCGACGCGGCCCTCTTGTGTTGTATACCTCAGACAGGACTGTTTTCTATACGGTCGCGTGGCGGCGCCTTTGGCCCGGCCTGAAACATCTTTTTGGAGAAGGACAGTCCAATATGATAGTCAAATTGTCTTTCAATGTCGCAAACTCCCCGTCCTGCCGGTGCTGATTGATGCCCATGTGCATATGTATCCCGGCGTTGATCGGAATGCATTTCTGTCTGCCGCTGCGGCAAATCTGGCAATAGCTGGCCAGCGGGCGGGCGTGGACACTGGCCCTTGCGTTCTCTTGATGACTGAAACGCCGCACGAAACCGGGTTTGACGATCTGTCCGCCGGTAGCGGCGTGCCGGCCGGCTGGCGGGTCGAGCTGTTTCCGGACGATCCGCTTGCGATCCGGCTGCACGGCCCCGGCGCGCAAACGCTGCTGCTGGTGGCCGGGCGCCAGATCGTAAGCGCCGAACGACTGGAGGTGCTGATAATCGGATATCGGGACGCCATGCTGGATGGTCAGCCACTGGACGACGTGCTAGCGGCGCTGCGCAATGAAGAACGATGCGCGATTTTGCCATGGGGCGCGGGCAAGTGGCTGGGCGCACGCGGAGCGCGGATTGCAGCGCTGGTCTCTGCGGGCCTGCCGCCCGGGGTGTTTCTGGGTGACAATGGCGGGCGGCCGGTAGGCTGGCCTGCGCCGGCGGGCTTTGGCGCTGCCGGTTTGGTGTTGCCGGGCAGCGATCCATTGCCCATTTCCGGTGGCTGGCGCGATGTCGGCAGCTATGGCTTTTACTTGCCCGGTGCAGTCGATCCGGCACGCCCGACACAGTCGATCATGGACGCATTGTTGGCGCTGACCCATCAGCCGAAGATTATCGGCCGACGTGTCGGCATTCCGGGGTTTATCGCCCGTCAGATCCGGCTGCGCGTCTCGTGAGCGGGCTGCAGCGCGCCACTCTCGCCACACTGTCGGCGCAGCCCTATGACGTCCTTGTCGTGGGCGGGGGGATATATGGCGCGATGGCCGCGCGCGAGGCGGGCTTGCGCGGCTATCGCACCGCATTGATCGAGCGTGGCGATTTCGGCGGCGGCGCATCTTTCAACTCCCTCAAGATCATGCATGGCGGTATCCGCTACGTGCAGCATCTGGACGTGATGCGGCTGCGGGCATCAGCGCGGGAGAGGGCTTTCTGGCGCCGTGTCGCGCCGGATCTGGTGCAGCCGCTGAATTTTACCATTCCGCTGACCGGATACGGGATCAAGGGGCCGGTGGCCTTCGCGGCGGCGGCGACGCTTTATACGGCGCTATCCGCGGGATTGCGGGGGCCTGACTTCGGTGGAGCGGGCGTAATCGGCGCGGCGGCGGCGCGGCGGCATCTGGGCGGCCTGGCTCCGGCGGGGCTGACCGGCGGCGGCGTCTGGCGTGACGGTCAGATCCGGGACACTGGGCGGTTGCAGATCGCCGTGCTTTCGGCGGCGGCCCAGTATGGGGCGGACATCGCCAACCACATGACGGTAGATGGGTTTCTGCAGCGTGATGGCCGGATCGAGGGCGCCGCCGTGACCGACAGGACCTGCGGCCAAGCCGGCCACATTTCGGCCCGTGTCGTGTTGTCATGCACAGGCGAGGCTGCCGGTGCGCTGGCCTTTCCGGTGCTGAAATCCGGTGCATGCGCCAGGTTTCCAGCCTTTGCGCGCGCGCTCAATATCGTGGTGGATCGCCAAATAGGCAGCCGCGCCCTGGGTATCGTGGGCACCGAAGGCTCCGACGCGGTCATTGACCGTGGCGGGCGGATGTATTTCCTTACGCCATGGGCCGGGTTGACGGTCATCGGAACTCATGAGGCGCCTTTGCGTGGCGACGGCCCCGACACTGCCGTGACAGACTTTCTGGACATCCTGAATCGCGCTTGTCCGGATCTGGCGCTGACGCCTCGGGATGTGTTGCACGTTTATGATGGCATGATCCCGGCCGATGTGGACGACGCTCGTGGCAGCGCAGTGCGCCGCAGGACCGCCGGGACGCTGCTGGATCACGCGTCCGACGGCGCGCCGGGTTTGATCAGCGTGATCGGGGTGAAATACACCACCGCGCGCGCCATCGCCGCCCGGGCACTCGATATTGCTGAAAGGCACCTTGGCGGCGGCGCATCTGCAAAACTCAGGCGGCGCAGCCTGACCGAAGAACTGCCGCCGGTTGCGACTGCCACTGTCGATCCAAACGATCCTGCCGCGCTGGCCGCCCGGATAGAATTCGGTATGCGCCAGGAGATGGCAATGACATTGGAGGATGCGGTGATGCGACGGACGAAGCTTGTCGAAATGGGCGCACTTTCGGGGCCTGATGGCCCGGCGCGATTGGCGCATCTGAAACAGGTCGCGTTGTCGCTTGGGCTGCGCGATGATTCTTCCACGCTCTTAAGCAAAGAGAATTAAGGCTCACACAGCCCATCGCTCACAACGGCAACGCCCTAAGGGATAATGCGCAATATCTAAACACAACCTATGCGGGAATTTAGCTTTAATTACTGCGAAGTTGCGTCAAATTTTCTCGACAAAAAGCTTTACCAAACGTTAATGTGGCAATCACAGGCTACGAATTTAGAATCGATCCTTTTGCATAGGGGTCATTGTGTAATTTATTTGTTTAAACCAGTTATTTCCTGTGGGGGGGATATTTTGATATGCACCAACGTTCCGACATCTCTGAAAGCATGGACCTTTACGCGTTCATAGACGACCCTCGGATTAAGCGCGTTTTTGACGCTTTTTTTGCCGGATGTGTCCTAATCGTGATCTTTCCTCTGCTGGCGTTGATCGCACTGGCAATACTTCTTGTCAGCCGTGGCGCGCCGATTTACTCGCACCAGCGCGTTGGCCTCAATGGGCGTGCCTTTGGGTGCCTCAAATTTCGGACAATGATTCCGAATGCTGACGAGGCGCTGAAAGACTTGCTTGAAAGATGCCCCGCTGCGGCCCGCGAATGGGCAACGCACCGCAAGCTTCGTAACGATCCCCGAATCTTGCCGGTGATTGGACAGTTTCTGCGGCAAACCAGCCTTGATGAGTTGCCGCAATTCTTCAATGTTCTGATGGGGGACATGAGTGTTGTTGGTCCCCGCCCGGTGGTTCAAGATGAGTTGGAGAGATACGGATCCAGGAAATCCCTGTATCTTTCGGTCCGTCCCGGTCTGACCGGGCCGTGGCAAATCGGAAACCGGTCAAACGAATCCTACGAAAACCGTGTGAACCTTGATGCCGACTATGTTTCAAATCGCAGCATGGCGATAGACTTGGGGATTATCCTTTCCACGGCCCGCATGTTTCTGCGCGGCCGCAATCCAAATGCATTCTAGGATATCTCGGCGGGGCAGCCTGAAACCTTCGCCGGGAAACAGGCGCAGCCCCTAATGCGATGGCACATTATCAGCGCCGCAACCGCATTCCACGATCGCTGATTTCGTGAAGATCGGCGCCCCAACGCCTTGATGGGTGGCAGACCGGAGATAGAGGCGCGTGCGAGCTACCAGCAGGCATGTGAAAGCTCCGCCGACCCAGACGAAAAGAATCCAGATCCAACCCACGCCACCAAGCATAAAGTAGCCGGTAACGCCCAAGAAGAATGCGCTTGCGTAGCTGATGAAAAGGGTGAAGAGCATAATAAAGATTCATCCATGTTTGGCTAAAAGTGGTATTCTGGACACTGGTGGAAGTCTATAAACAATTAGTAAACGCAATCTTACCGGCGAACTTATTCCTCGAATCGCCCTGCATCAGCAAGTTTTTGCGTGCGGCGCTTGTAAAAACCCGATTTTTCGCGCGGCGACCACGCCAAAGCGCTTGACGTAACCCCCTGGCAACTGATTTGGCCAGAATCGCTCACACTAGCGACGTGCCTCGCTGCGATTCCCATGTCGCAGACAGCGCAACCTCCAGCCAGCAGCGAACAGCAGACCGATCTGCGACAGGATCGCGCGCCATGCGGGGCTGTGGGCAAAGATGGCATCGACTTCCACGGTATTCATAGCGACAAAATGGCCTCGCACCGACACGACCTTTGCATCGTCGGGTACGACGCCTTCTAAAACGAAAATTTCCCCGGTCCAGGCCAGCAGTTGCGCCGCGCCATTCGGCCCTGTCTGAATCGGGGCGCGGTCAAATTCGATCGGCGCACCGTTTCGTTGAGCTGCGGTATCGAGCGTCGCCGCAAAATGCAGATTTGCACGCTGCGCGGCGGGCATCAAAAGGGCGGGCGATGCCAGCCATACAAGCGTCAGCACCAACGCCAAGGCAGGCCGTATCGCCGGACGCAGCACCGGCCGGCCGCGCACTGGCGGCACTGCCCATAGCGCATCGAGCGCAACGGCGATTCCAGCCACCGACAGCCCCAGAGTGACCGGGCTTTCCGGCCAGTACAGCTCAAACTTCACCAAATTCCATGAAAGCGGCGCAAAAAGCAGCGCCCCATTGGCCCATTTCGTCTGCGTCGCATCCAGCAAAAGATGCAGCACGATACCAAAGGCCAAGATAGCGTAGGTCCGCCCCGGGCGCCGGGAAAGCAGCGCCAGCGCCGCTCCCAGGATCAGTGTAACAATCAGGCTGCTTTGGACGGCGACGTATAGGCGCAAGGGGATCGCCGGTATTTCGGGTACAAGAACAGCCACCGCACGCTGTACGATCCACGGGACATCCGGCAACACGCAGCCCGCGAGGATCCACTTGAAGTCCGCATCCCGCAGGACGCCCCGCGTCACCAGCGTCTGGACGGCGATATGGGCCAGTGTGTTCGGCATGATCCGTTCGCTTTGTCCTTTGCGCCGATCCCCGGCATGGTCTTACCTGGCGCGGCAAACTAGTGGTGGGACACAAAGCCCCAGAACCGCGCCGCCAAAAAAGTGCCCGCCGGCACCACGAGAATCGCGATGGCAAGCGCGGCAGAATCCGGGGTCGCTTTGGCCGCCTTAAGGCCGGCAAGCAGTCCGTTGTTCACCGCGAATCCTGCAAATGCGATCACGCCGTAACGCCACGCCGACCGCCCAAAGCCGTTAGACAGGCCGAAAGTGAAATAGAAATGCCCAACCAGCCCAGCGATGAATGCCACGCCAAAGCCCAGGGCGTTCCCCTGGAATGCGCCAGCGCCCAGCGCGAGTGCGGCCATCGCTACGCCCAGATGCACAAGCGTCGCCAGCCCGCCGACGATGGCAAACCGCAGCGCCTTGGACAGCTCAGCGCGGGCCGATGGTGTCGGTGACGTCCTGGCCATTCCGATAAACCCCCTGTGCCAGGTATAGCGGCCGCCGCTTTGTCTCAACGAACAGCCGTGAAAGATATTCGCCAATCACCCCAAGCGACATCAGCTGAATACCTCCCAGAAACAGGACCGCGACCATGATCGACGCATAGCCAGGAATGTCGCGGCCGAAGATAAGCGTACGCACGAAGATGACACTGGCGTAAAAGACTGACATGACCGCAACGAGGCTTCCGACATAGGTCCAGATCCGCAGCGGTAGGGTCGAAAAGCTGACAATGCCGTCAAGCGCGAAATTCCACAGCTTCCAGTAACTGAAGCTGGACTCACCCGCTGCGCGTTCGGGCCGCACATATCCCACGCCGACCGACGGGTAGCCGACCCAGGCAAACAATCCCTTCATGAAACGGTTGCGTTCGGGCAGTTGCTTGATCGCGTCTACCACAACGCGGTCCATCAGCCGGAAATCCCCGGCATTGGCCGGCACTTCGGTCTGCGACAGGCGGTTAAAAAAGCGATAGAATAATCCCGCCGTCGTCCGCTTGGCCATCGTGTCGCTGGCGCGGTCCGTGCGCAGACCATAAACGACGTCAAAGCCGTCGCGCCAGCGTTCAAGAAAGGCCGGGATCACTTCTGGCGGGTCTTGGAGATCGGCATCCATCGGCACGACAACATCGCCTGTGGCATGCTCCAGCCCGGCAGTCATTGCGATTTCCTTGCCGAAGTTTCGGCTGAGATTGACGACGACGACGCGTGGATCGCGGGCGCTCAGCTCCAGCAGGGTGTGAAGCGTGGCATCGGGCGAGCCATCATTGACGAACACCATTTCGATCTGGTGTCCTGCCAGATGCGCGTCAATCGCGGCGACGAACAGCGCGATGGTATCGGCTTCATTGTAACACGGTACCACCAGCGAAATCAGTGGATCGGCCACGCGGGGACGGTTTGCCATCAGCGGCGCCGCTGACGGCAACGATTTGGTCTGGATGCTACTCTGCTGCATCTGTCCGCACCCATTTGGCGTAATGTCGGCCGCCCCTGTCACTCGGCGGTGCAGCGGCGCGTGTAAACCCCTCCGCCTCCAACGTTTCAAGGATTGGATGGTATAGCGCGGCCTTGTCGCTGTCCATCGCGCCGCGCTCGATAGTATATACCAGCAGCACCAGTGACGAGGCCTTCGCGCGCGTACTGATCTCTGCGGCCGCCGCGGTCCAGCTTTCGGGATCAGGGTCCAGCAGATAAGCCGGCGTCGCCCCCGGAAGCGTATGGGCCGCAGCCAGCACGGTGCCCCGGCCGTCTCCGGCATCAATGATCACCAGGCTATCCTGCGGGCCAGTGGCTTCGATCTGGTCGCGCATTGTCAAAAAATAGTTGCCTCCGCGCGTGCCGATCGCCTCCCATCCAAAATTCAGCGCAGCGACCTGGGCGGCGATCAGGACCGCAGCCGGCGCCGCGCGCAGCCATGCCCGCCCGCCACCCGTCGCGCGGTCAATCGCCGTCCCGGCCCAAATGACGCCAGTGGCAGCAAGAAAACTGAGGAATGGTGCAAAGAACAAGAAGTATCGGAAGGTCATGAACCAGCGATCCATAAGGACCGAAGCGGCGAGGAAACACGTTATCCCCACCACAGGCACCCAAAGCGCAAGCCGCGCGAACGCGCCAGAGGCTTCGTTGCGCCGCCACGTCCACAGGCATATTGCAGACCCCGCGATCATCGCCAGTAGGACGATATCGCGTCCCCGCGCCTTTAGCAGCTCCGGCGCATCTGGCCACGCGATTGAAAAAACCTGCGCAGGCACCAAATTCGATGCCCCCCGGATCCAGTCCACGATCCCGGAAAACCCTGTCATCTGCCCCGGACGCGTTGTCATCTGCTCCATCAGCACTGGCACCCAAGGGGCAAACAGCACCCCGCACAGCACCGGACCGATCAGCGCAGGCATCTGCCGATCGCTGAGCGCCCGCAAGATCCGCCATCCAAGGATCGGCACGACGATAAAAAGCGCGAAGTAATGCGTATAAAGAAGTGCGGCGCAGGACAGCCCAACGCCCGCCTCCAGGCGCAACTGTTTAGGTGTCGTGCGCGCCACATCCGCCAGCGCCGACAAAGACCAGGCAGCAACTGCACAGAGCAATACCAGCGCATAGCCGCGCGCATCCTGCGCGCTGGACACCACCGCAAAAGACAATGCAAAAACAGCCGCATACACGTTGCGATGCGCGGTTCCCGTGCGCCCCAATGCCCACCAGTACAGCCACACCGACAGCGCCACCAACGCGATTGAAACGCAGCGCGCCACCATCAACCCGCCCCCGAAGACAAGCCCGGCAAGGTGCACAAGCACGAAATATAGCGGCGGATGGACGTCGGTTTCGGCGTATCGGCGCACCAGCTCAGACAGGGTGGTCGATCCCTCAAAGAAACGCCCGATATCGCCCAGCATGATAAATCCGCCGGGGCCTGTGACGAATTGCTCAGCCGCCAGTGTCTGCAAGGTGATCGCCTCATCAAACCATATCGAGCGTTGCAATGCGCCGAACGCCAACAGAATAATCAAGGCAGCGAACAGAAGACCCAAGTGCAGCTTTGTGGGCATCTAGTGATATCCGGGTTAAAATGGATAAAGTGAATGGGATCACCTTATCACCGCGTCACCCATTCGCGCAATCGCGGCGGCGCGCCCTCAGCGCGTGAGCAAAGGCTGCTCCACCGCCGCCCGGATCTCGGCACAGGTCTGGCGAAAGTCGGCATCGGGCCGCGACAGCAACATGCGGCGCTGCGCCGCGATATCCTGCGCATCCAACCGTGACAGCAGCGCGCACAGGTCTTCAGCCGATGGCGCCGGAATGGCCCAGCCCAGCCCGCCGCCCACACGGCGGCCAGTTTCGGTCCCGGCCACTGCAACCGAAGGGCAGCCGTAATAGCCTGCTTCGTAGATCCTGTTGGGCAGCAGCCACGTGGAATTGGTGCCCCATTGCCAGAGGTCTTGGCTCCAGACCAGATCGCAGTCGGCATAGATGTCGGCCAGACCACCCGGGTATGCGTAGGGGCCAAGATATCGCATGTTCGGATGCGCAGCGAGCGTTGCGTCGAAATCCGGCAAGGCGTGATGATGCACGATGCCGTGCATACGGACCTCGATCCCGTCACCCAGACGACGCGCTGTTTCCGCCAGAATTGCAAGACTGCGGGCACAACGCAACGAACCGACCCAGCCCAGCACCACCGCATCCCCCGCCGCGCGGGGCTTTGCCGTGTCGGGCGGGGGACGGCTGGCAGTGCCGGAACCCAGCCATAGCTTGTTCTCCATAAGCGTGACGGGCCCCGTCCAGCCCTGCATAGGCGCGAAATAATTCTCGACAAAAGCCGGGGAGGAAACGATCAGCGCCGCGGTGCGCGCCAGCAGGCGCCGCTCAAACGCCCGCGCCATCCGGCCCTTGCGGCCCGGATTGGTCATCAGCCCGTGAATGTCTAGGCATTCGTAAATCAGCGGCGGCGCGGGGCGCATCATGGCGCGGGCCACCGTTGCTATGGCAAGCATATCGAGGTTGCGCGCGACGATCACATCGAAACCCGACAGCCGCTTGCGGTATCGCGGCAGCGCCGCAACGGCGCCCGCGATGGCGCGCAGACGCTGTCCCAGTGCCGCGTGCCGGGTCGTGCCCAGGTGTATGTTGTCCCAGAACACCTCGGGTTCGGGCTGCGCCGCCGGACCGTCCCGCCGCATGGTCGCAGCACGCACGTCAAAGCCGCAGTCGGTATAGGCGCGGATCCGACGGATATGCGAAGGCTCGGCCGAATCATATCCGAAAAACAACAGGCGCAGAGGCGGTGCCTGCGTGCCACTACCTGCAAGGGGCGAAACCGGAGACTGGGTCAGGGAACTCTCCTTGCGATACCGAGCAGTCCGCTCAAGGCGTTGAGACATGGCGTATATTTAGCATGACGCGGCGGTCCCGTCCATTACGGTGGGCCGGTCAACCGCGCCGGACAAAACGGCTCGTCACGTTCCGTTACCGGCATCACCGGCGCTCCTGCTGCGCTGTCGCGCCCGCAGGACAGCGTCTGCCCCAATCGCGCGATCCCGGCGATATCGCCGAAACGCCTTGCCGCGATCGCTTGGCGAAGGCGCCACCGCAGCCCCCGGCGCAGCGCGCGCGCGATGGACGCGCCGACCGGGCCGGACCGGGCCAGGTCGGCCAACGCCTGCCGCGCTTCGGTCGTGTCAGCCTGATCAATCCCGTGTTTACCCCCCATGGCGCGTCGGCAGATCGCAACTTCCACCTCGCACAGCGGATGGTTCGGCGCCACGAGCGCGGCGGCGGCGAAATCCTCACAGGCCGCCGCCCAATCGGTGCGGCGGGCATACACACAAGCCCGCTGCAGTAATGCGGCACGGCGGATGGCCTGCGGAGGGCCATCGAACAGTCCTTCATAAAGCGACAACGGAACACTGTCCCTGAACGATGCAAAAACGGCACAATCCGCCGACTGCCAGACCTCATCCGAGCGCGCGGCGGCGTGCCGCGCCACCGCAGGGCCGCGTGCGCCGTCGTGCTTGCGTTGCAGAAAAACTGTCTTTTCGGTCATCACCACTGGCGTCTGCATCGCAAGCCGGACGATCATATCATAGTCGATGGAGCGCGGCAGATCCTCGCGAAAACCGCCGACCGCATCATACGCCGTCCGCCGCACCAGCGTGGCATTCTGAAACAGAAAGATATCCTCCAGCAGGTGACGCAGGACCGATCCCTGCGACAGATCCGGCCAATATCCAGGTCCCTGTTCAATCCGCGCTCCGCTCGCCGTTGCCGTATGGAACCGGCGATAGCTTCCGCCCGCCACACCAGCATCGGAACGTGCCTCCAGAAGCCCCGCCAGCGTTTCGGCAGCATGCGGCAACACAATATCGTCGTCGTCGCAGATCCAGATCAGGCTACCTGTCGCCTTGGCCATTGCGGCGTTCAGTGCGCGCGATTTTCCACCGTTGGCAGACCGGAAATACCGAATCGGCCCCGCAGCGGCCCGCGCCACCGCTTCGGTCGTGTCGGTCGACCCATCATCCCATACGATGATCTCATCCACCGGCCGCGTTTGGCTGGTAAGCGCGGCGAGCGCTTCGGCCAGATACACCGCCCGGTTGTATGTCGGCACGATTGCCGTGATTGTCTGGGCCACTATGTAAAATTATCCTTCGACGGGCGGTATTTGGATGTGCTAATTACTACAATAATTCAATAACCGGAACCGAAGTGGCAAGTCAGCTTTTCCAGACCGGCAAAATTTATTTCGGAAACTCACAATGTTTGGTTATTTAATCCCGATGCCACTTTCCCGCATCATGCCATACGCGGCGCTTTGTGTCGCCCTGTGTGTGGCGCCTACCTGGCCTGCATACGCTCAGTCCGGCGTAGCCCTGACAGATGACATTCAGGCTGATAACAGCCAAACGCGCGGTGATCAGACAGGCGACAGCACGTATGAGTTTGGCGCGATGGACGAAATCAGGCTGCGCGTCGTTACATGGGACAACGACGCCCTAAGCTTTCGCAACCTCGACGTGGTCAGCGGCAATTATGTGGTCGGCATGGACGGGCGCGTGATGCTGCCCATCATAGGCGGCGTCACTGCCGCGGGCATGGTCGCCGATGATCTGGCTGATGAGATCGCAGGAGCCTTGATGGACCGCTTGGGATCGCGCGAATCACCCAGTGTGGCAATCGAAATCGCCACTTATGGGCCAGTCTTCGTGCTGGGCGATGTTGCCCGGCCCGGCGAATACGCGTTCAGGCCCGGTATGCGCGCGATGCACCTTTTGGCGCTGGCTGGCGGGTATTACCGGCTGTCCGACGCCGATGGCGGACGGCTGGCGCTTGATTCCATGCGCTTTACGGGAAGCCTGCACGAGATCGAAGTCAACCTTGCGATACTGCGCATCCGAAAGGCTCGGCTGGAAGCAGAGGCGGCAGGCAACGTGTCGTTCGACCTGCCGGACGGCGTCACGCATCCTGCCGGCGCCGAAACTGTAGCAGCCATTCTGACCCGCGAGCGCGAGATTTTCGAAACGCAGCAGGAGTCCCACGCGCTTGAAGTGGAATCGCTGGAATCGTCCCGCGCGTTGCTGGAACGTGAGGTGACGGTGCTGGGTCAAAAGCTGGAAGGCATCGCAAATCAAGTCGAGATCATGGCCGAAGCGGTGGGAAACCTCGAAACGCTTCTGGAACGCGGTCTGACCCGGTCGCCGACCCTGCTGAATTCGCAGCGCGCGCTATTCGAGTTGGAGGCGCGCGAGCTTGATGCCGAAAATCAGATATTCCGCGCCCGCCAGTCCCTGAAAGAGGTAGAGCGTACGCTAACCGAAACGATCCAGCGCAAGATCCGCGAAAACCTGACGCAACTGCAATCCATCAATACCGAAATCGATCAGTTGATGTCGCGCCGCGACACGCAGCGCGGCCTGATGGCCATCACGCAGCAGGCCGCACCGCTGATGGACTCCGAGGAAACGGGCGCGCCCGTGCCGGTCTTCAAGATCGCGCGCGACGTGGACGGAGCTTTCGTAACCGAAATTGTGGACGCCGACGTGGTTTTGCGGCCGCTCGACACGCTGGAAATCAGCCTGCCCACCAGCGAGGATTCCCCATCGAACTAGAGGTACGAAACCATCTGCGCCGACCCCGCTGCCAATCATGTGGTCGCGCCCAGGGGCGCGTCGGCATGCGCCCGGCTCATATGATGCACCGTTTAACAGGGGCCGTGTTATGATGCCTGATGCAGACGTATTCTGGACCTTTGACGAATTGTCGACCCGCCCCAAAGTGTCCGTCATCGCACCCTTGCACAACGAAGAGGACAGCGTCCGCCCGCTTTACGATGCAATCGTCGCCGCGCTGGAGCCTACCGGACTGGACTTTGAAATCCTGCTGGTCGATGACGGCAGCCGCGACGATACCTGCGCGCGCGCAGCAGCGATCGCCGCCGATGATCCCCGGGTTGCGGTCGTGGAATTTCAACGCAACTTCGGCCAGACTGCCGCGATGCGCGCCGGAATCGAATATGCACGCGGGCGGTATCTGGTGACGATGGACGGCGATCTGCAGAATGATCCGGCGGACATTCCGATGATGCTGGACAAGCTGCATGAGGGGTTCGATCTGGTCGTCGGCTGGCGGATCAATCGCAAGGACAAGGCGCTGTCGCGCAAACTGCCGTCGAAGGTTGCCAACTGGCTGATCGGCAAGGTGACCGGCCTGCCGATTCGCGACAATGGGTGTTCGCTCAAGGTGTATCGCGCCGAGGTGATCAAGGCAGTGCCGCTCTATTCGGACATGCACCGGTTCATTCCGGCAATGACGATTCCGATGGGCGCGCGAATCGCGCAAGTGGGGGTGCGCCATCACGCGCGCCAGTTTGGGGAATCGAATTACGGATTATCGCGCATTTTCAAAGTTTTGCTTGATCTTTTGTCGATCAAATCGCTTCTTTATTTTGGACGCCGCCCACTGTCGGCATTTACGATGTCGGCGGTGACCCTTGCGGTGCTCGCCCTCGTGTCGGCAATTTTTATCGGGGCGACCAGCGGAGGATCGCAAGTTGTGCGCATGACGCTCACCGGGCTTTTTGGCGTAACATCGGTGTTTCTTTTCTTATGTGGGGTGGTGGTGATGCTCGCCTTTCGCAACGCCGTCACTCTGAGGCGCGCCAATGATGACCGGACTTGAAACGACAATGGGGATTTCCACGATATGAATCGTGCCATCAACAATGATCTGCCGCTTGAGACGGCACAGGATACCGCGCTTGGGCTGTCGGTCATCATCGCGGTCGATGGTGCACCTGATCTGCCCGCCACGCTTGCCTCTTATCGTCCTGCGCTTGATGCGCTCGGGGTAACGTACGAAGTTTTATGTGTCATCGATGATCGCGATACCGACTTGCGGCAGCCGCTGGATAATCTGGCCGGGGGGTGGGACGAGCTGACGATCATGGGCCAGCGCACCTGGATCGACGAGGACGCAGCCCTGCTAAAGGCGGTCAACCGCAGTCGCGGCGACTATGTGCTGACCCTTGCCGGCTGGCCCGAGATAGACCCTGCTGCCCTTACGCTCCTGATGGATGCGGCGCCGGATGCCGACATGGTTGTGGCCGCCCGCGAGGGGCGACAGGCGTCGATGCGAAACCGCGTGTTGCAATGGATTTTCGCACGCTATTTCGGTAATTCGGTTTCCGACATCTTCTGCCGCACGCGTATCGCGCGGCGCACGGTGCTGGAAGAGGTCAGCGGTTTTGGCGTGCGCCAGCATTTTCTGCCGGCCATCGCAAGCGAACTGGGATATTCGGTAACCGAAGTCACCGTCCCTCAGGCGGCCCAGGATGCGCCCGGAGCGGCAAAATTCGTGTTCAAACCCTTCGCCCATATTCGCGCATTGTTCGATGCACTGACCCTGTATGTAGTGTTGAAATTCCTGCGCCGTCCGCTGCGGTTTTTTGGCGCGATAGGCCTGCCCATTCTACTGGTGGGCCTTGCCATCACGATGGTCTATCTCACCGCGAGGATCTTTGGCGCTGTTGCGTTGGCCGACCGGCCAGGGCTGATCTTTGCGGTGCTGATGATCGTGCTGGGCATTCAGGTGATCGCGCTGGGGCTGGTCGGAGAAATCATCGTGTTCGCCAACAACCGCAAGCTGAAACAATATTCGGTAAAAGCGTTGATCCGGCGCGATCCTTCCGACAATTGACCCGCTCGACGCTCTGACGATGCTTTTGCCACTTGTTGCAGCGTTCCCGCAACGTTCCGTACCGTGCCGCTTGAGCCGAGGTGTCGCGCCTGATACCTTGTACGAAATGGCAGCTGAAGCTTTCTGCTACTGGGCACCTGCGGCGCGCATAATGGAACCTCTTTTGATTGCTTGTTAATTTTTTCCTGTTCCAATTCCGAGCTTCTCCGAGGCGAGGTTGGCATAGTGCTACAATGATGGATTTTTGATGAACAACGCGACGAACGGCGGACTTGGACGACCGACCCCCGGTCGCAATCTCAGCTATCTGGAGGCACCGCCAGACGATTCCTTTACTCTCAACCTTGGTGACATCGCCCGTATCCTGTGGCGCAACGTCTGGGTGATTGTTCTGTGCGCCGCGCTGGGCGGCGCGATAGCAGTATATCTGGTTCTACGAGTGACGCCGGTTTATGTGGCCACGGCACAGATTATGCTGGGTAAGGAAAACCGGGCTGACGACGCCCTTGGGTCTCTGTTCCAACGTGTGGATCGTGACGGCGGCGAAATTTACGGCGAGATTTCGATCATGACCTCGGGGCGATTCCTGTCGCGGGTGTCGGAGACGCTTGCGCTCGCCGAGTTGCCCGAGTTCAACCCTGCCCTTTTGCCCGAGCCTCCGCCGCCCTCTCTGCTTGAGAACGTGGCATCAGGGCTGAAGTCCGCAATCAAATATATCCTTGGCGCCGGGGATGCAGCACCACAACAGGCAGCCCCGCAAGGCGGCGACCCGCGGCCGGGGGCGCCCGTCAGCGGCGCGGACCGGGTTCGGTCGGCAGCCACAGCTGAACAGAGCGTGCGCGGCGATCAGGCGGTCTATGTCGATACCTTGGCCAGACGGCTGAGTGTTCGCCAGCAGGGAAGCTCCTCAGTTCTTGATATTCGGTTCATGTCTCCCGATCCGATGGTCGCGGCAGCGGTGGCGAACACCGTTGCAGATCAGTACATAAGCTTTCAACTCGAAGACAAGCTGGCGTCAATCAAGCGCCTGACAGATGGGTTGGACGAACGCATCTCGGATATGCGCCGCCGCTTGGAGGCCTCGGAACGCAACGTGATCGCCTTCCGTAGCGAAAGCCTTGATGGCGACAGCGGCGGTACGGATTGGATGGACAAGCAATTGGGCGAATTGTCGAGCCGTCTGGTCAACGCGACCGCGCAACGGTCCGAGCTGGAGGCCGAAAGGGGCCAGATCGTGGCTCTGATCGCGGAGCAGGGTGCCGGAGCCGCCGCTGGCGTGCTCGATTCGGACATGATCCGCCGTCTGCAACAGGAACGGTCGGAATTGGAACTGCTTGAGGTGCGTCTGCGCGACCGATTCGGCGACACAAGCGGTCGGCTGGGGGACGTGAACGAGCAGATCGCGGCGACCGATCAGGCCCTCGAAAACGAGGTGCGGCGCATTTTGGCAGAGAAGGAAAACATGGTCGCTGTCGCCACTGCGCGCGAGGCATCTGTACGCCGCCAGTTCAAAGAGCTGAAACAGTCCTATCTGGACTGGGAACGCGAACAGATCGAGCTTTCCGAACTTGAACGCGAACGTGACGCCAACCGTCTGGTCTATGAGACCTTCCTGACGACGTTTACCCAGAGCACCGAGACAGTCGCGTTGCAGGCGGCCGATGCGCGGGTCATCAACTATGCGGAACCACCGCGCAGTCCCGCCGCCCCGCGCAAGAAGATAAGCGTCGCGCTGGGTCTGATCGCTGGTCTTTGCGCCGGTCTGGGCATTGCATTCCTGCGCGCCTTTCTCGACACGTCGGTCGACGGCACCGACAAGCTGCGCCGCCTGCTGGGTGGCGTACCGATCTACGCCACGATCCCGATGGCGCGCGGTTTCCTGCGCCGCATGGACCCGATCCTGGCGATCGGCCAGCCCCGCTATGCGGCGCTGACGGAATCGATTCGCACCTTGCGCAGCATGCTGATGATCGGGCGCGCGTCCTCGGGCCTGAAAATCGCGGTGATGTCGGCCCTGCCCAATGAGGGGAAAACCACGACCAGCCTGCTACTGGCCCATGCAGCAACGCAGGTCGGAAAAAGCGTGGTTGTGGTGGAAACCGATCTGCGGGGCGCCTCCACCGCGCGCCTGCTGGGCGTGCCGGAACAGCCGGCCCTGAATGACCTGATGTCCGGCATTGATGTCGATGCGTTGCACAAGGACGACCTCACGGGTGCTTATATCCTGCCGGCAAAACGGGGGGGCGACGATGCTGGCGGATTGCTTTTGTCGGATCGGATGTCTGATTTAATTCACCAGCTTGAGGCGAAATTTGACATCATTATATTCGACACCCCGCCAATCCTGTCCGTGTCCGACGCCCTTCCGATCCTGCGCCAATGCGACGAGGTCGTGATTGCCGTGCGATGGAGGGAAAGCTCAGTCGATTCTCTGGCCGACTGCATGCGCAAGCTGCGCCATGTCGGCATATCGCCCACCTGCGCGGTGCTGACCATGGTCGGCAGACGCGACGCAGGCGCCTATTGGGCCGCCGACTACGCTTTGGCCTAAGTGGGTGGAGCGCCGTAGTGATCGCCTTGGCGCAGCGACAGGCATCCGGCGCAAACCCCAACATGCAACACACCGCGCAGCACCCAGCGGTTGCGCCGTGCGCGAACGGGTGCGGTTAGCAGGGCCGCTGCCGCACAATAGCCCGCCTTGCCAAACGCGGCCAATCCCAGCTTGATCCGCTCCGCGTTGCTTGTGGCGCAGGCGGCATAGCTTTGCCCCATGCGATATCGCCGTCGGGCCAGCCATCTCAGGCTGAGCCGTTCCTGCGGCACGCTTTCCCACACGCGGGCAGCGTCGCAGATTTCAAACTGCGCCCCAGCGCGGCGCAGGCGAAAGAAGAATTCAGTATCTTCGCCGCCCGACCGCCCTCGTGCCAAGTCAAAGCGTTCTTTCGTCCAGGGGACGTCTTCCCCCCACCGCAAAAGCGCGTTGCCACTAATCCCGGTTTCAACCCGCCCTTTTCGCCGGACCGGATAGCTGGAGTGATAATCGCCCGCGCGGACCCAATCGGGCGCGTTATCTTCATAAGCCGCGATGACCGGCCCAAAGACTGCATCGGCCCCCGCGCTACGGATAATGGCAAGAAGCTGCGTCAGCCAATCCGCGGCGACCCATTCATCATCATCCAGAAGAGCTACGAAGTCCGCATCGGCGGCATCAAGGCAGGCGTTGCGCGCAATAGAGATATTGCGCGCCGGGGCATGGATATAATGAACCGGCCAAGGAAGCTCGTCCGCAGCATCCTGCACCAGTTCTTTTGCGGTGGGGGTGTCGTCGTTGTCGGCGATCACGACTCGGATCGCGATACCCGAAGGCACATCCATTGCGGCCAACGAGTCCAGCGTGCGTAGGACTTCAGGCCGACGAAAGGTACATATGAGAATATCGACCCGGCATACGGTCATGTAGCGGGCCGTCTTGCAATCATTTGCCACAAAAATCCGGCCCCCCAGAAATTGTGCATGGCACCAAGCGCGATCCCGGCCCAAAGCCCGCAAACCGACCCGAGCCGCACCGCCGCAACAACCGACACCCCGACAAGGACTGCGGCATAAGCGGCAGGCAGAACCAGAAACGACGGCCAGACAGGCGCCAGTGCCACCGCCAGCACCAGACCCGCAAGGTTCAGCGCCGGAATAAGCTGCCTCAGCCGTGGACGCATCTGGTGCTTGCATACGGTACGTGCACGACCACGTCCATAACGCCAGTATTGCCGGGCCAGCCCGCCAAGCGTCGGGCGCATCCGATAATCAAGCCGGATGTCCGCATCCAGCCTGATCCGCCCCCCCGCCTGCGTCAACCGGCGATCAAACTCCGCATCCTCGTTGTGGCTGAAGCTTTCGTCGTAGCCGCCAATCTGGCGGAACCACTCGATACGAAACCCGGCATGATGCCCATGATCGACCCAACCGCTGCGTCGCCCACCACGATGGGCCGACCCGCCCGATCCGAGCGGCGTATCGGCAACCCAAGCCGCCGCACGTTGAAAGCAGTTGTCACCCACGGCATCCATCGGCGCGACGACAGACGCCGCGTCCGGCCAGGCGGCAAGCGCTTCTGCCACCCGGGCGACAAAGCGCGGCGGATAGGTCGCATGAGCATCGCAGCGCACGACAAACCGCGTCTGCTCGTTGGCGCAATCGCTCACAACGGTGTTGATGGCAGCCGATTGCACGCGTCCGGGATTGTGTACGAGGCAAAGCGCGGGATGATCCGCGATCATAGCGGTTACAACCGCGCATGTGTCATCCGTGCTGCCACCGTCTGCCACGACCACCCGAGCACCGGTCAGCCAGGGATCGGCGAAAAGGGACGTCAGGCAGTCTCGGATGTGAGCGCCCTCATTAAAAGCAGGAACTGCGACCAGAACACTTTCGGCAGCAACATGCCCCCCAGACGCACCTGCGGGACAGGCGGTTTCGAGGGGCCGGGGATTCCGGTCAGTACGGGCATCAATGTTACGGGTATTCATATTGCTGCCAACCTGCCGCATTGAGGCAAATCGGGCAAACTAAAACGTCCAAGTCAGTGCCAAAGTTTGCGCCGATCCTATAAGGATGGACCGGCGCAATCAGAAGATGTGAGTTTTAGAACAAGTTTGTGTCTGCCTCGAAAAAGTCCTCAATCGTCAGCCCGTAGGTGTTTCGAAGAATGGCAATCTCTGTGAAGCTGTCACCGCCGCCATCCACGTCTACCGAAAAGATTGTGGACGAGCCACTAGGCGTAAAGCGCACGTAATCCTCGGGCGCTTGCAACGCATCGCTGGGCACAACATCGAAAAGGTCGAGAAAATCGCCCTCGTCAATTGAGAAGTCCATGATCTCGTCGCGCCCTGTGCCGATGTCCTCCGACAAGAAGACGAAGGTGTCGGCGCCACTGCCACCGTAAATGGTATCCGCACCTTCTCCGCCCACGAGCCAATCGTCGCCGCCCTCTCCCCTGATCACGTCCTGACCGCCCTGACCGAAGATGCGGTCAACATTCTGCGTTCCGCGCAACGAATCATCAAGATTGGTTCCGGTAATCGCATCCTCGCCGCCGTCAGGTTCGGTAACACTTTCATCGGTGGTGTCGTCTCCGGTCGAGCCCCCACCGGTTGCGGGATCGGGGTCAGCGGTGTCTCCGCCAGTCGGTGCCTCGCCTGCCACAAGCCGCAGCGTCCCTGCTGCAACCGAGATCTGTTCGGGCGTCATATTGCGCAGTTCTGCAAGCGCCACCAGTCCGGTTCCCGGTATGTCGATCGAAATGGTGGAACCCAAATAGCTTTTGGTCACCGACACAGCGTCCGCAGCCGTCGCCGCGTCCCAGCCATAAGCCGCGGAGATCTTGGTCAGATCCACGACATCGCCTTCGCTGGGATTGAAATCTTCAACCCGGTCGCGACCAGACTTCAGGGCGTCCAGCCCCCAGATAAAGGTATCCGCACCGGCGCCGCCGCCGAGATTGTCCTGGCCAGCACCGCCATCCAATGTGTCGTCACCGGACCCGCCGCGTAGCCTGTCACGCCCTTCACCGCCCAGGATCAGGTCATCGCCGTAAGTTCCGGTCATCCAGTCATCGCTCGACGTACCGGTGATCACATTCTGTGAGACCGGAGGCGACACGTTATCATTGCCCGAGTTACCGCTATTGCCTGTATCACCGTTGGAATCAGCGCCATCACCGTTTCCGTCAGCGCCGTCGGAATTGCCATCCCCGGTCGTGCTATCGTCGCCGCCGCCATCGCTCGCGTTGCCCTCGCCGTCCGCATCGTCGTCGCCGTCCGCATCGTCGTCGCCACCATCATCGTTGCCGCCACCAGCGATGTCTAAGCCATCATCGGTACCGTCACCGCTATTGTCGCCGTCACCGCTAGTATTCTCGTCGCCACCAGCGTTACTGCCACCGTGCGATCCGTCGTCGTGGTCAGTGCTTGCTGATCCGTTTCCGAACCCGATATCATAGTCGGGATTACCGATCTTCGGCGGGACAAAGTCGCTCACTTCATACTTTTTGAGAAAGCTTTCGTCGAATTCGCGAAGTTCGATCTCGATGACGACGGGATGATGCTCGGCCGTCAGCCGGTCGGTGATCCAGTTGACCACAGGAGAATACCATGTGCCATCGGCGCGCTGGACTGCGCCGTGCAGGTCCAGGAACTCGTCCATCGAAAACTCCGAGTGATACTTTTTGTTGCCACCGTCGAGTTTCAGACTGAGGCCGGACACTGACCTGTGGTTCGGCGTCTCAAAATACTCATTAAAGACCCGGGTGCCGACACTGTCGCGTGTGGTGCCGGAAATCCGCAGCCCAAGGTCGTCGGGTGTCACGGTCAGATCTGCGCGGGCATCGGGGGTGAAGGTCACGTGGTCAACAGGCTTGATGCCGGTGCTGTCGATAATTTCGGGCTTCAGATATTTGCTCCCGAGCCCGCTCTTTTTACTGGCTGAGACAAGGCTGCCAACGTTGTTGGTCGTCACGTCAATCATCATGCCTTCATGAGCGAGCCCCTGCACACCATAGACGGCACCGTAATTCGCCACCTCGACATTGTTGAGGATACCCGAGGACGTCTTTACGCCGGTCATGAAGGCAGTCTTGGCATTACCGTTGCCAATAAGCAGCGAATCTTTGATCAGGTAATTCGATGAATAGTTCATCATGTCGAACGCTGTGCCAGCCATTCCCCAGACCGTATAATCCTCGATCACGCTTTGCAGGTCGCTGTCGTGCGAGAATGCGCGGTGAAAGATGCGCATCCCGGTTTCCGAGGCGAGGACAGTGTTGCCCTTGAAGCTCGTTATTGCCGGCTCTTGGTGGTCGAGGGCGACATCAAAGGGCGAGGGGTCAAATTGCACCTCGTTGCGATCAAACATCTTGCGGTGCATCCCATCACCGGAGCTGGTGGGAAACTCAAAAATTTCGCGGCCCACGTAGTTCCAGCCGACCTTCACGTTCGCGGCGATGTTGTCGTATTGCTCGATGACGCGCGAATTATTCTCGTATCCCAGCCCGTCCTGTTTAAATTTGCCGCGGGCGTTGAAGCCCACGACCTTGGTCACGAGGTTGTTTGCCCAGACGCCCTGCTCGTCGCCAGTTTCAGACACGATGCCCGCTCCGACGAGGTCGTAAACCACGTTGTCGTTGACGATCGCATTGCTCTCGTGCTGGGTGATGCCCCACCCCTTGCCACCATTGACAGAGTTGCCGATGATTTCCGATGCAGGCTTGTCTGCCCCCGCACCAGTCTGGTGCAGGTGGATCGAATAGCGCCCCAGCGGGTTGTCATCGTCATTGTCGCGCGTGAAATCGGTGCGTCCCAGATCGCGGAACTCTGCATAGGCAACCAAGTTGGCAGGATCGTCTGCACCCTCAGATTCGCCGTAATGCATCATAACATGACCGCGGGTGCCGTTTGCGTTTTCAGACATGAACAAGACGTTGCGCGACAGATTCGCCACGTATGTATCAAGCTCGGAATAGCCCTCGGGCGGCGTGTGGTCATACGAAAGGGCGCGGTCAAAGGTGATCGTGTCGCCGTTGATAGCGGTGATCACACGCTCCTCGTCTTGGGTTTTAAGAACTTTTTCTTCCCAGCTTGTCAGGCCCTCGTAACTTGTGCCCACGAAAAGCAGCGTGTCGCCAACATTCCAGTTGGTCGTGTCGCCGGAAACCTGAACCTTGGTCGCCCCCGCCGAAACGCCATCCATGGTCAGGAAGCTCTCTTTGCTGGCGCCGTGGATGTCGACTTCGCCGAAAGCGACAAGCCCATGGCCCAGCTGACCGGGATCGGCGGCTGTATCCAGAGGTGTGTCACGAAACACGATCTCGGCATCAACGCCGGGGCGGACCGGATTGTCCGCCGTGCCAATTTCCAGGCGCGAACCGTGAGTGGTGACGATGGTTTCGACCACCATCTTGGTATCCTGCGCCAGCGCCCATGACAGCGTGCCGTCCACGCGCACGATTTCCAGCGGGACGTCTGAACGGGCATCATAGGTGACATCCACGTCCTCGGGGACGTATACGCGCGCCTCTGCACCGGGCACGCGTCCACCGCTCCAAGTACCGGGATCGGTCCAATCGCCGGAGCGAATAGCGGTATGGGTTGCCTTTTCCGGCGCCAGCAGACCGTTGGCCTGTGCTGAGTGCATACCATGCGTCGCTTCTGCGTGGTCGTTCATATTCATCTAGTCGTTCTCCTATCGAGCCGCCGCTCTGTGGTGCAGCACGGCGGCTGCTGAATTCTTGACGTCGGGACGTGTCCGCGACAGTTCAGACCATTGTCTGAAAACAAAGCTTTTCCATCGCACGAAAAGCGCGTTTTCAGGTCGTTTGGTCAGGTGCAACAAACAACTCCACAACATCGGCCACCGCCATTTACGGGCCATCTATGTCGTTCGGCGAATACACGACACTGCCATGCATCAAACCGTCTAGAGCGTAATCTTTAAGAACGTATTACCGGCAATTTCGAACCTCTTGGAGATTCGGGGGCGTAGGTATCCCAGCGCCTAAAGCTAGACAACGGCCAATGGCCGATACCCCAGTTGACGTAGGGTTATGGGAGAAATGCCGCCCAATCAGGCAATTTATCAGGCATATTGTTGCTGATTGTTGTCATGCCATCGACACTGAGCGGGTGTCCGGCGTGACTGTCGCTGCCTTACACAAAAAACCTTGCGATCTTTTGCCGCAGCGCGACCGGCGACTCATGTGCTGCGAATCCCCTGCTCAGCGGCGCCGCAGACGATTTGACACCGCTTGTCCCAGTTGGCGAATAAACCGTCCGCTTGCCCGTGGCCGCCGCCAAAGCGCCCGCACGCAAGCAATCGGATCACCCTGACGTAGCGCGGCCAGCGCCATTTCTGCGCTGGCAAGGTCGCGGACGCTGCGCGCACGCTGCCGCATCTTTGCCGTATTTTCGGCCCCGAGCCCCGCGCCGTGCCGTGCCACAAACGCCAGATCGGCCTTGGCCAGTCCGGCCGCGTGATCGGGATTCAGACGATGCGATATCGACGCTTGCCCGACGGAATAGACATAGCCCGGTTCAGCCCGGAATCGCATTACCGCACCTTGCGCCAGCGCTTCGAGAACGAAATGAAAATCCTCACCGTTACGTAGATGTTCATCGTAGCGCAGCCCGTGGGCCATCAAAAAGGCGCGGCGGAAGATCGGCTTGAGATATCCCAGGCTTAACCCACTGGTGCCATGCATGTTGCCTGCGATGTAATCCTCAAGCGTCCAGTTCCGCGCTTCGGGGTCGCCGTGGAATGCCAACGCAGCGGTTTCGTGCATGTCCCGCACCGCATCATGCGTAATGATCCCGTCACAGACGATGTCGGCCGCCGCGAGATCCCCGAAATCGATCAGCGCAGAAAGTCGTCCGGGACGGAACGTGTCGTCAGCGTCCAGCACGGCGATCCAAGTGCCGGTGGCCACGGCCAGCGCAGCATTGCGCGCTGCCGCCGGACCGCCATTGCACGGTTGCGACAACACGCGGACCTGCGGATGAACGCTGGCCAGTGCGCTGGCAACGGCGTGCGTTCCATCGGTCGAGCAATCATCGACCACGATGATTTCGAGCGAAACCCCCGATTGGGCAAGCGCGCTTTCGACGCTGGCGCGCAAACAATTTTCGCTGTTCCACGCGGCGATGATGACGGTTGCCTGAATCATGGCCCAGTCATACACTGGTGTCGTATCAGCGTGCAAACGCGCGTGTACGTGACACCGGGATTACTGACATGAAATTCGTTGCAAGCCTTCTGCTGGTCTGTGCCAGCTGTATCGCAGCCGTCGGCGCCGATGCGGCGGCAGAAACGGGCGCCAGCGCGTTTTTGTGGCACCCGGACGGGGCCGCTCCCGTTGCCGGGGATGACGCCGGCGCAACGGCTCATCGGGATGACGATTGGTTTCGCTCCGATTTCGAAATCCGGCGCGACTGGATCGGCACCGCATGGCGCAGCGATGGCGCGGTCTTTGCGGACGATCACCTTGCGTTGCGCCTGGCACCGGTCACTGACGGCACGACCGACAAGGACTTCTTGGGCGCCGAGGTCCAGAGCCCCGGCTTCCACAGCTTTGGCCGCTACGAGGTGGTGATGCGCCCGGCGCGGGCCCACGGTGTCATCTCATCGTTCTTCACTTATACAGGGCCGCACTTTGACGCCCCCCATGATGAGATCGACATCGAGTTTCTGGGCAAGGACACCACCCGGATGTGGGTACTGGCCTTCTCAGACGGAAAGAAACTGCAGGGGGAATTTCTCGAACTCGGGTTCGACGCCGCCGATGCGCCGCATCTTTATGCCTTTGAATGGACCCCCGACGACATCAAATGGTTCGTGGACGGCACCGAAGTGTTTCAGGTGCAATCGCAAACGCCGCCGGTTCCGCACAACCCCGGCAAGATCTACATGAATATCTGGGCCGGTGGACCGGGACAGCGCGGCTGGTCCGGGGTGGCGCCAGCCGATACGCAGGCCGAGGCGCAGTATTACTGTGTCTCGTTCAGGCCCACGGGCACGGATGCATCGCAATGCTCGGACACCTACACTGGTGACTGACCGAACTCCTGCCGCAACCATCGTCATCGCCGCCTTCAATGCGCAAGATACAATCGGCGCGGCGCTCGCCAGTGCGCTGGCGCAGACCGCACCGGTCGAGATCGTGGTGGTTGACGACGCGTCCCGGGACGCGACCTCAACCATCGTTGAAGCCATCGCCAAGCAGGCCCCGAACGTGCGGCTGTTGCGACAGGATTGCAACGCTGGACCGGCGGCGGCGCGCAACCGCGCCATCGAATCCAGCACCGCGCCATGGATCGCGGTGCTGGATGCCGACGACATCATGGCGCCGGGCCGGATTGCCCAACTGATCGCGCGGGCCGAAGCCGAAGATCTGGATTTTCTCGCTGACGACATCGAAAAGGGCCACCCGGATGATGATCCCGCCAGTCGAACACGCCTGTGGTCCGACACGGCCATTGGCCTGCTGCGAATCGATGCTGCTACCTTCATTCGCGGCAACCTTGCCACCGGGCGGGGCGAGCGGCGCGAGATGGGCTTTTTGAAACCCGTAATGCGCCGCGCTTTTCTGGATCGACACGCACTGCGCTATGGGCCTCTGCGCTTGGGCGAGGATTATGATCTTTATGCACGGGCGCTGATCCTGGGCGCACGTTTCGGACTGTGTGATCCGCACGGATACCTTGCCGTCGTGCGCGCCGATTCCCTGTCGGGGTCGCACCCGACATTTGTCCATGCCGACCTGATGGAGGCAGATGACCGGATGCTGGCCATGCCCGGTCTGACCAGAGAGGCACGCCTTGCGTTGCAAGATCACCGGCTGGAGCATCACAAAAAATGGGTTTGGCGGCGCCTGATCGATGCGGTCCGCGAACGCCGTCCGATCGCGGCGCTGGGTTGCTTTCGCGCACCGGTGCCTGTGGCGTTCGAGCTGTCGCGTAATCTTGGTGCCGAAGGCCTGCGGCGGCTGGGCCGCCGATTGCGGAGCGACTGAGCGGTGACGGATTCATTCGATGTGCTTGTGGTCGGCGATGCCCGATTTCAGGGTGGCACGACAGCCGCGATGGCGGCGGATGTGGCGGGGTTTTCAGCGCTGGGCCTGAAGATCGGGCTGCTGTTCGTGCGCTCTGCTTATCTGGATGACAGCCGCGACCCGCCCAATCCCGCCGCGCTGGCGCTGGCCGACCTTCCGGGCGTGACGCAGCTTGTCCCAGGCACGGCTGCGCGCGCGCCCATCGCGTTTCTGCACCATCCGCTGGTGTTTTTTCGCGGCATCGAAGAGCGCTCACCGCTGGCGGCCGAGCGCGCGATGCTGGTCGCCCACCATGCGCCATTCCGGGCGGACGGATCGCTGGAATACAACCCCATTGCCACCCTGCGCCGGATTCGGTCGCGCCTCGGGCTGAGCGTGCGGATCGCGCCAGTATCCGGGGCGGTCCGACGGCAATTGCAGTCCTTTGCGCCCTTGGTGCGCCTCACGGGCGAGGATTGGCCGAACGTTTTTGATACCGAAGCCTGGCCGCGCGGGCCCGGAATTTTAAGCGGCCCCGGCGTCACCATCGGGCGTCACGGCCGGGTCGATGGGCTGAAATGGCCCGGCACCAGCGCCGAAATCATGGCGACACTGCCTGCCGGCCCCGACATACACGTGCGCGTACTGGGCTGCCCGCGCGATGATCTGGAGCGCCGCGGCGCTGACCTCTCGCACTGGGAAGTACTGGCCTTCGGGTCCGAGACACCGCTGGACTTCCTGCACAGCCTCGACATCTTTGTCTATCACTACCACCGCGATCTGGTGGAAGCGTTCGGGCGGACCGTCGCCGAGGCGGCGCTGACCGGCCGCTACTGCCTGTTGGATCCCCGTCTGCGCGCCACCTTTGGTGAGGTGTTCGACTATTGCACCCCGTCCGAGGTGGAAGCCGCCCTTGCACGGCTGCGCGCAGATCCGGAAGCGGCGCGGCGGCGAGCAGAGGCGGGCGCCAAGGAGATGCGCGCGCGGTATGGCCTGGGCAGCATCGGCGCGCGGCTGGAACGGCTGGCCACCGACGCGGGCACCCTGTCGCGCCGTGGCGCCGATGCCACGGTGCCTCGAACGCTGCGCAAACTCGCCGGACTTTATCGCCGCGACCGACGCGGTGTGTGACAGGATCTTGTAGCCCTTCCAAATCGTGCATTCAGGCAGTAACCGTGGATGCGATCTGACCAGTGTGCCGAGGGAGCGCGCCATGCAAACAAAGAGCCGCCGCCAGCGGATTGCGACCGCAGCCAGCCTTGCGGCATTGCGTTTGGGCCGCCACTACGCAGACGGCGCACCGCCCATCTTTATCGTTGGATCGGGACGGTCCGGCAATACGCTGGTCCGCCGTGTGCTGATGGCATCGGGGGCGATCTACATCCCGCCCGAGACCTATGTTCTGGGCGAAATTATCGAGATATGGCCCCGCACGGCTTTACTGCCTTGGCGTGAACGCGTTTGGCTGTTCTGTGCCTATTTTGAAAAGCACCCGGAATTTTCGACCTTTGGCCTGACCAATCTCGATGCCTTCGCGGCCCGTGCCGCAGATTTTTCCGCCACGCACCGGACTTTGCGCCGACTGATCGACGCCTTTTACGCTCATCTCGCCAGCGCGCAGGGCGCCCCCATCAAGCGCTGGGGCGACAAGACCCCGTATAACACGCATCATCTGCCAGCGATCGGCGCGCTTTATCCCGAAGCGAAATATCTGTGGCTGGTCCGGGATGGGCGCGACGTGTCGCTGTCCTACGTCGAGGCAGGGCTTTATCCCGATTTAGCAAGCGCAGCCGCCCGCTGGACCCGCGCTAACCGCGCCTGTATGACTTTTGCCCGGCGTGGGCTGAACATACGCCAACAAAGCTACGAGGATCTGGTCACCGCCCCCGAAGCCGCCTTTGCTGATCTTTTCCACTGGGCCGGCCTCGAATTCACACCTGATATGCTGACTATCATGCCCGGCCCGATGGGCGACGTCGAACAGCGCCACCACCACGAAAACGTACGCCATCCGATCTCCGCCGCCTCGGCCGGCCGCTGGCGCGATCAACTGAACCCGGCAGAGCTGTCCACCCTGCCGGGCGCCTTTTGGCAGATGATGCGCGACCTTGGATACAAGACCGAGGACACTCAGACGTAAAAGATATCCGACGTGGCCGAGATGTCAGACAGGGTCAGCCCGGAAAGATACGCCAAGGCAAAATCGGTGCCGTCGGGATCGGTCAGACGCAACTCCACCCCGCTGTCAACGGCGTTCAAACTGTACGACAGCGCGGCAGTGCTTTCGGTTGTCCATCCAAAATGCTGCGAAATGCCGCGCACGTCCAGTTTGTCGCCCTCAAGCGCCGAAAAGTCGAGGATCCGGTCGGTCACCCCCGGCTGCGCTGTGTCCATATTGAACACAAAGGTATCGGCGCCGCCCAAGCCCTCAATCAGATCTGCACCACCGCCGCCGTCAATTACATTGTCGCCGTCCGAGCCGGTAATCCGGTCCCCCGCACGCCCGCCAGTCACGTTCTCCAGCCCCGCTGGCATCACCTGCCAGTCGAGCCCTGAGCCGCTGAATAATCCTGTTTCGGACTCTATCAGCGCAAACAGGGCATCGGCGTATTCGCCATAAGCCGCGTTGGTATAATGAACGTCATCGCTTGACAGATGGTCGATGCCTTCGGCCGGTGTCGACGGCAGTTGGCCGTGGGGATTGTCAAACAGTAGCAGCGTCGGGTGGCTTCCCTGCAGATCTTCGACCAGTGCACGCAGACCGGACACATAGGTCCCGTTGCCTGCATCACCCGCCACTGTTTCGCCGCCTACAATGCTATAGCCTTCGTTAATGAAATGCGCATATTCCGCCGGCACATCGTTGGTGAGTTTCGGCGCGAGAGTGGAGATGACCAGGTATTTCCCGCCCGCGTCCGGCTGCTGATAGAATTGCGTGACCGCCTTGTCGATATTGTCGAGGATACCCGGCAGGTGCGCGGTAAAGAAATTGCCCGAGCGGAATTCAAAATCGTTGGTTCCCGCCATCAACAGGGTCACATCGGGCATATGCTCGGCCAAATTGTCCGACAGGTCCGAATCGCGGCCACTGCCAACAATCAGCCGCAGCGGTATCCCCGGCTCGCCGCTGTGATCCCGGTCAAGCATGGTCGCCGGTCCGTGACTGAAGGCGCCAACATAATCTATCCAGCCGCCCGCCGCGATGATCGACTCAAGCAGATCGCCGCGATAGCCGTCACGTTCCGCAACAATTTCAGTGCCGTCCACGATCCCTTGGGTGATCGAATCGCCGATGGGCAATACCTTGGGCGCCTCCGCATAACGGTCCGCCTCGAGATCGATCAGCAACCCTTCGGTCCGGGTCGCGAACAGCGCACCGTCGAGGCCGTTGATCGCGATGAAAAGCCCCGGCCCGTTCAAGGTGGTCACATTGCCCTCGGCGTCGGTGGCGGTGACGCGCGTGGTGGCGGCGCCGTCGGCCAGCGCGCTCACGTCCAGCAGCGCCGTGCCGTCCGCCGCAAGCGGCGCCGAAACCGACCCGCCCGCGCCGTCCAGAACCGTCACGACAGCCGTGGCATCGGCGTCCAGACCGCTCAGGCTGAGGGCGACAGCAGCTTCCTCGCCCGCCTCGATCGTGGCGTCCGCCATGCCCGGCCCCAGCGCAAGCGCCATGTTGCCGTCATCATCCGCCGACCCCGGAGGCGGACCCGCAACCAGACGCAGCGTCCCCGCAGCAACCGAAATCTGCTCCGGCGTGATGTTCCGAAGCTCCGCCAGGGCCACCGGCCCGGTGCCCGGCACGTCGACCAAAATGATCACGCCCAGATAGCTGCTCTGCACCGATACCGCCGCAGCCGCCGCAGCCGCGTCCCAGCCATAGGCCGCGGAGATCGCCGAAACGTCCACCACGTCGCCCTCGCCGGGCGTGAAATCCTCAACCCGGTCGCGCCCGCCTGCAAGGGAATCAGGCCCCCAGACGAAGGTATCCGCGCCGGCGCCGCCGCCCAGATTGTCCTGGCCCGCGCCGCCTTCCAGCGTGTCGTTGCCCTCTCCGCCGCGCAGCCGGTCGCGCCCCGCGCCGCCAAGGATCAGATCATCGCCCGACGTGCCGGTCAGCCAGTCATCCCC
>CANMFU010000016.1 GCA_947497295.1 uncultured Roseovarius sp.
GCGTGGCTCGGGGAGGCCCGCTTGCGGGCCGAGTAGGGCGGCGGTCCCGCACGTCGCCAGACGGGCGGGAGGTGCCTAGAACCTTGTTTTGATTGTCTGAATTAACCATTCTAAAGTTGCTGAAGATCGTTTGTTATCGAGTTATTGCTTGCCCTAGATTTAGCTCTGTGCGTGTAATGCCAGGCGACAAGGTAGGATACGATGGTTGCTTTGTGTTCAATATAAAGTCGGATTTCTCTATATAAAACAGAGGTGAAAACTTATGCCGGAAGAATTAAGCCCAGAACAACAGAGAATAGGAGAATTATTCGGAACCGTGGATGTCTTGGAGTCCCTAATTGTGGACATTATTGCCAGAACAGCGCGGGAAGGTTCTTTGGAGGACCAAGCTCTTAAAAAGAAGCTGTCCCTTATCATAAAGGAAAGTGAAGAACCGCAAGAGAACGCCTGGGGTGAACATTTCGCAAGTGGTCAACGGGCAACTGCGTCTCGCCTTAGTGGTGTTCTTAAAATAGGTCAGATAGTCTCTGGTGAGGCAAAGAAGGGGGCCGCGGGCGAAGCGTGATATCTTGATCGCCGGCCTTGGCTCATCCCCAAAGTCAATACCGAGCGCAAGTTTGAGTAGGCACGCGGCGTCAGATCTGGTGCGATTGCGAAAGAGAAGGCCCGCGCCGTGAGGCGCGGGCCGGATGCCGTCAGGCATCCTCTGGCGGCTCGGGCGGCTTGTCGAGGTCGCGGGCGTATTCGACCTCGACCTTGAGGAAGCCGGGGATGGAGATCGCGACGGAGATGGTGAGCTTCGCCTTGTGGCCGAGGGCCTTGAGAATGGAGCGCAGTTTTCGGAGGATCTTGTTCATGGTGTTTGTCCTTTCGGGTTGGTGGGTACAGCCGAGAAGGACGGCGGCGTTTGAGGCCGCGCGCACCCGAAGGGTCGGAACGTAGTGGAGAAGGGCGGAGCCCTTGCGCGGGGCCGGCGCTGCCGTAACCTTGGCTGTGATGATCCCACCTATCCGAAAGGACACGGGCCACCGTGACGATGCCCGGACCTGCGCGGTCCACCGAACCGGCCCTTGGCCACAAGGCGAAGCGGACATGAAAAAAGCGCGACCCGAGGGCCGCGCTTCCGCAAGGGAGGGTCGATCCGCCGACCTGTGACGGGCCGCCCGAGCCGCCAGAGGATGCCTAGACGCTATCCGGCGTCAGGAGGGCATCGAGGCGCTTGCGGGCAAAGCGGGCCAGTGCCTCCGCGTCGTTCACCGCGTCCACTGGATCACGGTGTAGCAAGTCGATCTTGGCGTCCCGAAGCCAGTAAGATTCCGTATCAGCGTTTTCGTGCGTCATGTTATCGGAAAGCCTTGAAAGTGGAAGCTAAGTGGCTGCTTCTTATGGGGCGGTTTATGCGTGTTACACCATCATCAGCGTACACGGATTTCCCTCCAACCAACATTGCTGCTAGGTGGGCTATATCCCAGACTTCATCAGTCTGACCGCAAATGCCACAAACGCCTGTGTCAGCATAATCAAAGTGCTCTTCTGGTCGATCATCGCCAATGCAGGTCGCGCACCGATTAGGATTATTCATCTGGGGTATCCGTATTTCGTTTGGTTATCTTAGCCGTCCATCGCGACGCTGTAGAGATGCTGATCGAAGGCGACCTGGGCGATGTGGCGGGCATGTTCCTCGCCGTAAAGATCACGGCGCTTTTCCAGACATTCGCCACGCGCGTGCATGATCTCATAGCGATAGACATTGCCGTTGATGAAATCGTCATAGGCTTGCAGCTCGCCCAGACAGACAGCTTCGGCCTCCTCCATCGTGTCGTCGAGGATGTCGGTCGTGATCTCATCGAGGCCAAACGCCATGCAGAGTCGCTCGAAGGTGGCGAACGCGTAACCTGCGATCTTGTCGTTGTCGGAATAGGATCGCAGCAGGATCGGTCCCTTCTTCGTTTCCATGCGGTAGAGCGGGAAGATCGCGGCGATCTTCGGCGTGATGACCGCGTGGAAGTCTTCCGGCGATGCCCAGTCGTGAAGATCGCCGAGACCGGGTATCCACGAGACGACGTGGAACACGTTGTCCTCGGTGAAACGGGGGTTGCGGGGCTTGGGGTCGATGCCGAGCGAAAGCGAAAGCCCTGCCTCGGTATCCCTGATCTGAAACATGGCCGGTCCTTTCCTGCGATCGTTCACGATTTGTCTTATACGCGGACGGGAACGGCCTGTCGATACATTTCGGGCAGGGGTTGCGGTCATTCTACGATCTCTCGAAGCGGTCGCCTTGTCGGGCTGAGCGTGTGGCCGATTTCCTCCTCAAGAGCGATGTATTCAGCGGCAAGGCGCGGGCGGAGCTGCGCCGCCAGGCGCAGATCGCGTGGCGTGGCCATGATGCAGAAAGAACAAGAGCAGCGGGTCATGCCCTTGGCATAGACCCAGTGCGGTTTTTCGCCCGCGGCTGCGATAGTGTCGAAGACCTGTTTTTCGGTAAAGTCGTGGATGGGAAGCCAATCTATCCAGTGACGTCCAGCCTTTGAATTGCGCGCGGAGTAGGTCACGGGCGCGCGCTTGGCGCGGTCGCGTCCTTCGTCGGCGCGCAGCCCCATGCAGGACACGATCCGGCCCTCAAAGTGCGGGTTCGCTTTCAGGTAGCGGCGCAACTCGCGCTCAATCGGGCCGCGCTTCTTGTCCGATGTGCAGTTGCGGATGGCTGGCGTCGGCCAGTAGCCGCGCCGCCGGACCATCGCCAGCAGGTCTTCCTTCGCGCGGGCGAGGATTAGCGGCATCCCCGCAGTCGTCGCCCGTATATGCGATAGTGTACCGGGCCATTCCACGCGCCCAAGGGGCGCATGGACGAGGACGAGCTGGTCGGCGGGCAAGGTTGCCCGCAGCAGGATCGTCATTGCCTGCGAGTCTTTACCGCCCGATGTCGAAACCGCGAACAGCGCGCCTTTCTCGGCCATTTCCGCAATCTGTTCGGGCAAGGGCAGGGGGGCAATCATGGGGCTGTTCCGGCGCGGTAGAGCGCCAGCGCGGCGTCGAAGGGTTGACCGTTGAGGATATTCGCGCCCGGATGCTGACAGGCCACGGCGGAGATGGTCGCCTCGATCTTCCCGCGATGCCGGACCTGATAGAGACGGCCATCATCGGATTTGACGAACAGCACGTTGGTCCGCAGCGTGGATCTGAGATGACGGGCGGCGAGCCAGTCATCGAAGAGGGTGCCGCAATGGTGTTCGAGATCGGTGTCGATCGGATCGGCCTTGAAGCCGGTCCACTTTGGCAGGTTTGCGCGGCACCATGTGTCGACCGCGGCGTATGCCGCCTGATCGCCGTGAAAATAGTCGCAGCCGCCGTGGCCGTCATTGCCGACCGTGCCGATCTTGCGACCGTCGACGTAGAGGTTGGCCGTATAGCAGTTGGTCTCCTGCGACGCGAAGACGCTGTGCTGGATGGATTTGAGGTCAATTTTCATGGAGATGCTCCGGTCAAAATTGGAATTGGAGGGGAGGGACGGCGATTGCAGCGGCGTATCGGCGATCCAGCAGAAATCTTTGGCCGCCGTCGTTCTCGACCAGCACGTCGGGCAGGGCGGGATCGTCCTCGACAATGCGATGGACGTTGAAATCGGGATCGCCTGGCACGAACGGCACGTCTTCGGGGCCGAGCGCGTACCAGTGATCGAGCAGAGTGTCGGGGGCGCTCATGTTTCCGCCTCCCGTGTTGGAGATGGAGCTGAAGCCGCTTTCGCTTCGCGATTGATCCGTGCCACCTCGCGGCGAAGCTGGGTCAGTGTCACCTCACCCGGATCAAAGCCCAGACCATCCGGCGTCGGTAGGGCTCCGCGATAGCCGGTCATGTTGTAGTAGAAGGGATCGCCCCAGGGCTTGCCATTCAACAGCACCTGCCAGTTCATGTGCGGATCGTAAAAGTGAGGGGATGGCTTCGATTGCAGGGTGATGCGGAACGTCATGCTGCCACCGCCCGCGCCATACGCTGCGCGCTGGTCCACGGCGTTGTGCGAACGTGGAGCGGATAGGTCATCTGGAGCCTGTCGAAGAACGTCTCTGCGCGATCCGGCATCGAATGTCGCGCCAGTGCGTCTGTTTCGTAGAGATCGGCGCGCACGCCGAAGGTGATGTGGATGCGGTCGTAGCTGTCGCCGGTCAGCCAGATTTCATGCAGGCGGTTGCGGGCTACGATGCGGTCGTTGTGCCCCCGCCATTCGCGGTCCACCTGCCACCATGTATCCGAAAGCAAGCTGTGGATCGTGGCGACGAGATCGTCGTAGGCCATGTCAAGAAGATCAGTATCGTCGAGTTCTTGTGCGTCATACGGCTCGGCGTAGGCAGTGCGGCCGTCGCGACTGTGATAAAGACCTTCACCCATGGGAACGCCCTCCGACTGGTGTAACAGGCGTCCATGCGTCGCTTCGCAGGGCACGGCGCGGATCATCGAACGCGATTGCCAGCAGGTCGAAGGCTTGCGCGATGACCGCCTCTTCTCGGATCGCCATGTTGCATTTGGGATAGTAGCCGCGATAGCTGCCGGTAAACTCGCGCTCGATCATCTCTTCTATGGTGGTCCAGCTCGTGCGCGCCATCGCCTGTGCGATCTCGGCCTCGGCAAGATGCATCCGGTAGGCGATTGCGCCACGCACGGCCGCCGCGACCGCTGCGTTATCGACGGTCTCAGGGTCGCTCGCAGGTGGGTGATATGTCGAAGTTGTCATGGGACGTTCCTTTCTGAACGGTTGGGGTCGCGAACGAAGAAGGGCGGCACCTCGCGGTGCCGCCCTGAAGGTTACGCAGACAGACAAGAGTTGCCTGCGAGATGCTGGATCACCTCCTTTCAGGTGTGGTGGGTGGATGAACCGCGGCGGGGGAGGACCGCCGCGGCCCGGCCGCAGTTGCCGGGGGGATGTCAGGCAACCGCGGTCAACTCGCCGCTTGCGTAAGCGACGATCTCGTAGGCGCCATCCGCATCGCCTTCGCGGCGCAGGCCGTTGGCGCGATGCTGTGTGCCCGTGGGCGAGGAGAACGCGATTGACAGGTACGCGTTGCCGCTGCGCTCGGAGACGGCTTTCCAGATCGAGCCCATGCGGATCAGCACGCCTGCCGGGCTGCGCGCCTCGATGTGGTAGTCGGGATGGTTCGGATCGGCCTTTTCCGGCTTCTCGACGGCCACGAAATCCATGTCGAAGTCGTAGGAACCGATGAAGCCCGCGAGGTTGTCGTCATCCAGCGTCTCGATCTTGCCGGTGATGGCGATGCCTTCGGTCTTGCCGCCGGTCATCGGGACGATTTGCCATGTGCCTTCCGGCGTCTCGTCGTTGCGAACGGCGTTCATGCGCCATGTCCGGTTCATCTTGTCGGTGATCGCGAGCGAGAAGTAGGCGCGGCCGCTCTTGTCGCTGACGGCTTTCCACATGGAGCCAACCCGCAGGGTCCGGCCGCGCGGTGTGCGGACCTCGAGGTGGAAATCGGGATGATTGTCGGCGGTCTTGTAGGCGTTTTCTACGACTGCGATCCGCGCGATGTCGAAAAGCATCGTGGAGATGCTGGCGGTGAAGGTGTTCGTCTTGGCGTTCTGGGTCAGGGTTCCGGTGATCATCGTAGTGCTCCTTGGTGTGTGTGTCTTTTCCGATCCAAAATCAGATCACAAAAAGGCGAAGCCGCCTCTTCCCCCTCTCTCCCCGGCCGGACCCAAGGTGCAGGTCCGGCCGGGGATGCGCTCAGGTCGCCGCAGCCACCCCCCGCCCGGCGCGGATCGCCTCGATCACGCCGGTTGCTGCGTCACCTACAGGGACGAACACGCGGAGCTGGTGGGCGATGATTTCCGAGAAGCAGCCCGCCGCCTTGAGGCTGGCAACCTGGGCCGGCGTCCAGCCTTCCAGTTCCAGACGCTTGGCCCCCGCGACGCGGCGAGCGCGCATGGTCAGGCCGCGCCCGAGATCGACGGTGGCATCCGTCGCCATGACCGATGCGACCAGCTCGTCGGGGGCCGCATCTCCTTCGGTGCGGAACCGGCCCTTCAGGACGAGCGCCTGATCGGGCGAGATGGCGCGGCCGATGCGGGATTGATCGTCGTCGGGCGTTACCCGCCAGATGCGCTCGTTGTCGGACGGGATCATTTTCCAGATCGGCAGAAGCAGCCCGGTTAGCAGAACGACGGTCTCGGTATGGACTCGTGGAAGCTCAGCAGCCTCGGCATCCCATGCCGCGATGAAGGCATCCTTTGCCACGGGTTCCCAATGCGACGAAGTGAACGCCTGTTCGGTCACGGTGCTGCGCCCGCCGGGGCGGCGCAGATAGCGGACCTCCTCGAACACCTCGTCGTCATAGACCTGATGGGGGCGGCGCGAGACGAGGGCGACTTTGCCCGAGACAGCGTTGCGCATGGTTCGCATATCGCGACCGTAATCGGACAAGACACCTGCGCCGGAGGCGAGGTGGATGGCCGTCTCGGTTTCCAGCGTCACGGTGCGCGTGACTGATCCGCTGCGCGGGCAGGTCCAGAGATCCGCTTCATTGATGACGCTGATGCGGTCGGCGCGCAGGGTCTCGATGCCGACATCAAGCGTGCCCGCCACCCGTGCCCGCTCGGTCTGCGCCTCGATCTTGGCAGAGAAGGCAGCAAAGAGATCGTTCTGCATCTGGATCGGCAGGGCCAGAAGCCGGTTGAGATACCGTTGGATCGGCGGCAGGTCTTCCAGCAGCACGCCGTCCTCGGCGACGAGCTTCAGCGCGGTCCAGTCGAAGAAGACCGCATAATCCATCGCCTCGCAGGTATCGTTTACAAGCTCCTTGTAGTGCGAGATCAGCGCCCGGCGGGCGATCGGGCTTTCCAGATTGTCCGAGGCGCGGAACATATTTTGCGATCCGGTCTGGCGCTGGCCGCGCGTCAGCGCGCCCAGCGTGTCGAGGCGGCGGGCGATGGTCGAGGTGAACCGCTTTTCACCGTGAACGTCGGAGGTGACGACGCGGAAGAACGGTGCCGAGACCTGCGCCGAGCGATGCGTGCGTCCAAGTCCCTGAATCGCCGCATCCGCGCGCCAGCCCGGCTCGACAAGGTAGTGCCGACGCCGCTTCTGGTTCGCCGCCTTGATGGCCGCGTGATAGGAGCGCCCCGTTCCTCCGGCATCGGAGAAGAGCAGGATGTCCTTGGTCCCGGCCATGAAGGCCGCACTCTCGGCCGAGTTGGCAGAGCCGGAGCGAGGGGCGACCTTCAGCGCGCCGTTCATTGTGCGCACGGTGCGCTTGGAGCGGCCCGTCACCTCTGCAACCTGGTCCTCGCCAAAGTGCCAGATGATCTGGTCGAGGAAAGAGGGGATCGGCGCGATGGTGTAAAGCTCCATCAGCGCCGCGTCCCGCAGCGCCTCCGCTTCGCGCGAGATCACCCGGTTGCCGTCCGCGTCCAGAAGGGGCTGGCTGACGATGGTGTCCTCGATTTCGATCAGCTCCTGCGCATGGATCGGAAAGGCGGTGTTCAGCCAGTGGACGACAACCTCTTTCGGGGTGAGATGGGCCTCGGTCAGGTCGTCGCCCGCTTCCAGCCCGTCGATAGCACGATCGAGATGGCTCTCGCCGGTGGAGACGATCTGGATGACCGGGGCCCAGCCATCGGCAAGGTCGGCGTCGATGGCCCCGATGACGGACTTGGCCTTGAAGCCATTCAGGACATGGCCGAAGAAGCGTTGCTTCATGCTCTCGAAGCGCGACAATGCCGATGCCTTCGCGGCCGAGGCCGAGCGGCCGGATTCCTCGTCCACGATGCCGGTGGCTTCCAGTGCGGCGCGCAGGTTCTGGTGGATAACGCGGAAGGCTGACGCAAAGGTGTCGTAGATCGTCCGCTCCGCCTCGGACAGCCGGTGTTCGAGGATGTCGTATTCGACGCCCTCGAATGACAGGGCGCGGGCAGTATAAAGACCGAGCGCCTTCAGGTCGCGGGCGACCACCTCCATCGCCGCAACACCGCCCGCTTCCATCGCCGCGATGAACTCTTCGCGCGACGGGAAGGGATAGGCGTCGCCCGGACCCCAGAGGCCGAGCCGCATGGCATAGGCCAGATTTCCGACATTGGTGGCGCCGGTGGCCGAGACGTAAAGGACGCGGGCACGAGGCAGTCCAAGCTGGAGTCGCAGGCCCGCGATGCCCTGCTGCGAGGGCGCGGTGCCGCGCCCTTCCGAAGAGCCTCCCGCGTTCTGCATGGCATGGGCCTCGTCGAAGGCCAGCACGCCCTCGAAGTCGGAGCCTGCCCATTCGATGATCTGATCGAGACGCGATCGCCCGGTTTTCCCGACTGAGCGCAGCGTTGCATAGGTCAGAAAGAGGATGCCGCGCTGGCAGGTGATCGCCTCGTCGGGCTTCCAGCGATCGAGCGGCACGATGTCGGCAGGCGAGCCGCCGAGATCGGTCCAGTCGCGGATCGCGTCCTCCATAAGCGTCTTGGTTTTGGACAGCCAGATGGCGCGTGTCCGGCCTTCAAGCCAGCCGGCCATCATCAGCCCGGCAGCCTGGCGGCCCTTGCCGGCGCCGGTCCCGTCCCCGAGAAAATATCCCTGCCGGAATGCCACGCCTGTGCTTTCTGTCGCAGGTTCCAGCCCGGACAGGTCGTCCTTGACCGCGAAGAGGCCGGGCAGGTCATGGCTGTAGGATTCTTCCGCCATGATGATGGTTTCGAGCTGGGCGGCGGACAGCTCGCCCCCGGTTACGAGACGGGGCGGCAGGCGCAGTTGCACATTCGGCATCGGCGGCAGGACCGCCGCCATCGCTACGGACTCGACCAGCGACGAGGGGTGAGCGACCGCCCCGGCAATGTCGATCCGCTGTGGCGCATAGCGCGCATAGATTTCCGACACGGCGACGTTCTGGCCCGGTACGGCACGCTCCGTGTAGGCGAGCGGCGCATCGACCGGCGCGCGCGGCGCGGTGCGGATGACGGGAACGGGACGGGAGGGACGGGATGTCGAGGCAGCAGGGGACGAAGTTGCGCTGACCGGCACGCGGGCCTCGCGCGGCGGACGGACGGGCAATTCCGTGCGGACAGCCGCAAGCGCGTCCTGCAAGGGCATGGCGCGCAGCGGGATCGTGCTTTCACCCACGTCTCCGGCAGACAAGGGCGCGTCCGCCACGAGAAGCGTGGTTTCCACATTCGTTCCCATCTTGCGGTAGACAATACCCGGCAGGCCGAGATGCAGGCGCGGCGTGACGATGGATGTCAGTCGCTTCCAGAGGGCGGGCTGGCGCGCTTCGCAAGCCGCCATCGGCAAGATCGCCACCAGCCGCCCGCCGGGGGCCAGGCGCTTGGCCGCAGACAGCGCATGGCGCAGCGCGATGGTCGGGTCGGTGCGCGAGACCGAGGACGAGAATGGCGGGTTCATCACCACCGCGTCGATGGCGTGGGCGCGGTCCAGAAGGTCGTCGATATGCTCGCCGTCATGGCCGGTGACGCTTGAGCGGAACAGCGCATCGAGCAGCGCCGCGCGGAACGGGTCGATCTCGTTGAGGACGAGTTTCGCGCCCGCCCGCTGCACCATATGCGCCAGCGCGCCGGTTCCTGCAGATGGCTCCAGTGCCACGTCGCCGGGCCTGATCGCGGCGGCGGCGGCGGCGACATAGGCGTAGGGCAGGGGCGTCGAGAATTGCTGGAGCCGGATTTGCGCCTCCGAGCGTCGGGTTTCAGTTGGACGCGCGGTGGCCGCTGCCGTCAGCGCGCCAAGCCGCGTGACCGGATCGCTGGACTGGGGGGCGTCGCGATCCGCCAGGATTGCAGCTGCCTGAACCAGATCGTAGGCTTGCCGCCACGTCCACGCGCCCTCTGCATCCGATCCGCCAAGGGTGGCCGTCAGAAGTGTACTGACGCTCTTTGGCGTCAGGGTGCCGGTGGCAAGCTCGGATACGAGGGACGGCAGAAGTCGATCGAGGGTGGGACGTTTCATCGGTGCGATCCTTTCGGGACAATCAAATTCCCAAAAAAAGAAGCCGCCCTTCCCCTTTCGGGTCGGGACGGCTTCCTCTCGCGCGACGCCCGATCAGACGTCTTCAGTTTGCAGCTGCGACTCTTCCTCGCCCTCGCCACCATCCTCGAAAGGGATTTCCTTATCCCATTCGCCGGTCTCATCAGGTGCGTCGTTTTCATCATCCTCTGGCGTGGTGCCCCGCAGGCTCTCTCCGCCCGGATAGGCCGCGCGTTCCTGCGGCGCAGGGATTTCCATACCGGGCGGGCACCATGTCTCCACCGCGTCCCGCTGCTCGGGCGTGAGCGTCGCGAACGGCGCGGCGAAGAGCCGTTCGAGGAAGTCAACGATCGCGGTCTTCTTTTCGGAGGCGAGTCGCGCCGCCTCTTCGGGCTGGTGCAGATCGCGGGCGAGGATGCCGAGAAGAACGCTCTTCTTGAGGCGACCGAAGAACGCCTCGCCGGTCGGACGCCAGACCACGCGCATATCCGGCACGATCTCGCGGGCAACATGGCTCATGAGCGCCTCGCCAAAGCCAAGGGCCGAAGGCTTTACCGCATCGGCCAGCGCCACTGCGACGATGCGCGACTTCATCGCCCCGTCCAGCGCGCGGAATGCTTCGAACCGCGCGGGCATCGGATGGCTGTCGTTCCACCACGTTAGATCAAGGTCCGCGAAGAGTTGCGCCTGCGCCTCCGTTGCGCGTCCGTCGATCCCGTCGGGCTTGCCATGCGGGCGTTCGCCCCGGCTTGCCGTCACACCGAAGCTGTAGGCTGCCCCGCTGCCTTGGCCGAGAAGATCCACCACCGTCTTGAAGAGCAGCAGATCATGCGCGAGGTCCGGGTTGGCGGCGAGGGCCGCGCCGATCACGATGGCGCGCTCGGTCTTGAGATCGGCTTTGAGCGACTCCGCCAGCACCAGCGCATCGCTGTCGCCCTCTTCCCCGGCACCGGCATCGCCCGCTGCGCCGGCCGTTCCCGTCGTTTCAGCGCGGCGGTCAGTGCGGTCCTCGGGCCGGATCAACCCCTCGACCGTCGCGATTTCACCGCGATCCCAGTGCGCCAGCACACCGGCACGCGCCAGATCGCTCTCGCTCCAGCCGGTCGTCAGCGCGTCGTATTCCTCATTGAGTGCCTCGTATTCGTCCTCGAGCGCGTCACCGTCGAGATGCTGGCCGTCCTCCTGATCGTCGGCCATCGCGGCGTCCCGTGCCTCGTCGAGTTCGGCCAGCCGGTTGGCAATGGCCTCGCAGCGCGCCGCATCCTCGCCCGCCGGATCGACCGATCCGGGATAGACACGACCATATTCCTGAAGCTTCTTCCAATCGACATCGCGCAACGCCTGCGACCAGCCAAAGCCGAGACGCGCCGCTTCCGCTGCCGCATGGGCTTCGAGCTTTTCCATCAGCAGCCGCTCGACGAGTGCCTCGTCGGTCAGGATCGAGTCCTCTTCGATCAGGTCCGCCGCGATCTCGCCACCGGCGGCGCGATAGTCTTCGGCCACGAGCTGCGCGATGTTGTCACCCATCTTTACGCCGCGGCTCTTCAGCCGATCGCGCACTGTCCATGCCTGGATGTAATCGCCGCGCATCGCCTCGAACGTGTCGATCTGAACACTCTGGTCGGGATGCTCGGCAAACGCCTTCATGGCATCGAGGCTGATCTTCTTCGCGCGAGCTGCCGCCCGGATGTCGGGATGGACGCGCCCGTAGCGCAGGCGTTCGACCACGCGGCGACGCTCGACACCGAAGGTGCGGGCGATGTCATCAGGGGTCTGCTGGCCGATCTCCATCATCCGCGCAAACGCCTCGAACTCATCGAGCGGGTCCATCGCTTTTTGCGTTACGTTCTCGGCCACGGTGATCGCCGTCGCCGCCGCCACATCATCGCCGATCGCGCGGCAGTCGATTTTGGTCGCGTTCGTCCAGCCCTTCGCGGTCTTGTCGCCCGCCAGCAGCCGCAAGGCCGCAAGACGGCGACCGCCGGCCAGAACGCCCCACGACTTGCCGACCTTCTGGACGATCAGGGGATTCAGCAGGCCAAGCGTGGCGATCGACGCCGCAAGGCAGGCGATGTCGTCGGCCTCGTAGGTTTCCGGTGATCCGGCGCGCGCGTTCAGCTCGTGCAGGCTCAGATCTTTCAGGGCGATGGTCGTCTGGTTCAGGTCGGTGGTCATGGCGCTCTCCTTGGGGTTTTTCTCTGACCGGAATCGGTCACACCAAGAAAAAAGGCCCCCTTTCCCCTCTCAGGGACCGGGAGCCAGGACACGCACGATGCGGCGGCGGATGCGCGCTGCGCTACCAGTCGAGCCAGTCGGTCGAGAACAGGATGTGCAGGATGCGGTAGGTATCGACGGGATTACCGTTCCTATCCGTGCCTGGATCATCAGCGTCCGACAACACGATCCTGAACCATACCGTCCTGTCTTCGACCTCGACCGAGCCGCAGTTTCGATAGCCTTCGGGATCGGCATCTCTCGGGAAGCTGTCGAACCGCCCGACCGCCTCAAGGCAGGAGCGCATGAACGCCGGACCCATGGCCTGAACCGTGTCGCTGACGAGCAGGTGGCCCTTCAGCGCCGGATCGCCGGGCGCATCAAGGCAGACGGTGCGCCGGAAGGCATCGTTTTGCGATGCCAGCCGATCGACATAGGCATCAAACGTCAGGTCGTACCGGATCATGGTCTCGCTCCGTTTTTAAGGTTCACCTGAATGAAGCCCCCTCTCCTTCTCTGGAAGAAGGGGCTCCGGCAGGGTTCGGGCTACCAGTCGGACGGAAGAAGCACGGTCAGCACCCTGTAGCTGTGTGCCGGATCGTCGGGCATATCCGAGCCGAATGAAAGACGGTCATTGTCATACACGTCGATCTTGAACCACACCGCCGTGCCGAACACCTCGACCGATCCAAAGTCGTGAAAGCCGTCCGGGTCGTTGTCAGCCGGGAAGTGATCGAGTCGCCCGATCGCATCAAGGCAGAACATGACAAACGCCATGCCGTTGGCATCGACACTTTGGGTTATCACCATCCGGCCCTTCAGGACAGGATCGCCGACCCCGTAGGGGATGGCGAGGCAGGCATTGCGGCGGAAGGCATCATTTTGCGCAGCCACCTTCTCGACGTCCGGGACATATATCGTATCGTTCATGCCGATGCCTCCGCAGAGACTGCGACCGGAACCTCCGCGCCGGTAAGGATCGCTTTCAGCTTTTCCATCGACTCGGCGTCGCCCACGGCGCAAAGCGCGTGGATCGCCATCGCGTGTTCCAGGACACGGGCACGAACCTCGCGCAGCGCCTTGGGCCGGTAGTTCTTGAGCGGGACGACGAGGATGTAGCCGACACCGGGCGTCTTTTGTCCGATGCCGACTTTCAGCGTCTTCCAGATCGAGCCGATTTCCTGCTCATAGACGGTGGATGAAAAGAAAATGCCCTTCGGCTTCGTGCTATAGTCGAAATAGTTCATCCCGCCCTTGTCGTAATAGACATCCAGCTCGCGGATATGCGTGTCGCTGATGCGATGTGTGTGAACGAGTCTTTCGGTGGCCATCATCGGCTCCTTTCCAGTGGGGTTGAGTCCACAAGGAAAAAAGGCCCCCTTTTCCCTTTATGGGACGGGGGCCGCAGGGCGGAGCATGGGGAAGGTTTGCTGCCGTCTATTCGTAGTGCGGTCGTGTCGTAGGGTAGTGGATCGGTGCGGTGTTCTCGAACACCCACGCCGCGTGTCGACCGCCATTGTAGGCCATCGAAGAGGGGCTACGGGTGTGGCGTTGGAACCGGTCCAGCAGCCGGTTGGCTCTCAGGGCGCACGCATATGCGCGGTCGGCATCACGGAATACCGCGATTGAGCGACACAACTCTCCGGTATCATACCACCATCCCCCTTCTTCGGGACCGCCATAAGCGCGGTCGATCTCGTAAAAGGCAACGACGTGGGAAGTGCGGGTGATCATCGCGGTGATCCTCTCTCTGTGTGAAATGACATCACACGGAAAACCGGCCTCCTTTTCCCTCTATGGGGCGGAGGCCGGTTCTCGGTTTATAGAAGTTCAGGCGGCGACCGCCTCGGCCGGGGTCGCTGCCCCCTTGGCGGAGGCGTCAACGAGGTAGTCAACCGCGCGCTGTGCGTCAGCACCGGCCTTGAAAAGAAACCGCTTGTCGCCGCGCAAGACCTGGAGCCAGGACCCAAGATAAGCCGCATGATTTTCGATATGATCGGACGTAAACCCGAACCTCTGGCCCAACAAAACGGCTGCCAGCTCGGCCTGAAGCTCCTCCTTTGCGTATGCCTCGTTTCCGAAGGTGGAAACCCCATAGTTGCGGTCCAGACGATGCGGTGCCTTCGTCCAATGTGCGTGCTCGTGGGCAAGGGTTGCATACATTGCCGAGGCACTTTTGAATCGGACCAGCTCCGGCATATGGATGCGATCTAGCGAGGGAATGTAGCAGGCTCGATCCCCGCCGATAACGACGTCGGAGCCGATGGACTTGAAGAACGCCTCGATCTCCGGGATCGGCTTGGGACCGTCCGCCGGATCGCCCTCGGGCTTGGGATAGTAGGACGCATCCAGCCCCTCGATTTGCTCGACGTTGAAGACGCGGTAGTTCTTCAGGAAGCGATATGTGCCGCTAGTCGCACCATCGTCGCCGCCTGTCTCATCGTTGGCACCATCGTCCTTCTTCCCGGCGGTCCCGTAATAGACCACGACGCTCGATTTGCTGCCCTTCTTCACGCAGGCACCCTGTTCCTTCGCTTGCTTGAACGTCATCCAGTAGGGCGAGCTGTAGCCTGTCACCGCCGCGCGGAGGCCCAGAAGGAAGGCGTTGATCCCCCGGTAGCTCTCGCCATTGTGGCGCAGCGGTACGCCGCCACCCGCGATTTTCCATGGCCGCCGCCACGGCATTGTTCCCTTCTCCAGCAGGGCGATGATTTCGTCGGTGATTGCCTGTGCTGCGTCAAACTTCTCGTTGGTGCGTGCCATCGGTATTGTCCTTTTCCCGGTGTGAATATCACCAAGAAAAAAGGCTCCCTTTTCCCTTTCAGGGACCGGGAGCCTCGGGATCAGCCGGACGGGGGCATGTTGCCGCCTACGCCCGCTGCACGCAGCCGCATGACGCGATTGGACAGCGCGACAATGATCGGGGTTTGCGGCGCGTCGCCGCGCGCCCCGCGATGCGGTCGGGCAAACCCGGTCTGGAAGTGATGCGGCGGACCTTTGAGGATCGCACAGACCTTTTCCAGCAGCGGCACGTTCAGCTCTACGTCGATCTCGTCATAGGGGAAATCTCGTAAATGCTGGCCGCGGGCTTCGTACTTGGCAGCTGACAGGCGGCGGCGCTCGATCGCCCACGCCTTTACCAGCCAGTCCTTGATGGTCATCGGGAAATCTCCATTGTTGCTTGGCAGGATTGGGGAAAATACTGTAGAAGTGCCGCAGCCCCCGCGAAGGGGCTGCGGCGGGGGCTTTAGATGGCCCCGTGCTGGGTGAGGAAGGCGCGGGCGATCGTGGCAGACAGGCCGCCCTTCCTCAGAAGCGCCCAGGCTTCAGGCCGGCGCTCCGCGATGTAGTCATCGTAGGTTTTCATGGTGTTCACCCCCTCTCAGGGTCGAGGAGCGGGGCGGGATCGGACCCATTGTCCATTCCCTTCACCCCAAAATCCTCAACCTGACCAAAAGCCTCCTTTTCTCTCTATGGCGGAGCGGGTGATGAGGTGGGCAACGATGGATTTCTGGCACATCTCGATCGACGCAGTTCTCCGATCGCTCCAGCTCCTACAGGGCAGAACACCAGTTCAGTCTTGACAGTCGGGGCGCTTTTCACAGATTTAGAACAAAAAAAGAACATTTAAGGATTCCCCATGCCGTTTCATCGCGTCGAAAAGCCTGTGATTGCCAGCGGTTTTCCGGTGCGTCTTGTCACCATGCCCGCCAGTGCCGGATTTCCGTCACCTGCGGGGGATGATCTGGAAGATGAGATCGACCCCATTGCATGGGTGGTGCGCCATCCGGCATCGACATTCTGGTGGCGTGTCGAGGGCGATTGCCTGTGGGATGTGGGTATTCGCGACGGCGACATCATTGCTGTCGACCGCGCTGGAAAGCGGCGGATCGGACGCGCTGTCCTGGCCGTGGTCGAGGGGGCCGTGACGGCAAAAATCCTGCGAAAGCGCGACGGCAGATATTATCTCGCTCCGGCCAACAGCCTCGAGCAGTTCCCGGACATCGAGCTCACGGAAGACAGTGAGATATGGGGCGTGATCGCAGGCGTCGTGCGACGCTATGATCTGGCGTGAAGCGGCCTATTGCGATCAGTGACAGCGCGAACTTCTACGTCAGCGCCGAACGGATCTTTGATCCGACCCTACGAGGCGTGCCGGTGATCGTCTTGTCCAATAATGATGGCTGCGCCGTCGCGCGCAGCGACGAGGCCAAGGCGCTTGGGATCAAAATGGGCGAGCCGCTGCATCTGATCCGGGACAAGGTGGAAGCGCATGGGGTGCGGGTGTTCAGCTCGAACTACACGCTCTATGGGGACATTTCGCGCCGGGTGGTCGAGGTGTATGAAGACTTCACGCCGGATATTGAAATCTATTCGATCGACGAGTGCTTTCTGTGCTTTTCTGGCGTCGCCAATCCAGAAAGTCATGCCCGCAATCTCCGTGCGGCGGTCTTGCGCCGCATCGGCGTGCCGGTGCGCGTCGGGATCGCACCGACCAAGACATTGGCGAAATGCGCGAATGAAATCGCCAAGAAGAATCCGATTTTCGCTGGTGTTCTGGATATGACAGATGATGCACTTGCTGACTGGCTGCTGCCGAAGGTGCCGGTGGGCGACATCTGGGGCATCGGAAAACAGACCGATAAGAAGCTCGCAAAGCTGGGCATCCGCACGGCGGCGGAGCTGCGCGCGATGCCGATCCGGCAGGCCCGCGCGGTTGGCACGGTCGTTCTCGAACGCACGGTGCTCGAGCTGCAAGGCGAGCCATGCCTCGCGTTCGAAGATGTGGAACCGCAGCGCAAGGGTATGGCTGTGACGCGCTCGGCCGGGACGCCCATGACGGATTTCGACACGCTGTTCCAGGCGCTCACCGCCCACGCGACGCGCGCGGCGGAGAAACTGCGACGGCACGGGTTGGTGGCAGGATCATTGACGGCCTTCTTCCACACCAACCGGCACCGGCAGGATCGCCCGCAATATTCCGGGTCGCGCACCACACGCCTCACGCCGATGTCGTCGGACACCTTCGATCTGGTCGAAGCGGCGCGGCGGTGCGCAAAAGCTGCATGGCCAAAGGCGAGGGACGACACGTTCGCCTTCACGAAAGCGGGTATCATGCTGGATGATCTCGTCCGGTTTGAGGATCGACCGCGGACTCTCTTCGATGTGCCACGGTCGAAAAGTGCGGAGCTGATGACCGCTCTCGATCAGGTCAATGACAGGTTCGGGAAAAAGACTATGGTGCTGGCAAGCGAAGGCATGAAGCGCCCATGGCAGCTTCGTGCCGATCATCGCAGCCCGCGCTACACGACGCGCTTATCCGATTTGCCGGTCGTGAGGTAAGAAAATTATTTTGTGCTAGAAAGGCGCATCAGCAGCCGTTTTGCACTCGAACGTCTTTTGATAAGAAAGCAAATTGCTAGTATCAACCCATACACCACCGAAAATCCGGCAGCCTAGTTCCGTTGTTTTCGTTGTAGGATCTATAAAATTATTAAGCCAAAAAATGAACAGCCCTACGATAAATAGAGCAATAGAAGCCCACATGTATGGGTTATTCCACGTCTGCCATTTATACCTGTCAGCTTCTCTGTTGATCCATCCGAAAATGGCAATAGAAAGCCCAGATAGAATAGAAATAATGCCAAGAAATATCACGATATACCTTTGAACTTAGATGAAAAATTAAACCGGTTTGAACGCTTACATAGGGACTGGACTGTGTAGTGATTTGCGTTTCTGTCAGTCAGCGTGTTCGTACCTGACGGCTGCATCATTGCCAAAATACTGTATGTATCGTTGGAGCACAGCGTCGTATTCTTCTCGTGCGCGCATCGACTCTTGGTTCAGGCAATTCAGATAGGCTTCGGTGTTGCGGATGTACGACTGATAGTCGTCGTTAATCATTTCTCGCAGCTCTGGATCGTCCTTGGGCGGCTCGTAGGCAAAAGGCGTCTCCGGCGGCAGGCATCCGACCTGGCCGAAGCCCAAGGTCGGTGTCGCTGCGAAAACCAGCAAGATGATCGTTTTGTGGATCACGGACGGTAGCTGATGTTGGTCGAATAACCTCTCCAGATACCTGTCTCAAATCGCTGCCATCCTTGTGAAAATTCTTCCGGTGTTCCGGGCTCGATAGTGAGGTTTACCGCGAAATCTTTACGTGTTGGCCGCGTCACGTTTGTGTAACGAGTTTCACCAAAACCGTAGGAGTAAGAACGATCGTAGCAGAACGTCTGAACCTGTCTGTCGTTGTCACCATCTCGCTGCGTCGTGTGGAACAGGTTTTTCCCATCGGGGCATTCCCATCCGCGGCGCGTTGTAGCGGGAACGATGCTGTAGGCGATGTTGTAGGCGTTATATTCGGTTCCGTCGTTCATAGCGCAGAACCCGATCGGTGATTTTCCGTCGCGTAGGCGGTCGATCATATGACGATAGGCGTCACGGCATCCGGATGGAAAACCGCCCGGCAAGCAGAGGATCAGCTTGCAGTCAATGTCGTAGTCCTGGGCTGCCGCAGTGTTCGGAGTTGCTGAGGCGATCGTGGCTACGGCTGCTGTCGCGGCAAGAACGGCGACAAAAGGAGGACGGCTAGTCTGTGGAAGGCTGGTCATGGGGGAGGCTCCGATTGAGGGATAGACTGTATGCTCCATACTACCACGGGAAAACGAAGCGTGAATCCCCAAATTTCACATGAAACCTCTCTATGTTGAAGATCTGCTGCAACATGGGGTTTGGGAACAGGCTTCACGAGTGTAGTTACAATCCGGGTAGCCATATCAAAAACAGAACTGGAGAATACGTTGATTAATCCATTGGTCGATAGTCTGATTCTTATCATGCTTGTCATCGTTGCCTTCACGATGATCGTAAAGGGCTTCGGAAAAAGTGGTTTTTCCCAACCGCCTTTCCGACGAGGGACTCTTCTCAATAAGTCCGAACTCCGTCTATACAGACTCCTCACCAATGAACTTCCAAACGATTACAGTGTCATGCTTCAAGTTTCTTATGGCGCTTTCCTTCGTAATCCAAGTTTCAAGCGTTATATGACGATCAATTCAAAACGTGCCGATTTTATTATTTTAGACGTCGATCTTAACGTACTGGCCGTTATAGAGTATCAGGGGAGTGGCCATTTTGGGAACACTGCCAAAAGTCGTGATCGAGCTATAAAAAGCGACAAAGTGAAAAGGAAAGCTCTCTTTGAGGCCGGTATAACGCTGATCGAAGTGCCGCCGAAGTTTGACCAGAATTATATTCGGACGAATTTAACCGACTTGATGACACAGAAAACCGCAGTGGTATGACACTCTCCAGTAATCGAGAAACTATTCGGGTGCCCTCGCATCGCGCCGCTCGCCCTCCGCAACGATCATCAGTGCGTCGTCCGGCAGGGGCCGTTGCAACGCCTGTACCTCGTCGATCGGCGCGGTCAGCCAGGTCGTCCATTCGTCCGGCTCAGCGAGGATCACTGGCATGGCTTTGGGATGAACAGCGCCGACCGTCTTATTGGCCTCGGTGGTGAGGAATCCGTAGAGGTCCGCCGTCACTTCGCCTTCCTTGACCTTCCGTACGCTCGTCCACTCGGTCCAGATCCCCGCAAAGAACATCAACGGTCGATCCTCGCCCGCCGCAAACCAGACCGGCGTGCGGCTCTTGTCCTTCTCGACCCTGTATTCCGAAAAGCTGGTGAAGGGCACCAGACACCGATGTTCGACCCCAAGCCACCGCCGCCAGTGCGGCGATCCCAGGTTGCGGACATTGGTGACGCCGGGATCGGTCTTGCGGTTCTTCAGGGCAGATGCCGGCGACGGCATCCCCCATCTCATCGTCACCAGCTCACGGCCTTCCTCGCCCTGACGGACGATCGGGGCGACCTGGTCGGGAAAAATGGCGGGCAGTGTCGGCAGGTTTCCCGTCTGGTCGGTCATTGCCTTAGCGATCTCGCGGATCGCCGCCTGCGCCGCAGTCATCGCATACAAATTACACAACGCTCAGGTCTCCTCTTCGGATTGGCCGGTCGCGGCAGCGCGGTCGCGGATACGGGTGATCGTCTGACGTGACGCTTTGAACTTCCGCGCGACCGCGGAAACGCTTTTCCCATCGCGCAGTGCGGACAGGATCGCCGGATGATGTTTATCCGGGACCGATGGTGGACGGCCGAACCGCTTGCCCTGCTCCCGTGCCCGCGCCACGCCGGAATTGGTGCGCTCGATGATTAGGTCGCGTTCGAGCTGCGCCACTGCGTTGAGGACGTGCATGGTGAAGGCTCCGCCGGGGCTAGCCAGATCGACACCCTGAATAGCGAGGCAATGCACCTTGACCGGGATCGCGGCCAGCATCCTGATCGTTGCCTCGACATCCATCGCGTTGCGCCCGAGCCGGTCGAACTTCGTCACGACGAGAACGTCTCCCGGCTCCATCTTCTCGACCAGCTTGGCGAAACTTGGGCGCTTCATGGCGGGCACGCTGCCGGACACCACCTCCGTTGCGCGCCTGTATTCAGGAACATCGAAACCCGCCTGCTGGATCTCACGGATCTGATTGTCAGTCGTCTGGTCCCGCGTCGAGACGCGAGTATAAGCAAAGGTGCGTGACAAAGCTGAACCACCGTTCAAAAGGGTTGTCCGGAAATATAGATCGCTTTTGTCATGTCCGAAACTCGAAAATGATAGTTGTGGGCAGACCGCAAACAGGGTGGCCGGAACCGTTCGGTTTCGGGCAGTCAGTTTTGCCTGCGGTATTGTGATGGTTCTTCCACGTCCGAGAATAGCCAGACACCTCGGCCTGCTTCACGTGCTTGTGTCTCTTCAGCGCGGTATCGAGTTGATCTTTTGTAAGCAAAGCCGATGCCATTTCGGACAATCGTTGCATTCAGATCCCTGTCACCCAGATAGCAGGTCGCCAAAGCACGATCATAGAAATCTCGTTCCGTGCTTTCACATCGCACCTTGCGTGGGCCGATCAGCTCAGAAATGCTGTCTCGTGCCCAAGCGCCGCAGTCGATCAAGCTACCGGCAAGTGTGGCTGTCTGACCCATTTCACAAGTATCTATGTCTGCGAGCCGGACACGTTCACCCTTAATTTCAAAGGTATCGCCATCTATGATGCGGGGGACGCCCTCATATTGGACAGGATGCGAGCCGGACGTTTTTTCAACGAATTGGGGGCTATTCAGAAACCAAGCCGCAAGACACGTGGTCCCTCCAAGCATGACCAGCCATAGAAGTCGCGTCATGGGGTCGATTCCTCGTTCAACAGACCAAAGACGGTGCGGTGCAGATTTGCTGTTCCATTTTCCGCGCGTTCGGCCATCCTTCTGACCCAGCCCCCAACCGATCGGATGGTGCCACCTCGCTCGATGCTTTTCGCGTCAGCGAGCAGAACGATGATAGCGGCTCCTTGCTGGCCAAGGGCCGCTTGTGCCATTGCCCACGCGGTAGGGCTTATTCCTAGGGCTTGCGCACGTGCGTAGGCAACGCCAACCAAGGCGTGCCAGCTTGGCGCACCATGCTGATTGATCGCAACTTGCCAATCAGGCGGTGCAATCATCATGGCTCTTCTGAGGTTGATGTGTTCGAGCCCGCATGTCGGTCGCTCTGCGCTTCTTTCATTTGCCGCATTTTCTTCGCTTCTCGGCCGATTACAGGCTTTTGATGAATCTTGTTGTGTAGTGTATGGTCGGAAGGATTCTTCCGACCTGTCGGCCCGTTGTTGTCTTACTCGATCCAGCGCCGCCATTAGGCTAAGGGCATTTTTCAACAGGCTTTCGAGCGCATGGCGACTTAGATGCGCAGTACGTCGCTCGAGGCCATCCCACCAATTTCGAAGACGCTGGGAGGCAACGGAAGAGATCACGGACCGAATTCTCCGCTTGGTTTTCGATATTTCTTTTCGAAGGCGCTGCGCTTCCTGAATTTCGAACCGGATCGCGGCTGCTTGTTCGGCCCAGTAATCAGCATTGTCCAACAGTGGTGCGAAGCTGATACCGGCAATGGCGATAATCTTACCCGATCGGTCGCGCTGAACGGTTCGCGCCCCTCCGTCCAGGCACTCATTCCTGACAATACCAGCTTTTTCCAACCCCCTATTACGCCCATAAATAGCTCTAGGGCTTTTCCCGCTCTCTTCAGCGAGGCTCTGAACGGAGGCTGGGCTTACCGGTGTCGGTGCATCTTTTGGTATTCGATTTATGAGATCGCGTGCGTGTAGAACGCTGACCGCAGATAGCTTCAGAACAAAAGCAGCGTCATCCAGCGCCTTGTGCAACTCGGCGAGATCACGCCGATCGCGCCGTTTCGGCTTTCCCGTCGGGGTTGATAGGTTAACAGACATTCAACGTCTCCAATTAATTTGGAGGCTCCAAACCAGACGCACTTCATCGGTCGCCCGAGGGCGCTTTTTCCTTGCGTCTATGTCAGAGGAAAGCTACCTTATGCCTATCAGTTCAGGTGGCATCGGACTTTGCCGGTCCGTTGGTAGCTTCCCTCGGTGGTCTTTGACCTCCGGGGGTTTCCTGTTTCTGGGGGCCTGCTGTCGTCTTTTCGATGACTTGATGCAGGTCCGCCCGACTCAACTCCTTCTATATCTTGTGGCGTGGACGAAACGTAACGCATATTTTTCGCTTGGGCTAGGCAAAGATACAACCTAGCGCCGGAAGCTCAAATGTGTCACTGAGCGTATGTACGCACATAACGACAGTTTGCCACGTAGTCTATCCGTGTCGCAAACCAAATAAATGACAGAGAGACGATGAATACCACGTTGACAACCTACGGCACGGATGCAATGGTGCAGTTCAACTTGAACAGGCGCCTTAATGTGCTAAGCCCCGCAAAAACAATATATGCGAGGGAATCCGCTGCATGAGACGCCGAGATGATGAGAAGATGATCGTTGTTGGTAACGTGCCAGAATACATCCAGATCGGCGGTAAGCTCACCTACAGGCCTATCGAGCGAGATGACGGTAAACCGGAGTGGGCCGTTCTGCTTAGGTGGGATGATGGCTTCGAGCGAGCCGTCTATAATGGCAGAACGGGCGACCCCAAAACATTCCGCCTCATGGACTCAGTTGGCAAGTTCCACCAAAGCATTCTTCCTGAAGCCACATCTGTCACGATTGGACTGCCGGTTAGTGGCAAGCGACCGCCTTCGGATGCCGAAGACGACTGATCATACCACCAAAGATTCTCCGCTGAAGGATTGGTTTTCCGATTATTGGCCTAATCTCGCGGTCCCTCCCTATTTGGGAGTGGTCTGGGTATTCACGATGTATGTCGGTGAATTAGCCACGCCTTGGACCATCGGCTATCTCATACTCTGGCTGATATTCGCTCCGCTTGCGACCTGGACCGGAGTATTCATCTTCGCAGGCGCGTTTAGACTTTCAGTAGCCTGTCTCGTCATACTTGCTGCGGCCATTCCGTTTTGGCCTGACGCACTTTGGATGTTCGTGACGCTTCTGACGTCTCTAATGTTGGGCGGGTCTCTTTACCTTTGGGTCCCGCTCGCTGTTTTCGTCGCAATCGTTTGTGCCATCTACATCTGGCACACGGGGGGGATCGGGCTATGATCCGCGCGGTTTCCCTTGCGTTCCTCTGCGCTGCCGCCCCTATCGCTTCTCTTGCTGATGTTTTCGAGTTTACTCGTGACGGTCGCATGGTGGCCCGACATTCATCGGGGCAGACAACGCAGCGGCAGGTGCAGCGGCAGGTGTCTCGCCCGGCTCGTGTGCCAGCGTCCCGGTCAGCATATCGGGCCATGGCTGAACAGACCGCGTTGCGCTACGCCGGTAGTGCCGGTGCGCGGCGAGCCGGGCTTGATGCACTGACATTTTCCCGTGTCTTCATCGAACTGATCCGCGCTGAAAGCGGCTTTAATCCGCGGGCTCTTTCGCCCAAAGGCGCACAGGGGCTTGGCCAGCTTATGCCGGGCACCGCGCGCCAGCTCGGCGTCCGCGATGCGTGGGACCCGGCGCAAAATCTCGATGGTGCCGCGCGCTACTTCACGACGCAGCTTGAACGGTTCGGCAGCGTTTCTCTTGCTCTGGCAGCATACAATGCCGGTCCTCATCGCGTGGAGCAGTATGGCGGCGTACCGCCGTTCCGCGAAACCCGCAACTACGTCGCCAAGATTACTGCCGCGTCAGGCCATGCGCCTGCGGCAGCCCCCGCAATCCCGGTCCCGGCCGGGCTGCAACCCACAATCTCCACGCAGAATACATCAAAGGACGTCTCCGTATGGCAATACTGACTCACTCTCATCGGCGTATCGCGGCGGTTGCAATGGCTCTGGCTGTTGTCTCGACCCCGGCGCTGGCGCAGGACCTCTCGCCTCTCAACACCTTTTTCACGACACTCGGCAACGCGCTGACCGGCACGACCGGCCGGGCACTCGGCCTCGTTGCGCTTGCAGCGGTCGGTATCATGTTCCTGACGGGGCGGATGAACTGGGGCTTTGCGGCTTCGGTCGTGATCGGTCTCGTGATCCTGTTCGGTGCTGCCACCATTCTTGCAGGCATCTGATCCATGCGGAACCCGTGCTTCCTGGCGCTCACTCGACCGGTCTCCATCGCGGGGCTACCGATGACCTACGTTGTGATCCTGTTCATGGTGGTCGTCGGCGGTTTCATTGCGACGTTGTCGGTCGTGTGGATGCTGGCAAGCGCGGCTTTCGGCTATGCGGGGCTGCGCGCTCTCGCCAACTATGACCCTCGGTTTCTCGACGTGATCTTCGTGACTCTCGCAAGGACGCCGCCGACGCCGTCGTGGTTCAAGGGAAAGGGGCAGACTTACCGTGCTTGATATGAAGCAGGGTCTCGGCCGCAAGGCTGTCGATCCTCCGGGCATGACCCGCGAACACATGCTTGCCGCCTATTTGCCTTATGTGTCCGGTGTCGGTGATGATGTCATCATGCTGCGGGACGGCGACGTGATGGCGTCGTTTGCAGTCGCCGGGATCGAGGCCGATACCGCTGACCAGACATTCGTCGATGATGTGGCACGAGCTTTCGCCTCGACCGTCGCGCAGGCCCGTCCCGACATCGCTTTTTATGTTCACCGGGTTTCTCATGAAACCTCGCCTGAGCTTCCGCCTGTAGAGGGCAACGAGTTTGCAGAACAGGTCGATCAACAGTGGCAAAACTTGATTGCCTATGGCGGTCTGCGCGAGCGCATCTCAATGGTCAGTGTCGTTGTCCGCCCGAAGAAACTCGCCGGTATTTGGGCGAAGATCACAGGCGGCTCGAAGCGGGATCTTCGCGCTGAACGCAGCCGCCGTATCGACACCCTCAATGAAGTCACCAACGATCTGATGCAGGCAGTCGCGGCAACCCGTCCGGAACGTCTGACACTATCGGACGGGCGTTGGCTTGGGCTGCTGCGCGCTACGATCACCGGACAATATAATCCTTTGACGCCGGGCGCTGCCTTCACTCCCCTTGCCAATCTTCTGGTGAACAGTCGCGTCGATTTTCGCGGTGACAGCTTCATTTCATTCGGTCTGGATGAGGCGGATATGCGCTACGGCGCGATGTTCACCTTCAAGAAATATCCGACCCAGACGTCGCCCGGTTTTCTCGACCGGATGGACCTTCCCGGTGATACGGTTGTCACACACTCCTTCACGCCAATGGATTTGGTGCCAGCACTCAATCGCGTTCAGCGGACTGTACGGCAGATGTCTGCGGCCGATGACGCAGCGCGCTCGGCGCAGGCCGAGCTGGTCGATGCCGCTGATGATCTGGCCTCCGGCCGGATCAGCTTTGGTCAGCATCAGGTGTCGATCATGGCCGTCGCTCGCACGCCGGAGGAGTTGGACGCGCTTTCGGCGGAAATTCGAACACAAGCGCAACGCGCGCTTGCAGTCGCCGTCCGTGAAGACATCGGCGCGCGCACGGCCTATTTTGCACAGCATCCGGGCAACTTCTCCTTCCGCTCGCGCGATGCGATGATCTCCTCTGCCTGTTTTGCCGATTTTGCGGCCTTGCACACGTCCGGTCGTGGCCTTGTGCCAGGAACGGAGCCGTGGGGCGCACCGATCACCATTTTGCCGACCGAAGGGGGCGAGCCGTACCGCTTCAATTTCCATCTTCCGGGTGAACCGGGCGATCTTGCAGTAGGACATACGCTTGTCATTGGCCGAACTGGCTCGGGCAAGACGCTTGGCACCGCCTTTCTTCTGGCCCAGGCGCAGCGCGTGTCTCCGCGCATCATTGCCTTTGACAAGGATCGCGGAATGGAGTCCGCACTTCGCGCGCTTGGGGGCAGCTACTCGCCGGTGCAGATGGGCATCGACACGGGCTTCAATCCGTTTCGCTCGGAGGCAGACCTGCGCGGTGTTGGCTGGCTGACCGACTGGCTCACCGCACTTATGACCACCGATGCACCTAAACTTAACGGTCTTCAGGAAGATGCTTTAGCACAGGCCACGAAAGCCAACGCTGATTCAGATCCCTACTTGCAAACTCTGTCGCATTTCCGCAGCCAGTTGTCCTCGGTGGATGACGACGGGGATCTTTATTCCCGCCTCGGGAAATGGGACGACGGCCAGTATCACTGGCTGTTCTCGGGAACAGGGGCCGATCCGCTTGCTTTCGACAATCCTGTCACCGCCTTCGATCTGACAGAGATTTTCGACAGCCCTGATGTGCGAACGGCATGGCTTAGCTACGTGTTCCGCCGGATTGAGCGGACGGTCGAAGATGGCCGCCCGACGATCATTGTTCTCGATGAAGCATGGAAGATGCTGGATGATGCGTATTTCCAGTCCCGCCTCAAGGGTTGGATGTTGACTATGCGAAAAATGAACGTGGTCGTCGTCATGTTGACGCAGCGGGTGAGCCATATTGCTGAAAGCCGTGCCGGTGGGTCGATCTTCGAAAGCAGTGCCACTCAGATCCTGTTTCCGAGCTCGAAGAACACACCCAGAGAACTCGCACCGCTCGATCTGACCGACCGGGAGGAAGCCTATCTCTGCACGTCGGCGGCGGGCGCGCGATCCGCGCTGATCCGCTCGGGCGATGGTAGTACGGTTGTCGATTTCGACCTGTCTGCGCTTGGCCCGTTGATGGGTGTTCTTGGGGCCGGTTCGATGGCGCAGGACGCAGAAGAAAACGAGGACGTAGATAGTTATTCAAAGGAGACTTACTGATGCCGAAGATCATCGCAACGCTGGTGCTGGCGGCGCTGCTCGGGGGCTGTGCCAGTTATACGGAACGCACTTCGCCCTGTGTCTGCAACTGGGAGCCGCTTAGCTCCAAAGAGGAGGTCGTCGTATGACCGGACCATTCCAATTCGCATCCGCTGTCAGTCTCGCGGTCCTGTTGTCTACCGGCACTGTTCGCGCTCAAGGCGTTCCGGTGTTCGACGCCGGGTCGATCGCGCAGGCGATCTCGCAGCTTGAGCAGATGCGGCAGGACTACGCCAACCAGATCGAGCAGCTCACCAGTCTGCGCGACCAGCTCACGAGCATGACGGGTGACAAGGCGATCAGCGGTATCCTCAACGCAGCCCCTGACGTCGCTGCACGCGACTCGGCCGACAGTCTGTCTTCCATCATGTCGGGTGCGATGTCCGGCTCTTCGATTCCTGGCAACTCCTCGGCGCTGACCGCGCGGATCGACGAGTTGAAGACCACGTTCGATTTCGCCGACATCGACACTTTCCTGTCCTCAACGACGCCGCAGGACCGGGCTCTGGCAACGCAGGCAGGAGCCGGTCTGACCGCGATGGCGACCGCTGAGGACACCTACGGTCGCGCCAATGCCTCAATGGGCCGGGTGAACCAGTTGATCGACGGTATCGACTCCAATGCCGATCTCAAGGCGTCGGTGGACTACAACACGCGGATGATGGGCGAATTGGCCGTTCTTCTGAACGAAAGCCTGCGGTTACAGGCAGCATCCGCAAACGCAGCCGGGACGAACGCGCTTCAGGACGCGCGTGATCGTGCGGCTCAGCGTAAATTCATGCGCGTGGGAGATGGGAACTGATGCGAACTCTCTTTTTAGCAACTGCCGCTACCCTCACGGTCGCAGCTTCCATGACTCATGCCTATGGCGGTTCGTGGCAATGCGAAAACCAGATGGATATGGACAAGGAGGAGGCAAGGGCGATCTCGGGCACGAACAACGGCCTGTTCAATATCCTGATGGAATATCGGGAACGATGGGATGCCGCGTATCAACGACAGCAATGCGAAGCGTATGCCGCTGGCGAACCCTATGACATTTCTTGCCTGAATGGTCGGCGAGATTGGGACGCGATCAAGGCAATGGTGCCCAGCGAATATTTCGGAATGTCGAATGTTGATCTGAACCCGCACTATCAGGATCTTCAGATGGCCGATGATGGCATCAGGGACATGGCGGAGTATTGCCGCAGCGTCGGTGCGATCAAGTAACAAAAGGTAAGACTGATGGCAACTTTCGTTGAAGATACATTGAACAATGTCGATACGGCAATCTTGAACTATGCTCAGAGCAGCTTCTCAGCGTTCGCCGGGCCGATTGCGACAGTGCTTCAACTGATGGGTGTCGTCGGTCTTGCTTTCATAGCGCTCAATGCTCTCGTCCAGTGGGTGCCGATCCGTGTCGGTGAGTATCTCAAATGGGGGGTGCGTTATGTCATCCTCACTGCTGTTGCGACAAGCTGGGCGCAATTCGCTCCAATTTACAATATTGTCACCAATGTTCCGGCAGAACTCGGTGCAAGCCTGATGGGTATGGTCAATGCGCCAAACCTGAATGGTGCGTTTGACCAGATGATTACGACGCTGTTTGATTTTTCAGACCGGTTGTCGGACGAAGCTGCCATGTTCACCATCAGTATGGCCTCGATCGTTGTCTGGGTGATCGGCGGGCTAATGGCAGCAGCGGCGATCATCGTCATTGCTCTTGGCAAGATCGGTCTGGGCATGGCGATCGCACTTGCGCCGATTTTCATACCAGCGCTGATGTTTCGTGCCACCTCCAACCTGTTCGAAAGCTGGGTGCGTTTCACCATCGGTTTCGCGCTCATTCCGCTGGTGATGGCTGGTGTCGTCGGGGCTGTCGTTGGGATTGGCCAGAGCATGATCGGTCAGGCAGCGACCGCGACGGCATTGGAAAACGCCTCGGGATTTCTAATTGTCGGGGTCGGCGCCGTCTTCATGACCCTGATGGTCCCTACGCTCGTTAACGGCCTTTCAGGCACGATCACCGCTACGGCCAATGGCGTGGCAATGGCAATGGGTGGTGCAGGTCTGGCAGTTGGCGGTGCCGCCGCGGGAGTCGGTTTAGCTCGAACTGCCAAGCAAGCAGTCGCACCAAAGTTGAATGCCGAACTTGGTGCGTGGGCGGCTGGCCGAGACGCCAAAGCTGATGGCGGCAGTGCTGTGGAAGCGCGCAGCGCCGAGCGCGCGCGCCAGAAAGGTATCCGGCAGAAATACGCAAGCGGCCACTCAGATTTCAATGCTTACCATGGTAAGCAATCAAGCCGCTTGGACCGCTTCAAAGCTGCGAATGCCGGTCAGCGCCACACAAACCGGGTATCGCCTTTGCAGCGCGGTACGCCCCCGGCATCAAACAGTCCGTCACCCGGTTCGGGAAACTCTGGCGGCCCCTCATCTTCCGATCGTTCAAGGGTTGCGTGGTCTCCCTCCAAGAAAGACCTTCCGGCAGCTCCCCCGCCGCCTAATTCGACCAAACCCAAGTCCTGACGATCCGCCTCAACTGAAATAATCTGTGACGCCCCTCGAGTCGCAGCCCGCTAGGAGTCTGCCAAAATGCGAAAGAAACCACCCGAACAAACAACCGAAGCCTTCGAAAACGAGGTCTTTTTTTCGCTGCGCCGCCAGCGGAATTGGGGCTGGGTCGTGGGAGGTGTCGGCATGGGGATCGGCCTCGTCTCAGCTATCGCAGTCGCTCTTATCATCCCTCTCAAGGAGATCCAGCCCTACGTCATCATGGTGGACCGGGTGACGGGCGAGTCCGAACAGGTGGTATCTGTCCGTCCAACCACCCTAGCCGATCAGCAGGCTGTGCTCGAGGCGGAGCTGGTGCGCTACGTGACCAACCGCGAAACCTACGATCCCAATGACAATCCTCAGCGTATTCCGCTTGTGGACGCCATGTCCGAAGGTCAGGCGCAAGCATCCTTGCGTGGAATCTGGAACACCGGCTCTGACCAGTATCCACCTGCGATCTATGGCAGTGATACACTCATTACCACGCGGGTTCGGTCGGTTTCGATCCTCGACGAGGATACGGCACAGGTCCGGTTTGTCCGCAAGCTGGAGTCGCCCGGTGCCAACCCGGTGTCGCGCGATTTTGTCGCCGTGGTCGGCTACGCCTTCAATCCGCGCACCGAACGCTCGCTCGATCAGGTTTGGCGCAACCCCCTTGGCTTCACTGTCACCGGCTACCGGATCGACGCTGAAACACTCGATCCGCGAGGCTGACATGAAACATATTCTTGCACTCTTTGCCCTTCTGGCCTTCACCGGGATCGCAGCGGCGGAAACCGCGCCGCGGCCCTATCCGCAGGACAGCCGTATCCGGTACTTCACCTACAGCGAGCATGAGGTCTACCGCCTTGATACTTACATGCGCTTCATCACCTCGATCCAGTTTGCCCCCGGCGAGAACGTCGAGTCGGTGCAGATGGGAGACAGCGAAAGCTGGCAGGTTGTCCGGCTCGATCGTGGCGATGTGTTGTCCGTCAAACCTCTGATCGACGGTGCCTACACCAACCTGACGGTTTATACGAACCTGCGCCCCTACACGTTCGAGCTGCGGGCGCGGACAGGTCAAGTCGGGTCCCCGAACCTGAACTATCGTGTCAGCTTCCGGTATCCTGGCGAAGAGGCGCGCGTCCGCAATGCGTCCCTTGCGCGTGCCAACCGACCCAAAAACTACGACTATTACGCAGCTGGCAACGCACCTGCCATCAAGCCGGTCGAAGTCTATGATGACGGCAAGCGCACGATCTTCGTGTTTCCTGACAACGCCCGTCGTCCCGGTATCTTTCTCGTCGGCCCGGACGGCCGGGAAACTATCGTGAACGTGCGTCATGATGGGAATGCCAGCATTGTTGACCGTGTTTCAGCGCTCTGGACCATTCGTATAGGTGACGAGGAAATCTGCGTGGCCAGTGGCGCTGCAATTAAGTCCGTGCCCGGAGGTCGCCGTGCGCCACGCCTAAGTCAGAGGACCGGCTATGATCCTGAACCCTTTGGAGGTTTGCCCAAATGACCGATGAGACAAGCAACGCCACCCGCTCTCGTGATGCTGTAATTTCAGGTGGATCAGGGGGAGGTGGCACAGGTAGAATGCTGGCTGGTGTTGGACTCCTCATTGCAGTGGGAGTTGCAGCATGGTTCCTTCTTATGCCGTCGAGCGAGACATCGGATGGACCGGACACGTCCCAACCTGCCGACATGCAAGATCGCGAAGGTAGCAGCGGCGTCGATACGGGTTTGCCACTTGATCGGACGGTTCAGACAGAGACCGCCGCGCCTGGCCGGACCCAGATGGAGCCACCGGTGGTCGAGGATACCGGCGATGGCGGTGCGGCCGATCGTGCCCGCATTGCCGAGCTTGAACGTCGCATAGAGGAAATGCTCAACAGCGAGGTCGAGAACCCTGACCTTGCTGCGTTGATGAAAGAACAGCGCGAAGCGTTGGAAGCAGCGTTCGAGCGCGAGCGTGTGGCGGCCGAGGAACGCTACCAGCTTCAGCTGGCCGAAATGTCGCGCAATATGTCTGCGGGCGACGGCGGGATGACGGACGCGGAACGCGATGCCCGCGCCCGTCTCGAAGAAGAGCGCCTGCGCCGTGCCGCGATCGCTGAGGCGCAGATTATGTCGGACGGGATTGTCATCGACTCGTCAAAGGCGCGTTCGGGTGGTCAGTCACAAGGGGGTGCAGCGAACGTGAATGGAGCTGGCGGTGCGAGGTCCGGTAACGGCGCCGGGCGTGAAATGACGTCGAACGAGTCTTTCATGGCTCAGGCCAGCACACAATCCTATGAAACTGTGCGCGCCACACGGATCGCAGCTCCTGGCCGGACGATCGTACAGGGCACAACGCTGAATGCCGTTCTTGAAACCGCGATCAGCACCGAACTGCCCGGCGCGATCCGCGCGGTCGTGACAGATGACGTCATGAGCTATGACGGGAATAATGTTCTGCTCCCGCAGGGAACTCGACTGATCGGCTCATATAATTCTGATGTCTCTGTGATTCAGGGTCGGGCGCAACTGGCATGGAACCGGGCGGTCACACCGGAAGGCGTCAGCGTCGAACTCGGCGGCTACGGAGCCGACGCGCTCGGCATGTCCGGACAAGCCGGAACAGTCGATACCCGGTTCCGCCAGCGGTTCGGATCGGCGGCGCTCATCTCCCTCATCAGCTCGGCCCCGAAAGCCCTTATCAATAGTGACAGCGATGATGATACGTCCGATCTTATCGAGGATTTCGGTGACGATACATCGAACGCTGCTCAGAAGGTGATGGGAGACTACCTGTCCGCCGGTCCCGTGATCTACATTGATCAGGGCACCTATCTGACCGTCTTCGTGAACCGGGATCTTGTTCTATGAGCGCGCCGGAAAACCCCTCCAGCTACGCCGAACAGGGTCTTTTGCCGCTGCACACCCTTCTCACGTCCGAAGACGTGAACGAGGTCGTCATCAACCCCGACAAGAGCATCTGGGTTGAGTATGCCGGGCAAGCCCATATGCAGAAGTGGGATGGTGTGATCCCACCGGAGCGTCTCAAGCGTCTTGGCGCGCATCTCGCGGGCGAGACGAAGAACCAGCTCGGCCCCAAGAACCCGATCGTTTCAGGCCGCGTTCAGGTGTTTGGCCAGTCCATGCGGGTACAGGTTATCGTGCCGCCCGCGATCGAGGATGGTGTCTCGGTTTCCATCCGCAAGTATGTCTCGCGCATCCTCGACCTGGGCGAGATCGGGTTTCTGATGGGGGGCCAAGTCGATGTCGAAAACCAGCGACGCGAGCGACTTGACCGGCTTCGCAAACTGGCGGATGCGGGCGACCTTCAGAACCTTCTTCGGCTGGCCGTCGATCAGCGGCTCAACATGCTCGTGTCGGGAGGCACCTCCACCGGCAAGACCACTTATGCACGCGCCATTCTGTCGCTCGTGGATCGCGAAGAACGCATGGTGACGATCGAGGACGCGCTGGAGCTGCACCTGCCCCATGCCAATACGGTCAGCCTTGTAGCGGATCGAATAACGGATTCGCAAAGGTCCCCTGCCCGCCTGCTGGAATCGTCCCTTCGGATGCGCCCCGATCGCCTCATCCTCGGGGAGATCAGAGGTGCGGAAGCGTTCAACTTTCTTGAGGCGATCAACACCGGCCATCCCGGCTCGATCAGCACGATCCATGCGGACAGCCCGCAGCTGGCGCTCGAGCGTATGGCCATGATGGTATTGCGCGCGGGTATGGGTCTGAGCCGTGAGGACGTCATCGACTATGCGCGCTCGACAATCGACCTCGTGATACAAATGGGACGCCACGGCGGAAAGCGCGGCGTCCTTCAAGTATTCATGCCGGCTCTGGTGGACTAGATTTTCCGGTCATCAAACGGCTCCGGGCGCGCTTTTTATTGGCAACTCTTGCCGCTGCAATCTTCGTACGCGCCTGCCTGTAATCATTGGTGTCATGACTGGCCTCACGCTCCGCTGCTTCATTGTGGGCCGTAGTAAGATTTTCACCGTTGTCTTCGCCGGTCTTTTCGGCACCGCCGGTCAACTCGTCTTCTGTGAACAGCTTTCGCTGGATATTCCGAACCGGCTTGAGGCGGGCGTTCACGACTTGCTTCTGAAGCTCGTCGCATTGCGCGCTCTGCTGGGCGATTCCAGCGATCCGTTCGTCCTGATCTGGCGCGATCGACGCCGTGTCTGGAGCGGATGGGTCATTCGGTGGCGATGTTTGTTCCTTCGCCTCGCGCTCACCCTCTGGATTGTCGTTTGATGACCCGTTGGGGTCGATTTGGGAATATGGGTCGCCGTAGCCATCCGTTTGCGGTTCCGCATTCGGATCTTGCTCCTTGGGGTCATAAGCCTCGATCACCGGCGTATCAGGATAATTCCCTTTTTGTGCTTCATAAAGCTTTTTGAGTCTTCGATCCTGCCAGTAGGTCACGCGATGCGCGAGGATCGGCAGCATGTTCTGGACCAGAGCCACAATCTGTTCCTCACCCAGAAGCCGGACCTGCTCCGGCCGGATCAACCGCGCGCTTTCGGTTCGTTCGGAATAGGATGTCGAAAGCTCGCCGCCTTTCCATGACTTCGACCGTGTCTTCTGGGTGAAGTCACCGATCGCTTTGCTGATGTACTCCGGCGTTTCTTCATCGGCCGGTCCCATGAAGATTTGCATCCCGCAGTTGGCAATGAAGGTGCTTGCTCCGTCGCGGCCGTAGAGGTCGCGCATCGAGGCGATGGTCTGCACGACGATCATCACCCTGACCTCGTATTCCCGAAGAGTCGTGATGGCGCTCTTTAGATTGTCCATGCGTCCAAGTGAGATGAACTCGTCGAGAAGCAGCAGAACCGGATATTTCTCGCCCTGTTTACGGTCTGGCATCGTACGCTGAAGGATAGCGACCGTCTGCTGGAAGAGCAGCCTAACCAGCGGGGCCAGAGGCTCAATGTCGTTGGGCGGAATGACGATGAAGATCGAGGCTGGGCGGGACCGCAAACTTTTCAGCGAAAAGTCGGACGTGGCGGTGACGTTGCGGACTGCGGGATCAGCCCAGAGACCCAGACCGCCGTCCATCAGGATCGATAAATAGGCCGACAGATGTTTTTCATCGCGCCCGGAAAACTTGTTGAAGATCGACGTGGCCTCGCGTGACTTAACCTCCGCGCCGAGCTTGAACAGATTGGCGGCGGATTTTCCAGGAGCTGACAGAGCATCATGGATCGCTGCGATCGTCGGCGTTCCGCGCTCGATGCACAGCAAAGCAGTGGCCGCGAAAATATCGCGCGCACCGCCGAGAAATCCTTGCGCAGAGTCGCCTTGGATCGTGATGAACGACGCGGCCAGACGTCTTGCCTCGGTGAAGCGGCGCTCTCTTGGAGCTGCCACAATGTCATCCAATGGATTGAACCGATGTGTTCTCCCGTCTGGATCGTACGGCGCGAACTTGTAGACCCTATCGCCGATCGACTGGCGATGACGAGCTGTGTTTTCGTAGTTTGCACCTTTCATGTCGAGGCAGACGATCGAGCCGGGATAGGTGAGAAGCGTCGGCGTCACGATGCCCACACCTTTACCTGCCCCGGTCGGAGCCGCGATCAGGCTGTGTGGGATAGAGACTGATGATAGATACGTGGCTCTGCTCTTCGGTTTGCCCAGCTTGCCGTAGATCGGCCCGTTTACCTTCTCGATATTTGATACCAGCTTGGCCCGCTTGATTTCAGCTTCGGTTGCCCAGCGGGCTGATCCATGGCTTGTTGCGTCCCGCCGAACCCCGATTGCAGGAACGGCGACCATGCCCAGTAGGGCAATTCCTCCTCCAATCAGCGCGGCCGTCCTGAATGGCTCCGTGATGACGGTCCAGGACCGGGGCAGATAATCTAGGATCGTCGTGAACCCGATACTGCTCAGATCCCCTCCCCGCACCCATGTCGCGTAGCCACCAGCAGCGATAATGCCGAGCATACTGCCGATCACCAAGCCACCGATGGCAAGGATAAGAACCTCTTTCAATTTCGTGTTCATGTCCGGTTTCTTTCCTTATCGGTCAAAATCGTCTGAATCTCGTTCCAGATCGCGAAGTATCTGCAACTGTTCGGGCGTCATTTTCGGTTCCTGGGCCGTGCGGTCGGTTTTCATCTGCCGATCAGCGACCTCTTCCTGAGCAACCATGTCACGAACGCCCTGATCACCATGTTCGTGGAAAGTATAAGCCATTCGCATGGCTTCTTCTGGTGTGGAAAGAGCAACACTAGAATACTCATTTTCCACTTCATCGCCTTCCCGCGGTGCTCGTGACACGCCAGGGTGGAACCCTCGTTCTGTTTTGGCCACAAAATACTGGAGCTGGCTGCCGTCGCTGTCGTTCGCCCAAGGCGTCGACTCTACAATTTCCGGTGGACGCTCTCGGGCAATCGCAAACCGTTCACGCTCTTCAGCCTTCATGCCACTACTCAAGTGTAGCCCTTGACCAACGAGCTCGTCATCTCGATCTGTGTAACTTCCGTCTTCTCGGAACTCCGCCATCTGGGCATATCGTTCCTGAAGGATTTCACGACCCTCACGATAGACGTTTTGCAACTCATTACGCATTCGATCCAGTGCTGCGGCGCGATCGTCGATGCTTTCCGGTCCTTCGTCGGCTCGCGCACGGGACTCACCACGTTCGCGTTCTTCTGCCTCTGCAAACTGACGGGCGAGGCCGCGTGACGGAATTGCCCCGGAATATCTCTCGATAGTCGCGTCCGGGTCCACGCCATAATCAAGCGCCACCTCTCTTGCCACGTCATCTGCCGCCGCTTTGATTTGTACCGAAACCGGGTCCGAGGCCGCGATCGCGTCGAAGCGTCCGCTGTCGTCAGGTTCGGCGAACTCTCGCAAATTACCGGGATCGCGCATGTAAGGCACGGTATTGGCCTTCAATTCCGCGACCTGACGGAGGAAGCGCATTCGCATCGCATTGCTATCGACTTCGAGCACGTCGCCGTCGAGACGTTCGAACTTGCCACGAACTTCTTCCGTCACCTCTTCCAACCGGTCTGCCATCTGCTTTTCCTTTTCTGATGATAAGTTTTCATAACTTGTGTTGGTGATTGCCCTGCCCTCTGCGAGCCTGTCCGAGATTGAACGCAGCACTGCTGCCTGCTCGGGAAGCTCCCGCTCGATCGCAAGCGCATCGGCAGCAAACTGGCGTGAGAAGTGGATCAACGATGCCGCCGCCCGAATTGCTGAATCAGGGTTGTGGCGCGGCGCGACGGGTTCGCGGTCCTCGCTGGCGGCCCGCCGGTATTCTGCATCTGGAACAGGCCGATCATGGACCCCGCGCGCGAGCCGGGAGGTGGCCTCTAGCTCGATCCCTTCGCGACCGGCAACATCGACCAGAACGTCGCGCATCCGATCGTAATTCATGTCGCCACGCTGCGAGACTTTTAACCATTCTCCTTGATCGAGGCCCCGCCTGTGAACGATGACGTGCATGTGCGGGTGCGCCCGGTCGGTGTGGAACGCAGTGTAATAGTCGTAGCGGTCGCCGCCATACTGACCTGATCCGAACATTTCTTCTGCCCATGCACGGCCCGCCCGCTCAGCGGATGAGCGAACTGAATCCTCTGGAAAGCTGACGATGAAATGAGAAGTCCGGTCCGCCCTGCCGGACCCTTCCGGGGGCATTCGCCACTCTGTCTCGATTTCGGCCATTTGCTGCGCGTCGATCTCCAGCCCTCCAAGAGCTTCGGATCGTTGCAGTGGCTGTGCCCCATCTCTCGACAGATAAGCGATCTGTGCCTTGAGGCCGCGAACGTCCGATGCGCCGCCCTTGCGAACCATTTTCACCACCGCCTGCGGTTTTCGACCGGGCAGGACACCCCCTGCGGGTCCGCGCTTCACATCGAGCGCATGCGCCGATTTAAGCCCGGCGCGGGGCGCGCGCCCTCGGCGTGCACGAGTCGCCTCGACGATGGCCCAGTCCTCACCCATCACCGCATCGAGCGCGGAAACATTCGGATCGGCACCTCTCGCCCGTTCAAGGAAAGTAACGACCTGATAGCTCATTCGCGAGACCCACGCTCAAGCCGGGCCAACCCGTCTTCACGTCGTGCAGCGAGATCGAGGATCGCCTGGGTCTGCGCCTGTACCGACGCCATCTGCCGGGCCAGCGCAATCCGCTCCTCCATGAAAGCCCTGTAGTCTGGATCGCGGGTGCGGTTGGCTGACTTTGCGATCTGGTTGATGTTGCGCGCCACGCCGACCAGCTGACGGTTGATGCTCCGTAACGCTTCAATCTGAACGGGGTCTGCCTCAAGAAATCCACCGATCCGACGCGCCGCGATCCTCAGTGCGCGATTTCGCTTCATGCCGAACGACGCGATCTGCGCGTCAAACTCCGCAAGCTCAGCCTCTGTGAGCCGGACGGAAATCGTCTTGTCGGCACGCGAGGCGGGCTTCTCCTTCGAAGGATCGACCCAATCACCGCCTTTCATCTGACGGTTTTTCCAGTGCGGGCTTTGGTCGTCGGTGGTGGACATTGGAACTGAACTCCGTGCGTCTGGCCTTCTAATTTCAAATGTTCTACATTTGAATATATCCTGCCACCTTCTCTACCTCTAGGTTACGCTCTTTGTCAACAAACGAAGAGCCAAGCCAATGTGTCACATCCGAAGCGTGTCATGGTGTCGTGCCGTCCAGAAGCGTGGCCCAGACGCCCACGAAGGCCCCTGCGGCGTCTAACTTGGGGTCGGCACCCCCAGAGTGCCGCGGGTCAGTTCGCGGCGCTTACGTGGCCTTTCTGGGCCGTCTGTATGTTTTACGAACACCCGAACGTGCATTCTTACGCTTGTGCTGTCCGCTGCTTAGACGATTATCCGAACATACAATGTTACGATTGGACGGGTTTACCGGCATACGATTTTGCAGGATTACGGTTACACGGATTCCCTGATGTGCACGTTTGGCAACACACAAAAGTCCGATGTGCGTTTTTCCGGGTTTTCAAGTGTACGGTGCTGCAAGTATACTGGTGTGCAGGACCGCAACAGTGCAGGTGTACGACAATGCACAGTAGGCGATCGCAGTGCGACGGTTGCACTGCAAAGAATATAATGGGCGAGACCAACTCGCTCGAAGAGCACATGCCGCAGGGTTGGCAGCATAACAAAGAAAGAGGCAGGAAAATGCAGACGGTCTGTTTTTCATCTATCAAGGGTGGAGCCGGGAAAACCACGTCGCTCATGGTCATCGCGTCTGCGTTGGTCGAGCGCGGTATCCGTGTCGGAATACTTGAGACCGACGATAACCAACCACTCGGAACATGGCGGGAGTACGCACTGGACTTTGATACCTGGGATGACACGCTCTGCAGAATCTATCTCGTCTCCGGGCCGGACGATCTCGAAAAGGCTTTTGAAGAGGCAGAAGAGGAAGAGGTGCAAATCCTGTTGGTCGATACAAGGGGCGGGGGCTCCGAGTTCAATGACATGATTATGCTAAACTCGGACATGGTCGTTATTCCGACAGGACTGTCCGTCATGGAAATGGATGAAGCTTTGCAAGGTCTAGACTTCGCGCTGGAAACACTTCGGTCCTCAAACAGGCCTATTCCTGCATCCATACTCGCTAACCGCGTTTCTTCCGAAAAGCGAATGCCCGCAACGCATAAGGAAGCTCTCGAGCTGCTCGGGCAAGTTCCGGTCTTCACGTCTTACATAAAGAATAGACAGGTGTTTCAGGACATCAAGGCGACCGGAATGCTCGGCCTCTACCTCAAGAAGCTGGAAGCTTCGAAAGGCAGACAAATGATGGTCGAGCCGATTCGTGCTTACCTCGATGAAGGCAATGCAGTCGCAAACGAGCTCCTTGAAGAGCTCAAGCGCAGTCAGGTGACATAATGGCAATAATCAAACCCGAACCCGGAAAATCTTACGCAGCACTTCGCGCGAAGCATCCTCCGAAGCGGACCGAAAAGCTTGCCTTGAATATCAAGCCTCGAACCGAAGGTACGCCGCGCGACGATCCGGCAGCCAAGCCGGAGAAGCCAACCGCCGACAACCCATCGGACAAGATGGTCGATGAGGCCATTACTGCTGACCGGCAAGAAAAGGTCGCTCCGTCCAGGCCAGAACCAGCTTCATCGAGCGATCGGGAAGAGCAGGAGCCAGCCAGTCGCGGTGCCACGCAGACAGACGGAGCAGAGACCGATCAATCGCCACAATCCGGCAACCGAGACAGAGCAGAACCCGATACTACCGAAGCTGATCCGACAGTTGTGGCATCCGGTGCCAGAGACGAGGCTGCGCAAACGGAAAAGATCGGCATCCGAGGCAATATACCAGAGCCGGCACCTGGCGTGTTTTCCTTCTATGATAAAGCTCGTCAATTCTATTCCCAGAGGGAGGCCATGAAAGGGTTGTTTGGCCGGATCGACACCGAAAAACTGCGTGAGACCGGAAAGGTAGCTGATTATCCAACATCCAAGCAAAAAGTTCTCTTCACCGCAAAACTCCCGTTGGCTCAATACGAGAAGCATCGCGCCGCGGTCGATCCATTGGGGATCATGGCACCGTTCACCGTAGACAGTCAGGTCTTGCAACGCATCCTCGCGCTGCACTTGGAGGCCCAGAAAGCTGGCTCAGCATAGAGCAACGGTTATTATAGATGCTGTTTCACGCCGGGCACGAGAAAACCCCGCCAGAAGGCGGGGTTTGTTGTTGTGGTCAAGAAGTTATTCTTCATCTTTTGGAACGCAAATCCCGATGCTGGGACCGGCCTTGGCTGAGGCTTCCTGCATCTTGCTCAGCGCGCTTTCGCAAGCCGTCTGGCTGCCGAACTCGGCGGAAAAGCCCCCGCCGCCCGCGATCGCCATCAAAAGTATGTAGATCATCTCGTTGTCCCTCTGGTTTTGTCATCGTGCCGGAGGGGTAATGGTATGCGATCAACGATCTGGAGCCGAGCTTTCTTTCAACCGCTGTTCAGGGCCCGCTTGGCCGGCGTGGACATGATCCCGTCCGCCGTCACCGCATCAACACGCTCGTTCGTGCGACGCGACATATTCGATCCGTCGCCCGAGACGCTGATATGGGTTTCCGGGTTGATGCGGATGAACGCGCCATCGGCCTCGATCCAGCTTGTGTCTTCATCATTGCCTGTTGTGCGGCGCGTGATCGAACCGTCGCCATTGACCGTGACCCAGACATCACCGACCAGGACCGACACGCCGAGATGATCGGCTTGGATGCCCGTCCAGCCGAGACTTTCTTCGTCGCGCCGCAGGATGATCTTGTCGGTGTGCAGCTTGATCTGCACATCGCCCGCGTCGCCTTGACCGCGCACGTCGATGAAAGCTTCCTTTGTCTGAGGGTCATCGGTCACGCCTGCGACGTTGTTCTTGGGGCTCCAAAGGCGCGGCTCGGTACGCTTGTCACCATTGGGATTGCGGTGGAAGGCGATCAGCAGTTGTGCAGATTTCCATGCGGATGCGATGCGGGCAGGGACGTTCATGGCGGGTTTCTCCGGTTCTTTTTCTTGCTTCCATGCTACCTGAAAAGCGCATAAAAGCCAATGTTTTAAGGGTTATATGGCAGATTCTCGCCCCGTTTCGGAAGTTGGCTGGCATGGTCCGATCCACTTCCGGTCGGTGAAACCAAACGGCTTTTCTGCTCTCGTCTTGGTGTCCATTGTCTGATGTGGGGCGATTGGTGGCTGGTTTACGGGATTGGCCCTTTTGGGGGCCTATCCTGAAAACCTGACTCCACGGCGAGTGGGCGGGGTAGCAAGGGCAAGGAAAATCGACGAAAAGTGGTGCGGGAACGCAGTGACCCGGTTTTTGTCTATTTTCCTTGTCCGCGCGAGGGGCGCAGCCCCTTAGCCTTTCTTTCGTGCCAAGGGGCCAAATGCTCAATCGTCCATTGCTTCAAAGATCGGCATATTCACGGCAGTCACTCACGCGGAAGCGGTCAAGCACCTCGTCCGTCGAGGGATAGCGCGCATAAATCGCCCGCTCCTGCACGACATCGAGATCCCGGCGGCACATCTCGACGGCGCGCAGATCATGGTCGCGGTAGGCGCTGACGCCGCCGTTGCGATACTGGAAGGCGCACCATTTCGGCAGACCGTCCGGGTTTGCCCCCGCTTCCATGACCAGCTCGGCATCGGCCAGTCGTCGGACCTCGAAGGAATTGGCGCTGTCGCGGAAAGCAGGCGTGCAATCCCCGCGCTGAAGATCGACGCCGCGCTCGAAACTGAACGCCATCCCCGGAAACCGCTCGGCCAGAAGGCGGGCTACGATCTGTGCGCGTCGCTCGGTATCGACATGGATGACGTGGCGGGACGGATGAACGGAAATATGTAAAATGCTGTAGGTCATTGCATCGCCTCCATCATCATTGCCGAGACTGCCGCATTGATCGCTGCTGCCTGCCGGTTTCTCGCGCGTCGCCGGAGCGCCCGGCCGTCCGGCTCGTCGGTGCGGATCGACACGGCATCGACCAGCCATGCGTCCGAAAGGTAGCCGGTCTTGCCGGTGGCGAGATCGCGCACCTGGGCGAGATGGCCACCGGCAATCCGCTTGAGCACGAACCGGCCGTTCTGGACGGTGGTGTAGTCTCGCGGGAGCCAAGCCTCGACCTGCAACTTGCGGCCGCGGATCAGGACGATCGTGCCTGCGGGGACGGTGCCGATCTCGCGAATACGGCCCGCGATCTCGACACGGCGATGACGCTGGCTGTTATATTGCCGGATCATCGTGCAGCCTCCTCGAACAGGCTTGCGACCCTGGCATCGAGCGCCGCATCTTCGGTTGCGTCACGCCACGGGTATTCGGAAGCGGTGTTGATCCGCTCGCAAAGATCGTCGATCTGTTCTTCGTCCAGCCGCTCGAAATCGCCGCACTCGGTCGCGATGTTTTCGACCTCGGCAGGCAGGGCAGGGGTCGCTTGCAGCAGGCGCAGCGCGGCAAGAATGGTGGCCAGTTCGTAACGGTCTACGTCTCGGATTTCGGTACTGTGAAGGGGCATTTTCGTCTCCGGTGATGAGGGGTTTCTCCGATCCGGTCAGGATCATCCTCACGCGAAGCCGCCTTTTTCCTCTTTGCTTTTCCTACCCGTGCGGCCTGTTCCGGTCCTGTCGGTCCCGTACCTTCTGTTCTGTAATGTCCTGACCGGCCCGAAGGGACGGTCCAAGCCAAAGCTGTCCATAGTGTGCGAGTCGGACGCGCTCATCATATTGCGAAGGAGGACGAGTCCGCTGTGGTCAGGTTTGGCGCCCGCACCAGTCCGGTCGTCACCCGCAGGGCCGAGACACGCGCCGCTGACCGACCATGTGGCCGCGCTGGCACGTGGCTCCGGAGGAGACGCGGGACGGCGCATGAGGCCGCAGGGAGGGCAGGGGTGCGTGGCTCGGGGAGGCCCGCTTGCGGGCCGAGTAGGGCGGCGGTCCCGCACGTCGCCAGACGGGCGGGAGGTGCCTTAAAATATATGGAGCATCAATTTCGGCAAAAGAGGCAGTCATATATCAAAGTGATGGTCATAAAGGACACGGTTGCTCCCGCTATTGAAAATACGAGCGGCCAACAAAAACTTATGAAAGGGTCATTGGGAAATGGAATATTCATCGCAGCCAGTGAGTATGCAAAGGTTGCGACGAAATAAGCGAAAATAGCTGCAACCGTTATCACGACGCCTTCTGACAGTCTCATTTGTTCACCTCATAAAAGCAGAATGTCCGATCGTATAGTCGCGCATTCAGGGCATGATTGGAAGCAGCGCGCAGCGATGCTGCCGATGGCGGCTTGCCGTACCAGCTTCAGGCGGGTTCGTTCGACCGAAGGTCGAAGGGGCGGCCCGAAAGCCGCCCGCTGCCGATCAATCGTCGATCGGCGGCTGCCTTTCGTCGCGGGGCGAGGGCTGGAAGGCGACCAGCTCGGTCACGGCGACGGGGAAGTCGAGCTTGATCGAGAGGAAGGTTTCGCCGGTTTCCTTGCGGGTGTTGGTGAAGACTGCGCCGACGCGGCGGAAGCGGCGCTCGGTGCGGCCGTTCTTCTCGTATTCGTAGGGGACGGTGAGGGTGTAGGTGGTCATGTCGGTCTCCTTTGCTTGCCGATGACAACCGGGCGGCGGATCGAAGAAGGGCGGTGTGCAACGTCAAATGCGGAGGGTCCGCCCCGCAGGGGTGGAAGCCGTATTTGTCGTTGGTGAGGCGTAGCCGAACGAACGCGCCGCCCGCGATCCGCCAAAGGTGTCATTGAACAGGCAAGCAGAGGGGGCCGTCGTGAGTGCCAGCGCCCGCTTGGAACCGCCCGCGATAATGGAACGGCTGCATAGAGTGCCGCGCTTTTCCGCGTGTCGGTGTTGTCCCTTCCCGCAAGGAAACCGGCGGAGCCGCCCGCGACAAGCGAAGAGTGCCGCTGTGACCGATCTGGACGCTGCCTGCATCCTCCTGCACGGGAGCTGCCGAAAGGCGATTGATTGGTGGAGTGCGCTGGACGCCATGCTGCCTTTGGTCATACGGTTCCGGCGAGGCAAGGCAGACAACAGGCAGGCCCGGACGCGGTTCGACGCGACCGGGCCATTCGCTCACGGTGGGAAACGCGGGATAGCAGCCCCCGAAGGGACTGCCTTTGCCGTGTCTCACTCAAAGCATCCGCAAGGGCAGGTGCGTTCATCGAGCCCGTGGATGCACGCGTCCTCTCCGCGTACCCAGTCGTCCTCGATGATGCCCTTGGCGCGCAGGGCCATCTCGGCCGCCGCTTGCTGATCTTCGGGAACCACACGTGCGATCAGGTCTCTTGCCCTGTCAGTGCGATCTTGCTGCCATGTCTCATAGACGAGGCCGTGGCTGCGGGTTGCATGCGCAACCTCGCGCGACTGCGCGACGGGCCGGAAGGCCCGTTCCCCACCCGACACGCGAAGCCGAGGGTGGGGAGCGCCAGTGGCGTCATGCGTCAGGGTCGGTCGTGATCTCTTCGACCCATGCCGGGGGATGCGTCAGTTCAGCTGCAATTGTGCCTGCCAGCGATCCCGGCACATGCTGGCCATCATGGGTCTCACGGGTGGCCATCGAGGCGGCGATCCGCTTCGGCGGAACGCCGTGCTGAAGCAGCAATGAAACAAGGACGCAGGCATCTTGCGTCAGAAACTCCAGATCGGCTCCGCTCCTGAAGCCCTCGGCATAGAATACTTCGATCGGTGTCAATGGATCATCCACACTGTAGCCGACTGACACGAGGATCGGAGTGGTGTTTCCATCCGATCTGACGTGTTCGACGCGCCGCGTCTCCGTAAGGCGCCGCGGCGGCGGAGGCTGGCGGGGGGGTGTCGGCTCCCCGGTCATTGATCCGGCCCGTCGGGATTGGCGGTTTCGGTCCAATCGGTCGCGTATTCGTCCATCGTGGCGAGGACACGGCCGCGATGGTCGGCAAGGGTCAGGTCCGGAACCATCTTCGCGGCGCGGTGGTGATCGCGTCCGAACGTCATCAGCGCCACCTTGTCGTTTGAGAAGAGGCTGGTGGTGTTGGTGCCGTAGTCAACGTGCAGAACATAAAGAACGTGGGTCATTGTTATCTCCGGGTGTGAGGGGATGCGAGCTGGTCGCGGACAGCCGTGTTCGGAATACCTTTTTGGCCCCGTATTTCGGCAAATCCGGCAAAGCCGCCTTTCTCTCTCTTCGTTCGACGGTCTGTTTATCACGCGTAGTTCAGAATTGGGCATTGCGATTTGAAACACGACGACATCGACCAAGCGACTACGTTGCAGCTGGTGGGCGGATCGAAGCGGGCGGGAGGGTTATGCCAGGCGCAGCCATCCCGCAGGGTATGGCTCCCGCGCGGATAGCGCCGGTCCGGTCGCGGCGGGGTCGGCACGACCCTGCCGCGACCGGACATTCTGACCACGCCCTCAGGACACGATCCTGGCCGGACAAGCGAAAAGGCGACCCGCGCGGGGCCGCCCTCTTTCGTGGTGGGGTTGTGTCTCGTCTTATTCTCGCTCTTTTTCGGGGGCGGGGATGCGGGCGACGTGCAAACCTTTCTCGGCTGCCTTGTCTGCGAGGTTAAGGCCAATGCCTCCGGCTCCGAAGAGGATCACGCCACGGATGCGGGCCTTAATCATTTCATCATTAGCGCGGAACGGTGCGGCCTTGCTGAACGCTGACCAGTTGGGGCGGAACAAAACCTGCGGCACCTTGCGGGATTTGGCCCATGATGCGGCGATGCGCTCCGCGCCGCGCGATCCTTTATGGCAAAGCACCATGTCGGGACATTTCTCAAGCGCGGCGTCCAGCCTGCGCCAGATCGGGGCGGAGTCGATCCAGTCGGACGCGCCCGCAACGGCGATAAAAGTGCCTGTGACCTTGTTGCGCTCGGCTTCCGCGCGGTCGGCGGCGTCCAGCATCTTTTTTGCCTCGAAAACCGCGCCGGTTTCCATCGCGCGCTTTGTGGTGCGGTCGCCGGTGACGGGCACATAATGTTCGCCGGTTTCGCGTTCGTAGGCTTCGGCGGCAGTCTCGGCCATCAATTTAAGCGCAAGCGCCTTTTCCCATGTGGCGGTGAAAAGGCGCTGCGCCTCGTCAAGCTGGTTCTCGGCAATCTCGCTTCCGTCCTGCGCGTCGATCAAGGCGCGGATCTTCATTTTGAGGCGGTCGGCGGCTTGGTCAAGTGACACGGCGCGGCGCTGAAACAGGGTTGCGAAAGCATGGGCGAGGGGTTCCACCTCGGACGCAAGGCCGGTGCCCTGAATGGTGCCGAAAAGAGCCTCGAACGCATCGCCAACGGCGCGCCCCTGCAATTCGTCGTCCATCGGGATCGGCAAGTCGTCGGTGCCGTTCTCGGTCAGGCCATAAAGTTCGATCTGGTCATAAGGGGTAATCATGGTTCTGGTTCCTGTCTGGTGCGCCGGACATTTCCGGCCTTGGGGGCTGCGCGTTCGCTGCCTCTGCCTCCATTTATACCGCCAGAAATCACGCTAAGCTAATGATTTATTTGCCTTTTTTGCTTATTGTTTGCTTGCTTCGCTTCCCTATCCGCGTTTGTTTTGAGTCCAGAGGAAGGGAGCACACGTGGACTGATCGAAGATCAGTCCACCACTATAAAAGCGGCCCGCAGGGCCTCCTTGTTCTTTGATACGGGCAGACCCGTGGGGGCGTCGTTTGTTCGTCATCCGTCGTCGGTCGCACGGCCAGAACAGGACAGGGCGGACGGACGGTGGCAACGTCAAATGCGGAGGGTCCGCGCCGTAGGCGTGGAAACCGTATTTGTCGTTGGTGAGCGTAGCGAACGGACCGCCGGCCGGCCGCCCTGTCAGGTTCGATCAGGCCGCGTCCGATGACTGGATGGCGAGCAGGCGATGCCTATGGCGCTGGCCCGGAGGAAAGCCCGACCGAGCGGCGTTCGTCGCGCAGCGGCGAATCCCCGAGGGCGGCCTCTCGGCCAGGTGCAACGGAGGGCGGCGTTCGGCGCGCAGCAACGAACCCCCCGGTCAGTGGCGCGATGTGGGTGCGTCTGTCCGCACCAGTCCGGTCGTCACCCGTAGGGCCGAGACACGCGCCGCTGACCGACCATGTGGCCGCGCTGGCACGTGGCTCCGGAGGAGACGCGGGGCGGCGCATGAGGCCGCAGGGAGGGCAGGGGTGCGTGGCTCGGGGAGGCCCGCTTGCGGGCCGAGTAGGGCGGCGGTCCCGCACGTCGCCAGACGGGCGGGAGGTGCCT
>CANMFU010000017.1 GCA_947497295.1 uncultured Roseovarius sp.
AAACGCAAGAAAAGCGACTCCGACGAGTAATAATATAAGTAAAATAGCTTCCAAAAAATCGTCCCCTTTCAAGCACTACTAACCAAAGATCGCATCAACACAACTCGTGCTGATAGAAACATTCAACAAACGCTCGTTTTTGGTACATGTGTAAAACACCCTGATTGACGCTGGCACAAACCACGTTCAAAACCAGAGTAGTTGTTGAAGGTTTTTGGGGTTGTGTCTCGAATCTGGTGGAAATTCTCCGGCGACGTTCTCCGAGCATGTGGATTTGGGCCTGATCAGGCCGCGAGGTCAAGGCTGATCGGGGCGACGGGCTGAGCCAAGGTTTCCCAACCATCCACTTTCCGCATCTGGATCTGGCCCGATGCCATCAGCGCCCAGAGGAGCATCGGCACGGTTTCGGCACAGGGCAGCACTGTCTGGGTTTTGATGCGACGGCGGAATTCCTCGTTCAGGCGCTCTATGGCGTTTGTCGTCCGTGCTGATTTCCACTGTGACGGGTCCAGACGGGTGAAGGTAAACAGCCGGTCCCCAGCCTCCTCCAAGCTGTCAGCGACCGCGCGGCATTTCAGACGCCATTTACGCAGGAAAGCCTTACGACGTTTTTCGATCTCGGCCGCATTGTCAGCATAGATCATGTCGCGGTAATCCTCGGTCAGCTCGTCCTGCATTTGCTTCGGAGCATGGCCGAGAAGGTTACGGTGCTTGTGAACCGTGCAGCGCTGGATCGGCAGGTCCTCACCCCAGAGCGCGACCAGCGCGGCCTCAAGGCCGGGAGCGCCGTCGACAATGACAAGTTCAGGGCGTTGAAGGTCACGCGCATCGAGGTCGCCGAGAAACTCGGCCCAGGCAGCCTTACTTTCGCCGCCCATATTCTTGATGGAAAGCAGCACCTTCTGCCCATCCCGACGCACGCCTATAGCCGCCAGGACCGAGATGTTCGTAGCTTTCTTGTCCAGTCGCGTCTTGATGACGGTGCCGTCCAAAATCAGGCGAACGATATCTTCGTCGGCAAGGTTGCGCGCGACCCAAGTGTCCCAGTCGACCTTCACTTTGCGCCATGCGCGGCTGACCACGTCTTTGCTCACCGCGCCCTGAAACAGCCCATACAGTGCCCGCTTCACCCGCCGGGCGTTGGTGCCTGCGAGATAGACCGACGCAATCAGGGCTTCAGCCTTCTTCGTCAATCGCTGGTAGCGTGGCAGCGCTTTTGAGCGCCATTCGGTAATCTTGCCATCCTGGCCGATCATGCGGGCGCGTGGAACGCTCACCGTTTCCGTGCCGAAAGTGCCGATGAGTTGGCGTTCGCGGCGACCATGCCGGTAACCCGTGGGTTTGTCGGGGCCCCGATCATAACGGCAGCGCCCCAGAAACGCGTCCAGCTCCTCTTCGAAAACCGCCTCGATCGTGGCGCGGATATTTTCTCGCAGACGATCCTCGATCGGATCATAGCCCGCTTCATTGGCCAGTAGCGAAAGCGCGGCAGTGTCGGTATCGTTCTTCATGGCGTGATCTCCCTGGCGGTTGCTGCCGCCGGTTGGGTGGGTTCAAGTTCACCCGGAGATTACGCCACCTTCAAATTTCCACCACCTTCGCGACACGACCGTTTTTGGCTGCATTGAACTCTTCTGACTGACTATCGCCTGCTCTGGATGACAAGGCTATCGTCAACATCTGCGGTGACCTTTTGCAAAATGACGCAAAGCCTGCGCTATTCCTCTGACCCAGGAACCTCCATTCATACTGTGCGCTTCTTGATGGTGCAGGTTTCCGGACCGGCCACTTTAGCGGGTGTTCCTGAAACCCTGCCACGTGGCGAACGCGGATGGGGGCGAGGCAATGCTATTCGACGGGGGTGGTGCGGCCCGCAGCGCAGCGAGGACACGGCCCGGTTTAATAGCATTGCCCGAAGGGGAAGGCTGCGCCTTCACCCTGTTTATTGCAGAAATCCCGCATCGATCATGTGGCTGCAAATCTTACCCTGGCTCTTTAACAAAGCCTCCGAGCGTCAGCGCTTGCTGCGCGGTTTTTCGCGCGGTTTTCAGACCGATGGAACGTGAATGCTTCCAGAATGGTTTTATTCACAATCGGAAACATAAACCAAAAGCGAGGTCACTCAATGGATCATTCCAAACATACCCCACTGCGCCCGGACGAGCTGAACACTGCAACTGTTGACGGTGCCAACGTCTACGGCCCGGATGACAGCCATATTGGTGACGTGGCCCACTTCCACGGCACCGGCCAGACCGCAGAAGCGGTCATTGATGTAGGTGGCTTTCTTGGGCTCGGCGCAAAGCCAGTGGCATTGCCGGTCTCAAGCCTGAACTTCATGCGCGATGAGAACGGCAAGGTACACGCCACGACCGCCATGACGAAAGATCAGCTGAAAGACCTGCCCGAGCACAAGCACTAGATCGTCTGAACATCACAGACGGTTGGGGCCAGCACATGACATGTGCTGGCCTTTTAATTGCCTGATGCCGCCTGCCTTTCAACAAAAGCATGTGAAACTGATCCCTCGTGGCGATCATCCCGTTTTCAGGCTAAGATTTGTTATGTGTAACCTGTACTCGAACACCATGCCCGTCGAAGCGATGCGCCAGCTCTTTGCGGTGGACGCGCAGCAGGATCAGCTCGGCAACGCTGAGCCTCTGCCCGCGATCTTCCCGAAAGGGACCGCTCCTGTCGTTGCTCTGGATGATGACGGAGAACGTGCGCTCTGGAACACCCACTGGGGCTTCGTGCTGCCACAGGTCTCGAAAAAGACCGGCAAGCCGATCCAGCCCAAAGCGGTGAACAACGCCCGCGACGACAAGCTGCGCACGTCATCCTTCTGGAAAAGCAGCTTCACCAAACGCCGCTGCCTGATCCCGGCAACAAGCTTCTGCGAGGCGAAGGGCCGCAACCCTGCCACCTATGTCTGGTTTGGCGTCAAAGGCGAGGATGCGCGCCCACCCTTCGCCCTCGCTGGTGTCTGGCGGGCGTTCAACGGCAATTACGGCGGCGAGCATCGCAAGCTGATCACCTCGTCCATGATAACCACGATTCCGAATGAGCTGGTGCGCGATACCCATCCGGACCGGATGCCCGCAATCCTGCACCCGGAAGACTATGAAGAATGGCTGACAGGTCTGGCTGAAGCCGCATTTGAATTGATAAAGCCATTTCCAGCTGAGGAAATGGTCATTCATCAATCAGGCGAGGGACTGAAATCCGACAGCGGCGGTCTTTAATTTCAGAGCCGCCAACCGGATCAATCTTGACAGCAACGGGGCATATGACAGATTGAGAACAAAATAAGAACACTCAAGGATTCCCATGCCCGTACACCGCGTCGAACAACCTGTCACTGCCAACGGTTTTCCGATGCGCCTCGTCACCATGCCCGCCAGCGCGGGGTTTCCGTCGCCCGCCGGAGATGATCTGGAAGACGAGATTGACCCGATGGCATGGGTGGTGCGGCATCCCGCCTCAACCTTCTGGTGGCGCGTCGAGGGGGATTGTCTCTGGGACGTGGGCATCCGGGACGGTGATATCATCGCGGTGGACCGCGCCGGGAAACGGCGGATCGGACGCGCGGTGCTTGCCGTTGTCGAAGGTGCTGTGACGGCAAAGATCCTGCGAAAGCGCGAAGGCAGGTATTATCTCGCCCCGGCCAACAGCCGTGAACAGTTTCCCGACATCGAACTGACAGAAGACAGCGAGATCTGGGGTGTGATTGCGGGCGTCGTGCGGCGCTATGATCTGGCGTGAAGCGGCCGATTGCAATCAGCGACAGCGCCAACTTCTATGTCAGCGCTGAGCGCATCTTTGATCCTACCCTGAAAAACGTCCCGGTCATCGTCCTGTCGAACAATGATGGTTGCGCTGTGGCACGCAGCGACGAGGCAAAGGCGCTTGGGATCAGGATGGGCGAACCGCTGCATCTGATCCGCGACAAGATTGAGGCACATGGCGTTCGGGTGTTCAGCTCCAACTACACGCTGTACGGGGACATCTCGCGGCGGGTGGTCGAGGTCTATGAGGATTTCACGCCAAATGTGGAGATCTACTCGATAGACGAGTGCTTTCTCGACTTTACGGGTTTTGCGGATCGTACGGCCCATGCCCGCGCCCTGCGCGCAGCGGTGCTGCGGCGCATCGGCGTCCCGGTCCGTGTCGGGATCGCACCCACAAAAACACTGGCGAAGTGCGCAAATGACATCGCAAAGAAAAACCCTATCTTTGCGGGCGTTCTGGACATGATGGATGACGCCCTGGCTGACTGGTTGTTGCCCATGGTGCCGGTTGGCGACCTCTGGGGCATAGGGCGTCAGACCGAGAAGAAACTGCACGGCCTCGGTATCCGCACAGCGGCGGAGTTGCGCGACGTGCCGATCCGGCAGGCCCGCGCCCTCGGCACGGTCGTTCTGGAGCGCACCGTACTGGAATTGCAGGGAGAGCCGTGCCTGTCCTTCGATGAGGTGGAACCTCAGCGCAAGGGCATGGCGGTCACGCGCTCGGCAGGAACGCCGATGACGGATTTCGACACGTTGTTTCAGGCGATCACCGCTCATGCCACCCGCGCGGCGGAAAAACTGCGCCAGCATGGTCTGGTGGCAGGAACGCTGACCGTTTTCTATCACACCAACCGGCACCGGCCCGACAGACCGCAATACTCAGGCTCGCGCTCCACACGCATGACGCCGATGTCCTCAGATACGTTTGATCTGGTTGCGGCGGCGAAAAGATGCGCCCAAGCCGCATGGCCAAAGGGGCAGGCCGGAACCTACGGCTTCACGAAGGCCGGGATCATGCTCGACGACCTCGTGCGGTTTGAGGACCGGCCGCTGACACTGTTCGATGCGGAGAAACCGAAGTCCCAGGCCCTTATGACGGCGCTCGACCAGGTAAACGACCGATTCGGGAAAAAGACGATGGTGCTGGCCAGCGAGGGTATGAAACGTACCTGGCAGCTCCGGTCGGATCACCGCAGCCCACGATACACAACGCGGCTGGCAGATTTGCCGGTGGTCCGATGAAAGCGGTTGTCAGTCGGTCCCAATTTGAAGCGCGGCTTCGACTGGCTTCAGAAGCTCCTGCGCATCAATTCTGAGCGCGAGCGACCATTCGACCAATTCTACAGCATCAATCCGGCGTTCCCCCGTTTCGATCTTGGCAACAAAGGATTGTGGTCTGCGGAGAGCGTCCGCCAGCTGTTGCTGTGTAAAACCTTGCTGCTTTCTATGGCTGATGAGGGATTTCATTAAAGCGGTATGTCCGGGGGTCCGCAGCGTTTTGGACATTAATTTGCCTCCAAGAGCAAGTTGCTCTTGTCGGGTAATCCCAAATCAGTATTATCCCATAATGGGATATATCATCGCTTATCTTTTACGTTCGCAAAAAGTGTCCACGCTTCAATACCCAGAGCGGTCGCTAATCGAGCGATGTTGTCGACGGAAATATTCTGCTCTGACCGCTCGACAGCGCTGAGGTATGTCCGGTTCAGCCCGCTTTCCAACGCCAAACGCTCCTGCGACCAGCCACGCTCGGCTCGGTGGAGCCGCAGGTTGCGGGCGAGTACATCGCGAAGCTGGCTTTTGGGCGTTCTTTTCACATTTGGAAAAGGCGCGATTGTCGGTTATAACTCTACCTGTTTTAAGATACATTCGAGAGGCTAACGGTATGACAGATCAGCCAGATCAGATGGGTGGAGACATCGTACCTGTGGTAGCGACAACAGAGCTGACTGAAACCGGAGCCGCGATGTTTCAGCTAATTTCCCATGGGAGGGTAAGTCCAACTGATGCAGCCCACCTTGTCGCAAAAGGCCTCGCAACATCAGATTGGATCAACATAGAACTTGGCACGCCGAAACCGGAAGCGTTCGAACTCATTACTTTGACCCCGGAAGGCGCAGAACTCGCAGACCAGCTTGCGCAAAAAATGGCCCCTATTTCCGGTGTGTGCGAGGCGCAGCAGGTAGCAAACGACGTGAGCCCGTCTGGCAAACAATGGGTTATGACACGCAAAACCCTCTGGGAACAGTTTGCGAATTTAAAGGCGTCTATTGCTGTGGACTGGCTTTCCGAAGTTTCGGCAGGATCGCCCTTGCCGCCAGAACCATCACAGTCAAAACCATCGCCGATCGTTAAACGAACAAAATCAAGAAAACGCTTAAAACTGAATCTGCCCCGACTTGATTTATCAACGGGTGCGGAGAATTCCGTGTACTGAAAGGAACAATATGAATTTCGTGCGCAGCATTTTTGGAGCCGTTGATCGGCGCTACCTCATACGGGCTTATGTCATCAGCATTGCCCTTCTTGCATATGCAATCTGGGCGTTCTCAAACCAGATCGGGCTGCAAAACCACCAAAAGGCGCTGATGTTCGGTTATGCAATCCTGTCTGCGATCCTCTTCCCGTTCGCCAAGCTGGTTTGGGATGAACTGCGGGATATGCTTTTGGGAAACAGCAGTATCATTCACTTTGGATGGTGGACTATCGCTATCAATTTCATGCTTAAAATCATGGTGAACGTATTGCTCTGGTTCTTTGCCATCGGCATCGCACCGCTAGGCGTTCTTTATCTTTGGCTGCGCAACCGGAACACAGCAACGCACGTCGATTAAGAAGACCAGCTCGGTGCTAACCAGAAGGAAACGGGAATGACCGACGAACGCAGCGACCTGGACCAGCTTCAGTGAGAAACGATCCGGAAGCTGACCATGGAAACCGCGCGACTTCAAAACCGCCCCGCTCCGCAAGTGATCTGGCCAGCGATCGCCATGGCGCTGGTCTGCATTTTGCTGGGCGTGGCCATCGCTGTGGGCCTGACCCTGCTCGGACGCATTCTGTAAAAGGAGACCGGCGATGCCGCTGTATATCCGCGACGATGAGGTTGATGATCTGGCGATGACGCTGATGCGCGTCACTGGAGCCAAAACGAAGACCGAGGCCGTGCGCCAGGCGTTGGAAGCCGCCCTTGAACGCCACCCCAAACAGCCCTTCCTCATCGACAAAATCAGACCGTTGCAAGCGCGTGTTGCCGCTCTCGGCGCGGTCGATCCGGACTTCGACGTGAAGGCGTTCACCGATGACCTCTGACGATCAGCGCACAACCGAACCCGCAAAACTCTGGTGGAAAAGCCCTTGGGTGATGATCGCTCTGGTGCTTGTGATCAGCCTGCTTGGAGCTGTCGATCAGGCGCTGAACTGACCCCTTCCATATTTTAGGAAATGTACAGACTTGCCTCTCTTGAGGCCGAGCGATAATTGGGACGCAGGACAAATTGTCTAGTAAGTGTACATTTTGTACATTTCTTAAAATATGGGAGCCTTGCCATGACCGATGCTGCAAAGAAGGTGATGGGCCAGATCGACATCGACCCTCGCAAGAACGGCGGTGGGTCCTTGCGCCGACCGAGGGGTGAACGGAAGTATGGCATTCTCAGGCTGGAGAAGATCGGTGGCAAAGGTGGCTCCGGAAAAGCCAAGCTGGCGGCAGCGGCCCGCCACAACTTGCGCGAACGCGATACACCGAACGCACGGCCCGAAGACCGCGACCGCAACATCTATCTGGCCGGTGCGAAAACCGCCAAGGATCTGATGAAGCTTTGGGAAGAACTTGCGCCCGAAAAGGTCCGCACAAATGCTGTCCACGCCCTTGAATATGTCATGTCGGCCTCTCCTGAGGAGATGGAGAAAATGGGCAGCATCCAGAGCGAAGACTACCTGCGTGATGCCTACGCCTGGGTCGAAGAAAAGCACGGTGCGGAAAACATCCTCTCGGCTGTGATCCACATGGATGAGACCACCCCCCACTTGCAGGTCTTGGTCATACCGCTCGATGAGCGCGGCAAGCTGAACGCGCGGGACATCGTCGGCAACGCAAAAGATCTATCCGCGATGCAGACCGACTACGCTGAACGGGTCGGTGCGAAATACGGCCTTGAGCGCGGTCTCATGCGGTCCGGTGCCAAGCACGAAACCATCAAAAGCTTCTACGCCCGCGCCAATGCCAACGAAAACCTTTCCCTGAACCTCCCTGAGCGCGCCACAGGCGGCTTCATGGGGCGCGGCAGGGAAACGGACGAAGAATACCGCGACAGGCTCTCAGAGATCGCCTCAGAGGCTGTGAGAGCCGTAGCTGGCCGTTTGTCAGGGGAACGGGACGCCGTGGCTCAGGAGCTGGCTGAGGCGCGCCTGCACGCGGCCAACAGCGAAGCGAAGGCCGAAGCCCTCGCCCGCGATCTTGATGCACTAGAAGTCGCGTACAACGTGGCGAAACACGAAGGCCGGGACAAGCAGGCGGTTCTCAACCGGTTTCAGGATCAATACCTTGAGCGGGCCGCTGAATATCCCGAACACGTGCGCTACGCGATCGACAGCATTTTGAACGAACAGGGTGTGAAAGGTCTCAAACAGGTTCAGCAGGACCGCGAAGACAGCGCCGTTGCTAAAAATCTGGAAGGACTGGCCAGATGGGAAGCCCGCAGCCCCAATGACTATTTGCTGACGAACACGGCAGAGGAGCACCTTGAGGTCATCGCGCTTCTTCGGGAAGCGACGACGCACACGCAATACAACCGTTTCCGGCAAGGCGACCTTACATCCATCGACCACATCACGACTGATCCGGTGTTCTCGCGCCAGCTGCTCATGCAAGCGGAGATGTACAATCGCGGCAACGGCTACGAGATGAGCCAGGAGACGGAGCGCCGGATGGAAGACAGCCGCGATATGCTGAAAGAGCATTTCGGGCTGGAACGGGATGATGGGTACGAAAACGAGCGGGAGTGAAAGTTTTGCGAAGTCTACCCCCCCTGTCCTGCCCAGTGGTGAGTTGTATCCCAGGCAGATCGTTTAACGATTTGGTCTAATCCCCGCCTGCTTTGGTTTGGTCTGGGTGCTGTCGTTCTGGCTTTGGTGATGTCGCTGCTGTTTTTTCGTTTCTTAGCCAGCAACCCTGCAACTTGCGCTGTCCTTGTGGTGATGATGGTCTATCACAACAAGCAATGTCGATGCCTGCGTGTTTACCAGCAGTGGTGTTTTGCGTGCAGCTTTGGGAAGCCTATGCTGCAAGCTGTGTGTTATATATGTGTTATATATGTGTTACGAGAATCAAACCTCGACCTAAGCTATTGAATAAATTGGTATAATTTAGTCTTTTTTCAGGCTCCGGTGGGTGATCTTACGATAGCCGGTGTGTGATATTACGAAAGATGGTGGGTGATCTTACGATAGCGCTCTGGTGGGTGATATTACGAAGCGCTTGCATTGGTGTGTGAAATTACGAATATTGTAGCCATGGTGGGTGATATTACGAAACAAGATCGAACGCCTTTGCTTCCCTTGCGACACGCACAGGGAGACTTTTTCGTTTGCGATATTTTTGATGCTGCACCCAAGGGTGACATGGCCTCCATGGCGCATCCCATCTTCACCCTTTCGACCAAGCCTGACACGAAAAAACGCCGTTATGTGGCTACTGACGGCAAGAGCTACGTTGAAGTCCGGCCAAACATGATCGGCCTCGCCACAGTTCATGACCGCGACGTGCTGATCTACTGCATTTCGCAGGTCATGGCGGCACTCAACGACGGCAAACAGGTACACCGGACCTTGCGGTTCAAGGCATATGATCTGCTTGTTGCAACCAACCGCCCAGTTGCAGGAACCGGCTACACCGGCCTCAAGGCCGCACTGGAGCGGCTACAGGGAACCCAGATCGAAACGAATATTACCACCGGCGGTGTGGAACAGATTGACGGCTTCAGCCTGATTGACCGCTACCGGATTGTGCGTGAAACCCGTGACGGTCGGATGCTTGATCTCGAAGTTACCCTCTCCGATTGGGTCTTCAACGCGATTGCCGGTGATGATGTTCTGACACTGAACCGTCGCTATTTTCAGCTTCGTAAGCCTCTGGAGCGTCGTCTTTATGAGCTGGCGCGGAAGCAGTGCGGAACCCAGCCGGAATGGAAGTGCGGTCTTGAGAAGCTACAGGGCCGCACCGGCTCGACATCCTCGGACAAGGAGTTCCGACGGCTCGTGAAGGCGATCTGCAAGGCTGATGAGGAACACAATCATATGCCGGATTACGCCTTCCGGCTTGAAGCCGACATCCTGACGGTGACGCCGAAACGTGAGTTTCTTGACACCTACACGGCGAAACCCCAACAGGATCGACTGACCGGCGGCTACATCCTGCCCCTCTCGCCGGATACTCTCGAACGGGCGCGGGAGCTGGCCCCCACGTGGGATATCAAGGTTCTTGTCGGGGAATGGCGAACCTATGCAGCAAGGCAAAAAGAGCCTCCGAAGAACTCGGATGCCGCGTTCCTTGGCTTCTGCAAGAGTTGGTTCAAGAAACGCGGGCGCAACGGTTGGTAGAGTATCTACTCAAATACTCATTATCTCAAGTACTCAGACCATAGATCACGGGTAATATCGGAAATTGAGCGCCCTTCCTCGACCGCTCGCATCTTAATTTTCCGGTATAGTTTTTCTTCAATCTCGGCGTTCAGGCGTTTCTTCTTGTCGGCCGTCTCAGTGACTTCATGCAGGATGCGCTTGCGGGCGTCATCGCCACGGCTCGGACGTTTCGCTGAAAGGGCCATCACGCGACCTCCTTTGTGGCGGGTGCAAGCATTGCCAGTATCTCGTCGCTCAAAGCGGTGGTCTCGGCCCTTGCCTTGGCATTGTCAGCATCGAATACAGTCAGGCCTTCCGATGCGGTTTGGGGATAGACTTGGCGCTGCGTGATCGTCGTTTTACAAATCGGCAAAGCGTAATCATCCAATGCGGTTCGCACATCGCTGCCAAGACGGGTCCCTTCTACTACGCGAGAAACCACGAACCCTGCGCGCGGTGATCCGTCTGTCACCTCCTGTCGTGCCTTGATGAACTCGACAAGATCGGATGCAGCCCAAATATCATAGGGAGACGGCTGAACGGGGATGAGAACGAAGTCACTGACCTTGATGCAGGCTGCGATCATATCCTCCAGCTTTGCCGCGCCGTCGATCACTACATAATCGTAATTTGCTGCCATACTGGTCAGCGTCTTCACGTTATTAGGTCGGTCCAGCGCAACCAGCTCAATGGGATTGTCTTCGCTGGCGGCGTGCCAGTCGCGGGCGCTGCCTTGTGGATCACTGTCCACGATCAGGACAGAGTGCCCCAGTTCGTGCAGCGATCTGGCGAGATTGGTGCTGATGGTGGTCTTGCCACTGCCACCTTTGGGATTCAGGACGGAAATAATGCTCATGTTCTGCCTCATTTGTGTTTTTACTCAAAAGAGTAACTGAGTGTTTGAGTTGAGGCAAGCTTGACTACAGATGCCGTCCCACATCCATGCTTTGGTGCAGGATGCGGATGACCTCGATCCCAGCCTTGGTCGTCCGAAAAAACACGAAGTGCTTTCCAACAGCATGTTTCAGGTAGCCTGAACGCACATCCACGTCGCGCCCACGTTTCTCGCCGCGCGCAAGGCTGCTACAGGTGCTCTGGATATCATCTGTGTAGCGGTCAGCCTGATCGGCCCCCCATTCTTCGACAGTGTAGTCCCAAATATTATCGAGGTCCGCCGCTGCGGCAGGCGAGAAGGTGACAAGGCTCATCCGTTGGCCTGGTTAAGCTCAGCCCGTTTGCGCGCCTTGAACTCATCGAAGTCAAAGGGCTGCGGTTTCCCAGACTGCTCGCCCTCGATCAGAGCGTCTTGGAGCGCCTTTACCTTGCCTTCATGCTCTTCAAGTAGGCGCAGACCGGCACGCACAACGTCGCTGGCCGAACCGTAGCGGCCTGCCTGAACTTGGGTGTCGATGAAACTGGCAAAGTGATCGCCAAGGGACATGGATGTATTTTTGGGCATGATGCACCTCCTGAGATGTATTTATACCAAAAATTGGTACTATTCAATGGCACTCATTTACTCAAGTACTCATTTGGGTGGCTGCCAATAGAACGCGAAGCGCGGACGGGTAGGGGTGCTTGCCAGAACATATAAGGCTTATGCGATTTTGAGAGATAAAGCGGTGCTCAAAACGATTTGCGACATTGAATGAACACTATATATTGGCTCAGATTTGATCTCTATAGCAGGATGTAGTCATGTACGGTCGGAACAGCTCGCGCGAGGACTTACTGTTTAACAAAGGCGATTGGTTTGGTGTCTCCGCTGCCCAAAAGCAGCGAATGGATCAAGACATAGCGGCTAAGAACGGTGACCAGCTCCTCAATACTTCGACAGAAGACCTTGCGAAATACTATTCAGAAGAATTCGCAATAGACGTCCCTGCGCTTGATATGGATAACGTCACAGTAGGACAGAGAGAAGCACAGATTGATGTCAGCCATGACCGATTCCGGTATTTTTCTGACAATTCGGGACCACACTACATCACGGGAACTGCTGTCGATGTTGAAATAACATTCTCGGGCGATGCAGGTGTCTTCAATGTACAGCCAACCACCCACACAATGAACCCACCAAGAGCATATATTTCAAACGGTGTTCTGCACTTCTCAATCCAAGGAACTGACCTAACCGCACAGAAAGTCCAAGGGGAAATCAGCTCGCGCCTAGATAGTATTGAACAGTATCTTGGGTGGTTGCGTCAGACGGCTACTCCTTTCAATGCCTCGTTGCTTGATCAGGCAAGGTCTCAGATCGAAGCGCGAAAAAAGAAACTTCTTGACGATAGAAGCCTCGTGGCCGGTCTTGGATTCAAGATGCGTGAACGCCCTGAAGCCGCAAAAACCTATGCAGCCACAAGCGTCAGAAGGAAAATCAGTCCTCGCCCCCCATCGGCCAGTTCAGCCCCCTACAAACCTGAGCCAGTTCTCGAAGATGCGGAATACAAACACATCCTAGGAGTTCTCGAAAACATGGTGAAAGTCATGGAGCAGAGCCCGGGCGCGTTTTCGAAGATGGACGAAGAAAGCCTAAGAACACACTTTCTTGTTCAATTGAATGGCCACTATGAGGGAGGTGCGACGGGAGAGACGTTCAACTTTGAGGGGAAAACGGACATCTTGATCAAGGTTGATGGAAGAAATATCTTTGTTGGAGAATGTAAGTTTTGGAGAGGTGAAAAGTCGTACCTCGACACGATTGATCAGTTGCTAGGTTACGTTAGCTGGCGTGATACCAAAGCTTCGATCTTGATTTTCAATCGGAACAAAGATTTTTCGTCCGTTCTTGAAAAAATCCAAGAGAGTACGCTGACGCATCAGAACTGCAAAAAACTTGTCGCCCAAAGCTCTGAGACAAGTTGGAGATATCTATTTTCTCAGCCCGAAGATGCAAATAGAGAGATGACTGTAACGGTTCAAGCCTACAACGTTCCAGAGCACATTGAGCCAAGGATAAGAACTCTATAAAACGCCTATCATTCAAAGCGCCGCTCAAGACTTAGATAGTCCACTGGCAGTGCGTTCTTGATCCAATTTTGGTGCGTAAATCATGAGTCCTCGAACATTGCATCCAACGTAACAAGATCAATTCGGTAGGGTGGCGCGCAAGTCCGGTGCAGTTTGCAAAAAGGGTGCTACATGACAGATGCTCGCGAAACTGAGAACGCGGAATTGACGGAATCGGATTTTGGTCTCAAGCAAAGCCGCGAGCTGGCAGGGAACATGGATCACTGGCTCGATCTGTTTGATTGCGATCTGGGTATTCAAGAGGTTCCCCTTTCTCAGAGGCCACTTCGTGCCCTTATGATGCTGTTTCGGGAGAGCGCGATTGAGGTTCATGCGGGCGACAAGCGCATTGACGATCCCGAAAATCTTGGTGATAGCGTCGAAAATTTGTGGTTCCGCGTGCTGTTTGATGCCGTGGAGTATTGGTATGTTGAGCGTTACGGCACGCCTGCAATGGAACCCCGAGGCAATGCGGTTCTGAAAGGTGTGCAGATGATCCGCGACGTGCCTTTCGTCATCACCATCCCTGCAAACAGGATGGTGATGGAAGAGGAAGGCGAGCTCGCTTGGATGTATTTCGAAGCTGGTCTCGGCGAAGGTGAAGACGCGACAGCATGGATCGGTGATAGTCCCGACATCTCCAAGCTGGAAAGCGAAGCAAGAGCAACCGTTGTCGCCGAAGCAAAGCACACTGCTGAAATCCTTCGTGCTATTGAGTTTCGGCGCGTAACCTTTCGTTCAGACGGCGATCATGAAGTCCAGAAGCTTATTCAATCGACGCTTACATATCTGTCCCAGGCCGCAAGCCGGATGGTGTCAGGCCGGAGACCGGAGATTGGTCTGGCCTGGTTTGATTTGCAGATGTCGAACGAAGCTGCGCTCAAGGCGGTCATTCGGAGTAACACTGGCAAGCAACCGCATATCCATCAACTCGATAAGCTACTGAGCCGCGCACAACAGCACGGAGTGGTTTTCGAAAGTTCCGAGATTGCTAGCTGGCCACCGTTTCGCGATATTAGCGACTGGCGGTATGGACAAGGGAAACCACCGGGTATCATGAGGCTCTACTCAGCCTACCAAGTTTCCCTTGAGCTCATTCTCGCTTGTATGTCCCAGATCAAGCCAGGGATGCAGCCAGGGTTTGGTGTTTTGGTCAGATATTCGCCGTGGAAAACAAAGAATGCTCTCGGCGAGTATAGAGATTCAAAGTGTGGGCTATAAGCAGGCCCTGAGTGGGCTCAGCCGTTCAAAAACAACGCCGTTTAACACTATTGGTAACAGCGTTAAATTCTTAAGGGGTCTCTAACTTACACAAGCTGCTCAACCCGCAAACTGTCTTTCGTGCGTATTGCAACTAAAGGCCGCAACGAACCCAAACTTACCAGCGCCGCAGGCTGCACGTGGCTTGGCAACCGACACACCAAGGATTACAGAATATACATGAGCCAATTTACGCATGACATGACCAAGGCTGCCCATCGCAATTGGGCCGCTGCTGAGCGCCTCACGGCTGCAGTAGCACCTGACAGAACGACAGCGGGATATCTCTACGGGATTGCCGCCGAGTGTGCCATAAAGGCTGTGTATCGCGGCATACATTGGACAACCGATAGCCGACAGGGGCCTGTCTACGCCCACTTCCCTCAGCTTCAGGCTAAACTAAGAGACGAGATCGCTGGACGCAGGGCAGCTCCGCTCTCGCAGTTCACTGAAAAGAATTATATGGAGGGTTGGGCTATTGATATTCGCTATAGCGATGGCGCTCTTCCCAATGCGGCAACTTTGAAAAAGTGGCGGGACGATGCGGACAAAGCAAGGGCGGCCTTATAATGACACACCCCATTCGATTCGATGACAGTTTGCCGCAATTAGTAGTAATTCTTAATGAAAAGTATCCTGAAGTTGTGGCCGCTGCACAACCCGTCGTGATCCGGGACTTTGAAGGCCGCCTTGGCGTCATTTTGGAAGCATCCCCAAAAGATATCGAAGACCTAAATACTGTAGTCGCAAAGCGCCTTGGACCATATGCTCGACCCCAAGATCCGGTGCGTGGGCGCAACGAGGTAGGCGTCTCCAAGATCATAGAAGAAGCCCAGGAAGCGCCGGTTTTAGAAGTTGAAGGTGTAAATGTCCGACTTCTCGATCGCCGGATTGTTGGCGCAGATTGGATGGTGCGTCCTGTACTCGGCTCAGACGCAGTTCCCAGAATTGCGTTCATCAGTATCAAAGGTGGTGTCGGCCGTTCCACGGCGCTATCCATTGCTGCAACGCATCTTGCCAATGCAGGTTTGCGGGTTCTCACTATAGATCTCGACTTCGAAGCTCCGGGGCTTGGTGCGACGCTCTTAACGCCGGAAGAGCTACCTACGTATGGCGTCGTGGATTGGCTCGTTGAGAATGGGCTCTCAGGAATTGACGCCACGTTCCGCGCCGATTGCATCGGTAGGTCGTCACTCTTGGACGGTATTTCTGTTGTGCCCGCTTTTGGCAGCAAAACCATGGCACATCCCGCCGACGCACTCGCTAAAATTGCCAGGGCAAGCCTTGAGGACGTGCGCGAAAACACCACGATGTCACTTCGCAATCAATTGCAAGAAATGATTGAGCGTTTTGAGGATACAGGTGATTACGACGTTGTATTGATCGATGGTCGGGCGGGCCTGCACGAAACGACAGCGGCTCCGGTTCTTGGGCTTGGCGCAAAAGTGCTTCTTTTTGGAATAAATGAGCCGCAAACCTTTCAAGGATACGCATTCCTTTTGGCCCACATCCGCGACCGCATTCTGGGGGGCGCGGACTGGGAAGAAAACGCTTGGTTCGTGCAGGCTAAGGCGGATCCCAGCGATGCGGATATCGCCCAAGAGCGTTTTAATGCTCTCTGGAGCACGGAGGATGAGGCGCTTCCAAAGCCCGAAACCCTTGGGCCGGACGATCTGGATCTCGTTTGGGCAGACAATGACACGCCTACGCCCCGTTCTCAGGACCAAGTACCGGTGCTGCGCATCCTCAATGATGAGCGCTACCGCAGCTTTAATCCGGTTGAAAACCGCGTTCAGCTCGATGAACGGCTTGTGCAGTCGACCTTCGGGGATCTTTTGGATTGGCTCGATGAGCAAATGGATTTGGCCAAATGAGCATTCGCATTCGCAAGAAACCCGCTACCCCTAAGCCAGAGGATATCGCCGCTATCCGCGAGGCCATGGCGCGGTTTGACCCCAGCGCTTCGACGACAATTGTCGGTGCGGACAAGGCTAAGGTACAGGACATCTTTGCGCCAACCGCCCATAGTAAAGCGCTCGACCCAGCGACGACGCTTGTGCTCGGCGCGCGGGGAGCGGGAAAAAGCTTTTGGGCGAGTGCGCTATATAATCCTGAAACCAGAGAGCTCGCCGCAGCACTTTATCCGCGCTTGGGGCTCGATAAGCTTCAGGTGCAGATTGGATTTGGAGGCGTGAGGCGCGCTGGCGTATCCAAAGCAATCATCGACCAATTGGTGCCCGTTGGGCAAGAAAAGGCCGCCGCAGACAGCTTCTGGCAAGCCGTCATCGCAGGTGCGGCTCTCGAAGTAACCGAGCCTGGCCAGAAACACGCGGTCAAGGAAATGCTCAAACGTTTTGCAGACCCCGAGGATTGGGCCGATGCCATGGAGGAAGTTGACGACAAACTTACCGAAAATGGTGAGACTCTCCTTATCGTCTTTGACGCGCTCGATGCAATTTCGGAGGATTGGGGTCGACTTAGCGGGCTCGTTGACGCGCTAATGCGCTCGGTTTGGGAACTGCGCGGTTTTAATGCGATCCGAGCCAAGCTCTTTATGCGCCCGGACCAGTTGAGCGAACTCACGCTACGGTTTGTAGAACTGTCCAAGCTGCGCAGCGGCGCGGCGAAACTCGTATGGAAGCAGGCCGATCTCTATGGGCTGATGTTTGCGAGGTTGGCCTTCGATGAAGATACTAATGACGCCTTCGGACGTTTAGTTAAGTCCTGCGGCTTGGGCACATTGCCTGAAGAACAAGAGGAGCTTCGGACTTGGGCACTGTCTAACAACGAAAGCGAGCAACAACAGCTATTTGAGGCTATGGCTGGTAACTTCATGGGCAACGGACCGCGAAAGGGAAAAACCTTCGACTGGCCGTATAGACATCTTGCAGATGGCCTCGGTGATGTGACCCCCCGTAGCTTTCTCATATTAATGCAGAGCGCGGCGGAACGGTCTGCAGAACGGAATGCGAGTGACCTCGTTCTTCTGCCGCAAACAATTCGCGACGGGCTGAGAGAAGCATCAAAAGTCCGCATCGAGCAGCTCAACACGGAATACCCCTGGATCAAAAGAGTTCTCCAGCCGCTCGCGGGACTACGAGTGCCAGCTGAGCCGCAGGCCTTCTTTGATGCTTGGATCGAAAATTCAACTGTCCAGGCCGCTATAAAGATTGCGAAAAAAGAAAACTCCTTATCGCCGGTGCAAAACCGTTCGCTTGGGAAGTCTGTTCATTCGGATAGCGAGGCCGATCTCGCTGATCGGCTGACCAAGATGGGCGTGCTTACAAACCGCCCAGATGGTCGGTACGACATGCCAGACCTCTTCCGTGTAGGCGCAGCTCTTTTGAAAAAAGGTGGGGTGACGCCAAAAGCCTGAGGATGTTCGCGTTATGTGAGTTTGGGCGCGGTGCAGCGAACGGGGGCTTTCGTTCATTCTAAAAGCACGTACTTAACACTATAGGTAATAGTGTTAAACGAAATGCACGCAATCAGTGCCAACAGATAGGGCAGGGGACCGTATTGGACCTTGTTGCTTAACAGTCTTCGGGTAAACTGTTAAATATGAGCGAAATGACCCTTTATGATCCCCGTGGAAACCGCCTTTACCTCAACGCCGAGGAGCGGGCTGCATTTCTGTCCGTCGCGCGTCAGCGGCCCGCTCGTGACCGCACTTTATGCGAGACGCTGCACTATACCGGCTGTCGGCCCTCTGAGCTAATCGAAATCACCCCCGCCCGTATCGACCTCTCCGGCGGGGCCGTAACCATCAGGTCGCTCAAGAAGCGCAAGGACAGCGCGGGCGAACGGAAAGCAGTTTACCGCGCTGTTCCTGTGCCGCCAGATTTTCTCGATACTCTGAACACCGCCCACGGGATCAGAGAGGCGCAGAAATCGCGCAAGCTGGCGCATGTACCGATCTGGCCGCTGTCCCGCATCAGGGTTTGGCAGATCGTCAAAGGCGTGATGATTGAGGCTAAGATTGCCGACGCCGCGCACCGCAGCCCTAAAGGCTTGCGGCACGGCTTCGGGATCAACGCCGTGGTGAAGGGCATCCCACTGCACATGCTGCAAAAGTGGATGGGACATGCGCAACTGTCCACCACGACGATCTACGCCGATGCCATCGGCAAAGAAGAGCAGGACATTGCTGCGAAGATGTGGAGCTGACCGATGCACCTCACTCGTACAGATCCGGACGACAATCTCTATCGGTACTATCGCTTGGAGATCGTAAAAGGCCTTTTTGGCGACTGGGGCTTGGTCCGCGAGTGGGGGAGGATCGGCAGTTCTGGACGGTTGCGCACCGATTGGTTTGGGAGTGAGCGGGAGGCAAAGGCTTCGCGTTTCGTCCTGCACATGGATAAGGCCAAGCGGGGCTACGGCTAAGCAATCGATACAGCTTGGTTCTAGAACGTAGTTCTGAGGTGCGGGCGGGGGGCTTTCAAGAGTGTAGGCCGTCCCACATGCGTGTTCTCAAAAGCCGCCGTTTTACAAAAATCCGGGAAATGATAATGCGCTGCAAGTGCAGGAAAAAATTTGTTCTCCCGAAGTAACCATGTGCTGTATAATCTGATTTTTGCCGACAAAAGACCCCCAGACACTGTCGTTTTCTAGCTACAAGCCCTTCTATTGCCGGATGTTTTTTGTATGCTGCACTGATGCATAGCGTTGCTCATCATCTACAAGTCGAAGCCGTAAGACTCGTACCTGCGTCTGCGACCGATGCGGATTCATATGCACGTTCAGCCTTTAACAGATATTACTACGCTACCTTTATTTGTGTCAGGCAAACTCTTGTCGATATCGATAAGAAGTATGAGAACTCATTGAACCATAAGGGAGTGCCCGAACTTCTTAGAGGCACCATTCAGAAGCGCATTAAAGCAATACAGAAAAAGGCTGACAAACTTGGGGACGTGTCTCTCGTGAATGACTGTCGACAAGCCAGCTCACAGAACCTGACATTTGCTCTAATGTTGGAGAAAGCTTATGCAATACGCGTTGTCGCGGACTATACGCCTGAAACAGCTGTAGATTTTAGGTCAGATCGCTTCACGCTTTCAGGTGTTGCCGTGACAGATGCGCACGATTGGCTGTCGAAGGCAAATCTGTGGTCCTCCTTGCTTCTTAACGTGGTGAGGCAAGAAAATGCATAACATGACCGAAGTCTTTGAATATCTGAAGCAGAAAGGCTTAAAACTCAGTGGCCCATTGGCGCGGCAGGATGGCGAAAATTCGGTGTTATATGCATTTATCGAAGTTTCTAGAAATAGCAAAGGACACCAAAAACCGTCAAATCTGGCGCTTAAACAGATAACGGAGGAATTATCCAAGACAGATTTTTCTGTAAAATTTATTCTGAATGATGTGTCAAATCTAGATTTTGAGACAGGTCTTCGTGCAACACTTCTCCATGCTTTCCCAAGCCTTATCAGAAATTCATTCCTTACGACAGGCAAGGACGGAGCCGTAGTATGGATCGTGCCAAAAGGCACATCTGTGAGAGACCATATAGACGAGATTACGGGCCGCGTCAGAATCTATTTAGAAAATGCGAGCATGTCGCTTGCAGAACTAAAGCTAACAGTTGACGAAAATCTCCCCTCACGGACAGCAATCTTAAGCGAACTCCGCATCGCTGCACCCGTTTCAGCAGAGAATTTGGCAGAACGATTGACCTCAAAAGGGTTTGTCGAACCGCCACTTGACTACTTGAACCGACATTTGGACGCACTTCGACGTGCAGATCAAGTAGTACGGCGCAAAGACGCCCAGTACTGTTTAACTGCAAGCGCCTTGAAAATTTTAGGTACCGTAAAACGTCGAGGCAGCCCTGACATCACGCGATTTCTTGACCTCGCTAAGCGAGGTGATCTACAGTGATTACGCGGAAGCCTTGGGCGCGGGTGTGTATCATGCCCATTTGCCAAGACTACATACAGAAGGGTCGTCGTTCTTCGCACGCACGCTCCTTCGAAGCGCACGTTCGAAGAACGACGCTTATGAAACGACTGTTTGCTAAATGAGGCTTCCGCAACATCTCACTTCGTCTCAGTTCTTTGCTTTTTCGGAAAAAGATGAATTTTTCAAAGCAGTCAAAACTGTGGTTGATGACACTGAACTAGAGCGCATTCATGCATTGATTGACGGCGGTCATATACCAATCACTTCCAAAGAAGTTTTGGCAACAATGTTAGGTGTTAATCCTGGAATTATATGGTCCCTAATAAACAGACCCGGTCGCCATTATCGGCGGTTTTCAATACCTAAAGGAAAAGAGCAGCGACAAATCCTTGCTCCAAAAATTGGTCTGAAAATAATTCAGAAGTGGATATCAGTTCAGCTGCAAAGTAGCGCCATCTTTCCCGGCCACGTATTTGGCTTTGTGCCCGGACTTTCACATATCGACGCGGCATCACAGCACACTGAGGCCAAGTGGGTCTATTCTATAGACTTGGAGAATTTCTTCCCTAGTACACCTCAGAGTTGGGTTGGTGCAAGTTTAGGCATTTTTGGATATGATATGGATAGTGCTGATCTGATAGCAAGTCTTTGCTGCTACGGCGGCGCACTTGCTCAAGGTGCCCCATCAAGCCCAATTCTGTCCAACATTACAATGCTAGGAATTGATAGCGGGCTGAGCGCCTTGGCCACTGAGCTGGGTACTAGGGTAACGCGATACGCTGATGACATCACATTCTCATCAAAAGATGATTTTCCCAAAATACTTCCAGAGAGGCTTTCGGCTCTTTTCGTAGATACACCTTGGAGAATTTCAGAAAAGAAAACTCACTTTGCAGAAGCACCGGCACGGCTCAAGGTTCACGGTCTGATGGTGAATGCACATCAAGTTAGGCTGACTAAAGGTTATCGTAACAAGTTACGCGCCTACAGCCACATTATTGGAACAAATAAGTGTCGCCCAGAAGACGTTGCACGCTTGTCAGGGCATTTAAGATATTTGGCACAAGTTGAGCGTTACGACGTTGACCGAACTAAGTAATGTAGTGATCCTACACAGCTTTGCCGTCCCAGACAGAAACGTGCCAAAACCGCCAATGTTTTGCCTAGGATTTTTGGTAGCGCTAAACTATTGATCTATGATGAGCAGGCCAAGGTGGTCAGAACCGAGGGTTTTTGGCGTCTCCTATCGGTTCTTCGTTATGCAGATTTGTCATCTTGAAATCTTGAAGCTAATGAACGCTCAAGCCTGATGACCTCGTCACGAGGTCTATTCTTGGAGCATCTTATGATACCAATTCCAATTCTGTCGCTCGAAGCCATCTTGATCATATTAGCTTTTTACGCTGCCACTTTGGCTTGGCTGGCTTGGACACTACGTATCATTCTTAGTGCAAAGGCGCGGCGTCGGTTGGGTCCATGGCGTATTTTTGTCTATGCCATTCTTGCGGCGATGAGTTGTCTCACACCTTTGTATCACTACGATCTCCATCAGCAGGCTGCCGACTTTAAAATGAAGTTTGAACCGGTACTGTCTGAAAATAGCTTTATAGGAGGCATAGATATGCCAGCCGGTACTAAGCTGGTAGTAAATGCCCCCTACGACTTCGAAACCTTCAGAGAAGCTAAATTTCCACATCCGGTACGCATTAGTGGCACCGATGCACTGTTCGCAGAGCGTTATCTCACAACAGAAACCGATGAAGAATATCGCATACTGGGTTACACTCCTCTCAATATCCGCCTGACGGGTATTGGTGAAGGTCTGGAAAATGAATGGCGATGTGATGCTACTCATCCGATAACCCTGCAAACCCACAGTGATGGCAGTGTCAAAGCATTCGAAAGCTGTATGGCGGCAGTTGGCAATCGTATTGAAAATCAACTTTTGCCAAAAGGGGCTGAGATTATAGCAACAGATGGAAGCATTTACACTGACGGGTTTGTCGCCTCGGATCGCTGGCTTATTTACTTACCAGCCGACGCGCAGCTTAGCGTTGGGAACAAAGCTCAAATCGGGGGCATGATCCGGCTTGATGCTGAGCGTAGGATTATTACGAAACCTTTGAGATAAACCTTTTTCATAGGCAGCTGGATAAGACGTCAAAAACCACCGTTTTAGAACGATCCCCTGCGACGCAGCGAAATTGTTCAGTCTGATGCACCAACCCACCGTAAACGCTCGAATTTCCTCACTCGTCCGAGCTTCCACAAACGGTGGCAAGCGCCGGTGACAAAAACGTACGGGTTTGGGCCCATACTGCGCTGCGGAGAACGTCCGGAAGGCGCCCTATCTAGACGTTCATCATAGTCAGGATTATCTATAATCCATGACGATAGCTAAAGCTGAATCCCACGCCGCGCGGATTAACCGTGAGCTTGCCCACCGTATTGTGACCGGACAGATCGCGGCGGGAGAGCGCCTGCGGCAAGACCACATTGCAGAGGAGTTCAGCACTAGCCACGTGCCCGTGAGAGAAGCGTTCCGCAGGCTCGAGTCACAGGGGCTTGTCGAGAGCGAACCTCGCCGCGGCGTTCGGGTCGCGGCGTTCGGGTTCGACGAGATCCGAGAGGTCGCACAGATGCGTGGATCACTTGAGGTGCTGGCGCTTCGCAACGCCGCTCCGCACCTCACGGCTTCCATCTTGGATGCAGCAGAGGAAGCCACCCGCGCAGGGGATCGCGCCGGCGATGTCTATGGCTGGGAGGAGGAGAACCGCCGATTCCATCGCACCATACTGACGCCCTGCGGAATGCCCCGCCTGTTGCAGTCGATCGACGATCTTCACGTGGCGAGTGCGCGTTTCCTGTTCTCGGGGTGGAGTGCAGAGTGGGAAACCCCGACTGACCGCGACCATCGCGCGATTTTGCTAGCGCTTCGAGCTGGTAATATCGACTTGGCCGCCTCGCTTCTGTCGCGGCACGTTACGTGGATGGGATCGAAGGCGCCCCCGAATGGGTCGCTTAGCAGGGAGCGATAAGCCCCCTTCCATGCCTTTGGCCAACCGCAGAACCGCTGGTTTTCCCGGCGCTCTTGCTATGCATCGGCGTTATCGGCAAAAGTTAGATATCGGATAGTAATTCTATCTATAATTTTGAAAAGGATGCTCGCATGATGACCTCAGCCGCCACGCCCGCCGGTGCCGCACGCACCCCGCTAGACATTCGCAATCGCTCACTCGCCTGGAAGTTCGGCGCGGTGATCTTGGGAACCATGTTCTTGGCACTCTCGTCCTATGTCGAGGTTCCGATGGTGCCCGTCCCGGTGACGTTGCAGACCTTTTCGGTTGCCCTGATCGGCGCGCTCTACGGATGGCGGCTCGGCGGCATCACGATCACGGCCTGGCTTGTCGAGGGGGCTCTAGGTCTGCCCGTTCTGGCCGGGGGCGCTTCGGGTGCGCAGCACTTCATCGGGCCGACGGGCGGGTACCTTTTCGCGTTCCCCGTCGCGGGCATGATCATGGGTTGGCTGGCCGAGCGTGGCTGGACCGGGAAGCGCGTCGGACTGGCCTTCGTCGGCATGCTCGTCAGCAATGCGGTTTGCCTTGCCTTAGGCGCAACGTGGCTGGCGGTGCTCATTGGCCCCGAACAGGCTATCATGGCCGGTGTCATCCCGTTCCTCCTCGGCGCCGTTCTGAAGTCTGCGCTCGGCGCGATGGTGCTCAAGTTGATCCACGGCAAGATGGAGCGTACCGACGCATGACGGTGCTGCTTCGGCCCCACCATCTTCTATGCATTCTGACCCATGTTGGTAGGGGATATTCCCCTGCCTTCACGACCAACATGGCGGCGATCATCGAGCGCATATCCGCGCGGGAAGAGATCGAGATCGTCGATGGCCCCGACGATATCTGCGCGCCCCTGCTCTATGACGAAGACGCGCATTGCCGCCGTAACAGCGTGATCGCGCGGGACCGGGCTGCGTCCAACGATATCGGGAAGCTGCTAGGGCGCGCGGCCATGCCGGGAGCGCGCTTGGTGCTGGACGATGCGTCGATCCGGTCTCTGCGGCGCGCGTTTGACACCATGAGCGTAAGATCGGCCTGCGAGGGCTGCGAGTGGGCCTCTCTATGCAACGGAGTCGCCGCCGCGCGATATGCCAACACATGCCTCTAAGCAATGGCAGCTTCGTCCCGCTCTGCGGACATAAACCTCCTGCCAGAAGGTGTGCGCCAAAAACGGTGGTAAGCGCCGGTGATAAAAACGTACGGGTTTGGGCCCATACTGCGCTGCGGAGAACGTCCGGAAGGAGCCCATTCTGTTGAAAAACTCTTTGCCGCAACTGCAAATTTTGGGAATGTGGGAAACCGTTCTCCGAGGAGCGGACTGCGCTCCTTGACGCCTTCAAAATTAGAGTAATTCGAAATTCTGTTCTTCCAATCTGACCCCCACCCGCTGTCTGAGGGTTTTTCAACACAATCCGCCCAAAGCGGACCGGATCGGCAGCGGTCGGAGTTATCGCTTTCGATCCGATTTTGCCTTCATTGCGCTGCGGACGAGCTTGCCGAAGGCGCGGTCCTTTTCGCGGCGTTCCGCGAGGCTGGCAGAGTTGAAAGCCTCCTCGGCTTGGAGCTTGCGCCAGCGGGCGAGCCGTTCAGGGTCGAGGCTGTCGTCTTCGATGGCGGCCAAGATGGCGCAGCCCGGCTCGGTCTCATGCCGACAGTCGGCGAAGCGACAGCGAGCGGCCAGCGCCTCGATATCCTCGAACACGTCGGCGATGCCGGTCGCGGCGTCGGTCAGTTGAAGCTCGCGCATGCCGGGCGTGTCGAGGACGAGGCAGCCGCCGGTGGTGGCGTGCAGTTCGCGTCGGGTCGTGGTGTGCCGGCCCCTCGCATCGTCGTTACGGATGCCCTGGGTGGTGATGGCCTGCGTGCCGAGGAGCGCGTTAGTGAGGGTCGATTTGCCGACGCCAGAGGAGCCGAGGAAGGCGACCGTCCGTCCCGGCTTGCACCAGTCGACCAGCGCCTCCGTCGGGTCTTCGCCACGGGCATCAAGCGCCAAGACAGGGACCCGGTCCGAGATTTTCCGTGCCTCTTCTACGTAGGGCGCGGTGTCTTTGGTTAGATCGGCTTTGGTCAGGATGATCACGGGCTCGACCGCCGCCTCGAAGGCCAGCGCGATATAACGCTCCAGTCGTGCCAAATTGAAATCCGCGTTGCAGGAGGTGACGACGAAGACGGTGTCGATATTTGCCGCGATCAGCTGCATCTCGCGGCCGGTGCCCGGCGCGCGGCGCTTGATCAGGCTCTTGCGCTCCAGCACGCGGCTCGACCGTGGCCGTGCGCGGTTGAGTAGCAGCCAGTCGCCCACGGTTGCGTCGGGCCCCGGCGGGATCGTCTCGTCGATGCCGTCGCCCGCCACCTGTAAGCCGCTGCGATGCACGGCGACCACGCGCACAGGGGGCGTCGCGGTCAGGGCGTCAGTGTCGATCTGGCTTGCGAAGGTCGGGCCCCAGCCTAAGCGCTCCAGCGCTGTGGGTTCGCGGCGCGCCGGAGTGCCACCCGGCATGAAGGCAGAAAAATCGCGGATCATCGGCCTACCAAAGCGCCGGATCGTCGAACGCGGCGACGCAGTGCGCCGGCCCGCTGAGGGGCGTCAGCGGCGCGCCGGTCAGGGACTGGGCGATCCAGCCCTGCGGCTGGCCGAGCGGCTGTGGCGCGGGAACGACGGTCTCCAAGACGGGCCTGAACCCAGCCCGGCCATAGAAGGCCGGGTCGCCATATGTCACGGCGATGTCTACGCCCTCCTGCCGGAGCGCGTCGAGACCATGGGCGATCAGCCGTTGCCCGATACCCTTGCCCTGATGCGCCGTGGCGACCGCCACGGGGGCCATTAGGAAGACCGTGCGCGGATCGCCCGTGTAGGTGAGGCGGGTGAAGAAGATGCCACCGAGAAGCGCGCCGTCCTCCCAAGCGGTGAAGACGCGCAGATCCTCGGTCGACGTCTCTAAGATCAGGCGGCGCGCGAGGGCGCCGATCAACGCGCCTTCCTCCGCGCCCTCAAAGGCTGTGAAGGCGGCCGCGAAGATCTCCACAATTGCTTTGGCGTGGGTGGTGTAATCTGTTGAATAGTTCATGTCTTGATCCTCTCTGGTGCCGGGCTGGGTCAAAGCCGCTCCAGCACGAACATCTCGTAGCCAAATTGCCCGCGCCCGGCCTCCAGCACAGCGATCTCGCGGCGCAGGTCGTCAAGGACACGGGCACCCGCAAGACGCGGCTCGAGCGCGTCGAGCCGCGCGGCGAGCGGACGGTAATAGGTCTCCATCCCCTCCAGCCCGATGTCGAAATGGCCAACGACGCTGTAGCCCGCGCGCCTGGCTTGTGCTGCGCGGGTCGCGGGCGTCGCCATTGCGGGGTATTCCGCGGTCCAGAAGGCGCGGATGGCCTCGTCGGGCGTGTCGGTCCGCCAGACCATGTCGGAGAACACGAGCGCACCGCCGGGCCGGATAAGCGCCCGCCAGGCCGCAAGCGCCTTTTCCACTCCGAGAATATAGGCGCTGCCTTCGGACCAGATCACATCCCAGGGACGCTCGGGCGCGGGAAGAGCGGCCATATCGACGTTCTGCACTTCGATCCGATCGGCAAAACCGCCCGCGTCGATCCGCGCGCGCAGCTTGTCCAGCGCGCCTTCGGCCGTGTCGGTTGCCATGATGCGCGCCGTGGTGGCATCGGCCAGCGTCATTGTCGCCATGCCGGGGCCGCAGCCGATCTCGAGGATCGTCTCGGGCTCGAACGGCACCATTGTCAGCGCCCGGCGTGTCGCTTCGGTCGTTCCCGGGCCCCACCAGTCGAGGTCGGCGAAAACCTCCATGAACCCGGCCATGTAGGCGTCGTGGGTATTCATGTCCTTGGACACCAGCGCGACCAGCCCCGCCTCCGCGCTGGAAAAGCCCTGCGACATGAGCCAGGCGCGGTGCAGATCGGGCGCGACGCGCTCGACCTCTTCGTGCCAGTCCTTGAGGCTCGACTGTCCCAGCAGAGCCGCCAGAAGGTCGCGCGACCGCGTCTTCTCGGCGATTTCCGCGTTTAGCACGGCGAGGCGCTGTCCCAGCATGTCGCGGTCGAGCTTACCATCGAGACAGGCCTGGCATTCCTGAAGGCTCAGTCCGCCGGCCTGAAGCTGCTGCATCAGCCGCAGCCGCTGTCGGTCGGCGTCGGTGTAGACGCGATAGCCGTTCGCCCGGCGCTCGCTCTTCAGTAGCCCAAGCTTCTCGTAATAGAGCAGTGTCGCGCGCGAGAGCCCTACGCTCTCCGCCAATTCCGAGATCTGATACATCCGCCGCCGCCTTGTTCACTCACACCGATTCTCGACCGTCAAGAACTTCCTAAGGTGTAAAGCTATAGACAGGTCAAGTTTGGTGACGCTGAAAGTCGGCTTCGTCCGCACACCGGACATAAACCTCCTGCCAGAAGGTGTGCGCCAAAAACGGTGGTTTTTGGGAGGCTTTCGGCAAAGCAGATTATTCTGCATCTCCTAGAGCCAACAAAAGCAAGCAGGCTAGAATGGGAGAGCCGAAGAGACTGATAAGCACCCAGATTAATTGACTGCGGCCCCTTCGTTCAGCCATGCCCGCAGGAAGCAGAATATACAGCCACAGAACAATAAACAGCGCAAACAGACCAAAGACTACAGGAAGTATAACTTCCATTGATCATCCCCCGAGCTTATCGAAACTGTCCTAGTTTTTAGCATTTTTTCGAGCATTGAACTGCTCCCAAACATGCATTCTTCCCTTTTGCCGCGCGTCTGCTAGCCACAGCTTTTTACGCACTCCCGGCACCTCCATCGAGCTATACTTTCCATTTGAAAATTTAGGCCAATCAATGGCTAAGCCGAGTTTTACCATTTCAGCCGATAGGTCACGCCCATCCTGCAGATGACATTTTGCTACTGTGCGACCGTAAGCGTCTTCGTCGGTGACCTCCGCCCGTACTGTTTTGCCCTTACATAAATTAACTAAAGCCCACTTGGCATTCTTGCCGTGCGGGTGGTCCAGTTCGGGCGCATCGACACCAAACAGACGTATCTGGGTTTTCTGAATGACAATGGTATCACCATCTACCACATAGGCAGGGCCTTCTAGTGTAGTGCTGATTGGTTGTTCATGTGCGCTTTGCGCGTCAAACGGCTGTCGCTTTGTTGCGGGCCTTTTCTGAGATACCGTTCTGCTTGGAGGAGTATACTCACTTCGACTACTTTTGCGGCCAAACGCAAGAAAAGCGACTCCGACGAGTAATAATATAAGTAAAATAGCTTCCAAAAAATCGTCCCCTTTCAAGCACT
>CANMFU010000018.1 GCA_947497295.1 uncultured Roseovarius sp.
TGCATCGACGACCTCATGCCGTGGGCATTCCAAAAGCCGTCAAGCTGAAACCCCGGCGGGGCTCAGGCACCGCTTACTGTTAAACTCGGGCGGTAACTCACAAAATTGCTATGACGCTCTGGGAGCGTGGAGATAACGCGAGGCCTGGATCGTCTGAATAGGCTTCACTGCCCTTCATAGGCAATGGCTGAGTTCAGCCGATCAAGATTTCGATCGTGAAGATACCGTGTTGCAGAGGAATATAGACCAGAAGAGCAAAGAGTAAGAAGCCGCTGCTCGGCCGAATTCGTTTAAGCGTCTAATAAATAAGTATTTTCCATAATTTCCGCACTCTCGCGTCGCGAAAAAATATGCGCGCGCCTACAAGCTGTCAAAAGTCCAGATTTTCCACATTCAGCGCATTTTTCTGAATGAAATCGCGGCGCGGCTCGACAACGTCGCCCATCAGCTTGGTAAACAGATCGTCGGCCTCGGCAACATCATCGACCTTGACCTGAAGCAGCGTCCGCGCCTCTGGATCCAGTGTTGTTTCCCACAACTGGTTCGGGTTCATTTCGCCCAGCCCCTTGTAACGTTGCAGCGATAGCCCTTTGGCGCCCTCAGCCAAGATTGCGTCAAGCAGTTCAAGCGGGCCATGGATCATCTGTGTGCGGTCCTTGCGCATCAGTTTGGCCGGGAGGTTGTAGACATCCTGTAATGCTCTGGTAAACCCACCCGTCCGCTTGGCGTCGGAACCGCGCAGAATGGGGCCGTCCAACGTGCGGACCTCTTCGACGCCGCGCAGAATACGGGCCAGACGGATGCCATGATCCTGTGTGATCCGGCCCTGCCAGCCACGTTCGTATTCCAGCGCGATCAGGTTCAGGCGCTCGGCCACGCGGTTCGCGACGCTTTGCAGATCGGCCTCGACCGCTCCTGGCGCGAAGGCGCCGGCGATGGCCGCCTGTTCCAGAATGTGGCGCGGGTAGTGCGTGGGGAATGCATCCAGCACCCGGCGCAACTGACGCGCCATATCCACCACGCGAACCAGATCGGCGCCCGCGATATCCTCTCCATTGCCCTGGCGCAGGGTGACCCCCTCAATTCCCTGCTCGACGAGGTACTCCTCCATCGCCTGCTCGTCCTTGAGATAGACTTCGGACTTACCGCGCGTCACCTTGTAGAGCGGCGGCTGAGCGATATAGAGATGCCCGTTTTCAATGAGTTCAGGCATCTGCCGGTAAAAGAACGTCAGCAGCAAAGTGCGGATATGCGCGCCGTCCACGTCAGCGTCGGTCATGATAACGATTTTATGATAGCGCAGTTTATTGATGTCGAATTCATCCCGCCCGATACCGGTGCCCAGCGCCATCACGAGGTTGCCGATCTCCTGAGATCCCAGCATCCGATCGAATCGCGCCCGCTCCACGTTCAGGATCTTGCCCTTGAGCGGCAGAATGGCCTGCGTACTACGGTTGCGCCCGGTCTGCGCGCTGCCCCCGGCGCTGTCGCCCTCGACGATGAAAACCTCGGTTTTGGACGGGTCCTTTTCCGAGCAATCCTTCAGCTTGCCCGCCAGAAAATTCACGTCCATCGCCGTCTTGCGCCGTGTCAGATCGCGCGCCTTGCGCGCCGCCTCGCGGGCCAGCGCCGCTTCGACGATCTTGGAGGTGATGATCTTGGCCTCGTTCGGGTTCTCCTCGAACCACTCCGCCAGCTTCTCCGACACAAGGTTTTCAACCGCCGGACGCACCTCGGACGAGACCAGCTTGTCTTTGGTCTGGCTGGAGAATTTCGGGTCCGGCACTTTGACCGACAGAACGCAGGTCAGCCCTTCGCGCGCATCGTCGCCGGTAAAGTTGACCTTCTCCTTCTTGGCGATGCCGCTGGACTGCGCATAGTTGTTGATCGTCCGCGTCAGCGCCCCGCGAAATCCGGCCAGGTGCGCGCCGCCATCGCGCTGCGGGATATTGTTGGTAAAGGGCAGCACCGTCTCGTGATAGCTGTCATTCCACCACATCGCCACCTCGACGCCGATATCGTCGCGCTCTCCGCGGATAAAGATGGGATCGGGCAGCATCGCCACCTTGTGCCGATCCAGATACTTGACGAATTCCTTGACGCCGCCCTCGTAGTGCAGATCCGATTCCAGCGGCTCTTCGGGCCGCTCGTCGCGCAGCAGGATGCGCACGCCCGAGTTCAGGAACGCAAGTTCGCGAAGCCGCTTTTCCAGCGTCTCGAAGCTGTAATTCAGGTTCGAGAACGTGTCGGTCGACGCCAGAAAGCGCACTTCGGTCCCCTTGCGGCCATTCGCAGGGCCGACAACCTCGACGTGGCGCACGGTATCGCCCCGCTCGAACCGGCCCAGATGCTCCTTGTCATGACGCCAGACGCGCAGCTCCAGCCAATCGCTGAGCGCGTTGACCACGGACACGCCCACGCCATGCAAACCGCCCGAAACCTTGTAGGAGTTGCTGTCGAATTTGCCGCCCGCGTGCAGCTGGGTCATGATGACCTCGGCGGCGGAGACACCTTCCTCCTCGTGGATCGCAACAGGAATTCCGCGACCGTTATCACTGACCGAAACCGAGCTGTCGGCGTGGATCGTCACCGTCACGCGGTCAGCATGACCCGCCAACGCCTCGTCAATGCCGTTATCGACGACCTCATACACCATATGGTGCAGGCCCGACCCGTCATCGGTATCGCCGATATACATGCCGGGACGCTTGCGCACGGCATCCAAACCCTTGAGAACCTTGATGGAATCGGCGCCGTATTCTTCGGGCGCGACAACTGCCTCGGACATGTGGATTTTCCCTAGTAATTTTGTTATTTTATAGGGGTTTCGGCAGGGGATGTCACGCAGCTATACGCCGATTCCCGCGTCAAACTATAGGGCGGTGACAGAAGACAGCCCGGCCTCGTCAGTTACCTCAAAACGCTGCGCCCGCGCGCCCAACTCCGCGAAAAGTTCAGGCCCGGTTCCCGTCATCCACGCCTGAGCATCCAGCGCGCAAATCTCATTGTACAGCGCGGCGCGACGGCCTGCATCCAGATGCGCCGCGACCTCGTCCAACAGCAGAATCGGCGGCGCCCCGAACGATTTGGCCAGCGCCCGTGCATTGGCCAGGATCAGCGACACAAGCAGCGCCTTTTGCTCTCCTGTGGAGCAATCGCGCGCGGGCACCCCCTTGGCCGCATAGACACCATACAGGTCCGCGCGGTGCGGCCCGACCAAAGTACGCCCAGCCATCAGATCGCGAAACCGGCTTTCGGCCAGAGCAGTGCGATAGTCTGCCGCGCTACCCGGCATTTCACCATCAGTCGCCGTCAGCTCCAATTCAGCGACGGGAAATGCCGTCTCGGCCTCGGCCTGCGCACGGTGTAATTCCACCAGCGCCGCGCGGCGCCCTGCATCAATTTCAGCACCGCTCAGCGCCATCTGCGCCTCCAGCGCCTGATACCAATGCGCGTCGCGCACCTGATCCTTCAGCAGCCGATTGCGCTCGCGCATGGTCTTTTCAAAACTCAGAACCGACTCGGCATGGCTGGGAGCAAAACTCATCGTCACCCGGTCCAGAAACCGTCGCCGCCCCTCTGCCCCCTCAATCCAGAGCCGGTCCATCGCTGGCACGAGCCACAGAACCCGCGCGATCCGGCCCAGCGCCAGTTGTGTCGCCGCCTTGCCATCAATTTTGATCTGACGCGCGCCACCACCCTCGGCCCAGATGTCGACCTCATGGGCTCGGCCCACAGACTGTAAAATCCCACTCACCTTCCAGCCCAGCGCCTCAGGCCGCCGAACCATGTCCTGCGCAGCAGCTCGCCGCAAGCCGCGACCGGGCGAAAAAAGAGAGACAGCCTCAATCAGATTGGTTTTTCCGGCGCCATTGGGACCATGTATCGCCACTGGCCGCCCGTCCAGCGCCAACTGGGCCGATTTATGCGACCGAAAATGCGAAAGTCTTAGCGATGACAGATAAAGCCCTGTCACTTAGAGGCTTTCATCTTCCCAGAAATACTCAAATCCGGCGCACGTCACACGCGCATCGGCATGACGACATAGACCGCGCTTTCATCATTGCCCTCACGCATCAGCGTCGGATCACCGGCCGAGTTAAACAGGAACACAGCATTTTCACGATCCACCTGGCTGGCGATCTCCAGCAGATATTTCGCGTTAAATCCGATCTCCAGCTTTTCGTCGCCATACGCCACAACCAGTTCCTCTTCGGCAGCACCGCTATCGGGCGCGTTAACCGACAGCACCAGCCGATCCTCGTCCAGCGAAAGCTTGACCGCGCGCGACCGCTCGCTGCTGACGGTGGCAACCCGGTCGACGGCCTGCGCAAATTCAGAGGCGTCCACTTCCATCCGACGTGTGTTCTCTTGCGGAATGACGCGGGTGTAGTCTGGGAACGTGCCGTCGATCACCTTGGATGTCAGGGTCAGGTTCGGCGTAGCAAAGCGGATCTTTGTCTCGCTGACCGACACCGCGATCATCATGTCGTCATCTTCCAGTAGCTTGCGCAGCTCGCCCACCGTCTTGCGCGGCACGATCACGCCGGGCATTTCTTCCGCGCCCGCGGGCAGATCGGCGTCGATCCGGGCCAGACGATGGCCATCGGTCGCCACGCAGCGCAGCATCTTGCGCCCATCGGCATCAGACACGTGCATATAAACGCCGTTCAGGTAATACCGCGTCTCTTCGGTGGAGATTGCAAATTTCGACTTGTCAAACAGCCGCCGCAGCACCGGCGCCTTGGCCGAAAAGTTGCTGGCGTATTCCGACGACGCCATGACGGGAAAATCCTCTTTCGGCAGCGTCGCGAGGTTGAAGTTTGAGCGGCCGGCCTCGACCGTCAGGCGTCCGGCAGTGCCATCATCGGCCAGCGTCACCAGCGCGCCATCCGGCAGCTTGCGCACAATCTCGTGCAGCAGAACGGCCGACACGGTCGTCGCGCCCGCCCGCTCGACCTGGGCAAGTGCCTTGTCGCTGACTTCGATGTCCAGGTCGGTGGCGCGGAAATTGACGGTTTCGCCTGACGCCTCGATCAACACGTTGGCAAGGATCGGAATGGTATTGCGCCGCTCGACAACCGATTGCGCCTGCGCGACGGCCTTGAGCAGTGTTCCGCGTTCGATGCTGAGCTTCATGCCCATCCTCCCTTTAAGGTGCCGACGCCGCGCCGGGACTGGCACGGTACAGGCACCGCCTTGGTGTGCAAGCGAATTATGCGCTTTGTGAAGCGGAAAAGCGAAGGCGTCAAGCGCGGCGCGTCACGCCTCCAGCGTGCGACGCAGCAGTTCCAGATCCTCTGCGATCTGGCTGTCGGTCACGCGCAACTCATCAATACGGCGCACGCCGTGCATGACCGTGGTGTGATCGCGTCCGCCAAAGCGGCGTCCGATTTCAGGCAGGCTGCGCGATGTCATCTGCTTGGCCAGATACATCGCCACCTGACGCGGCCGGGCAAAGATGCGCACGCGTTTCGGCCCGATCAGATCGCTCAGACGGATGTTGAAATGGTCCGACACCTGGCGCTGGATCTCCTCGATCGTCACCTGCCGCTCGCTGCTGCGCAGCACATCGGCCAGGCAATCCTGCGTCAGCTCCAGCGTGATTTCATGTCCAACCAGCGAGGCGAAGGCAAAAAGCCGGGTCAGCGCGCCTTCCAGAACGCGCACGTTCTTGGTGATGCGCATAGCCAGGAATTCCAGTACGCCATCCGCCAGAATGAGGCCGGGATATTGTGTGCGGTAATATTCGACCTTGGATTGCAGGATGCCAAGACGCAGCTCGTAATTTGTGGGGTGCAGATCGACGACCAGACCGCATTGCAGACGCGATTTGATCCGCTCTTCGAGGTTTTCGATCTCGCCGGGCGCGCGGTCGGCGGAGATGATTATCTGCTTGCCGCCATCGACCAGGGCGTTGAAAGTATGAAAGAATTCTTCCTGCGTGCTTTCCTTGCCGGCAATGAACTGCACGTCATCAACCATCAGCACATCGACGGCGCGGAACATGGATTTGAAATCCATCATCTTGCGCTCGCGCAGGGCCTGCACGAAACGGTACATGAATTGCTCGGCCGACAGGTAGACAACGTTCAGCTCGGGCTGGCGCTGCGACAATTCCCACGCGATGGCGTGCATCAGGTGGGTTTTGCCAAGGCCGACGCCGCCATAGAGGAACAGCGGATTGAACATCACAGGGCCGCCACCGGCCACGCGCTTGGCCGCTGCGTGGGCCAGTTCGTTCGGCTTACCCACGACGAAAGTGTCAAAGCTGAAACGTTTGTCCAGCGGCGCAGTCGGCATCATCGGATCGCGGCGGGGCGCCTGCGGGGCGGGCGCGGACACAGGGCGGGCGGGCGCAGGGCGTCCGGCCTGATTGGACGGTACCTGGAAATGCACGCGGCGAATTTCGGGCGAGACGCTCTGCACGTGATACAGGATCTGGTCGCCATATTTTTGTGACACGTAATTCCCGACAAAACTGGTCGGCACGGCGAAGGTCGCGACACCCTCCTCCACATGAGATAGTTCGAGCGGCTCGATCCAGCTCTTGAAATTGCTTTTACCGACCGACTTGAGAAGGTCCAGTTTAAGCCTGCCCCATTGATCCTGTGTCATGCCAGTCCGTTCCGCAGCTCATACGTTTCACTTGAACGCGCGGGGCCAACTGTGACCCTGCGCTCGAAACGATTCTCGCCCGGAAGACAAAGCTTCCCCGTCCCGCTGCGCAGCCGCAGCAGGCCCACCGGTCCGTTCTGGACAGATGCAAGGTTCGACTTGATATGCCCGCACGGCCGGGTTGTCCGTCCGTGCATGACAATCGTCGGTATGCTCTATTTGGACATGCCGGGATAATCCCGAATTGACGCCGCTGTCTGGCCCCCCAAAGGCCCGCCACCGGAATCAGCCTGTCCCCCCAAGCGTGAATCGCATGGGCAAGTTAGCAACTTGGTCAGAGCAACAGCAACCGATCTTATGACTTGACTCTGATTTCGTGTGAAAAGAATCTTTCAGCCTGCGGAGCCTGCTGAAAAGCAAAAAGGCGCCACAATTTGGGCGCCTCTTTATGAAATGTAATCAATCGTTTAGACTAAGCGATTGCTTTGACCCGGCTGGACAGGCGCGACATTTTGCGCGCAACGGTATTCTTGTGCATGACACCTTTTGTGACGCCGCGCATCAGCTCGGGCTGGGCTGCACGAAGGGCTGCCGTTGCCGCATCCTTGTCGCCCGAGGCGATCGCCTCTTCGACCTTGCGCAGATATGTGCGGATGCGCGAGCGGCGCGCCTTGTTGATGGCCAGACGCGTTTCGTTCTGACGTGCGCGTTTCTTTGACTGAGGCGTATTTGCCATGTGAATCTTACCCTTGATCTGGTGTCGTTATTCAAAGCTTCATGCGTGACGACACCGTCGGGGTCTTCGGCAGAGCCGGAGACGATTCTTGCCTGAGCGGGCATCACGCGCATGTATGACGGCGTTCTTTACTGCCAGACATTGTGTAATGCAACCGTATAAAGCCAGGCCCGCGCCGGGCGCCCACGCCCAAATGCGCTTGATCTGTCCGGCATGTCAGATAACCCGAAATAAATGGAGCCGCGCATGCCTCTAAGCACGATCTACACCTTAGGCGAATCGCAAGTATCCATTTCCGACGGCGGGCAACTGCGGGCGTCACCTTGGTCGACGGCTCTCACCTCGCTGTTCGGACGACCACGTTGAGTTTAAACGCGTAGAAGGCGATCAATGTGTATGACAGTGCGGGCGACGCCGCCCTGTTTCACCGCTCTGACCCTGATACGCACGCCGGATGGCGAGGTTCCAATCTCGCAGCTCGCACAGGGCGATCTTGTGATGACTGCCGATAATGGCGCGCATCTGGTTCGCTGGATCAGGTGTACGCTCCGACCGGCAGCGGTCCTGTCGCGGCGACCCGGATTTCGACCCGTGCGCATCTTGCGCGGCGCTTTCGGTGCGAATCGCCCCATCCGCGATACAAGCTGACACCGCAGCACAGGGTGCTGATCGCTGGCTGGCGCGCGGCGCCGTTGTCTGGACAGGATGACGTGCTGGCGATGTCCTCAAATATGCCGTGCGAAGCAATAATGCGCCCGGCGCGCATCTGCGAGATCGGCGGCCGCGCCGCGTTGCTGCGCCCTGCTGCCCGCGCCAATCCTATTTGTCGCGAAACTGCGCCTGCCGCTTTTCCTTGAAGGCGGCCATGCCCTCGGCCTGATCTTCGGTCGAAAAAAGCGAGTGAAACACACGCCGCTCGTACAAAAGCCCTTCGGAAAGGGTCGTCTCATAGCTGCGGTTGACCGCTTCCTTGACAGCCACGACCGAGATCATTGATTTCTCGGTGATCTTGGCAGCGGCACTTCGCGCCTCTTCCATCAATTTCTTGACCGGGACAACGCGACTGACCAGCCCCGAACGCTCGGCCTCATCGGCGTCCATGAACCTGCCCGTCAGGTTCATGTCCATCGCCTTGGATTTGCCAATGAAACGGGTCAGGCGCTGCGATCCGCCAAGACCGGCCATGATGCCGAGGTTGATTTCCGGCTGCCCGAATTTGGCGGTATCCGACGCGATGATGAAATCGCACATCATCGCCAATTCGCAGCCGCCGCCCAGCGCGTAACCTGAAACGGCAGCGATGATCGGCTTGCGGATGCGGGTAATCGCATCATGCTGCGCGCCGAAAAAGTCCTCGGAGAACATTTCGACGAAGGTTTTGTCCGCCATCATCTTGACGTCGGCGCCCGCCGCGAATGCCTTGTCCGAGCCACTCAGGATGATGCAGCGAACCTTTTCGTTCTCCTGCGCTGCCCTCAGTGCGCTGACCAATTCGTCCAACAACTGATCGTTCAGCGCGTTCAGGGCGTCGGGGCGATTCAGTGTAATCTGGGCAATGTGGTCTTCTATTTCGACGATGATCGTCTCATAGGCCATGAAATCTGCTTTCGCTTGTTCCTGTGAGACTGCGAGTCTTAGCATCGAAGCCGGGGGGATCAACCTATCTTTGACACTTACCACAATAGAAGCTGGACCGCCCCGATTGCACGACGCGCCGGATCGTTCTGCCGCACCCATCGCGCCTGCATGGCTGACCCTCGCGCCCGTAGACGTCAAAGCTGTGCTGGAAATAGCCCAATTCGCCCGATGCCTGCTTGAAATCGCGCAGGGACGATCCCCCAGCCTCGATCGCGTCGTTCAGCACATCGCGGATGACCGGCACCAGCGCCGCAGCGCGGCGCGCGCTGATTTGCCCCGCCTTGCGCAGTGGCGAAATACCGGCACGGAACAGCGCCTCGCATACATAAATATTGCCCAAGCCAGCGATGATACGTTGATCCAGCAGCGCCGATTTGATCGGCGTGTTTCGCCCCGCGAGCGCGTCCGCAAGGTAGCTTTCGTCAAAGGTGTTTCCCAGCGGCTCAGGTCCAAGTTTGGCCAGCAGGGCATGATCATCCGCTCCAACCGTTGCAAACAGATCCATCGCGCCAAAGCGGCGTGGATCGTTAAAGGTGATGCGCGCGCCGTTGGCCATGTGAAACACGACATGATCGTGTTTTTCCGCAGCCGGATGATCATGCACGAACTGTCCAAGCGGATCGCCCGAAATCAGCATCCTGCCCGACATGCCAAGATGAATCAGCAACGTCTCGCCTGATTGCAGATCGGCCAGGATGTATTTTGACCGCCTGCGCAGCCCAACGACCTTTTGCCCTGTCAGCCGGGCCGCCATATCCAGCGGAAACGGCCAGCGCAGATCGGGCCGGTTCACGTCAGCGCGGGCGATCACCGCGCCCTCCATCACAGGGACAAGGCCGCGGCGAACTGTCTCAACCTCGGGCAATTCGGGCATGTGGGGCCTTTCGATGACCGCGCCGCATTGTGTCTGCGCGGCTGCGCCCTATAACAAGGCGTTGAACAGGCGCAAGGCAAGAGCGATGAACGAGAAAACCACCCATTTCGGATTTCAGGACATCCCCGAGGACGAAAAGGCAGGCCGCGTGCGGGGTGTCTTTGGCTCGGTCGCCAGCAAATACGACGTGATGAACGATGTGATGAGCATGGGGATTCACCGCGTCTGGAAGGATGCAATGATGGACTGGCTGGCGCCGCGCCCCGGCCAGCGCCTGCTGGATGTTGCGGGCGGCACCGGCGACATCGCGTTCCGGTTTCTCAAACGCGCCGGCAGCGGCCAAGCCACGGTGCTGGATCTGACCGAGCCGATGCTGATCGAGGGCCGCAAAAGAGCCGAGGCCGAAGCGCTGGCAGGCAGCCTTGACTGGGTGGTCGGTGACGCGATGGCGCTGCCGTTTGAGGACAACATCTTCGATGTCTATACGATCAGCTTTGGCATCCGTAACGTCACCCGCCCGCAAGAAGCGCTGAATGAGGCATATCGCGTGCTGCGTCCCGGCGGGCGCCTGATGGTACTGGAATTCAGCCAGATCCCGAACGACATGATGCAAAAGGCGTATGACCTTTACAGTTTCAACATCATTCCGCGTATGGGCCAGGCAATTGCCGGTGACAAGGATAGCTATCAGTACCTCGTTGAGTCCATTCGGAAATTCCCCGATCAGGACACATTCCTGAGCATGGTCAAACAGGCCGGTTTCGGCAATGCCAAATATCGCAACCTGAGCATGGGCATTGCCTGCCTGCACTCTGGTTGGAAGCTATAGCCGATGCGCGGGCCGCACAATATCATCCGCCTGATCCGCACGGGCGCCACGCTGGAACGCACCGGCGCCATGGGCATCGTGATGGACGCGCTGGATGCACCACCACTGGTGCGCGGCGCCTTGCGGTTTTTTGCGTGGCCGTTCAAATGGCTGGGCGACGAGGGCGATCCATCTGTGCCGCCCGCTCCGCGTGCGCTGACGGCGCTAGGGCCGGCCTACATCAAATTCGGACAGATCCTGTCGACACGCCCCGATCTGGTCGGCGACGATCTGGCCGCGCAAATGCGCGTATTACAGGACAAACTGCCGCCCTTCCCCATCGAGACGGCAAAGGCCAGCATCGAATCCGAGCTGGGCCAGCCAGTCGAGTTGCTGTTCGACGAATTCAGCCCGCCTGTCGCCGCCGCATCCATCGCGCAGGTCCACAAGGCGCGGCTGAAAGAGACCGGCGAAGAGGTTGCGATCAAGGTATTGCGCCCCGGCATCGAACGGGCGTTTCGCGTGGATATCGACGCCTTTTATTTCGCGGCCAATGTGATTGAATTCCTGTCGCCCTCATCGCGGCGCCTGCGCCCGACCGAAGTGATCGCCCATTTCGAGGGCGTGGTCATGGGCGAACTGGACCTGCGGCTTGAGGCATCATCGGCGTCCGAGTTTGCGGCCAACACCAAGGATGACAAGGGCTTTCAACTGCCGGCCATCAAATGGGATCTGTCAGCGCGCCGCGTGATGACCATGGAATGGGCCGATGGTGTACCCTTGGGCGACAACGCTGCAATCGACGTGGCCGGCCATGACCGCAAAATCCTGGGCGACAGGGTGCTGCAACTGTTTCTCAGCCATGCGCTGCGCGATGGATATTTTCACGCCGACATGCATCAGGGCAACCTGAAGGTCGCACCGAACGGCAACATCATCGCCTATGATTTCGGCATCATGGGCCACATCGACGAATACACCCGCCGCGTCTATGCCGAGATCATCTACGGCTTTATCAAACGCGACTATCAACGCGTGGCCGAGGTGCATTTCGAGGCTGGATATGTCCCCGCCGACCGCGATGTTGACGAATTCGCGCGCGCCCTGCGCGCGGTAGGCGAGCCGATTTTCGGCATGGATGCCAGTCGGATCAGCATGGGCAGCCTGCTGAGCTATTTGTTTGAAGTCACTGAACGTTTCGGCATGGAGACGCGGACCGAGCTGATTTTGCTCCAACGCACGATGGTTGTGGTCGAGGGTGTCGCGCGCTCCCTGAACCCGCAAATAAACATCTGGCAGGTCGCCAAACCTGTGGTCGAGGATTACATCCGCCAGAGTCTGGGACCGCGCGCTATCGCCCATAGCATGGGCAAGACGCTGGCCGTGCTCGCCCGGTTCGGGCCACGCATGCCTCAACTGGTTGAGGCGGCGCTGATGCGCCAGTCAGCCCCGCCTCCCGAACCGCCACGGCGCCGGCGCCGCGATCTGGCCGCGTGGGGCATTGGCGGGCTGGCACTGGGCGCCGGTCTTGCTACTGCGCTCGCACAACTGGGATAATCCAAGGGCAGCCGCGCTGCGCCTGCGAAATACTGCCTTCGTTGGCCAATGCCCCTGTTGCTCTCTAAGTGTTTTGCATATTGTGCAAAAACTGTCTGACCGCCCGAGGGACGCCTGTGACTTGCAAACAGCCCATTGCCGCTTTGGCCGCGACCGTGATGTTGTGCGCCGCAAATCCTGCAGCGCATGCCCAGTCCGCCGAGGATCTGCGCGCCAGCGTCAGCCCCGGCCGACCAGCGGGCAATCAGATCACCACGCAGACCAATATCTATGGCACGCCCGGCGGTCTGATCGATATGCCGACCGCCGAGATGGCGCCAGATGCACAATTGTCTACGACCGTGTCCTTCTACGGATCGGGTCGCAATTCCACGACGCGCACAACGCTCACATTTCAGGTTCTGCCGCGCCTCACGGCGAGCTTTCGCTACTCCGGCATTGGCGGGATCATGCCGGATGCGGGTCGCCCGACTTTTAATACGCTATACGACCGTTCATTCGACCTTCGCTACCGTCTGGTAAACGAGGGACGCTACATTCCAGCCATCGCTATCGGGCTTCAGGATTTCATCGGCACCGGAATTTACGGTGGTGAGTATTTGGTGGCAACGAAAACCATTGCGCCGCGCCTTCGGGTAACAGGCGGCATCGGATGGGGCCGGTTCGGCAGCAACAATAGCTTTGGCAAAACCGGCACTCGGCCAAATACCCTATTGGGCGAGGGCGGCATTCCAACTTATGATCGTTGGTTTCGCGGCGATGTCGCCGCTTTCGCCGGGATTTCTTACGCCGCGACAGACAAGCTGAGCTTTGGCGTTGAATACTCATCCGACGGCTATGACCGTGAGCGGCGAGACGGCAACATCAAGCGCAAATCTTCATTCAACTTCACCGCCAGCTACCGCGTCAGCGATGCACTGAGTTTCAGTGCCTATTCTCTGTATGGCGACGAAGTGGGCGCCTCAGTAACGATATCGTTGAACCCGCGCAGCCCGGCAATCAAGGGCGGAGCCGAAGGCGCGCCACTGCCCGTCGCGCCGCGCGCACCTGGCGATGCCTCCGATCTGGGCTGGACGACTGACACCGCCCGCCAAACCAGTGCGCGCGCTACGCTGGCATCGCTGCTGGAGCGCGAAGGCATAGCCCTTCACGGCATGGATCTGGATGGCACGCGGGCGCATGTACAAATTCGCAACACTCGGTACGGCCAGCGCCCGCAGGCTCTGGGCCGCACGGCACGCGCGATGACGCGCAGCCTGCCCGCCTCGGTCGAGGTGTTCACGATCACGCAAATGGTTCAGGGCCAACCGACCAGCTCGGCCACATTCCACCGATCTGATCTGGAACGCCTGGAAAATGCGCCTGCGACTGACATACTGGCACGGGCGGATATCACGGACGGGCTTCAATATTCCGATGGCGTCACACTGGCAACTGATGCCTATCCGCGGTTCGAATATGGCCTTGGCCCATTCCTGCGCTTCAGCGTATTTGATCCCGACAATCCGGTGCGCTTCAACGCCGGTGTTCAGGCGCGCGCCAAGTATCACTTTGCGCCCGGATGGGTCGCTGCCGGCTCGATCTCGCAAAAAGTCTTGGGCGACTTGGATAGCGTATCGCTGCCGGGCGCGTCCGGTCTGCCGCGAGTGCGCTCGAACGTTGCGCTCTATTCGAAGACCGATACACCAACGTTAGACCACTTGACCGTGTCAAAATACGGCCGCCCGGCCAAAGATATCTATAGCCGGATCACAATCGGGTATCTTGAGCGCATGTATGCAGGCGTGTCAGGAGAAATCCTGTGGAAGCCGGTGGACAGCCGTCTCGCCCTCGGCGCCGAATTGAACTATGTCCAGCCGCGCGATTTTGATCAGCGCTTCGGCCTTAGGTCGCGCAGCGGCCCGGGCGGCGTCATTCCCGAATGGAACGGCCACGCATCTGCCTATTACGACATCGGTCACGGCTTTCACGGACAACTCGACGTTGGCCGCTATCTGGCTGGCGATTACGGCGCAACAGTATCGCTGGACCGCGTTTTCGCCAATGGCTGGAGCGTTGGCGCCTATGCGACCAAAACCGATGTTAGTTCAGCCACGTTTGGCGAAGGATCGTTCGACAAGGGAATCCGGATCGAGATCCCTCTGGCGTGGGGCATTGGCACGCCAACGATGCAAACGTCCAAAACAACGCTGCGATCACTGTCACGCGATGGCGGTGCGCGACTGGATGTCGATGGACGTCTGTACGATTCTATCAAGGAAACCCATGCGCCGTCACTGGCCAAGACCTGGGGGAGGTTCTGGAGATGAGCGTCATGATAGCGATGCGCGGCGTTGCGCTTGGGCTTGCCTGCCTTTCAGTGGTCGCCGGATGCTCGAACGCGCCTGACAATCAGGTGACAGCGAGTACCATCGCCAAGTCAATCTTCAAGGGACGAAAATCAGCGTCCGCCCCCAGCGCACAACAAATCGCCGCTGATGTGACCAAGGCTCTGGCAGCAACGGACGCTCCCTTGATCCTGCTTACGATCCCGGAACGGCAGGCCGTCACTGTCATGCAAAAGCTGGAACAAAACCAAGGCGACGAGACTTACGGCACGGGCGACCGTCGCAGCATTACCCTGCGCGGTGGCATGTTGTCGGGCACACGAGGCCTTGGCAATGACATCATGTCATCGGATATCGACGCAGTGCGTGCACTCGTCTCCGCGCGCAAGACCGGTACGGCGAAGCGAGTGATGCGATATTTGGATGGCGAAGAATTGACCGTGTCCGAAGTTCAGACCTGCAAAGTGTCCGTGACCCGATCGGACCCAGCGATAACGCATGTCAGCGAGGCTTGCGCGGGTGATGGGAGCGCTTTTACAAACACTTACAAAGTAACGGCAGGCGGACAGATTACGCAATCTCGCCAGTGGCATAGCCCTGCGGTTCAGTACCTGACAATCCAGCGGCTGCGCTGATCGTCGATATAGATCCCAAGCATCGTACGCACTATCAAGACGATTGCCTGAATGAAAAAGGCGACCCTGCAGGGCCGCCTATTTAATAAGACCGCGAAAAATCGCTGAACTTATCAGGTGTCGTCGCTCGAATCGATCGCAGCGATCGCAATGATACCAACAGCAAGACCTGCTGCAACCAGTGCGGGGGAAACGCTCATAGCGCCCTGCGACGACACGAACGGGTCGGCATTGACGTCCTGTGCAACAACGGGTGCTGCGGCGGCGACGGCAACAGCAGCGGCTGCCACGAAAGTCGACATCTTTTTCATAACTTGCTCCTCATGATTTGCCTCCGCGAATTTCCGCGTGGCTTCTGAACAGATATCGCACAGCACACTAAAGAATAAAACTGTTTTTGGCTTCACCGCCGCAAAACTGGCTTTACTCAGCCAACATGTCTTTTGATACCATTAAAGAATCTGATAAATTCCTCGCAAGCGCGACTTAACATGTGTTATTAATGCAACTTACGATCAACTCGATACCATTACGCTGGATTTTAAGATCGCACTCAATAAGGCCCGATCAACACATAATATTAAGCGCTCTCCGGATTTGCTGATGGATCACGCAACCCGACGATATTCGCAGCCGCCACCCGTTGCCCGCCCTCCATCACAAGAGTCGTTGATCCGCCTGATAGTTGCGCCTCAACGATTCGCGCCTGGCTTTGCACTGGTGTTGATCCCAGCATCTCTTGCCCTTGAAACGAATCTACTGAAATCGAATATGTCCCCTTTGGCAACGGCGTTCCGTCCTCCCCCTTGCCTGTCCAGATATAATCACCACCCGCAATTGGCACGTCGCTTTGTTGAACAATCCCGCCGCTGGCATCGCGGACGATCATTTGAGCAAGGTCCGTACCGGGGCGGGCAGAATATGTCAGCGATACTGGCGATCCGTCAAAAGCAACCGGCATTTCGGCCCGCGCAGTCATCCCAACCCATCCTTGCAATTGCCCCATGCCAAGCACCCCAAGCTGATGGCCCAAACCGGTCAACAGGTCGTTGGTCATAACCTGCTGCTCAACCGTTGAAAACGCTGCCAACTGCGACGCAAACTCCGTCGAATCAACTGGATTCAATGGATCTTGGTTCTTCATCTGAGCTGTCAGCATTTTAAGAAATGTCTCAAAATCTGAATTTAGCGTTGCGCCGGCCTTGGAAACCGCCGACTCGGAATTTGCGCCCGGAGCGCCAATTATTGAAGTACGGGTGTTAGGTGAGGAAATGTCCATTTCGGATCCTTTTCAAAGGCGAATATCAAGACGGTCAGAGCGTAAGACGGCCGAATTTTGCAGGGCATCACTATTGGTAACAGAGCCCAACACATCATCCGAACTGGGTCCTTCGCTCATCCCTTCTTTTACAATATGCTGCGTACCGCCTTGCTCTTGGGAGAATGTAAAATTCGTCCCGTCATAGCCGAGATCACGGAATTCCTGATCCAAAACGTCAATATGACGGCGCATCATGTCCAGCGTCTCTTGACGTTCAGCGCTTAAACTTACCATCATACCGGCATCACCCGAAGTCAGAGTAATTCGAACTCGGCCCAATTCGGACGGATTCAACGCCAGATCTATTGGCCTGCTCTCACCCTTCATGGCGGCTTGTGATAGTTGAATTGCCACATGGCGCGCCATTTGTGGCGCGCCGCCGTTTGCGACCGTCGACATACGCAGCTCTGCATTTGTAAGCTGCGCCGGTCGTGGATCCCCGGATATCAACGGGTCGTCAGAAGAGATGAAAGGTTGTCCCCTATCCTCTCCATCAGCCTTGATTGGAGTAAAGATGGTTACATTAGGCTCGGGCGTCGTAGATTGGGCGCTGCGCATCGCATCAGTGGCGGTGGTTATAGCCGTGCGTGTGTTGCCTTCCGTCGCCGAACGGCGCATGTCCGGCGGCGCCAAATCTGCTGATGGCGCCGCGCTCATCGTCAGCGTCGTCTTTGCGTCCTGCGAAATGATACCATCGCACAATCGTATCGTCCCATCACCCGGCGAGATCTCACGCTGCGCCAATTGTGCATGGTCCGAGTTGGGCGGCAGCATCATCGAAACTTCAGGCCGGGAAGAGTGAGCCAGTCCGCCAGAATTCGGCTTGCCAGATAGAGCAGCCGGATCTGCCTGTTGCAGAGTCTGCTGGATCGTCGCAGCGAGAACCTGAGGCGACGAAGCCACGCGCGACCCTGAATCTGATTCGTCTGAATGAGCCGATTGCAGAAGGGTTTCACCTATCGAGGAGCCTGCAAATGATGACTGACGCGCTCCCTCAGGCGTCTTCGGGCCCATGTCAGCGCTGCCATTCGGAGCAGCAGCCGTCGGTCGAGACGTGACCGCTGCCAACCCAGCGCCCCCAATCACATCTATATCTATAGAAGCGCCCGCACTATCGATTGCGCCCGCTTGTCGCGTTGCGACAGGCACGGGCCCGAAGACCTGAGACTCCACAGATCCATTAAACTCTGGATCGTCCTGATCGATCTCTGTGTCCTCAAGGTCCAATTGACCGGGCTCCGATATGCCAACAGCTGCTTCCTCTTGACTGTCGTGAGGGGAATCCAGCGAAGCGTCCTCCACACTGTCTGCGTCAACCTGTTCAACCGAATTTGATTCGCCCTGCACGATGTGTCGATCTTCAAGCTTTTTGGATGGCCCGCCTGCCGCCGCTGGTGACACCCTATCGGTCTTTGCAAAAGCAGAGTGGAAGTTGGGTGGATTCCCTTTTTTTCCTGCCTTTAACGGCAACTGCAGATCACCGCTGTTTGCTGTCCTATGACCTGTCGCGCCGGTTGTAAGCCGTGCCAAAGGCGTCGCGGGTGTCGATAAAAAGCCGGGCATGCGCCCCTCCAGATTTTATTCCTGCAAATCGCACCTTCGCAAAATCTAGTTACTGCTTCTTTACCGATTTGAGCTCAAATGGCGCTGAGTGCAATAAATTCGAGGTATTCCAATGACTGAAATTTTACCATTCCCCGCAACGCAGGCGATCAAGCCTCACGCAAAACAGCTGGCGCCGGCCACTGCCCGGGAAGCCGCCCAGAAACTGGAGGCAACTTTTCTTGCTGAGATGCTGAAATCTGCCGGTTTCGGCAAAACTGGCAGCTTTGCAGGCGGCATTGGAGAGGATCAATTCGCATCCTTTCAAAGGCAAGCCCTGGCCGATGAAATGGTTCAGGCCGGTGGGATCGGCCTGGCCGAGACATTTTACAAATCAATGATGGAGACACCGAATGTCACACGCTGAAAATGAAAATTTAATAAACAGTTTGCGCATCCTACTCGATCAGGAACGCGCGGCATTGCTGGACGGAAACCTCGAGGCGATAGCTGTACTTCTTCAACGAAAAGAGATTCTTATTGATCAACTAAATACCCAAGAGCCAAAACCAAGCGGCGCCATGTCGGAACTCCAAGGTAAGGTTATTCGAAATCAGGAATTGTTGGATGGTGCGCTGGAAGGCATCCGCAAGGTCGCTGCGCGTATGGCAACCGTTCGCAGAATCCGGCACAATTTGGAAACATACGATGAATCTGGTCGCAAATCTGAGATCTCCAGTGTTGTAGACCACAAGCTCGAAAAACGCGCTTGACCTCAATTTACGTCAAATGCTTCGGATACAGTGTAGCACAATTAGGACTCCATTAGCATATATCGCCCCATTCTAGGCCTGCATCCGATTGGGATGGCGCAGTTCATTTAATAGATCTGCAGAGATCAGAATGATATTTGAAGCCGCCCCAATTCAGGGCGGAATATGTAACAGGTGCAAAGCGCCGCAAGCTAAAGGAAAATGCTATGTCCAGCATTCTGACAAACAACAGCGCAATGGTTGCATTGCAAACACTGAAATCGGTCAACAGCAATCTGGCCAAAACCACGGATATGATTTCGACCGGCAAGGAAATCGGCAAGGCCAAGGATAACTCGGCCATCTGGGCGATTTCCAAGGTGATGGAATCGGATGTGAGCGGTTTCAAGGCGATCTCAAAATCGCTTGCTCTGGGCGAATCTACCGTGGCCGTGGCATCGGCCGGCGCAGAGCAGATCACCAATATCCTGAAGGATATGAAAGAAAAGGTGGTCGCTGCAACAGGCGAAAACGTCGACTATACCAAGCTTACTGACGACGTGAACGAGTTGAAAGCGCAGATCACGTCGATCATCGGGGCGTCGCAGTTCAACGGTGCGAACCTGCTTAACACAGCAGGCAACGCGGGGCTCACTGTACTATCCTCCATTGACCGCGACGCTGCCGGCGCGGTTACTCCCCAAAACATCACCGTCGCCTCAGTGGATTTCGAAGCAAACCTTGATTTGTCCAATATCTTAGTTGACGATGCGACAAACGCAGAAGCGTCTATCGCTCTTCTCGAAGCTCACATCCAGACGGCCGTCGATGGCGCCGCAGCGCTGGGTGCCTCCGAAAAGCGCATCGCAGATCAGGGCGACTTCGTCTCCAAGCTGACCGATGCCATGAAGTCTGGCATCGGCGCACTGGTCGATGCTGACATGGAAGAAACGTCGGCCCGTCTTCAGGCCCTCCAGGTCCAGCAGCAGCTGTCGACGCAGTCGCTGTCGATTGCCAATCAGGCACCGCAGGCAATCTTGTCGCTGTTCCGCTAAAAATCCTGTCAGGGGTGCCCCATTGGCACCCCTGATCCCCCACCCCGTGACAGAAACTTCCGGAAGGATTGAACCGTGAACGCGATACGCCAGGCGCAGAATGCCTATGGACAGACCAACAATCCGATACGTACCACACGCGGAACCGAATACGACGCAGTGGCCCGCATAACCCAACGTCTGAAATCGGCTGCCGCACGCGAGCCGCTGGACATGAGCGCGTTGGCTGGTGCCATTCTCGACAATCGAAACATGTGGACGCTGTTCGCAATAGAAGTCGCCGATCAAGATAACCCCCTTCCTCAGGAATTGCGGGCGCGCATTTTCTATCTTTCAGAGTTCACCAATGAACACAGTCGCAAGGTACTGGGTCGAACAGCCAGCGCAGATGCACTGATCGAGATCAACACGGCTGTCATGCGCGGCCTTCGCGACGGGACCGGTGCGAAATGAGCGGCCTTATCCTCAAGCTCGGGCCGAAAGAGCGCGTTTTGATAAACGGTGCGGTTATCGAGAATGGTGACAAGCGATCACGCTTGTCGATCGTTACGCCGGAGGCAAATATTTTACGACTGCGCGACGCAATTCACCCGGAGCACGCCACAACACCAGTCAGGCGCGTCTGCTATGCTGCACAACTGGTTCTATCCGGCGACTCAAACCCGGATGAAGCACGCTTGCCCCTATTACGTCGCATAGAAGAATTGAGCCAGATCCTAACCGATGTCGACAGCCGCAGCCACTTGGCCCAGGCGACCCAGGCAGTTTTGGATGGGCAGTTCTATCAATGTCTGAAATCGTTGCGCAACTTGCTTGGACGCGAAGACAGGCTGCTTGCGCGGCGTGTATCATGACCTTCCAGCCCGTCCTTATCGCTGGCGGTTTGCCCGGTTGGAGTTTTCTCAACCGCACTCTCGGGCAGCAAACTCAAGCGTTCGAAAAAACTCCCGAGATTCTCCGCGATACTGAGTATTTTGAAAAGAATATTTCAGATGCCAAGACAGCGGAAGATTTGGTCTCAGATCGTCGTCTTTTGCGTGTTGCACTCGGCGCGTACGGTTTAAGCGACGACCTGAATAGCAGTGCATTCATTCGAGAAATTTTGGAGGGAGGGACCAAAAACAACGATGCTCTTGCTAACAAACTATCTGATGTAAGATACCGCGAGTTCGCCGAAGCGTTCGGCTTTGGCGACGAAGGTGGCGCGCGCACTGGAAGCACGTCTTGGGCTCGAGGCATAACCGCACGTTTTCGTCAGCTGGAATTTGAGGTCGCGGTAGGCAATCAGGACCAAAGCATGCGATTAGCAATGGACGCAAAACGCAACATGCCAGATATTGCCAAGCTACCCGGCAAAGAAGAAACGCGTTGGTTTAAGATCATGGGTAATCCTCCACTGCGGCAGGTTTTCGAAACCGCGCTGGGCCTTCCACCGAATTTTGCTCAGGCTGATCTAGACATACAGGTCGAAGAGTTTTCGGATCGCGCGAAACGTCAGTTGGGTCTGGACAGTCTTAGCGCTCTTTCTGACACAGATGTTCAAGATGTCATAATTGAGCGCTTCTTGATTCGTGACCAGATTAATGCGTTCCAATCACAATCCTCCGGATCGATTGCACTCACACTCTTGCAGGATACCGCACGAAATTTTACTTCGCTGACATAGTAATACCGGGCATTTTCAAGCAGCGACGGATACCACGGCAACATTTCGTCTGATGGAGTAAATTTATAGACTGTGGGGCTTTGTTGCACAGATGCGCTGGTAGGATTCCCTGTATGAATCCAGCTTGATAGCTCACGGCATGAGCAGCCGGGCACCGATGAAATACCAGACCAAGAACTGGTCGTCTTACAATGACGGTGACCTGCCACTGAACTTTCACTCAGCCGGAATCAGAGCCCTTTAGTTTGATACGCCGATTGGCGCAGGTGAAGCAATCGACATACGCGCGGAGCTTTCAGATTGGGCAGTGCGGAAGTCGGGTGCGGTGAATAGTCGCTCGGCGAACGCGTTGGACGTCTGGTATCCCAGCGCCGAATGCGGGCGTGTTTCGTTGAAGTCGGCGGCCTAGGCCCGGATCATGGCACGAGCAACCGCCAATTCCGTGCGCGTCGCCAAATGTTCTCTGGGTGAGTGACTTCACTATGTCGCAACATGGCAAGGGTTCGTCTACGTCGCCTTCGTGATCGACGTCTTTGTACGGCGGATCGTCCTTTGGCGGGCCAGTCGTATGGCCAAATCGGGCTCTGTCGTGGATGCTCTTGAGCAAGTCATTCATCAAAGTCGACCGGAGCAGGATCAGTTGATGCTCCATCCAACTCATGAGTACGATGGAGCATCATGAACAAGACAACAAACAGATACACGCCAGAGGTCCGCGAACGTGCGGT
>CANMFU010000019.1 GCA_947497295.1 uncultured Roseovarius sp.
GGGTTGCGGGTATTTGGAAGTGGGCTTAGAACCCCCTTCACCGGCGGCGCAGGGATGCACTGACGGGAGGCTGGACGGGCTGATGGGGCGGTGCTCTGGGGGTCTTGACGGTTTGGACATTCGGGGATAGATGAGGCGGACGGCGCTTGGTAGTTTAGGCGCGGTCTGTTAGATTTGTCTTCTGGGGCTTTTGGGTCCCGACGCTCTTTGAAACTGATAGTATCTGAAGAGATATGTGGGCGGTTTGGTTCATTCGATGAACTTACAACTGTACATATGTCGCGCTGCTAGGGGCAACCCGATGATGCAGTGTCAGCTTCACTGTTTGGCAGGGTTTTCGGTTTCTGATGAAACTGGAAGCACAGACAAACAGTCTGCTTCAACCTTTGCCGGTTGGAGCAAATATGTGCAGAGGTTCGAACGTCAAGGATAAGCTGGTAACAGCTTTTCAACTTGAGAGTTTGATCCTGGCTCAGAACGAACGCTGGCGGCAGGCTTAACACATGCAAGTCGAGCGCGCCCTTCGGGGTGAGCGGCGGACGGGTTAGTAACGCGTGGGAACGTACCCTTTTCTAAGGAATAGTCACTGGAAACGGTGGGTAATACCTTATACGCCCTTCGGGGGAAAGATTTATCGGTAAAGGATCGGCCCGCGTTAGATTAGATAGTTGGTGGGGTAATGGCCTACCAAGTCTACGATCTATAGCTGGTTTTAGAGGATGATCAGCAACACTGGGACTGAGACACGGCCCAGACTCCTACGGGAGGCAGCAGTGGGGAATCTTAGACAATGGGCGCAAGCCTGATCTAGCCATGCCGCGTGAGTGATGAAGGTCTTAGGATCGTAAAGCTCTTTCGCTGGGGAAGATAATGACTGTACCCAGTAAAGAAGTCCCGGCTAACTCCGTGCCAGCAGCCGCGGTAATACGGAGGGGACTAGCGTTGTTCGGAATTACTGGGCGTAAAGCGTGCGTAGGCGGATCAGCAAGTTGGGGGTGAAATCCCGGGGCTCAACCCCGGAACTGCCTCCAAAACTGTTGGTCTAGAGTTCGAGAGAGGTGAGTGGAATTCCGAGTGTAGAGGTGAAATTCGTAGATATTCGGAGGAACATCAGTGGCGAAGGCGGCTCACTGGCTCGATACTGACGCTGAGGTACGAAAGTGTGGGGAGCAAACAGGATTAGATACCCTGGTAGTCCACACCGTAAACGATGAATGCCAGTCGTCGGGCAGTATACTGTTCGGTGACACACCTAACGGATTAAGCATTCCGCCTGGGGAGTACGGTCGCAAGATTAAAACTCAAAGGAATTGACGGGGGCCCGCACAAGCGGTGGAGCATGTGGTTTAATTCGAAGCAACGCGCAGAACCTTACCAACCCTTGACATAGATATCGTAGTTACCAGAGATGGTTTCGTCAGTTCGGCTGGATATCATACAGGTGCTGCATGGCTGTCGTCAGCTCGTGTCGTGAGATGTTCGGTTAAGTCCGGCAACGAGCGCAACCCACATCCCTAGTTGCCAGCAGGTTAAGCTGGGCACTCTATGGAAACTGCCCGTGATAAGCGGGAGGAAGGTGTGGATGACGTCAAGTCCTCATGGCCCTTACGGGTTGGGCTACACACGTGCTACAATGGTAGTGACAATGGGTTAATCCCCAAAAGCTATCTCAGTTCGGATTGGGGTCTGCAACTCGACCCCATGAAGTCGGAATCGCTAGTAATCGCGTAACAGCATGACGCGGTGAATACGTTCCCGGGCCTTGTACACACCGCCCGTCACACCATGGGAGTTGGGTCCACCCGAAGGCCGTGCGCCAACCTGTTTACAGGGGGCAGCGGACCACGGTGAGCTCAGCGACTGGGGTGAAGTCGTAACAAGGTAGCCGTAGGGGAACCTGCGGCTGGATCACCTCCTTTCTAAGGATGATTGTAGATGACTGGCTTGCCAGTCACGTCAATCACTTAGCAGGTCGGCAAACAAAGCCGACCACATCAATCAGGTTCCAAGTGGATCTGATATTGGGCCGAGCCGTCCTCATATCTCTTCAGTCAGTAGGTCCTGCGCATCCCGCGTAGGGTTCCAAAGCATGGGGCCTTAGCTCAGCTGGGAGAGCGCCTGATTTGCATTCAGGAGGTCAGCGGTTCGATCCCGCTAGGCTCCACCACTTGGCTTTGCCCGGATATAAGTTGGCCTGGCCGTTCGACCGGGTGTCTCCCGGCGCATTCGCTTCGCGAATACGCTTGGTGGCACTCATTGAATTGGTCTTTGCCAATTCAATGTGGGTCGGTAGCTCAGGTGGTTAGAGCGCACGCCTGATAAGCGTGAGGTCGGAGGTTCAAGTCCTCCTCGACCCACCATCTTCCACGGCGGAAGGTGGATATTAGACAATATGATCGCCAAGCATCATCAGGTGTTTGGCCGTCCTATTGGACAGTCTGAAGATCGCAAGATCGACAGGCAATTTAACATCGTAAAGAGAGATACAGTTACTTTGAGAGCAATCTCAAAGTAACAAAACGACACTGTCGGTGTCTGCGCGTTAGCAGATCACCTCGGTTCGGTTCCACTTCGGTGGAAGGCATATGACGCGGATGCTTCCTCACCCGCCCATGTGTATCCCGGCTGAAAAGATGGTGTCGTCCAAGTCAAGTACACTAACCCGGATACAGTTCTGCACGGTTCTGTATCCTGAGTGGTCGCAAGGCCGCTCATTGTCTGGACGTATGTCCAGGCGGGAAAAGTATGACTTTTGTTCCAGAATAAAGGCCCCCTTTAGTTACCAGCTGGGGAGGCCGCGTCAGACGCAAGTCTGTCTTTTTCTGGATCAAATCAAGCGCGAAAAGGGCGTTTGGTGAATGCCTTGGCAGTAAGAGGCGATGAAAGACGTGATACTCTGCGATAAGCCATGGGGAGCTGAGAATAAGCTTTGATCCATGGATTTCTGAATGGGGCAACCCACCTGATACTGTGTTATTACTGACCGCAAGGTCAGCTAATAATGCGGTAAACCAGGTATTTATAGACTGAATACATAGGTTTATAAAAGCAAACCCGGGGAACTGAAACATCTAAGTACCCGGAGGAAAGGAAATCAATATGATACTCCCCTAGTAGCGGCGAGCGAACGGGGACCAGCCGAGCCATGAGTGCGAATAGAATGTGTTGGGAAGCACAGCCACAGAGGGTGATAGCCCCGTATATGAAGCATGATTGGACGTATTAAGTAGGGCGGGACACGTGAAATCCTGTCTGAAGATCGGAGGACCACCTTCGAAGGCTAAGTACTCCTTACTGACCGATAGTGAACCAGTACCGTGAGGGAAAGGTGAAAAGCACCCCGACGAGGGGAGTGAAACAGTACCTGAAACCGAACGCCTACAATCAGTCGGAGCTT
>CANMFU010000020.1 GCA_947497295.1 uncultured Roseovarius sp.
GTGACGGCGTACCTTTTGTATAATGGGTCATCGACTTGGTCTATCTAGCAAGCTTAAGCCGTTAGGTGTAGGCGCAGCGAAAGCGAGTCTTAATAGGGCGCATGAGTTAGATGGATCAGACCCGAAACCGAGTGATCTAGGCATGACCAGGCTGAAGGTTAGGTAACACTAACTGGAGGGCCGAACCCACACCTGTTGAAAAAGGTCGGGATGAGTTGTGCCTAGGGGTGAAAGGCCAATCAAACTCGGAGATAGCTGGTTCTCTGCGAAATCTATTTAGGTAGAGCGTCATCCGAATACCCTCGGGGGTAGAGCACTGGATGGGTAATGGGGCCTCACCGGCTTACTGATCCTAACCAAACTCCGAATACCGAGGAGTACTAGATGGCAGACAGACTGCGAATGCTAACGTCCGTAGTCGAGAGGGAAACAACCCTGACCTACAGCTAAGGCCCCTAATTCATGGCTAAGTGGGAAAGCAGGTGGGACGACCAAAACAACCAGGAGGTTGGCTTAGAAGCAGCCATCCTTTAAAGATAGCGTAACAGCTCACTGGTCTAAACAAGTTGTCCTGCGGCGAAGATGTAACGGGGCTCAAGCCATGAGCCGAAGCTTAGGACTGTTGAATTCTTCGGAATTCAACTTTGGTAGCAGAGCGTAGTGTGACATAGTTTCATGTCTCTTTAGCTCATTTATTGCGAGACCAACGCGCTCAAGTAGCGAAGCGGTAGCGCAAAATATAATGAGTGTCGGAGACACGAAGCTTTCGATGAAGCGGGCGCGTGAGCGATCCCGTGGAGAGATCACTAGTGAGAATGATGACATGAGTAGCGACAAACAGTGTGAGAGACACTGTCGCCGAAAGTCCAAGGGTTCCTGCTTAAAGCTAATCTGAGCAGGGTAAGCCGACCCCTAAGGCGAGGCCGAAAGGCGTAGTCGATGGGAACCAGGTTAATATTCCTGGGCCAGATGGAAGTGACGGATTGTGAAGATTGTTCACCCTTATCGGATTGGGTGGGCCGTTAATCAGTCCCTGGAAATAGCTCCATCGCTAGATCGTACCCTAAACCAACACAGGTGGACTGGTAGAGAATACCAAGGCGCTTGAGAGAACCACATTTAAGGAACTCGGCAAAATACCTCCGTAAGTTCGCGAGAAGGAGGCCCGGTGTTTACGCAAGTAGATGCCGGGGGCACAAACCAGGGGGTGGCGACTGTTTACTAAAAACACAGGGCTCTGCGAAGTCGCAAGACGACGTATAGGGTCTGACGCCTGCCCGGTGCCTGAAGGTTAAAAGGAGGGGTGAGAGCTCTGAATTGAAGCCCAGGTAAACGGCGGCCGTAACTATAACGGTCCTAAGGTAGCGAAATTCCTTGTCGGGTAAGTTCCGACCTGCACGAATGGCGTAACGACTTCCCCGCTGTCTCAAATGTGGACTCAGCGAAATTGAATTACCTGTCAAGATGCAGGTTTCCCGCGGTTAGACGGAAAGACCCCGTGCACCTTTACTACAGCTTCGCACTGGCATCAGGATTGTGATGTGCAGGATAGGTGGTAGACTTTGAAGCCGGAACGCCAGTTTCGGTGGAGTCATCCTTGAGATACCACTCTTCGCACTCTTGATGTCTAACCGCGGTCCGTTATCCGGATCCGGGACCCTGCGTGGCGGGTAGTTTGACTGGGGCGGTCGCCTCCTAAATCGTAACGGAGGCGCGCGAAGGTTGGCTCAGACCGGTCGGAAATCGGTCGTTGAGTGCAATGGCAAAAGCCAGCCTGACTGCGAGACTGACAAGTCGAGCAGAGACGAAAGTCGGTCATAGTGATCCGGTGGTCCCAAGTGGGAGGGCCATCGCTCAACGGATAAAAGGTACGCCGGGGATAACAGGCTGATACTGCCCAAGAGTCCATATCGACGGCAGTGTTTGGCACCTCGATGTCGGCTCATCTCATCCTGGGGCTGGAGCAGGTCCCAAGGGTACGGCTGTTCGCCGTTTAAAGAGGTACGTGAGCTGGGTTTAGAACGTCGTGAGACAGTTCGGTCCCTATCTGCCGTGGGTGTAGGATACTTGAGAGGAGTTGCCCCTAGTACGAGAGGACCGGGGTGAACGTTCCACTGGTGGACCTGTTGTTGCGCCAGCAGCAGTGCAGGGTAGCTATGAACGGACAGGATAACCGCTGAAGGCATCTAAGCGGGAAGCCCCCCTCAAAACAAGGTATCCCTGAGAGCCGTGGTAGACCACCACGTCGATAGGCCAGAGATGTAAGCGCTGTAAGGCGTTCAGTTGACTGGTACTAATTGCTCGATAGGCTTGATTTGATCCAGTAGAAGTCAGACTTCGCAGACACCTGCGAACAAACCTTCGAAAACATCAGTCATACACACCAACTACACAGTATTCTTGACTTGGAACTCCGAGGGTTTTTCTCGGTTTGGTGATCATAGCGCGAGCAAAACACCCGGTCCCATCCCGAACCCGGCAGTTAAGTGCCGTTGCGCCCATGGTACTGCGTCTCAAGACGTGGGAGAGTAGGTCGTCGCCAAACCTAGTAAAACCCTCAGAGTTCATGTATCTCTCTGCGATGTAACCTCACATGATACCAGCACACACGTGAGGCACAATTGGCGCGGGATGGAGCAGCCCGGTAGCTCGTCAGGCTCATAACCTGAAGGTCGTAGGTTCAAATCCTACTCCCGCAACCA
>CANMFU010000021.1 GCA_947497295.1 uncultured Roseovarius sp.
GTAAGCGTCCGGTCTGATCGCCCTAAGGTGTGGTTTTCCAGGGCAGCAGCTCATCGACGCGATTGATTTTGTAGTCTGGGATGCGGGCGAGCGTGTCTGCGAGCCATGCTTGCGGATCGATGCCGTTCAGTTTGGCGGTTTCGATCAAGGTGTAGGCCATGGCGGCGGCCTTGCCGCCGGTCTGTGATCCGACGAACAGATAGTTTTTGCGCCCGATTGCGATGGATCGCATGGCCCGTTCTGCTGTGTTGTTGTCCAGCTCCAAGATGCCGTCGTTGAGGTAGGGCCGCAGCCGTGCCATGCGCGTCAGGGCATAGCGGATTGCGGCCGCCAGCGGTGATTTACCAGAGATACTGGGCAGTTGGGCGTGCAACCAGAGCTCCAGATCATCGAATATCTGTTTTGCCTTCGCTTGCCGCAGAGCGACACGCATATCTGGTGGCGATCCGCGCGCTTCCTTCTCGACCGCATAGAGTTGCGCGATGCGCTGGATTGCCTCGTCGGCGATGGCCGAACCTTGAGCGCGGTAGATATCGACAAACTTGCGTCTGACGTGGGCCATGCAGGCGACCTCGCGGATGTCGCCGGAACGATACAGGTCTTCGAACCCGGCATATCCATCCGCGTGCATCCAGCCCTGATATTTTGCGAGATGATCCTTTGGGTGCTGCCCTTTGCGGTCTGGCGAGAACTGATACCAGCTGGCGGGTGGGACGTCGCTGCCCCATGGCCTCTCGTCTCGACCATAGGCCCAAAGCCTTGCTGTCGCAGTTTTTCCAGTGCCGGGTGCCAGCATCTTCACTGGCGTGTCGTCTGCAAAGATCGCCTGTCCTGCCAGCACATGCCGCCCGATGGCGTCTGCAAGTGGTTCCAAAAGCGCGGTGGACTTGCCGACCCAATCCGCCAGCGTCGAGCGGTCAATATCGATCCCATCGCGTTCAAAGATGCCGCTTTGACGATACAGCGGCAGGTAATCGGCGTATTTGTTCACCAACACATGCGCCAGCAAGCCCGGACCAGGGCGGCCCCGTTCGATAGGGCGCGACGGCAAAGCCGCTTGTGTGAAGGCTTCGCAGCCCGAACATGCAAAGCGGGGCCGCACGATACGGTTCACGATGAACCGACCGGGAACATACTCAAGTTCTTCGGTTACATCCTCGCCCAAACGGCGCAGGCCACCACCGCACTGAGGGCAATCGTCGTCGCCGGTGGTCAGCTCGACTTCCATCCGCGGGATGTTATCGGGGATCGGACGTCGCTTGGGTTTATCCTTTGGTTCCTCGTCGGGAAGGCGCAGCTTTGCCGTCATTTTGGCGACCGCGATCTCGCTCGTTTCCAAGGCCAGTTGAAGCTGTTCGGTGCTCTCCGATGACGACCCGAACCGGTGATTGCGGTGACCGGCCAGTTGATGGCGCAGCTTCTCAATCAGCATGGCCTGCGACTTCACCTCTGTCAGCAAAAGAGCCGTGAACTGTCTCAGTTCATCGGGGTCTTTCGGCAGAGATTTGTTGACGTCCAGCATTGCCAAACCATAGCAAAACAACAGCGCGACGGGAATCCCATGCAGGTGTTTATCCAGCCTTGAGCGGTGTCCAGCTGCGCTGTGGGACACGCCAATCGATCCCTTCCAAAAGCATCGCCAACTGGGCTGCGGTCAGGGCAATTTTGCCCTCTTTCGCCGATGGCCACACGAACCGACCCTTCTCCAGGCGCTTGCTGAACAGACAGGCACCTTGGCCG
>CANMFU010000022.1 GCA_947497295.1 uncultured Roseovarius sp.
GCATAACCCCGTCACTGACCCTGGGCCAGGCAAAGCCGCCCTGTTCCAACCGCTTGTAGATCATCACAACTCCGCTGAGGTAAGCAGGCATTGCCCACGAAGACCCTGTCCGCCGATCCCCAACTCGCCGCCACGCGCGCTCATTTCATTGAGCACGGATCAGCTTTGGCAAATGCCGCCAACCTGATCGGTGGCGATGTCGGCACCGGGCGCGTGTTGCGTCTGATGTCCGATCTGTCATTCGTGACAGCTTCAAGCCTGTCCGTTTGTCGGAGATAGAAAGGGCTGGTTGATCTCCTTTATATTGGTTCGGGTCGAATGGTAGCCGCCGCCCTGTTGAAAGTGACATTGATCGTTTTGCTCGGGGGCGAAGAAAATAAATTCAGATTTGTATAGATTCGCTGGAAATCATTGCTTTTACCCGGTCTCATAAAATCGGGTGAAAGCGATGACGACAGAGGAAAGGATCTTCTCGGTGGAGAATATTCGCTCCGAACACACCAAACTGTTCTCGTCACCGTGAGGCGGCATGACCGATGTATGGACGCGCTATTGCTGCTCCTTCAGAGAGACGGTCGAGGGTCGAGAGCCACATTGTTGGCCTGTCGGCCGATTATTCACACTTTTGGGACGAAAAGCTCCCGCGGTCGTCGTTGACTGCGGGGGTTTTCTACGCGCTCGATTATCTGGCTTCTACTTTTCCCCGAAGGACCAGGTGTCGTTTTCGTCGGCGGAGGGCGGAGCAGATGCGCCGTCGCTTGCGCGCCATTGACCCCGCTCGACCGCACCCTCGAAGGCCGTATCCGGGGTCTTTGCGACCTGCGTTTTGCTGGGCTGAGATGTCGTAAGCTCAAGGCCCAGGCCATCTGTGACATGAGGAATCTGCGTGTTAAGCGGCGTTTCGTCGACCTCCAACCCGATGAGCAGCCCATCCTCAAGTTCGGCAAGGCGCTCCTTTGAGTAGTCGTCGACCAGCAGGCTCTGGCCCGCCAGAGCGTTGGCGTTGATCTCCCGGATCCGGGTCATCGCCTTGAAGATGACCTCCTCGTCGATCTTTTTCTGCGCGGCGACCGATGCCCCGATTTCTTGCGCGGCCAGAATCCAGGTCTGGGCGCGTTCACTGCGGTAGAGCGCCAATTTTCTTCGTGCGTCATCTAATGTATCGAAGATCTCCTCATTCAACAGCTGGTCTCGCAGGCTGGCCGGCGATCCAAAGATTTGTCAGTTCCTGAGGCTTTGTTGCACAAATCGGCATGAAGTGAGATTCACTGAGTGATTCCAGTCTAGTAGCTGGCTGGCATGAGCAGCTGGACCCCTATAACGTACAAGACCTGGAACTGGCCTGACGACAACCGGGCCCTGAAACGACGCGGATCATTGGCACTTTGGTTCGATCCCGACGCG
>CANMFU010000023.1 GCA_947497295.1 uncultured Roseovarius sp.
CAGCGGAGTTGTGATGATCTACAAGCGGTTGGAACAGGGCGGCTTTGCCTGGCCCAGGGTCAGTGACGGGGTTATGCGCCTGTCGCGCGTGCAGTTTGAGGCACTGTTCGCAGGCCTTGACTGGCGCCGCATCCGCGCACCGCGACCTTTGCAGATCACCGCGACAGAATGACTCGGATCGCTTTGTAAATATGGGCAATTGTAGGGGCATGCGGTATGAACAGCCATGTCTGTGCCTGCCTCACAACCCATTGATCTGGATGCCCTTCCGCCCGCCGTGCGCGAGGCGTTTGCGGTCCTGCAGGCCAAGGTCGCAGGGCTGGAGGCCCGGACTGAACGTCAAGATTACCTGATCGCCGAGCTGCGGCACGCGCTTTATGGCAAACGGTCCGAGCAGTTGGCCCCCGATGAGCGCCAGCTGGCTTTTGAGGATCTGGAAACGGCTATCGCCGAGGCCGAGGCCACACGGGATGCGCTGGTAGAACGCAACGCCGATGACAAACCCAGACGCCCGGCCGCCAAACGCAATCTTGGCCATCTGCCAGACCATCTGCCGCGCATCGAACAGGTGATCGAGCCTGCGCAGAAGGTCTGCCCCTGAGGCTGCGCCGATATGGTGAAGATCGGCGAGGATCGCGCTGAACGGCTGGATATCATTCCCGCCCGCTCTCAGGTCATCGTCACCGTCCGTCCCCGCTATGCCTGTTGCCGTTGCGATGCAGGCATCACACAGGCTGCGACGCCGAACTGGCTGATCGAAGGCGGGCTGCCGACCGAGGGCACACTTGCCCATGTCGCTGTCTCCAAATACGCAGACCACTTGCCGCTTTACCGCCAGTGCCAGATTTACAGCCGGGGTGGTGTGGATCTGGACCGGTCCACCCTCGCAAGCTGGTGCGGCACGGCAGCCTATCATCTCGCTCCGGTCGTCGACCGGATGCTGACCCACCTCAAGCGATCCGACCGCCTGTTCATGCCCTCACGGCAGATTGCTGCGCAATCGCCTGCCGGGTAACAGATGAGACCCGGGCGCCGGTGCTCGACCCCAAGGCGGGCTATAGCCGGTGGAAAACACCATCAGACCCATAACCCTGAATCGCAAGAACGCGCTCTTCGCGGGTCATGACGAGGGTGGGCGAACCTGGGCACGCATGGCATCGCTCATTGAAACCTGCAAACTGAACGCCATCAATCCCTACGCCTACCTACGCGAAACACTGACCGCCATCGCGGCCGAACACCCCGCGTCATGCATCGACGACCTCATGCCGTGGGCATTCCAAAAGCCGTCAAGCTGAAACCCCGGCGGGGCTCAGGCACCGCTTAC
>CANMFU010000024.1 GCA_947497295.1 uncultured Roseovarius sp.
TGAACCGCGCCGGGTTTGCCGGAGGCTAATTTGTCTTAGTTACGCGGCCATGTCTGATCTTTCCAGATCGGCGTAGAAGTTTGCCTCGGCTTCTGCTGGCGGGATATTCCCGATTTGCTCCAGCAGGCGGCGGTTGTTGAACCATTCGACCCATTCCAGGGTTGCGTATTCGACCGCTTCAAAGCTGCGCCATGGGCCACGGCGGTGAATGACCTCTGCCTTGAATAGACCGTTGATCGTTTCGGCCATCGCGTTGTCATACGAGTCCCCGACACTGCCGACAGACGGTGCAATCTTTGCCTCTGCCAACCGCTCAGTGTATTTGATCGAGAGATACTGCGACCCGCGATCCGAGTGATGCACCAGTTGGTCCTGTGCTGGTCTGCGTTGATGAATGGCTTGTTCCAAAGCATCGAGAACGAAGCCTGCATTGGCCGTGCGGCTTGCGCGCCAACCCACAATGCGTCGCGCAAAAACATCAATAACGAACGCCACATAGACAAAACCCTGCCACGTGGCGACATAGGTGAAGTCGCTGACCCATAGGACGTTGGGCGCTGGCGCATGGAACTGGCGGTTCACCCGGTCGAGTGGGCAAGGTAACGCTTTGTCAGGGATCGTCGTTCTCGGCTTTTTGCCCCGAATGACGCCTTCGATACCAATGTCTTTCATCAGGCGGGCGACCGTGCAGCGCGCAATGCCAAAGCCTTCCCGTCGCATCTGGTGCCAGATTTTGCGCGCACCATAGACCTTGAGGTTATCCTCAAAGACCCGTTCGATCTCGGGCTTCAGTTCTCCATCACGCTTGGCGCGATCCGACAAGCGCGACGGGTCAGCCCGCTTGGCCAGGTTGTCATAGAATGTCGCTGGGGCAATCGGCACAACCCTGCAAATCGGCTCGACCCCATGATCTGCACGGTGATCTTCTATGAAGGGGATCATTCCTTCAACGGGCGGTCGAGCTCCGCCTGAGCAAAATATGCTGACGCTTTGCGAAGGATCTCGTTGGCCTGCTTGAGCTCGCGCACTTCGCGCTCCAACGCCTTCATCTTTTCAGCTTGATCGGTCGTGACGCCCCCGCGTTGGCTAGTATCCACCTCGACCTTCTTAACCCATTCATTCAGCGTTTGCGGCGCGCAACCGATTTTCGCTGAAATTGACAGGATCGCAGACCAGCGACTGTCATGCTGCCCTGCGCCATTCAAAACCATCCGGACCGCACGTTCGCGGACCTCTGGCGTGTATCTGTTTGTTGTCTTGTTCATGATGCTCCATCGTACTCATGAGTTGGA
>CANMFU010000025.1 GCA_947497295.1 uncultured Roseovarius sp.
AGGGAAAGGTGAAAAGCACCCCGACGAGGGGAGTGAAACAGTACCTGAAACCGAACGCCTACAATCAGTCGGAGCTTGACTGGACTCTAATAACAATCTGCATCAAGAAGGATGCAACATTTAGACATGAGGAAATGAATATGTCAGATCTGGCAGTCGTCACAGATGGAACATTCGCAGTTGTCGGCCTCGTATTGGGGCTGATCAATATGGGGGTGAACTATTGTCCTAATGACGGTTGCTTTTCCAAGAATGAGGTTACGCCTTATCTTGGTCTGTCTGTTGGCGATCTTGTTTTTCAAGAGAGTAGTGTGGGCGAAGAAATCTACATCAGAAAGCAGACAGGGATTGCGCGCGGCCCGTTCCAATTCACCTACGGTGCATCAATCACCGATGAGGGTGGTCTGTGGGTCGGCGTAGGAAACACGACGACATATACAACGCCGAATAATCGGTGGTTCGCACAATTCCACTCCATGCCCGGGCTTTATGCACGCGGCGGCGAGGAGGATCTGGGCGGTCCCATCGAGTGGCGCTCCGGCATCGAGCTGGGGTATCAAAACCGCGAAGGGGTTCGCATAGGTTTGGGCGCTGACCACAGGTCAAACGCCGGGATCTACTCGGATAACCCCGGTATCGAAACGGTTCACTTCCGCGTCTCTATACCAACTAAATGATTGTTATCAGTGTCCAGTCTTGTGACGGCGTACCTTTTGTATAATGGGTCATCGACTTGGTCTATCTAGCAAGCTTAAGCCGTTAGGTGTAGGCGCAG
>CANMFU010000026.1 GCA_947497295.1 uncultured Roseovarius sp.
CCGCCGCGCAGCCGGTCGCGCCCCGCGCCGCCAAGGATCAGATCATCGCCCGACGTGCCGGTCAGCCAGTCATCCCCCGGCGTGCCGGTGATCGCGTTCTGTGGCTCCGGCTCCGGCTCGGACGCAGTATCAAGCGTCAGCGCCGGACCGGCAATCGCCGCCGTCACGTTGCCGCTGGTATCCGTGGCCACGATGGACGTGCTCAGCGGCCCGTCCGACAGGCCCGAAAGGTCCAGCACAGCCGTCGCCGCCCCGGGCGTCAGCACGCCCGAAACGACGCTTGCGCTGCCGTCGCTCACCGTGATCACCGCCGTCGCGTCGGCGTCCAGCCCGGTGGCGCTCAGCGTGACCGCGCCGACCTCCGAGGCGTCGATCGCCGTGTCGGGTGCCGCCACCCCAAGGTTGCCGTCCTCATCCGCCGACACATCCGGTGCAAAATCCAGCACCAGCCCCGGCCCGTTCAAGGTGGTCACATTGCCCTCGGCGTCGGTGGCGGTGACGCGCGTGGTGGCGGCGCCGTCGGC
>CANMFU010000027.1 GCA_947497295.1 uncultured Roseovarius sp.
CAGACGGATTCAGCCTACAGCCAGTGTTCGGGGGATGCCAAGAGCGGTGACGCCGTTCAGGATCGCGGCGCGGATCTGGATCTGTGCAACCTGCCGGTCAAAGTCGCGCGCAGCGAGGCGCTGACCGCGTAGTTTCACACAATGCATCTTGGTCTCGGCGCGGCTCCGGCGGTGGTAGCCGGTCCATCGTCGCCACAGGGCACGCCCCAGCCACAGGGCACGCCCCAGGTACTTTGAGGATCGCACCGCGTCGTTACGGGCCCTCGCTCCGGGGGGTGTCCGGCTTCCACAGCTTGGCGTTCTTGCGCGGGGATGACAGCGTGCGCGTTGCGTGCCGCAATCGCGTCA
>CANMFU010000028.1 GCA_947497295.1 uncultured Roseovarius sp.
AAACGACGCGGATCATTGGCACTTTGGTTCGATCCCGACGCGGATTGGAAAGCCAAGCCGACTGGCAGACCGGGCCGTAATCCGCGCTATAGCGATGCGGCGATCCAGGCGTGTTTGGCGAGCAAAGTGCCGTTCGGCTTACCCTTGCGACAGACGACGGGGTGTGTCGAAAGCCTGCTGAAGCTCGTCGACTTTGATTGGGAGGTGCCCGACGACAGCACCCTGTGTCGGCGGCAGAAGACGCTGTCCGTTACCATTGGATATCAGAGTTCCCAAGGCCCCTTTGCATCTTCTGGTCGACAGCACAGGCATCAAGGC
>CANMFU010000029.1 GCA_947497295.1 uncultured Roseovarius sp.
TGCGGGTATGATAGGCTCCATCAGCCGTAACGCTGCCAATCTCTTGGTCTGGCGCGATCTGGCTGAGCAGGTCAGGCAGCATGGGGGCGTCACCGATATTGCTGCCCGTCATCTCAATGGCGCGGATCTCCAGCGTCTGCTCATCAATCCCAATGTGGATCTTGCGCCATAGACGGCGTTTGGGACCGCCATGCTTGCGCGCGTTCCACTCGCCTTCACCTTCGGCCTTGATGCCTGTGCTGTCGACCAGAAGATGCAAAGGGGCCTTGGGAACTCTGATATCCAATGG
>CANMFU010000030.1 GCA_947497295.1 uncultured Roseovarius sp.
GTCTGGGGGCCTGATTCCCTTGCAGGCGGGCGCGACCGGGTTGAGGATTTCACGCCCGGCGAGGGCGACGTGGTGGATTTGACGGCGATCTCCGCGGCCTATGGCTGGGACGCGGCTGCTGCGGCTGCGGCGGTATCGGTGCAGAGCAGCTATCTGGGCGTGATCATTCTGGTCGACGTGCCGGGCACCGGGCCGGTGGCCCTGGCGGAGCTTCGGAACATCACGCCGGAGCAGATTTCGGTTGCT
>CANMFU010000031.1 GCA_947497295.1 uncultured Roseovarius sp.
TACTTTGAGGATCGCACCGCGTCGTTACGGGCCCTCGCTCCGGGGGTGTCCGGCTTCCACAGCTTGGCGTTCTTGCGCGGGGATGACAGCGTGCGCGTTGCGTGCCGCAATCGCGTCATGGCACTTGCGGGTATGATAGGCTCCATCAGCCGTAACGCTGCCAATCTCTTGGTCTGGCGCGATCTGGCTGAGCAGGTCAGGC
>CANMFU010000032.1 GCA_947497295.1 uncultured Roseovarius sp.
CGAGCAAAGTGCTGTTCGGCTTACCCTTGCGACAGACGACGGGGTCTGTCGAAAGCCTGCTGAAGCTCGCCGACTTTGATTGGGAGGTGCCCGACGACAGCACCCTGTGTCGGCGGCAAAAGGCGCTGTCCGTTACCATTGGATATCAGAGTTCCCAAGGCCCCTTTGCATCTTCTGGTCGACAGCACAGGCATCAAGGC